>NZ_WINH01000087.1 GCF_010993985.1 Paraferrimonas sp. SM1919 | reverse complement strand
GGATGTGCAGTCCTCTGAAGGTGAGGACGTGTAGTCCTCTGAAGGCGAGGACATGCAGTCCTCTGAAGGCGATAGGTACTAGTACCCAAGGGTCCACCCTTATGAGAAAGCAAGAGATTGACTCATCGAGAGGGCCGGTCATCCCAAATCCACAAGATTTGGACATTAGATGTAGGAAATCTATGCAGTTAACATGATTTTTAGGGATGCAGATGCATGCAACCTTTGTCGTGAAATTTGGTAAATGCGGACTTCATATGAAACAATGCAATGTAATGGAAAGTTGTACAATGTTCATGACATTCTTTCCCTATTTTGTGATTTTGATTTTGATTTAATTTTTTTTTTTGGAAAACACAGATTGATTGTCCTTTTGAAAGAGGTGATAATTCATGCAACCTCATCCTATCCTTTTTTGCAAATCACTCCGGGAACTCCCTCAGAGTGTGTGTTCTGTTTGATTTAGTCACTTGACCATTTTGGAGTGACAGCAATGGAGCCGTTTGACGTTTAATCAATCCATTGAGATCCCAGGGTTTGTCCCCCCCTTTTTTGTTTAAAAACATCGACGGGTGAGAACTTTTGATCTGCCCCTAGGTTCA
>NZ_WINH01000085.1 GCF_010993985.1 Paraferrimonas sp. SM1919 | reverse complement strand
AGACGAGGACCGAGACAAATGGACTGTATGGTTTGATGGAGCGTCAAACGTTCTAGGCCATGGCATTGGAGCAGTATTGGTCTCTCCAGACAATCAATGTGTACCTTTCACAGCCAGGCTGGGGTTTGACTGCACCAACAATATGGCCGAATATGAAGCATGTGCCCTGGCCGTCCAGGCAGCAATTGACTCCAATGTCAAGCTACTCAAGGTGTATGGGGACTCAGCATTGGTGATCCATCAGCTGAGAGGGGAATGGGAAACTAGAGACCCCAAGTTGATACCCTACCTAGCCTATATCAAGAAGTTGGCTGGTTCCTTTGTGAGATCTCCTTCCATCACGTTCCCCGAGAGGAAAATCAAATGGCGGATGCGCTTGCCACTTTGGCGTCTATGTTCCAGCTAACGCCGCACGGGGAT
>NZ_WINH01000084.1 GCF_010993985.1 Paraferrimonas sp. SM1919 | reverse complement strand
GGGCTAGGGCATCACGATTTAGGCTTCTTGGTACGCCTTGGAGAAGTTCAGGCGCATACTCGCTGACATAGCCTGTCGATTTGCCTAAAGTTAGCTCAGCTAGAGCTTGGTTATTATGATAATTTTCAGGAGCCTGTGACATTTATAGTGTTTCCGTGCCAAAATAATAGTCATTATAACCTTAAATTACTTTGGGCTCATTAATGGCAGATCACCCATTAGCGTCATGGCTAAGCAACTATGTTAACTATTACCAACAGCAAGCCAATCAGTTACCACTGCATTTCCACTTTGACGAAACTTCCCCTGCGCAAGTGTCAAAAATTAACGACATGCTGTGTCACTGGCAACCCCATTTAAAAACCCCCATTGAAGACTTCGCTGATATAGGTCGTGGCTTAGAATTAGATATCCATCCAAACCTAGCTTTAATATACGGCAGTTATTACGGCGGACCTTTGTATTTTGACAGTCAATTTGGCAAGGGGCATTTATTGCAAGTTTGGAATGATGAGGATCTGATCTTTTTAAAAGAAAACTTAATTTCCCATGGGTTAATGAAAACCAAGCTTAAACAGCCAGTGACTTTTTTTGTGGGAACGTTAGACAATGGTGATGAAAACATTGTGATTGATAATCACAATGGCTATTTCTATCTTGAAGTTCCTGGGCAGGAGCCGCACCAGCTATTAGCAGAAAATGTACCACAACTACTTGCTCAGATATCCCCAAGATTGGTGTTAGAACAGCAATTTGAACAACAACTTGAGCAACCACCACAAGCCAATATGGGGC
>NZ_WINH01000083.1 GCF_010993985.1 Paraferrimonas sp. SM1919 | reverse complement strand
GGAAGGCGGATGCAACAGGCTGAAACTGTGAAGACAGCAGAAAAGATATTTTTTCAGCAGGAAATCAGTCATCTCCACCACCAGGATGCTGACCGTGTCTCTACTTGTTTGTGCCATGATGGCTCTGGCTAGAGTTAATGGTGACGAAGACACAGCTATCAACGCCACCGCGATTCCTGAAGTGCGTGTAAAATTCTTTGCTCACACAACTTGTCCCTCGGGTTGGACTCTATATTCTCAACGCTGTTTCCAGTTTGTTCCATTGCAACAGACTTGGGCTGATGCTCAGAAACACTGTCTGACCATAAAGGGAAGCCTTGCATCCATACACAACCAGGATGAGTATAAATTTGTTCAGGGGCTGACAACTAGCCTGCTACCAACATGGATTGGAGGTTCGGATTGCCAACAGGAAAGTGCTTGGTTTTGGATTGGAGGTCCAGAGATGGATTTTGTGGGCTGGTGTTCAGGACAACCTGATAATACCAAAGATCAGTGCTGTTTACAGATTAATACTGGAGGTGCCAAATGCTGGGATGACCAACCTTGTAACACTCCTCTCCCATCAGTCTGTGTCCTGACATAATGATTCCTGAGCTGGCACAGAGGCATGCACTACCATCAATCACACAAACACTTTGGTGGGTGTGTGATTGTGTGTGTATTCGCACACTCATCTGTGTTTGTATCAACAGCTTCATGTAGAACTTGAAGGCGCAATATCACATCTTTAATTATTTGCTATTGCTGTAACTGCCTAAAGGATGAAACAACAAGTGTTGTTGAACAGGGTATACAGAGG
>NZ_WINH01000082.1 GCF_010993985.1 Paraferrimonas sp. SM1919 | reverse complement strand
TCTCTATGGAATGGAGGCTGTTCTACCTATTGAGATTGAGTTCCTCAAACCTGCTCTGCTGCCAATCTGCTTCAGCTATCTGACACTCAGCCAATACTCGTAATGACGGGACCTCAATCTCAATAGGCAGAACGGCCTCCATCCCATAAACCAATGAGTACGGAGTCGCCCCAGTAGAAGTTCTGATTGAAGTCCTGTAACCCCACAGAGTGAACGACAGCTTATCTGGCCAGTCCCGATAGGTTTCCACCATCTTCTGTAGTATGTGCTTGATGTTCTTGTTGGCGGCCTCAACTGCTCCGTTGGTTTGCGGCCGGTATGTAGATGACTTATGAAAAGCCACGTTGTATTTCTCCAACAAGTCAATCACCTCCTTCTTGAAGTGGGAACCATTGTCTGAAATGATCTCGTTCGGGACCCCATAGCGACAGATAATGTTGTTCCTGATAAACTTCGCGACATGTGAAGCCTTCAACACCGCATAAGATTGGGCCTCAACCCACTTTGTGAAATAATCTATCGCTACTAAGATGAACTCATGCCCGTTCGACCCCTTTGGCGTGACAGCTCCAATTACATCAATTCCCCAGACAGAAAATGGCCATGGCGAAGTCATGTTGTACAGCTTTGACGGCGGAATGTTCATGCGATTTGCATGAATCTGACATTTGTGGCATCGCCGAACAAAACCGATACAATCCTCCTCCATGGTGGACCAGTAATAACCCTGTCTAAGGATCTTCCGAGCCAGCATCACCCCATTCATGTGTGCACCACATTCACCCCCGTGTATGGCTTCCATCA
>NZ_WINH01000081.1 GCF_010993985.1 Paraferrimonas sp. SM1919 | reverse complement strand
CGAGGGACATGCTTTTCGCGAGGCACCTTCCACTAGGGAAGCGCAGACAACTCGTAGGCAAGTCGAAGACAACCTAAAGGCATTTACCCGAGGGACATAGAGGTACGCACCAGTGGAGTTCGCTGCACAGGCAGGGATCCGTCCAACTCGCACAAACCAAACACCACTCACGCGCCACGACGTACACTACGCACCAGCCCCCCGAAACGAATCGCCCCCCGAAGGACTAAGAAGCCCGACGAACGTGCGAAAACATCTAGAGAAGCCGAGCAAGCACCGGTTAGCGCGAATGCGAATAACAAACGCAACAAGCAACTTCCGAGGGACATAACTTTCGCAACAACCTTCCACTAGGAAAGCGCAGGCTGCTCGTTCGCAAGTCAAAGCCAACCAAATGGAAATTTAACAGAGGGACAAGCATTTCGCAAGGCAACTTGTACGTAAGTCAAAGCCAAACCAAATGGCAATTACCCGAGGGACATGGCATGCTTGCCAAGGCGGTGGCTCGCAATGCTTGCCAAGGTCGTGGCATGATATGCTGTTGGCCAAGGCCAGGGCATGCCATGCTGCCGGACAAGGCCGTGGCAAGGCAGGCTGCTGGCCAAGGCCGAGGCGTTGGCATGCTGCTGGCCAAGGTCGTGGCAAGGCATGGCATGCTGCTGGCCAAGGCCGGAGCATGGCATGCCATGCTGCTGGACAAGGCCGCGGCAAGGCAGGCTGCTGGCCGAGGCGTTGGCGTGGCATGGCATGCTGCTGGCCAAGGCTGTGGCATGGCATGCTGCCTTATCGCACCACACCGCGGCGGTCA
>NZ_WINH01000009.1 GCF_010993985.1 Paraferrimonas sp. SM1919 | reverse complement strand
TCATAGTGTCACCTGTTATGCTATGAGGTGTATTTTAACACCTCTAATCAGGTGGCCAAATTAACTATGCCACTACAACCTTCATGCCCGAGTCAGCTTCTTTTAAAATGCTGATAATTTGGGTATCTGTGAATCGTGACTTTTTCATAGTGCCTCCTAACATTACTTTGTCAGAAAACTCTACTTAATCAATGTCTCAGTTTAGGGGAAGTGGACAAAGTTACCTAATTACTTTTTGTGATGATTACTGTTAGTTTCATTTTTCATTAACAGAAACGTTAGGTACATCTTTGTTGGTAAAGATAGCACCATACCCACCGCAACAAAAACTGCACTGATGATAATGCCGGTGACCCCCATAGCTTTTATAGCGCCGCTATACAAATGAAAGTAAATGCCAATACAAATTAGCAAAAATCCTAATCCAATAGATACTTTTAGCAGTAGAATAAGTTTATCGTCATTCTTCATATATTCGATGGTCTTAATTGAATTGAGAGTTAATCCATTAAACCATCAAATCACCTTATAGGAAAACTTATGCTTAACATGGACTTCAATAAGAAGTTGGTCGTTGAAACCCAAAACATGGATTGGGTAACAAGCCCATCCCAAGGGGTACTTAGAAAGCCACTAGAGCGTGAAGCGGCAGAGCATGGCCATGTGACTTCTGTGGTTAAATACGAGCCAAATTCTTATTTTGCACCACATAATCATCCTTTAGGTGAAGAAATCTTTGTGCTTGAGGGGGTTTTTAGTGATGAGCATGGGGATTACCCTGCGGGCACGTATTTACGCAATCCACCAGGTTCAAGCCACCAACCTTTTAGTAAGCAAGGTTGCACTATTTTAGTTAAGCTCAATCAGTTTGATGAATTGGATGAGTGGTCGGTTCGCATCAATACCAATACTCAAGCATGGCACCAAGGTATAGGCGGTTTACAGGTAATGCCATTGCATAACTTTAAATATGAGAATGTGGCGTTAGTAAAGTGGCCTGCTGGTGAAAGGTTTCAACCCCATAGCCATTTTGGTGGTGAAGAGATATTTGTATTAAGCGGTACTTTCCAAGACGAGCATGGGCTATACCCTAAGGGCACTTGGATCCGCAGTCCTCACTTAAGTCAGCATTTCCCCTTTGTAGAAGAAGAAACCATCATCCTAGTGAAGACTGGGCATTTGCTTAAATAAAATGCTTGAATACGGAAAGAAATCGATTGAGTATTCGTAAACGAACAGTAGGGCGAAGCATCTCCTGTAGTCAAGAAGTGGCGTGCTAAAGCGGAGCCAAAGAATTTAGCAACTTCCTCTAATTGCTAAGCGTGTTTCTAAAGTATGACTTTGGCATGGTTCATTACGGATCAGTTTGAGTAACGTTTTGACCATCCGCTTACCCGCTTCATTAGGATCTTGAATGGCTGTTGTCAGAGCAGGGCGGCTGTGCTTAGCAATCGCCACATCATCAAAGCCAGCCACTGAAACATCCGTTGGGATGGTATAGCCAGACTCCTGCAGTGCGCGCATTGCGCCAAGGGCAATATAATCACAGGCTGCAAACACAGCATCAAAGCTCTGCCCTGATGCTATTAACTTTTTAGTGGCTAGGTATCCAGAGTGTTCAGTTACTTCAGCATTAAACTGCAGGCTTTGTGCACAATGCAAACCATTGTCATTTAGGGTTTTTTGGTACCCCAGATAACGTTGTTTTAATTCCGGTGAGTCGTCTGAAATGTCACCAATAAAGGCTATTTGTTTACGCCCACGCTCAAGTAAATGCTCGCTTATTTGGCGGCCACCCTCAAAGTTGTCACAGCCTATGGTGATCCCTGGAGCTGTAGTGGAGGTGTCGCCCCAGCGAACAAAGTGGGTGCCTTGGTTTTCGAGCTCGACTAACTTTTGCTGGTAATCTAAGTAGCCACCATAACCTAATAATATTAACCCATCGGCCTTGTGAGCATCTTCGTATTCACTGAACCAGTCTGTGCCAAGTTCCTGAAAAGAGACTAATAAATCATAGCCTTGGTTTGAGCAGGCACGGGTAATGGCGCCTAGCATAGAAAGGTAAAAAGGGTTGATAGAGTCAGTGCCGGATGAACTTTCTTCGAATAATAGTAAGGCAATGGTGTTACTGGATTGGCGTCTTAGATTACTGGCATTTTTATCGACTTTATAGTTTAGCTCTTTGGCAGCAGCATGAACACGGGCTTTTGTTTCGAGACTAACAAGGGGAGAGTCACTGAGTGCTCGCGATACGGTTGACTGGGACACACCAGCTTTTTCAGCGATATCGAATGATGTGACTTTGGCGCGCATTAATTTACCTATAGTTAACAAAAAAAATCTATCAGAAGCAATATTTCATGTTATCCTCTGGCACCAATAAAACAAGCAAAATTTAAGTTCAAAAAGCTTCAATTACTGAAGCTTATTTAGGTACTCTCGAATAATCTTATGGAAATGATGATGATCGATGAAAATGCCATCATAGTGGCAGATGTTGGTGGCACTAATGCTAGATTTGCATTAGCGGTGTTAGTAGATGGTGACATTAATAATATTAAGCTGGTGCAACGCCAAACATATCCAAGCGCTGAGTTTGCCTCTTTACAGGATGTATTGAAGCAATATATTAGTGATGAATCATTACAAGCTTGTAAAAAAGTATCGATTGCTGTGGCTGGTCCAATTAAACAAGGGCAGGCCAATGTGACCAACTTGGGTTGGAATTTTTCAGTTAGTGAACTTGAACAGCAGTTTGAATTAGACCGTTGTGAGTTATTAAACGATTTTGCCGCTTTTGCTTTCTCTGGCCCCTTCCTACCTGCTGATCAAATTGTTGAAATTAAATCTGGTGAAGCTGATCCAACTGCACCTATTGCAGCCATTGGTCCAGGTACTGGGTTTGGTGTTGCTCAATTAGTGCCAACCAAAGATTCCTTCCAAGTGGTGGCTTGTGAGGGTGGCCATGTTAATATTCCAGTTGTTAATGAGCTGCAATTTAAAGTGTTACAGTATGCTCAAACTCAACACCAAGTTGTTTCTGTTGAACACTTACTCTCGGGAACTGGCTTAGCTTTACTATATAAAGGCGTCGCCGCAGCACAAGGGTTAGATGCTAAAGATTACACCTCGGCGGATGTGTCGACTAAAGCGTTATCTGGTGAAGATGATATCTGTTTACAGACACTGAATTTATTTTGCGATTGGCTCGGTATGGTTGCCGGTAATATCGCACTTACCCAAGGTGCTAAAGGTGGTGTGATGATAGGTGGTGGGGTATTGCCACGCTTTGTGGAGTTTTTTAAGGCTTCCAAGTTTAATCACAACTTCGATGATAAGGGCATTATGAGCCACTTTGTCAAAGATATCCCTGTTCACCTAAATCTTTGCGACAGTGCGGCACTTATTGGCGCAGCAGCGTTTTTAGCCAGTGAATAATTGATACTCATTAATTGATAAAAAAGCCTCCATTATTGGAGGCTTTTTTTTTGCCGTGAAACCCATCGGTAAAGCACTTTAAAAGATGATATTTTTTGTGGTTAAAATTTGCTCAATTGGTGCTTGTGGACTACATTTTGTTATTGGCTGGCAAGGTGCCTCTACTGATATTTATTGAACTATCTACAATTTGAACATTATCTTTTGGAATGGCTAATTCTAAATATGTGCAAGGAAGTTTAGCAATAAAGGGGGGCGGTTGCTTTGGAACCGTTTAGCAATTGCTGTAAAGCACAACTAGGGAAGGTATCATGGCTCTTCCGTTACGTCGTAAAAAAGGATTGAAACGCTCAGTATTCAAAACCATTCCTTTTAAAAACTCTCGCTTTCATCGTTTCTTATCGCGATTTTTCTTTCGTGCCCATGCTGCGGCAAATGATCATATGATCATGGAGGCCATTGAGCCGAGATTATTGCTGTCTGCCGATCTTAATTTAGCTGCGGCTTCTGCTTCGGACTTTTTATTACGACTTAATGCCAATAACAACCACTATGAGATCGTTGATATCGTATCTGGTAATGTGGTTGCCAGTGCCGAGCGTGATGCTAATGATGATGTCATTAAAATTCTGGGCTCCAGTGGCGATGATGATTTTAGCTTGACGATAGATCAGCAAACCTTAGCGCAATTGGGCTCAGACTTAATTGTTGATTTGGGCGAGGGGCAAGATAGCTTCACCCTAATTGGCGACCTTAATTTAACAGCCAAAGATTTTACCGTAGCAGCCGAACACATTTTGCTTTCCCAGGGCAGCGATGTTAATGGTGCCAAAAATGTCACCTTTAACGCCCATTCTGAAAGCTTTATCAGTGATATCAATGGCAATACTGAATACGCTTCAGGCTTGATTGATTTAGGCGGTAATATAATCGCTACCGAACAAGTCATCCTTTCTGCGCAAGTAACTAAATCAGATACTGCCATAACCACAGCAGATGCTGTTGTGGTGAGAAGCCAAGCTCGAGCCGAAATTAATATGGCTAATGGTATTAATGTTGAAGCGGGCGATTTGATTGTATCTGCTCATATTGGTGGTGAGGTTAGCGCCGAAGCGACCCCTAGTTTGTTATATTCCGTTGAGCAAGAACACGATGATACCGCGGTAGTGTCAATCTCTAACACCACCATTGATGTGGTGGGTATGGTTGATATTAATGCCTCCAATGATGCCATTTACAATAGCATTGGCGCGAGTACAACCAATACCCTTAATAGTGAAAATATTGTCAATATTGATGGCAGTACTATTACTGGCGCAACCGATGTCAATATACAAGCAAGCGACCAATCTCAATTACATGCCTTAGCGCCTGAACAAAGCGGTGAGTTGCTCGACTTCTTAGCCCTTGGGGCCAATGCCAGCTTGCCGTTAGAAGTTGATGCCATCATGGCAGTCAACCAATTTGATAATGCCACTGAAGTGAATGTCAATGATAGTAATATTAGTGCTGCTGGAGTGCAAATAAACAGTGAACGTAAAGGCATAGTCACTAGCATCATTGAAAGCCTTCAGGTCGATGATAATTTAGGCTTTGCACAGATTAATTTCTCGGGTATGGCGGCGATCAATGCCATTACTGGAGCCGCTAAGGTTGCCATTGATAATACTAGTGTTGATGCTGCTTCTTTAGTTATTGCTGCCGATGATCAAATGACTTTAGTGGCCAATACCAATGTAGGGCGAATTGCTGACAGTGTCTTTGCCGGAGCATTTGGTGGCGTTGCAGCAGTTAACCTAATCGGCCTAAGCGCCGATAATTTAGCGCAATTGAGCCTAAGTGAATTAGTTGAGTTTTCTGATGATTCAATTGGCGCTGATGCCAGTGCCGATACCAGTGTATCGATACAAGATTCAAGCCTAGTGATCAGCTCCATAGTGGATGTCGATGCCATTGGCGCTCATCAACTTAATGCCACGGTAAGTAACACCATAAGTGCACAGGCTAATTCCCCTGCTTTTGCTAGTGGCATGAGTCTCGCAGGTGTGGCTTCAATGAATAAGATTTATGGCGATGTGCAAGCCACAATGACTCAGTCACAAGGCGGACTGATGTGGGTGGATAGTCAAGATCTGAGTATTGACGCGATAAACGACTCTGGTATTTATTCCAATGTTAAATTAGTGTCAGACTCAACCACATCCAATGATGGTGGGGTCGATCTCCTTAACCAAGGCCTGACCGATACTATTGCTTTTGATCACCAAAGCACTGATGGCTCTACCTTGGTTAATTTTGGTGAGGTGGTTAAGCTGGCGGATGATTATGCGGACGATTTAGGTGTCGCAGGTTCGGTTTATCAGTTTATGGGGCAAGATGCCAGCCAGTTAGATCTTAGTAACCAAGATTATAGCGATGCATCCCTATGGAAACGGATCAGTGCTACCCAAATTCTGCCCCAAGGTAATAATGTCACCGCTTCCCATTCCGTTGCTGCTGGTGGTGTTTTAGCATTTAATGACGTTGATATTGCCGTGGATTCGGTGATTGATGGTGCCACGGTTGACTTAACCGGTAACCTTAATTTAGCAGCCACTAATGCTTCAATTATTTATGCGGTCAATGACAGTACGGTGATTTCTGCGGGGGGCAGCGCCTATGGCACCGGTACTTCAGCTCTAGTGAATGCGATTGTTGCCAGCAACCAAATTAATGGTGGTACTTCAGCTCATGTCGTTAATAGTAATGTTACTGTACTTGGTAATGTTACAGTCAACGCCTTGAGCTTAGCCGTCATTGATGCCCAAGTGCTCGGCTTAAGTGAATCCGGTGATGCCTCTGTCGGTGCGTTATTGAGCTTTAACCAAATTGGTTGGGATTCCCAAGGGGCGTTATTTGATTCGATAGACGCTCTTCTTAATTTAAACACTGCCGATGATGCCATGGTGCTCACCCAAGCGAGCATTAGCGACTCGCAATTAAGTGTTGCTGGAAGTATTAATCTTGATGCCCAATCTAAGCAACAGCAATTTGAAATTACCAACAATAATACTTCCCAAAACATTGACCAATGGGTCGATTCTTTTGACGATGTTGGCATTGTAGATAACGATGATGTGAGCACCCCATTTATTGATGAAGCCGATACTGATTTGGCCCAAGATAACAGTATTACCCAACAGATCATTGATCTGTTTACTAATATGCTGGTGCCGCTATCCCAAGATATTGCCGATATTAGTGTTGAGGTTTTAGCCGCTGGCGCCCTATGGCTGATCAAAGATAAACACTATGGCAATTACCTCGTTTCGTTAGAACGAGATAGTCAATCCCCTGATGATCTTAGCCTAGCCACTATCGCGGTCAGCCAGCAGTCAATGATCAACGCCCAAACCAGTAATCACAGTACTTCAGCGGCTTCGGCTTTATATGGCGCGACGGGGATCAGTCTATCAGGTGCTTTGGCTTCAAACCGGGTTAATGCCTTTACCCAAGCTGAAATTAGGAATATTAATGTTGCTGGAACAGCCTTAAATTTAAGCGGTGATTTAATTATTAATGCAGATAACAATGCATTGATTGCGGCGAATAACACCAATGAAACTTTAGCTCAAACCGAGAACCTGCTTGGCAGTAATATTATTAATGAGTTAGTCACCAGTTTAGCCGATGACTATCAATATACCTCTGCATCGATTGGGCAAACCGTCTCCCAAGGAGAACGGGTCTTTATTGGTGAAGGTTATGCCAATGGTGGCACCCCAGGACTGATTTATGAATACCAAGGCGCGAGCCCTCTACTGCTAAATGGTAATATTGATTACAGCGGTGGTGATTGGACGGCGATTGACGCCATCGATCAAACTTCTCAATTACCCGCCCTAAACGCCAGCGATTCCGATGCGATTGGCTTTGGAGCCATGGTTGCCCGTAATGAAGTGTTTGCTGGGGCAGACGCTGCATTAATTAATGCTCCAGTGGCTGCGACTAATGTCGAAGTGCTCGCCAATAATAGTGCGTTTATTTTTGCTAATAACTTAGGTTTTGCTAGTGCTTCGGGGGGCTCATCTTATGGTACCGGTGAAGCGATTGCCGTTTCTGGGGTGATTGCCACTAACCAAATATTAAGCCATGCCATTGCCAAAGTTAAAAACAGTGATATAGAAGTAACGGCTAATGTCAATGTTGAGGCTAAGGACGAGTCATTAGTTGATGCAACCTCTAATGTAGCGGTTGAGTCTGGTGCCGAAAGTGTTGGGGTGTTACTGTCTTTTAACTCTATAGGTTGGGTGCCGCAAAATGTGATGTCTAACGCCATTGATGCTTTCATTGGCGATGATCCGTTATTCCAAGGCATATTCTCTGAACAACAAGCCAGCCAAACCCATGCATTAGTGGAAGACAGTTCGATTACTGGTGCCAATTTAACGGTAGATGCCAGTCAAAATGCGAAAATTAATTCCACGATTAGCAACACCTCAACCACGACAGCTGGGGCTTTGTTCGGTGCCGATGGCTTAAGTGCCGCTGCCAGTTTAAGCAGTAACAAGGTGAATACCGATACCTTGGCGGCGATCTATGTTAGTGACAATTCACCTGCTCAAAGTTTGACTATTAGCTCAGACCTCAAAGTTAATGCCAAGGATGATTCTTGGGTATTTTCTAATACTAAAATTACCTCAACAACCATTACCACCAATGATGGCGGTGCCGCCATTATTGATGGTTTTATTCAAGACAGAATCCCAGCAGATTATGTCAGCCTAGAAGTGCCTACTCAGCTTAACTTTGGCGATACCGTTCGTTTAGCGGCCGATTTTGATGACAGTAAAGGCACGCCAGGTGCGGTTTACCAATATATGGGTGAGCAAACCGCTAACCTGAACCTTAATCAACAGGACTATTTTGATTCAGGCTTCTGGAAGGAAGTAACTGCCACCCAATTAGTGCCCCAAGGCTTCAATATTACCGAGTCTAACGCCAATGCTAGTGGTGGTGCGGTGGTACTTAATGATGTAAGAAGTGAAGCCTTTGCATTGGTAGAACAACAAACCATTAATGCAGGCGCTGTAACTGTAACTTCTGAGCAAACCGGCTATATCTATGCCACTTTAGATGGTGAATTTGAAAGCTCTGGGGGCAGCGTTTGGGGGACAGGCTCTGCTTTGGCGGTCAGTGCCAGCATAGCAACCAACCTAGTGTTGACCGATTCACTTGCACAAATCAATGACTCTATTGTTAATGCTGATAATTTGTCTGTTAGCTCATTCAGAGCTTCCAATATTGATGCTACCAATACCACCAATGTGGTTTCAGGGGAAGATGCCGTTGGCGTAAAACTTGCCTTTAATACTGTAGGTTGGGAGTCGCAAAACCTAATATTTAATGCTTTTGATGCGCTAATTGGCACTGTATATGGTGAAAGTGATCATAACAGCAGTGATCGCCCAACAGCATTATTAAATGGCGATATTGTTCGCTTAGATAGTGCTATTAATGGGGGCCAAGAGGGGCAGTTATATCGCTATATTGGTGACTCTATTACTAATGATGGTTTAGATTCTGCGCCCATTGATTTAACCCAGATGAACTATAGTGATGGCTCACTCTGGCAGAGCGTAGTGGATATCTTTAGTAATGAAGATCCTGCCACTAGCCACGCCATTATTACTGATAGTCAGTTGGATATTAACCATGACTTAGAGGTATTGGCGTTTAATGAAAGTATTATTAATGCTTGGTTAACTAATGAGTCGACCTCGGCGGCTTCTGCCTTTTTTGGGGCGGGTGGTATGGCGGTGTCTGCGGTATTGACCAGTAATAAAGTCAGCAGTTCTACCCAAGCTTATATTAAAAATAACCAGCAAACGGTGGCGGCGAATCATATTACTATCGTCGCTGATGATTTCTCTGGTATCGCTTCTAATTCGGCGCTATTGGCTGCTCAATCTTCTTCCAATGACTATGGTGTCGGCATAGTTAATAACTTAGCCAGCACTTTACTTGATGATTACGATTACACCGACCGCTCAGGTGCTAAGCAATTAAAATTTGGTGACACCGTCAAAATTGACAGTGCCGATTATCTGGTTGAAGAGGTCATTGTTGCCAGTGTAGAACAAGGAGATAAAGTTGCCCTGTTGGATGAAAATGGCAACCAAATCGCAATTTATGAGTATGTTGCTAATGCTCAATTAACCGATACTAATTTAGCTAATGGTATTCAAAATTACGCCAGCAATTCAGATTGGGTTTTGATCTCTACTAATCCGAATACCAAATATAATGCCCATGAGGTAAAAGCCTTTAACGCTGACATTAACAGTGGTGACAGGGTTCAGCTTTATGCTAATGGTGAAGCTACACAAACCTATGAATACATTGGTAATACTACTTTATTTGGAATGAGTCTGTTTGATGGTGATGTGGATTATGCCAATAACGCTGATTGGGTTGAAATCAGCGGCGAGCAAGGCGTTGTTTACCAGTATATGGGGGATGACCAAGCCACTGGTGTCACCACGGATTTAGGTAGTGCTGATTATAGTGATTACGGCCTTTGGAAGCCCCTAAGCCAAGATAACCTTATCAATAAGAAATTGGCAACGACCTTAATTGGGGATCGTGTTGGTAGCTTAATTGAAGACGCAGGGTTAAGTGCGACTTCAACATCCCAAAGTTTATCGGGCATGATCACCCGCAACGATGTTCGAGCAGAAGTGTTAGCCTTTATCGAGGGGGCATTAATTCAAGGAGCTAATGGTAATGCCCTATCTAGCTTAGAGATGGATGCCAATGAGCGCGCATTAATTATTTCGGCGGATAGCTCTGTGGTGAGTGCGGGTTCCGCTAAACAAAGGGCGGATGGCACCCTTAATGGCATTATGATCACCAACCAGGTTTTAGCGAATGCCAAATCATGGTTAGCGGATTCACAGATCAATAATGGCCTTGCCGACGCTGGGGTAATTACTGTTAACGCGGTTAATGATGTTCTGGTTGATGCTACATCCTTAACCTCTACCTCTGTTGGCGGTACAGATTCTTTAACTGGCATCATTGCTTTTAATAATGTGGGCTGGAAAATCGATAATATCTTCGAGCAAGCGTTTGAATTGTTAGTAGCTGAAGATTTATTTATTGATGATATCCCGGTTGCTGCCCAAGCTGCCATTATCAATACCGATATCAACGCTGAAGCTGTAAATGTTTCTGCTGAAAACTCAGGATTAATCAACTCAAGCGTAGGTAATGAGGTCTCAAGAACCACCTCAGGTAATTTCTTTAAATTTGCTTTAGGTAAGATTAAAGAAGCCACTAAATCTGAGACTAAAGATTCTGATAAAAGCGACAGCCAATCGGGCTCGTCAACAACAGGAGCCAGTGACGAGGCCGATCCTGATGCGCCTGAAAGTAACGTAGATACCGACACCACCGAGGCAGAACAAGCCGCTGCGGCTGAAAAAGCCAAAGCCGAGGCAGCTGCAAAAGCTAAAGCAGCTACAGGATTAACCGCTGGCATAATTGTTAGCTCGAATAAAGTTAACACCAGTGCCGATGCCTTTATTTATGATGCCAATATTAATGCCTCTGGCGATGTCATTGTTGAAGCCAATGATGTGGCAAAAATTGATGCTAATACCCAACTAAAAGTCAGCGTGATCTCAACCAGTACCATTGATGCGTTAACTCAATTAGTGACTGATTTGGTGCAACAGGAATACAGTTATACCACTGAATCAGGGACTCGCTTGTTAACCAGTGGCGATAGGGTTCGCTTAGGCACTGATATGGGAACAGGCGCTGGTGATGTGTACATTTATACTGGCCCAACCCAAAATATTGATCTTGCTAGTCTGACCTTAGCAGAGTTTGTTGACCCAAGTGGTCATTGGCAAAAAGTCACCGGTGGAGCTGATGATATTGCAGATTTATTCCCTAATTTTGGTAATTTTGCTGATTCTGATGCCAAAGCCGCAGGGGGAATATTTAACGTTAATGATGTCCGTGCAAACGTTGCTGCTATTTTAAATGAGGTTGAACTCGCGGCTAATAATTTGCTATTGAATGCCAATGAGTCTGCCAGTAATTTAGCCACAGTCATCTCCAATATTGAAGCTTCCGGTGGCAGTAATACCGGTGGCGGAACTGTGTTTGCTTACAATGGTCAATTAGTGAGCAACCTACTGCTCAGTAAGGCGAAAGCCAACATTTTAAATTCTCAGGTTAGCCTAGCGAATGATTTATCCGTTAATGCCTTAAACGACGCCTTGATGGATGCTGAGTTACTGGTGGATACCCTTTCTGGTGATGAAGCGGCTGCCTTTAGTTTTGCCTTCAACGTGATGGGTTGGGATTCTCAAAATGCGCTGTTTGATGCCATTGATGCCATTTTAGGTGACTCGGTATTTGCTGATTATGTCATGTCTAAGCAAAATGCGGTGGCAACCTTAGTTAATATTGATGAGAGTGAGTTTGATGTTGGTCGTGATATGTCGTTATTGGCTGATAACCAAGCCATATTAGATGCGACATTAACTAATACGGTCAGCTCTGAAGCATCGGCGTTAAAAGATGCTACAGGCTCTTCCCTTGGTATTGTGGTGACCAGTAATAAAGTCAACAGTTATTCAGAGGTGACCGTCAGTGATAATGTGTTACCCACAGAAGAAGTTACCCTTGCCAATGCTGATTTAAATATTGGTCGTAACCTACAACTAAAAGCGATTGATCAAGCAAGAATTAATGCTAATACCCAATTAGTGTCTTCATCTATTACTACTAATGACAGTGGATTGAGCATTGCCAGTGAAACCTTTAATGACTTTTTGGCAGCAGATCACTCTAGTGATGATACCTCTGTGGAACTTGCCTTTGGGGATAGAGTTCGCTTGAGTGATGGTTTTGATGCTGAATTTGGTAACCCGGGCAGCATTTATATTTTCATGGGTGCTGATACCGCTAATGCCGTTGATCTTAGTGCCCTGAATTATCGAGATGCCGGCTACTGGAAAGAAGCCACTGAAACCCAGCTTATTCCCCAGGGATTGAACTTACCGGGTTCCGATCCAAATACTGACTCCGCATCAAGTAGCGTTGGTGCCATGTTTGTGCTTAATGACATTCGCAGTGGCGTTGAAGCTAACCTTGTTAACCAAGGGGTTTATGCTGGAAGTGTCACCCTTGAAGCCAATGAAACGGCAATTATTACCGCAGACATTAACTCGGAGGCGACCTCTTCGGGGGGAAGTGTCATAGGCACCGGTGTCTCTGAAGCCATTAATGGCATTATTGCCACCAACGTTGTAAACAGTGGTGCCAGTGCTGATGTGCTAGACAGCCGTATTGTCACCCACCTAAATAATGGTAGTAGTGGTGATGTCAGCATTAACGCCTTTAACCAGTCAGAAATCGATGCCACAGTTAAAGCCATAACCAGTACTGGCGATACCGGAACTGGAATTGTCCTTGCCTTTAACTCTATTGGTTGGAAAGGGCAAAATTTCTTATTTAATGCCATTGATACTATTTTAGGCGATCCGCTGATTGCCGATGCCTTTGACAATAGTAATCCAAGTGCCACGAGTGCCATCATTCGTAATACCGATCTCACAATAAGTGGTGACTTAAATTTAACGGCAGAGTCGGGTGGCGAAAAACTGTTTGATTTAGATGAGTTAAGTTTTATCAATGACTTTGCTAATAAGCTTAATGATGCGGCTGAGCTGGATGCTGATAATACAGATACCGATATTGACGAGCAGGCTGTCGATGCCTTAGATAATGACTCGATATTGTTTGAGTTAAGGGTGGCATTCTTAAACCAAGGCTTGCAATTATCGGATGCCTTGGTACTGAGTGTGATTAGTGCGGGTTCTGAATGGCAACTTAGGGATAGAAACGGCAGCAGTTACTTTATTCGTTTAGCTGAAGATAACGGTAACAGTTACCTAGAGGTGTATAAATCGACGATATCTGCCACTACATCCAATGAAACCACCTCTGTCGCCAGCGCCTTTAAAGATGCTAGCGGTCAGTCGGTAAGCGCATTGGTTACCCGTAACTTGGTGAATACTGAGGTTGAAGCCAGCATTGTTAATGACAACGATGCCGAGATTGATGTTAACGGTGATATTGTTATTCATGCCCAAGATAACGCTGGCATCGACTCCATCGTTAATGTGTTGGCATTCCAGTCTGTGACCAATGACTATGGAATAGGTTTACTGACTAACTTTTTTGATAATGTCATTCGTGAATACGATTACACCAACCGTTCAGGTAGCCAAACCGTTAGTGTTGGCGATATTGTTTATCTGGCAGAGGCAGACTTTACTACCCTTGAACAACCAACAGAACTCATTAATTCCCAACGTGTTCAGCTGGAGAATGGTTACACTAACGGTGGTATCGCAGGTGCCGTTTATGAGTACGTTGGCACCGATTTAAATGATGCCAATGGCATTAATTTAGCGGTGATCGATTATACCTCTGCCGATTGGCAGCTGGTCACCGGTGAGGCAGGTCAGAGCTTTATGTATATTGGTGATGAGGCTGAGATTGATCTCGCTAATGCCAACTACAACGATGCCCTGGTGTGGTTGCGTCTGAATGATGAAAGTTTATTTGATCAATTTAATATTCAATTGACGTCATCCGACTCGATTGCGGTGGGTGGCGTTGCTGCGGTTAATGGCGTCAAATCAGCGGTATCAAGCTCCATTGAGGGCGTTCAGCAAATTAATGCCGATGGCGCGGTTGACGTGACTGCACTGCAAACCGCGGTGATTTACGCAGATAACGATTCAGTGGTGAGCTCTGATGGTGGTGGCATTAATGGTGATGGTAAGTCTTTAGCCATTAATGGTGCCATTGCCACTAACACCATAGAAACCACAATAGAAGCCTTTATTGCCGATACTAATGGGTTAAATGCCGCGGCAATTAATGTGGCTGCACAGAATAACTCTGTTATTAATGCCAATGTAAATAATGAAACCACCTCAAACAGTGATTCTGTTGGCTTTACTTTGGCCTTCAACAGTATTGGTTGGCAAAGTCAGAATATATTATTTAATACTGCCGATGCACTATTGGGCACCGAAATAGGAAGTCATTCCCCTTCCTTTGTAGAAGCTTATATTGATTCGGCTAATGTGAATGCCAGCAGTGGTGATATTAGTGTCACCACTTTGGTGAATACCCTAATTAACTCAGAAGCCAAATCTAAGGTTACGGTAACGGCGTTAAGCTTTGATGAATCTGATGCCCTAGGCATAGGTGCGGTTATTGCCATGAACAAAAGCCACCTTGATTCCAACGCTTATATTCAAGGTGATGGTAGTCAGTCGCTAGAGGCGAACAATGGCAATATTGTCGTGGCCAGCGGTGACAGCTCGGCTATTTTTGCTGATGTAGCGGCGCCAGTACTGTCGATTGGAGTTGGCTTAGGTTCCGGTAGTTCTAGCAGTGTCAGTGTTGGTTTAAGTGCTAGTCGTAACCAAATTGAACATCAACAAGCAGCCTATATTGCCGATTTCATAAGTGTTAATGCTAATAATGTTTCTGTAAGCGTTGATGATGTGGCTGTTATTGATGCGCACTCGCAAGCGGCAGCCATTGCCGTGCAGGTGAGTCCTGGTAAGAGTATTGCTGCCAGTGGTGGCGGTGCCACCGCCATGAATGTGATTTTAAATACCAGCGAAGCCTTTATTAAAAATGCTGATGTTACTGCCACTAGTGGCGATATTATTATTGCCGCCAATCAAGATAACCAAATTGATGCCTTGGTTGACAGTGTCGCGGTGTCGGTAGCAGCGGGCACTCAAAATGGTGGTAGCCTGTCTATCGGTGCTTCCTATGCACGAAACTTAATTGGTTGGACGCTAAATAATTACAACACTGAAGATCTATCCGACGAGCAGATGAACCAAGGCTTGTCGTTTGTTCGTGCTTACAGTGAACATTCAGATTTAATTGCCAATGCTGGGTTGGTGGCGGTCACCGCTGCTGGGGTGAGTCAAATTAATGCCCGAGTAAAATCGACCAGTGTGGGTATTTCTGCAACCCCTAAAAATGGCGCCGCGTTAAGTGTTGGAGTGGTATTTACCGAAAACCGTGTAGGTACAGAAGTCAGTGCCGCTATGCTGGGTGAATCAGGCAATAATACGGTTACTGGCCAACAGGTTGAGGTGACAGCCGATAATTCGAGCAATATTGTTACTGATGCCCAAGCGGTAGCGGTTGCCGGTTCAATCAGTGGTGGCAACACTGGTGCAATAAGCGTGGGGGCAACCATTGCCCGTAACCACCTAAGCGATCAAACCCTAGCGACGGTTGATAATATCGACATCCAAAGCCATACGGGTGATATTACTATTAGTGCGCAATCGATAGAAAGCGCCGCGCCAAACAGCCAATATTCAAGCACAGATGGCAGCCAAGTATTAGCCCAAGGGGATGTGGTTGCAGATGGCTCCCAAGCCTATGTGTTCATTGGTGAGGCTTATACCTATATTGTTGATGAAACCAGCCAGCAAGTGGATACGGTGAACTCTGGAGAGATTGCTCGGGTACTGGTCAATGATAAATATTACTTCTACCAAGCACAAAATGGCCTATCTAATGTTGATTTAGCGACAATTGATTTTGAACAGGATGGCAATTGGCAGCTGGTGGCTCAAGACTTAGGGGCAGAAGACTACCAAGATATAAATCGTTGGCGAGAACTCACCAGTATTTCGGCAACGGCCACTGCTGCCTCTTTAGCCGTGGCTTTAGGGGCAAAAACGGGTCTTGCATTAAGTGGTGCAGGGGCTGAGTCAACCAACGTGGTGCTCTCTAAAACTAACGTTAGTGTGGATTCAAGCAGTTTAACCAGTGCGCAAAACATTAACCTTAATAGCCAAAGTAATAAATCAATTAATGCCACTGTGGTATCGGCCTCAGCCTCATTAGCGGCCACAGGTAAAAATGCTGCTGGTGCTTCAATTGGCGCCAGTTTAGCCCGTAATTTGATCGGCTGGGATTTAGATACCGATTATTTACCAAGTCAAACCCAAGAGGCAGCGCAAACCCACACGTTAATCACTGATACCGCGATTAGTGCCAATAATGGGGTTGGTGAATTACAGTTAACCGCCTTATCGGCTAATGATATTGATGCCATCGTGGTCGCAGGTTCTGCCTCTGTTGTGGGTAGCGGTCAAAATGGTTTAGCCCTCAGTGGTGCAGGTGTTAGCGCAGTTAATTTCATCAGTCATAGTATTCAGGCTCAGCTTGCTGCGACCACCAATGCGCCATTAGATTTATTTGCTTCAGCACTTGAGATAAGTGCAATAGATAACTCGGCAATTAACAGCATTGCCGTAGGGGCCAGCATTGCCGCTGTGGTCAGTGGTAATCTAAGTGGTGCTGCCAGTGTAGCGGTTAGCTTGGCAGAAAACACCATAGACAATACTGTCAGTGCCTCGTTAGATGGTTATCAACTCACTGGTAATAACTTTATTGCCAATACCCCTATTACTATTACTGCCCAAGAGAATGCCAGCATAGAATCTACGGCGGTTGCAGCATCATTAGCGGTTGCGGCTTCGGGTAAGATAGGGGGGGGCCTAAGCGGCGCCGGCGCCGATGCCACCAATGTTATTTTAACTACTGTCGATGCTTACATTGCCAACAGCATATTGGGAACCGAAACTTCCTACTTACAGACTAATATCGACCTTAATGCCACTAATACCTCCTCGATATTAGCCACTGTAGTGGGCGCTTCGGCTGCCATTGCCGGCGGTGTTAAAGGCGGCGTTTCCGCTTCCATTGGCGTTGCTTTGGCACAAAACTATGTGGGCTGGAACCGAGATGGCTCATTAGACAGCGCCAATGTGTCAGCTTATGTCGAGAACTCAGACATTTATGTTGATGGTGATATCGATATAGAAGCCATTTCTAATAATGAAATTGAGGCTTTAGTGTTGGCTTTCTCGGTGGCTATTGGCATCGGTGGCACTGCCGGTATTAGCCTTCCTGGTGCGGGTTCATCAACGGTGAACCGTATTGGCAGTGGCACCAATGCCTATATTGTGGGTGATGGTACTTCACAAATTCACGCCAATAATGTCACCATCAATGCCTATGATAGCTCATCGATTACTGCCGATACGGCTGCTGGTGCATTAGGCTTTGCAGGGGCCGGCCCTGCTGCTATTTCTGTTAGTGTGGCGGTTAGTTTGGCTGATAACAGTATTAACAATAGTGTTTCTAGTTTCATTGATAGCACTTTGGTATCCAGTGATGGAGATATCAATATTGATTCATCTTTGGAAAATACCATCTCCGCGACTGCTATATCTGCGTCAATATCTGCAGCTTTTGCCGCAAAAGTTGGAGCAGCATTAAGTGGGGCCGGTGCAGAGGCGCGAAATACCATTAATTCTTCAGTAAATAGTTACGCAACCAATTCAAAATTAAGTAACCAAGGTGACATTTTAATTTCTGCTAGTGATGTATCGTTAGTGGATGCCATTATTTTGGGAGCGTCTGCTGCGGTTGGTGCAAGTGGGGTTGCAGGAGTCGGTGTGTCAATTGGTGCCGCTGTGGCGCGGAACCTAGTTGGTTGGCGAGTCGATCACTCTTACTCTGCTGACTTTGATACTGATACTACTACTGAGCAACTCGTTCTTGATCAAGGAGACACCGTAAAAGTGTTATCTGGCCCACGCATGGGAGATGTATACCAATATGTGGGTGAAAATGTCAGTGTTGATCATAAATCTGCTGATGGCTTGAGCTTCGTTAGCCAAGGACAGCTAGTTCAGGTTGCAAGTGATTATAATGGCACAGGGCAGCCAGACGGTATTTATCGTGCTATTGGTTCTGGTAGTTTTGATTTATCAAACCTTGATTATTCTGACGATACTCAATGGGAATTTATTGGTTCTGGACAATTTATTGAACAGGATTTTGGTAATAGTAAGTTATGGAGACAAGTTAATTTAGAGCAACAAAGCTCTCAAGTGCATGCTTATCTAGAAAATACCAGTGTTGCGACTGATGGTGATTTAAATATAAATGCCACAAACGATGCGTCAATAGATGCTACGGTAGTCGCTGCTTCTGCAGCAGTAGGTGCTGCAGGTAAGGTAGGGATTGGTGCAAGTGGTTCCGGCGCAGCTTCTCAAAACAGCATAGCAACCAGTGTTAAAGCCTTTATTGATGGAAATGCCATGTTTGGCGATACTTCTCCAGGTATTGTGGCTGATGCAATTAGTATAATTGCCGAAGATAGATCGGATATATCTTCTGATGTGGTTGGCGCTTCCTTATCAGTTGGTGGTGGTGCTTTGGCGGGGGCTGCAATTTCCGTTGGCGTGGCATTATCTTACAACGAAGTTAGTAATGAGGTGGAAGCTTCAATACAAAACGCTTCTAGTGGTGCCGGAGTTGTTGCAAATAATGGCGACATTGTTGTTAGTGCAGATGTGTACGAAGACCACTCTAATTTTAATTCTAACTACCAGAGCAATAACGGCACTCAAGCATTAGTTGTTGGAGATAAAGTAAAAGTAAGTGCAGGACATTCAGATGGCGGTGATATAGGCGCTTATTACCGATATATTGGCGATCATGATTACCAAAGTAACGGTGCAGTTGACATTCAAAGCGGTGATCGTGTCATGGTTGCAGAAGGGCACACAAGCGGTGGAGTAATTGGTGCAATATATGAGTGGACAGGTTCAGATAGTAACTTAAATTTAGATAACCAAAATTATGCTTCAGGCAGTTGGGTTAGAGTCAATGTCAATCTGGCAAATGAAAACTATCGAGATAGCAGTCGCTGGATGCGTGAGGCTGCAATAAACGCTGTAAGTGTGGCTGCCTCAGCCGCAATTGGCGGAGCAGGAGGTGTTGGGGTAGGTTTAAGTGGTGCTGGAGCTTCATCGGTTAACGTTATCTTAACCAAAACGAATGCTTTTATTGAGAACAGCGAAGTCAGCAGTAACCTAGATGTTAATGTACTGGCTGATAATACCGCAGCGATCAATTCAGTGGTATTAGCCGCTTCAGCTGCAGTCGGCGTAGGTGCTGCAGGTGTGGGCGTTTCTATTGGCGCGGCAGAATCCAAGAATTTAATTGGTGAAGACTTAGACGGCAATCGAACCGATAACTTGGATAAACCTTTGTCAGAGGTTCAGGCCTACCTAGCGAACTCTAGTGTCAGTGCAAATCAGTTAAATCAAAGCGCAACTATGGATGCATCCATTGATGCCATAGTAGTGGCGGGTTCCGCGGCAGTGGGTGGCGGAAATATTGGTTTGGCTGGCAGTGGCGCCGGTGTGGGTGCCTATAACACAATTGCAAATACAGTCGCGGCATTTATTGATGGCGATGGCGCGAATGGCGTTAATGTTGATGACATCAGTATATTTGCCAGCAACGACTCTAGGGTGAGATCATATGCAGTTGGGGCTTCGTTAGCAATAGGGATTGGTTTCAGTGGTGGTGCAGGTGTTGGAGCCGCTATTACGGTAGCCGCCTCTGCGGCGCATAATACCCTTGCAAACAAAATTGACGCATATATCAATGATGCAAACTCAGGTTTTACCCAAGCCGATAGCATTTCTATACAAGCTCAAGATAACTTAGATATTGATTCTGTCGCAGTTGCAGCATCAATTGGTGTTGGTGTGGGAGATGGGTTAGGTTTAGCTATTTCAGGCGCAGGCGCAGATGCGACCAATATTATTTTGTCAGGCACCAACGCCTATATAAATAACTCTATATTGGCAACGAGTATTGGTGATGTCACCCTATTGGCTTCAAATAACTCAAGCATTGATGCCGTAATTGTAGCAGCATCGGTTTCTGTAGGGGGGGGAGCTGTTGGTGTTGGAGTTGCTATTGGGGCTTCTTTGGCTCGTAATGCTATAGGTTATTATTTAGATGAAAACGGCAACCTACAGCAAGATGATGCTTTATACAGTAACGTTTCTGCCTATGTTCAAGATTCTAGCATTCAAAGTGCTGGAGATTTAATTATCAATGCTAACTCTATAGCACAAATTAATAGTGATGTTGTTGCCGCGTCAGTGGCGGTGACGGGTGGCGCAGTGGGTGTTGCAGCAGCAGGTTCTGGTGTTAATTCGATAAACCAAATTTCCCAACACATAGAAGCTTATATCAATGGTGATAGCAGTTTGGTGCAAGGTGCTCCAATAGGAATAAGTGCAGAGCGCATTGATATTAGCGCAGTTGATGAGTCTAAGATAAATGCTAACGCAATTGGTGCATCCGTTGCGGCAGCCATCGGTTCCTCAGTAGGAGTAAGTGTTTCTGTTGCCGCCACTATTGCGCAAAATACTATTGCAAACGTCATAGATGCGGGAATTTCAAGGGCGAGTAACACTCAAGCGCGCGCGGGGAATATAACAACTTCTGGCATTGTTATTTCTGCAACGGAGCGGGCTCAGATAAATGCAGTCAGTGCTGCCGCTTCGGCTTCAGTCGCGGCATCTCAAGCTGGCGTGGCATTATCAGGTGCAGGTACAGAATCAAGAAATATCATAGAAACCATTTCAAATGCACACATTACAGATTCTTTAAGTGTTATTTCGGCTTTTGGAATAGATGTTAAATCATTCAATCAGGCCCAATTATCAGCAGATATTTTATCTCTATCAATAAGTGCAGGTGTAATCGCTGGTTCAGCGGCAATATTAGTTAGTTCTAATAACTTAGGCGGAAATACATCAGCTTATATCGCAAACTCTACAGTCAGTGTTTTTCAAGGAGATTTGCTTGTAGATGCTCAAGCAGAGGGTACCTTACATTCAAATGCAAATACCGTTTCGGTAGCGGGTGGGGTTGGCTTTAGTGCAGCTGTTACCAAATCAGAGGAAACAATAAGCAATAATGTAGAAGCTTATGTTGATGATTCTACTGTTAACGTTAACAGTGGTAGCTTAACCATAAACGCTGAAGCACTAAATGATGCAAATCCAAATATTAATTCAGTAAGCGTTGGTATGGTAAGCGTTGGAGTACTTGAGTTTAATGCAATAATCAGCGGTAAAACAGCGGCCTATATGACGGGTAATAATACCGTTAATAGTGCCGGTGGTATCGATATTTTAGCCACTGACACTAACACCTCAGATCCTGATATTGCTTCGGTAAATGTGGGTGGTTTAGCCATTAGCAGTATAAAAGCCAAGCCAACTATTGATCGTCATACCTGGGCTTATATTGGTGATGGCATTAATGCCTCTTCGGTTAATCTTAATGATTATCAAAACAGCAATAACGGCGGTAATCTCAATATTAACGCCAACAGTTCTGCCCAATCGAAAAATGAAATTACTGACGTCTCTGTGGGGCTAGCGACGATAACTGAGATGAACTTTGGTGCCAATATCAGCAATGATACCCATGCTTATATTGCTGATAACACAAATGTTTACGCCAAAGACAGTAATATAAGCGCCGATGCCAACCACACCTTAACCACTGATATACTTAGCGTGGCCGTTTCTGCCGTTAATATTGGTGTGCAAGAGATTGAAAATAAGTTAGAAGCTACAACTAAAGCTTATATTGACGGCGGTTTAAGAGCTGATGATATAGATATTAAAGCGTTATCAACACCAGTGGTAAACAGTGAGGTAACTGGAGTCGGAGTATCTGGCCTTAACATTGCTGCAGCTGAGTTAAGTAACACTTTAGATTCAGAGACCCATGCTTATATCGGCGATAGCGCCCATGTAATCGGTAATGAATTAAGTATTCATGCCGAGCAACTTAAATCAGATGATTATAGCTATACGGTTGAATCTGACTTGTTGCATGTTAATGTTGGATTGCTTGCAGCAGAAGGCGATGCTAAAGCAGAGGCTATTAGTAACAGCAATGTTTCTGCCTATATTGGTGCTAATGGCGCTAAGAGTTTTGATGATAATAATCATGGTTTAGTTGATATTGAGGGTGCGATTAATGTTATCGCTAAGGCTGATGAGAGCGTGCTGTCGAAAATTGAAGGCGGCAGTGGTTCTATCATTATAGCGGGTTCAAGTATGTCGCCATTGGCAGAGATTAATGGCTCAGTAAATACCTTTCTTGGTGGCAATATTCTAGTGGAATCAGATTCACTATTAATGGCAACCCAAGATAATTATGGGGCGACTAACCGGGAAGCCGATGCACACGTTGTGGGGGCTGCAGTTGCCTTAGTTGGTTCAGGCATCAATATTGATGCTCAAGCTAGCATCGATGGTAAGGTATTTTCCGGAATGCATGCGGGAGCCCATGCTGACATCGCTGGTGGGGCTGAATTTATTGCTAACAATTCCAGTTCTGCTTTAGCAGATGCCGAAGGTGGTAGTGGTTCAATTGGCGTAAGTGTTGCCACATTCTCTTCAACTGCCAACAACAATCATCAGACGTCAACTCAGTTAAATGGTGGTTCTGAAATTAATGCAGGATCTTTAAGTTTAATTGCTTTATCAAGCAGTGAATCTTCTTCTGAAATCTTTAGTTTATCTATTAGTGGATTAGCATCTACCAATGCTTCGGAAGCCGTTGCTGAAAATGAATCATCAACTTCTGCAAACCTTGGTGGTGATGTTTTTGTCAATGGCGGAAATATAAGTGTTACTAGTGATGCAAGTTCATTTAGTGATGCTAGCATTTCTGGCGGTTCAGGTAGTATTGGGTTTACGGTTTCTGAGGCTAATGCTATCGCGATGAATAATAGTTCAATCGAGGCTGGTATATTAGACAATGCAAGTATTGACGGAGCAGGTAGCATAGAAATTATCGCTAATACCCGTCCAGTGTCAGGAACTTCTTCCTTAGGAGCCACCTCAAATGCCGGTGTTTCGTTGGGATCTGGTAGTGCAATAGCGATTGGTATTGCCAATGCCGATGCTGATACCTCAGTTAATGTGAGTGCATCTATTGGAAGCAATGCTGAAATTGGCTTAGATAGCAGTGTCGGTAGCATTGATGTGCTGGCCTTTGGCCGTGGTGAAGCCGATTCAAAATCCAGTGCCTATGGCGGCGGTTTAGTGCAAGTGGGCCAAGCCAAGTCTGAATCTAGGTTTGATCCAAGTGTCAACGCAACTATTCATTCAGGAGTGCAAATAAACGCCAGTGGCGATATTACCGTGGATGCCTTGGTGGATGTGGTGCCTTCGTCGCAGCCAGCCAGTGATGCCATAGTGTCAATTAACGCCGCTAACAACACCATAGTCTTTGATTACCCCCTAAGTGATGGTGATGTTGTGCAGTTTTCGGCGAACACAAATGTAGGCGGCCTTGAGGATGGTCGCGTATATCGAGTGCTCAGTGGTCAAAATGGTGGTAATACCATAGCGCTAGGGGCATCGTTAGATGGCAGTGCAGGGATTGATGAGCAGCAAAATACCATGACCTTCAGTGGTGCCCATCATTTCCAAAGTGGTGACGCGGTTTATTACAGCTCCCCTAATGGCGAATCTATTTTTGCATCGGGGCAAACCAGCGGTTTGTTCTATGTGCAGCTAATTGAAATCGGCCAAGATGGTAATACCCCTATTTATGATGCCTTCTCAATTCGTTTAGTGGATAACTACGCTGATAGTATTAAAACTGATAGTCAATTGTCGTCTTCATTGGGCAGCTATAATACAGCATCAAATACCATAACGATGAATACTTCTGGCCAATATAGCCATGGCCAAATGGTGACGTTCTTAGCCAATAACAGTATTAGCATCAGCCAAGATGTGGTGAATGTGAATGATTACAATGGTTCTTATAGTATCGATGGTGAATCATTCTCCCCTGGTATTGAGCTCGATGAAAATAACGATTTTAGCGTGGTCCATAATGCAGCTGCCGATAACATTTATTATGAGGGACATGGTTTACAGGATGGCGATGCGGTTATTTATCGCAATTTGAGTTCGGGCAATGATATTAGCGGCTTAAACAGTGGTAATACCTACTACGCATTAAGAGGCGATGCCGACTTATTCCAACTTACCGAGCATTATTTCACAGGCTTCAGCACCAATGAAGTTCAGGTATCTTCTAACCCAGATGTTTACCGTACCCAGTTTGATATTAATGGCCATGGCTTAAGCAATGGCGACGTCCTGTATGACGCTTCTAATAACACCCAATACTATGTGGTGTCAGCCAATACCAATAGCTTTAGTTTAAGCAGTACGAATAATGGTAGCGCCCTTGATAATTTAAATATTAATACCCTGACTGCTGGCGTAATTAACTTAGACCACAACGGCATAGAAGGGGAGCACGTATTTGAAGAAGGGGTCAGTGGTTTTATTAATGGCCAGGGTTATTATGTCAAAGTCACCTCTGGTAATAACTTCCAGCTCACCACAGATAGTGCTTTGCAAAACGTGGTGAACTTTGCCACTAATGATCAATCCCAGCCAATAGTTCTTGCCGAGTTAGGGGTGGACTTAGTCGCCACCGTTGGTGAGGATTTACACGATTTAACCCTAGATTTAACGCAAAATTACTCAGGCGGTGCCAATGCTAAATTCTTAAGTGAAAGTGGCGCTGAGCTTAGTTCGGTTATTGCCCCACCAGGTAATGGTAAATCCAATGCCACTGCCTTAGGCGGTGGCGGTGGTGCAGTTGCGGTTAATGGTCCTGAAGCTTACATTGATTCAACCCCAACGGTTGCTGCGGTTATTAATGCTTCAAGCATTAATACTGCTGGCAGCGTATTCATCAACTCTTACTCGGCGGTAGATATTTCTTCTTACGCCAATACCGGGCAAGGCGGTTTGGTTGCCCTTGGTGAAGCCAGTGCTGACAGTGAAATTAGCAGTGCCAATACCAACTCTAAGGTCGGCAGTAATGCTTCTATTAACGCAGGTAATGATGTCATTATCACCACTGATTCAGGCCATAATGCTACCGCTCGAGTTAAATCTGTAGGCGGTGGTTTGGGTTCCGCAAGCGATGTTGATAACCGCGCAAAAATTACCTATGCCAACGAAATTGATATCGCTGATAACGCGACTGTTACTGCTGTAGATGCCATCGGTTTATATGCCAATGCCCACTCAACGGGCAGCACTAATGCATATTCTGAAGCTTGGGGTGGAGTGGCAAAAGCGAACTCAGATGATAACCACAGCTCAAACAATGTTGGGGTGCATATCAATGGTGATGTCACGATTGATATTAACAACGGTGTGTATATTGAAGGTGACTCGGTTGATATTGATGCCGATGTCGATCAAATAGCTGGGAATGCCTATGCCTATGCCAAAGCCATTAACCCCGCCCTATTTGGTTATGCCGAAGCCTACGCCGATGCCATTGTAAAATTAAATTCTGATGTCGCCATTAATATTGGTTCAAGTGCGAGCAGTAATACCACCACCATTACCGGTTTACGCGGCGTTGATATTACTACCAGACATAGTGATGCCGATGCCAGTGCCAGTGGCGGTAAAAAAGCGGTGGCGTTGATTCCACCCCAAAGCTTTAATAAAACTGAGGTAGAGAATACCTCACAAGCCTTAGATGTTAATGGCAACGTATTGGTGGTAGTGGGTGCCCGTGATGAAAGCCGCGCTAATTCTGGTAAGATAACGGCAACGAAAACCGGCTTAACCCGCAGCAGTGATATTAGCACTTACAATAATTTCTTAAATGCCAATAATCGTGATCAGGCACTTGCCTTATATGTGGATACCACAGGTAATGATCACCATATTTATTGGGATGCCGATGTGACGGTATTGGGGGGCAAGCAAGGGCAGCCAGAGCTGGTGGTTGATGAAGATGGCAATATTGTACGATTAAACAACGTACAGGTTTGGAATGATGCCGCCCTGACTCAAGTGCTTAATGTGGGGGATAGTATCACCGGCAATAACTACTATGTTGAGGCCATCAACGATGGTTATGGAGACATTGTCTTTAGTAACCCAGAAGCGCAAGTTATTAAGCAGCAAGCTGGCGATCCTATCTTTATTTTCAGGGATAACTTAGAAAGCATTAGCATTATTGATCACTCTAATAATCATATGCATATTCTTGATATTGATATGATCCACCGTGGACAAGATACTCCTTTAGTTCATATTGATACCGAGCAATCCCTAACGGCATCTAATAATGATTCAGGCCCTAACTTAACCGATGTTGACAGCACCAGCGGCGGTCACAGCGGAGCCCATAGTAATAGCTTTGGCTTTGGCCTTAAACATTCTATTTCACCTAATTTAATTACTGTTGACATTCAAAAACTGGGTGTTGGTGGCGGTGATATTGTTCTTAACGGCTTGGGTGGTTATGAAGGGCAAATTATTAATCCTACGGGTTGGACTCGTATCATTAATGAACAGGGTAACCTGTTAGCAACCGATGCTGACAACAGCATAGAGACCAACCAATTAAGGATTGATACCCTAGAAAGCATCGGTTCTGATAGTGCTGCGGGGGCCAATGCGAGAGTGAATATTGACTTGGTGCGCAGCTTGGCTATCCCTGAATACCAAGGGGATCCCGATGGTATTAGGCTTGAATCTTTACACTTAAATGCCGAACAGGATATTTATGCTTCGATTCAAGCCTTGTACCGAGTTAATGATAGCCATGCTGATATGCAGGTGAATATTGATCAACTTGATGCTGGCGGCAATATTGATGTGGTGATAGAAGACTCATTGGCGCAATCTGCCACTAATGACGTTGGCCATATTACAGTTCACATTCAAAAAACCGGGCAATCGGGCTTGTATTCAAGTCATTATCGACCTGATGGTGGTGATATCTTACTTGATAGAGCGGCTTATACCGGTGGTAGTGATACGGTACTTAATAGTACTTACACCTTTGAAATGCATACCCAAGTGGCCGATTTAGGCGACGTGCAGGAGTTTAGATTTAGCGGCGAGAGCAGTTATGCCATCGATGCAACAATAACCGCCCAACCTTTATCGGCAGGCTTAGTGGCTGGCGAGAATATTAAAGTTATCGCTGATAGCCGTTTCGATGACTCAACCACTATTGAGTTTATTGCCTTAACGGATGTTTTAAGCTCGGGGCATATTGATATGCATACCGATGCCGATATCACTTTGACGGAAGAGTATGACGATCTTCGAGTGGGCTTAGTGCAATCACAGTATCAAGATGTGCTGTTAATTTCTCCTGCCAGTATCTTAGATTCCAGTACTTTTGGTAATTGGGATTTAGGTGATAGCAGTGCTGATGTGGTGGCGGCCAATATTACCATGGTGGCAGTTGACAGCATTGGTGCAGATTTTAACTTCCTAGAAATTGATTCAAGCTACAGCACATCGGGAGTGGTTAAAGCCGATGCCACCAATAACATTCGTCTTATTGAAACCAGTGGTGACATGAATATTCACCATATTTATTCAACGTTTGGGGATGTGAGCTTAACCACCTTAGCGGGTAGCTTAATTGATGCTTGGCATGATGATGAGCTAACGGCTGAACATATCAATGTGCGCGGTAACAATATTGATTTAGATGCCAATGGTGGCGATGTGGGTAGTAGCGGTGATGATCTGGATGTGGATTCGGGCATTAATGGGGACTTTGCCGGTCGAGTTTATATTGAAGCTGACAGCAGCATTTATTATTCAGAAGCCAATAATGAGCTCAATTTATTAGGCGCTATCGCTCTTGGTGGTGATGTGCGCTTAACCATTAATGATACTGCAGCAACCCCAGAGTTAATACGAGGGGAGCCAAATAACACTTCAGCACCAGCGGAAGATCTCTACCTTGTTGACAAGGGCAGTCGCCTAATTGGAGAAAGTGATTTCCAAGCTGCCGGAGTGTTTACCACTGTTTATCAAGCGGTGATATCCGCCGCCAATGATATTAACTTATGGATAGGCGATAACTTTGCCACCCAAGATAATTCCTTAGTACTTGCCGCTGGCATGATAGTGGTGCGTGGCGACAGTTTACGTGCCCGCGGTAGTGATGATTATACAAGCTATAGCGGTGATATGGACCTTGGCTTTGGTACCAATATGGATCTCAGGGGGACCATAGGCGGCACTTATACGGGCAGTGATAGCGAGACCCTGTTAACCAATGTGATCACACGCGACACAGTTGATAGTGAAAGCTTTATTATTGATGGCACTGGCCAAACCCACATTTATGGTAATGATGATGTTGATTTAATTACTTTTAATGAAACAGAGCTCAATGCCAAAACCAAAGTGTTTGGTAGTCGTTTTAACACCCTAAGCGACAACGAGGTAGCAGGCCAAGATGGTCGTGATGAATTCACCGTGAACCAATTGCAAACCATGTCGGTAGATGACGGCTTGACCTTGACCTTAGATGGTCAAGGCAACAGCGATTTGTATACGGTTATTACCACTGGCTCCCAAGGTGATTATCGAGATTATGTGATCAATGTGCTTGATAGTGGTGATAAAGATAATGGCGAAGATATCCTTAATATTTATGGTAACGATAGTCCATTAAGTGGAACCGATTTAGCTGGCGAAGCCTATGACGCCGATGACATATTCTTGTTTAGACGTGCCAGCTACATTGATACCGACCTAAGTGATGGTGGCATCATTGATGATGAGCAAGCCTTTGACGATGGCACTCTGGCTTTCGTTAGTCTGCTCCATGGTACCTTAGAGCAAACCCGCAGCAGCGACCCTAGTGGCGATAACTCTGTTCGTCCTCAACAACAACAACGCATTAATTATGACGCCAACTTAAATGGTCGTTTACATGTGTTTGGTTTAGGCGGTAACGATTACTTTGCCGTTGATGATAATGCTGCTATCACTACCATTGATGCCGGTGCCGGCGATGACAACATTCAGGTTGGTCAGATCTACGGTACCCTGCGTGATGATGGCACGGTTGCTGCCGCAGATGTGTTTGGTTCACCAAGGGATAGACTAAACTCTGGCGCCGATGAATCGAATATTATTGCCACAACCCGTGGTTATCTATCCCAAGGTAATACCAGTCCATTAGTTGTACAAGGTGGCAGTGGTGAAGATGTGTTCACTGTGTACTCCAATAAAGCCGAATTACGCTTAGAAGGTGATTCAGGTAACGATTTATTTGTGGTTCGAGCTTTTGCCTTAGCCGAAACCTATACCGAAGCCGATGAAGCACTGAACCCAGATCATAAAGCAGGCACCATCATTGTGGATCCAGTCACGGGTGTGGCTCAAGCCAAAGTGGGCTTCTCCACAGAAGATACTACTAAGGTCAATACCGGCTCAGGCGACGATGAAATCCAATATAACATCAATGCACCGGTATCGATTGATGGCGGGTCTGGTTTCGATAAAGTGGTTATTTTAGGTACTGAATTTGCCGATGATTTCGTGATCACCAAAGATGGGGTCTATGGCGGTGGTCTCAATGTTCGCTTCGATAGAATCGAGATGCTCGAAATCGATGGCCTAGAAGGAGACGATGAATTCTTCGTATTAAGTACACCGTTTGGGGTGGCGACTCGAATTATTGGTGGCTTAGGCAGTGATACCATGAATGTGGGGAGTGATGTAACCGAAGACATAGTCTCAAGGGAGTTAGAGGGCCTCAGTGGTACCATTAACCATGATGTATTGTCTGACGATCTTGGTTATGACGGTGTCGCGGTAAACGGTATTGACTTAAATGTTGCTACAGAAACAGAAGGTGTGGTGGTAATAGAGGAAACAGACGGTTACACCGAAGTGTCCGAAGCGAGTTCCATTTATGATCAATACTCGGTAAGGCTTTCGGTACAGCCTGAAATTGGTACTGTGGTCTATGTGACAATATCAGCAGCTAGAAGCAATCAAGAGGAAGCCGATGGCAGTGTGATCCCGAATCTAGAAAATGCTGACAGTATTCGAATTACTTCAGATTTCGGTGTGAATAACGCCAATATCGATTTTGAAAGAAGTTATGATGTCAATCAGGTTAACGAGACCAGCAATAACCGTACTGTGGTGCTGCGCTTTGATCATACTAATTACGATCAGGCTCAAAATGTGTTTGTGCAAGCCGCACCTGATGATGCCCAAGAAGGGGCTCGTACTGTTACCATTAGCCACAGTACTTTAGTTGAAATTGATGGGGCAGTGATCACTGATGCTGCAGTTCAAGATCAACAACTTGGTATTTTCGATCAGGTTGCAGTTCGCAATGTTGAAGTGAATGTGATTGATGATGACTTACCACAATTGTTAATCACTGAAACCAATAACTCCAGTTTAGTGTTAGAGGGTGATATTGGCTCAGGTAAGGGGATCGCGGATAACTATCAATTAAGTCTAAGCACCGCACCTGCTGCAGGCAGCACGGTGGTGGTGCAACTGAGCGAACTGATTGCCCCCGGTGGTTATTCAGAGATCACTTGGTCAAGCAGTGATTCTCGCTTTAATGCCACTGATAATACGGTCACCTTTACCAGTGCGAACTGGCAGCAACCAATTGACATGATCATTACTGCGATTGATGATGATGCCACAGAAGATAAGTCCTACAGCGTCATTGAGCACCAAGTAACGGTTTATGATCAAAATGGTATCCAAGATAACAGCATAAATATTGAAACCGTGCTGCTTGATGTGGATGTGATTGATAATGAATCCAAAGGAGTGATCGTTAGCGAAAGTGATGCTAATACCCTAGTGATCCAAAATGCTACCGATTCTTCAAATTCGGATGACTACACCCTAAGGCTGACTTCTGCGCCTGATGCTGATGTTACCATTAATATTATTACCGATGGTCAAACCGATGTTGTCCTGTCTAACAGAGTGACCTTAACCGAGATTGGCCATATCGACACCACCACTATGTACAGTGGCGGAATTACCTTTGATGGTATGACTGCTACTCGCGAGGTTGAAGGTAACTTCTTTGATGCTGGACTTGAGGCAGGGCAATGGCTGCAAATTAGTGGTAGCAGCAATAATGATGTTGATGGCTACCAGCTTATTCAAATTGAAAGCATCAGTAATGATGGCCAAACCATCACTTTTGCACAATCGAACGACTTTAATGGCTTTGTTGCCGAACAGGCTCAGCAGGTGCAGTTATTTAGCGCTCAAAGAGACGGTTATTATCAAGGGCAACTGACCTTTGTTGATACAGGAACTGTGCCAGTAGGCTTCGTAGAGCGTGACACTATTATTCGTAGCGAGGGCTCTTGGAGTGAAGATGGCTTTAGTGAGGGCCAAATTATTCGCGTGACCGATGCTCAGGGTAATAATGGTGACTATAAAGTGGTGTTACTCGATGATGGTGATGGTGCCTATGGCGATGATCAGGTGATGACCCTTAGGGCAATCGATGAATTAGTGGATTTATCCACCATTGCCACAGTAACTCGCTTAGCGGCAAGTGTGACCTTTAGTGCCGATGAAAACAGCGCTGATGCTTGGTTTAATGAGGTCACCATTACCGTTAAGGCCGATGCAGATTATGATAAACCAGTAGATAGACAATTTAAAAAAGAGTTTTCTAAAAACGCTAATACCCTGGCGTACAACCTCAGGGGGCCGCTAGAACTTGTAGGCGGGGTACTAGGAGAGCGTTCTTTACAAGAAGCAATCATGCTTCCTGGTGAAACTAATGGCCCTCTTATTGGGATCGCTATACAACCTGATGAACTGACTCAAATTGATACTCTTAATGTTTATAATGACAACTCCCAAGAAAATTTAGAGGTTGCAGTGTCAGGAGCTGCGATCACTGGCTTAAACCTTAATAACAGCCTGAGTTTTCCTGTTACTGCTTTTGGTGAATCGAATGATTTACCGGCTGGGATTGTGTTTGGTAATTTACAAACTACCGATCCTACAGACAGTGAATTTGAGGTACTCAACCTATTTATGGGTATGGGTAACGACTATGTGGAGGTGACAGATACTCTGCATACTGAAGCTGACCATGGTGGCATTACTGTGATCCATGGTGGCGGTAACCAATACCTTGAGTTTGATTTTGCCAGCACTTTAGAACAAATCAATGCTGGCTTTAGTTTAACTCGTGGCGATGGCAGGGACTGGCAAGATGCACGAGTTGAAGTAGGTCAAACCCTAACCTTAGATGCGGGTAGCCACGGGGTGTTTGAAGTGATAGCGGTTAATGGCGACCAATTGCAATTAGCGTCTATCAATGGTCAATTGCCACAGGCGGGCAATAGCACGGGCATTACTAATATTGCCGTGATTAATCCACAGGGTGAAACCTTAGTCGGCGGTGACCATATTGTGGTTACTGGTGGTGCTGGCCCAGACTCACCATTGGTAATTTATGGCGATACTTCCCAAGATGGCAGTTACTACAACGGCTTAGCTAGTATTGCCGATAAAGGCAACTTTGGAGATAAACAACAGAACCCACAAAGCCCTTCTGCTGAAGATCAAATTTTTGATTATCCATTGGCCAGCCAGTTTGATTATCACGGAAATGATGTGATTGATGCCAGTGCCGTATTTGCGGGTGTTGCCATAACCGATCTACCGAGTGTTGGGGTGACCATTTACGGTGGTCGAGGTAACGATACCATTATTGGTTCGCAAGCGGGCGACCATCTTGCGGGTGGTTCGGGCAATGATGTCATTATTGGTCAAGCAGGTAATGATCACATTTATGGTGATTCTGGAGTTAATGTCAATGTAATCACTCGGGTGCTAACCATACCAGTGATAAATGCCAGCACTAGTGTTAATTTCGACCATCTGCAAGCTGGCGATGATGTCATTTATGGTGACTTTGTTGATGTTAGCGATATCAGCTTAATTGATGAGCAAGCCACGGGTGCCTTTGACGATATTATCTTTGGTGATCACGGCATTATTACTCAAAATATCGAACCAGAAGTCAAACTTCTTACCACTGAAGAAGTGGTAGAAATAAGCAGCTACGACCCTGAAAATGGCGGTCAAGATGTTATTTACGGTCACCTTGGTAACGATATTATTATCGGTGGTGGCCTAGGAGATACCTTGCATGGGGATCAAGCTAATGATCTGGTGTTTGGTGATTTTGGTTATGTCGTGACTAATATCGATGGCCAAGCCATTGACCGCCAAATGCTGCCAATGTCGATGCCGGTTGCCGATCACCCCTTTATGTTTGAGTCAATCTACACCCAAAACCACTTCCAAGGTGGTGATGATGTTATCTATGGTGATGAGTTTATTACCCTTGATAGCAACATAGAATTAGCCAGCGATGGTGAAGATATCCTAATGGGTCAGCAGGGCAGAGATACTATCTTTGGTGGCTCGAAAGACGACGATATTTGGGGTGGCCATAATGTTGCCTTAGGCCAAGATGCAGGTGATAGACTTGATGGCGGTAAGGGCGATGACGTTATCCTTGGTGATAACGGTGTGATCCTTCGTCGAGGTGATAGCTATAACCCACGCATAAAACTGTTGTCTGGTTCAGCCATTTATGACGATATGGGCATAGCCCAGCTTCAAGCGGACCTACTGCAAAGTCCTAATGGTACAGCCGCCCGCCAAATTGTGGTAATGGATCATGCTAATGACACCGACAACAGTTTATATGGCGATGATTATATTGCCGGTGGCTTTGACGATGATGTGATATTTGGTCAATTGGGTAATGATATTATCCAAGGTGATGGCTCCATTGGTACCGTCGCTGCGCCTACGGACTCTCAAGCTTCTAGAAATATTGACGGCTCTCTATTTGTTATTTCCTCATTTGAAAGTCTCGAGCATGATGGCGATGATTACATAGAAGGGAACGGCGGCGATGATGTTATCTTTGGTAATTTAGGCCAAGATGACATCATAGGGGATAACTCGAGTCTTTACGGGTTAGACACCAGCTTTGCTAGAACCACAGGCTCGGATATCTTATTTGGTGGTGATGGCTCGCGCATTGTACGTAATCAAATGGGGCAAAATGGTGAATCGGTTGATAACCTTGGTAACACTCAAATCGCCGAGCATGCCTTCGATGCTGATTATATTATGGGGGATAACGCTAACTTATTCCGCCTAGTAAGTATCGACGATAACCTTGATACCCAATTCTTAAGTTTTGAATATGATAATTCAGAAGATATCGGTTCAGATCCTCAAGACCCACAAAATACCCAATTAAGAAGTGAGCTTAAAGTGATCCCTAGGGCTTTTGTGCTCTTGGATTACGGCTATGGCCTAAGCAATGACACAGACTTAGGCGCCTCAGACCTGATCATGGGTGAGGATAGCGATGATGTTATCCAAGGCATGACCGGCAATGATGTGCTTTACGGTAATGGCTGGGATGATGATTTATATGGCGGTACCGGGCTGGATAAAATTTTCGGCGGCAGTGGAGAAGATGGCATTATCGGTGATGATGGCCTTATTCTTACCAACCGAATTGGTATTGCTGAACCACTTTACGGTATGGGAACTGGTGAAGAGCACTTTATCGATATACCAGGGCCTTGGACTGGAGCTTGGGTTGATTTGGATGGCTACATTAAGAAAACTGCCCATTTAATCAACTGGGAGCAAGGCAGTTCAGATGTGATTTATGGTGGTCTGGGGGATGATTGGATCCATGCGGGTGCGGGTGATGATGCAGTCTCAGGTGCTGAAGCTCTATTCGATTTTTATCGTGATACTCGAGCATTAGCGGCGAGCCCATTTGTTTACGACGCCGAAACCGGCAAGCTTGATTTTTACGATGCCGATAACCCATTAGAAAAAATGGAAGGCTTCTTATTAAATTTTGAATCTTTCACCGCCAATGGCGATCTCATTCATGATGGTAAGGATAGAATATTTGGTGATTTAGGTAACGATGCCCTATTTGGTGGTACCGGTCATGACCGCTTATTTGGTGGTTTTGGGGATGATTACCTGCAATTGGATGATAATCTCAATACCAATGGCGGCCTAAACGATACCTCTGATGATGCCACTAACCCAGATGAAACCGCAGGGGCAGCTGATTTCGCCTACGGTGGTGGTGGTCGTGACGTCTTAATTGGTAATACAGGCTCCGATCGCATGTTCGATTGGACCGGTGAATACAACAGCTTTATTGTGCCGTTTGCACGCTTTGGTAATCAGGCCATCATTCGCTCACCATCGCCACATGTGGTTGACTTTTTACAAGCATTGGGTGAAGCGTCAGGTAGTGACAGAAGCATGCTTGAACCATATGGTGAGCTTGGCTTAGTTACTCAAGATGACCCAGAATGGGCTGATGTGCATGGCGCCCCAAGGGATCCGCAACCGGGTAATACGCCATCGGGTGATTTTGATACTGCAGGTGCGCCAGAAGACGATAGACAGCTTGCACCATTGCAAACTGCCCATGGAAGTACACCTTCGGGTACGGTTTCTACTGAGATATATGAAGATCTTGCCGCTATTCATATTGAAACTGCCATTAATGCCGTTAACCCATGGCAACCTACGGTGTTTGAAGATGCCGATAGTCTCTCTTTAGCGGCCAGTTTAGAAGCCGGTGAAGATGTGGTCTGGACTTACCTAGTCACCAACGCCAGCGACACGGCTTTAGCAGATGTGATTGTGGTGGATGATTTCGCTGGTCAAGGTGACGGCTTTGAAGCGGCTTATGTTGGCGGTGATGACAATAACGATGGTTTGTTAGATGTCAATGAAACCTGGTTATTCACCTCAGCAGGTGTAGTCAATTATGTTGCCCAATCGAGTTATAAAAACGTGGCCAGAGCAACGGCGAATGCCGAAATTGACGGTGAGTTGGTGAGTGTGACTGATATTGATGCCAATTATCATAATATTGGTAGCCAGCAAATCGGCATTAATATCGAGAAAACCTTAAATGGACTGGACGCTGATACCCTTGAACAAGCGGTGGTGGTTGAACTGGATGAGCAGTTAGTTTGGCAATACAGTGTTAGCAACACTGGGGATACTCCTCTAGCGAACATCACTGTTATTGATGATCATGGCACGATAGATACTAGCGACGACTTTATCGCCAGCTACCTAAGTGGTGATGTGAATGATAATGGTCTACTCGATGCGGGTGAAGTGTGGCTATTTAACTCTGCGGCCATTGACTATCAAGCTTCAGAGGAGCACTACGTTAATGTGGCCACAGTCACGGCGAACATTAATCAGCTTACGGTTACTGATTCCGATGCGAACCACCATATCTTAGCCGTTGCAGAGCCTGTGTTAGGGGTAGATATAGAAAAAGCCATTAATGCACTCGATCCTCTCAACCCAACGGCTGCTGAAGATGCTGATAGCTCGGGCCAATGGTTACTGCAAGGTCAAGATATTGTTTGGACCTATTTGGTACGCAACACTGGCGAGGCAGCACTTGATGGCTCGTCATTAATCATCGTGGATGACCATGGTACGGTTGATACTGCCGATGACTTTACCCCAAGTTATCTATCGGGTGACAGTAATGGTGATGGCTATCTTGATGTTAACGAAACTTGGTTGTTCTCATCTGCACCAGTGTTGGAATATCAAGCTACTCAAAGCAGTTACATTAATACCGCTACGGTAACGGTCATACAAGATGGCCAAACTGTGACAGACTCAGATACCAATGCCCACTCTGTTCATACTGAACAAACAGGGCAACAAGGCCTAACCCCTGGTTTCTGGAAAAACAATGCTGAAAATTGGCAAGCCCAGGCTTGGCCAACGGACAGTTTTGGCAATCCAATTTTCAGTCCAAACGATCTTGCTACGAGTGTGTTCGATATTCCTGCAAGCTACCAGTTAGAGAATTTAACGCTACTTGAAGCATTAAATCTGAAGGGCGGTCAGGAAAATGCACTGTTGCGTCATGCGGTAGCAGGTTTATTAAATGCCTTGCATCAAGGCGTTGACTACCCAATTACGGCAATCGACTTGATTAATCAGGTTAACTTGGCTTTAGCCAGTGCTGACAATAACGTGATCAACAGTTTAAAAGATACGCTTGATGGCTACAACAACCTTGGGGCCGACTTGGATCAACATGGTCGTGTGGGCGAAGGGGACAGTGCTCAACTAAATCTATCTCAGCAAGCCCTTACTGAGGTTGACCTCATCGCAGATAGCGCGGAAGTTCAGTATCAAAACCAAGCTTTTGCCGAGACGGAGGGCTTAGTTGATGATTCTGTCGTTATGGCTGAAGCTTATTATGAGATGCAAGGTTCTGATTTGTCTGAGCATTCCCAGCCAGTTGAGGTTTACTCTGAAGAGGAACCTCAGTTAACTGAGCTTGATACTTTTATTATTGATATCGAAAGTGGTCAACTGTCAGCCATGTTAAGGGATAATTCTGAGGCTCTTCTTTATCGTGATGATGCTCAGTCCGCGGATTGGATTTATGTGGAAGAGCAACATGCACCATTAAATCAAGGGCAACAAAATAAGGCCATTAAAAATTCACAATCAATGGAAGTGTTTGTTAAAGGAGGCAGCAGTAAGGGAAAGAAATAGTATAAAAAATAGGCTATTATAGTTTTATATTAAGGCGCAAGTGGTTTAAGCCTCATTTTCTAGAGTAGGGAACCCAACTATGTTCAGCAAGGATGAACAGGTAACGCTTAACACAGAAAGCAGCCAGATAGCCTCTTATACAGAACAAGGACCATGGGCAGAACTTGCCGCAGCGAAAGACATAACCTCTTTCGCTCAGCAGTGGTTGAACATACAAAGTTCGATGTTAATTGGAGTGCAATCCGCGCTGGTTATTTATCGAGTAAGTGCCGTTGCTGCTTTTGATCCAAATCACTCTGATGAAGCTACGGATGAGAATAGTTTTGTCGAAATTGCGCATTGGCCCGAACAAGGCTATCAACAGGCACTTAGCCAAGATGGTAGCGCTGAATTAGCGTTACAAAAAAGCCAACCAGTCATTAAAAAGTACCAACTTGACGATTCCCAGCATACCTTTGTTTACCATCTTGCTTATCCGATTAAGATTGACCAGCGGGATCAAGGAGTGGTGGTGTTTAGGATCTCTGCTGAACATCAAGCTAAGTTAGCTTCTATTATGCGGCAATTGCAATGGGGTGCCGTATGGTTTGAGGTTTTTACCCAGAAGCACCAACATCAAAAAGCCATTACTAGCAATCAAGACTTAGAAAAGTTGACCTTGTTATTGGCAGCTTATGTGGATACTGAAAGCTATCAACAAACGGCCTTGATGTGTGTGAATCGTATTGCTAATGATCTCGGTTTAGAAAGGGTCAGTTTTGGTTTTTTGGTAGGTCAACAGCTGCAGCTAGAAGCAATTTCTAACTGTGCTAGCTTTGATGAAAAGACCAATTTAGTCAAAGCGATTATCGATAGTTTACAAGAGTGCAGTGATCAACAAGCCTCAGTCATCTATCCACAGCAACAGGATTTTAAGCTAACCGAAAAACATCAACTTTTAGTTGAGCAACATGGCAGTGGTTCGGTTTTATCTGTGCCTATTTTTGAAGTGGATAGCAAGCGAGTGAGTCAGTTAAACATTTGCGGAGCAATGTTATTCGAGCATAACCAAAATGACTTTTTTGATGCACAAAAAATCAGTTATTGTCAGCAAACTGTCCGCTTAATCGGCCCATTATTGCTTTGGAAAAAGAAACAAGATCGCAATCTATGGCAAGTACTAATAGATGCTGGGCGAAATAGTCTATTCAACATATTTGGCTTCAAGTATCTTAAAGCCAAATTTATTCTGGCTAGTTTGGCACTTGTCATAGTGCTGGCGGGAGTGTTTGAAACTCAATATAAAGTGCATGCCAATGCCACTGTAGAGGGATGGTTGCAACGCTCAATCGCCGCCCCTCAAGATGGTTACATTAAAGCGGTCAATGCATTTCCTGGCGATCTGGTCGATGAAGGCAAGGTATTGTTTGAGCTTGACGATAATGCACTTCAACTTGAGCTTTTGAAATGGCAAAGCGAACACATCAAACTTAAGCAGGAATATCTCGATGCTTTTGCCAATTACGATAAAACTAAGGTGGGAATTTTAAAAGCAAGGATAGCCCAGGTTGAAGCCAATTTAGAATTGGTATCAAAGCACATCAGTAAGAGCAAAGTTGCCACCCCATTCGCGGGTATTGTGGTTGCTGGGGACCTTTCCCAATCTATGGGAGCACCTGTTCAAAAAGGGGATATCCTGATGCAGATTGCGCCCTTAGATAAATATCGAGTGATTTTGCATATCGATGAAAAGCAAATTCGGCAGATTAACTTAGGTCAGAGCGGTACTTTGGTATTGTCTTCGATGCCAGGACAGGGTTTAAATTTTACAGTAAAACGTCTTACACCTATGGCGGAAGTCGTTGATGGACAGAATATCTTTAAGGTAGAAGCTGAACTTGATGAGGCCCCACAGTGGTTAAGACCTGGGATGCAAGGGGCGGGTAAAGTAGAAATAGAGCAGCGTAGTTACTTGTGGATTGCAACCAGAAACTTTGTGCATTGGTTCAAGCTGTGGTTTTGGTCGGCTAAGGTGTAATTGATGACAAAACAGAGTCAATTATTCAGTCCCTATTGGTATCGAGTTGCAGCTTTAAAGCCCCAACTTAGAAACCATATAAATATTCAAAGACAAGTTAAACGTGGCCGAGTTTGGTATTTTTTTGAAGATAAGATCACCGCTGCCCATCACAGGTTCAACTATGAAGCTTATGTACTGATCAGTCAGTTTGATGGCAGTAAAAGTGTTAACGATATTTGGGAAAATGCAGTTATTAAATTGCAGGATAAAGCACCCAGTCAAGAACAGGTAATAGCCCTTATTACTAAATTATACCAAGCGGGTTTATTGGTTAGTGATGGTTTAGCCGACCATGGCGAGCAGTTAAGACGAAAACACAATATGGCTTTTAGTAAATTAAAAGCGAAACTCAGCAGTCCGCTAGCCATTAGGGTCCCCTTGTTCGACCCCGAGCCATTCTTAGCTAAGACGGTTAACTTTGCCCGACCTTTTATGAGTCGCTGGTTTGCGCTGGTGTGGCTGCTGGTGGTGATCAGTGCGTTTTTGCAAACATTAACCCATTGGCCGCAATTAACTGAAAATATTGTAGATACGGTGTTAACTCCAAGCAATTTACTGCTGCTTTGGTTGCTTTTTCCAATTGTCAAATTACTACATGAGTTGGGGCATGCCTATTTAGTGAAAAAATATGGCGGAGAAGTCCATGATATTGGCATCATGTTTTTAGTGTTCATGCCCGTTCCTTATGTAGATGCATCTGCAGCCACTAATTTTAGCTATCGCTACCAAAGAGTGTTGGTAGGGGCGGCGGGTATGTTGGTTGAACTGTTTATTGCTGCGCTGGCTTTGCACCTTTGGGTCCAGTTAGAAGCGGGCTTAAGTCGCACCTTACTTTATAACATCATGCTTATCGCTGGGGTCTCAACGCTGTTATTTAATGCAAATCCATTACTTAAGTTTGATGGTTACTACATACTTTCCGATTTGCTTGAAATTCCTAACTTAGCATCAAGGTCGAATCAATATATTGCTTATGTGATACAACGTTACTTATTGCTAGTTAGTGATATAAAGTCTCCGGCTTATGCTCAGGGGGAAGCGGCATGGTTCAGCTTTTATGGGATCGCTTCATTCTGTTATCGAGCCTTCATTGTGTTTATTATTGCAATATTTTTAGCACAACAGTTTTTCTTTATTGGAGTAGCGCTAGCGTTATTTTCGTTGTTTACTATGTTTATTTTACCCTTGTATAAACAGAGTAAATTTTTGCTAAAAAGTCCCAAGCTGAATCGCTTAAGGTTGCGAGCCATAAGCGTAGTAGCATTATTAATGCTCAGTGTTAGTCTGATTTTTTTTGCGGTGCCATTCTCAGCAACAACCCTAGTACAGGGGATCATTAAACATCCTGAAGACGCCATAATCAGGGCTCAAAGTAATTGTTTTATTGAGCAAGTGATGGTAAATCCGGGCTCGAAAATTAGTAAAAACCAGCCGTTATTTTTGTGTCAAAGTGATGAATTGACGACCGAAAAGAAAGTACTCCAGGCAAGATTGCAGGAATTGCAAATCAAGCTTGTGCAGTTGCGCTTTGAGGGGCAACCTCAGCAAGCTCAATTGGTAGCAACAGAAATTAAAAATTTACAGGGTAATCTTGCTTATATCGAACAACAGTTGGCGAACACCATCATTTATTCCCCAGTAGATGGGCGACTGTTGATTTCGGCTTTAGAGTCTCTCCCTGGGCGGTATTTTTCCAAAGGCGAGGCCATTGGCTACGTCTCTGAATTAGCGAGGGAATTAACGATACAAGTGGCAATTACGCAGCAAGATATTGAGCAGATCAGACAATCAAGTGAACAAGTTGAAGTATTAATTAATGCTTTTGGTGAAGGGATCTTGCCAGCGAAGGTAAGTCGCATTAATCCAGGTGCTCAATTTAGCTTGCCTAGTATTGCTCTAGGGCATTTAGCAGGAGGAGAGATCAATGTCGATCCCCGTTCGAGCAGTCAAAAAGAGACCTTTAAGCGGGTATTTTGGTATGACATTAAGTTAGTTAATAGACAGCCAATAGAATTTTACGGCTCAAGAGTGTGGGTACGTTTTACCAAAGATGATGAAACCCTAGCCAGCCGCTTTTATCGTGCCATTAGACAAAATTTTTTAGGAGAGTTCGGTGTCTAATTGTCTACCATACCCACTGCCACAACAGACCTATTTAATGAGATGGCCTACGCACAACAAATCATGGGAAGATAAATTACAAGGGTATCTTGATAGCCGTGCCAATATGCAGCGGGTGAACTCTAAACAGCTAAAAAAATTGCATGATAATATTGCTAATTATTATCAGCAACTTGCTAATTTAGAGTCGCAGAGTATTGCTGCTAAGAAAGTTGAGTTGCAACGCTTAGCCATTAACCATGGGATAAACCTCGATTTTGCCAGTCAGGCATTTGCCCTTATTGGTGCCGTTTGCCAACAACAATTTGGCTACCGTCCTTTTCCAACTCAATTTGAAGGGGCATGGGTGTTGATGTCAGGTCTAATTGCGGAAATGGACACTGGCCAAGGAAAAACGCTGACTGCAGCGATTGCCGCTACCACGATGGCGATTGCTGGAGTTTCATGCCATGTGATCACTGTCAATGAGTATTTGGCCAAACGTGATGTTGCAGCACTTAATCCCATCTATGAAGCCTTCAACTTAACCACCGCGGTGATCACTGAAGGGATGACTGAACCTGAAAAGGTTGAAGCATACAAAGCTGATATTGTTTATTGCACCAACAAGCAGGTGGTCTTTGACCATTTACGAGACAGAATGAAAATGGGGTCGAATACCCCGGCACAATTGGCACTAAAGCAGGGGTTATTAGGGGATAAAGCTCAGCAACTTATGTTGCCAGGCTTAGTGTATGCGATCGTTGATGAGGCAGACAGTATTTTAGCTGATGAGGCCATCACGCCGCTCATCATATCTAGTGACATCGACACCTCGGCTCGGCAGGAAATTTATCAAACGGCGTTAATGCTAGCTAAGCAATTACAGCAAGGAAAAGATTTTATTGTTGATAAGCCTAGGCATTTTTTACAATTCACCTTAGATGGGCAAAATAGACTTTCACAATTATGTCAGCAATTTAGTGGGTTATGGCAAGTTGCTGTTACTCGTGAAATGTTGGTGCTTAACGGATTAAAAGCCTTGTATTTATTCAACAAAGACTTCGATTATTTAGTCGCTGATGGCAAGGTTGTGATTATTGATCAAAGTACTGGCAGAGTGATGGCCGATCGCTCATGGGAGCAGGGGCTACATCAATTAATTGAGCTCAAAGAGGGGTTGTTACTGAGTAAAGAAAGGCAGACCATAGGAAGTATTAGCTATCAACGTTTTTTCAAACGCTATCTCTTGCTCGCCGGAATGACGGGTACCGCTAAAGAAATCAGTAAAGAGCTTGCTGCTGTTTATGGATTATCTGTGGTTCGAATAGAGCCTTATCAAAACAATAGAAGAAAGTATTTAGAGCCTTGTGTGTTTGCAACTGGGGAACAAAAAATGGTGGCAATTGTGGCAAGGGTTAAACAGTGGCAGCGACAGCACAAGGCGATTTTGATTGGTACTCAAAGTGTTCAAGAATCAGAATTATTGTCACAGTTCTTACAACAGCAAGCGATGGCACATCAACTGCTCAATGCGCGGCAAGATGAGCATGAAGCGAAAATCATTGCTCAAGCGGGTCAACCTGGGCAGATCACCATTGCGACCAATATGGCTGGCAGAGGGACTGATATTAAGCTATCTGATACGGTAGCGAACAGTGGTGGATTGCATATCATAGTGACTCAATTAAATGATTATCGGCGGGTTGACCGGCAGCTTTTCGGACGTGCGGCAAGGCAAGGGGACCCAGGTGTGGTGCAATTATTTTTAAGTAAAGAAGACGACTTTTTTAAACGCCATGTTCCTAACTGGTTGCTTAACTTGTTAAAAGAGCAACAAGCAGGACTCTGGTTAGCGCCTTTGGTTAAATTTATCCAAAATAAAAATGAACAGCGGGCATACAAAACCAGAAAGCAACTCAGTCAACAGCAGGAGTATTTGGCGGACTATCTCGCGATCACAGGACAATTAGAATGATAAAGTTTATGAAGCGCAATTTAATGACAGGTTGGCTGTTTTTAGTCGTTACGACAAACTTGCCAGCACAAGATTTTTATCAGCAAAGTTTTGATTGTATGTTGAAGCCGCAAATGGTGATAAAAGTAGGCAGTCCGGCTCAAGGGATCATTGATAAGCTCCATGTGCAAAGGGGGGATACTGTTGTTCAAGGGCAGACTTTGGTGAGTCTTGATAGTGAACTAGAGCAAATTGGTATCACCTTATCTAATCAACGGCTTAAACTATTAAAAGATCAATTAGACAGGTTAGAAACCTTAAAACAGCAAAATATGGTTTCCCAAGAGCTTTATGAAAATACCAAGTTTGAATATTTGATGGCCGAATTGGATCTCAAAAAGAACAGTTTGTTCCTAGAAAGGAATAAAGTAAAAAGCCAAGTTAAAGGCGTAGTCACCAAAAACTTGCTCTATCCTGGTGAATACGCTTATGAACAAAGCCCTGTAGTAGAAATCGCAAAAATGGATCCTTTATTGGTTGAAGTTCTGTTACCAATAAATTTTTATCCTGAAATTGGTGTTGGCCAAAGTGCACAATTGCAGATAACCAATCCATTTATTAAGACTTATCAAGCTAAAGTTGATGTGATAGATCAAGTCATGGATGCCGCTAGTAATAGCTTTGGGGTACGTTTAACTTTGGCCAATCCCAATTTAGATATTCCTGCGGGATTGATGTGTAGCATTCAATTTAAAAAGCCACACTAATGTGTGGCTTGAATTCATTACGCCGCTTCTACCTTAATACTTCGTTGGACTAGGGCGTTGAGATTATTTAGTGAATGTAAATGAAGATACAATAATTCGATCGAATCATTTTGCATCAGTTCTTTTAACTGCTCGGCACTGAGTGCTTTTAGTTTCTCGCGATTGACGGCTAAAAAACCCGTCAAAGAACGTTGCTTTCCATTTTCTTGAAATTGAGCGCCAACTTCCTCCAGTAAATCAAGCTCCTTAAGCTTCTGGCAAAACATCTGTGAACGTTTGAAATGAGCTTGGTATTCTTTCATAAATGCTAATACATTTTTAAGGTACTGAGTTTGCTCCCCTTCACTATCAAAAAGTCGCTCTCCTTTACCTTCGGTATTACAGCCAGAGAAACTGCTATCAACACATAAGGTAAAATGTTCACCAGCATCGCTACTTGAAAAGACAAATGGGTAGCGACGAATAAAGGCTGGAACATAGTTAGCATCCCAGCCTTTATCTACTGAATAGTAGAGGTTCTCATCATTGCGAGTGCCGACAATAACAGCGGGCATGATTTCATTACCTCCGGTGAAGACGATTGGATACTCGTTGGCAGCATTGCGAAATTCAACCGCCATAAGGGGGATTGAATTTATGTCTTTAGCAAAAGAGTAGTCATTGCCAGATTTGACATATAAATCCGCATGCTTTTGTTTACTAAGTGCTTCGACTTGATCATATATCAGTAATTGTTTGTCCATAACTTTGTAGGCTCCATGGCTTTTTAACTATATGGAAATAATGTTGTTTCTCACGCAGAGAGTGTTTTTTACGACATTAATAACTGTAGTCACAAAGTTAGCAGTTGGCTAATTTTTAGCCAACAAATGACGGTTTTAAAAATGATTAAGATGGGATTTTAAAAATAATTACAGGCAGTAAGCTTAGATAAAAAAAGGTCAGCGACTCAGTCACTGACCTTTAGTTAAGGGGGCAGGAAATAAACTTATGCAGCGAAGTTAGCCGCTACGAATTCCCAATTTACTAATTGCCAAAAACCATTTAGGTAATCTGGACGCACATTACGGTAATCAATGTAGTAAGCGTGTTCCCATAGGTCTACAGTTAGTAGTGGAGTCACACCATCTTCAGTGAGTGGAGTCGCTGCGTTAGAAGTATTAACGATGGCTAGAGAACCGTCAGCGTTTTTAACTAACCAAGTCCAGCTTGAACCAAAGTTGTTTACTGCTTTGTCGTTCAGTTCAGCTTGGAAAGCTTCGAAAGAACCAAAGCTTGCGTCGATAGCTGCAGCTAGATCCCCCGTTGGCTTGCCGCCAGCATTTGGTGCTAAACAATGCCAGTAAAAAGTGTGGTTCCAGATTTGAGCAGCATTGTTGAAGATACCACCGGTAGAAGTTTTAACGATATCTTCTAGTGATTTACCCTCAAACTCAGTACCAGGAATAAGACCATTTAACTTAACAACGTAAGTGTTGTGGTGCTTACCGTGGTGGAACTCTAGAGTTTCTTTAGAGATGTGCGGCTCTAGGGCGTCGATTGCATAAGGTAGTGCAGGTAATTCAAAAGCCATGATGGCGCTCCATTTTTGCATTTTTTAAAAAATTCCACTGAGTATTGTACTGATAATTTTTGTGAAGTGAATCAAATATCCTCTGTTTTTGATATTTTGCCCATTGAATGAGCATCTGAAGGATTTCCCTTACAAAAACTGTGTTTTTGTTTTACCCAAGTTGGCGTAGAATAGATGTATCTTTATGAATAACTTCGGTCAGATTATGGAAACCATAGATAGAATTAAGCAACAAATTGCTGAAAACCCAATTATCCTTTACATGAAAGGCTCACCTAAGCTACCAAGCTGTGGTTTTTCTTCTCAAGCTTCACAAGTATTAATCAACTGTGGTCAGCCTTTTGCCTATGTTGATATTTTACAAAACCCAGATATCCGTGCTGAGCTACCTGCTTTTGCTAATTGGCCAACTTTCCCACAATTATGGGTTGAAGGTGAATTAATTGGTGGTTGCGATATTATTGTTGAAATGTTCCAAACCGGTGAACTAAAGCCACTTATCGATGAAGTAGCCGCAAAACACAAACAAGAAGACGCTGAGTAATCTCAACTGCCTCCAGGTTTTAAAGCCCAGCTTGTGAAAGCTGGGCTTTTTTAATAAGAAGGCTCGGCTCACACCATGATATCTTTGATCCCTATCAAACAGACTCTAAATCCTTTTTTTACTTGAGTTTTTTTCGCACAATTTGCTGTTGCATTATGATTATAAATTGGTCATGTTAGGTATGCATTATTAAATGCCACGCTTAAGTTGGCTTAGAAAGTCGGCAGAATATTAAAAGTAGGACGTTAAAGGACTCAATATCTGTAGTTATGAAAACTGAATTTTCATAGATGAAGCCCTTGCAGTATACGTTCTGATATATGGATGGATATTATGAATCTGCATGAGTATCAGGCAAAACAAATTTTTGCCAAGTACGGCCTTCCAGTGTCAGAAGGCTTAGCCTGTAGTACCCCGCAAGAAGCGGCGGAAGCTGCAGATAAGATTGGCGGTAGTCGCTGGGTTGTAAAATGCCAAGTACATGCTGGTGGGCGTGGAAAAGCTGGAGGTGTTCAAGTTGTCGAATCAAAGGACGCCATTAGAGAATTTGCCCAAAGCTGGTTAGGCAAAAATCTAGTAACTTATCAGACTGATGAAAATGGACAACCGGTCAACAAAATCTTAGTTGAAGAGTGTTGTGACATTGCCAATGAGTTGTATTTAGGTGCGGTGGTGGATCGTACCAGTCAAAAAATAGTATTTATGGCGTCAACCGAAGGCGGTGTAGATATTGAGACCGTTGCGGAAAAAACGCCTGAGCTGATTCATAAAGTCGCAATTGACCCATTAGTTGGGGCGCAACCCTATCAAGCACGCCAACTGGCATTTAAATTGGGCCTAAGTGGTGATCAAATTAAGCAATTCACTAAGGTTTTCTTAGGTTTAGCGAAAATGTTTAGTGACCTAGACTTTGCTCTACTGGAAATTAATCCGTTGGTGATCACTAAGCAAGGCGGTCTAAATTGTTTGGATGGCAAAATCAACGTTGATAGTAATGCTATTTATCGTCAACCTAAGATTCGTGAGATGGCCGATCCTTCCCAAGAAGATGAGCGTGAAGCTCATGCTGCGCAATGGGAGCTGAACTATGTGGCCCTAGATGGTAATGTGGGTTGTATGGTTAATGGTGCTGGTCTTGCAATGGGTACCATGGACATTGTTAACCTGCACGGTGGTAAGCCTGCTAACTTCCTTGATGTTGGCGGTGGTGCAACTAAAGAGCGCGTGGCAGAAGCTTTTAAAATTATCCTTTCAGACGATAACGTTAAGGCCGTATTGGTGAATATTTTCGGTGGCATCGTCCGCTGTGACATGATTGCTGAAGGTATTATTGGCGCCGTTAAAGAAGTAGGTGTTACTGTACCTGTGGTTGTCCGTTTAGAGGGGACCAACGCTGAAAAAGGTTCACAGGTTCTTGCTAACTCTGGTTTAGATATTATTGCCGCAAGCAGCCTGTCTGATGCAGCTGAGCAAGTCGTTAAAGCAGCGGAGGGCAAATAACATGGCTGTTTTATTAAATAAAGATACGAAGGTTATTTGTCAGGGGTTTACCGGTGGTCAAGGCACTTTCCACTCAGAGCAAGCACTAGAATACGGCACAGCGCTTGTTGGTGGTGTCAGCCCAGGTAAGGGCGGTCAAACCCACCTAGGTTTACCCGTATTTAATACGGTGGCGGAAGCGGTTGAACAAACGGGCGCAACCGCATCGGTGATTTATGTACCTGCGCCATTTTGTAAAGATGCGATTCTAGAAGCTATTGATGCGGGTATTGAACTGATAGTTTGTATTACCGAAGGCATTCCAACTTTGGATATGGTTGAAGTTAAAATCAAGCTAGATCAGTCAGGCGTGCGTATGATTGGTCCTAACTGTCCGGGTATTATCACCCCAGGTGAGAGCAAAATCGGCATTATGCCAGGCCACATTCATAAGCCTGGTAAAGTGGGCATTGTTTCGCGTTCTGGTACTTTAACCTATGAAGCGGTGAAGCAAACTACCGACGAAGGTTTTGGTCAGTCTACCTGTGTAGGTATTGGTGGCGACCCAATCCCTGGCACTAACTTTATTGATGTGCTCGAGATGTTCGAAAACGACCCTCAAACCGAAGCCATCGTCATGATTGGTGAGATTGGTGGTACCGCAGAAGAAGAAGCCGCGGCTTACATCAAAGATAATGTATCTAAACCTGTCGTTTCTTACATTGCAGGTGTAACCGCGCCTCCTGGTAAACGTATGGGCCACGCCGGTGCGATTATCTCTGGTGGTAAGGGTACTGCAGACGAAAAGTTTGCCGCTTTAGAAGCTGCGGGCGTTCGTACCGTTCGTTCTCTAGCTGAAATTGGCAGTGCACTGCGTGAGAAAACGGGCTGGTAATAAACTCGCACGAAAATTCGTTTCTTGAGCGCGGCTTCGCCTTGGGTGTTGTTTTGCATCTACGGCACGCCGATAACGGCTACAGTGAATGAATTTAATTTTAAATTAAAGGGTTACTTACAATAGGTGGCCCTTTTTTGTACCCGCAAAATGGGGTTACAGTTACATTAATTTCACCAGTCTACTCATTGTAATCGCTAATCCCATATAAAAAATGCCGCGATAACGCGGCATTTTAATTTGTAGTTCATGGGTTTGCGGGCTTCGCCGGCTACAGCACCATTACCGCAATCCAGCCTGTCACTAATAACGGTAAGTTATAGTGTAGGAACGTTGGGATCACTGAGTCCCGAATATGATCATGTTGGCCATCAGCATTTAGGCCTGAGGTTGGCCCTAGGGTTGAATCTGAAGCTGGGCTGCCAGCATCACCTAATGCACCAGCGGTACCCACTAGTGCAATAATGGCCATTGGGCTGAAGCCAAATTCTAATGCCAGTGGTACATAGATGGTGGCAATAATTGGAATGGTCGAAAACGATGAACCAATACCCATAGTAATTAACAATCCAACAATCAGCATTGCCATAGCCGCCAATGCTTTATTTTGTCCTATTGAACCAGAAATAGCATCGACAAGTGCGGGTACTTCATTGGTTGCTTTGACTACCGAAGCAAAGCCCGCTGCGGCAATCATGATAAAACCAATCATGGCCATCATACGCATGCCCTCAAGTACCGCGTCTTGTTCACCATCTGCTTTTAAAGTACCACCTAATGAGAAAATCATGAAACCAGTAAGGGCACCAATGATCATTGAATCAGTGGTCAATTGCACTAATAAAGTGGCAATAATCGCGGTCAGCGCAATCAGCAGTTGTTTAGGCTCTACTTGTTTTGGTTCATTGTGAACTTGAGAAAGAGGCTTTTCTTGATACTGTCTTGGTTTACGGTAGCTGATAAATACAGCAACAAGTAAGCCAAACACCATTCCAGATGCAGGCAGTAACATTGCTTTAGGTACTTGGTTTAAAGCAACGGTTAACCCATTTTGTTGTAAATTTTGCAACAAAATATCATTTAAGAAAATACCACCAAACCCTAAAGGTAACACCATATAAGTAGTGACTAAACCAAATGTGATCACACAAGCGACAAGACGCCTATCCATCTGTAGCTCATTAAATAGGATTAATAATGGTGGGATCAGAATAGGCACAAAAGCAATGTGGATCGGCAGAATATTCTGGGAGCTTACGGCAGCCATCAGCACCAACGAGAGCAGAGCAAATTTAACCCAAACTAGGTTATTACCCTGTGGACTTTGATTAAACTTGGCTAATAATTTATGGGCAAGTAAATCAGTTATCCCACTGCGGCTCAAGGCAACCGCGAACGCACCAAGCATAGCATAACCTAAAGCAATTTTTGCTCCACCGCCCAAGCCTTCATTAAAGGCGCTAATGGTATCATTGATACCTAAACCAGCGCTAAGTCCAGCGACAATGGCACTGATTGTTAAAGCGATTACGACATTTATGCGGGCTAATGATAAGCCCAGCATTAAACAAACTGCAATGACTACCGCGTTCATTTGTTATCCTCTGTTGATTCTGGGGTGTCGATGGCTAATGGCCAGCCACCAAGTGCTTTGTAGCGGTTTACGATAAAGCAAAATAGCTCGGCAGTTCGCTCTGTATCATATAAGGCTGAATGGGCTTCTTTGTTGTTAAACTCGATCCCCGCTTGCTGACAAGCTTTTGCCAGCACTGTTTGGCCTAATGCTAATCCAGCCAAGGTCGCGGTATCAAAAGTGGCAAACGGGTGAAATGGCGTTCTTTTTAAGGCTGCTCGAGCGGTAGCTTGTTGAAAAAAGCCATTATCAAAAGCTGCATTATGGGCGACCAGTAATGCTCGGTGACAGCCAGTGTGTTTTAATTCTTTACGTACCGCTTTAAAAATGGCTTGTAGGGCGTCTTTCTCGGATACCGCAGCTCGCAAGGGGTTGAACGGATCAATACCGTTAAACTCTAATGCCGCTTTTTCTAAATTTGCACCTTCAAAAGGTTCAACATTGAAGTGTAGGGTTTCTTTAATGTAAAGGTCGCCTTGGTCGTTCATGGCGATTAAACTGGCAGCAATTTCGAGCATCGCATCGGTATGGCAATTAAAACCCGCAGTTTCAATATCAATAACGACGGGATAATAACCTCGAAAACGACTTTTTAAGGATAGACAGTTAATTTCGTCGGACATGGAAAAGCTCAATCAAAAAATATCAGCCTATTATCTACAATCCGGAACAAGAAGTCATTGCCCTATGCAACAGAAAAAGGATAAATTAGTCTTATGTTAGTAAAGCTTACGAGAAGTTTGCCGACTTTTACTATAAGTATTAAATTTTTGGGATGAGGTTGTGAGAAAATACGCATTAGGGATAATATTATTTTATAGTTGGGCACTCCAAGGCGCAGACATTTCGACACCTTTAAGCCAAGCCAAGTGGACGTTGCAATTCGATTCCCCCCTACAATGCCAGCTTAGTCATGATATCGCGAGTTTTGGTCAAGTTAAGATTGTAAAGCAAGCTGGAGAGCAGTACAGCCAATTTGTCTTAACTTCTAATCAAGTTAATAGGCTTTCACAAAAGGTTAAGTTTTTACAGCTTGCACCTCCTTGGCAACCGGGAGAGCAACCTAAAGAACTATTTGAAGCGGACTATCATGCTCATTTTGATCTTGTGCTCGGGGAGACTGAAACCCAAAATATCATTGAGGTATTAGCCCAAGGTGCCCAGACAGGTTTATTAATTAAAAGCGCACCACACCAGCAATATGGCAGGGTTGTTGTTCAACCTGTTAATTTTCAGAACAACTTTCAACGTTATCAAAAGTGTTTAAGTCGTTTACTCGATTATCGTTTTGAGGATATTGCATTAACCGTAATTGGCTATCAACATGGTAGTGAAAGGTTCACATTGAGTTCATTACAACAATTAAAAAAGATAAAGCGTTATTTAGCACTTCAGCCCGAAGTAACTGCGGTTATTATCTCAGCTTATACAGACAGCTATGGCACTCCGGCAAGCAATAAAACCATGAGTGAGAAACGGATAGAGGCGTTGCAGGCATATTTTAGTGATATTGGTATCGATGATCGTATCATCGTGAAAAATGCTTATGGTGAAAAACGATTTATAGATTCTAATGCGAGTGAATTTGGAAGAGCCAATAATCGTCGCGTGATGATAGAACTGAAAAGGGATTAAAAAAAACCCGCAATGAAAATTTATTGCGGGTTAGGGTATGGAAAATCAACAATTTAAAAGATAGTCAATCAAAAATGATGATTAAAAGTGAGCTGAGGTTGGGGTTCAGGTCACTAATATGTCGCTATATTAAGATTTAAATAGTCGCATATCAAACGAATAAAACTTTACAGGGACATTAGTTATTCTAATGAATGTTTGGTTTTATTTTTAGCTTTGGTCATCTGTTCAGCCTTAAGTCAGGCTCTTTGATTAGACTACCCCAATGCTTTGTTACATTTTCTATGAAAATTATTGATGTATAACTGCTTGAATAATGTTCGCTACCTCTGCTGAGGAATTTATATCATAGATGAACTCATGTATAGTGAGCGAAAATGAGCATGTTAGGGAAGCAAATGCAATTTAGTTGGCCTATTACAATTTATTATGAAGATACTGACGCTGGTGGGATTGTTTATCACGCCAATTATTTGAAGTTTTTTGAAAGAGCTCGAAGCGAATGGTTAACTCATTTAGGCATCAATCAATCAAAGTTATTAGCAGCCAAGTTAGGGTTTGTGGTGACTAAGGCTGAGCTTGATTTTGTTAAGGGCGCACAATTAGAACAAAAATTAAAGGTTGTGACTAAATTAGAAAAAGCTGCCCGTGCCAGTTTGTTATTTGTTCAGGAACTTCAAGACGATACTGGTGCCCTATATTGCCAAGGGAAAATTAAAGTCGCCTGTATAGATATGGAGAGTATGCGCCCCTGTGCGATACCAAAAGAGATATTAAAGGAGTTTACTTGTGGAAGCTGATATGAGCTTTTTAGGGCTTTTTTTACAAGCAAGTTGGTTAGTTAAAGTCGTTATGCTGACATTATTGCTGATGTCAGTGGTTTCATGGGCGATTATTTTACAAAAACGCAAGTTATTAGCGCAGGCTGTAATAGAGGCGGAAAACTTTGAGGATAAGTTTTGGGCTGGCACCGACTTAAATCAATTGTTTGCAGAAATAAAGCAAAAACAACAGGCCAATGCTTTAGAGCTGATGTTCAGTAATGGTTTTAAAGAGTTTGCGAGAAGCTCTAAATTAGCCAACTCTACTCCAGAATCATTAGTCAGTGGTGCCTATCGTGCCATGCGAGTAAGTTTAACCCGTGAAGTGGATAATCTTGAGTTAAAATTACCAACGTTGGCAACCATTGGTTCAATCAGTCCTTATATTGGATTGTTTGGAACGGTTTGGGGGATCATGAACTCATTTATTGCCTTAGGTTCAGTTCAAAATGCGACTTTATCTATGGTTGCCCCAGGTATTGCTGAGGCGCTAGTTGCGACTGCGATGGGACTTTTTGCTGCAATTCCTGCAGTAATGGCTTATAACCGTTATACGGTAAAAGTAGAAAAGCTAGAAAGTAGCTATGTAAACTTTATGGATGAATTTACCTCCATTTTGCAGCGCCAAGCTTATCAGGCAAAAGGTAAGTAACCATGAATGGCACTTATCAACGTCGTAGACGTCGTCCAGTTGCTGAAATTAACGTAGTGCCCTATATCGATGTCATGTTGGTGTTGCTGATCATCTTTATGGTTACCGCGCCGCTTATCACTCAGGGTGTGAAGGTGGATTTACCCCAGGGTGAAGCTGAAGCTTTACCAACTGATGCTAAGCCTCCTATTGTTGCTTCGGTTGATGCTGAAGGCTTTTATTACTTAGATGCTGATGGTAATGCCGGAGCAGATCAGCCCCTTGAGCTAGAAGACATGGCCACTCGTGTGGCAGCCTTAATCATTTTAGAGCCAGAACGTAATGTGGTTGTTCGTGGGGATGGTCAAGTCAGCTATAACAGAGTGATCCAGTTAATGATTACCTTGCAGTCGGCCGGGGTGCCTGCGGTTGGTTTAATGACTGAGCCAGAACAGGAGTAATAATGGCAACGGGTTTATTTAAAAAGTTTTTGTTAATTTCTGCCGTTGCACATGTTGTTGCGCTGGTAGCATTGGCATTTTCTGCTCAAAATCATACTCCAAAGCCAATAGTCGCCGCCCAGCCTAAAGTGGATATTGTTGAAGCAGTTGTTGTTGATAAAGCTAAGGTAGAAGAGCAAGTACGCAAAATTAAGGCTGAACGCGAACGCATTAAGCAGAATGAAATTGCAAGACAAAAAGCGGTCGATAAAAAAATTGCGGACTCTAAACGTGTGGCAGAGAAAGAGCGTAAGCGGCTCCAAGAGCTAGAACGCCTACGACAACAGAAACTCAAAGAAACAGAAAAGGCTAAGCAAGCGGCCGCCAAAGCAAAAGCTTTAGAAAAAGCAGAAAGACTAAAAGCGGAACAAGCGGCAGCAGAATTTGCCAAGGCAGAGGCGGAACGTAAACGTAAAGAAAAAGAGCGCCAACAAAAAGAAGAAGCTGAGCGAAAACGAAAAGCAGAAGCTGAGCGTAAGCGCAAACAAGAAGAGGCTCGTCAAAAAGCTTTAGAAGAAGAAATGGCGAGACAACTAGCGGCCGAGCAAGAGCAAATAGCACAAGCTCGAGCAAAAAGAGTGGTATCTGAAGTGGAAAGATACACGGCTCTAATTAGTGCGACTATCCAAAGAAATTGGAATAAAGATGAAACTATGCGTGGTAAGCATTGTCGTCTTAATATTCGCCTTGCTAGTGATGGATTTGTTACTAATGTAAGAGAAATCTCCGGAGACAGTCACGTTTGTGGAACAGCTATTTTTGCTGTCAAGAAAGCGGGTAAACTACCGGTGTCAAGCGAACCTGAAATTTATCAGCAGCTTAAGAATATCAATCTTACTGTTCAACCAGATTTTAATTAGGAATTATGATGCATTTTCGAGCGCTTAATTTTTTAATAGTATTGTTGTTAAGCCTAACGGCTAAATTGCATGCTGCTCCATTAGAAATTGTTATTACGGATGGTATTGATACTGCCAGACCGGTTTCAGTGATGCCTTTTAGTTGGCAGGGCCAAGGGCCGATCCCTTATGCTATTGATGAGGTTATTAGTTCTGATCTTACCCGTAGTGGTAAGTTTAAAACCATCCCATTAGACCAATTACCGCAACGAGTTGAGCAGGCGCAACAAATTGATTTTAACCTTTGGCAGCAGACCGAGGTTGAAGCGGTAGTAGTGGGAAGTATCGAGACTTATGGTATCGACCAATATAAAGTTAGTTTTGATTTGGTTGATATGATCCGTGCCCAAATGGCACTAAGCCAGTTAGCAACTTCTACGACTGAGCAAACTTTGGATAGTAAGGATTTTATTCTGGCATCCCAAGATGTCATTATTACGGCTAGAGACATGCGTCGTTATGGTCATAAAATTTCAGACATTATCTATGAAAAGCTCACCGGGGTGAAAGGCGCTTTTTCTACTAAGATTGCTTATGTAGAAGTACGTCGCCAAGAGAGCAAGCCTTACCGTTTAATTGTTGCTGATTATGATGGCGAAAATGCAGTGACTATTCTGTCCTCTTCTGAGCCATTGATGTCACCGGCTTGGTCACCTGATGCCAGTAAACTTGCTTACGTGTCTTTTGAAAACCGTCGTGCAGAGATTTATATACAAAATATTTATACACAAACCCGCGAAGTGATCAGCAGGACTCCAGGTATTAATGGTGCCCCTTCATTTTCGCCTGATGGCAACAAGCTTGCGGTAACGCTTTCAAAAGATGGCAATCCAGAACTGTATGTGATTGACTTAATCACTAAGACAAAATCTAGATTAACCCGTAACTTTACAATTGATACCGAAGCGAGTTGGGCCCCAGATGGTGAATCGTTAGTATTTACCTCTGAACGAGGTGGTAAGCCACAAATATATCAAGTACAGTTAAGTAACAAGAAAGTTCGTCGTCTTACCATTAATATGGGCGAATGGAACTTGGGCGGAAGTATTACTCCGGATGGAAGAAATTTAGTGTTTGTTAATCGAACCAATGGTTTATATCATATTGCACGCATGGATCTGGAAACTCGATTTATGCAGGTATTAACCACAACTCGATTAGATGAATCACCAAGTATTGCACCAAATGGTTCGATGATCATTTATGGTACAACTCATAATGGCAAGCAAGTCTTGGCAGCGGTATCTACCGATGGCAGGTTTAAAGCTCGCTTACCTACAGGTGAAGGCGAGCTTAAAGCACCCGCTTGGTCACCGTTTTTGTAATTCTTAAGATTATTTAAATAAGGAAAATAAAATGACTTTAAATAAACTTCTAAAAGCTATGTTAGTAGCTGCTCCAGCTTTCGCTATCACAGCTTGTAGCTCTACTTCAGGTACAGATTCATCTGCAACTGAAACGACGGTTGAAGCTCCTGCTCAAGTTGATACAGGTGCGGTTGAAGCTCCTCTATCTGCAGAAGAGATCCAACGTCAAAAGCAAGCTGAGCTTCGTCGTGAGCACATCATCTACTTCGATTTCGATCGTAGTGATGTATCTGCTGACTTCGCAGCAATCCTAGAAGCGCACGCTGAATACCTAGTTGCTAACTCTAACGTAACAGTACTTGTTGAAGGTCACGCTGATGAGCGCGGTACTCCAGAGTACAACGTTGCTCTAGGTGAGCGTCGTGCACAAGCGGTTTCTAAGTACCTACAAGGTCTTGGTGTAGCGGCAAGCCAAATCTCTATCGTTAGTTACGGTGAAGAGAAGCCTCTAGACGTATCAAGCACTGAAGAAGGTTTTGCTAAAAACCGTCGTGCGGTTTTAGTTTACTAATAGGAAGAACTTAGTATGAAGCGAGTTTTACTCGTAGGTCTACTAAGCATTTCGGGGGTTGCCATGGCAGCCCCCGCTCCCGTTGAGGACGCCCAATATTCTCAGGGGCAAATTTCAAAAATGGAATTGCTTGAGAGAAAATTAAAGGCGAGTACTCGAGGGCAGATCGAGTTGCAGCAACGTTTAGATGTGCTCCAACAAGAAGTGCTTGAGCTTCGTGGCCAAAACGAAGAATTGACCTACCAATTAGAGCAATTAGTCAAAAGACAAAGGCAAATATTCGATGAGTTAGCTGAGCTTTCCATGCAAAAGACAGCAATCGCTGTCACGCCAGCTACGCCTGAGTTCAATAGTAACACCCCATCTACCCAGTCTCTATCAGAGACCGATTCCTACCAAAAAGCTGTAGATCTTGTGATTAAGGCAAGAAAGTACGATCAAGCAATTCCAGCTTTTGAAAGTTTTATTAAGCAATATCCAAACTCGGCATTTGTAGCGAATGCGCATTTTTGGTTAGGGCAGCTTTTGTTTAATAAAAAGCAATATGATAAAGCTCAAACAGCATTTGCTCTTGTGGTCAATCAATACCCAAAAAGCCTTAAGGTTGCAGAGTCTTTAGTTAAGTTAGGTCAGATTGCTGTCGTGGCTAACAACAAGCCGCTAGCAACAAAGTACTTTAAGCAAGTAATTAAACAGCATCCTAAGACAACTGCTGCTACTATTGCACAGCAGGAATTGAATCAAATTTAGACCAATGCCGTTAAAAAAACAGGCGCTTAGTTTGTTTTTCGGACAAACAGCTAAAAATATTATATTAGCAGTTGCATGGAAGAATTAAATAGGTATTATAAGCGCCCGTTGAGACGAGATAGCTCTCAACATGATGTGGGTCGTTAGCTCAGTTGGTAGAGCAGTTGGCTTTTAACCAATTGGTCGAAGGTTCGAATCCTTCACGACCCACCACTATTTCGCCAAGTCGCGTCGGTGGCTGGGCAAAGAAAAATTAGCGTGGGTCGTTAGCTCAGTTGGTAGAGCAGTTGGCTTTTAACCAATTGGTCGAAGGTTCGAATCCTTCACGACCCACCACTATTTCGCCAAGTCGCGTCGGTGGCTGGGCAAAGAAAAATTAGCGTGGGTCGTTAGCTCAGTTGGTAGAGCAGTTGGCTTTTAACCAATTGGTCGAAGGTTCGAATCCTTCACGACCCACCACTATTTCGCCAAGTCGCGTCAGTGGTTGGGCAAAGAAAAATTAGCGTGGGTCGTTAGCTCAGTTGGTAGAGCAGTTGGCTTTTAACCAATTGGTCGAAGGTTCGAATCCTTCACGACCCACCACTATTACAAAAGACACCTTCATGGTGTCTTTTTTTATGGTAAAAACAAAAAAGGAGCTCAAGGCTCCTTTTGGGGTTAGCAAGTTATTATTATGCTGGTAACAGGTTGTGCTCTGTTACATAAGCGTCAAATTCAGTGAAGCCGCCAACGTGGTTTGAATCAACAAAAATTTGTGGCACAGTTTCTACTGGCTTGCCTACTGTTTTTTCTAAGTCAGCCTTGCTGATCCCTTCTGCATGAATATCTACATAACGATACTTGAAATCATCGCGTTTTTCAGTGAGGTTATCAGCTAATTGTTTAGCGCGAACACAGTATGGGCAGCCTGGGCGGCCAAAAATGACTACGAACATAGTTTTCTTTCCTATAAATCAATTTTGAGGCAGTTATAACACAGCGCCAGAATAAACTCTAGAGTAAACCCCTAGAAAGCATCTGTGGGCTTTTGGTGGCGGCCTTTATAATCAAAAAAGGCGTGTTCTATTTGCCAACCAAATTTGCTTTTTTTTAATATTAAAATATCTGGTTTTTTAAAACTATCTTGATTAGCTATAAGCTGGTTCAAATCTTCATAAGCTTCGAAGGTATCCGGTGCTTTGGCATGTCTGCGACTGAAATGGTGGTGTGCAAAATAGATTTGTTTAGTGGATTGCCAGTGGTAATGTTGCTCGACATTTTGAGCTTGTTCATCAAAGTAGGTTACTGTCAGCCTAGTTTGGTTTTTTTTATCATGGGTGATTGCTAGTGACATCGCACTGCATTTAAAGATATGGCGATCTTTCTGTTTAAGAACCGCGGCTAAATGTTTATCGACATCAACCAACAGGCTCTGACATTGATAGCAAGCTCTGGCGGCAATATCATTTTCTTGGCCACATTCAGGGCATATGCGTGAGCGAAACCTAAATTGACAGCGGTTATCCTCGACAAGTCCTTGGCAGCGTCTACCAAAGTGCTCAATGACATCACCATCACTATCTACTTTACCCCAAAAGGTGTTACCGAAGCCACATTCAGGGCAGGGCACTTGTACTGGTACACTACTGCTGTCTGGTTTGGCTTCACCGACTTCCGGAGCATATAAATCAAAGCCATTAGCGGCGTAATCAATCACCAGGCAATCTTCTTTATCAGCCGCTAAACGCAAGCCTCGGCCGACCATTTGCTGATATAAGCTGACCGATGCGGTCGGTCTTAAAATGGCAATAAAATCCACATGGGGCGCATCAAAACCAGTGGTTAATACCGATACATTGACCAGATACTTTAATTGCTTATCTTTGAATTCACTGATTATTCGCGCTCTCGTTAAGTTATCTGTTTCACTTGTGACTAAAGCCGCTTGTTCAGTATCGAGTAGTTTGATGATTTCATTGGCATGGGCAACGCTAGCTGCAAAAATGATGCATCCTTGGCGAGTCTGACAGATTTGCATGATTTGCTTAACAATTTGGCGAGTGGCTCGGCCTTGGGTGCTCAAAATTGCGTCGACCTGAGCGCTTGGGTAGTCACTATTAGGGCTCGCCTGTAAGCCATCAAAATGATACTGAGCACTGAGGCCATCAAACAGCTTCGGCTCAGTGAGAAAGCCTTGTTTGATAAGTTGCCTAAGGGGTAATTCAAACACACACTTAAAGAAAGGCTTTGGCCTATCAGAGCGAACAATGCCATGGTAATGCTGTTGATAAATCCAGCCAGTATCTAGACGATAAGGGGTGGCTGTTAACCCTAGTAGGCATAATCGTTGACTGTGCTTTCGAAGGTGCTCTAGTAACTGCAGATACTGAGAATCTTCGATGTCACTGACTCGGTGGCACTCATCAATGATAACTAACGAATAATCTTCACTAAAGCGTGTTGGAGCCCTAGCAGCACTTTGAATGCTGGCAACGACCACTTTGTTTTTGGTGTCCTTAGTATTTAACCCTGCAGCGTAGATGCTCATTTGCGTGCCAAGCAGGGAAATTTTTTGAGCGTTTTGTTCTACCAATTCTTTGACATGGGTGAGTACCAGAACTTTTTTACGGGCGATGCGGGCAAGTTCGGCGATAACAATGCTCTTACCTGCTCCAGTGGGTAAAACGATGACAGCAGCATCATTACTTGTTCGAAAATGATTGATCACTGCTTCGACGCTTTGCTGTTGGTATGGGCGTAATTTCATAACTTAATATTTTTACCGTTAGTGCGAGGCTTGTAAAGATGAAAAAGCTGTTTCAGAAAGGTTAATTGTTCGTTTGTATGTAATTATTTTCGATATGGCCTTAACAAACTTGACATGTTTTAAACTATTATTTAATTTAAACGTATGTTTGAATTTTGATTAATGGTTTTTTAGATGGCTGCTGCCAATAGCACGAAGCTTAAAATTCTAGAAACAGCAGAACACCTGTTTGCCGAGCAAGGATTTGCCGAGACCTCATTACGATTGATTACCGACGAAGCAGGAGTCAACCTAGCGTCAGTTAATTATCACTTTGGTTCTAAAAAGGAATTGATACGAGCAGTTTTAGCTCGTCATTTAGACATTGTCATGCCTACTTTAGAGCAAAACCTACTAGACCTGCAACATGATGCAAACATTAAACAGGTGCTCAATGCCCTAGCAATGGCAATTTTAGCATTGAACAACCAAAGTGCTGAAGGAACTCGAATCTTCTTACAGATTTTAGGGCGCGGTTACATGGAAAGCCAAGGGCATTTGCGCTGGTTTATCATGACCGAATATGGGCAGGCTTTGAATGTGTTTATTGAGCGAGTAAGTAATGCGATGCCGCAAATTAGTCGCTCAGACCTGTTTTGGCGTATGCACTTTAGTTTAGGTGCTATGATTTTTACCATTGGTTCTGGCAAAGCCTTGATAGAAATTGCTGAAGCAGATTTTTCTCAAAATAATAAAATTGAAAATATCGTCGACATGCTAGTGTCCTACGTCGCTGCTGGCGTAAGTGGCACAAGCATCAGTTAAGGAAAGCGAGATCATGTTAGATTTAGTTCTATTTATCCTGACGGTTACTATCGCAGTAATCGCCATCGTACTGGCAGTCCCAGGCTTTAGAAAGCAGCTGCTTTCGAAACCTGCTTTTGCTTATTTCAAACGTGTTCTACCCCCTCTGTCTATCACTGAGCGTGAAGCGATGGAAGCAGGTGAAGTTTGGTGGGAAGGCGAATTATTTGCTGGTTCACCAGATTGGAACAAACTGCACGCCTACCCAGCGAACAAGCTTACAGAAGAAGAACAGCATTTCATCGACAATCAGTTGCAAACGGCACTGAAGATGATTGACGACCATGATTTTGTGCAAAATCGTAAAGATTTGTCACCAGAATTATGGCAATACCTTAAAGATGAAGGTTTCTTTGCTCTTATCATTCCTAAAAAGTACGGTGGTCGTGAGTTCTCGTCATACGCTAACTCTACCATTGTAAGCCAAATTACGGCTCGCTCTTATAGCGTGGGCGTGACGGTAATGGTACCTAACTCATTAGGTCCTGGTGAACTATTAAGTCATTATGGTACTCAAGAGCAGCGTGATTACTGGTTACCTCGTCTCGCTGATGGTCGTGAAATCCCGTGTTTTGCATTAACTGGTCCTGAAGCTGGTTCGGATGCCGGCGGTATCCCAGATACCGGTGTGGTTTGTAAGGGTGAACACGAAGGTAAAGAAGTACTTGGTCTGCGTCTTAACTGGGATAAGCGTTACATTACCTTGGGGCCTATCGCGACGGTATTAGGTTTAGCATTCAAGATGCGCGACCCAGATGGTCTTTTAGGGGATAAGAAAGAGCTGGGTATTACCTGTGCTTTGATCCCAACAGATCATCCAGGTGTAATTAAATCAACCCGCCATAATCCATTAAATATGGCATTTATGAACGGTACTACCCGTGGTAAAGATGTATTTATTCCACTAGATTGGATCATTGGTGGTGTCGATTACGCTGGCCGTGGTTGGCGTATGCTGGTTGAATGTTTGTCTGCTGGCCGTGGTATTTCATTACCAGCGCTTGCGACCTCTACCTCTCACATGGCATTAAAGACAACCACTGCTTATGGTAATGTTCGTAAACAGTTCGGTGTATCACTTACTCAATTTGAAGGTGTAGAAGAAGCCTTAGCCCGTATGGTAGCCAATACCTACTTACTCGAAGCTTCACGTCGCCTAACTCTTGGCGCCCTTGATGCGGGTGTGAAGCCATCAGTGGTAACTGCGATGACTAAGTATCATATGACTGAACTTGGTCGTAAGGTATTAGATGATGCGATGGATATCCAAGCAGGTAAAGGTATCCAACTTGGCCCTAAAAACTACTTAGGCCATCACTACATGGGCGTACCAGTATCGATTACTGTAGAAGGCGCGAACATTCTAACCCGTTCATTGATGATCTTTGGTCAAGGTGCGACCCGTTGTCACCCGTACGTTCTTGGTGAAATGGAAGCGGCGGCAATGGAAGACCAAAATGCAGGTCTAGACAAGTTCGATAAACTACTTGTTAAGCATATTGGTTATGCCACGACTAATGCCTTTAAGAGCTTCTTTAGCGCTATTACGGCAAGTGCCTTTAACAGTTCCCCTGTTGCTGGTGAAACTAAGGGCTACTACAAACAAATGGGCCGTATTTCCGCTTCATTAGCGATTGTAACGGACATTTCAATGTTAGTTCTAGGTGGTGATCTTAAGCGTAAAGAAATGTTTTCTGCGCGCTTAGGTGATGTACTGTCTGAGCTTTACTTAGCTTCAGCAGCACTTAAGTGGTTTGAAGAAAATGGTCATACTCAAGAAGAGTTGCCAGTTGTGCATTACATCATGCAAAACCGTCTATACAATGCTTCAAAAGCGCTAGAGGGTGCGATCCGTAACTTCCCAAGTACCATCGCTCGCGGCTTGCTTAAACTGTTAGTATTCCCATTTGGTAATCACTTTAAGGTGCCAAGCGATGCGTTAGCCCAAGATGTGGCTCGTTCGGTTGCTGGTAATACTATTGTACGTCAACGCTTAACTCAGCTTTGTCCAGATCTTGAAGGTGATACCAGTGGTATTGCTGAGGTTGAGACTGCTTACCAAGCACAGCTGGCTACAGCGGCTATCCAGAAAAAACTGGCTAAAGCACAGCGCTCAGGCAAGCTTCCACGTAAAGTTGCTATCCCTGTGCTAGTTGACAAGGCTTTGGAGCAAGAGCTCATTGATAATGATGAAGCAAGTCAATTACTTGAGTTTGAAGAGCTTCGTAAAGCAGCAATGGCTGTAAATGATTTTGCTGAATTACCAGTAGTCAATACGGCTGCAAAAGCAACCAAAAAAACGACGACTAAGAAGGCCGCAGCAAAAAAAGATGATGAGACAGAAGTGGCTTAACCCGTAAGGGCAAGACAGTCATTGTCACGCTGTGTTAATTTAAGGCTACCTTTAGGGTAGCCTTTTTTGTTTGGAGAAATCGTGTCTATATCTGCTTTCAAGCACAATTTGTTAAATCTTGAATTGCCATTAGTTTTAGATGGCGGCTTGGCCAGCCAACTCGAAGCAATGGGGCATGATCTTAATCATCCCCTATGGTCAGCAAAATTATTATTAGAGCAACCTGAAGCAATAATTGCAGCGCACATAGCATTTTTAGAGGCGGGAGCAGATTGCATCATAACCAGTTCGTATCAGGCCAGTGTGCAAGGTTTTGCTGAGCTAGGGTTGCGACCACAGCAAATCGAACAGGCCATGGCCCTTGCTAGCACGTTAGCAGTTGAAGCAAGAACACGCTTTATGCTCAACCATTGTGACCGGCTGCAACCTTTAATTGCGGCCAGTGTTGGTCCTTATGGTGCGGTATTGGCTAATGGGGCGGAGTATCATGGCAATTACGGCATCAATGATGCAGATTTAGAACGATTTCATTTTCAAAGACTGCTGCAGCTCAATCTGGCAAGTGTCGATGTTATTCTTTTTGAAACCATCCCTAGTCTGCAGGAAATTAAGGTGATTACTGAACTCGCGCCAGGACTTGAAAAACCCATTTGGCTCAGCTTATCTTGTCAAAATGGCTATCGCTTAAATGATGGCAATGCAGTGACTGATGCCATTAAATTAATTAATGGCATAGAAAATATCCATGCCATCGGAATTAATTGCACAGCGCCTAAATATATTACAGAACTGATTGAAACCCTAAAAGCCAATACTGATTTACCTATTTTGGTGTATCCAAACTCAGGAGAGTCTTATGATGCTGGTGAAAAGTGTTGGCATGGTGATAGTGACGTTGCTAGCTTTGTCGATAATGCCAAAGGCTGGTCTCGCCAGGGAGTGAAAATTATCGGCGGATGTTGTCGTGTTACCCCAAGGCATATTAATGCTTTAGCAGAGTTATTTCATTAAATTATACTATCCTTATATCAATGTTTGATTGATATAAGGTGCATGCTTGATTAAAAGTGCTTTATTGATAGGTTCGGCAATACTTTACAGCATTTTGCTTTATCTGGGGCTCGTAGCCTCTAGTTCTTCTTGTCAATTAACACCACCTAGTGGCTTTGCTTCTACCACGATTACTGCGTTTGCGTTTGGTAATCGCTATGACGAACTAGGGCAATATCAGGCAGGTCCTGTAAATCAAACCTTGGCCGAAACGATCAGCTCATCTTCATACTTTTTTGATAGTCAGATCCTAGCGCAATGGGAAGTGGCAAGTTTTTTAAGTGATTATGGCCATCCACAAGTTGTCGCCATTGAGCCTGTTAATAACAACTACCTCAGTACTAAAGGGGTATCACAGCAGTTGAAATCACATCTTAAGCAGAACCAAGTCTGGTTTGTTTCCCATCAAGCTCATGCTTGTCGAGTGCAAATGACCTTAAGCCAACAAGGAATAGAGGGTTATCCTTTGCCAAATTTACCTAGGGACTTTGATTCTGAGTCAGGTCAAATTTGGACCCGTCATCCTATGCTTTACAGAGTAGTCGATGCCATTATGAGGCTGCAGTTATATATGGCGCAATAAATATTCCATATATTGAACATCTGACCTGAAAAATGAATTTTTACTTACACTTCAAGATTAATTTTCTTAAGTTACATTAGAGATAATAACAACTAACTCAAGTGATGGACTATGAAAATTAAAGCATTTCTAGAGCGTGTCCCTGGTGGCATGATGCTCATTCCTCTTTTTATTGGTGCGGTGATCAATACTTTTGCCCCAGATGCAGCGGGATATTTTGGTGGTTTCACTAATGGGATCATGAAAGGTATCGTACCTATCTTAGCGGTGTGGTTTTTCTGCATTGGTGCTTCGATTAATTTAAGCTCTACAGGTGTAGTACTTAAAAAATCAGGGGTATTAGTTATCACTAAACTCGCCACTGCATGGCTTGTCGCTGTTCTGGCGACTTATTGGATGCCTGGTGGCAGCATTGAAGCTGGCTTTTTTGCCGGTCTTTCGGTATTGGCGTTGGTGTCGGCGATGGATATGACCAATGGTGGTTTATACGCATCATTGATGACGCAATATGGTACTAAAGAAGAGTCAGGGGCATTTGTACTTATGTCACTTGAATCAGGTCCGCTTATGACCATGCTTATCTTAGGCGCAGCGGGGGTGGCGACCTTTGAAATTCATCACTTAATTGGTGCGATCTTGCCTTTCCTAGCGGGCTTTATTCTAGGTAACCTAGACCATGATTTACGTGCGTTTTTCTCTAAGGCTACAGGTGTGATGATTCCATTTGTTGGCTTTGCCCTTGGTAACTTTATTGATCTGACTGTACTTGCGGATACCGGTGTATTGGGCGTACTACTTGGATTATCTGTTATCGTGATTACTGGTATCCCACTCATATACGCTGATAAATGGATTGGAGGTGGTAATGGCACTGCCGGCCTTGCCGCTTCTTCTACCGCAGGTGCAGCTATTGGCAACCCAGTTGCGATTGCAGCACTGGTGCCTGAGTTCGAACCAATTGCTAAACAAGCGACAGCATTGGTCGCGACCGCCGTTATTGTGACATCTCTAGTTGTGCCAGTGATCACCGCTTTGTATTCAAAAAAATATGGTACTATGGCTCAAGGTGGCGCTAATAGTGTAAAAAAGTCTGAAGCGCAAACCGCGTAAGGGTACCCTAACTACGTTAAAGCCGCCAATTTGGGCGGCTTTTTTGATCGCATTCATGGTTAAATGTCAGTAAAATCACTGCATAATAATAATCAAGGTTTGAGAATCATAATGGCTTTAGTAAATTGCCCAGTTTGTAATAAACGTAACTCTGATAAAGCTCAAGAATGTCGCTATTGTGGTGTTAGCTTTAGTGGTGATAGTGCCTCGTTAGAGCGTTGGCGTCGCATTGAAAGGATTAAAAAGCAAGCCAGTTTAACAACCCATGGATTTGCTGCTGTCACCTTAGTCGTTGCGGCTATGACATTGTATTTTTGGGGCGGAGATAAACCGAGCTCTGGAGAACAGATCAGTGCGTTTACCATGGGGATTGTTGGGGCGCTATGGTATGTGATCAGCCGAATTAGATTATTCCTGCATAAACGTGAGAACAAATAATGACCGATGTAAACAAGATTATTGACTCCATGGATGAGAAGCTCTTCTTAAAGTTGAGGACAGCCATAGAATTAGGCAAGTGGGAGAATGGTCAAGCACTTACAGAAGACCAAAAAGAATCCACTATGCAGCTGGTGATCCTATATCAAGCCAAAAAGATGAAAAATACTGACCATCTCAGTGTAGGTAACGATGGTGACTTAATACACAAGAGCAAAGCCCAGCTTAAGCGAGAAATGCAGGGTGACACTATTGAAATTAAAAACCAGTAGTTAATGTTTGTACATAAAAGCCAATCTTGTCGATTGGCTTTTATTTTAACTTTAGAAGTGTAGACATCTAGACGTCAAGGTGTATGATGCCTATTATAGTTAATAGAACAAATAGATATAATCATTAGAGGTAACTATGCCGGTTCGTATTCCTGACCACCTCCCAGCAGCTAAGACATTAAATCAAGAAAATATCTTTGTCATGTCCGAAACTAGGGCTGCCAATCAGGAAATCCGTCCTATGAAGGTGCTGATCTTAAATCTTATGCCTAATAAGATTGAGACAGAAACACAACTTTTGCGCATGCTCAGTAATTCGCCACTGCAGGTCGATGTTGAATTACTAAGGATCCATGATAAACAGTCAAAACATACTCCTTGTGATCATATGAATGCTTTTTACCGTGACTTTAAAGACATCAGGGAGCGTAATTATGATGGTTTAATCGTCACTGGAGCACCATTGGGGCAAATTGATTTCACAGAGGTGAGCTACTGGGACAAAATTCAAGACATCTTTAATTGGTCACAACAGCATTGCACTTCTGTGCTGTATTTATGTTGGGCTGCCCATGCCGCGTTTTATCACTTTTATGGTCTAAATCGAGAGGTCAGGGAGCAAAAGCGCTCTGGAGTATACTTACATCAAAAATCCGATAGTAATGCGCCATTACTCAGGGGCTTTGATGATGAATTTTATGCGCCGCATTCTCGCTTTGCCGAGATGAATCTAGAGGAGCTTGAGCTGCACCCTGAGCTTGAGGTATTAGCCAGTTCAGAACAGGTGGGTGCTTATCTAGTACTCAGTAAAGATAATCGAAATCTATTTGTGATGGGGCACCCTGAGTATGATAAGGATACTTTAGCTCAGGAATACCATAGGGATGTTCAGGCTGGTATCAATCCAGATATTCCGGTGAATTACTTCAGAAATAATGATCCAAGTCAGTCGCCAGTAGGCCGTTGGCGTAGCCATGGTTCTTTGTTATTAGCCAATTGGTTAAATTATTACGTTTACCAACTTACCCCATACGATTTGTCAGATATGTCAGCGATTACGCCTTGGGAAGTGTCCTAATTTATCAGGCCCATTAAAAATGCCCAGTATTAAATACTGGGCATTTTTATTTTGTTACTAGTGCTTAAGCAGAATGCTGATGATCAGAGACAACTATATTTTTTGCCATTTTAAAATAGCGATAGCTGCTTTGCTTCAATTCCTCAACCATTACGTACAAGCAAGGAGTAAGTAACAAAGTCACCACAGTTGCGAATAGCACCCCGAAGGATAACGAGATAGCCATCGGTTTTAGCATTTGTGCTTGCATCGAGGTTTCCGCCATAATAGGCATTAACCCGATGAATGTCGTTAAAGAAGTCAGCAAAATTGCTCTAAAACGCTTACAGCCAGCTTCTACCACAGCATGTTTTACCGCTACGCCCCTTGCTCGAGCCTGGTTTATATAATCCACCATTACCAGTGAATCATTCACAACTACGCCAGCAGCAGCGATAATACCAAACATGGATAAATCACTAAGATCGTATTGGAACACCATATGGCCTATGATAGAGCCAATAATTCCAAATGGGATCACCAGCATAATGATCAAAGGTTGTAAGTAAGATTTCAGCGGGATAGCCAGCAATGTGAAGATAACCAGTAACGCAATAACGAAAAAGGTGTTTTGCTCAGCTTGGGCATCTAATTGCTCTTGAATACTGCCAGATAGCTCAGAGCTTACCTTAGGGTAGCTGAGCAGCAGTTCAGGGATAAAGTTATTTTTTATGTCTGCAGCGATGGCAAAAGGCTGTGCTTGCTCATTATCTACACTCGCCCAAATATTGATAGTTCGGTTACCATTTTCTCGGCGGATACTACTAATGCCATCAATCAATTCAATATTCGCCAGTTCAGATAATGGAATTTCCGCGCCTTGACTGGTTCTGATCAATACTTTACTGACATCTGCTACGGAATTACGCTGCTCTTCAGGATAGCGTAGCATTACTTTAATTTCTTCGCCGTTGCGGATAAGACGCTGTGCCTCTAGTCCATAAAAGCTGTTACCTACTTGCGAAGCGATATCCGCTAAGGTTAACCCTAACGCATCAGCCAGTGGTTTAAGGGTAAATTGCACTTCCTTAGCACTAGACTGTCGAGAATCGTTAACGTCACTCACTCCTTTTAAGCTGTTAAGCTTGGCTTTGAGTTCAGACGCGGCGGCTAATAGCTGGGTTTCGTCTTTACTTTTTAGGCGGAAGCTAATGTCACCATCATCACGGCCACCACCAAACAGGCTGTCTTTAATGGTGAATGATTTTAGTCCAGGAATATCTGGAATCTCATCACGCCATAAATCAGAGAGTTCAAATGGAGTAACAGGACGTAAATCAGGATCAACCAACTTAGTCATGACTTCTGCTTGAGTGCGACCATTTAAGCGCACTTGAACATCAGCCATCATCGGCTGCCCAAATTGTTGTTGCAGACGAGCATCAACACGATACATAGCCGCTTCAATGGTCTTCACGGCCTCAAGAGTCGCTTGTTCTGACGCGTCGACATTCATTTCAATATTGATCCGAGGAAAGTCGTGAGGAATTTTTGGGGTACCCACATTTTTAACAAAGCCACCCATAAACATTCCAGATGCGATAATTAACAATCCCAAAAAGCTCATAATGATAGTGTATCGATACTTAATACCCTTAACCATAAATGGCTGATATTTATTATCAATAAAGTTTGTTAAGCCATTTTGAACACTCATTTGCACGGTATTAATAACCTTGCGCAACCGGTCCATTAGCGATGTTGGGTTTTCCTTAATTGGAGTAGGGGCGGCCATATGAGCTAAGTGGGCTGGCAGGATCAGTTTTGATTCAATCAATGAGAATAATAAACACAATACCACCACAAAGCCGATCGCCTGACCAAAGGCTGCAGAAGGTCCCGATTGCAAGATTAAAGGCAGAAATGCAGCTATTGTGGTAAGCACCCCAAAAGTAGCAGGAACCGCAACTTTTTTGACACCTTTAATGACATTATCGATATTCTGGCCATGGCGCTCAGTTTCTTGATGTGAACTTTCTCCCATGACAATGGCATCATCGACAACGATACCAAGCACAAGGATAAACCCAAATAAACTGATCACGTTAATAGTGACATCAATCATCCCCACCGGCATGAGTAATAACGTCCCCAAAAAACAAACCGGTAAGCCCATCATTACCCAAAATGCCAGTCTAATTCTAAGAAATATTGCTAACATTAAAAACACCAGTAGCGCACCGGTTTTCATGCTATCTAACATTAAATCTAAGCGATCTTCTAGGTAGTAGGTCATGTCAACCCAAGGCTCAAAAGAAACGCCTTTAGGAAGCTGTTTTTGCTTCTCTTTTACAAATGCCTTTATGATATCTGCGATATCTGTGATGGATTGATCAGGGGCAGCGCCAACGAAAAAGTTTACCGAATTTTGACCATTAAATTTTGAGTACTGAATGCCTTCGGCAAAGTCGTCTTTGACTGTGGCAACGTCCCCCAGTAATAGCTTGCTGCCGTTTTCGAAGGTCAGAAGTGGTAACCGTCTAAACTCGTCCCCGATATAGGCTTGGTTTTCCACTCGTAAGTTAATATAACCATTTTCGGCGCGGATTTGCCCAGCTGACATATTCCGAGAGTAACCCCGAACGGCTCGGGAAACATCATTAAAACTCAGGTTATACTGGCGCAATTTATCCTTAGATACTTCAATAGCAATTTCGTAGTTTAAGCCGCCGTAAAAGTTAGAGATCGTAACTTTTGGTAATTGCTGAATTTCGTCGTGAATGGTTTGACCTAAGTCTTTTAACTCTTTGTAGCTTAAATCACCATAAAGACTTAAATAAAACACTTCTTGGCGCATTTTTTCACGTTTGACCTTTGGTCTTTCCATATCTTCAGGAAAAGAATTAATACCATCGATTTCGGCTTTTATTTCCTCAAGAACCACTTGTGGGTCATAGCTGTCTTCAACTCTTATCCAACCCGTTGACTGATTACGATTAGAGTAAGTGATCACCCTTTGTAAACCTTGGATACTTTCTAAGGCTTCTTCAACTTTCATGGTGATCCCTTCTTCAACCTCTTGTGGGGCCGCTCCAGGATATTGAGCAGAAAATTGGATCCAGTTAATTTCTACTTGGGGGAAGAACTGTTTGCGAATGCCGTTGGCACTGACCAATCCGCCGATAATGATAATAAGCATGAGCAAATTAGCCGCAACCGAGTTACGTGCAAACCAGGCAATAAGTCCTTTGTTGGTATCAGGCATGATTATTGTCCTTTAACTTCGGCGACATTAATGGTGCTATCTTCACTGGCCAGCTTATCCTCAGCGTTCATCGGGGATTCAGATAATTTCATACCAGCAATTGGGTAATCGAGTGCTGAAGTGATCAATTTAGTCCCTTGCTCTAAACCAGCAGTGATCACCGCATTTCTGCCTTCTTCTCTGAGCACTTCAACTTGCTGCCACTGCAATGTGTTGTCTGCTGCTAAAATTGCCACTTTATTGTTATTGACTAAATAACTTGGCACCTCGGTAGTTTGTTTTATGTTTTGGCCTTCAATTTCTGCGGTAACATAGCTGCCAAAACGTAATGGAGGTAAAGTATTGTTGAGGGAATATGGGTCTTTAACTTGAGCCACTAGATAGGTCATTTTAGATTGCTTATCAACCACGCCTTCACTGCGTTGGATTTGAGCTGACCAGGTTTGTACTTCGCCAGCAAATTCAGCTTTAAGCTTTACCTTGGCGTTATGGCCCATACTGCTTAGGAATTGTAAATCCTTGTCACTCACAGGCAGTCTGACTTCTGCAAGCTGCGAGCTTAATACATTACCAAGCTGACTTCCCTTGGAAGCATAAGCACCTAGGCCAATGCGTCGATGTTCTACTAGAGCGTCAAATGGGGCTCGAATGATGGTTCTCTCTAGATCCCTTTGACTTCGTTGCAGGCGAGCTTTGGCTGAGTCTAATTTTGCTTGCATCTGTGCCAATTGTGGCTTACGTAAACTTAACGCCGTTGGCGTACCCGTTTTAATGCGTTTCCATTCTTCTTCTGCAACTTTTGCTTGAGCTTGTTCTTGCACAAGATTGGCTTTGGCTTGGGCAACATTGGCTCTGGCTTCTAATACATCGGCTTGATAATCACTTGGGTCGATTTTAATTAGGATATCGCCTTCATTAACAAAGCCACCGTCGACAAATTTTTCAGATACATAGACCACCTCACCAGTGACTTGAGCGATAAGTTCGGTATTAAATTGAGGTTGGACAATCCCATAAGAGTTAACCAGTAATTGTTTAGGTGCGATCTCAACTTCTAAGGTGCTTACTATGGGGATGCTTTCTTTAAGCTTTTTAACCTCTAATGGCTTTTTTTGTGATACCAGTATTGCTGCAATGGCAACTGCTACAGCAATTGCTACAATAGGAAAAATAATTTGTTTTTTGCTGGCCATGAAACACTCCTGTCGTTTGGCACTATTATAATCGACCTTACTACGACAGAAGTTTAACTAATGGATTGTTATATGTATATTTTATAAATGTAAAATAATTTAACACTCTTTAGCAAACATTATGCTGTTTAAGCCACTGCTCAAATTGCGGCGCATTAAAAGCGCCACTTTGACGGGCAACTTCTTTGCCATCTTTGATAATTAACAGTGTTGGAATAGAGCGAATTTGAAATTGCGCAGCAAGCGCTTGTTCGGTTTCACTGTTTACCTTTAAAAAATGAGCATGGGACTTCTTATTGTCAGCAACCTGGTTGAATACAGGAGCAAACATTTTACAAGGGCCGCACCAGCTTGCCCAAAAATCTACGACGATAGGAAACTCAGACTTTTCCACAAACCGTTGAAATTGTGCACTGCTGACATTTAATCCAGTGCCAGCAAGTAAGGGCTGTTTACAACCACCACAATTGGGTTGTTGACTAAGACGTTGTTGTGGAACTCGATTAATTGCAAGGCAATGGCTGCAAACAATATTCATAAAATTTACCCCTTATAGATTTCATTACTATATGGGGTAAATACTGAAAAAATTCAAGAGTGGCTATTTTAATTATCGGTTTTGAGGAACATTATCGTCGCTACTAAGGTACTTACGGCACAACTTAGTAATAGCGTGACTGAGCTAATACTAATGAGGTTACCGGCAATTCCCGGACCGATAATAGCGCCAATGGCAATGGCTGGGGCCATTAATGAAACGTACTTATTATTTGGATCATGTTTAGCAACCAGACTTAGTTCGTAAGCAATGGTGTAGTTCCACAAGAAGGATAAACCGAAAGTAATGCCAATAAACAGTTCAAAATTCAGTTCTAGGCTATAGCTGTATATGATAGCTAGTAGCAGTAAGTTACCAAAGATCAATGGTATCTTATGACCAAATTTACTGGCTTTAATGGCTGCAATTAAGCCACCTACTAGACCACCAAGCAAACTGATACCAATAGATTGGCCAAATACCTCTGGTGAGGGGGCGAGTTCGCCGCCCATGGTTTCAATAAATGCCCATAAACCAGATAACCCGGCAAATTTGATGATGATGGCAATGACACCGACTTTAAAAGCGATATTGATATCAGATAATTTAAAAGAGGAAGCGGCTTCGTGGTTTTGTAATTTTTGCTTAGGCAGTAAAAATATCGAAAATGCACAAATGATACAGGCAACAAATAATAAATAGATTAAGCTGACGAATCCTGTAACCAGCAAAGGCAAACTAAACAGCAATATAGCACTTAAAATCTGTTCAGCGGTAACCTTGATGCCAAACCAGCGATCTGGATCATCAGCGAAACTGATAATACTGATGGCTAACGAAAACAGTGAACCAGAGGCAATCCCTAGCAAGATTAAATTGAGCAGTAACAGCGCCGGCTCACTAATATAACTGAGTAAAAGTAGAGCCATTAAAACGAAACTAAAGCTGATTAGCGCTTGTTGTTTCAAAGCTAGTAGTTGTTCAATTTTATTTTGGCATAAGCCAGCAACTAAAAAACCTAAGAAGTAGGCCGAAGCAGTATAACCTTGTAACTCTAAAGAGAGCTTAAAATGTTCCCCAAGCATTGCTAAAATGGTAGGCATCATCAAGAAAAATAAACTGCCTACGGCGGACATAATTGCAGCAGTAATAAGATTTTTATTACTGGATTGATAAGTATTCATAAAGGTAACCACTTATTATTTTTTTATTATGAAAATGAAATTTTTGACAATTTACAATTGATCCTAAAGGGTGATTCTTGTTGGATTTAGGTTGCAAGCTGACAGTAACTTTTTAACATTGATACCAATTGGTAACAAGTCGTGTATATAAAGTTTTCCTAGATTAAGATTCTGTTTAATTGGTAAGTTATTGATTTAAATCACATTTGCTTCCTCTGCACATTATGCGTTAGTTTGCATACTACCCTTATTGGGTATTTAGTCCTAAGGGGTAAATTGAGATAAAGATCCCACTTTATAAGAGCAAAGCAATGAAGCAGCGATAAAAAAAGACCCAAATTGAATATATTTTGGTCTAACAGACATGGTGTCGCTGCATGGAAGTTGTAAGAAGGCAAAATATATAATGATTAAAACTAATCCCTACCTTAGTTCAAGAAATGGCCAATTATTTATTGAAGAATGTAACGTTTCTGAGTTAGCTAAGGAGTTTGGCACTCCAGTGTTTCTAGTTTCAGAGGCCCTTCTTAGAGAAAACTTTAGAAAGATAAAAACAAGCTTTGAGAAATTCTGGCCAGAGGGTGAGGTAGCGATTATGACAGCATTAAAGTCTAATCCTAACTTAGCGATACGCCGTATCTTAAATTCTGAAGGCGCTGGCTGTGATATTTATGGTCCAGGTGAGCTTTATTGTGCCATGCAAGCAGGAACACCAGCGGAACTGGTTTCGGTAAATGGCTCAATTAAAGATGAATCAATTATTGAAAAAGCCATTGATTTTGGTGCTCGAATTGTTATTGATGCAATCGATGAGCTGGCTATTATCAAGAAGGTTTGTGCTCGCCTAAATAAACAAGCTCGCATCATGCTTCGACTGAAACCTTATATGCCGAGTATTAGTGAAGAGCCTTCTGATTTTTATCCAAGTTTAACCATTACCGATCTGACCCAACGTATTAAATATGGTCTGCCAAATTCTGATATAGCCCCAATTTTAGACATTCTTAAAGATAGCCCAGAGATGAACTTAATAGGTGTTCATATTCATATGGGACGTCACACCAAAAAGCTCGATGTTTGGAAAACATTAGTGGGCCAATATGTAGAAATGATTCATATGATCTCTACCGAACTTAACGGCTGGTTGCCTAAGCATGTTGATTTCGGAGGTGGTATTGCTTCTGAGCGTGATAACGAAATTTTAGTCGATGTGACTGACTATGAGACGCCAAGTTTTGAAGGTTATGCACAAGCCATTACTAGTCAGTTCCGTGATTCCATGAATCATTATGGTTTGGAAACCAAAGGTATTACCATTGAAGTCGAGCCAGGTCGCGCTCTACATAATGAAACGGGTATTCATATCACCACGGTGCGTAATATTAAGCGTGAAACCATGTACCAACCTAATATTTGGGTTGAATTGGATACTGCTGAAACATTCTTGAATTTGCACGGTGGCAGTGATCAACAACGCTTCCCGTTAGTCGTAGCTAACAAACTTGAGCAGCCTACAACCATGAAAGCTGATGTTGTGGGGCAAACTTGTAATGCTGAAATGTTGTTCTTAGATCAGCAATTACCTGAAATGGAAAAGGGCGATGTGATGGCACTGCTGAGTACCGGCTCTTACATTGAACCAATGACCACCAACTTTAATGCCTTACCACGTCCTGGAATGGTGTTAGTTCATGGTGATCAAGCCCACTGGATCAAGAAGCACGAATCTATTGAACAGGTATTTTCCCGCGATGTGATCCCTGAGCATCTTAAATAAAAATAATAAGCCACCTTTTAGGTGGCTTTTTTTTTTATCTTAAGAGTAAAATGGTCGTTTAGGATATTATATCTAGTTTTAGTTGGAAGGGATGCCGTGAAGTTGTTAAGGCTGTTAGGGGCAGTAATTTGTATTCTGCAAATGCCGTTGTTTGCTCAGCAACAATTAACAGATGAAGAGATAAGCGAGTTATATACTGATTATTTTGTTGATAAAGCGCTTATGGCTAAGGGCTCGAACCATTTATTAGTACCAGGCTTTTCTGAGGAAGCCGTTAACATTGACGTTTTTACTCATCACTTGGCCAGACTCGATGGTTTGAGGCATCATTCTTGGTCTAAAATCTCGCTCAACAAATCATTAGTGTTAGGGGATAAGCATGCCATTATTGGGGTGATTAAGCGACGCTTACAAATTTTGGGCGACCTTGACAAGAACGATGGCACACTGATTTATGATGCGAATTTAATGATTGCCCTAAAGCGGTTTCAGAAGCGTCATAATATTTTGCCTTCGGGTAAATTAACGTTGGCCACTTTGGATTGGATAAATGTCTCACCAACACAACGAGCTTGGTCATTGGCCCATAGCTTCAAAAGGTTACAATATCTATCATCACATCAAGATGAAGATTATATCTTGGTAAACATCCCGGAATATAAGTTGCGTATGGTGCAAGCGGGAAAAGTCGTCTTCACTACGAACATTGTTGCGGGTTCTAAAGTTCATCAAACTCCAGTCATGCGTGAAACGTTGAAATCGATTATTGTCAATCCTTTCTGGAATGTGCCTAAATCGATGGAACCTAGTTTGGTTGAAAAGGTAAGAGTAAAGCCTGAATCGATGCTTAAGCAGGGATTTGAGTTTTTTAATTTGCAAGGACAGATATTTTCTTACCAAGATATTGATCTCGAAAATGTTGCCCATAATATCTTCTTGCGTCAGCGCCCAGGTGAGTTCAACTCCCTTGGTAAAGTTAAGTTTTATATGGCTAATCAAGATGATATCTACTTGCATGATACACCTTTTAAACATGATTTTAAAAAATCAGAAAGGGCCATTTCCCACGGCTGTATTCGGGTTGAAAAGGCGCTTTTATTAGCTGAAAAAATTGTGTCAGATTACGCCATCAGTCAGCAACGTTGGCAAATCTTAACCAAAGATAAACCCACCAAGGAAGAGAGTTGGCATAAACTGCAACAACCGCTGCCTGTTTATATCGATTATTTTACCACTTGGGCTGAAGGCGGAAGCTTGTCTTATCGTCCGGATATCTATGACAAGTTTGCTTTATAGGTTATGCAAAGTTACCGGCATTTGTGGTAATTAACCGTCAGCTTAACTTGAAACAATAAACTCCTCTGTGTTAGACTTCGTCGCCCTCGCAGCTTTGGTCGCAAAAGTTGCGAGTTTTTATTTATTTAAAGAGAGAATTTATTATGTCTATCGTTTTAGAAGCTACTAAACGTGAAGTTATCGGGAAGGGTGCGAGCCGCCGCCTACGTCACGCTGAACAACTACCTGCTGTTATCTACGGTAAAGGTAAAGAGCCTGTAAGCATTACTTTAGCACACGATGCTGCTTACCACGCGCAAGAGAAGCAAGAGTTCTTCACTGAAACTCTAACTATCAAGCTAGATGGTCAAGATATCACTGTTAAAGTACAAGACGTTCAACGTCACTCTTTCAAGCCTAAGCTAGTTCACTTAGACTTCGTTTACGCTTAATTGTTAAGTGTGAACTAAAAACCGCCTACGGGCGGTTTTTTTGTTGCTATTGATAAGCATCATTGCTTACAAACAGATCCTATGCTTTTTTTATAAAAAAATAATAAAAGCATACGATGAATCAATACTTCTCCCAGACATTAATCGGTGACCAACTTCTGAGTTGCCAGTTACTCAAGCCATTGCTTGAGAGCTTGGCTCAACATTTAAATGGAGAGTCTTGGTATCGGTTTAGTGACAAGTTCACAAATCAAGTTTCCTTCATCGAGTATTGCCGCTTTATTCCAGCTTATTTGGTTGAGCCGGTGTTCTTGCAACTTATGCATTATGATCATCTATCGTGGCAGCTTCACCACTATTATCTTCCCCGAAAGCCCATTGCTAGAGATGATATTCAGGCTTTACTGCAGAGCTTAAATGATGAATATCGACTGAGTTTTGGTTTAGTTGATATTTATGTAATGACTGGCGAAGACCACGTAACGGTACAGTTTATTGAGGATAATAGTCGGCGTCATCTTGCTTTGTGGCTGTTGCAATTTCACCAACGTCACTTGGGTAACTTCTTAAAGCAACGAGGAGTGCAGCAACCATTAACGGTCAATATTCATACTTTATCCTTAACGATGCCTCTGTGCAAAATACAAAGTTTGGCCAACCAACACAGTGATTTAGAATATTTTTCTCCACATTTACAACAGCATAGTTTGTGCGAGAAAATCTATAGTTTGATGGCTGAAAATCTACCCATGGCCTTAGGGGTTGAACAACTGGCGCAGAAGCTCAATATGAGTGTGCGAACGTTAAAGCGGCGGTTGGCTCAATGCGATACCAGCTATCGACAAATCTGGGATCAAATCAGATCATCACAAGCAAAAAAGTTGTTGTTAACAACTGAGCTATCGATGATACAAATCGCTGAGCAGCTAGGGCTGAGTGATCCTAGTAATTTACATCACTGTTTTAAAAGGTGGCATCAGCAAAGGATCAGTGACTTTTTAAACAGCTGCAACAAGATAACTTAATAGCAATTCCCTAAACTTGGATCTAATGAATTAATCCATTGTTTGATCAATTGTACCCCCTCTGTATCTTCGACTTGCCTTCCTAATGCAGGCATTTTGTCTTTTGCATCTGTTAATTGCATGCGATAGGGAATTATCGATCTGTCCGCGTTTGCAGGTACGATATCAAAATCCAAGCCTAAGGGGCCCCCATCCCAACCTGGCGGTTGCTTACAAATACCATATTGATGACTGTGGGGATCGGTTGCAAATGTTAGCCTCAAACCAGAGACACTTCCGCTGCCGTTGGCTTGGTGACAATGGCCACAGTTAATGTCGAGATAGCCCCTAGCTTGTAATTCAAGGTTAACGTTGTTGCCTAACATGGCCATGGGTTCAATGGTAATGGTTTTATCGTAGGGGCGTAAGTATCCCTGCTGTTGCCAGTAGTGAAGTTGATTCAAATTATTACTTGTCGTTGCCGCACGATTTAATAGCCTTGGCTTGGGGCCGATAGGGTGGCTAGCGAGTTGCCCATCTCTGAATTGTTGATGACAGGTGATGCAATCAATTTCTGATGGGATCTGGTAATCGAATCTGAGAAGCTGATCTTGATGGTTTAATTCAATCGCAATCCTAGCACCAACTTGCAATCTTTGCGCTTGTTGACCTTGCCACTGATAGGTTAACCCATGCCAACCATCTTCCCTCAAAATTAACAACCGCGTTTCAAGTAAGCGCTCATTGCTAAAGCCAGTAAGCTGACTATCAGTTGGCATAGCAAAAGTCTTGCTGAGCACAGTGCCAATAGGAAAGGACATGGTTGGCCAAGCTAATGTCATTTGCTCACCTTGAGGCAAGAAAATAAAGCGATATTTACTCGCATAGTCTGAGAAAAGTGCACTGTTTAATTCATAGGCGATGCCATTATTGGCTGCACTGGTAGGGTTTTGTGGGTCACTAAAAAGACCATAACTTGATAAGTATTGGCAATTTTGAGTCGCTAGAGTTTGCCACTGGATCTGTTGAGCATTGATTTGACACTGTGGATTATTGTCTTGCAAGTTATCTTCAGTGACAGGGATGTCAGTGATGCTTTGTTCTGCTTGGACATTAGTATTTTCTAAAGGTCCTGTGGTTGAATCACAGGCGCTCAATATGGCCAGAATGAGCCAACTAAGTAAGACTCTCATTGGTACTCCAAAAAAGGCCGCAAAATGCGGCCTTAAACGTTAAAAGTTAATTTACTGAGGTGAACAGTCTGCTGCTGGTAAGCGATTGATCCACTCTTTTATCAGTGCCACACCCTCAAGGTGGGCCAACGAGCGCCCGATCTCTGGCATTCGATCACCTGGATCAGTCGAAGCCATTCGATAATGCATAATAGAGTTATCCGCATCACCAGGTACAGTATCATAACTTAGATTACCGCCCCCGTAGGCGACCGGCGATTTACAAGTACCATGACCGAAAGGATCGGATGCGTAACTGCGTCCATATTCTAGTTTTAAACCAGTATTTGAAGCATTACCCTCTGGGCGATGACAATGGGCACAGTTAATGTCTAAGTATGCTTTAGCATTGGCCATTAGATCCGTATCGGACATGGTTGCAATCGCTGCGGCATCTGTATCATTGAAACTTGGTACGCTGTCGACACTGCTAAGTTCTGGTAAGTTAACTAAGATACCCGCTTGAGCCCACGCAGTAAGTTGATTGATAGCACCGGCACCATGATCAAAGTCCTTGTTAAGGTTGCGAGCTTTAGGACCAATAGGCAAGAACTCTGCAGCAGAGTTTGCATCTGCTTTAAATTGATGACATTGCTTACAATCATTAATGTTAGGTACTTTATAATTGAAATCATAATCTTGACCGTTATGACTGATCATCATATTTTGCGAAGCACCGGCTTTAGTCAGTACCGCATCGGTTTTTTCTGCATTCCAAACATAAGGTAACGCCGCCCAACCATCAACGCGGCGGATAAGCAGTCGTGTCTCAATCAGGCTTTCATTAGCGATACCACGATTAGCGGTATTAGCTGGCATTGCAAAAGTTTTAGTGATCACCGTGCCGACAGGGAAGTTAAAGACTTCAGTAGCATTAAACTCAGCACTTTCACCTTCAGGGATAAATACATAACGATATTTACTGGCATAGTCAGTGAATAATTGGGTATTCAAATCATACGCTAAACCACCCGAATTGGCGTTTTTAGTTGGGTCACTAGGGTCTACAAAAAGATTGTAGTCAGACAGCTTAGGACAGTTTGCCCCTAACAGCGCAGTCCAGTTCGCGCCTTCACCAGCACTACATAAGCTAAGGTCACCATCGCCACTTAGACCACCAGTACCAAAGCCAATGCCACCTTCATTTTCAACAATCGTGGGACTGTCACAGCCGGCAAAATCATCATCGATATTACAGCCGAATTGCTCACCAGCAAACGTCACTGCATGGGTTGGTAGCGGTGGTTGACTACAAAATAGTAAAGTATTCTCAGTACCTTCTGCGGGCTTTTCCAACAGGGTATCTGGATTTGCAAGATCTAAACCGGTTTTAAATAATTGTCCAATAGATGCTGTGCCATTGTTATTCACACAGATATTGTCACTACCATCCTCTGCAAAGGGCGCTTCACCGAGAGGCAATAGGCCACCACTATTGGCAATTAAAGGACCAATACCGTCGTATAAAATATCAGGAAAATCCTTTCTTAGAGCAAGATAGGCAAGGATGATATCTTCAATTAATTTACCGTTAGGGCTTAGACCTGAGCGTTCAATTGTATTGTGATGAATATGAATGTTGCGCGGAATTGGGCGCCATCCATCCACCATAATAGGCGTATATTGCTCAACGAAAGGCAGTAAGTCAGGCTCTAACTTATCTTGCTCAGCAATAAAAAAGCTTGAGATGGCAATAGCCATTGAATCATGATTGGTGATGGTGTTATTGAAGATCTCAACATCACGAGTGGAGAGAATAATCATACCGGTGCCAGGAGGGACGATATGAACACCGGCTGGATTCGCTGAAGCATTTGCAAAGTTATGGGTGTTATTAGCATCGACAATATTATTAAAGATACGCACACTCGAGCCGTATCTATGATTACCAATGGGTAAGTCGAATACTAAAATACCACCGGTGTTACCACGCGCAACGTTATCATAAACATCAGCGTACATTGAGTTTTCAATTTCAATACCTGCAACGTTTTCTAGGGCTAGGTTACGACGCACCACAATATATTTCGATTGGCCTACGTAAATACCAGCATCAGCACTGCCGCGGGAATAACTGTCTTCAATAAGAATGTTTTCACATTCTACAGGGTATAAACCATAGGCACCATTACCTTGATTGAGTTCACCTTCCCAGACAGCCCCAACTCTACGTAATATGATGCCATTGGAGTTTTTAAGCTTAATGCCGTTGTTATTGGCTTCATAAACAGATAGATCTTCCATCAAAATATTTTTGGCGTTTTGCACAAAAATACCATCACCATCTTGTGAACCGCTAAAATCAAGGATGGTTTGCTCCATGCCATAACCCAAAATAGAGACATTTGTCGCAGATGAACCATCAAATGAGAGAGTAGAGTCAATCATGTGACGGCCTTTTGGCAGAACGATTACATCACCTGCTTGAGCATTAATTAAGGCTTCTTGGAGTCGCGTGGTGAGACCGTCACCCGCTTCAATCATAATTGCGCCTTGAGGAAAGGTACGGTCAGGTGCTGGAGCCTCAATTACAGGGGGAGGGGCGACTGGAACAGTGGTGACAGTCTCTTTGTCATCATTACAAGCGGTCATAGCGAATGAGGCTGTTGCCATTAGCAAAAAGCCCCTTAGCCATTTATTATTATATTTATACATAATCAATCCTTTTAATTATTCATATCTAACTTGCCTTGTAACCATTAAAATTCCAATGTGGAAATGGGCCAATTTAATGCTAATTTGTACTATATGGGTGTGAGCGATAGGATCTTTAATGAGTAAAAGTGCAGTTTTGTCGATAATGACGAGAAATTTTGCTCAAGTTAGATTATGATGCCCACCCATATTTCACCTGATAACTAGGAATACTAATATTATGCTATTTTCATCCCAAGGGTTTAGTGAGGAGTTGCTCAAAGCGCTTGAAGAATGTGGTTATCAGAAATTAACCCCAATTCAACAACAGGCATTGCCAGTTGCCAAGCGAGGTCAGGATATCCTTGCCACCGCTCAAACTGGAACAGGCAAGACCGCCGCTTTCGCTCTTCCTATTATCAATCACCTATTAAAAGATAATTCTCCAGCGAGCCCATACACGACCAAGGCGTTAATTTTGGCACCTACTCGTGAGTTAGTTGCGCAAATTGCCGACAATATCAGTGCTTATGTCAAATATACCAATTTGAAGGTGGTGAGTGTTTATGGAGGCGTCAAGATGTCATCCCAAGAACGCAAACTCAGCGATGGTGCAGACATTGTGGTTGCAACCCCTGGTCGTTTATGGGAACACATTGAGCTTGAAAATCTCAATATTGAAAATATTAGTCATTTAGTATTCGATGAAGCTGATCGTATTTTGGATATGGGTTTTATCAGTAAAGTGCGTGCAATCATGATGGAGGTAAATTCCTCACCGCAAATTATGATGTTCTCTGCGACCGTTTCTAAGCAACTTAATGCTCTGGCTGCTGATATTTTAAGGAAGCCAAAGCGAATTGAAGTTGAACGAGCTAACACCACCGCCTCAACCATTTCCCATGTTCTTTATCCTGTTGATGGGGATCGTAAAACCGAATTACTCGCAGAGCTCATTGGTCGAAAGAACTGGCAGCAGGTATTGGTTTTTGTTAACTACAAAGAAACCGCCAATAATATTGTAAAAGAGCTTAAGCTAGATGGCATTAAGGCTGTACTTTGCCATGGAGATCGTGCCCAAAGTGCTCGTCGTCGAGCGCTTGATGAATTTAAATCCGGCCAAGCAAGAGTGATGGTGGCAACCGATGTAGCCGCTCGTGGTTTGGATATTGAATCTCTGCCTCATGTGGTTAACTATGACATGCCTTTCCTGGCAGAGGACTACGTTCATCGTATTGGTCGCACCGGTCGAGCTGGGCAACGAGGTTCTGCGGTGTCTTTTGTGAATCGCGAAGAAGAACTAACCGTTATGCAGGTTGAGCAATTAATCGGCCAGAGAATAAAGCGCATTGTGCAATCAGGTTATGAAATTCAAAATCGTGATGCTTTCTTAGCTAAGTTAAATTCAAAGCCAGCTTTTAAAGAGCGTCGCTCGAGAGTTAATAATCCAGATAAACCTAAGGATGATCAATTCAGTGCAGAGCGTCGTTTGCGCATTCAGCGTCATCTAAAATCAGGAAAGTGAGCGACCTAGCGATGCCGAACAGCATCGCATGGTGGGGTATTTGCTTCATTTATCAATAACCAAATGGCTGCAATCGCAGCCATTTTTAGATCATATATTTGTGATCCACAGGCATTGGTAAGGCTCAACCCGTAGCTCAGAAAATGGATCTTGACCAATATCATGGCCGAGTAAATCATACCAATTTTGACCATCAATTAAGTTTAATTCGGCAAGGGAGAACAATGCCGTTTCACAGCTGATGTTAATCACACAAAATATGGACTGCTTTTTGTCTAATGATTGACGCCACAAGCCAATAAATTTGCTACCTAATTGCAGGGTAAATTGAGTGGCATTGGGATGGAATGCCTTTTGTTGTTGGCGGATCTTGATAATTTGATTAAGTTCAGTGAAAACCTTATGTTGATGGTTATTTTTATCGCCCAGTGCAGACTCAATTTCATCAACCAAATATCGACGTCGATTGATATGGCGTTTGTGCCCTGAGTTTTCAAATCGATTAATATCGTTTTGAGTTGCTAACAAAGAGTGCAGGTAAAATGCTGGGATCCCCTCGATAGAAAGCATGACCACATGTGCCGCGATAAACCTCGAGATTTGTAAACTATCTTTGGATTGGGATTGCATTCGAGACATAGCATCAAACAGTGCAATATTGAGCTCGTAAGGCTTTTGCTGTTGTTGGTCAACTTTTCTGAAAGAGACTTGGCCATTACAATCAAGAGCATGTTGCACTAGGTTTTGTATTTGTTGAGCGCTCAACAACCCTTCGACAGGCCTTAACCCTATGCCATCATGTGAAGCTATGAAATTGAGATAACAATTGCCTGCGACACAAGGGGGCAGCGCCATTAACCAGCGTGTCAGCGCCTGAGAATTCCCCGTAGTTAAAGTATGAAGTAATAACGGTGGTAGCGAAAAGTTATAAATACTATGGGCTTCATTGCTGTTACCAAAGTAGCTTAGATTTTGTTCATTGGGTAGATTCGTTTCGCTGATGATAATGGCATTCGGTGCTACTTGCTCAATAAGCAGTCTGATCACTTTTATTAGCTGATGAGTTTGCGGTAAATTCAGGCAGTCAGTACCTACTTCCTTCCATAAAAAGGCCACGGCATCGAGTCTAAAGATACGGATGCCCTTTTCTAAATAAAAAGCGATGATTTTTATAAACTGTACAAAGACACGGGGGTCTTCAAAATTGAAGTCAATTTGGTCGTGACTAAAGGTGCACCATAGATGCTTTTCTCCATTTAAAGTATCCACCTTTCTGAGTAACGGACTGGTTCTCGGTCTGACGACTTTTGATAGGTCATCCGCGGGATTGCCTTGATAGAACATGTAACTACCCGGTTCAACGCCATTACAAAATTGTTCGAACCAAATGGAACGGCTTGAACCGTGATTAATGACCAAATCCGCCATTAATCGGTAGGCTTGTGCGAAGCGACTGATATGATTCCAGTTACCTAAGGATTCATTGACCGATGTATAATCAATCACGGCAAAGCCATCGTCTGAAGAGTAGGGGTAAAAAGGTAAAATATGAACACCAGTAAAATGATCAACATATTTATGCATGAACTGCTCTAAACATTGCAGAGATGGCTTGTGAGGGTGATTGATGCTGTCACCATAGGTAATCAAAAAGACATCGTTCTCATCCCATAAATGTTGTTCGAGTTCATTCTTTACCGCATTTTTATTAAGACCCATTATTGCTAATAGCTGTTCACATAAATCAGTAAATTCCGTTTCAGATAATGAGTAAACCGGTGCTAGCAGGGCCTGTAACTGGGTCGACAATAAATTATGCTGACTCACTTAATTTTCCTCTTAATTCTTTAGCATCTAACTCAACAGCTTCTGCAAGACGGTCAAAAATATCGGGTATAGCAGCTTGAACACGAGACCAACTTGGAATAAAAGGTCGCTCTGCAGGATTGTCGAGGAAAATTTGCCCAGCCTGAAGAATATTTTGAGCAAACATTTCTACGGCCTTTTCTTCTTGGTGTACATCTAACTGTAAGCCATTCATTAACGCATCTTTTTGGTAACTTTCGACAAAATCTAAGGCGATTCTGAAGTAGCAGGCTTTAATGGTTCGAAATGTTTCTGAATCAATGGTTACACCGCAAGTTGCCAGTTTCCTAAATATGGCTTTACTGATATCAATAGACATTTTAGATAAACCTTTAGTTTTGTCTTCTAAAGATAAATCCTGATGTTTATGATCATAATGTTTGGCGATGTCGGCCTGACAAATGCGGTTAGAAGAGTAATTACGGTACATTTCGGACAATACCCCAATTTCTAATCCCCAATCGCTAGGAATGCGAATATCAGTTAATACATCCTTTCTAAATGAGAACTCTCCGGCGAGGGGATAGCGAAAGCTATCTAAAAATTCTAAATAGTCGTGATGACCTAAAACTTTTTGTAAGGCCCGAAGTAATGGAGTCACTAATAGTCTAGATACTCGACCATTGATTTTGTTATCCGCGACTCGGGCATAATAACCTTTACAAAATTCGAATTGAAATTGCGGGTGAGCCACGGGATACAACAACTTTGCCAGCATAGAACGATCGTAAGTGGTAATGTCACAGTCATGCAAAGCTATCGCTTCGGCTTTACCAGTGGCCAGCATATAACCCATACAGTACCATACATTTCGGCCTTTACCTGCTTCTTTAGGAGCAAGATCATACTTTGCAAGTTCGCGATCAATGGCTCTTAGTCTTGGGCCATCATTCCATAAAATGGCATGTTCTTGAGGTAATGAGCTAAAGAATTCATTGGCGTATTGGTATTGTTCGAAATCGGCTTTATCAAGCCCGATAACAATTTGATTGAGATAATCGGCCTGTTCTAATTCTTTTACAATATGCTTGAGTGCAGGCCCTTCGAGCTCACTAAACAGTGAAGGTAGGATCAATCCCATAGGTCTGAAACGAGAAAAATGATTGAGTTCATATTCCATTTCTTCAAGGGAGTGAGTCTCTAGGTTATGTAAAGTCGTGACACTACCACTTTGGTGAAAATCGGACATCTTACGCTCTCCTTAGGCCAATTGACGACGAGAAAAAAAGTATTCAATAGCTTCGAACCAACCAGCCGGTCCATATTGTTGACTACGAAATAAATTAGGGTGACTAAAACTTGGGAAATGATGACTAGGTGAAGCGATTTGAGCGGCGAAGTCGCATACTTTGAGCATAGGCAAGTCGTTTTCACCATCTCCCAGAGCCAAACTGCAAATGGGATTAAGTTGGGGTTGGATCTGGGTTAACAACTCAATCAGTTTATTAACGGCGTAACCTTTATCTGCGCCATTATCGAGGTGTATAAAACGCCCCCCTTGGTTAACTTTGATCCCAAGCTGATGACAGTGTTGTTTAAATTGGGCCAGTTGCTGCGGACTGCCTGACCAATAAATAGGATCACTAAATAGCCTGTCTTGTGCCTGTCGTGCTTGTTCGGCCTCTAAATCCGTTAATGCCATTAATTGTTCGATGTCCATTTGACTGAAGGTCTTAGCGCAATGTTGAAAGTTTTCAAGCAAAGCAACGGTATCTATTTTTTCCGTTAATGCCCTGAGCCAATAATTACCATGACTGTATGCTTGCTCGATTTGTTTTTCGCTGTAATGACTTTTAGGGAAGGCGATAGCGCTGCCATTCTCGATGATCATCGGCGTATCAAGTTGCCATTTCCTTTGCAATTCAGTCATTTCAGAAAGGGTTTTGGAACTTACTAACACTAATGGGAAATGGCCTTTTTGCAACCAAGTTAAAGCCGCTTGGGCAGCTTTATCCTGGTAATTATGATGGTCGAGTAAGCAACCATCAATGTCACTAAACACTATATTAATTGGCTTTTTCATTTGGCCTCCAAATAATTATCTATACTTGAAAGGCAAGAGCTATGCCAAAAATATTACCAGTGTAATAAGTGAGTTGGCGTTAATAGAAGTTTTCTTTTGCACTAATTCGGTGCTTGCTTAGGGATGCCCACAAATGTTGCACAAAAACCGTGCAACATCCTGTGTATTGTGACACCTTAGGGGTAGGGTGCTTGAGAGCAATGTTACTACTCGTTAAACTTACAGCGTTTTTTGATAAGGTTAAAAATAAAAATGAAATTAGAAGCCATAGATTTTCTGAGTGAAAATTGTGAAGCAGAATTTGTAAAATCTTTACATGACACAGGTTTTGGTGTTTTAAAAAATCATCCTATAGATCAAGATTTGGTTGAAACTATTTATCAGCAATGGCAAGAATTTTTCAACAGCGACCGCAAAACGGAATTTACCTATAATAAAGACACTCAAGATGGTTTTTTTTCTTCTGAGGTATCGGAAACGGCGAAAGGTCACACCCAAAAAGATATTAAAGAGTATTTTCATTTCTACCCATGGGGTCAAATGCCAGAAGAGCTTAGGGAAAATATCGAGCTGTATTACAAAAATACGACTGAACTAGCTGCTCAATTGTTAAGCTGGATCGAAGCTCATTCTCCTGAGTCTGTATCAGAAAAATATTCAATTGCCTTAAGTAAGATGATTGAGAATTCGCAACAAACGTTACTGCGTATTCTTCATTATCCACCTATGCAAGGTGATGAGCCAGCAGGTGCCATTCGAGCGGCGGCCCATGAGGATATTAATTTAATTACTCTTTTACCTGCGGCGAATGAGCCGGGTTTGCAGGTGAAAGGCAGAGATGGCAATTGGATTGATGTTCCTAGTGATTTTGGTAATTTAATTATTAACATTGGGGATATGCTACAAGAAGCGTCAGGGGGCTACTTCCCGTCGACCACTCACCGAGTGATTAATCCAACGGGTGAACAGGTCACTAAGTCGCGGATCTCATTACCACTGTTTTTACACCCTAATCCAGAAGTGGTTTTATCAGAGCGTCATACTGCTAAAACTTATCTAATGGAACGTTTGCGCGAACTAGGCGTGATTTAATAAAGCAATATTTGCTCATAAAAAAACCCGTTAACAAACGGGTTTTTTTGTAGGGGTATTGGTTTACTTTGGCAGAGGTTGTAGTCCCTTGGGAAGATAACTTGCTAGCTGGGAGTAACTGGCTAAATTAGGTCCTGGGTGTAAGGGGGATTGCATACCATTTAATAGCATTAGGGCAAGCATATTTCTGTGTTCACCGCTGGCCAGATCGAAGCGACCGCTTGGAGATAAGATCATATTATAATGGGGATCAATTTGACTGATAATATGATCTTGGCAGCGAGCAACGACAGGGTGCTGATACTGTTCGGCTAATAAGAAGCTTACGCCAACTTCAGCAATGACGTCATTAGACGTTTCATTAATAATGCGATCGATGTTGTTTTGGAAGTAATCTAAAATCCATTTGAATTCTTTAGCACTAATTCGTTTTTGATAGTAATGGCTAGCGGCGAAAATGAAATGTGTCATTCCATAGATTTTATTCTTAAACTGTCTTTTACTTAAGTTACTGTCTTTGTCGTCGGCATAGACATTTTTGAAGGCTTTGGTATAGGCGGCGATGTAATCACCAGAGTTTAGTTGCTCCGACCAATAGACATAATTGGCAAGTTGAGCCGCCCAGCTTTTGATCATTGCCGGATCAGTGATAGCCTCAGTAAGATCATAATCTTTTAACGCTTGCAGCATTTTGGAGTGGCAAGGGCTGTAAAATCCAAGGGCGTCTATCCTTGAACCATAGCGAAGTAGTGCATCGGCATAGAAGATAAATTCAGGCCACGGTTGAATGGCCTTTTTACGAGCTCGAGCACGAGGACCGTTGCCAAGCTGGTCGATCATGATGTTCGCTTGGTGCTTTATAAAGGCTTGATCATCACTTGAACAGGCATAAAATCGCTGTGCGTCAGTGACAGAATATAAATCAATTAAACTGCTTTGTAGATACTCTTCTTTACCACTGAGACGAAACATTCTTAGGCCATAATGGCCTTGAATTCTTGGGGGCAGTTGATAGAGCTTAGGTTCAAAGGTTTGTTGTAGTTTTTGTAACGATTGCACACGTTTATTTTCGGGTAATTGACTGCATGCCGGCAGTGAGATCAGTATTAGTATTATCAAATTGATAGACTTCATTCTCTAAGTGCTCCCAAAAGCTTGTTTTTGTCAGTTTTTTTCCGGTAATTTGATTATAAACCCAAATTAAATCATTGTTATTTTCACTGCTAAAAAGTGTGCGATAACAAGCAATAACAGAATCACAATGATGTTTGTTGAGGTAACTGGCAAGGGGCGGCATTAATGCCTGCTGCAAATATTTGACACCTTGTAATCGCTCTTTAAAGTGGATTTTATTGGAAAAGTTCTTACTCACAAAAACTTGAGACTGATAACTGTGTTTGAACCATTGGCTTTGATCATATATTCGTTGCCAATGACTGTCTTTTTTGAAGGTATCAACAAACCAATATTGATATAAGTTATCCAGCTCAGCATCATCAGCGGAATGGGATAACAAATAAAAAGCATTTGGGTTGGCAATGACTTTAAATATTTTAGCGAGCATCATTAGCCATTGCTGTTGCTGCTGAGGGGTTGTTATCTGCGCTCTTTGATAAAGATGTATCTGCGCAAGTTGTGTTCCAATCACTCCTTTTTGAATTACTTGAGCATAATTGTTATCAGCCGTTTGTATCAAAAGTTCAGCAACAGGACGTTTTTTGGACCATATTCTCACTCTTTGGGGCTGCTGTTTATCACTGCTATTGAGTGGAATAATGGGCTCTATCTGATAGTTAAGTGCAGCTAAAATCTCCATCATTCTTTGATAACTATCCCAAGCTGGTGGACGAGCTTCTAACATTAATTGTTTGGGTAGCTGCCATGGTTTAACCAATAGTGGGTTTTGGTTTATTTTGGCTAAATACTTTTCTAAGCGTTTTGGTTCGACAAAATGTAATTGGCTAGGAAGAGAGCTATCCTGACTCAATTGTTGATTGAACGTTTGATCATTTAACTGACGGCTTTGCTGCCATGCTTGTTGGCCGCACTCTTCAGAAGTTGTTAAGAAGTAACGATTGAGCTGACGTAAATTAATCAGCCCGTTGGGGTAGTGTTCATTATGACAAGCCTGATTTTTTAAGGTTATGTGCGTCCTTTGCCTAAGTAGCGATAAATAATTGGCTTTAGTGGTTAGGTTTTTTAACTCAAAAGTCAATAAAATCGTTTCGAGTGTTAAATAGGCTTGGCTTAATTTTTGTAAATGAGGTTGCTTGGCCTGTGCTAGCTCACTAATAAAGCCACTTTTCTTGAGTAATTGAATGTGATCAAGTAGATGCTTTTTTAATCGAGTTTGACAGCCCAAGAACGCACCTTGTAGCTCTTGATTAAGCTTCAACGGTGTCTGATTAAGATAATCAAGATAATCAAATAAGTTATAAATTGGCAGCTCTTGCCTTTGCAGTAAAGTTGCGCGTTCGGCAATCGCAAATTGTTGATAAAGGTCGGTACTGGGTAAGGCTTGCTGACATTGCTGAAAACGCTGCCAAAGTTGACCTTCAATGGCAGCTGAATCAGTGATAACACAACTAAGCGTGAGCAGTAGAAAAATGCTTTTTAGAGTACGCAATTCTTTGTTCAACATCCATATTCTGTTCACCTAAGGCTTCAATTTGTTTTAGCCTTGGTAATATACCTTGATCATTGGCAATTTGAATAGCAAGTCCAGGGCGAGCATTTAATTCTAGTAACAAGGGCCCGTGTTCAACATCAAGAACCATGTCGGTTCCTAAATAGCCAAGGCCTGACATTTCATAGCAACCCGCGGCTAAATGTAAAAGCTTATCCCAATGGGGCACTTTAATCTCATTGAGTTTGCGGCCAGTATCAGGGTGGTATTCGACTTTTCTATCAAACTGTACGGCGTATAATCCTTGGCCGTTGGCTAGATCTAAACCTACACCAACCGCACCTTGATGAAGGTTAGCCTTACCATCAGAAGCTTTAGTTGATAAACGCAGCATGCCCATTACAGGGAACCCTTTAAAAATGATCAAGCGAATATCTGGCACCCCTTCAAAACTAAAGCCATCAAATACAGGGTCAAATTGAATTAACTCTTCAATCATTGCCACATCAGGTTTACCACCAAGGGTAAATAGGCCACTTAGGGTATTAGACACATGACGGGTCATTTCCTCATGAGTAATTTCATCCCCATTAGGTTTATAAAAGCGACCATCCTTAACCTTAGTGATCACCATGATCCCTTTACCGCCACTTCCTTGGGCGGGTTTAACTACGAACCCAGATTTTCCTTGAACGAGTTTAGGTACCATGGCGATATCATGTTGTTGGCTGATAACGCCAATTAACCCAGGACTGTGGATATTATTATCTATAGCCAGTTGTTTGGTCGATAGTTTATCATCCACGAATTTATAGAGGCGTCTAGGGTTATAGCGGCCAATATAATCAATATTTCGTTTATTCATACCTAGCACACCCTTGGCGGCTAGTGCTTTCGGGCTAGCGAACATTAACCTCTCTCCACGAAAGGGTGAAATCGTTTAAGTTCTAGTAAACGATAGCCAGTGTATTGGCCCATCATCAGCACCAATGCCAGAATGATTAAGTGTAATCCTAAAAAGTTAAATACCCAGTGCTGAATCCAATTAGAGTTCATTGCTAGATAGGTCAGTACGGCTACAAATAAACTTCCACCGCCTTGGACGAACACCTCTTTTGGGCCTTCCTCTTCCCATAAAATCGACATTCTTTCTATCGTCCATGCCAAAATGATCATAGGAAAGAAAGTAATGGTCAGGCCTTCATTTAATCCTAATTTAAAAGCGAGTAGGGTGAATATGGCAATAATACCTATTACCACTATGACGACTGCGGATATTCTTGATATGAGTAATAAGTTTAAATTGGACAGGTAAGAGCGGATCATCAAACCGATCGACACAATCAGCAGAAAGCCGATTAAACCAGTCAACAAGGTAGTTTGTATAAAAGCCATGGCAATGAGTACGGGCATAAAGGTACCAGAGGTTTTGATGCCCACCAGAACTCTTAAAAAGACCACAACTAATACCCCAACAGGCAACAACAAAATCCCTTTAAAAAGACTTTGCTCTTCAATCGGCAACTGATAGAGAGAGAAATCCCAATCAGTTTGCTGATCAATCACATCAACTGCTGTTTTTAAAGCCGAGCTTTGCTTTTCAAGCATAGAAAAGCTGACAGTGGAGTTTTTAGCACCAATCACATCCAGTATAGAGGATTGTTTAAAATCCCAAACCAGAGCATTTTTCGGGCGACCAATGATGCCAGTATCAGGGTTGATAAGTTGCCATTGCCCCTCTTCATAAAACGCTACCATAGTGACCAATTTTTGACGGCGGCGCTGATCCTCGAGCATGAGCACATGCATATTTTTAGCTGGGTAACCAGCACTGTGCATGAAGTTTAGTAGCAGTTTATCTCGTTTAAACGCATTATTAAGCAGGGCAATGTTTTGACTAGGGGAATCTGAGGTCATCATTTTGGCTATTTCTAAAGCAAAAGAATAAGCGCTAGCGCTCTTTTGCCAAGCGGTTTCAATAACTTCAGTAGCTGCGCCTCGGTATTCGTCATCCCACACTACAGGGCTAGGGGCTTGCGGTTCCTCATCTTGCAGTAATTGGGTTTGCTTAGTAGGAATTAAGGTCGCGCTATAAAAAAGCTGTTGATTGCCTTGGGGTTGACGGTGACTCCAAAGTGCTCGTCTGCCTTGTTGGTTTTCTGCAATGGTTAAGCCATAACCTGAAGATGTCGCATTTTCTTCAATAATTTCAAAAGCAGGGTCTGAAGGTAGGGCAAATGTGAGCTCAACCGGTTCACCTGAGCCTTGAAAAGAGAGTTTGGCATCAATTGCCCAACTTTGGATTTGCTCGCCAGGCACTAAAGGCACATCTTGTTCAATATGTCGAAAGGCAGTCGTGATGATGCCGACAATAAATAAAATGCTAATAAATAAATAAAAAGGTTTGCGCGATTGCATTAGTTATCCTTTTGGCGTGAAATTGGCTTAGTAGGTTCACCTTGGAACAACTCTTTAGATACATCAACAATGGCAATATCTTTGATGAACTTTCTGCCTAGCAATAGGGGATAGTCAAGATGGGAACGGTCCGTCAAGTTTATTTCAGTTGTTTGGCCATAACTGCCTATTTGCAAATGTGCATGAATCACTGGCCTTCTGTCTGCATTATTGGTTGCAGATTGTCTAATATTGACAAAACGGACAACTTTAGCTTCATGCACTATGGGTTGCTGACCATTGATTAAGGTAAACCTAACCCAGTCATCGCCATCGCGCTCAAAGTTTTGGATCTCTCGGGCATCTAAAGATGAGGATTCGGCGCCTGTATCAATTCTTGCGACTAATTGTGTTTTAAAGGTACTTAAATAGGCATTTTCAATTGCGCCTAAGATCATTTTATCTTGCATACTAGGAGTTTCAGGGCATTTCGGCATTGTCTGGGCCATTTGCATCGTTAACTTTTTATCGTCTATTTGTTGCAGTGATTGGCCAAGGGCTTGAACTTGTTGTTGTAGGCCGGTGACTAATTTCGGAGGGGTACATTGCTCAGCAATTTGAGAAGCAATTAGCTGCTGCTGTTTATCTAGGGCTGATTTTAACTGCTTCTGGGTGACCCCTGGGGTAGTTGAGGTGATGCTACAGGCACTCACAAATGACAAGCTTAATAACGCTAAAATAGTTCGTATCATTGATAAACTCTATTTATTAAGATAATGGTTTTATTGGCTTTGTTGCTACAAATGTAGCACGTTTTGGCGCTGGGTGACCTTCTATCGTTTTGTCGATGTCATTGGGATCTAAAAAGTCGACTAAAGATTCACTGGTCATCCAAGGGGTTGCTCTTTGCTCTGCTAAGGCAGTAACATCTTCGTTGACTACTCTGATATTTTCAAAACCGCATTTTGCTAGCCATAACTCTAACGCTTTGATTGAAGGTAAGAACCACACATTATTCATTTTTCCGTAGCGACCAGGAGGCACGAGTACAGTATTCTCATCACCATCGATGATTAATGTTTCTAAGACAAGTTCACCGCCACCGTGAAGTAAATCTTTTAACTGCAAGATGTGTTCAATTGGAGAGCGCCTATGGTAAAGCACGCCCATCGAGAAAACAGTATCAAAAGCATCCAATGGTGGCAGTTGCTCTATTCCCAAAGGTAGTAGATGGATCGGCTTGTCTGTTCCAGCTAAGCGTTTTATGGCCTCAAATTGACATAAAAATAATGCCGAAGGATCGACCCCAACGACTCGACGAGCGCCAGCACCTAACATGCGCCACATATGGTAACCACTGCCACAGCCGACATCGAGCACTAATCGATTGTTTAATGGGCTGATATGATCTTTGAGCCTCTCCCATTTCCAATCGGAACGCCATTCGGTATCAATAAAGGTATCAAAAACTTGATAGGGGCCCTTACGCCAGGGCATAAAGATTTTCAGCAAATTATGAATTTTTTGACGTTGACTGGCATCCAGTTCATCAGCCTTACCTATCGTTACCGTATTTTCTAAGTCGATGTAATCGGCACAGTTATTTGGCAGTTTATTGAGAACTTTTTCCCAGGATGGCAATTTTCCATGTTTATTTTCATGCTGCCACTGGCCTAAAATTTTAGGCAGGTCTTCTAACCAATGGGCAAGAACATCATCGGCGATTTGTTGATAAAAAGAACTAAAAGAGATCACTTGATTGCCACCATGGATGCAAAATTTAAGGTTTGTAGCCAGACGCTTTTATGTTCAAACCCAGCTTCTTTGAGTCGATTTAAATGGGTTTCAAGGGTGTCTGGTTTCATTACGTTTTCCAGTGCGGAACGTTTTTGACTTATCTCCAATTCACTGTAGCCATTGGCTCTTTTGAAGTCCAAATGGAGATCATCGATTAGCTTACCAACAGTAGCTGAATTAAAGCTTAACTTCTCAGAGACTATGAGTGCCCCACCAGGGTTAAGTCCTTGATAAATTTTGTTTACTAAGGTTTGTCGGTCTTCTGGCTTTAGGAATTGCATGGTGAAATTTAAAATGACTAAGGAGGCATTTTCAATTTCTGTTTCTCTAATATCTTGATAAATAATATCAATACTTGGATTGAGATTATATGCACTAATTTGTTCTTTCGCCCTATTAACCATATCTTGGGAGAAGTCTATGGCCTTTATTTTAAAGGGGATGTTGGTTACATGACGGCCAATAGCAAGACTTGCAGCAGCGAGAGAGCAGCCTAAATCGTATACATGAGAGTTTTCTTGGACGGTTTTGGTAGCGATCTGGCCAATACCATGGATGATTTGTGAATAGCCGGGTACTGACCGTTTGATCATATCGGGAAAAACCCCAACCACTTTAGAATCAAACTGGAAATCTGAGACTTTATCAAGAGATTGAGAATATATCTGATCGATTTGGTGAGTCATAAAATACTATTTTGTGGAAGTTTTTGTAATTTTAGCTTGCTAGGGTAAAACCCAGCAAGTCGTTTTACTGGTATTTTTTGGGGTTTTAGGCTCTAATACCGCAAAAGATTATCACTCTGTTGTGTTTAGGGAAAATGTTAGTGAAGATATGTTGTCGATTACTATTAGGTGTTTTAGTAACATGTATATCATTTTTAATATCAGCTAAAGAAGTCACTAAGCTTAAAGTTGCGTTTAGCCAAGATTCCGCCCCTTTACAATACATTGACACCAATGGGATGCCCAAGGGGTTGATGATAGAACAATGGCAACATTGGTCTAAACAGACAGGGATTGATGTTGAGTTTGTTGGCGCAGACTGGCAAGGGTCAATACAACTTTTAGATAGCGGCCAAGCGGATGTCCATGCTGGTATGGCCAATCTTCCATCTAGGGCTCAAAAGTATCAGTTTGCTAACCCTTTATTATACCTAGATAGCTATATTTATAGTCACCGAGAGTTAAATTTAAAGTCAACCGAACAATTAAAGCCTTATCGTATTGGCGTGGTAAAGGACTCAGTCCATTTACCTGCACTTAAGCAACATTTCCCTGAATTAACATTAGTGTTTTTTGATGATAGAACTAGCCTGCTAAAAGCGGTTAAACATGGTCATATTAAAGCGTTTGCTGGGGTCGATTTTTTTCTTAAACAAAATGATACAGAGACAGACTTAGTTGAATTTTTCACCTATGAAAATGCATTTTATTTGAATAGGTTAGCGATTGCACCAGCAATAAAGACGTCTGCCTCTTCCTTGCTGACAACTATTGATGTGGGGTTTGAACAGATCTCAGAAGAGGCCAAACATCGGATCAATAACAATTGGTTAGGTAAGTTATCAAAACCAGCTAGCTTGAAAATAGCCACTCCGCTATTTGGTTATCCCTTGAGTTATCGTGATCCCAGTGGTCACTTAGACGGCATATTGATAGGGATCTGGAAACTAATTTCCCAAAAACTTGATAAGCAACTGACCTTTGTTGAGATGAATAAAGAGCAGTCTTTGCTTGCTTTAAGAGAAGGCCATGTTGATGCCATCTTAGCGTCTCCTGGTTTTGATTTTGATGAACAGTTAACTGCGCAAGTCAGCCTATATACTAGGCAGTTACAGTTGTTCTCAAGTTCTTCTAACATTAAGAATAACTCAATTGTTGCAGTCAGCCCTCGCATCGAACAACTTGAGTTTATCAAAACGTATTATCCTAATGTTCATATCAAATATTTAATGGATGCCCAGCAAAAGTTAGAAGCGCTTGATGCTAAGAATGTACAAGCCGTGCTCGATTCTGGTTTCATGCTGCAGCATTTACTTGATTCTGGTCAGTATTCACTGACGGATTTAAAACCTGTCGACTCAAGTAGGCTCATGCAAGAGCTGTTTATTGTTACCAATAAAAAATCGGTAAAATTGACCCAACAACTGCAGTTAGCCTATGACAGTATTCCAGTGAGTCGATTGCACCAATTAGAGTACAAGTGGAATCTCCCTCAACAGACGGATTTAAAGACTGGAATAAACCTCTTAAATTCAGAAGAGTTGTCCTATATCAGAGGGTTAGGGGAAGTAAATGTTGCTTATCTCAAAAATTGGTTTCCGTTAGAATTTGAGCATGATGGTCAATACCAAGGGGCCAATCGAGACTTATTGGATTATTTGCAGCATCATCTAGGCGTTAATTTTAACTACATTGGTTTTGATAACTTTAACCAGATCTTGGAACAGGCTCGCATAGGTAATATTGATGTCATAGCAAGCATGAGAGCACTGAGTGAAAGAGAGAGCTTCTTAAATTTCAGTAAACCATACTTTACTGAAAAGTTTGGTGTACTCAGTCAAAATAACACGTTAGCGGTTGCTTCTCTTGAAGATCTTAAAAGTGGCAAAGTGGCAATTATTGAAGGTTATGATGGCATTGCCGATTTATTTGGTCAGTTTGGTCAGTTTGAAATTGTTAAAGTAGCCAATTTGAAGTATGGCTTAAATTTACTCGAACAATCCAAAGTGGATTATGTCGTCGATAAGATTACCCCTTTACTTTCTATATTGACTGAGTCAAAGGTTCCTTTGGAGTTAACCTACGTAGCTGAATTATCGAGCCAAGAGTCAAGTATTGCGGTTACAAAGGGTTTACCTAAATTGGTTGAACTGTTCGATCGTGTTTTAGAAAATTACAACGAAGACGATTTTCGTAATAGTATTATGAAGTGGTCTATCACTAAAGAGTCATCACATTGGTATAATCACTGGCAGTTCCCTTGGTTTTTAGTCATTTTATTGATGATTTTTGGCATCATTAAAGCGCCTCTTACAAAAGCTTTTAAGCGCTGGTATCTCAAATATAAAATAAAAAAAGTGCTAAAAAAGGGTGACAAAAAATTACTGATAGGCATTAATCTTTATAATTTATATGGCTTAAAAGTTCTTTATAACGCCAACAAAGTACAAGCATTCATTGATAATGTTTTTCGGCTTTACACTCAAGAAAACCCAGTTGATTTTTATGAAAAGTTAACTTGGGATCGCCATTTGTTGCTATTACCTCCCCTAGAGCATCAACAATTAGTTGTTGAAATTGAGAAATTAAAGGACTACCTAGCCAACTCTCCTTATCCATTTGAATTAAAGTTAGGCTTTAAATACATAGATAATGATAAGCAATGGCAGCAAGTAAATGCTAGGATTTGGTTAGACACATTTGACCTAAATGAGCTAATTCAGGCGAGACAGTAGTAAACTCACTTCGAGCTGTGTGTTTTATGGTCATATAATAGCTTTAAGGCTTTAGCCATGGCCCGTAATTATTTATAATAAGGGCAATATTAAATTTTTTGTATTTGTAATTGCATCTGGTTTGCATTTAAGGAAACGTTTCAATGCGTAGTCATTATTGTGGAGACATCAACGCGTCTCTGGTTGATCAAGAAGTTACCCTTGTAGGTTGGGTGAATCGCCGTCGTGATTTGGGTGGCGTAATTTTCCTAGACCTTCGTGACCGTGAAGGCATTTTACAGGTGGTATACGATCCAGATCTAAAAGACGTGTTTGAAACAGCGAACAAGCTACGTAATGAATTCTGTGTTCAGGTAAAAGGCCGTGTTCGTCTCCGTCCTGAAGGGCAACGCAATTCAACAATGAAGACCGGTGAAGTTGAGCTTTTAGGTCTTGAATTAACCATTTTGAATGCTTCTGCACCGCTGCCAATTAACATGGACAGCAACCAGACTAATTCTGAAGAGCAACGTCTAAAATACCGTTACTTAGACTTACGCCGTCCAGAAATGACTGAGCGTTTAATCTTCCGTTCTAAAGTAACCAGTGCGGTTCGCAATTATTTAGATGAAAATGGCTTCCTAGATATGGAAACACCAATTCTAACTAAAGCGACACCAGAAGGGGCTCGTGATTATTTAGTACCAAGCCGTACCCATAAAGGTAAATTCTTCGCGCTTCCACAGTCGCCTCAGCTATTTAAGCAGTTGCTGATGATGTCTGGTTTTGATCGCTACTATCAAATCGTGAAGTGCTTCCGTGACGAAGACTTACGTGCCGACCGTCAGCCTGAATTTACTCAAATTGATATTGAAACCTCTTTCTTAACGGCCGATCAAATCCAAGCGATCACCGAAGACATGATTCGTGGCTTATTTAAGAAGCTACTGAATGTTGATTTGGGTGACTTCCCGCGCATGAGCTATGCCGAAGCGATGCGCCGTTTTGGTTCTGACAAACCAGATTTACGTAACCCAATGGAATTGACTGACGTTGCAGATCTTGTCAAAGATGTTGAATTCAAAGTATTCCAAGAACCAGCAAACGATGCTAACGGTCGCGTTGTGGTGATTAATGTACCAGGCGGTGCTTCATTATCGCGCAAAAATATCGATGAGTACGGCAAATTTGTTGGTATTTATGGTGCTAAGGGTCTTGCTTGGGCGAAAGTCAACCAAGTTGGTTCTGGTGTTGAGGGGCTGCAATCTCCAATCGCTAAATTCCTAAACGACGATGTAGTTAATGCTATTACTGAGCGTGCGGGATCAAAAGATGGCGACATTCTTTTGTTTGGTGCGGACAACAAGACCATTGTTGCCGAAGCCATGGGCGCACTGCGTTTGAAAGTTGGTGAAGATTTAGATCTGGTTGAAGATAAGTGGGCGCCGCTATGGGTTGTCGATTTCCCAATGTTTGAAGAAGTGGATGGGCAGCTGCACGCCATTCACCATCCATTTACAGCACCACGCAACATGACACCAGAAGAGCTTGCTGCTGATCCTGTAAACGCCATTTCTGACGCTTACGACATGGTATTAAATGGCTGTGAGCTAGGTGGTGGTTCGGTACGTATCCATAACCAAGAAATGCAGGCAATGGTATTTAAGCTTCTTGGTATTTCAGATGAAGAAGCGCAAGAGAAGTTTGGTTTCTTGCTTGAGGCACTGCGTTATGGAACACCACCACACGCAGGTCTTGCATTCGGCCTTGACCGTATTGTAATGTTAATGACAAATACTGCTTCTATACGTGATGTGATGGCATTCCCGAAAACCACTACCGCAGCGTGTCCATTAACCAATGCTCCAGGGGAAGCAAATGAAGCTCAGTTAACTGAGCTTGGTATAGCAAGCCTCGTTAAGGCAGACGAACAAGAGTCAGAATAATTTATTACGGATTGTATTGTAAATAAATTTGAAGATTTTAAATTGCCCCGTTAAGGGGCAATTTTATAGGGAGAGAAAAATGGCTGGTCATTCTAAATGGTCCAACATCAAACATCGAAAGGCGGCTCAAGATGCCAAGCGCGGTAAAATCTTCACTAAATTGATTCGAGAGTTGACTGTTGCCAGCCGTGAAGGTGGCGCAGATGCCGACGCTAACCCACGTCTACGTGCGGCCATCGATAAATCTTTATCGAACAATATGACTAAAGATGTCATCGATCGGGCTATCAAGCGCGGCTCAGGCGAATTAGAGGGGGCAGCGCTTGAAACCATTATTTACGAAGGCTATGGCCCTGCGGGTACGGCGGTGATGGTGGAGTGTATGACGGATAACCGTAATCGTACGGTTTCAGGCGTGCGGCATGCTTTTTCCAAAGCCGGTGGTAACTTAGGGACTGATGGTTCAGTGGCTTATCTGTTTGATAAAAAAGGTGTCATTTCTTATGGCCCCGATGCCGATGAAGAGGCGTTAATGGATGCGGCATTAGAAGCGGGAGCGGAAGATGTGGTTAACCATGATGATGGCGCTATTGATATTTATACCAGCCCAGCAGAGTTTGGTACGGTTAAAGATGTTTTGGATGGAGCAGGCTTTACCTCGGTTAATGCTGAAGTGACCATGATTGCCTCGACCAGCGCTGAACTGGATGAGTCTAGCGCACCTAAACTACTGAGATTGATTGATGCCCTAGAAGAACTTGATGATGTGCAAGAGGTCTACCATAACGGTGACATTTGTGCTGATGTGGCCGCGAGTCTGTAAATGCCAATTATATTAGGTATCGATCCCGGCTCAAGGGTTACAGGCTATGGAATTATCCATTGCCAGGGACGCAAGCTGACCTATATGGGCAGTGGTTGTATTCGCACGCAATCGGAGCATATGCCAGATAGGCTTAAACAAATCTTTGATGGTGTGACTCAAATTATCAGTCAATTTAAGCCCGAATTATTTGCCATTGAGCAAGTCTTTATGGCTAAGAATCCAGATTCTGCTCTGAAGCTGGGGCAAGCGAGGGGCAGTGCTATTGTGGCAGCGATGAATGCCGGCTTACCCGTGGGGGAATATGCTCCTAGAGCCATAAAACAAGCGGTTGTGGGTACCGGTGCAGCAGAGAAGCGTCAAGTGCAGCATATGGTTAAACAGATACTTAAATTGCCAGCCATGCCGCCAGAAGATGCTGCTGATGCCCTAGCTATCGCCATCACCCACAGTTATAGTATGCAAAACCCAGTGCTTAATGCAGGTATTAAATTAAGCCGACGTCGTTAATTAAGGAATCAGCAGTGATAGGTCGTTTACAAGGCACATTATTAGAAAAACAAGCCCCAGAAGTATTAATCGATATTGCTGGTATTGGTTATGAAGTGCAGCTGCCAATGAGCAGTTTTTATGAGTTGCCGGAAGTGGGTGCCATCGCCACAATTTATACTCACTTTGTGGTTCGTGAAGATGCACAGTTATTATTCGGTTTTATTAACCAAGGCGAGCGAGCGCTTTTTCGTGAATTGATTAAAGTGAATGGTGTAGGCCCTAAATTGGGCTTAGCTATCTTATCTGGTATGAATTCAGCAGAATTTGTGGATGCCGTCGCCACCGATGATGTTGCCCGTCTAGTGAAATTACCAGGGGTGGGTAAGAAGACTGCGGAGCGACTATTAATTGAAATGCGAGATAGACTAAAGAACTTACAGGGCAGCGTAGCAGCAACAGCGGCGCCAAGCTTACACGCATTAGAGGCCTCGGCAGCATCGGTACAAGATGTCGAAGGCGATGCTATTGCAGCGTTATTAGCCCTTGGCTACAAGCCTGCAGTGGCATCAAAAGCAGTATCAAAAATTGCCGAACCAGGAATGAATTCTGAAGCAATGATTAAAGCCGCCCTAAAAGCGATGCTATAGGACTAGAAGATGATTGAAGCGGATCGCCTAATAACCGGTGCCCCAGTTGAAATTGAAGAGCGTGAGTCTGTTGATAGGGCTATGCGCCCACAGACTCTTGATGACTATACTGGACAAGCGGAAGCTCGTCAGCAGTTAAAGGTATTCATTGAGGCCGCTAAACATCGTGGCGAAGCATTAGACCATTTGTTGATTTATGGTCCACCGGGGTTAGGTAAAACGACCCTGGCTAATATTATTGCTAATGAAATGGGCGTCAATATTAAATCTACCTCAGGACCAGTGCTTGAAAAAGCAGGGGACTTAGCAGCGCTGTTGACCAATCTAGAAGATGGTGATGTGCTGTTTATTGATGAAATTCATCGTATGTCTCCGGCGATTGAAGAAGTGCTTTATCCGGCTATGGAAGATTACCAAATTGATATCATGATTGGTGAAGGCCCAGCAGCACGTTCAATTAAGCTCGACTTGCCGCCATTTACCCTAATTGGAGCGACCACAAGGGCGGGCTCCTTGACCGCGCCACTTCGTGCACGTTTTGGTATTCCCCTTAGGTTAGAGTTCTACACGCCTGAGGAACTGGCTTCAATTGTAGGCCGTAGTGCTAAGTTATTGGCAGTGGAAATGTCCGATGAGGGCGCTTTTGAAGTGGCTCGTCGTTCCCGAGGCACGCCACGTATTGCTAATCGTCTATTACGTCGTGTGCGTGATTATGCCCAAGTGAAATTCAACGCAAAGGTAAATAAAGAGGTGGCAGAGCAGTCGCTAGATTTACTTGACGTGGATAATCAGGGTTTTGATTATATGGATAGAAAGCTGTTGATGGCTATCATTGATAAATTTGGTGGTGGTCCCGTAGGTTTAGATAATCTTGCTGCCGCCATTGGTGAAGAGCGCGAGACGATTGAAGATGTGCTTGAGCCTTTCTTAATTCAACAGGGGTTTATTCAACGTACACCAAGGGGAAGAATCGTTACCGATAGAGCCTATATTCATTTCGGCTTGCCAAGTCCAGAGTAAGACGTCATTCTCCAGCAATTAAACCCAATGGGGATCTTAGCTTGTGCAAAGTGAAAGGTCCCTTTGTTTTTTACTATCACCGTATTTCTATAGTGTTACAGCAAAGGCTAGTTTTGGCGACTTTAAGCTGGAAATGTGACAGCTCCCTCATAATTAGTGGTTAAAGTTCACCCAAACAAACGAGTTAAATAAAATAATTAGCACAAAATCACTGGTCGGATGTTTGTTTTTTGTTAACCGGGTCTGGTCGGCAAGCTAATGTTTTCTCGATTTAAAGGTTAAAAAAGCAGACTTAAAGTTCCCTTTTAACACCCCCGTTTAGGTTGCAACTCATTTTCTTAACATTGTTAGTTAATTCCTTTAAAAAATGGCTTTTTAGTAGTTAAATTTTGGTGGTATTGATCCCCGTCACAAAATAAAACACTATTGGCTCAAGTCCGAATAACAATAATAAACGGCTAAGGGCAACGCCCTGATCAAGAGAAGAATTACAACAATTTGCTTAGAGGAAGACCACCTATGATGAACAAGCAAAATAAAATCGCCCAGGCGGTAAAATATGGCATTTATGCCTCAATTGCAGCGTCAGCCATGACTGCTGCCCAAGCTATCGCTGAAGAGCAGGTAGAGCGCTTAGAAATTACCGGTTCACGTATCCAGCGTGCTGATATGGAAACCGCTTCTCCAGTAACCGTAATTGGTTCAGAAGAAATTGCCGCCCAAGGCTATAACAGTGTTGATGAAGTGCTAGCATCTCAACCAGCAATGGCTGGCATGGCACTTGGTGGTACCTCAAACAATGGTTCAAATGGTAAAGCAGAAGTTAACCTTCGTGGCTTAGGTGCAAGCCGAACACTGGTGCTTGTTAATGGTCGTCGTATGGTTAACTCAGGCACAGGTGCTGACAGTTCTGTTGACTTGAATAACATTCCAGTGGCCATGATTAAGCGTATTGAAGTTTTAAAAGACGGTGCTTCTGCAATTTACGGTTCTGATGCCATTGCTGGTGTAATCAACATCATCACTAAAACTGATTTTGAAGGCTTTTCTTTAGATGTTAAAGGCGGTGCTACTGGCCACGGTGATGGTCAAAACAAATCAGTTTCAGCACTATATGGTTTTAATACTGACTCAGGTAATTACACCTTTGGTGCGAGTTACAATGAACGTGGCCAAGTGATCCAATCTGACCGTGCATGGACAGAACCTGGTAACTCTAGCTTTATCCCTGGCGGTACTTTAGGGGGTAAAGTTTACAACCCTGAAACCGGTAAATGGCAGGCTCCAGATAAAGGCTACGACTATACTAAGACCTCTTACTATCAAACGCCTTCAAAGCGCTATAACTTATTTGCTTCAGCAGCCGAAGATATCTCAGATGATACTCGTTTCACTGCAGACTTTATGTACACCAAGCGTATTTCACATCAGCAGCTAGCGCCAGAGCCAGCTAAAGTGATGCTGAATGTATGTCAGGAAGGTTCGGGCACGCCGGGTGTTGACTGTATTGAAATGACACCTGATATGGTTGCTGGTGGTATTACCCCTGATAAGTTTGGCCGCTTAGAGTACCGTCGCCGTATGACCGATTTAGGCCCTCGTATTTACGAGCAAGATGTAGATACTTTCCGCTTAAGTGCTGGTTTTGATGGCTATATTGATGCCCACGAAGGTTTAAACTGGGATGTGTCTTACACTCTAGGCTATAACGAAGCTAAGAGTTACGTACATAACTCAATCGATGGTACTGCGATGAAACAATCAATGTACCAAAACCCAAATGAGTGGGTAGGTGGTGGTCCACTTTCACAAAACACCTTAAACAAAATTGGTTTTACCCAGCAGAACTCTGGTGGTAACCGTCAGCACACCTTACAAGCTAACATCTCTGGTGATTTATTCGAGATGGATGGTGGTATGGCAGCATTTGCTTCGGGCTTTGAGTACCGCGGTGAAAGTGGCTACTTTACTCCAGATGCAAAAGTGATTTCTGGTGACGCGACTTCTGGACAACAAGATCCTACCAAAGGTGATTACCAAGTTGCTTCGGTATACACCGAGATGGCATTACCATTTACGGATGCTTTAACAGGTGAATTTGCCGTTCGTTACGATAATTACTCAACCTTTGGTGGTAAAGCAACGTACAAAGCGGGTTTGACATACGAGTTATCAGATTCAATTATGTTACGTACTGTGGCTGCAACAGGCTTCCGTGCACCAAACATTAATGAACTATTTGGTGGTAGCTCATACTCGTTCGATTACCTAACTGACCCATGGGGTAATGAGAAAGATCCACAAATTAAGGTTAAATACATTTCAGACCCTAATTTACGTCCAGAGGAATCTAAATCATTCACTGCGGGTATGGTGATTTCACCACAAAGTGTTGATGGTTTATCGTTCACAATCGACTACTTCGATTATGATATTAAAAATGCGATTGTTCGTTTAGATGCTCAAGCAGGCCTAAATCAGTGTCACGCTGATCAAGCAAATGGATTGGATGCTTCTCAATCTGAAGCATGTAAAGTATTTGGTATCGGTAACGGTGGTGACCTTACTAACTTCCGTAACCCACTGACTAACGTAGGTCAGTTCCGTACTACAGGTATTGACTTCAATACCCAGTATAGCTTTGAAGCATTAGGTCTAGACTGGAACTTAAACAACGACTTAACTCGTTTACTTAAGTTTGACCGTGACGGCCGCAGCTTAGCGGGTGTGGTTGACCAAAACGTTGGTGCGTACGCTAAGTGGAAGAACATGTTCCGTCTATCTGCTCGCAGTGGTGACTGGTCTGCAATGTACACGAACCGTTACATTGGCGATATGTTAGACCAAGGTGCGAGCTACAGCCCACTTTATGGCAAAATGGTAGGTGACATCATGTACCATAACATTTCAGCTAACTATCACGTTTCAGATACCATGACCATTAGCTTTGGTATTAAGAACCTAACTGATGAGAAACCACGCTTCATCTCAAACGGTTCTGATGGTGGTACGACACCAGAAGTATATGATGTACTAGGTCGTCGCTTCTACGGCGGTATCAACGTAAGATTCTAAGATGTTGTTGTAATCTTGATAGGCCCTAACCTCAGGTTAGGGCCTTTTTTATATGCTTCCCATCAGGTCGCTCCTTCTTGGCTTCGCCGCTTTCGTATCTAACTTGGTTTCATTGGCACGACCTTAGGTCGTTACTGCGGTTTGCCTTTACTGATAGGAATATGAGAAGCAGTAGGCTACAGCGAAGCGTTCTAAAGCAGCGTTGCTGCGAAGCAAGAGGGGGTAGCCCGTGCCAAAAGCTGGAAGGCGTGCTCGAAGGCGAAGCCGCTCTCGCATCTATTAATTTTTTCCTGTATAAAAGATCCAACAAATTGAATCATTGTTCATTGAGCAATGAATGAGATCAGTTAACAGGGAGTTTTAACATGACGGAACAAACCAACACACGAGTCCAGAGGATCCTTAATAAAGTGGAAGTGATGGGGAATAAGCTCCCTGATCCTGCCGTGTTATTTATTTTTCTTTTAGCTATTGTTTGGCTTTGCTCATGGGCGCTAGCAGGGGTAGATTTCAATGCCATTGACCCAAGAACGGGTGAATCACTGCAAATTAAAAACCAACTATCCGGTGCGGCTATTGCTGATTTGTTCTCGAATATGGTGACCAATTTTTCCCATTTTCATCCAGTTGGGGTGGTGCTAGTCGCAATGTTAGGTATTGGCGTTGCAGAGTATTCTGGTTTTATTAATGCAGGTTTGCGTGGCCTTTTGGCGGTAACCGCCAAATGGTTGTTGACTCCGATGATTATTATGGTGGGTATTGTCAGCCATTCTGCGGTTGACGCAGGTTATGTGTTAGTGATCCCTTTAGGTGGGGTAATTTTTTACGCAGCTGGGCGCCATCCTCTTGCTGGTATCGCAGCGGCTTTTGCGGGGGTTTCAGGAGGGTTCTCTGCTAACTTTGTCCCATCATCTTTAGATCCCATGCTCCAGGGTATTTCTCAGGCAGGTGCGCAAATTCTCGACCCTAATGTAGTCTTGAATCCTTTAAATAATTATTACTTTACAGCGGCTTCATCTATTTTGATCATACTGTTAGGTTGGTTCATTACCGATAAAATTGTAGAGCCAAAACTTGAGGGCAATAAAGTAGACGGTGATGTAGGGGCCATTCCTTCAATGGATCCCCTTAATGATAAAGAGAAAAAAGCCTTACGTTGGTCATTAGTGTCTGTATTCGTTGGTATTGGCCTCATGCTATTAGCTACGGTGCCTGTGGACTCCCCATGGCGTGGCGCCGATGGCAGTCTAACCGCCTTTAGTGCACCGTTAATGAAGTCTATTGTGCCATTGATTTTCTTGTTATTTTTAATTCCAGGTGTGGTTTATGGCATAGTAATAGGTACCATCCGAAATTCTAAAGAATTTGTGGAGGGTATGAGTAAAGCCATGACATCAATGGGCTATTACTTAGTGATCATGTTCTTTATTGCTCAGTTTATCTATGCTTTTAGCCAATCTAACCTAGGTATTTTATTAGCACTTAAGGGGGCTGAAGCCCTTAAAGTCTTAGCCCTTCCTGCAGGAGTCACGGTCACTGGAATTATAGTATTAACTGGTTTTATCAATTTATTTGTAGGCAGTGCTTCGGCGAAATGGGCTCTGCTGGCACCGATATTTTTACCTATGTTGATGCAGTTAGGTATTGGCCCTGATTTGGCTCAAGCTGCTTATCGCATTGGTGATTCTAGTACCAACATTATTACTCCCTTAATGCCTTATTTTCCACTTGTTGTCGTATTCTGTCAGAAATATGTTTCCAAAGCAGGTATAGGCACTTTAGCGGCAATGATGCTGCCGTATTCCATTTTGTTTTTAGTTTTGTGGACGTTATTTTTGCTGCTGTATTGGGGCTTAGGGATCCCACTCGGAATTGGAGCAAGTTACACTTACAGTATCTAAAAAGAAAAGGCTTGGATGAAATCCAAGCCTTTTTAATCGATTGATCATTGTTAGATCTGGTAACTTGCTAAATAACTAATGCCACTGAATTGAGCAGTATAGCAATTATTATAATAGCCAGCATTCCAGAAGTTTGTTTGAGTTTTAATCAGATCGAAGAACATAAATTTAATCCTTGTGATGTCAGTATAGCTGGCCCAGTTCCTTGGGGAGATTCACAGTTCCATGGTGACAACACTAAAATTTAAGTAGCGATTATAATAACTTGTGCTGTGTAAAGGGATCACTCTTAATGGTTAGTCGCAAGTGTTGATGCAGACGGTAGTCAGTGTTGGCAGAAGCTAAAAAAAACCCAGTTCGAGTGAACTGGGTTAATCGTTACCTTTGCTGTTATGCTAATTTATCAGAAGCTACCTTATAGGTCGGATCTTCAATCACATTGACTTCAACTAAACTACCTGCTTTGTTTAATAGTATTTGGCAGTCTTTTGATAGATGGCGAAGGTGTAGACGCTTGCCAACTTTTAAGTAACGTTCAGCCAGAGTATCAATAGCCTCAAGTGCTGATTGGTCGCATACACGAGAGCGGCCAAAATCAACAATGACATCTTGTGGATCATTGTGGTTGTCAAATAACTCAAGGAAGCCAGCTACAGAACCAAAGAATAGCGGTCCATCTAATTCGTATATTTTCTGACCATGTTGGTCGATATGAGTGTGAACTAAGATATGTTTGGCATGTTCCCAAGCAAATACTAATGCCGAAACGATTACGCCGACGAATACCGCAAAGGCTAAGTCAGTAAATACTGTGACTACGGTTACTAAAATAATAACAAAGGCATCTTGCTTAGGTACTTGGCGCATCATTTTGAACGAAGCCCATTCAAAAGTTCCCAATACTACCATAAACATCACCCCGACAAGGGCAGCCAGAGGGATCTGTTCGATCAACGGTGCGGCAAATAAGATAAACATAAGTAGAGCTACTGCAGCGGTAAATCCAGATAAACGTCCTCGGCCACCGGAGTTAACATTGATCATTGATTGTCCAATCATGGCACAGCCACCCATAGCGCCAAAGAAGCCACTAGTGATATTAGCTGCGCCTTGTCCTAAACATTCCTTATTGGAACGTCCGCGTGTTCCAGTCATTTCATCAACGACAGTCAAGGTCAATAACGACTCGATTAAACCTACCGCAGCTAATACAAATGAGTAAGGGGCGATAATGTAAAGGGTTTCAAAAGAGAACGGCACCTGTGGGATGCTAAATTGTGGCAGACTACCGGCAATGGTTGCATCCGGGTTGCCGCTCATGCCTTTAACAAAATCTACAACGTTGGCGGTATCAAGGTTAAAGCCTATGGAAATGAGACTAACGGTAACAATTGCTGCTAATGACGATGGGATCGCAGTCGTCAATTTTGGCAAGAAGTGAATGATGGCCATAGTTAAAGTGACTAACGCTAACATAATGTATAAAGGGGTACCGGTTAGCCATTGCATCGTGCCATCTGGATTGTAGGTTTTAAACTGTCCCATTTGTGCCAGTAAGATGACGATGGCTAAACCATTCACAAAGCCTATCATTACTGGGCGAGGGACGATGCGAATAAACTTCCCTAGTTTAAACACGCCTGCCAGAATTTGTATCAGACCAGTTAATACCACAGCGGCAAACAAGTATTGAACCCCATGGCTTGCAACCAGTGCTACCATCACAACGGCCATGGCGCCAGTTGCACCAGAAATCATGCCTGGTCGGCCGCCAAATAATGAGGTGATTAAGCCAACAATAAATGCAGCATAAAGCCCTACCATAGGTTCTACGCCCGCCACAAAAGCAAAAGCGACTGCCTCAGGTACAAGAGCAAGGGCAACAGTCAGTCCAGAAAGAATATCTGCCCTAGGACTATAATTGGTAGGTTTATCTATATCAAACATAGTACTTCCAGTTGATTTTATAATTTGAGTGGAGTGTAAGGTTTTTGTTAAAAATAGCAAGCGGTCGCATAAAAAAGGGAAGCATTGGCTTCCCTTTATATGAGGCTATACCCTAGGTTTACACTTTAGGATTAGCCATATGAGCATTCACCATATTCTGGTAACGAGACTCATTAACATTAGTTGAAATCACTTCCGCTTGAATTTGTGTGTTAGCCGCAAACTCTGGAGCAGGTTGATTATAGCTAGGCTCTGCGATGGCGTTAGCCGCATCAGCAAGCGTCATATTAGCATAACGGTTTGCAGCTTTTGAGCTTGAGCGGGTAGCGGTTTGTTCATCTAAATCAGTCGTTGCTTTCGTTTCAACTTCAGCTGCTGCTGCGGTTTCAACTTCAGCTGCCGCTGCGGTTTCAGCTTCAGTCGCCGCTGCGGTTTCAGCGTCAGCAACCGCTGCGGTTTCAGCGTCAGTCGCCGCTGTGGTTTCAGCGTCAGTCACCGCTGTGGTTTCAGCGTCAGTCGCCGCTGTGGTTTCAGCGTCAGCTGCCGCTGCGGTTTCAGCGTCAGTCGCCGCAGTGGTTTCAGCGTCAGTCGCCGCAGTGGTTTCAGCGTCAGTCGCCGCAGTGGTTTCAGTTTCAGCAACCGCAGTGGTTTCAGCGTCAGTCGCCGCTGCGGTTTCAGCGTCAGCAACCGCTGCGGTTTCAGCGTCAGTCGCCGCTGCGGTTTCAGCATCAGCAACCGCTGTGGTTTCCGCTTCAGCAACCGCTGTGGTTTCCGCTTCAGCAACCGGAACCGTTTCTGCCTCAACAACTGGAGTTGGTGCGACATCATTGTTTGGAATTACAACCTCAATAGCCTGCTGCTCTTGAACTTCATTAAGATCAAGTTGAAGTGGAGTACTATCTTCAATGATGGTCTCTGACTTCTCTGAATCATTATCACGTCTACGACGTTGACCTGATGCTCTGAGATGGCGCGGGCTACGGCGATTACGGCGGCCATTGTCTTTACGTTGCTCTTGGCTTTGTTCAGTTGTAGCAGCATTGTCCACTTGTACTTGAATATTTTCTACAGGCGGCTCTGAAGGTGCTACAACAACATCAGCTGTTGGCGTTACCGTGCTTTCTACGGGAGTTTGCTCGTTTTCAATACGAACCTTTTTGCGAAGATTACGACGACTGCGGCGCTCTCTCACTTCTTCTTTAGAAGCTTGAGCTGGCGGTTGTTTGTTTTCACCTTCGGCATCAACTTTAGCTTTAGGCTTGCGACGCTGCTCTTTTGTGGTGCGACGGCCTTCAGAGTCGATACGCTTTTGATTCTCTTCTTTCTCGCGTAATAATCGCTCTTGTGGTGATTCTTTGCCACGATTAGTTTGCTTAGGACGACGATCGTTACGTTTATCATTACGATTATTACGACGCTGATTGCCTTTCTGATGGCGCTTGTTTTTAGACTGCTTTTGCTCTTCTTCAGAAGAAAATAGTCCAACAATAGCAGCGGCTAATCTTGCGAATAAGCCAGGCTTATCAGATTTCACCTTAGCTTTGGAACGTGACTTTTGTGGTGCTTTCTTTAGCTTGGCTTTAGTGCTAGGTTCAGCGAAACCGCTTAATGCCGGCTTGTCTGATTCTTTACGCTCTAGCTTTCTTGGCTCGTAAAGGTCATTAACAGGTGCAGGGGTACGCTCGTAGCTAACCTCATCAACGGTGTCATCTTTACGATGGCGAGTCATTTTGTATTCTGGCGTCAGCATGTGCTTGTCAGGGATGACATACAGTTCAACATTATGACGTTGTTCAGTAATGCGAATGGCTTTGCGCTTTTCGTTTAGTAAGAAAGCAGCGACATCAACTGGAACAATGACTTCAATTTGTGAAGTATTTTCTTTGATTGCTTCTTCTTCCATAAGACGAAGTATTGACAGCGCCAATGATTCAATACCACGGATGGTGCCTTGACCATTACAGCGAGGACAAATATGGGCAGAAGACTCACCTAGGCTAGGGCGTAGACGCTGACGCGACATTTCCATTAGACCAAAGCGAGAGATACGACCTAGTTGAATACGTGCACGGTCTTGACGAACAGCATCACGCATACGGTTTTCGACTTCACGTTGATGGCGGGTTGGCCCCATATCAATAAAGTCGATGACCACTAAGCCACCTAAGTCACGAAGACGCAATTGACGAGCAATTTCATCTGCTGCTTCAAGGTTGGTATTTAATGCGGTTTCTTCGATATCGCCACCCTTGTTTGCTCGGGCAGAGTTAATATCGATTGATGTCATCGCCTCTGTTGGATCGATAACGATTGAGCCACCCGAAGGTAGAGTTACCTCACGTTGAAACGCGGATTCAATTTGAGTTTCAATTTGATAATGGGTAAACAGTGGAACTTCAGATTTATAAAGTTTAACTTTATCTAGGAAGTCCGGACGAGCAAGTTCAATGTGTTGACGTGCTTCATTAAAGCTGCGTTCATGATCGATCAGGATTTCACCCACATCACGGCGAAGGTAATCACGAATGGCGCGCATAATGACATTGCTTTCTTGGTGTATTAAGAAAGGAGCCGCACGGTCATTGGCAATAGTTTTAATGTTTTGCCAGTGATTAAGAAGGTAGTTTAGATCATCTGCTAATTCTTGTGCTTCTTTGCCTACACCCGCGGTACGTACAATAAGCCCCATACCTTTTGGTAATTCAAGTTGAGCAAGAGCGGCTTTTAGTTGAGTGCGCTCATCACCTTCGATACGACGTGAAATGCCACCTGCACGAGGATTATTTGGCATTAATACCAAGTATGAACCAGCAAGTGAGATAAAGGTAGTTAGAGCCGCACCTTTGTTGCCGCGTTCTTCTTTATCAATTTGGATGATGACTTCCTGGCCTTCTTTGATCACTTCTTTAATATTCGGGCGACCTTGGAAGCTATAGCCTTCTGGGAAGTACTCTCTGGCGATTTCTTTAAGGGGTAAAAAACCATGGCGATCAGCACCATAATCTACAAACGCAGCCTCTAGGTGGGGCTCCACTCGGGTGATTTTACCTTTATAAATATTAGCCTTTTTTTGTTCATGACCAGGACTTTCAATGTCCAGATCATAAAGACGTTGCCCATCGACTAGGGCAACACGCAACTCTTCAGATTGAGTTGCATTGATTAACATGCGTTTCATGCGACGAAAAAATCTCTTTTTAGGTCACAATAGGGGTAAGCAAGTGGGTGGTTCTGTGCAAAATATAGTCTCACGACTATTACGAACTGGGTATCAAGGTTGTAAGACGCTTTCTCAGCGTGGCATTGTCTATATTTTCAATTATGTTTCAGATCAAACATAAAGGAACTCGTTGATGCTCAACCAATCCCAAAAAATCATTGGATTTTTCACTGTGCACTTAGCACTGCCCTATTGTAACGGTTTAATTTTAATAACCTACTTAAGGGTGGATAATTCTTTTATTTTTAGCTTGATAGGACTTATGGTCTATTCGTGTGGGTTTATATGCCTATCCCCCTTGGAATAGGAACACGAATCAAATATTGCTGGGTACCGACCTAAAATTTTCAAGCGAATTATCAATCTGCATCCCAAATTGGGCTCTAATGCAGTAATTGACACTATAGCAATTGTATTGTGATAGAGCAATCATGAACATCACATCCGCTTCATTTTAAACCTAAAATCATGTCTTGAGGTTATATTATGTTAATTTTTGTGCACAATTGTGTAGTCAGCGATTTTTAGATTGAAAATGGTCAGCAACAACCACTTTTTTGAAGTACAATTGCCCCTATGAAAACAGAGCAAAAAGCCATAAGCGTTGATTTTGTCGAGATTGATGCTGAATATCATGGTCAGCGTATCGACAACTTTCTTCGTACCCGCCAAAAAGGGGTACCCAAATCTCTAATTTACCGTGTGATCCGTAAAGGTGAGGTTCGTGTAAATAAAAAAAGAATTAAACCAGAATACAAGCTTCAAGAGGGCGACATTGTCAGAGTGCCACCAATGCGAGTATCAGAATCACAAGCATTACCGCCTCCGTCACTTAATAAGGTTTCGCAATTAGAGGATGCGATTGTTTATGAAGACGAGCATTTAATGGTGGTCAATAAACCAGCGTTTATTGCCGTGCATGGTGGTTCTGGTGTCAAATTTGGCGTTATTGAAGGATTACGCTCCTTAAGGCCAAAGCAGCGATTCCTAGAATTGGTCCATCGTTTGGATAAAGATACTTCTGGTTGTTTGTTGGTGGCAAAAAAACGTAGTGCATTAAGGCACTTACATGATCAGTTACGTCAAAAAACAATGCGTAAGCATTATCTAGCGTTAGTTGATGGTGATTGGGATCCGAAAGATAAAGTGGTAAAAGTGCCACTATTAAAAAAACTTTTGCCATCAGGTGAACGAATTGTCAGGGTGCACCCAGAGGGAAAGGCCTGTGAAACACGTTTTGCAATTGAGAAAGAATATCAAGGTGCCACGTTAGTTAAGGCAAGCCCTGTTACTGGGCGTACCCATCAAATTCGTGTGCATACTCAGTCAAAGGGACATCCCATCGCCCACGATGATAAATACGGTAATGAAGCGTTTACGGAGCAAATGAAAAACCTAGGGTTAGAGCGGTTATTCTTACATGCAGTTGAGTTAACCTTTACTCACCCTAATACAGAACAGCGCATTACAGCAAAGGCGCCACTGGCACCACATTTACAGGCTTTACTTGATAAGCTTACTTATAGAAATAAAAAGAGTTAATTTGCAATCACAGTCAAACTGAGATGACCTGTTTAAGGGCATCTCAGCTTTTAGGTCATATTACTCACCAAACCAAGATTTACAGCCATGCGTTGTTACCATCATAGCATTCCCCCAAAAACAGTTTCATTGTGTAAAGTTTCAAACAAATGAGCTCTGTGACACAGTTTTGCAGCGTTAAACTTTATTAATGACTAAAATTAAGTTCTATTACGGTGTTCATAAAGATAATCTTTTTAAGTTAGCTCTGGAGCTTTTTATATGTCCGTTAAACGCTTTACTCAAGCTGTTGCACTTTTAATGACGGTTGGATTGTTAACCGCTTGCCCTAGCGGTAAACATGCATTACCTGAGATTGGCCCGACTGAAATTTTGAGTGTTCGTCAATCTGGCCTTGAATATCATGCCCGAATCGATACAGGTGCGGTAGAAACTTCATTACATGCAATCGATATGCATGTAATCGATGGTGTCGATGATAAGAAAAAGAATGTGGGTAAAACTATTGAATTTACTTCACTCAACGAAGATGGCCAAAGTGTTGCGATTTCGGCGGTGATTGTAGAAACATCTAGGATCCGTAACTCCCAAGGAGAGGAAATACGTTATATGGTTGAGTTAGATGTGGGCTACAAGGGCCTTGAGCGAAAAATAAAGGTAAATTTACGAGACCGCAGTAAAATGTCCTATAAATTGCTTATTGGGCGTAACTGGTTGAAAGATAATTATGTTGTTAATGTCGCTTTGCCAAGTCCGAAGTAGCACTAAGCCATAATACCTTTACAAAAAACCCAGCATATAAGCTGGGTTTTAATTTATTAGCGCTATTGTTAGTTTAGTTTTTGCATCTGCACAATAGAGAGTATGGTCTTTTGAGAAGCTTTGGTCGCATTAAACCAGCGACGAACGATATCAAAAGAGGGCATACTCTTGCCGCTTTCAACATTACGAATATAACGGTCAGAAATGCCAATTTGTTGAGCAAGCTTCTCTTGGCTTAATTTGCTTTTTAATCTTAACGCACTGAGGGCTTTTGAAACGTCCTGCTTACCTTGCTCTTTATCTATTGCTTTGCTTTGAGTTTCTTGAGTCATTGTTTACATCCCATTTTTATTCTATTTTTACGACTTAAATGAGGGTTGTAACTATCCTTGGTGTTTTCTTTCTTCCATATGCAAAAGGCGATAAATACTGCCTATTTAGCTTGTTACAATCCAGAAAAGAGTTACCTGAAGAGCTTATTGATTTTGGGGCATATGCTGCCTACCACTGCTCTAAAATGTAGGGTTAGTGTACCGAACCTATAATGCCTAGAGCAAGAGCCTGATATCACCCTTTTGCGGTAAGATGCAGTATAAAAAAATGCGGTTATAGCAAATTCTTAGTTTAAAAGTTTGAGTTGGGTCACCTTTTGGGGGTGATTTAACTTCGGTTAAACATTTTTGAGGGAAAACTCTAACATTCTCGCACCATTTTTTAGGATATGATCTCTAACGAGTAACAGCCCACAGTGCTCAGCTAAATCAATAATTTCACTAATACCATAGTGATTTTGTAATTGTTGCGCTATCGAATTGCAAAAAGGTAGGCGCTGGTTATATTCAAAATAACCACAAATATAGCAGCGCCCATCATCATTGCTAAGCTGTTCTATTACCTGCATCAGTGTGCCCAATTGTTGCCAATCTAAATTATTGGCAGAGACCTCAATAAAAATGGAATCATATTGGTTATTTGGCAGGATAGGTTCACATAAGTCTAATTCTGATGTGGTGTCTTGCGATTGCAGTTGTAATAAGTTAGCTGAGTCCTGATCTTTGGGAACGATTAATAATTGGATGTCCTGGGATACTTTATAATGTTCTGACTTGAACACTCTATTGCTGCTCTAGGGAATACATGATATCGATAACTTGTTCATAACTCATGTTATGTTCTTTAGCGAAATTAAACACCTTAGTTTTAAAAGTTTGAACTAACTCTCTTTTTTTAGCCCTTTCTTTATTTTCAGTTAATAATTCAGTGGCAGCATTGGCGAGCAGCTGCAGTCTGGCATCTGATAGGTTTAAGGTGGTAAGGTATTGTTTTACCTGTAAGGTGGTTTTTGCTTTTTGTAATACAGAACTATCCCCCTGAGTTTGCACTTGCGCATTTTCGGCTTGTTGCTGTTGCTTGATTTGATCAATTTGTTTTTGTTCATAATCAGATAGTTCGATGTTGGCAAATTCCGCCCAAATATTTTTTGTTGTCATAAATGACCTAAGATAGATGCTTCAATAGTTTCGAATCGCTACTCAATATTTTAGCAATAATTATTTTAGAAGGTAATATATATTTGTTTAAAACTGGCCATCCCTGTCGTTGACCTCATATATGAAAATAATCAACTGCTGGGTGAGTCAATTTATTGATTATGACTAGGAAATGGCAGTCATTATCATTAAAGCCAATAATACAGATATGGAAAAGTGTATGTTAACTAAAGCACTAAGGATGTTCTTGTTTGCTTGCGCCACGGCTAATGGCGCGACCTTGGAAACCACTTTTAAACTAACAGGATTACTAAAAGAGGCTAATTCTGTGGTATCTGAGTACGACTCTGTGAGTATGCAGCTACAGGGATTAGCACCGTGGCGTGAAGGATTAATGCAGCAAATAGAGCTTAAAATAACGAATACTTCTTCAAAAACCCTACAACTTCATTTTAGTAGCTCAAAGTACTACGATTTGCGAATCGTGGCTCAAGATCAAACGGTATGGCAGTGGTCTGATGGTCGTCATTTTATGCAAGCCGTTAGCCAGCTAAGCATTGCCTCCCAAGATTCCATAAGTTATTGGATAACGTTACCTAAGGCGAATGCATTGCAGTTGCCTGAAACCGCGGAATTTTATGTTTATTGGTTCGCCAACCCCAAAAACCCAGACGACTTTAAATAAAAGCCCCCCAATAATTGAGAGCCAACTATTGGGGGGCGATTTAGCGAAAAACGCCAACAAAAACCACTATTAAAGCCGAAGGGCCATCGATGGGGCGTTAGCGAATATAAGCACTAGCGCTAACTGCTAACTTGAGTGACATCAACATACAGAGTTAACATGTCCCCAGGTTGGATATATTTGCCTTTAAAACTGTTCCAGCGCTTGATTTGAGAAACGCTGACGTTAAATTTAGAGGCAATCCTTGCTAATGAATCCCCTTTTCTGATCTTGTAATGGACTTTCCTTAAAACCCCATTACTCTTGCTAGCACCAAGATTATTCCAAATAACTAGAGTTTTACCAACCGTTAAGGTGTCTCTAGGGGCCATGGAATTCCACCTTGCTAGTGCCGACACATTAACTTTATGGGCCTTAGCGATGCTCCATAAAGAGTCACCAGATTTGACGAGATAATTCTTTTTAAATTTAGCTCTCTTAATCGATTGCTTTTTGGCTAAGCGCTGGTCAACACTTAATTGATATTGGGTTGGGTCTTTTGCTGCTACAGGGATCAATAAATGTTTTCCCGCAATAATCTGATTTCCATTTATTTGGTTTACGGAACGGATGACATCGATAGTGGTGTAATGCTTGTTGGCAATTTCCCCAATAGAGTCTCCTGATTCAATTTGGTATCGAACCCATTTTAGCCTTTTTTCATCAGGGAGCAGGGCTAATTTTTGCTTAAACTCAGCTTCCTTCTCGATTGGGATCACGATGTTATGGGGGCCCGTAGGCGAAGTCGCCCAGCGGTTATAACCAGGGTTTAACTGTTGCAGTTCTTTTAGACTAATACTGGCTAATTCCGCGGCCATTGACAGGTCAATTTGCGAACCGACATCTACTTGAACAATTTTTTGTTGATTAGCAACTGGGCTGATGGTTAGTCCGTATTTTGCAGGATCCCTAAATACTTTTGTTAATGCCAGCATCTGCGGCACGTAACGTTCAGTTTCCTTGGGTAAATCGAGTGACCAAAAATCATAAGCTTTGCCTTGCTTTTTATTTTTGCTGATGGCTCGGAAAATTCTACCTTCACCGGTGTTGTAGGCCGCTAAGGCATACAACCAGTTATTGTCCATGCGCTTGTATAAATATTCCATCATATCTAAGGCGGCATCGGTGGCAGCAAAAACATCCCGTCGACCATCATACCACCAGTTGATTTCTAGACCGAAATGCTTCCCTGTTGCTGCGGTAAATTGCCACATACCTGAGGCTGAGCCGTGGCTGTATGCGAAGGCATCGAAAGAGCTTTCTACAATTGGGAGAAATGCTAACTCAAGAGGCAGTCCTCTTTGCTCGATTTTTTCAACAATCATATGTAGGTATGGTTCAGCACGTTTCGTGACAACCTGAAGATGACTGGGGTGTTTTTGATACCACTTAACAAAGTGGTTTACTCGAGCGTTTTCTGGTACATCAAAGGTCAGCTGACTGCTTACTCTTTGCCATGCATCAGTAATAACGACCTCGGGTTGTTGTTCGTTTAATTGCTGTTCGGGTTCTTCTACTGGAGGTGAAGCGTTCTCTGCTTCAAGTGCGGTAAGTTGACTATTGTCCGCTTCAATAACATCCACCGACTGGCAGCCGCTAAGTAATGACATTAATAGAATCGATGGCGAAACCAGCTTTTTCATGGGTACCCTTAAAAAATTTGTAACTTGTTGCTAATACTTTTTGTATTAATTTAAATGCTTATTAGCATAATTTTGCCGTTATGTACGGTGGAATCAAAAATGATCTTTTAGCGAACGTATTTTAGAAAATACGGTAACAGAATCAATAGCCTTGTTAGTAGCCAAGTTGGCAGAATTGATAATTTCTGGTTGCTCGCACCTTAAAAAAGGATTGATCTTTTTCTCTGTTTCAATGCTAGTTGGTAAAGTAGCTTGGCCTCTGGCGATGAGCTCGAGGCATTTTTGTTTGTGCTCATGCAGATCAAGGTTATCAGGCTCAACTGATAAAGCAAAGTCGATATTGGCCAAAGTGTATTCGTGAGTAGGAAATACTCGAGTTTTGTCGCTTAATTGTGCAAATTTTTGTAGTGAAGCATAAGCCATAGCGGCATCTCCCTCAAAAAGACGGCCACAACCAGCACTGAAGAGACTATCGCCACAAAACAACATGTCGTCAATATGGTAAGCGATATGATCCAGCGTATGCCCAGGACAAAAATAAATTTTTGCTTCCAGTTCAAACGGGCTTAATTTAATTGTTTGTTCACTGTGTATTTTGATATTTATCGTGTCGATACGGTTTGCAGGACCGTAAACTGGTATGGCACCGTAAAATGCAATGAGCGCTTCGATGCCACCAGTATGATCTTGATGATGGTGCGTGACTAATATTGCAGCAAGTTGAAGATCATTGGCCTGTAAATATGCAATGACACTATCAGCACACCCTGGATCGACTACAAGCGCTTGTTTTTTATCCTTGATACACCAAATGTAATTATCATCAAAAGCGCGGATTGGAATTGGTGTTAACATGTGGTTTTCCAGATTGTTGAAAATTGCTATGGTTATAATTAATAGTTTATAAACGTCTATTTGAGACAATAAATAAATGATGAATGAGTCTATCACGCCTGTGTGGCCACAATTCGCCCAACATGAAACACTCTTCAATGAGATCCAAGGACATCTTGATCCCATTATTAAACGAGTGCTTGGTCAGCAATTGCTTTGTTCAGGTCCTGTTGCGAGTCAACTTTCTACTCATGCTTGTCCTGTAATAAGACATACTAGCCTATCGAGGTTAACTAAAGCTGACATTATCAGTGATAATTTATCATTAAGCATAGGTAGCCAAACCTGTGATTTATTTATTAGTGCTTTTGAACTTGAATTTAGTTCCCAACCCTATGTGTTTTTGAGGGAAATTGAAAGGGTTATTAAAACTGATGGGCATCTGATTTTAATCGGCTTTAACCCCTTTGGCTTGCTCGCGAGCACGAAGTATTTTCCTAAAAACAAAAACCATCAGCCTTGGAATGGCCATTTTTATCGGGTAAAGCGTATTGTTGACTGGTTACAATTGCTCGGTTTCTCTTTGGAAACCGAGCAATATTGTTTTTATCAATTTGGTCTAGGTAGGAGCGATAGCATAGCCACTTCAGCACCCCAGTTCAGTCAATATTTTCCTAAATTAGGCTCGGTATACATACTTCACGCACGCAAATATATTTCGCCATTAACCCCTGTATGGCATAAAAATAAAAGGCGCATCAATCAATGGTTGCCAGTTGCCCAGCCTAGTTAGCTTGGTAACCTTGGTCAATTTCGGTTGGATTAGATTCTGCCGCAGTTCTCGCTAATTGATCACATCTTTCATTTTCAGGGTGGCCTGAATGTCCTTTTACCCAATGCCAGTTAACTTGGTGATGTTCACAGGCTGTGTCGAGGCGTTGCCATAAATCTTTGTTTTTAACCGGTTGCTTTGCAGCGGTAAGCCAATTCTTTTTTTTCCAACCGGGTAGCCACTGAGTGATCCCTTGGCGGACGTATTGAGAATCGGTGGTCAATTCAACATTACAAGGTTCTTTTAAGCTTTCTAGAGCGGCTATGGCTGCCAGCATCTCCATTCGGTTATTGGTGGATAATTTATAGCCTTTACTGAGTTCTTTACGATGCTGTTTGTATATTAAAACGGCACCATAGCCACTTGGTCCAGGATTTTTAAGTGAAGAACCATCAGTAAAGATTTGTATTTGTTTGCGTGTCATAGTTAAGTTGATAACATAGTAATTATTTAGCTACCTTAACGAACTTCCTATGCAGCAATCAACGATTAAAAGACAAATTATCCTCGATACCGAAACCACGGGTATGAACCAAAGTGGTGGCGCCGTCTATTTAGGGCATAGAATTATCGAAATTGGTGCCGTCGAAGTGATTAACAGAAAGCTTACTGGACGTACTTTTCACCAATATATTAATCCTCAGCAATTGATTGATCCAGAGGCCATCACCGTTCACGGGATCACTGATGAAAGGGTGGCGAATGAACCAGTGTTTGCTCAAATCGCTAAAGAATTTCTCGCTTTCATTGATGGTGCAGAATTTATTGCCCATAACGCACCGTTTGATGTGAGTTTTTTGGACCATGAGTTATCGCTGTTGGGGCATAACACTAAAATTGCGGATATGTGCCAAATTACTGACTCCTTAGACATTGCTAAGAGTAAGTTTCCAGGACAAAAAAATAACTTAGATGCCCTTTGTAAGCGAATGGGCATTGATAACTCCCATCGAACCCTTCACGGCGCATTGCTTGATGCTGAAATCCTAGCCGATGTTTATCTGTTAATGACAGGTGGTCAAATTGCCATGAATTGGAGCGGTCATGATAAAGGCATGGGCGCTTCTACGATAATAAGATTAGATTCAAATAGGCCAATGACTAAAGTTATCCGCGCGAGTGCCGATGAAACAAAAGCACATGAGGAAAGACTTAAGTTGGTAGACAACCCAATTTGGCAATAATTAAGAAGGATTTTATGCGCAACATTTTTTATCTGCTTGTGGTTTTATTTTTAAATATATTAAGCAGCAAAGGGTTTACCAGTGAGCACTCTCAATTGCTCAAAAACCGCTTTAGAGTGGATGCGTTTTCTGAAGATATCACCCTGTGGATCAATAAGAATTATCAATCGCCGAATATTATTTTAATTCGGCCAGATGGTAGTAAACTTTATCATGACAGGCATGATAGCAATGTTACTTGGTTTAATTCTGATGTCGCTGAAATTATTACGCTAAAACAACCTATGGCTGGGCCTTGGCAAATCTTAGGTGAAGTAGTGGAAGGATCAAAGCTGTATATGGTCTCTGAGATCAGCATTGAGGTTGACCCTTTGCCAGCAAGTATTTACCAGAATGAAAAATTGTTGATAACCGCAAGAGTTTTAGGTGATGAATTACCGATCAAAATAGCCGGAATGGACTTTTTACTCAATTGGCAAGCGACACTCATTAAACCAGAAATATTTCAAGGTGAAAGTTACACTCGTAAAATTGAAATTGGTGGATTAAAAGACGATGGCCAAAAATTAGACGCAATTGCTTATGATGGTATCTTTACCAGTGACTTTAATATAGATGTTCCGGCTGGTGACTATCAAATTGAACTAAAAGCCTCGAATGAGCTTTTTAGTCGTTCTAAATTAATTGATCTTGTCATCAAGCCTGTTCCTTTCTCAATGACACTTAATCATTTAGAAGATGGTATTGATGTCATACAGGTGTTGAATGTTGATCTGCATGATAAATCATTGCTCAAAGCGGATTCAAAATTACAAGTAAGCATAGATGGGCCTGATCAATACTATAAAGTAAAAACATTGAATTTTGATGATGTAACGGGTATCACCTATCAATTAGACCCTTATTTAGCAGAAGGGGGATACATATTAAGGGCGAGGTTGTTCACCACTACTGTGGATGGCAGAGAGCTGATTATCGATGCTCAACCATTGAATTTTAGCGTTTCAGCGCTTGATTTCCAAAGAACCCCAGAGCGTAAAAAACTTGAGGCTTTAAAAGCCCTTAAAAGACAAGAGCAAGCCTATAAACTGCATTTTATTGAAATGTTAGTGTTTGCTTCGGTAGTGTTATTTTGTGGCTTAGTCCTGTTAATTGTGTGGTTAATATTCAATAACAAGAAAAAACAAACAGTAGCAGCAAAGATCAATAAGAGAAAACCAATTCTAGATTTGGGCGAGCAATTGACTGATTAAATAGCAGATTAGGGCTGAAGGTAGCCCTGATCTTTTGCACTAATCGGTCTTCGGTTAGCAAAAAATGATTACCAAATACCGAGAATCGATTTAAGCGATTTCGGTTTTTTCTTTAAATTCGCATAGGTCTTCTATTAAACAGGCGCCACACCTAGGTTTGCGGGCGGTACAGATGTAACGTCCGTGCAGAATAAACCAGTGGTGAGCATCGACAATAAACTCTTTGGGGATAACTTTAACCAGTTTATTTTCAACCGCGACGACATCTTTACCCATGGCAAATTTAGTACGGTTGGCCCAACGGAAAATGTGGGTGTCGACTGCCATGGTTGGCCAGCCAAAAATGGTGTTCAGTACCACGTTAGCGGTTTTGCGGCCAACCCCAGGTAAGGCTTCTAATGCCTCGCGAGACTCTGGAATTTCACCGGCCTCTAAATCTAAGTCTGAATGCTTTTCAATCAGGATTTGGCACGCCTTATAGACATTATTGGCTTTAGAGTTATAAAGGCCAATGGTTTTAATGTAGTCCTTAAAGGTTTCTAAGCCTAAATCCAGAATACCCTGTGGCGTATTGGCGACAGGGAAGAGCTTATCGGTAGCCTTATTGACGCCAACATCCGTTGCTTGGGCAGATAAAGTCACCGCCACTAACAATTCAAATGGGGTGGCAAAGTTTAATTCGGTCTCAGGGTTTGGGTTATCGTCCCTTAGCCGAGTCAGAATTTGAATGCGCTTATCTTTATTCATTAAGAGATCTTCCCTGTCACTCGTACCCTTTCAACCGCTGGCGCTTGTTCTACGGGTTGTTTTTGTTCTAGTTTTTTATCAATAAAGTTTTTCGCAGCAATGATAAAGCCCATCGCAAAGAAGGCCCCTGGCGGTAACATCATCAGTAAAAATTGGTTATCCAACTGCACAATATTAATTGTCAGCGATGCAGCCCAATCCCCTAATAACAGCTCGATGCCATCAAACAGCGTGCCTTGACCTAGGATTTCGCGCACCGCGCCTAGAATGATCAGCACTAAACCAAAACCAATGGACATCATTAGGCCATCAAAGGCAGCTTTGTGAACCGGTTGCTTAGAGGCATAGGCTTCGGCGCGGCCGATGATCACACAGTTAGTCACAATCAGTGGTAGGAAGATCCCTAGGGATAAATACAGGCCATAGGCATAGGCGTTAATCAATAATTGTACGCAGGTTACCAGCGCTGCAATGATCATTACAAAAATTGGAATACGGATCTCTTTAGGGACAAACTGCCTAATTAACGACACACAAATGTTTGAACCCACTAATACCACTAGGGTAGCTAGGGCGAGACCTAATGCGTTGGTAAAGGTAGCAGTTACCGCAAGCAGCGGGCATAGACCCAATAGCTGCACAATACCAGGGTTGTTTTTCCAAAGGCCTTGCCAGGCGAGTTGACGATATTCAGACATGACTAGTTCTCACAATTGGGGCTTTGGTTAAATAACTCAGGGTGCTTAGTCACATATACGATGGCGTTCTTAACCGCCTTGGTATATGCCCTAGGGGTAATCGTCGCACCGGTAAACTGATCAAATTGACCACCGTCTTTTTTTACCGCTAAACGGGGATCTTTCTCGTTGGCAAGGGTAAAACCATCAAAGCTAAGCACCCAATCGGCCTTTCTTAATTCGATTTTATCCCCAAGGCCTGGGGTTTCTTGGTGGCTAATAGTACGTACACCAAGGATTTCGCCCGCTTTGGTCAAACCAACCAGAATTTGAATATTGCCGTTATAGCCATCTGGGGCGATGGTTTCAATGGCTATGGCACTGGGTTCACCTGCAAGGGTAGCTATGTAGGCATTTAAGGCTTGGTCTGATCCTAAACGATGCTCATCGCTGACCTTAATACAAAACTGGTTGAGTTGATTGTCGTGGTAACGAGTTGGGATCACCTCTTGCAGCACTTTGGTTTTTTGCAGTAGCTCTTGGGCTTTAATGGTGTCTTTGGTTAGTGAATAAACACCGGCAACTAAGCCACTGCAAATTAACGCAAATCCCGCTAAGATCAGACCATTTTTAGAAATCGCTTTTTTCATGATTAATCCCTTGGGTGGCCGTAGGTCTGAGGACGAACATAGTAATCAATTAATGGCACGCAAATATTGGCTAACAGCACCGCAAAGGCGACTGCGTCTGGGTAACCACCAAAAGTACGGATGATATAAATCATCAAACCAATTAGAGCGCCATAAATGAGTCGGGCTTTCGGGCTGGTGGCCGCTGATACAGGATCGGTAGCAATGAAAAATGCCGCAATCATGGTGGCACCACTGCTTAGATGGAAAATGGGCGAACCTGATAAGTCCGGCAAAAAGATATACCCCAGTGCAGAACAGAAAAACAAGCTGGCAATAATCGCCGTTGGAATATGCCAACGGATAACCTTAAGTTGGATGAGTGCAATACCACCGGCTAAGTAGGCGAGGTTTAACCACATCCAAGGCGAACCATAATCATTACTGAATAATGACTTAGCTAAGCTTTCAGAGCTGGTGAGCCCTAAGGTTAAATCGGTTTTTAAGGTATCTAACGCCGTAGCCATAGAGACACCATCAAAACCAAGTTGTGCTTGCTTAATAACCTCTAAGTTATTAAAGAAAATGGCATCAAGACTGCTTAATAGACCGGGTGTGCTGGCACTGAGATAACTGGCAGCTGGCCACTGGGTCATGGGTACCGGGAATGAAATCAGCAGTAACACATAAGCGGCCATTGCTGGATTAAAGAGGTTATTACCAATGCCACCATATAATTGCTTCACAATCATAATGGCAAATAAACAACCAATAAACGCCAGCCACCAAGGGGCGAGGGCAGGCAAGGCCAGACCAATTAATACCCCGGTTAAAATCGCCGAATTATCTTTTAGGTAATTTTGTGGCTGCTTACCCCTAAGTTTTAGGGACAGCACTTCAAAACTTAAACAAAACACCACACACAGTAGCACTTGAATTAAGCTACCAATACCAAAGAAAGCGGTTTGTAATAACATCCCTGGTATTGTGGCTAAAATTGTCCACAGCATCACTTTAGAGGTGCTTACTCGCTCACGAACATGGGGCGACGATTGTCTCATAAACGCCATAGTTACTCGTCCTCTTTGATATTGTTATTGTTGGCTTGTTGTTGTGCGAGTTTTTTTGCCTTGGCTTTCGCGACAGCTGCAGCCACTCGGGCTTTTTTTTGCTGTTCAGGACTTAACTCAGTTGCAGCTTCAGCGTTGTTGTCGCTGGTGTTACTCTTACTCTTACTCTTACTCTTACTCTTACTGGATTCTTGCTCAGCTTGTTGTGCGAGTTTTTTTGCCTTGGCTTTCGCGACTGCGGCAGCCACTCGGGCTTTCTTTTGTTCATCAGCCGTTAATGTAAGCTCAGCCTCGGTTTTAGCCTCAGGCTCAGCTACTGGCTCAGAAGTTTGCTGCGGTGCCAGCTTTTTTGCTTTTGCTTTGGCAACGGCGGCAGCAACCCGAGCTTGCTTTTGCTCTTCAGCCGTTAATGCTGGCGCTTCCTTTGGCTCGGCCTTAGGCTCAGTATTGGTATCACTATTGTTAAGTGCAGAGTCTACGGTTTGTTTTTGCGCCAGCTTCTTGGCTTTGGCGCGGGCAATGGCTGCCGCAACCGCGGCTTTTTTATCATCCTGCGGAGGCGTGTCAGTAACCTCTTCAGCTTGTTTTTGAGCAAGCTTCTTAGCTTTGGCACGGGCAATAGCGGCGGCAACTGCCGCTTTTTTATCGTCCTGCGGTGCATCATTTTCTGGATCCGTTACGGCATTACTGGCAGCTTGAGCGGCTTTTTTAGCTTTGGCACGGGCTAATGCCGCTGCCACTGCTGCCTTTTTAGGATCTTGTTCTTGTGCGGGTTCAACTTCATTTTGAGGGGCTTTTTTGGCCTTAGCGCGGGCCAATGCGGCCGCAATAGCATCCTTATGATCGCTGCTCATGGTTTGCTTGCGATCCGCAGCGGCTTTTCTGTGACGTTGTTCCCTTGCTTGTTTTTCTGCTTCTAAACGAGCAAGCCTTGCTTCAAATTTTACTTTTGCTATTTGCGCTTGTTTTGCTTGTTCATCTATTTGTTTTAGCTGGGCTTTTTCTTTACGGTAGTATTCTACTAATGGGATGGCAGAAGGGCAGACAAAGGCACAGGCGCCACATTCAATACAGTCTTGAATGTTGTATTCACGGGCTTTGTCATGTTCGCCGGCTTTTGAATACCAAAACAGCTGTTGTGGTAACAGACCAGCAGGGCAGGCGATCGCACATTCACCACAGCGAATACAGTCCATTTCCGCAGGAGCAGGTGGCAGTTCTTGTTCAGTCGGAGCAATAATACAGTTGCAGCTTTTGGTAATTGGCGCACTGACATTTGGCAGGGAGAAGCCCATCATAGGGCCGCCAACAATGACACCTCGTTGGGCCTTAAAGCCAGCATGCCCGAGTAACTGATCAACAGGGGTGCCTAATAAGGCCCAATAGTTGCCTGGTTTGGCAACATTTTCACCTGTGACTGTAGTAACGCGCTCAATTAATGGCTCATCGTTAAGTACCGCCCGCTTAATGGCGAACAGGGTACCAACGTTATGCACCACCATATTAATATCAATTGGTAGCTTTTTAGAGGGAACCTGTTTGCCCGTTAACACTTCAATCAACTGCTTTTCACCACCTGATGGGTATTTAGTTGGGATCACTCGCAACTGCAGCAATGGAGATGATAAATTCGATGTGTTGATCGCTTTGGCAACAGCGTTAACGGCTTCTGGTTTGTTATCTTCAATGGCAAATAAAATACGCTTGGGATTTAAAATTTGCGCCGCAATCTCAATACCAATGAGAATTTCCTGGGCATGTTCACGCATTAAGCGATCATCAGAGGTAATGTAAGGCTCACACTCGACACCATTAATGATCAAACAATCAACACCATTACCAGCCAGTTTAACATGGCTTGGGAAGGTGGCCCCGCCGAGGCCAGCAATGCCTGCTTGCTTAATGGTTTCCAGCAAGGTGTCGTTGTCTAGACCGATAAAGGCATCTCTGGACTGTCTTGGTCGCCACTTATCTTCGCCATCGGCTGCAATGGTGATCATGGTTTGACTTAACCCTGAGGCGTGGGTGGCCACTCGCGGGGCAATCGCCGTTACTGTGCCAGAAGTAGGGGCATGCACGGGCAGCGCAACATGACCTAAGGCTTGGGTTAAGGCTTGGCCTTTCAATACTTTATCGCCAACCTTAACGATGGCTCGACCCTGTTCGCCTAAATGCTGTGTTAATGGCACATGGTAAGTTTTTAATAGCGGCACCCGCTCTATAGCGGTAGTATTAGACAACGATTTCATGCCAGGTGGATGGATGCCACCTTCAAAATCTGACAGTTTCTGTGTGTCAATAAATTCAATTAGATTGGGCATTACCGCTCGTCCTCAACCACTTTAATATCAATTTTCTGAAGATTCCAGTCCCAGTTATTGACCGTGGCTTTGACTGGACGCATTTCGATACAGTCAACGGGACATGGGGCCACACATAAATCACAACCAGTACAATCTTTCTCAATAACCGTGTGCATCATCTTACCTGTGCCGACAATGGCGTCTACCGGACAAGCTTGAATACATTTGGTACAACCAATGCACAATTCTTCAATAATGACGGCAACTTTCTTTTGTGGATCTTTAGCCTCTGCGGCAACCGGTTGCGGCTCCACACCCATTAGTTCAGCAATTTTTTCCATAGTAGCTTCACCACCAGGAGGGCATTTGTTAATGGCATCTCCATTAGCAATGGCTTCGGCATAGGGTTTACAACCAGGGTAGCCACACTGGCCACATTGAGTTTGAGGTAATAAGCTATCGAGTTGCTCCACCAATGGATCGCCTTCGACCTTAAATTTGATTGAGGCATAACCTAAAATACCACCAAAAAGTAAGGCGATGGTGGCTAAAACTGTGATAGCAAGGACAATGGTAGATAACACTATTTAATTAACCCCGTAAAACCCATAAAGGCTAGCGACATAAGACCAGCGGTGATCATAGCAATGGCAGCACCTTTAAAAGAAACGGGTACATCTGCGGCCAGTAAACGCTCACGCATGGCACTGAACAAAATTAACACCATTGAAAAGCCAAGGGCTGCCCCCAAACCATAAATAATCGAGCCAATAAAGTTATGCTGTTCATTAACGTTCAACAGGGCAACACCTAATACCGCACAGTTGGTGGTAATAAGTGGTAAATAGATTCCTAAAGAGCGGTACAAATTGGCAGACGTTTTTTGAACCATCATTTCGGTAAATTGAACCACCACAGCAATGACTAATATGAATGCCATGGTGCGCAAGTAAGTCAGTTCTAGAGGCGCTAGAATATAGTTGTTTACTAAGTAACTGCACACTGAAGCAAGCGTAAGGACAAACGTAGTTGCCATTGACATACCAATGGCTGACTCTAGCTTACTAGAGACTCCCATAAAGGGGCAAAGGCCTAAAAACTTAACAAGCACAAAGTTGTTCACTAGCACTGTGCTGATCAATAAAAGTAAATATTCGCTCATGTCACCGACTTAGCAGATGAAAGTAAATATATTATCGTTATTTCCTTTACTTTAAACAACTATTGCTTTTAGGTTTTGTCGTTAAACGGTGAATTAACTGTCATTTTGGACCTAAATTTAAAGCCCTAATTGTCTGTTCGATTTGCCATTGAAAGAAAGAGGCTGCTGGTAAAACCTCGATTATAAAATCTAATGCCTCACCTGCAAATTTTATAACGCAAAAGTTACGCATGTTGCTGGTGTGTTGCATTTTTGCTCGCAAAGGGCGAATACTGTGAGCCATATCGGGTTTTTGTTTGACTTTTACTTCCGCAAGGCGGTATACAAAGGGGGTCTAAAAATTCCCGCTAAAATGCGGCGCAATTAAAAAATAGAAAAATTACTCTTTTAAGGTGGAAATTAATGAGTTCAGCACAACCTCAGGGAACCTTGTTTGGTCACCCGAAAGGATTGTTCCTTCTGTTTACAACAGAACTTTGGGAACGTTTCAGTTATTACGCAATGCGAGGCATTCTTGTTTTCTACTTAACTGCTGAGGTATCACAAAGTGGTTTAGGTTGGACAGCAGCTGATGCGCTTTCTTTATACGGTACTTTTACCGCGTTAGTTTATTTAACTCCATTGCTTGGTGGTTGGGTAGCCGATAACTATTTAGGTCAACGTAAAACCATCATGATTGGTGGTGCGTTAATGGCCATTGGTCAATTTTTAATTGCCGCACCGCATTCCTGGGTTCCTGGTCATGAAATTACAGTTTTCTATTTGGGCTTGGGCTCTCTGATCCTTGGTAACGGTTTGTTCAAACCAAACATTTCAACAATGGTTGGTGATTTGTACCAAGAGGGTGACCACCGCAGAGACGGCGCATTTACTATTTTCTACATGGGAATTAACGTAGGTGCTGCTTTAGCAGGTTTTGTTGTAGCTTGGGCTTACACTAAATTTGGCTATGAGATGGTTGTTGATGGTGAAACAGTGTTTGTTGAAAACTGGCAGGCAGGTTTTGCTGCCGCTGGTGTTGGTATGGTGGTATCTTTAATCATTCAATTCTTATTTGCTAAAAAGTATCTTGGTGATATTGGTACTATCCCTGCAGCTAAGCTTTCGGCGGCTCAATCTCAAACTCAATCAAAAGAGCCTTTAACAAAAGTTGAGCGTGACCGCATTAAAACCATCATGGTGCTCGGTCTATTCACGATTATTTTCTGGGCCGGCTTCGAGCAAGCTGGTGGTCTTATGAACTTATTTACTAACGAGTTTACAGATCGCTCAACAACCGGTTGGTTCTCTGATTTTCTAGTTTGGTTAACGGGTTACGCTGAAGTACCTACAACTTGGTTTCAATCTTTAAATGCGATGTTCATTGTGATTTTTGCTCCAGTTGTTGCTTCTATATGGGTGCGATTAGGTAAAAATGAGCCAAACTCTCCAGTTAAATTTGCTCTAGGCTTAGTATTACTGGCTATTGGCTACCTATTTATGATTGGTGCGGTACTAGAAATGGGCGGCGACGCTACCGCTAAATCATCGATGTGGTGGCTAGTCGGTGCCTACTTCTTCCATACAATGGGTGAGCTATGTCTATCGCCAATTGGTCTATCAATGGTAACTAAACTGGCGCCGCTACGCATTATGTCGCTAATGATGGGTGCTTGGTTCCTATTTATTGCTGCAGCAAATAAGATTGGTGGCATTGTAGGTTCATTCATTGGTCACGGTGGTGCTAAAGAAGAGCAACTGGCTAACGCAATGGGTATTTTCGCGGGTATTGCGATTACCTCTGTAGCGGCAGGTGTTATTCTTTACTTCATGGCTGATAAGCTAGTGGACTGGATGCACGGCGCAGAAGACAAAGGTCACCATGTTGAAGAAAGCAAAGAAGAGCTAGTACAAAAACAAGCCTAATCTTAGTTAACTTCTTCAATTTAAAAGCCAGCAGAAATGCTGGCTTTTTTATATCTGAATACAGGTGACGGATAACAGATTACAGAGTCTCCGTATTCTGTTCTCTGGCTATAAAAAAACTCCCAACCAAATTAATGGCAGGGAGTATTAAAACCGTAGCACACGCAATATGCGTGGTGTCGGCCAAAGGCCATGCTGTAGCGTTAGCGTACTGTAGCTACGCAGTAGCGTGCTCGATTAGTTATTACTATGCAACTCCGAATTCAATTCAATCGCTGACTTGTTGGTCAGACATTGAATCGCGCCAGTGAGTGAATGACGACGGAACAGTAGGTCAGATTTGCCCGCTAGCGAGCCCGCTTTAACGGTTTCAACCAGTTTGCCGGCATCATCTAGCATTTCTACTTTAGAGCCGCCAGTGACGTATAGGCCTGCTTCTACGGTACAACGATCACCTAGTGGAATACCAAGGCCTGCGTTAGCGCCTAGTAGACACTTCTCGCCCATAGAAATCACCACTGAGTTACCACCAGATAGGGTACCCATAATTGATGCGCCGCCACCGATGTCAGTGCCATCACCTACTACAACGCCTGCAGAGATACGGCCTTCAACCATAGAAACACCTAAAGTACCGGCGTTAAAGTTGACAAAGCCTTCGTGCATAATGGTGGTACCTTCAGCGATGTGAGCACCCAGGCGCACACGTGAAGTATCAGCAATACGAATGCCCGATGGCACCACGTAATCCACCATTTTCGGGAACTTGTCTACACAATCAACCGTTAGCACTTCACCGTTTAGGCGGGCTTGAAGTTGACGGTCGTTTAGCTCTGGTAGATCGATAGGGCCTTGGTTGGTCCAAGCAATGTTATGCAGTAAGCCAAAGATGCCATCAAGCACGGTACCGTGTGGCTGAACAAAACGGTGTGAGATAAGTTGTAGTTTCAGGTAACCCTCTGCAACCGTGGTTGGCTTAACATCTTCCGCTAAGTTAACCACCACAAAAGGCTGTTCAGAATCAATCGCTGCTTTCGCAAATACTGCAGCTTCAACTAGCTCAGCTTTAATAAAAATTTCAGTCAGAGCACTTAAGTGTGCTTTAGAAACTTCTACCGTGCCTTGGTTGGTACCAATAACTTGGCTAACGGCATCCGCCAGCTCTTGGCTGGGGTTATGAATTGGCGATGGGAAGTAAGCTTCAATGATTTTTCCATCTTTGTTTTTAGTGGCACTTCCCAGTGCTAATGCAAATACAGACACAAATGTCTCCTAGTAATTCTTTATGTTAAGTTTTTTACAAATTGAGAAAATTCTTCGGCAATTTTGGGGTGACGCATGCCGTACAGTACATTGGCTTTCATGTAACCTAATTTATCACCACAGTCATGGGATTCGCCTTTCATGCAGAATGCTTCGGTAGTCTCTTGCTCCATTAACATTGCAATCGCATCGGTTAATTGGATTTCATCACCAACACCCACGGGTGTTTTCGCAAGTAAAGGCCAAATATTTTTAGAAAGTAGGTAGCGACCAACCACCGCAAGGTTAGACGGTGCATCCGCAACCGCTGGCTTTTCGACCACACGGGTCATTACAGCATGTTCGCCTGGCTCTAGGGTGTCCTGCCCGCAATCGACAATGCCGTATTTTGATACATCTTCAACCGCAACTTGCTCAACCATAATTTGACTGGCGGCTGTTTGCTCAAAGCGTTGCTTCATAGCAGCTAGATTTTCTTTACTTTGGTCAGCGGTGTATTCATCTAAAATAACATCTGGCAAAACCACCGCGAAGGCTTCATCACCGACAATTGGACGGGCACAAAGCACCGCATGGCCTAAGCCTTTGGCATGGCCCTGACGAACGTGAATAATGGTGGTATCTTTGGGGCAGATAGATTGTACTTCTTCAAGAAGCTGGCGCTTAACTCGCTTTTCTAGGGTGGCTTCTAATTCGAAGCTGGTATCAAAGTGGTTTTCAATAGCTGATTTAGATTCGTGTGTAACCAGCACGATTTCCTTAAAGCCGGCACTGACACATTCATTAATAATGTATTGGATTAAAGGCTTATCAACAATAGGAAGCATTTCTTTTGGAATTGCTTTAGTAGCAGGCAGCATACGAGTACCAAGACCTGCAACCGGAATGACCACTTTCATAGGAGTCCCTTTATATTAAAGTTTTAATTGTAGTGCAGTTTAATCAAAGTCTTAATGACATGAAAGCGACATTTAATCAACTTGTGGTCGCGGCAACAAAAAAGCTCACCTAATGGTGAGCTTTTAATCATTATCGAGCAGTAATTAACGTTCGTTAATATTAATGTAGTCGCGTTTTTCTGCACCGGTGTAAAGCTGGCGCGGACGGCCAATTTTATGACCAGGTTGTTCTAGCATTTCAATCCAATGCGATACCCAGCCTACAGTACGAGAAAGAGCAAAAATTACCGTGAACATGCTCGTTGGGATACCAATCGCCTTCATGATAATACCAGAGTAGAAATCTACGTTCGGGTATAGTTTCTTCTCGATGAAGTAAGGGTCATTTAGCGCGATATCTTCAAGTTTCATTGCTACGTCTAACAGTGGATCTTGGATGTTTAGCTCTTTTAACACTTCATGACAGGTTTCACGCATAACCGTGGCGCGAGGGTCAAAGTTTTTGTATACACGGTGACCAAAGCCCATTAGGCGGAAAGGATCCGCTTTGTCTTTCGCTTTAGCTACATACTCGTCGATACGATCAACACTGCCGATTTCTTCAAGCATGGTTAGACACGCTTCGTTAGCACCACCGTGGGCAGGGCCCCAAAGAGAGGCAATACCTGCTGCAATACAAGCAAATGGGTTAGCACCAGATGAACCCGCTAGACGCACGGTAGAGGTCGATGCGTTTTGCTCGTGATCGGCATGTAAAGTAAAGATGCGATCCATGGCACGTTCAACAACAGGGTTAACTACGTATTCTTCAGCGGGTACTGAGAACATCATTTTTAGGAAATTACCAGCGTAGCTGAGGCTGTTATCTGGGTATACAAATGGTTGGCCAATTGAATACTTATATGACATTGCTGCAATTGTAGGCATTTTCGCCACTAGGCGATATGCTGCCACTTCACGGTGACGTGGGTTCGCTACATCTAGGGAATCATGGTAGAAAGCAGAAAGTGCACCCGTTACACCACACATAATTGCCATTGGGTGAGCATCGCGACGGAAACCGCGAAAGAAACTGACTAATTGCTCGTTAACCATGGTGTGTTCACGTACGGTTTGGGTAAACTTTTGGTATTGCTCTTTAGTCGGTAACTCTCCAAATAGCAGAGCGTAACAAACTTCCAAGTAGTTGGATTCTTTTGCCAGTTGGTCAATAGGATAACCACGATGTAGTAAAATACCTTTACCACCATCGATAAAAGTAATGGCAGATTCACAAGATGCTGTGGCTAAAAAGCCGGGATCAAAAGTGAAGTAACCTTTACTGCCTAATTTACTAATGTCGATTACATCTGGTCCCGCAGTTCCTTGCTTAACTGGCAGTTCAATTGAATCATTCCCTGGCAGGTGTAAGTTGGCGTTTAATTCAGCCATACTTCATTCTCCTTACTTCTTCTTATGACATTAGCGATTTTAATTAATTTAATTTACTCACTAATGTGTCGTTTTAACTCACAGGGTTGAATAAAAATTCAACTCCATAAATTTTGGCTGGCGCTACTTTACAGCTAATTGCAGATTGATTTCAAATTTTTGTGGGCAAAAAAGCATCACACCGACACATGAATTTTTTTTAATTTAACGATTTTGTCATAACTACAGCATTATTTTGACAAAATTTGACGATTTCAAATCTGTGATAATTGTATTTGATTTTTAGCGGGAGTATACTCACTCGCGATTGTCATTATGTAACTTAAAGTTGCTTTAAATATGAGCAATAGCTTATTTTTAAAGGAATAATACACAAGTTACTTAATGATAATCTAACTTAATTATAATTTTGTTACTCCAACGTTAGTTGGAGCTGTTCAAATAATGATAACTACGCTCTAGAGAGAGCTTAAGTGAGCAGTAATTGTGAAAAAAAATAGACCTGTCGATTTACCGATCCCAAGTATGAGTCTACCTTCAACGGCCTATGCATCGATATTACATCGTGTTTCAGGTGTGATAACGTTTGTGGCAGTAGGCATTTTACTTTTCCTTTTGAATCAGTCGCTAGATTCTCAACAAAGCTATGACGCATTATTAGAATGTTTCACTCACCCATTAATGAAGTTTGTGGTATGGGGCATTATTACAGCTCTTTTATATCACCTAACTGTTGGTATCCGTCATCTAATTATGGATGCTGGCGCATGGGAAGAGATGGAGTCTGGTCGTCTTTCTGCTAATTTGTTTATCGCATTAAATGTGGTACTGGCTGCCGCTGTAGGAGTTTGGTTATGGTAACTAATGCTGCGAGTTTTGGACGTTCAGGCGTTCATGATTTTATTCTTATCCGTGCCAGTGCATTAGTGATCAGCGCTTATGTATTGTTCGTATTAGGTTTTATTTTAACTAACGATGTAACTTACCAAGTGTGGACTAGCCTGTTTGCCAACCTTGGTATGAAAGTGTTCACCGTAGTTACTCTTATTGCACTGCTTATTCATGCATGGATTGGCATCTGGCAGGTGCTAACTGATTATGTAAAAAATACAGCACTGCGCGGCTTATTACAGTTCGCTGCGGTAGTTGCTGCTATTAGCTACCTAGTAGCTGGTACTACTATTGTGTGGGGTGTTTAAATGAGCATTGAAGTTTTAGAATATGATGCCATTGTAATTGGTGCTGGTGGCGCGGGTATGCGCGCGGCACTGCAAATTTCTAAAGAAGGTAAGAGCTGTGCGCTGTTATCTAAAGTATTTCCAACGCGCTCGCACACAGTGTCTGCTCAAGGTGGTATTACCGTAGCATTAGGTAATGCCCATAAAGACAACTGGGAATGGCACATGTACGATACCGTCAAAGGTTCAGACTACATTGGCGACCAAGATGCCATTGAGTACATGTGTAAAACTGGTCCAGAAGCCGTTTTAGAATTAGAAAACATGGGTCTACCATTCTCTCGTTTTGAAAATGGTAAGATTTATCAACGTGCGTTCGGTGGTCAGTCAAAAGAATTTGACCCAACCCAGCAGGGTGAACGAACTGCTGCGGCTGCAGACCGTACCGGTCATGCACTACTGCACTGTTTATACCAGCAAAACGTTAAAAACAAGACAGAAGTATTCTCTGAGTGGTACGCACTAGACCTTGTTAAAAACGAAGATGGTGATGTCGTCGGGGCGACTGCAATTGACATCGAAAGTGGCCGAATTGTTTACTTTAAAGCGAAAGCCACGGTACTTGCTACCGGTGGTGCGGGTCGTATTTACGCCTCAACCACTAATGCTCATATTAACACTGGTGACGGTGTTGGTATGGCGGTACGTGCTGGTGTGCAGCTCCAAGACATGGAAATGTGGCAGTTCCACCCAACCGGTATTGCTGGAGCTGGTGTTCTTGTTACAGAAGGTTGTCGTGGTGAAGGTGGTTTCCTTCTAAATAAAGATGGTGAGCGCTTTATGGAGCGTTATGCCCCAAATGCTAAAGATCTTGCCGGTCGTGACGTTGTCGCCCGAGCCATTATGAATGAGATCCGTGAAGGTCGCGGTTGTGATGGTCCATGGGGTCCGCACGCTAAGCTTAAGCTTGATCATCTTGGTAAAGAGGTTTTAGAAAGCCGCCTACCAGGTATTTGTGAGCTATCTCGTACCTTTGCACACGTTGATCCAGTTGAAGAGCCGATTCCAGTTATCCCAACATGTCATTACATGATGGGTGGCGTACCGACTAAAGTCAGTGGTCAAGTTATCTCTGTAGATAAAGACGGTACCGAGAAAAATGTAAACGGTTTACTTGCTGTCGGTGAGATTGCTTGTGTATCAGTACACGGCGCTAACCGTTTAGGCGGTAACTCTCTGCTTGATCTTGTTGTATTTGGCCGTGCAGCGGGTAAACATCTGGGTGAGACCTTAGATGCACAACCTATTGCTAAAGAAGCAACTGAAGCAGATATCAATCGTGCTCTTGAACGTCTAAACCGTTGGGAAAATAATAAAGACGGTGAATGCCCAGTTCAAATTCGCAAAGATCTTCAAAAATGTATGCAGCTTAACTTCTCAGTATTCCGTACTGGTGAGGCTATGGCTGAAGGCTTAAAAGAGCTGCAAGCAATCCGTCAGCGCCTAAACAACGCTAAGTTGTCAGATAATTCTGCTGAGTTCAACACTCAACGTATCGAGTGTCTTGAGCTAGACAACTTAATGGAAACCGCACTAGCGACCGCGTATGCAGCGAACTACCGTACCGAATCCCGTGGTGCGCATTCTCGTGAAGATTTCCTCGAGCGTGACGATGATAATTGGTTGTGCCATACCATTTACAACCCGCAAGACCATTCAATGGAAAAGCGTGATGTGAATTTTGAACCTACCACACGTGAAGCTTTCCCTCCGAAAGCGCGTACTTACTAAGGAGTAGTGATAAATGAAAATTTCTGTTGCGGTTTATCGCTATAACCCTGACCTAGATACTAAGCCATACATGAAAGATTATCAGGTTGAACTGCCTGATAACTCAGACATTATGGTGTTAGACTTACTGCATTTATTAAAAGAACAAGATTCTACTTTATCTTTCCGACGTTCATGTCGTGAAGGGGTTTGTGGTAGTGATGGTATGAACATGAATGGTACTAACGGCCTAGCATGTATTACCCCTATTTCAACCTTTAAAGGTAAAAAGATTATTATACGCCCATTACCAGGCATGCCTGTAATTCGCGATTTAGTCGTTGACTTGAGTCAGTTCTACAAACAGTACGAAAAGATTAAGCCGTATCTGATCAACGATGAGATACAACCAAGCCGTGAACACATTCAGACACCAGAGCAACGTGAAAAGCTTGACGGTCTGTATGAGTGTATTATGTGTGCATGTTGTTCTACAGCTTGTCCATCATTCTGGTGGAATCCTGATAAATTCGTAGGGCCAAGTGGTCTATTGCACGCCTATCGATTCTTAATTGATAGCCGTGATACAGCCACTGAAGAACGTTTAGCTGATTTGGACGATGCATACAGCGTATTCCGTTGTCATGGCATCATGAATTGTGTAAATGTTTGTCCTAAAGGATTAAACCCGACAAAAGCCATTGGTCACATTAAGTCGATGCTATTGTCACGAGCAGTATAAAAGTCCTAAAACAAACAAAAGGGCAGCGCATTAATTGCCGCTAATAATTAAGCCATTGCCCTGACTTGAGCAATGGCTTTTTTGTTTGTTAGGGATGATTAAAATAGATAAGGGATATCATAATGCACGAAGGCGTAATGAAAGCCTGGCTGGATTCATCACATTTAGCAGGGGCCAATGGTGCCTATGTTGAAGAGATGTACGAGGCCTATTTAGAAGACCCTTCTTCAATATCTGAAGATTGGTTACAGGTTTTCGAGTCATTACCGCAAGGTTTACAGGCGAAAGATACCAATCACACGAAAGTGCGAGAGTATTTTCGTAATCTAGCTAAAGAAAATCGTTTTGCGGTTTCTGGTACGGTGTCCGATCCAGAACAAGATGCAAAGCAAGTCAAAGTATTGCAGCTTATTAATGCACACCGTTTCCGTGGTCATCAACATGCTTCATTAGACCCACTTGCCTTACAAAAGCCTGCTCATGTAGCTGAGCTTTCTCCAGAGTTTCATGAATTAACCGCTGATGACTTAGACCGAGAATTTAATACCGGTTCTTTTGCTTACGGTGGTGACACCATGAAATTAAGGGACTTAATTGATGCCCTTAAACAAACCTACTGTGGGTCGATTGGTGCAGAGTACATGCACATTACCGATACTGATGAGAAGCGTTGGATCCAACAACGTTTAGAAGGAGTATTGGCCAAAAAAACTTTCACAACTGAACATAAGACCCGCATTTTAAAGGGCTTAAATGCAGCCGAAGGTTTAGAAAAATACCTAGGTGCAAAGTTCCCTGGAGCAAAGCGTTTCTCTTTAGAAGGTGGTGACTCGCTTGTTCCTTTGATGCATGAAATTATTTACCGTGCAGGCGAAACAGGAACCAAAGAAACCGTAATTGGTATGGCTCACCGTGGTCGTTTGAACGTACTGGTCAACGTATTAGGAAAGCGTCCAGCGGATTTGTTTGATGAGTTTGCTGGTAAGTACGCAGAAATGGATGGCTCTGGTGATGTTAAGTACCACCAAGGTTTCTCCTCAGACTTTGCCACCGATGGCGGTAATGTTCACTTAGCACTCGCGTTTAACCCATCTCACCTAGAAATTGTCAACCCTGTAGTCATGGGGTCAGTACGCGCCCGTCAGGACCGTCGTGGTTGCACAGATGGCGCCCAAGTCTTGCCAATTACCATTCACGGTGACTCGGCAATTGCTGGTCAAGGTGTGGTACAAGAAACCTTTAATATGTCACAAACCCGTGGATTTAAGGTAGGTGGTTCAATTCGCATTGTGGTCAACAACCAAGTTGGTTTCACGACTTCGAACCCGTTTGATACCCGTTCAACCCTTTACTGTACTGACATTGCTAAAATGGTGCAGGCGCCGATTTTCCACGTTAATGCGGACGATCCTGAAGCGGTTGCGCTAGTGGCTGAATTAGCGGTGGACTATCGCAACGAATTCAAACGTGATGTGGTCATTGACTTAGTTTGTTACCGCCGCCACGGCCATAACGAGTCTGATGAGCCAAGTGCTACTCAGCCGTTAATGTACAAGAAGATCAAAAAGCACCCTACGCCGCGTAAGCTGTATGCTGATAAGTTAATTGAAGAGGGCACCTTAGCAGCTTCAAGCGTAACCGAAATATTAAACGGTTACCGCGATCAACTTGATAAAGGCGATTGCGTAGTAGAAGAGTGGCGCCCAATGCAAGAGCACTCAGTAGACTGGACTCCGTTCCTAGGACACGAGTGGGATGATGCATGGGAATCTAAGGTCTCGGTTGATAAGCTTAAAGAGCTTGCGGCTAAAGCCTGTGAAATCCCAGAGGGTTACAAAGTTCATTCACGTGTTGCCAAAATCTACAAAGACCGTTTAGCCATGGCTAACGGCGAAAAACTGGCGGATTGGGGCTTTGCTGAAACTCTGGCTTACGCTACGCTACTTGAAGATGGTAAGAACATTCGTATTACTGGTCAGGATTCTGGTCGTGGTACTTTCTTCCATCGTCATGCGGTACTGCATAACCAAGAAGACGCCACCACTTACCTCCCACTGCGTAATATTAAAGACCAACAAGGTCGCTTAGATCTGACGGACTCGGTACTTTCTGAAGCGGCAGTATTGGCCTATGAATATGGCTATGCGACAGCTGAGCCAAGCGGTCTAACCATTTGGGAAGCTCAATTTGGCGACTTTGCTAACTGTGCTCAAGTCGTGATCGATCAGTTCTTGTCTTCGGGTGAGCAAAAATGGGGCCGTTTATGTGGCTTAACTATGTTGTTACCACATGGTTATGAAGGCCAAGGTCCTGAGCACTCGTCTGCACGTTTAGAGCGTTTCTTACAGTTGTGTGCGAATAACAACATGCAGGTCTGTGTACCTTCGACTCCGGCTCAGGTTTATCACATGATCCGTCGCCAAGTGGTTCGCCCAATGCGTCGTCCACTTGTGGTGATGTCACCTAAATCCTTACTGCGTCATCCATTAGCGACGTCTTCTTTAGAAGAGTTGGCGAATGGCGATTTCCAAAACGTGATTGGTGAAATTGATCAAATTGATGCCACTAAGGTGACCAAAGTTGTTTTCTGTTCGGGTAAGGTCTACTTTGAACTATTACAAAAAAGACGTGAACAAAATCTTGAGCACATCGCCATTATCCGTGTTGAACAACTTTACCCATTCCCACATAAGGATATGGCTAAAATTCTTGAACCTTATCAGCATGTGACTGACTTTGTCTGGTGCCAAGAAGAGCCACAAAATCAAGGGGCTTGGTATTCGTCGCAGCACCATTTCTGGATAGCTATCCCAAATGGGGCTCAATTAATTTATGCAGGTCGTGAGGCTTCTGCAGCTCCAGCTGTAGGCTTACCTTCATTGCACACCAAACAACAACAAGCGCTAGTGAATGAAGCATTAGGCTTACAATAAAAAATTAAAAGGAATAGGTTCCATGAGTATTGAAATTAAGGTACCAGTATTACCAGAGTCGGTAGCGGATGCCACAGTAGCCACTTGGCATGTGCAGCCAGGTCAAGCAGTAAGCCGCGATGATATCCTGGTTGATATTGAAACAGATAAAGTGGTTCTAGAAGTGCCAGCACCAGAAGACGGTGTAATGGGTGATATTCTTGAGCAAGAAGGTGCGACAGTACTTGGCGAGCAAGTGATTGCTCATCTTAAGCCTGGTGCAGTAGCGGGTGCAGTGGTTTCTAAAGAAGAAGCGGCAAGCAAGGGCGAAGCACCAGCAGCGGCTGCGAAAGAAGACAACGACAGCCTAAGTCCAGCGGTTCGCCGTTTAGTGGCTGAGCATAACCTTGATGCAGCAGCGATCAAAGGGTCTGGTAAAGGTGGCCGTATCACTAAGGAAGACGTAGAAGCGCACCTAGCGAACGCCTCAAAATCTTCTCCAGCTGAAGAGGCTCAAGCGCCGGTACCAGCTCGCAGCCAAAAACGTGTTCCAATGACTCGTCTGCGTAAGCGTATTGCTGAGCGTCTATTAGATGCGAAAAACTCTACCGCGATGCTGACTACTTTCAACGAAGTAAACATGAAGCCAATCATGCAGCTTCGTAAGAAGTACCAAGATATTTTCGAGAAGAAACACGACATCCGCCTAGGTTTTATGTCTTTCTATGTGAAAGCGGTCACTGAAGCACTTAAGCGTTATCCTGAAGTAAACGCTTCTATTGATGGCGATGACATCGTATACCACAACTACTTCGATGTATCGATTGCAGTATCAACGCCACGCGGTCTTGTTACTCCTGTCTTACGCGATTGTGACACCCTAAGTCTTGCGGAAATCGAAAAGAAAATTCGTGAACTAGCCATTAAAGGCCGTGACGGTAAGCTAAGCGTTGAAGACATGACTGGCGGTAACTTCACGGTAACTAACGGTGGTGTATTTGGCTCACTCATGTCTACGCCAATCATTAACCCACCACAAAGTGCGATTTTAGGCATGCACGCCATTAAAGACCGCCCAATGGCGGTAAATGGCGAAGTAGAAATTCTGCCTATGATGTACCTAGCGCTGTCTTACGATCACCGTATCGTTGATGGTAAAGAGTCTGTGGGTTTCTTAGTAACCATTAAAGAAATCCTAGAAGATCCAACTCGTCTTCTACTAGATATCTAATCATTATTATTGCTTAGTAAAAACCGTGGTCATGCAAATGCCCGCGGTTTTTTATTTTTAAAACAATGTTAATGCGTTAAAGTTTAACTGGCATGGCAACTTGGAAGCATCCTTATGTATTTACAATTGGCAACAATAGCTCTATTGATTTTTATTTACAGTCTATTATCTTCGAGGTTAGCTGCTAGTTGGCTCTCTGCGCCTATCTTATTTGTGGCAGCGGGGTTAGCTTTTAGTCCTTTGGGCATGAACCTAATTGATGCCGAGGCGGATACCGAAGCATTGCATCTGATTATCGATCTGGCATTGGCGTTAATTTTGTTTATCGATGCGGCCCATGCCAATTTCTCTATATTAAAACGCTATCAAGTTTTGCCAGTACGGATGCTTATCATTGGGTTACCAGGGGTTATCGCCCTTGGAACCGTTGTGGCCTTTTATATTATCCCAGATTTTAATTGGCTTGATGCCGCCATTGCAGCAACAGTATTGGCCGCTACTGACGCCGCCTTAGGCAAACCTGTTATTACAAATCAATGGGTTCCGGCAAAATTAAGGGAATCGCTAAATGTGGAAAGTGGTTTGAATGATGGCCTTTGTGTACCAGTATTATTATTGTTGCTGGCGATTGCTAAAGGGCAGGGGCAACAAGATGTGTATAGCTTTGGTGCCATTTTAGTGATTCAAGAGATCGGTATTGGCGTACTTGTTGGGCTGTTAGGCAGTTACCTTGGCGTACACTTGATCAAGTATTGTTATCGTAAGCAGTGGATAACCTTACTAGGGTTGCATATTGGATCCACCGCTATGGTTATAGCCATATTTGCAACAGCACAAAGTTTACATGGCAGTGGTTATATCGCGGCTTTTGTAGGTGGTCTGGTGTTTGGTTATTTATTTAAAAAAGAGACTTACCAGCTCCTAAGTAGTGCTGAAGCCAGTGCCGAAACCTTAGCAATGCTAACTTGGTTTACCTTTGGTTCTGGGGTGTTACTGTTTATCATTCCAGATATCACTTGGGAAATTATCCTGTATTCATTATTAAGTCTAACCATTATCCGTGTGTTGCCGATAGTAGTATCCCTGATAGGCGCTAAAGAGCCATTATCACATCAATTGTTCTTAGGCTGGTTTGGGCCTCGTGGGCTTGCTAGCATAGTATTTACTATTATGGTACTGAACAGTCAGATTGAATCAGCCAACACCATTACCGCAATCGCGACTTGCACGGTGATCTTTAGCCTGATTGCCCATGGCATTAGTGCCAATATCGTGATTAATAAGCTATGGAAGCCTAACCATTAACCATGAGTTTATTGTTGTAGCCCAGTTAGTTATTGGGATCTAAGTTGTAAGCAGGCACGACAAATAGTAAAGTGTCTTTCTCTACAGTGTTTAAGGAATAAGCATGAGATACGTTTGCTATATCAGCGAAAGTAAGGCGGTCTTCGATGACAATGCCTTAGAGCAACTTGCGGATACTTCAAGTAAAAACAACCAAGAATATGGTGTGACAGGTTATCTATGCTTTAAAAACAACAAATTTTTTCAGTATATTGAGGGTGATGATAGAGCAATCACGCAACTGATAAAAAACATTGTTGAGGATCCTCGCCATCAAGTCCTGTATAGCTTGGCAGATGAGCTAGAAATGAGGTTGTTTCCTGATTGGAATATGAAGCTTCTTACTGATGACGTTGTTAATGAGAAAGTGTTAGAAGATCTTATTATGCAACGGATGGAAGTCATGTCCCATTCCAATTGGAATAAAGCGTTAAGCGACAGAGTTATCACTATTGTGCAAACCATAGCCAAAATCCAAAAATATAACAATTTAGCCATCGATACTTAAAGTGGGTCTGGGTTATTGCTGTGATAAATAGACTAATGCAACTAAATCCTTTTTGATATCTTCAGCTAACCTTGAATTGATTAAATTTGATGAAGTGCTTCCCCGAAAATCGATATCTCCATATTCTATCTTCATAGAATCTTGAGCCCGTAGCTCAGAGCATCCGACTCATAATTGGGGGGCCCTAGTTTAAGTCTGAGCGGGTCCACCAAATAGATAAAGGCGCCGTAAGGTTAATACCTACAGCGCCTTTTTGTTTCTCCGACTAAAAGTGGGGTCCTTTTTTATTTTATTCCTATCCTACGTCACTATACCAATTAATCTCATTCTTTCTACCTTCAGCAATTTGTGCCTTTACATCTACAATCTTTTTTTCTGCAATGGCAACATTATCTGTCTTTCTGATGATTTCACCATCAACCATTTTTTTAAACGCTTTTGATTCTTCTTTAGTAAACTCATTGTTTGCTATAGCTTCATCATATTTTTTGATAATGTTGACTGTACAGGCAAGGTCTTTCAATGCATAAGATCTTGTTTGAAAAGCATCTTGAAGACGTCTTCTTCGGTCAAACTCATTATATTCTTCCGCGGCGCGCCTATCTTTAGATGTAAGTCTAGGATATTCTTCTAGGCTATCATCATACGCAATCTCTTCACAGGTAAAGTGCTCATCTTCCCATTTGAGTTCATCAAATGAACCAAAAGCTTGGAATGATAATAAAGAAATAAATACTGTAATAATTAATTTTTTCATATAAATCATTAGGTTTGGAGTGATAATAAAGCAATAACTATTGCCATAGTTAAGTTTTATTTAGAAATTATTATAGAACAAATGTGATAATGCAAATAAGTAAAATTAAGGCATTAACGGTGAAAACTAAGCATAGGGCCATAGGAATGGCAATCTGTAACCCCATCAGTGAATGCATTAATGACTCTTTCAGGCCGGAGTTGTGTTCTATCTTAGTGGCTCTATGGCAGCACCAATCGATAAAGCCTGCTATGCCCCACAAAGGCAGAAAAAGGTACAACAATACATTGATCAGTAATTGATTGGTTTGCAAACTGGCTATCTCCTTTTAACCTTTAGGAATTAAATTTCACCTTAGCATTGCAACTTTAATTTAATCAATTGAATTAATCAGTTATAGTGATATTTGAATTTTAAAAATCGTCATTTTGCTTTATGCTTTCTCTCTCTGCGCCATTTCGTTTAGCTAGTTTTAATATTTATAATTTCGCGCCTCCGGGCTTTGCCTTTTACGATGAGGAAAATAGCTACACTGAGCAGCAATGGCAGTTAAAAACCGAATCCTTAGCAAGCATTATCAGTCAGGCCAACCCCGATGTGTTATGCCTGCAAGAGGTGTTTTGTGTTGAGTCGATAAAGGCCCTATTAAAGCCTTTGGGCTATCAATATTTTTATAAGCAGCAAAATCCAGAACTGCAGTGGGGCTATTTATATTTAAAGCCCATCAATATGATTTGCAGCAAAACTCCGGCGGACAAAGTCGCCAGTTTAACCGGCTTTGAACGCTCGCCGGTGCGCATCACTATTAATCATACCGAGATCATTTGTCTGCATCTTAAGTCGAAAAGGCCCAAGGTCGAGCAAGATGACACCAGTGCCAACGCCCAATTAGTGGGAAGCTTTGTCAGTGACGAACTTCGCCAATGTGAGGCCCAAGCATTAGTCGATTATATGGCCAATATTGACCACCCTTGCATGGTAGTTGGAGACTATAACGACAGCCAAACTTCAGAGTTTTTAAAACCACTTCATAAGCTTGCAGGCAGCAAGTTTTTAAACCCAAGTGATATTGCCACCCATTACTTTGGCACCCAAGGCAATACCATTGATCAGCTGTTTGTTAATCAGGCTTGGCTAAGCGCGAACCCAAATTATCAAGTTCAGGTGCTCGACCAACACCTACAGCAGCAACCCACCTATAATCATCAGTTTATTAGCGATCACGCCATGTTAGTGTTGACGACCAATTAACCTATTTACTCGGCAGTCAAACTTGATTAACTTATAAGCATAAGGAAATCAAAGGGAAATGGAATGTCGAGTCAATCAAATCAATACTGGCGAGCGAATGTTCGTTTGGTCTTATCATTATTAGCCGTGTGGGCATTCGTCAGTTTTGGCCTCTCCATTATTTTGGTGGATGAGTTAAATCACATCACTTTCTTTGGCTTTAAACTCGGGTTTTGGTTCGCCCAGCAGGGCAGCATGTATGTGTTTGTGCTGCTGATTGCGGTATATGTTTATCAAGTGAATAAGCTGGATAAAAAATATGGCCTAGGGGAGGACGAATAAATGGATGTAAAAACTCTCACCTACCTCATTGTTGGCATGACCTTCGCCCTTTATATTGGTATTGCACTGTGGACTAAGGCTCGTTCAACCAAAGAGTTTTACGTGGCCTCTGGCCATGTGCCACCAGTGTTAAACGGTATGGCTACCGCAGCCGACTGGATGAGTGCAGCGTCGTTTATTTCCCTTGCGGGTATTGTTTCATTTGTGGGCTACGACGGTTCGGTTTACCTCATGGGGTGGACGGGGGGCTATGTGCTGCTGGCCCTATGTGTGGCGCCATACCTACGTAAATTTGGCCAATATACCGTGCCTGATTTTATTGGCCAGCGGTATTATTCCCGGCTAGCGCGAACCGTTGCCGTGGTGTGCGCCATCTTTATTTGTTTTACCTATATTGCCGGGCAAATGCGTGGCGTGGGCGTGGTGTTTTCCCGCTTTTTAGAAGTGGAAATCAGCGTTGGCGTCTATATAGGCATGGCAGTGGTATTTTGCTACGCCGTACTTGGGGGCATGAAAGGTATTACCTATACCCAGGTGGCCCAATATTGCATTTTGATTTTTGCCTTTATGGTGCCGGCCATTTTTATCTCTATTATGATGACGGGGCATATTTTTCCCCAGCTCGGCTTTGGTGCAGAGCTTATCGATTCTATGGGGAATGGCACCGGACAATATTTATTGCAACGTTTAGATGGCCTTTCAACCGAGTTGGGATTTAATGAATATACCCAAGGCTCCAAGGCCACCTTTGATGTGGTGTGCATTACCGCTGCATTAATGTTTGGTACCGCAGGCTTGCCCCATGTGATTGTGCGCTTTTTTACTGTGCCTAAAATGAAAGACGCCCGTACTTCGGCTATGTGGACCTTAATTTTTATTGTGGTGATGTACAGCACCATTCCAGCGTTGGCGGCGTTCTCAAGGGTAAACACCATTAATGCCATTAATGGCCCTGAAGGCAATGGCGTGGCTGCCGAGCAAGCCCCAGCATGGATTGAAAACTGGCAACAAACCGGTCTAATCAAATGGCAAGACAACAATAACGATAACAAGCTGTTCTACAGCGGCGATGAACGTAATGAGATGACCATAGACAGGGACATTATGGTACTGGCCACCCCTGAAATTACTAACTTGCCGGCCTGGGTGATTGCTTTGGTTGCTGCCGGTGGTTTGGCCGCAGCACTGTCCACCTCGGCAGGGTTATTGCTGGTGATCTCGACCTCGATATCCCACGACTTATTAAAGAAAAACCTGATGCCTAATATTAGCGATAGGCAAGAGCTTGGCTATGCCCGTATTGCTGCGGCAGTGGGCATATTAATGGCCAGTTATTTTGCTATTCATCCCCCAGGCTTTGTTGCAGCAGTAGTGGCCATTGCCTTTGGTTTGGCAGCAGCGTCACTGTTTCCAGCCATTGTGATGGGCATTTTCTCTAAATCGATTACTAAAGAGGGCGCCATTGCTGGCATGTTAACTGGTCTAGGCTTTTGTATGAGCTATATTGGTTACTTTAAGTTTTATGCACCAGAGTCAAACAATAGCGAGCATTGGTGGTTTGGGGTATCGCCAGAGGGCATTGGTTTTATTGCCATGTTGATTAACTTTGCGGTGGCGATACTGGTATCTAAAGTCACCAACAAAGTGCCGGCAGAAGTGGCATCCATGGTTGAGGCAATTCGCAGCCCTAAGGCGGCAATATAATGCAAGATAAACAGCCCCGAGTCGAGTATGAACGCATGTTGGCCGGACAGAGCTATCAAGGTGATGATCCCTATATTGACAGTTTACGGGCCCATGCCAGTGATGAATTGCTTAAGTTTAATCACAGTGCGGATCTGGGGCGTGCCCAAAACATTATTAAGCAGCTGTTTGCTAAAGTTGGCCAAGACTGCCTAGTAAAGCCGCCCCTAAGTTGTGAGTTTGGTTGCCATATTGAAATGGGCGACCATTGTTTCATTAACGTCAACGTAGTGATTTTAGATGGCGCCAAGGTCACCATGGGTGATCACGTGATGATAGGCCCTGCCGTGCAGCTGTATACCGCTTCCCACGATATTAACCACCTTGCTAGGCGCTCATGGCAAACGTTTTGTAAGCCCATTACCATTGAAGACGATGTGTGGATTGGTGGTGGCGCCATTATTAACCAAGGGGTCACCATAGGGGCGCGCTCGGTGGTTGCCGCTGGTGCCGTTGTTACCAAAGATGTGCCGCCCGATGTAGTGGTGGGTGGCAGCCCAGCAAAAATTATTAAGCAGCTTGAACCCTAATCAATTCAAGCCCTAAGTGGTTATTTATAGCAAAGGCCTGGTAATGGATAATAGGGCTTAATTTAACAAGATTGTTTCAAGGACTGAGGATGAGCCAAGACTTTGAGTTGATGGTTTCAGGTAAAAACTACAACCCTATTGACCCTTACTTATGTGAATTAAGGGACAAAGTATCTTCAATATTACTTAAGTTTAATCACTCCCCAGGTATGGAGCCTGCCCAGCCGTATTTGCCTGATATTTTAGGCAGTGTAGGCGAGGGTACTCGCATTAAGCCCCCGTTCCAGTGTGAATTTGGTTGTAATATTCACATGGGTAAAAACGGCTTTATTAACGTCAATGTGGTGATGCTAGATTGCGCGCCGATTACCCTAGGCGATCACGTTTTGATTGGCCCAAACGCCCAGTTCTATACCGCTAATCATCCCGTAAATCCTGCCGACAGGCGCGAATACCAAACTTGGGCTGAAGCCATCACCATTGAAGATGATGTATGGATTGGCGGCAGTGCCGTAATCACCCCAGGGGTGACCGTAGGCAAAGGTTCGGTGGTTGCCGCCGGTGCCGTCGTAACCAAAGATGTACCAGCAGGTGTGGTAGTAGCAGGAGTGCCAGCGAAGGTGATTAAGAAGGTAGACGAATAGGCTTTTTTTCTTAAGCTGGCGCTTAGCTATCTAAATTTCTTATCGTTTCAATCAGCTCTATTTTTTACTATTGCGCTACTGTTCTAGTTTAGATCATCAACTTGTCGGGGTGCCGACAGCACCCAGAAGGGAGCGGCTGCGCCCCCAATATTTCAGGCATCCTGCCTTTCACCCTACGGGCCCGCTAAAGCGGTTCAAAATTGTTCCAGACAATTTTGTGGACTCCCCCGCAGCACACCGCATTTTGTCTAACCAAGCTTTTCTGGAAAATATTTATCTAACGTGCAGAAACGCCATCCATGGCTCAACTGCACTTTCATGACATCCTGTCATTTCATACGATATATTTCCCATAAAACCTCGGACAAAATGAGGGTGGAATTGAGTAACAATTCGTTATCAAAGCCGATACCTCTGACAAGCTTTTGCCCCCAAATGAGTTTCAAACTCAGTCCATCATTGGTTAAAAACCACTAAGTATTTATACAGGTATAACTGTTCACTTGATTAATTGGTGACAAACAGAGCCAAAATAGACTTTTTGAAGGCTCGATAATCTTCCAAAATTTAGCTAAGTCACTGATTAACCTCAATGTAGCCAAGGGATGTAGGGAAACCCTACATCCACGGTCTCGTTTTTGCCGAGTATAGTTTTCAGTTTTTCTTATCTTGGTGAGAAATTTGTACTTTATTTCAACAGCTTAAAATGACATATTATTTGTAAGTTAAATTTCACGCGGAAGATTATCGAGCTTCCGCGTGGTAAGCTGTTATAAGGTTTACTCATGATCGGATTTCTACTCTTTTGCATACCTTTTATTTCTATATTTCTGTTTTTTTGGCCGGCTTGGTTCTGGTTTAAACGGAAACAACGATTACTGTCGCTCCTATTGCTAATACCGTCGGCGCTAATTGCAGCGATAATGATTGGATATTTTTTAGAACCCAATATAGATGATGCTGGTTTTGTTGTATTTGGTATGATTTTCTATATTCCACCATTGACTTTCATATTGCAGCTATTTGTGGTTATTATTTATAAAGTGATTGAGTATATCTGGATTAATATAAACACTTCCCCTAAAAGCTTATAACAAGCTTAGATAGCAATCTCGAATCAATGGGGTGAGGGAACAAAGGAAAACCTATGGGTTTAGCTCAATCAATTAAATTTCAATATTCTGATAGCGACAGTTTAGCTGTGTTTTTAGATTGTTTATGTGAGGGAACTACTTACTCAAAAAACAACAGCGTTTGGCTTGTATCAGAATTTGAATCAAATCAAATGTCATTTGAAATATCTATAACTGAAAATGGATTTATCGTCCACAGAGCCGGAGACTACTTTTCGTTTCTTGGCTTTCTTATAGAGCAAGTTACAGGGAAGTATGGGACTCTATCTATAGAGGATTTGTAACATGACCAGCAGTTAAAGGTGGAAAGGCAGACATTCAATAACCAGTTATACATTTATCTAACGGTATAAAAAGCAACCTTTATTTTAGTAGCTTAAAATGACATATTATTTGTAAGTTAAATTTTTGCGCGGAAGTCTATCGAGCTTCCGCTTAATAAGCTGTTAAGTTTGCTATTCGAATTTATGAAGATATTCAAGATTGCATATAAAGTAGCTTCGGCAATTTCATTCGCTATTGTTGTAATAGCGATTATTGCTTCTCTATGGCTTCATTTCTACAAAAGTGATAGAAGCCTCATAAATCCGTATGTTTTCGCACTAAATCACGGAAATCTTGTAACGGATCAGGAGTATGATCTTATTTATAGCTTTGATTCAGGCTCTAATTTCCAAGGAGATCATCTCGAGTATTATTGTATTCAACTCGAGAAATTTGAATTTCAAAATCCGCGAGAAGATGAATGGGTATATGGCCCTGAAGAGAACGATATATTTAAGAGAGCAAGGAAACTCGTAGCTAGCGAAGGAAATATGAGTGAGTGTTTTGGTGAGTCGGTTGCTTCAAATTCTGAAGATGTGGCCGCTAAAATATGGTCATTAGACATTCGAAGAAAACATATCGAGGGTGCGCGGGTAATTTTATTCCACAAACCAACTAAAAGGCTGCTTTATGTCAGTAGCCACGATACATATGGACAGGCATAGTTAATTGTTGTTTTTTCAGCCTCCTACTAAACTTGTTTTATAGCGAGTTGTAGGAGGTTGTTATGCCTAGACCCCGTAGTACGTTAATTTCAGTTGAAGATACTCCTTATTATCAC
>NZ_WINH01000080.1 GCF_010993985.1 Paraferrimonas sp. SM1919 | reverse complement strand
CCTTCCAGCATCAGGGTGCTACAGGGGGTCCTGGACAAGATCAGGTTGAAGATTCAGAAGCTGGAGAAGGCCATTCAGGCCCAGAGGGAGGAGTGCAAGGAACCGTGCAAGACCAAGTGTCCCATACCTGTGGTGTCTGGTAAGGAATGTGAGGACATCTTCCGTCGAGGAGGAAGAGACTCCCAGATGTACCTGATCCAGCCCGACGCCTTCTTCCCTCCATACAAGGTCTTCTGTGATCAGACCACTCAGAATGGAGGATGGCTTCTCATCCAGAACAGGCTTGATGGCAGTGTCGACTTTGGCCGACGCTGGGACGAATATCGACGCGGCTTCGGCAACATCGCCTTCGATGCTGGCAAGGGTCACTGCGAGACTCCCGGTGAATACTGGCTGGGCAATGACCGTATTAGTCAGGTGACCAAGATGGGCCCCACTGAGGTTCTTATTGAGATGCAGGACTGGACAGGAGCCAAGGTCCACGCCCAGTACAGCCAGTTCACCATCCAATCAGAGACGTCCAACTACGTGATGGCGGTCGGCGGTTACTCCGGTAATGCTGGCAACTGTTTCCTGGAAGGATCCTTGGAACTCTTTGGAGAAAACCGCACCATGACCATTCACAACGGCATGATGTTCAGTACTTATGACAGAGACAACGACAACTGGATTCCCGGCGATCCCTCCAAGCAGTGCTCCAAGGAGGACGGAGGTGGTTGGTGGTACAACCGTTGCCACTCAGCCAATCCCAATGGCCGATACTACATGGGCGGAGCCTACACGCGCCAAATGGCCAAGCACGGCACTGACG
>NZ_WINH01000079.1 GCF_010993985.1 Paraferrimonas sp. SM1919 | reverse complement strand
GGTGCAAAGCTTTATCGACCAATATGGTGATTATCAAGTTGAGGTGTTGATCACCCCAATTGCAGGGCAATGGTATCTAGGACAAGACACCGCCGAGGTGGACACCTTCTTATCGCAAACGACCGAGTCTTGGCACATTAGCTGGGACTGGGAGCGTGAAATGCTGCTTGGCAGTATTGATGCCCCCGCGACTCAAGTCAGTCTAGACCCAAGGGTGTTGCCGTTAACCCAAACCGATAGCGTGATTGCCAATGCGATTGGCTTTAGCGACTCTGAGTTGGCGGACCAACAGTTAACTTTGGTGATGTACTCCCAAGCCAATGATCAGGTGATCAGTGATTTACTGACGTTACATGCTGACGGTACGGTTACGGGCTTGTTGTCGGGTGAACAAACCATGAGCTGGCAAGTGGTTGATGGTGTGTTAGAGATCAGTCTGGCGATAATGGATGGCGAAGTGGTGGTCGATACTGGTTTGTTTAGCTACCACAAATTGGCCGAATACTCAGACAGCTTTAGCTATCTGGTGACCGCCAACGCCCAAGATGGTGGTTTATCGGCTATTGATTTAGGGGTATTTAATAGCGGCAATAGTGATTTATCCTCACTTATGAACCGTTATTTGATGGGGGCGTTCACCCTCAGTAACCCCAATGCCTATGACCCTGAAGGTAATATTCATCCGGCGGATTACTTTGGCTATCGCCTGCAAACCGATGGTAAGGCAACCCGTATTTACGATGGTAACTTTGATGCCTATGGTCCAGCGGGCTGGCAAAGCGGCTGGGATGTTTGGAACCTAGACCAAGTTGATGGTGTGGT
>NZ_WINH01000078.1 GCF_010993985.1 Paraferrimonas sp. SM1919 | reverse complement strand
CATCCTTACCTTGAGTTTGAGGATGATAAGGGCGAGAGTGGCTCACTTTTATATCTTGATCGAGCAGCCATAACGTAAACCTCGACCAGCGTGTATAGTTATTGCCCCAGGGAACACCATTATCCATGGTCATTCTGCAAGGGAGGCCATATCTCTCAAAGACCATAGATAACTTTGCTTTCGTGGACTCAAAGGTCATGTCGGTTGCTATTTCAACGCCTAGGGAATATCTAGAGTGATCATCCAGAATCGTAAGTGCGAATCCTTTACCCGAAGCAGTATGGATCGGACCCTTATAATCCATTTGCCAAAGGTCATTGGGATTAGGGTGCTCGAATCTAATCCAGTTTGTTTGCGTGGATGCAGAGCTAGTTTTAATTAGGTTATTACGTTGAAGTATTTTGGTGATAGTACTTGGAGTAGGTAAATCGGTGTAACCAAGGTTTTCTAGAAAGCGTTTTAGCTTTCTGCCGCTCCACTCAGGATGTGCTATTCGCGCTTGCATAATCAGCGCTTCAATTCCGTTGTCAGTTTTGTAGGGCGAGTGATGTGGTCTTGTTGATCTATTTTCCAAAGAATAGCCTTCGGAGTCTCTCTTAAGCCATTTATAAGCAGTTTTACGGCTGATATGAAATCGACGACATAACTGACTTATATTCGCACCCTGTTGCTTCGCTAAAGCAATAAACTCTTTTCGTAAAGTCACAGTAGATACCTCATTCCATGGCATGTTTAAACCCTCAGTTATATACATGCCATTCATAATAGAATGTGTTACCTATGTGTCCGAACAAGTTGTAACCCAACTCTCCGGTCTATACA
>NZ_WINH01000077.1 GCF_010993985.1 Paraferrimonas sp. SM1919 | reverse complement strand
CCGACATCGCCGCAGACCCCTGACGCCCTTGGTCGTGAGCCGATCCCCGCCCTGGCGACGCGACGCAGTCGGGGCGCACTGAGGACAGTCCGCCCCGGTCGACAGTCGCGCCGGGAGCAGGGGGCCCCGTCCCTCCCCGCGAGGGGGAGAGAAGGCGCAGCGAGCACTAAGTCCACGGCCCCGGGAAGCGGCGAGGTCCGGGCGAGGGGTGCTGTAAAGCTCGCGGCCGGAGCTGCGAGCCACCTTCACCCCGGGCCTTTCCAAGCCGACCTGGAGCCGGTCGCGGCGCACCGCCGCGGAGGAAATGCGCCCGGCGGGGGCCGGCCAGCGCCGGGGAGAGGTCCCACGAGGGGATCCTCCCACACCGAGCGGCCGTCCCTGTC
>NZ_WINH01000076.1 GCF_010993985.1 Paraferrimonas sp. SM1919 | reverse complement strand
TTCCTTTCCCGTACCAAAATAGTCACGCGGTCCCGTGGAGATATACACCTCCAGGGAAGAAGGAAGAAGAAGTCACTGACGTCAGCTCGCTGTCAGCTAAAGTAACAAATATCACTGGACTGAGTGGTGTGACCCGTAGTGGTCGTGTGTTCGCACCTCCGGACCTACCAGTCCAACCCGCCGACGTCAAGGGAAAGGGAAAAGTGGTGGAGGAACAAGATGGCGAATTATTCCTCGCTTCGAATAAAGATATTCCGGTGAAAGGTCTTCCGGAGAAAAGGGATGGCTGTGGCAAGAAGGAAGTGTCGCTAGAGGAAGCAAGCGAGTTTCTCCGCATTATTCAGCAGAGCGAGTTCAAGGTCATTGAACAGCTCAACAAAACCCCGGCCAGGGTCTCTCTTTTGGAATTACTCATGAGCTCCGAGCCTCATCGGGCTCTGCTAGTAAAAGTTCTGAACGACGCTCATGTGGCCCAAGATA
>NZ_WINH01000075.1:497-859 GCF_010993985.1 Paraferrimonas sp. SM1919 | reverse complement strand
AGGTCGCGGACCATATCAAGCTGCTCTTTTTCCTCACGCGCAGCTTGAGCGCGCTGTTCGGCGTCTGCTTTGGCTGCCAGTAGGCGCTGCGACTGCTCGGCAAGCTCTTGTCGTCCCTTCGCAAACTCGTCGTCGCTTGCGCGATGAAGTGTCACTGTGTCGCCAGTCGGACCACCGCGCAGCGTCAGGAGACCACCTTTGAACGTGCCCGCAAGTTGCACGGACGATGCGAGCAAGGCCTGGGGCTTCAATGAGATGCTGATGGATTCGCCATTGATAGCGCCCGTCACTGGCGCGTTGAGGTAGACCAATTTTCCGCTCTTGTCGATGGACGCGGTATCTAGTTGACCGGTGAGGTGCTT
>NZ_WINH01000075.1:0-471 GCF_010993985.1 Paraferrimonas sp. SM1919 | reverse complement strand
CACCAGTTGGAACCAGACCACTGTGCCCGGAGGCTTGGCGATATAACCGCCAGAGACGTTGTTTTGTCCGCAACCGCACAAGACCGTCAGGAAGCTAAATACGGCAATGGGCCAGCTATTGGCCAGCCAGCTTCCGCTACGTAAGTGCTGCCGGAATAAGCGAGTCATTTCCCTCTCCCTAGGAGGATGTCGCGTCCGCGCGCATGCGGCGCTGCGATAGGTTACCGCCCCAATCCGTTGGTAGTCGCTCGCTTTCGGATGCTCGATTGGCTAAGGGCGGCGCTAACGCGCTCGTTCATGATAGGTGCCAGAGTCTCATGTCATAGCTCGTTGGCTACCCATTTAACCACACGGGATTTCTGTCCTGGCCGCCTGTTTTGCTGCCAGACGGGCACGCGTGCGGCGCTGCTGGGTAGGCACAGGAAGAGCACGTCGAGCGGACGTACCTGATTGCCGCTTTGCGTCGCGCAC
>NZ_WINH01000074.1 GCF_010993985.1 Paraferrimonas sp. SM1919 | reverse complement strand
AATGTTGAAACAAAGGTACCCGCCAAAAATGAACAAAAACGGATGCAAAATGAATGCTCGGGGCCCAAATCACGCAGTTCGGGGTCCCGAAAATGGGCTGCAGGCACCGAAAGTGGCATACGGCCACGAAGTGGGCATCAGAGGCCCCAGTGTTCCTCGGAACTATAAAACAGAGGTGCATGCCAAAAACCGGAGAAATCGGAGATGGTTGGGCGGTCCCGAACCGAGGCACACGGCCTGACGGCTCCGAAAACCGGGAACCGGGCTCCGAAATGGGCAAAATGGCCTACGGCCACGAAATGTAGCCCACGGCCACTGAGAGATAGTCTACAGGACCACTCCCTTCCCTCAGGAAAGAAAACAGAGAAAACCGAGTCTGGTTCGCAAACCGAGACAAGGCACAGAAGAGGGTTCGGAAGTCCGGAGGCAGGGCGCACGGCCGCGACTCTGAGACTTCTGAACGAGCACAGTATGCAACATCACCGAGCGCTCAATCGGTGACGTCTGAGTCTTAAGGTCGGTCAAAAATGGGGTGTCTACAGTTGCCCCTCTTTGACAGAACTCGGAAGTCAAGAAGTGACGGGAGTGAATGTCAAAGCCCAGAGACGACCCATTTTTGACAAGGCCGAAGACTTAGACAAACATGCAAGACAAACAAGGTATGCGCCCGAAGGCAGGGGCAAAATGCAAGACAATGCAAAAAGCCGAGCATAACTTATGATCATGCAAAGAAAGCTGTAATGAAGCACACATGCGACAGTTATAAGCTAGCATGCAACAGTCTACACTACAATGTAGAAAGGATGTAAGAGAATTATGCAATTCTCAATACGTCTCACATGGAGGATACAATACCTGTCCGGTTCGTCTGGCTCCACCAGCCGCAAATGAACCGTACA
>NZ_WINH01000073.1 GCF_010993985.1 Paraferrimonas sp. SM1919 | reverse complement strand
AGGCTCCGGCCGACCGGAAGGTCATGGCCGTCACCGCACTCAACCTGAACGAAGAACCTGTCGCGGATGTCGGCCGCTATGAACGCCTGCGCGCAACCGAACCGGAGCACCGCCATGTCCAATGAAGTCATCGCCCGCCTCAAGGAGCTGAAGCTGCACGGCATGGCCAGCAGCTGGGCGGAACTGTATGCGCAGTCCCGCCACACCGAGTTCGACCCGGAACGCTTCATGCAGCAGTTGCTACTGGCCGAAGGGGCCGAGCGCGAAGTGCGCTCGATTGGTTACCAGATGGCGGCAGCCCGCTTCCCGGCGCACCGCGACCTCAAGGGCTTCGACTTCGCGCAGGCGCATGCCGATGAAGATCTGATCCGCGAGCTGTACCAGATGAAGTTCCTCGACAGCGCGCACAACGTCGTGTTCATCGGTGGGCCGGGCACGGGCAAAACCCATCTGGCCACGGCCATTGGCATCGAAGCCGTCCAGCGGCACGGCAAGCGTGTGCGGTACTTCTCCACGATCGAGCTGGCCAATGCACTGGAGCTGGAAAAAGCCGCCGGCAAGCAGGGGCAGCTCGCGCACCGGCTCACGCACGTCGATCTGGTGATTCTGGACGAAATGGGCTATCTGCCATTCAGCCAGACCGCCGGGGCACTGCTGTTCCACCTGCTCTCGAAGCTGTACGAGCGCACCAGCGTGGCGATCACGACCAACCTGAGCTTCGGGGAATGGGCCAGTGTGTTCGGCGACGCCAAGATGACCACGGCGCTGCTCGACCGGCTCACGCATCACTGCCACATCGTTGAAACCGGAAACGAATCGTGGCGCTTCAAGGAGAGTTCGACCAAGG
>NZ_WINH01000008.1 GCF_010993985.1 Paraferrimonas sp. SM1919 | reverse complement strand
GTGATAATAAGGAGTATCTTCAACTGAAATTAACGTACTACGGGGTCTAGGCATAACAACCTCCTACAACTCGCTATTAAACAAGTTTAGTAGGAGGCTGAAAAAGCAGCAATTAATTATGGGTGTCTATATGTATCTGTAGAAAAAGCAGCAATTAATTATGGCTGTCTATGTGTGTTGTCATGGGTGTCTATTGTGATTGATGGGTGTCCATATGTATCCTATTACAGACTTTCTATTGAATTTTATTTCTACACTTGTAATCATATTTACAAGGCGCTTTGACATCCTTGAGATGCATCTTCTTCTGCTCTTTATAATAATCCAGCCCTTTATATTTATGATGACAACCATAAACTTTAGGCCACCCTGCATAGCGAATTACTTCTTTAAGCCAAATTCCGTCAAATCTAAAGTAATTAAGCGTAGACGGAATATTATATATATTAAGCCTATCCTCAAAAATTGATTGAACTTCAGTCACCTCTAGCTCTCGCGTTCGTAAGTTTAATATAAGGTATTGCTTCTTATACTCTAATATAGTGGCAATTTCATCTTCGTCACAGGCCCTCCCAAAATGCCTTGGTAAGCGAAGACCGATTAAATAAGGGGGATGCACTTCGTAACTAATAACTTCATAATCTACAATTACCTCCCCATCCATCAGAATCTGTCCAGGTGTATCACCAAATGGTGAAGTTACTTCAAAGAGTGGATAGACTGACACACTGTATTCATAGTACTTATAGCTACCAAATGATACAAACAGCAACATCGATATATATTTCATTTTTTGAAGCATTGAGTATTTTTTCATTATTTTCATTTACCAGTATTTCTAAGGATAATTTCGTACGGATGACCATAACCATGTTGATTAATTGCAATATGATTCAGATTATTCCTGAAAAACGTTACTACCTTATTAAAAGCATTACCTGAGTAGCTTTGATTTAAGGTCCATGCATTATCTAATCCTTTTACACGGTCCCAAAAATCATAAACATCACGCCCATACTTTAGATTAAGGTTGCCATAAACCTTGGTTGGATCAATAGGCGTTAGTGATAAATCTGGTGCTGCAACGGGCCCCCATGTGTCAATCATAGAGCCATCCACACTAAGTTTAAAATCAGTATTAACTATAGCCACCCATTATTAATCAATAACTTACAACACAAAATTTTGAACTTCAATCAAGCTTCATTCATCTTGGCTATACTCTGTGGTGCTTGGAGTAAGGTTGAGCTTTATTGGCTTAGTTTATTTGCTATAAGCGCCTATTAACCCAAATTGACGCAGCATTAACCCACCGCGAATGCGGTGCAAAGATATAATGAGGAAACAATAGGTTTACTCGAAGAATTGGCAACTTTGTTTGAAATGCTTTCGCCGCCTTTCTAAGTGCTCACAGTATTTATCATACTCTTGCAAGGTACCCACGGGGCCATGGAATACCTTACCAAAATCATTGACGATTTTTGCCCAATTCTCTGCTGGGATATTGAGGCGCTTAAGTATGCCTTTAAGAGTTTCTAAATGGGTAATATAGAAAGTCCATGAAACTTAGAACTCATAAACAAGCTTAATTAGTAAACTCGCAAATGTTGAATATGAAAGCTTAAAACTATTATAAAAAGCTTTATTAGAAGGATCGGCTTTGAAAACGTATAGAAACCCAAACTCCCCTCTGACTTTGCGAAGAATTTGATTGAGGAATAGCTGTACTAGACAGAATGTCTAGTGAGGTCTGTTCGAGGCAGGAAGCATAAACAACCAGCGAGTTTGCTTAAGAAAACTATGGATACCAAATCATTGAGAACGCTCTGATACTCAATTCCACCCTCATTTTGTCCTGAATTCGATTGAAATGATTAGCAGTGCTGGCCACGGATGGCCAGTAAGGTCTGTTTGAGGCAGGACGCCGAATCAGACTGTCTGCGTAATCATGATTGAGAATTTAGAATAGACAAAATGCGGTGTGCTGCGGGGGAGTCCACAAAATTGTCTGGAACAATTTTGAACCGCTTTAGCGGGCCCGAAGGGTGGAAGGCAGGATGCCTGGAATACTGGGGAAAACTGGTTTTCCCTTCTGGGTGCAGTCGGCACCCCGACGAGAATAACGTGTACAAATTCAAACAGCCAAGCGCAGCTGAAAAAATACCCAGCCTAACAGGCATGGAGCGAAGCTCCCATAACCCCTCCCCACGAGAAAGATTAAGTATCGTTAACGACAGTTAACACCCAACTCAACATCCACCCATACAAGCCGATGATCAGAACTGGCAAATCTATCCTTAACCAACCTCGCCTCAGCGGAATCCACCGTTGGCCAGAATACCCCACTATTAGTCACGCTAACGTCCGCCGATGGCAATACATAATCGGCCTGCATGCCCCATGCCGCGGTATGATTGCCAGCATATTGATTGTTTGGCTTGTTTTGCTTACCACCAGCAGAACCTGGTAACGCTGACTTAGTCACCTTAGGGTGCTCAAGCAGCTGGGCAATGGCCCCTGGCACACCATCACCTTCATACGGGCTGGCGTTTTGATCCCCCATGATTACAAATGGTGCCTTAGCTTTATAACCACCTTTTACGCCTGAATCATCAACATGATAGCTGTTCACATCAGCGTTAATGTAATCGGCCCAGAAGCGGATTTCGTCATGGTTACGACGGCCATTACGGTCTTCTTCGCCGTCAAATACTGGCGGAGTTGGGTGACTGGCTAATACATGTAGGTTTTGACCACATACCTGTATTGGAATGTCCCAATGTGACTTAGAAGACAAACGCATAATGTTGATCTCGCGGTCACTGTACCAAGCTGAGCCGTCTTTCTCCACGGGCATTAGGTTATTGGGCATGTCTTTCCAGAGAAATTTTTGGAAAGTACGAATATTGTCAGTATCGATTGGGTACTTAGATAACAACACCATACCGTATTGACCTGGATAACGGCCGAAGCCATAGTGGCTTAAGCGCACACCCTCGCCTTTAAGGCCAGTTTTCACCCCTGTATTTACCGGAGCAATATACACATACGGGTATTCTATTGGCGCTTGGCCCTGCTGACTTATCCCTAGATATTTTGTTTTAAATAGCTCAATACCAGCTTGTGGGTTGGCCACATAATCAAATTCATTCAACAGCAGAATGTCTGGACGCACACGCTGAATGATTTCAGCAATATTATTAATTTGCTCGAACTCGCCACTGTTTAGCGCATTAGTCAACGTTTTTGCCGAATACACTGCCTTATTGTTTTTAAGGTAGTTGGTGGCTTCCATCGACACATTAAAGGTGGCGATTTTTACTTGGGTTATTTGCGGCTGTGTTTGTGTCATAGGTTGTTGGCATGCGGCGCTTAAGCTGATTCCTAGAACTATAGCTAAGTATTTTATTTTTATCATTTTTTTGCAGGGAACTATCTTGTATAAAAAAGCCCAGCAGAGGCTGGGCTTAGCAATAAAATCAGTATAACTTACTGGGCGCTGCGTAGCATAGCGTTTAGTAGTACATCACCACCTTGGCCTACGTGCTCTGGTGAAGCGTACTCGTCTTCGTTGTGGCTTAGGCCGTCACGACACGGGATGAAGATCATTGAGGTGTCACAGACCTTAGATACGTGTACCGAGTCATGACCGGCACCAGAAACCATCTGACGGTTAGAGTAACCTAGGTCATTTACGGCTGCTTGCACGGCATCCACACAGTCTTTAGCGAATGTCACGCCTGGTGCTTTCCACGTTTCCTCTAGGGTGTAATCGACACCTAGTTCTTCACAAGCGGCTTTAATGTGAGCGTAAGCGTCTGCAACTAGGCCGTTGTAGCTGGCTTCGTCTGGGTGACGTAAATCCATAGAAATAGATAGCTTACCAGGTACGGTATTTGGTGAACCTGGTTGTGCATCAAGCATACCAAAGGTCACACGAGAGTCTTCACCGAACTTGTCTGCTGCCGCGTATAGCTTTGGTAGCAGTAGTGATAAGGCTTGTACCGGGTCTTTACGCATCGCCATTGGCGTTGGGCCTGCGTGACATTCTTGACCGAATATATTTAGGTGATGACGTGACATGTGCTGTACGCCAGTCACAACACCAATGGTTAGGCCTTCTTTTTCTAGTACTGGGCCTTGCTCGATATGCAATTCGTACGAAGCTTTTACAGGGAAAGCTTTGGCCGCGTGTTCACCTTTATGTCCAAGACGAATAAGCTCGTCTTCAACGCGGGCACCGTCATCAAAGGCTTTAAGATCGTACGCTTGTTGCAGTGGCATAAAGTCAGTCCACACTGCCGAACCCATCATGGCACAGTCAAAACGAGAACCTTCTTCGTTAGTCCAAGCCACGACTTCAATTGAGTGCTTATGCTCTAGGTTTTGCTCGATGATAGATTCAATCACCTCAAAACCACCTAGAACACCGTAAATACCGTCAAATTTACCACCAGTAGGTTGCGTATCAAGGTGAGAGCCTGTGATAACTGGTGGCAACTCTGGTTGAGTGCCTTCTTTACGGATAAATAGATTACCAATTTCATCAAAACGGTGGCTACAACCTAATTCAGTTGCCCATCCAATCAGTAAATCACGACCCTCTTTATCTAGAGTGGTTAACGCTTGACGGTTACAACCTCCATTAACGGTTGCACCGATTTTAGCCATTTGCATCAGGCGTGACCAAAGACGTTGGTGATTAATCTGTAAAGCACTCATTTGTATTTATTCCATTTACATTTTTCTATATGTTACCAAGTTACCCCAAACCCAGTCACGATAGAAATACCCCCACAAAGGTATGTAATCAATTTGGGTAGCTGCTTAATTAATTGCTGGTAAAAACACACAAGCCTATTACAATCCACACAAAATTTACTTTTGATTGCTGGCACTTTAATCGAATTGCTGTTTAGACGAACCACATTACCCTACAGTGGTATTTAATCTGTGAGTCATATCACGCAATGTAGCGCCCTATAAACTGAACCACACTTCCAGTTTGGTTCGCTTAACAAGCTGTAGTTTGAACCTGATATTGGGTTTATAGCGATAACTTAGATGGAATAATAATAATGAGCTTACAGTTAAAAGACGCGGGTTTACTAAAAACCCAGGCTTATATCGATGGTCAATGGTGTGATGCCGATAATGGTAACACTATTGATGTACTTAACCCTGCCACTGGCGAAGTTATTGCCAATATTCCTGATGCAGGTGCAGCTGAGACTAAACGTGCTATCGAAGCGGCAGAAAAAGCGCAGAAGAGCTGGGCTCGTAAAACCGCTAAAGAACGTGCCAATCTATTACGTAATTGGTTCAACCTAATGATGGAAGCGCAAGAAGACCTCGCGCAAATCCTGACGGCTGAACAAGGTAAGGCGATTGCTGAGGCTCGTGGCGAAATCGCCTACGGCGCGAACTACATTGAGTGGTTTGCAGAAGAAGCTAAGCGCATTTATGGTGATGTGATCCCACAACCATCAAACGATAAGCGTCTGCTCACGATTAAGCAGCCTGTCGGTGTTGTTGCTTGTATTACCCCTTGGAACTTCCCTAATGCTATGCTGACTCGCAAAATTGCACCAGCACTCGCTGCGGGTTGTGCTGTAGTGTGTAAACCAGCAACCGAAACGCCATTATCGGCATTTGCGATGGTTGAACTTGCAGAGCGTGCGGGTATTCCTGCTGGCGTAATCAACATGGTAACCGGTTCTTCTCGTGTTATTGGTGCTGAACTGACTTCAAACCCAATCGTACGTAAGTTAACGTTCACAGGCTCTACCCCTGTTGGTAAGATCCTAGAGAAGCAATGTGCTGAAACACTAAAGAAAACCTCTATGGAACTGGGTGGTAACGCCCCGTTTATCGTATTTGACGATGCAGACCTAGATAAAGCCGTTGCCGGCGCGATGGCTTCTAAGTACCGCAACTCAGGCCAAACCTGTGTTTGTACTAACCGTATTTTCGTTCACAAAAACGTAGAACAAGCCTTCGTAGAAAAGCTAACGGCTGCAGTAAACAAGCTTAAGCTTGGTGTAGGTACAGACGAGTCTGTGACTTCTGGCCCGCTGATCACTGAGAAAGCCGCTAACGATATTGAAAAGCTAGTCAACGATTCTGTTGCTATGGGCGCTAAAGTACACCTTGGTGGCCGCGCGATCGAGCTGGGCAGCCACTTCTTCGCGCCAACCATTATGACTGGCGTAACCAACGACATGCCAGTGGCTAAAGAAGAAATCTTCGGCCCAGTAGCCCCAATCATCACCTTCGAAACTGACGAAGAAGTGATTGCGATGGCGAACGACACCGATGTAGGTCTTGCCGCTTACTTCTACACTAGCGACATCTCTCGTGTATTCCGAATTGGTGAAGCCCTAGAGTACGGCATCGTTGGCATTAACGAAGGTGCAATTTCAAATGAAATGGCCCCATTTGGTGGCGTTAAAGAATCGGGTTCTGGTCGTGAAGGCTCTAAGTATGGCTTAGACGACTACACCGAAATCAAATATATGTGTTTAGGCAGTTTAGACGCCTAATATTGGAGAAAAAACAATGACAACTAATGCTCAACTACAAGCTCGCAAAGAGCAAGCAATTGCTCGCGGCCAAGGCAACCTAGCGCCTGTATACGTAGATCGTGCTAAAAACGCAGAACTTTGGGATGTTGAAGGTAACCGTCACATCGATTTTGGTTCTGGTATTGCGGTAGTTAACACTGGCCACAGCCACCCTAAAGTAACCGCTGCGGTTCAAGCTCAGCTAGAAAAGTTCAGCCACACTTGTGTAATGGTTTCTCCATATGACAGCGCGGTAGAGCTGGCTGAAAAGCTAAACGCCAAAATGCCTGGTGACACGCCGAAGAAGTCTATCTTCGTCACTACTGGTGCTGAAGCCGTTGAAAACTGTATCAAAATCGCTCGTGCACATACTCGTCGTCGCGGTGTTATCGCGTTCCACGGTGGTTTCCACGGTCGTACTAACATGACTATGGGTCTAACGGGTAAAATTACTCCGTACAAAAACCTATTCGGTCCGTTCCCTGGTGAAATCTTCCACGCTCCGTACCCAGTTGAGTACCATGGTGTATCAATCGAAGATTCACTAAAAGCCATCGACATGATCTTTAAGTGTGACATCTGCCCATCAGACGTTGCAGCGATCATCATTGAGCCAGTTCAAGGTGAAGGTGGTTTCTACCAAGCGCCTGCTGAGTTTATGCAAGCGCTACGTGCTCTATGTGACAAGCACGGTATTCTACTAATTGCTGATGAAATCCAAACTGGTTTCGGTCGTACTGGTAAGTTCTTTGCCACTGAGCATTCAGGCATCGAAGCTGACCTTCAAACGGCAGCTAAAGGTATTGCTGGCGGTTTCCCAATTTCTGCCGTTATCGGTAAAGCAGAAATCATGGACGCCCCTCTACCTGGTGGTCTAGGTGGTACTTACGGTGGCTCACCAATCGGTTGTGCGGCGGCACTGGCAGTACTCGATGTTATCGAAGAAGAGAACCTAGTTGAGCGCGCTAACCACATTGGTGCACTATTTAACGAGCGTCTAACTGCGATGCAAGCTAAGTTCCCACAAATTGGTACCGTTCGTAACACGGGTGCAATGATCGCTATCGAACTTATCGAGAACGGTGATTCTGAGCAACCAAACACTGAGCTGACTAAAGCCCTTGTTGGTGAAGCTGCGAAAAACGGCCTAGTGCTACTATCTTGTGGTATCCGTGGTAACGTGATTCGTTTCCTACCAGCACTGACCATCGAAGATGAGATTGCTAACGAAGGTCTAGACATTCTTGAGAAGTGTTTCGAGACTTTAACTAAGTAAGCTTAACTTAGTCCAAAAAGCAGCGCCCAGGCGCTGCTTTTTTTATAACCGAGATCCGATAAGTAGGGTTAGCCAAGCCAATTACGCTGCTGCGTTATATAATATTGATCAAGTGTTGATATTATACTCATCAAAGCAATCTCAATTGCTGAGTAATCCCATGAAACGAGCTTCATGCTGATATTAACACCAACGGGGTACACGATCGCCGTTAAAACAAACAAGTTACTCAATTAACAGCTTGATCACCTATTTAACCAAGGGTTAGCATAGGTCAACCATAAAATTGGACACCAAATGAATTAAAAGCAGTTACACTTTGATGCTGAACTTGGTTCCATAAAACAAAAATCAAAATAAAAAACGAGGATTTTCATGAACGGATTGATGATGGATTTTCCATTAACCATTACCTCGGTAATGGATTACGCTAAAAAAGTTTACCCTAACGTAGAAATCGTTTCTGTAACATCGGATAACCCACGCCATCGTTATACTTACAAGGATGCCTTTAAGCGCGTTAACCAGCTGTCTAATGCTCTAGCTGCTCTTGGCCTGCAACAAGGTGACCGAGTGGCTACTTTAGCATGGAACGATTACCGTCACTTTGAGCTTTACTATTCTGTTTCTTGTTCTGGTTATGTTTGTCACACCATCAACCCTCGTTTATTCTCAGAACAAATTGAATTTATTGTTAACCATGCTGAAGATCAATATTTATTCACTGATCCAATGTTTGTGCCTGTAATCGAAGGCTTAATTGAAAAGCTGCCGACTCTAAAAGGCGTGATTGTGTTAACTTCTGAAGAGCACATGCCGAGCAGTGATAAATTGGATCTTATCTGTTATGAAAATTTCATTGCAGGTCACTCTGAAGAATTCAACTATCCACAGCTTGAAGAAAACAACGCCAGCTCGCTTTGTTATACCTCTGGCACCACTGGCAATCCAAAGGGCGTACTGTACTCACACCGCTCGACGGTTTTACATGGCTTAGGTTCTGGCGCGCCAAACGCGTTTAACATCTCTAACCGCGAAGTGGTGATGCCTATCGTACCTATGTTCCATGTGAATGCCTGGTCATTGCCTTACACCTGCGCCCTTTCTGGTTCAAAAATTGTATTCCCTGGTAACAAGATGGCCGATGGCCCGACGCTAACTTCATTAATTAACGATGAAGGCGTTACCTTTAGTGCAGGCGTTCCAACAGTATGGTTAGCGCTATACAACTACCTAAAAGCGGAAGGTATTGCGGTACCAACGCTGGAGCGTTGTATTGTGGGTGGTTCAGCTTGTCCGTTAAGCCTAATTAATGCATTCCGTGATGACTTAGATGTTAATCTGCAAACGGCATGGGGTCTAACTGAAACTTCACCACTGGGTTCTATCTTTACCCTAAAGCCAGAACTTGATAATGCTTCTGAAGAAGAGTTAGACAAGCTTAAAGTGAAGCAAGGTCTGCCTATCTTTGGTGTAGATTCAAAAATTGTAGATTTCGAAGGTAATGAATTACCTTGGGACGGAACCAGCTTTGGTCAGCTAAAAGTACGCGGACCATGGGTTGCTAAAGCTTACTACAATATGGAAAAAACCGATGCCCATGAGGAAGACGGTTGGTTTGATACTGGCGACATTGTGACTTATGACAAGCATGGCTACATGCAAATCACCGACCGTTCTAAAGATCTAATTAAATCGGGTGGCGAATGGATCAGTTCAATTGAATTAGAAAACCTTGCCGTAGATCATCCTGAAATCGCCGAGGCTGCGGCCATCGGATACGAGCATGAAAAGTGGGGTGAACGCCCAATGATTTTTGCCGTTCGCAAAGAAGGCTCGACGGTCAGCGCTGAAGAATTAATCGCCAGCTATCAGGGTAAGATTGCTAAATGGTGTATTCCAGACATCGTTGAATTTGTGGATGAATTACCTCATACCGCAACCGGAAAATTAGATAAAAAAGTATTAAGACAAAAATTGAGCGTGTAATTTGTTTTAAATATAACCTTAAAAGACTCGAATTATTTCGAGTCTTTTTTTTGGAGGAATCATTATTCAATTAAACATTATTGCAACAAAAATATTAAAAGTTAACTTGAATAAAGCATCATAGATCTTTAAGATGGTATAACCTTTTAGGGTTAGATTAATAAAACAAAATATCTAACTATAAATATCCATAATAAAAATTAAAAAGGCTGTATATGGAAAACAATAATAAATTATTTGGAGCAGTATGCGCTCTTGGATGTGCTGGAATTATCATTTTCGCCACCCTGCCTACTTTGCTAAACACGGTTGCACTTTGGTTCAACCTTAATGATACCCAAATAGGTGATTTAGCTGCGGCATATTTCCTTATTTACACCTTAGTTACCCTTAGTTCACCTTTTTGGTTACCAAGATTGTCTCCACGAACGATTGCGCTCTCAGGCTTTAGTGCACTGACCCTAGCAATGGTTTTCGCTGCCAATGCGAGCACTGCAGATGATATTACCATTGCCATGTTAATCGCTGGATTAGGGGGAGGCTTATGTTTCGCACTCAGCTTCTTTATTGTAACCAAAATGCCAAATCTAAACTCAAAGTTTGCTGTAAAGCTGATTGTTGAGCAGATCATTCCTGCAATTGCCTTGTTCACAATTCCTGTATTAGTTACCCCACATTTTGGTGCACAGGGCTTTTTCTACAGCATCGCGGTAATTTCGGTGTTGTTAGCATCGGGATCTTTCCTACTGGAAAAAGGCCTTAAGCTTGAAGTCACAGCCAATGCTGATGCGGCTCAACAAGGTAAGTACAAAATTTGGATAGCGCTATTAGCACTGACCATTTCTTTTGGTTCTTTAGCCGCTATTTGGGCATTCTTGGAAGTACTAGGTGTCGAGTTACAACTTGAAGAAGGTTTCTTAACTCAAGTAATGGGCTTAGCCGCATTAATGGGTGCTGCAGGTCCACTGCTGGCTTTTTATCTAGATGAAAAACTTGGCTTAAAGATCCCATTATGGGTTTCACAATTATCAATTTTAGGCTGTCTCATTGCCCTAAGTGGTCAACTAGATGCAAGCGGATATGCGCTATGTATTGCAATCTTTGCTTGTGCTTGGTACTTCTCTTTAGTTTTCCAGATGAGCATTATCGCTTTTGTTGATGCTACCGGTAAATATGCGGTTCTTATTGCTGCAGCAATGCCATTAGGTGCCATTATCGGTCCTGTAGTATTCCCTATTATTAAAACTGAATTAGGGTTAACAACAGCACTAATATACATGGGTGCAGCTTCTACCTTAGCAATTATTTTATTAAACTTAGTTACACCTAAGAAATTAATTGGCAATGAAAAAATTGTTTAATAATTAATTTTTATTCCGTAATAAAAAAGCAGCTTTTATAGCTGCTTTTTTTATTTCTATTTTAAAATAGCCATCAAAATTAAAGGAATTATAAATCCTAAGTTTTTGGGTTATTTAGAATATACACAGAATTAACCAGCAAATATAACCAATAAACTAGCATACCTAGCTAAGGTTAAGTTAAATGCAGACGATTTAAACGTTGTATGTTTTTGCTCTAGTCGATTAAACGGCATTACCCCCTTATGGGTACTATTTGGCTAAAAAATATGCATGATGTTATTTTTTAGTGTGTTACATTAACAGCGAATAGATATAAATATAACACTAGGGAAACAAACATGTCACATACGAACATATTTAACAAAATGTTTAAATTGACTGCTTTATCTTCTGCAATTATCGCATCAACTGCAGCATACGCAGAAGAAGCACAACAAGAGAAGCAAAAGGGTCTTGAGGTTATCGAAGTAACGGCACAAAAGCGTGTTCAACGTCTGCAAGATGTTGGTATGTCTGTAGACGCCCTTAGCCAAGACCAATTAAAAGATTTTGGGGTCAACTCTGCCTCTGATATTGTTAACACCATGACCAACGTAGAGCTTAACTCTGCTGGCGGTAACGGCAACCAGATTATTACTATTCGTGGTATTGGTCTTAACGACTTTGGTTTAAACAATACACCAACTGCAGCCGTTCACGTTGACGAAGCTTATCTTGGTTCTAACGCCATGACTTCATTTGCGGTATTCGATTTAGAACGCGCAGAAGTAATGAAAGGGCCACAGGGTACTTTATTCGGTCGTAACTCCACTGCCGGTGTAATTAACTTTATTACCAATAAACCAACCGAAGATTTTGAAGGTTACCTCACTGGTACTGTAGGCAACTACAATACTTATAATGCTGAAGGTGCATTCGGTGGTGAAATTGCAAATGGCGTTCGCGCTCGTGTTTCTTTCAAATCTGAAAACACTCAAGATGGCTGGCAAGAAAATCTTAATCCAACCGCAGGCTGGGACAATAACGGTAAAGTCAACAAGTGGGCTGGCCGTTTCCAGTTAGCATGGGAAATTGGCAACACTGAATTCCTTGCTAAAGTCCACGGTGGTGCAGATAAGTCAGATGCTTGGTTACCACAAGCTGAAGGTATGTATGCGGCTGATGGCTCTTACTGTCCATCAGGCTTAGTGGGTCGCCCTGACAAAAATAACTGTTATCTATACCTAGGCAGCCCAAGCTCTAATGAAGACCTAAGCCAAGGTATGTATGATTACAAACCATACTCCAACGATGAGTTCGTTGGCGGTAGCTTACGTATCGACCACGACTTTGGTTTTGCTAACTTTACCTCATTAACTGCTGCAGAAAAATTCAACTACCGTCATGGTACTGACCTAGATGGCGTAGCCGGTAATGATATGTCTTGGCTGTGGGGCCTGTATGGCGTTGATGTAGATTCAAGCTGGCAAAATGCAAGTTTACTGCACCAGATTGAAGACTTTGAAATTAAACAAATCTCTCAAGAATTCCGTTTAACTTCTCCCGGTGGCGAGCGCTTCAACTGGTTGGTAGGTGTTAACTACGCCCAAGAAGAGTTAACGAACTCGACCCATTACGATTCAGATGCGTTCTCACTCATTTTTGCCATGGACTTCCTAGATGGCGCATTAGCGACTGAAGATCCAGCGATTATTGCTGATACCTATGCATTAGTAGAAATGGCCGGTCTGACTCAAACTGGTAACTCTTACTACCATGATTTTGAACAGTCAAACAAAGCTTTTGGTGTATTCGGACAAGCAGATTACAGCCTGATTGCTGATACCTTAAAACTTAACTTTGGTGCGCGTTACACTACCGAAACTAAAGATTTTGCTAACGCTTCATACGGCGCTATGTACCAAGGTACTGAGTGGGCCTACCCACTGGTGATCATGTCAGCAGATCCTAATTTTGTTGAGACCACGCCTTACCAACAATCCATTGATTTCAACCACCTTTCTTGGAATGTTGGCCTAGATTACAACGTACACAGTGATCTAATGTTCTATGCCACTGTATCTAACGGCTTTAAAGCCGGTGGTTTCCCAGCTGCACTACCATTCTCGCCAGCTGATTCAGAACCATTCGGTAAAGAAGTTGTGGATGCCTTTGAAGTTGGTACAAAAGGCACGCTGCTAGACAATACCCTACAATACACCGCAGCCGCTTTCTACTATGATTACCAAGACATGCAAGGTGTTTATCCTAAATATGTGGAAGGTCAACTGTCTTTCGATAAGCTCGCCCGTATCGGTGATGTGACTATCAAAGGGGTAGAGTTTGATGCTGCCTATCAATTATTTGAGGGCCTAACATTGCGTGCTGCGGTTGGCTTGATTGATACTGAAATCAAGGACTCAGCTACTGATGTTGCCAACTCATACAATGAGCTAACATCATTCAATGGTAATGAGCTATCTCACTCACCAAAAGTGAATGCCAACTCTCATATCCGTTACGAGTTTGATGTATCAGAAGACTTCTACATGGCGTTACAAGCAGACGTATCTTATAAGTCTGAATACTACCTACGTTTCGACAATGAGCCTTCTGCAAAATGGGACCAAGCTTCAACTAAAGTTGGTGCCCGTATTATGTTCGCTGACATCTATGACAAATGGAATGTGGCACTTTGGGGTCGTAACCTAACCAACGAAATGGCACCGACTTATCAGTCATTCTCACTTGATAAAGGCGATCACTTTGTGTTCTACAACATGCCGCGTACCTTTGGTATCGACTTTAACTACAAGTTTGGTATGTAATACCGGCTAAAACCGATAAGGGTCAGCATTTGCTGACCCTTTTTTGTTTAGATTTAATCACCACAACTTTTTTTATTGCCCATTTAATCAACTAACTTGGCGATGGCTTTGTTGGGTAAGCCCGCTAGCCAACCACCATCAACTTTAATATCAGTTCCATTAACGTAGCTGCTGGCATTCGACGCTAAAAATTGGTAAACGCCAAGCAATTCGTCAGGTGTTCCTGGACGTTGTAATGCGGTCATATATTGAGTTAATCGCGCTTCCATACCATCTTCTGACTCCATCGGGGTTAAAAAAGTACCAGGGCTGACCGAGTTTACACGGATACCTTGTTCACCTAACTGCATAGCAGCACTCTGGCTGATCTGCAGCACACCAGCTTTGGAGATACTATAAGGAGTGTAATCAGAAATGGTATAGCTTGCGGCTAAAGAAGCGGTATTAATAATACTGCCACCTTTGGTCATAAGTTTGGCGGCATGTTTAATCCCATAAGCAACCCCTTTTATATTTACTGAGAAGACCCTGTCCCAGTCTTCGATATCGCTATCGACTAATTCACCCGCTTGGCAGGTGACACCAGCATTATTGATAAGCACATCAATGCCACCATGAGAGTGAGATATAGCGGCCAACACTGATTCAACTTGACTTTCTTGGGTAACATTACACTCATAAAAAATAGCATCCAGCTGTGAAAGCTCATCACATGTATTCAAATCAAGACCGCAAACTACTGCACCTTGTTGGCTAAAGTGCTTACATAAAGCTAAACCTATACCACTGGCTGCGCCAGTGATCACCATGACTTTGTTAGTTACATCAAACATTCAACTATCCTTTTATTGCTTTATTATTATTGAGCTTCTAGGGGATGATTTGTTAATCATCGAACATCAACATTCTATGTCCTTGACCAAAAGAACTGTACCTAAAATGGAGTTCTTGAAAAAAATTTAAACAAGCTCATTGTTCATTCCATCTCTAATATGTCAATAGTCAGCCAATCGATCAGCAACCAAGCCTGCACTTTAAGGATATCCAGTAACATACTTATCGAACTCCTACCGCTTCATTAACCTTATCAAATTCAATTTGTAAGAGTATTTTATGAAAAAGTTATCCATGGCTAGCGCCACCACAATAGTAAGCTTAACGATGTTCAATTGCGCTTGGGCGGCACAGCAACAAACGATTGATCCCTCCGACCCCACCACCATCGCAACTTGGATGGATGTCGGTGCAGAAAGCCAGACTGTACATGATGGCGCCGGCAATACAGGAAGCGTCAATGCTGTGCGCGGTGAGATGAACTTTGCATTAGGCGCTGAACATCTGATCTTGACTGAATTTGGCTACGCCAAAAGCGAGGGGGTAGACAGCAAAAAATCAGGCATGCTTGATACTCGCCTACGGTATTTTAATTTACCTTATCAGAATGATAACAATGATGATTTTATCCAAGCGGCGGGTTGGTCTTTGGATGTGACCTTACCTACTGGTGACTATAAGTCGCAACTCGGGACAGGCATGTACACTGTGGCTATTGGTGGCATGACCAAGCATGTGATCAATGATAGCTTAATGATTTTACCGAATATTTCTTACGTATACTCGAAAGCAGGTAGCGCCCTTGAAAAAGACTTAATAGCCAGTGGCCAAGGTGCCGGCTTAACTCATCACGGTTTACGTGCTGATCTCTTTGTTTCTTATAAGTTTACCGATGCAATGTGGGGCATGGCCGTACCGTCGTACACTAAAGGCTTACAGGGCGCGGCAGATGCTGCCAACATCAAGCTCTACTTAGGTTATATGTTCAGCGGTAGCGATGGAATTAAGCTTGAGTATCAGAAAAACTTTACTAAAGAGCAAAGTATCTGGAAGCGAGTCACCCAAGGAATGGAAGACTACGTCCGCTTTACCTACACCCATTACTTTTAATACTAAAAGGATTAGACCAGTTTAGTGCTGGTCTTTTTGCTTTCTATACTGCTTTGGCGTTATTCCCTTACAAGATTTGAAGTTTCGAATAAAAGCGCTGGCTTGAGAATACTTCAATACCTCTGTTATCACATCAATATTCATATGGGTTTCAAGTAACAAATGTTTGGCTAACTCTACTCTGATTTGTACCAGTAACTGCCGCATACTCTGCCCCTCTTGTGCTAGCTTTTGCTTTAAAGTACGGGCTGAACAATAAAAATAAGGGGCAATTTGCTCTAGGGTGATCACTGTAAACTTGGAATCTAAAACAATACTTTTCACTTGTTCAGTAACACTGTTATTAAGCTTTTCTGGTTGGCTCAGGTACAAACTTGAATCAATATTTTTCGAAGGTATAGGCCACTCTAACCACTTTGCAGGAAAACGGATAAAGCATTCATCTGAGTCTTCAATAATTTGAAATTGATAGGCTTTTTGTAACTTTGAAGTTAAAGACCGCTGCTCAGCGGTTAAGCTAACTGTGATCTTTTGAAGTGGCCAACTTGAAGGTAATAACTCTGCAATCCAGCGCAGATTACCGACTAAAAAATTGTCCTCTAATCTTGAAAGCTTAACGGCGACAGAGACTTTAGGGCGCATCTTTAAGTACACCCAATCGCCTTGATGCTCTATGTATTCATCAAACAAAGTAGTGGCATCTTGCAATAATTCTGTTGCCACATTCAAGGCATTTTTCAAATTAACGGAACTGATCAAGCAATAGCTGTAAAGGCCAAACTTTTCTATAGGTAGGGTATGCATCACGTCATAGACGATGTCAGGGATATATTTGGCCGCTCGGTGCAGCTTAAACTCTATCTCTTCAAAGCCATCCCCAGCTAAGGGTTTTAACTGTTGATAGGTCGCTCGGTCAAGGGAATGCTGAAGCAAATTAATATCAATAAGCTCGGCAATGGCAAGCACCAGCTGGGAACGATAACTCATGTCTAAAATGTATGTTTTACTGTCTTAAATGTACGTTTTATAGCTGATAAACAGCTTATAGTGCAAACATAAAGCAGTAAAGGATGACAATGATGAAAAACAATAAAGTTCTTCAGATCAAAAAGGGCCAAGCCGAGGTTATTGAAAAGCCGATAAACGAACCCGGATATGGGTTTGTGCGAGTACGCCAGACCCTAGCGCCTAATTGTATTGAACACAGAATTTATCAAACCGGATTTTATGAATTCCATGAAGGCGAATGCCATGCAGGACACGAAGGCGTTGGTGTCATAGATGCTGTAGGCCCCGGTGTGTCAAAATGGAGGGAAGGACAGCGAGTGGTGATTTTCCAAGGTTGGGCCTGTGGTGAATGTCATGTTTGTGTGAGTGGCCTAGGAGCGACCCATTGTGTTAATTTAAAAATCCCCACCGAAGTTGAAGCTTATAATGATAGTGAGTCAGGGGGAAATGGCTTTTGTGAATACCGCTTGGTACCGCAAAATATGTTGGAATTAATCCCTGATGAGCTAGCCGATAAATATGCCTCTGCGGCAAATTGTTTAATTGGCTGTACCTACTCTGGGATCCGAGATTTAAATGTCGGTCCAGAGTCTGTGTGCTTGGTTGGCGGGGTTGGCTTTATTGGGTTAGCTACCATAGTAAACCTAAAATACCGTGGTGCTACGGTGATTGTATTAGGTCGAGATAAACAACGCATGCAGGCCGCCTTTGATATCGCCGAAGCCGACCACTATGTCAATCCTGAAGATGAAGATTGGCTAGAACAAATTAAAGCGCTCACCCCCGATGGCCGCGGAGTTGATTTTAGCTTTGATTGTTGTGGCTACCCTTATTACCAACAAAAATGTCTTGATGCCACTAAGCACTACGGTACCTTAATGATATTAGGCTATGCCGCCCATGAGCCCGATCTAAAGTGGGAGCTAAACACTGAATCTGGACTCAGCTGGGGTCACAAAAACATCACCGCCCATTTTGATGTTAACTTTAATCACAGAAAAGATATTTTAAAGGTAGTGGGGGATCCTTGGATCCAATCCAAGCTCGATAAGCTCATCACCCACCGGTTTCCAATGAGTCAGGCCAGTGCCGCGTTTGAACTACTAAATAATCGCACCAATGCTAACGAGTTTGTTGGCAAGGTGCATTTTATTCCAGGTGAATAAGGATATTCATGAAAGCAAAAAGCATTAATCATATTGGTATTTCAGTACCATCAATACAGCAAGCCATTGAGTTTTATCACGGAGTACTTGGCATGGAAGTTATCGATCAGCACGAATTTGCTGCTTCACCCACGGTAGATCAAATCACCGCCGTAAAAGGTGCCAGCGCCAAGTCCGCTTTATTTGATGCTGGGAATATCTTTTTAGAAGTATTTGAATTTACTTCTCCACAGGACAAGGGTCAAACCCACCGTCCTGTCAGTGACTTAGGCTACACCCACTTGGCCTTCGAAGTGAGTCTTGAGGAAGTGGAAGACATGTATGCCTTATTAGCCCGTAAAGGCGTGCAGTGGCATTGTGACTTGATTGATAACCCCGGCACTGAGCCGATGAAAATGTGCTACGGCCGTGACCCATTTGGTAATGTCATTGAAATTCAAGGCATGCCGGATTCCAGTCATTTTTCTAATAGAAACCGCATCAAGGAAAGCTAAATGAGTGAAAGCATACCGGATTTTTATGCCCCAAACCGCAGCTTTATGGGCGCCGCAAGGGTCGAGCCTGAGCAAATTAAAGATTACCAATATGCCATGTTAGGGATCCCTTTTAGTGAGGGGTCTTTTATTCCCTACATTCAAACCGGTCAGTCGGCGATGCCCAATGCCCTTAGGGATAATCCTGTCACCATTTTTTACGATGTCGGTGATGTGGGGCTGTATGATGTCGATTATGACATCACCTTACTAGAAGGAACGAAAATCTGTGATGTGGGTGATGTGGTGATCTCCCCTGGAGAAGGTCGGCTAACAAGACAGCGGATCACTAACAGCGTCAAGCATATTTTAGCCGCTGGTGCTGTACCTTTTTGTGTTGGCGGTGACCATTCGGTTACCTACCCTATCATTCGTGCTTATGCTAATAGCCTAAAGGTGATGGATTTTGTCTATTTTGATGCCCATTTAGACTTTGCCAATATGCCATTGGATTCTGAGTTTAACCACGGCACCCAAACTCGCCATATTCGCGCCTTACCTTTCGTACGCAACATCACAGTAATTGGTGCCCGCAATTCTACTGCGCAAGAGTTTAGAGAAGCCCGTGAAGCCGGGATTAACATTATTAGTGTTAAAGATGTTTGCAAATCTGATATCAACAAACTAATGACTCAGATCATCGACCCAGCCACGCCAACCTACGTCTCCTTAGATATTGATGCCATGGACGCCATTGTCGTGCCGGGTACCACCCACCCTGAAACAGGCGGCCTAAGTTTTGAACAGCAAAAAGAATGTTTGTATGAGCTGGCAAAAGCGGCCAAAGGCCATGTTTGTGGCTTTGATGTGGTTGAATTGGTGCCCCACCAAGATGTCAATCATATTACCGCGTTAACAGCCTCAAAATTAACAGCCTTAATGATGGGCTATATCGAACACTTCAAGCCCTAAAACACAAAAGGTCAACCGTAGTTGACCTTTGCTTGATGGCACCGAATTAATCCCTAGGCATCACTAAAGAAAGTCCAAACTTGCCCTGCCATTCAGGGCCACTGTCAGGATGGGCCACCATTTTATAGCCGCCGACTAAAAACTCAAGGCCGTAGCCGCCACCAAGGTCTAACACTTTACCCGCACTTAAGCCTAAAGGTATGGTCCATTTATCGCCTTGGCCATTCCAGTCATAACTCCAGTTGTTGTTATAGGCAACAAACACCCCTGGCATGGTTTCAAAGTTATAATACACAATCGGCTGCATTGTGGTGGTAGAAAAACCATCTTCGCCCCATAGGTGATGACCAATAAAGGCAAAAGACCAAGCTCCCTCACCGGCGACTAACACCCCCGCAATACCCGCGCCGTTGCCGGGGCCCTTATGCCTGTCGTTTGAATGGGTTGCTAGGGATACCTGGGGGCCAATACCCCACTTAATGTCAGAATCCACCTTAGGGGCAACAAACATTTGCAAAATAGAATCACCAACACCCCACTTAGTTTCTTCACCCGTTAAGCTATTTCCCGTTGGCGTGCCTGAAATAGGGATCACCGCCCTAGGTACTAACGAAAAGTCCTCAGACACATTTAACGAATATACTGGTTGAATTTGAAAGTCATAACTATTCCTATCATTACCAAGTTCGTCTTTTTGATTGATATTGATTGTATTTTCAGTGATCACTGCAGAAATATAAGCCAGAGGGTCCTGCAACTGCTTGGCCATTTTCTCTGCGGCGGTTTCTGCTGCTACAGGCACCATAAAAGCGGTCAGTAATGATAGAATTAAAAAGCTGTTTTTCATGCACTTGTCTCCTTCAAATTGCTTTGAGTATAGCAAAGCAGTCCAACAGCGTTTAAAGTATGAGCGCTAGTGGTAGTTATCAGCTAAAAAATCAAACCAAACTAATTCACGCTGCCCCTGGTTATCAAAACTTATTGTTAATCGCCACACCATATAATTGCTGGCACAACTGCCATACATTATTTGTGCTTGATGACCGCCTTGGATAGCATCGAAGTGAATTGGTAACTCGCCCATATACATATCACGACCCGCTAATTTTGCAGTAACATTAGTAATGGGTTTTGCCGTTTGCAAAATCATTGAGAAAGGTTGACCACTGGGAGCTGATGGTTCAGAAATGATTAGCTGCAATTGATTATTTTTCAATTGTAGAAAACAAGCGGCAGGATTTTGATTACAGAGGCTAGAATCTGTTTTATCGGCAAAATTATCACTGGGCTCAGAACAACTAATTATCAACAAAATCAACACACATTGCACACTAAACAAGCAAAAACGTTGCAACTTCACTCTCCCTATTAACAATCTTAAAATTGACCTGATCTAGATCAACATATCTATACTTTAGCAACTATCTTTTTTGAGTCAGCTCAAGTATTATGCTGACGCCTAGAGAAAAACAAGCTTAAATTAATTTTTATAGGATAAAAATCAATTTAAGCAAAACAATAGGTATTTACTCGAGTTCAATATTTTTACACAAGTAAAAAGTAATAAGCAGTGGAAAATAAACGATGACCAATTCCAGTCCATCTCATGCTGATTACAATTACACCGTTGTTCGTCAATTTGCCCTAACGACCGTTTTATGGGGTATAGTTGGCATGACTGTCGGTGTCTTAATTGCAGCACAATTAGTATGGCCAGCCCTAAACTTCGATACGGCGTGGCTAACTTACTCACGTCTTCGCCCGCTTCATACGAATGCAGTTATTTTCGCATTTGGTACTTCGGCGTTATTTGCAACCTCTTACTATGTGGTTCAGCGTACCTGTCAAACCAAATTATTCGCACCAAAACTGGCCGCGTTTACCTTCTGGGGTTGGCAAGCTATCATCCTATCTGCCGCGATATCTCTGCCTTTAGGTTACACTTCAGGTAAAGAATACGCAGAACTAGAATGGCCAATTGATATTGCTATCACTGTGGTTTGGGTTTGTTACGCTATCGTATTCTTTGGTACGATTGCTAAGCGTAAAGTGTCTCACATTTACGTTGCCAACTGGTTCTTCGGTGCATTCATTATCACCGTAGCGGTACTTCACATCGTGAACTCTATGAGTGTTGCCGTAAGCCCAATGAAGTCTTACTCAATCTACTCAGGTGCGATTGATGCTATGGTACAGTGGTGGTATGGTCACAACGCAGTAGGTTTCCTACTGACTGCGGGCTTCCTAGGTATGATGTATTACTTCGTTCCTAAGCAAGCGGGTCGTCCGGTATATTCATACCGTCTATCGATTGTTCATTTCTGGGCACTAATTTCCCTATACATTTGGGCTGGCCCTCACCACCTACACTACACTGCGCTTCCAGATTGGACTCAGTCACTAGGTATGGTGATGTCACTTATCCTATTCGCGCCTTCTTGGGGTGGTATGATCAACGGTATCATGACCCTATCTGGTGCTTGGGACAAACTAAAAACTGACCCAGTGCTGCGTTTCCTAGTGGTATCTCTGTCTTTCTACGGTATGTCTACCTTTGAAGGCCCGATGATGGCAATTAAGACAGTTAACGCTCTGTCTCACTACACTGACTGGACTGTAGGTCACGTTCACTCTGGCGCCCTAGGTTGGGTTGCAATGGTGTCGATTGGTTCTATTTACCACTTAATTCCAGTACTGTTTGGCCAAGGCCGCATGTACTCAGTTAACCTAGTGAACACCCACTTCTGGTTAGCCACTATCGGTACAGTGCTGTACATCGTTGCAATGTGGATTTCTGGTGTGACCCAGGGTCTAATGTGGCGTGCAGTTAACTCTGACGGTACTCTAACTTACAGCTTTGTTGAGTCTCTAGAAGCTTCTTACCCATTCTACTTTATGCGTTGGGTTGGTGGTATGTTCTTCGTAGCAGGTATGCTACTGATGGCTTACAACGTAATTAAAACCGTTAAAGCGCCTGAAGGCAGCTTAAAAGCTGAGGCATAAGGAATAGCACTATGAAATTCAATCACGAAATCGTAGAAAAGAACATTGGTTTACTGTGTATCTTTATTGTATTTGCTATCTCTTTGGGTGGTATCGTACAAATTACTCCGCTAATGTTCCAACAAGACACGACTCAACCGGTTGAGGGTCTTCGTCCGTATACAGCTTTAGAGCTTGAAGGTCGCGACATCTACATCCGTGAAGGCTGTTACGGTTGTCACTCGCAAATGATTCGTCCTATGCGTGCTGAAACAGAGCGTTACGGTCATTACTCAGTAGCGGGTGAATCAGTTTGGGATCACCCATTCCAATGGGGTTCTAAGCGTACTGGTCCAGACCTTGCTCGTGTTGGTGGTCGTTACTCAGATGAGTGGCACCGTGTTCACTTAATTAATCCTCGTGATGTTGTACCTCAATCTAACATGCCAGGTTACCCTTGGTTGGCAGAGAACGTACTAGATGGTGAGCTTACCGCTGATAAGATGACTATCTTCAAGAATTTTGGTGTTCCTTACACTGAAGATGACATCAAAGGCGCGAAAGCAGCTGTAGAAGGTAAAACAGAGATGCAAGCTCTGATCGCCTACCTACAGTCACTTGGTCACGCACTGAAATAATTTCGGAGGAACTATGGATTACGGTACTTTCCAAGGCATTTTAACCATCCTTATGATGATTATTTTTGCTGGCATCTTTGCTTGGGCTTACAGTTCAAGACAAAAAAAGCGCTTTGACGAAGCCGCTAATCTGGTGTTCTCGGATGAACAAAAGCCGCAAGAGTCAAAAGCTGACTCAGGAGATTCAAAATAATGAATGACATTTTTAATTGGCTCATCCCAGGTATTTCTTTGGGCCTAATTTTTGCCTGTGCCGTGCTACTTTACTTCTGTAGCCGTAACGACACTGGCGTTAAAGAAGGTGAGTCTATGGGCCACACCTTCGATGGCATTGAAGAAATGAACAATGGCCTACCAAAGTGGTGGAGCTATATGTTTGTTGCCACAATCGTATTTAGCTTAGGTTACCTAGCCCTTTACCCAGGACTAGTAAGCTTTGGTAACGCCTTAGGTTGGGCTTCATCACAGCACAACACCGTGACTAACCATGATGGCGTGCGTGAGCAAGACTTAGACGGTGCTCAGTTTGCTAACGTTCAATATCAGCAAGAAGTTGAACGTGCAGATGCGACTTATGGTCCTATCTTTGCGAAATTTGCTGAAAAAACCGTTGAAGAGCTCGCGCAAGATCCTGAAGCAGTAAAAGTAGGTCAACGCTTATTCCTACAAAACTGCGCTCAGTGCCATGGTTCTGACGCTAAAGGTAACAAAGGCTTCCCTAACCTTACCGATGAAGCTTGGTTATACGGCGGTGACGCTGCAACCATTAAAGCCTCTATCATGAACGGTCGTCGCGGTATGATGCCACCAAAAGGTGGTCTACCAATTACTGACGAAGAAATCCCTGGTCTTGTTGAGCACGTATTAAACCTATCGGGTCGTGCTGGTGTTGACCAAGAGCTTGCTGCTAAAGGCCAAATGTCATTCATGAAAGGTTGTTTCGCCTGTCATGGTATGGACGCTAAAGGTAACAAGTTTATGGGTGCGCCTAACCTAACTGACACAGCTTGGGTATTCGGTGGTTCTCGTGAAGACATTGCTTACTCAATCAAGAATGGCCGTGCCGGGGTGATGCCAGCATGGAAAGAGGTACTAGGTGAAGATAAGGTACACGTAATCTCAGCTTACGTTTACAGCCTCTCAGCTCAGTAACACATTCAACTAAGGGGCTCGCAAGAGCCCCTTTTTTTATGCGAGAAACATTATGAAAACGACACCTTGGTATAAGCAGTTTTGGCCTTGGTTTTTAATTATCCTACCTATGTGTGCGGTGGTAGCGAGTCTCTATACCGTCTATATTGCCGTGGTTTATGGCGATTCTGTGGTAGCCGCAGACTACTATAAAAAAGGCAAAGGCATTAACCTTGACCTTTCTAAAGTAGAAAAAGCCCGTGAACTGGGTTACCAATTCGAGCTACAACAAACCGCAGACGGTCTTTTACTGCGACAGCATTCTAAAGACACTTACTTTGGTGCATTAAATATCAGCTTCACCCATGCTACCCTTCCAGAGCTTGATAGCCAATGGTTAGTGACTGCCGATGGTAATGGCAACTACCTTATCAATAAAGATGTAGCTAAGGGCAAGTGGGAAATGGAAATCAACGAGCCTACCGGTCAATGGAAGCTGTACAGCAAAATTATTTTGCCGATTAACCAAAGCATAGAAATAAAATAATATGAGTAACCAGTGCTTTCACTGTAATGACCCTATTCCTAGCGGTATCGATTTAAATGTAGAAATTAATGGTAAACCAGAGCCAATGTGCTGTATTGGTTGCCATGGTGTTGCCAGTGCGATTGTTGAAAATGGTTTAATTGATTATTACACCTATCGCAGTGAGCCGGGCAATAACCAGCAGGTTATTGACCAATTAAACGATTTACAAAGTTTCGACCTTGAAGAAATCCAGCAAGAATTTGTTCACCTTGAGGGTGATACCAGTGAAACACTGATCTCTATTGAAGGCATTACCTGCTCCGCCTGTGCTTGGCTGATTGAAAGTAAGCTAAGACGTCTGCCGGGGCTGATCCATATTAATGTTAATGCCACCACTTCTCGGGCCACCATTAAGTGGCAGCAACAACAGTTACCCCTGAGTGAAATACTCGGTCAAATTCAAGCTATTGGTTACCAAGCTGCGCCGTTTGTAATGGATGGTAACGAACAACAAGACAATAAAAAATCGAAACAATTTCTGCTTAGGGTTGGCCTTGCAGGCTTTGCCACCATGCAGGTGATGATGTTTGCCTTAGCCCTATATGCTGGCTTTTTTACCGACCTCGAACAACAATACCGTGATTACTTCCGCTGGGTAAGCTTGTTATTTGCCACCCCAGTCGTCCTATATTCAGCACAACCCTTTTACTTTAGCGCCGTTAGGGCTGCGATGAACAAACAGGTGAATATGGACACCCCAGTTTCCATCGCCATACTAATTGCCTTTGGCAGTTCCTGTTACGCCACCTTTACTGGTATTGGTGAAGTGTATTTTGAATCGGTATCCATGTTTACTTTCTTTTTGTTGATGGGACGCTATTTTGAACAAAAAGCCCGTCAGCGCGCCTCTGAACATGCCAGTAACTTACATAAATTAATACCGCTTTCAGCCCATTTGGTGACCCCCGAAGGATTAACCATGGTCGCCGCTAAAAAGCTAAAAGTGGGCGATAGAATTAGCATTGCCAGTGGTGAGACCATTGCTGCCGATGGTGTCATTGTTGAGGGTAACTCTGCCGTTGATGAAGCGATGCTGACCGGTGAATCGATTCCTGTTAGCAAGCTAATGGGCGATGAAGTCTACGCGGGAACACTCAACACTCAACACCCTATCATTATTGAAATCACTAAAGTGGGCCAAGACCAACTGGTCAGTGAAATTATTCGCCTGCAGCATCAAGCGACGATTGCTAAGCCGAAAATAGCTGAAGTGGCTGATACCGTGGCGAAGTATTTTGTGCCCGCCATTTTGCTGCTATCGACACTGACTTATATCGTTTGGCTACAAATCGCCCCAGAAGATGCCTTTTGGATTGCCCTATCAGTATTAGTGGCCAGTTGCCCTTGTGCGCTATCACTAGCAACCCCAACCGCCATTACCGTCGGCACCCTAAGGTTGCAAAAGATTGGCTTATTATCAAAACGTTCCGATGTGTTTGAACGTTTAGTACAAATTAAGAATGTGATTTTTGATAAAACCGGCACCCTGACCCAAGGCCAAATCAGCCTTAATCAAACTCACACCTTAGACGACAATTATCAAGCCCAGCAGGTAATTGATATTGCCGCGGCCCTGGAGCAAGGTTCTAAGCACCCAATTGCTAAAGCCTTCATAACCGCGGCCGAGCAAACAGTAACCGCTAATAACATCGAACACCATCAAGGTGCTGGGGTATCAGGCATAATTGCCGGTAAGCTTTGGCGTTTAGGCAATAGCAGCTTTACCGAGCAAAGCGCCCAAGATGGCCAATGTGTTTACTTAAGTTGTGAAGGCCGAGCTGTCGCTTATTTTGAGTTACATGATCCCCTAAGAAGTGACGCCAGAGCGACCTGTGACTTACTTAGCCAAAAAGGCATGAACATTGTTATGGCTAGTGGCGATCAACAGCAAACCGTTGATAAAGTCGCCAATGAGCTGGGCATTAAACAGGCCCATGGCGAATTGGATCCCTTTGCCAAACTTGAGCTACTAAAAACCATTAATAACAATAATACCGCCATGTTTGGGGATGGCATTAACGACGCCCCAGTGCTTGCCAGCAGTCATCTATCCATCGCTATGGTAAGTGGCTCTATGCTGGTTAAATCTAAGGCGGATTTAGTGCTCACTAACGATAAATTAGGGGCAATTGTGCAGGCTTTTGGCCTTGCTAAAGCTACTCGTGCTATCATGCACCAAAACCTGTTTTGGTCACTGGCCTATAATGCCTTTATTATTCCCTTAGCTATGTTAGGCATGGTCGCGCCCTATTGGGCAGCATTAGGCATGTCCTTAAGCTCAGTGCTTGTGGTCTCCAATTCATTACGACTGAATAAATTAAAGTTATGAGTATTATTTACATCCTGATCCCTATTGCAATGATTTTTGTGGCTATTGCTGTAGCGGTTTTCTTTTGGGCGGTTCGCTCAGAGCAATTTGACGATCTAGAAAAACATGGTTCATCAATACTATTTGATGAACATGATAATTCAAATAAAAAACATGATTGAAGTCAGCCTAGTTGGTGCTCTGATTATGGGGCTGATGGGTTCAGGACACTGTGTAGGCATGTGCGGTGGCTTAGCTGGAGCCATTGGTCTAAATAATAAAACTCAATTTTTAGTTTCCTATAACTTAGGTAGGATCAGTAGCTATGCCTTGATGGGATTCGTGATTGCCAGTGCCAATCTGGCAATGCAACAATTATTTGATGCTGAGAAGACTCTTCTTGGATTAAGAATTGTTGCTGCCTGCTTGATGATCATGGCTGGTTTACAGCTGCTGAACATCGGCCGCTGGTTTAGTCTCTTCGAAAAAATAGGCCAATTTAGCTGGGGCAAAATACAGCCCTATGCTAATAAGTGGATCCGACCATCGTCAATGTCTCAAGCTTATATCAGCGGGATGCTTTGGGGTTGGTTACCCTGCGGTTTAGTATACAGCGCACTTGCTTGGGCACTCGCTAGCCCAACCCCTTATATTGGCAGTTTAATTATGATATGTTTTGGAATTGGGACCTTACCAGCTATGCTAGCGGTAGGAACATTCAGTAAACTAGTACACTTTGTAAAGGGCCAAAGGGTAAGATTAGCTTGTGGCCTTATTATGCTAATATTTGGAATTCATACTGGTTATATCGTATTTAACCAGTGGTAAGGAATGAAGCTTGACGACTGCGACCTTAACTTGTAATCACTGCCAGTTCAACACACTCTGCCTGCCTGGCCATCTGGGGCACAATGACGTTGAATTATTTCAGCGACATTTACAGCGAACCCCTGTTTTTCACAAGGGTGACAACCTATATAAGACTGGCGAGTTGTTTAGCGGTATCTATGTGGTCGTCAGTGGCACCGTAAAAGCTTTCAAACTTGATGCTTCTGGTCAAAAACAAATCATCGATTTTTATCATGCTGGTGAAGTCATCGGTCTAGACAGTATTAGCAGTGACACATACAAAACCACGGCCGTAGCACTTGATACTTGTGTATTGTGTAAACTGCCATTTGCTCATTTTGATGAGCTTAGCATTAACATTCCTGAAGTTGCTCGTTTGCTACTAAACTTAATGTCATCACAACTGAATAACACTAGCATAGTACACTTAAATTTAAACCAGAAGACTGCCCAACAAAAACTGGCTTATTTCTTGATCGAGTTAGACTCTAGATTAAAAAATAGGGTAACTTCTGCAAATTCTTTTATACTGGCAATGACGAGAACAGATATCGGTAATTATTTAGGCCTGACCATTGAAACCGTCAGTCGCTTTATCAATAAGTTGCAGAAAGATAATCTAATTAAAATTACTGGTAAACAAGTAGAAATTATTGATTTAAATGGACTAAAACAATTAGTAGAGCAGTAAATTAAAACTAATTGACATAACAGGAGCTATCGATGAAGCGCTTTAAAAATCTTTTAGTTGTAATCAACCCCGCTGAGCAGCAACAACCTGCGCTAGAACGTGCCTGTACCTTAGCGCAAAGAACCAATGCCAAGATCACTGCCTTATTAACCATTTTTGATTACTCATATGAAATGACCTCAATTCTCTCCGGTGAGGAAAGAGAAGCCATGCGTGATGCGGTATTGCAAGAACAACAAGCTTGGCTTAAAGATGTCATAGCCCACATTAAAGCGCCCTGCCAAGTCGACCTCAAACTTATTTGGCACAATCGCCCCTATGAAGCGATCATCAAACAAGCCATACAGCATAACTTTGATATGATTATTAAGGGGACACACCAGCATGACAAGCTCAGTTCAGTGATTTTTACTCCAACCGACTGGCATTTATTGCGCAAATCTCCTGTGCCAGTTCTACTGGTTAAAGATCATGAATGGCCGGTAGGCGGTAAAGTGCTCGCAGCGGTCAATGTTGCGGCCGAAGATGGTGCTCATCAACAACTTAACAAGCAAATACTAGACACGGGAACAAGCTTAGCAAGGGAACTAGAAGGGCATTTACATATGGTGAACGGTTACCCTAGCACCCCGGTCAACATTGCCATTGAACTGCCAGATTTTGATCCCCATGCCTACAACCAAGCAATCAAAAACCAACATCAAAATGCGGTAGTCGAGCTTGCCCAAGAACATGATATTGATCTTGAAAACTGTCATCTCAAAGAAGGTCTAGCCGAAGATGTTATTCCTGAATTAGCTCAACAAATTGATGCTGAATTGGTCATTCTAGGTACGGTCGGAAGAACGGGTTTCTCGGCCGCATTAATTGGCAACACTGCTGAGCATGTGATTGACAATCTTAACTGTGATTTATTAGCCCTAAAACCTGAAGGGTATGTATCGCCACTAGCCTAAGTTAGCTTACAGCTCACTGGACGGGCTGCGCCCTACTGGACGCCACTTCGTGGCTACCGCTTGGGCAGTAGCAAACAAAGTTTGCGTCCTGTAGTCACGTAGTGACGTGCTGTAGGCTCTAGCCGTGCGTTATAATTTAACCGCCACTCTTCCTGTTACTTTACCGGCGACAATGTCTTGGGCTTGTTGCTCAACGTCGCTTAGTGACACTAGTGTGGTGGCTTGCTTAAAGTAATCTTCCCCTAGGTTGTCTAAGGCAAACTTCCAAGCCGCTAAACGTTTACTATATGGGCAGTAAACTGAATCTATGCCTAAAAGGCAAACACCACGCAGAATAAACGGCATTACCGTGGTGGGTAAGGCAAAACCTCCAGCGAGACCACAAATGGCTGCAGCACCGCCATAATTAATCTGCGTTAAGGCTGTGGCTAACACCTTGTTGCCGACGGTATCGACCACACCCGCCCACTTTTGCTTATCTAATGGACGACCATCAATATCAAATTCATCTCTGGCCAAAATTTGAGTGGCCCCTAAGCTCTTTAAATATTCATGATTACTACTGCGGCCTGATACTGCAACAACCTCGTACCCCAGTTTAGCAAGCAGTGCCACCGAGGTCGAACCTACGCCACCACTAGCACCAGTGACCAGTATTGGCCCTTGTTCAGGGGTAATGCCATGATCCACTAATGCTTGCACACACAAAGCAGCCGTCAGACCAGCGGTACCAATTTGCATCGCTTTAAGGCCATCACAACCCTTTGGCATAGGAACTAGCCAATCGCCTTTAACACGGGCAAACTCCGCCATGCCACCTGGGTGGGTTTCGCCCACGCCCCAGCCCGTTAGAATGACTTCATCACCAACCTGATATTTAGGGTGCTCAGAAAAATGCACCACCCCACTAAAATCAATGCCTGGTACCATCGGAAAATTACGGATAATTTTGCCAGCACCCGTGATCGCTAGGCCATCTTTGTAGTTCAGTGATGAGTAACTCACCTTCACCACGACATCGCCTTGGTAAAGATCATCTAAGTTTATCGGTTTAATTGCAGCAATGGTCTTTTTATCCTGCTGCTCAAGGACTAAGGCATTAAACATGGCGTTCCGTTCCCTTATGGTCAATTAATGACTTAAGTGTATACGGTTTTTACAGCATTACCCTATGCAATGGTTCGCTTTATCATTATCGTGCTGACGAGATAAGTGTTGGGTAAAAGCCGTCTTCACTTTGAGTGAGGTATCGTTTATCTAACCAATACCCTAATGCTGCGACAAGTTGGCCATTGTAACAAAGCATGGGCACTTGCTCGCGTTGCCAAGGGGGGACATTCAACTCTTGCCAGAGCTTTTTAAGGGGGCGAGATTTATCCCTAAAACTTGGGCAACATAAGGTAGAACTCGGAAGGCCATACTCTATGGTGATCACTTCATCAGTATTGGGCTTACGAAGTCTTTCACCGTCATCTAACGACTGAAGGAGCCACCCTTGACCGTTTACATCTAACTGCTCTGGCAACTTTGGCAGCTGCTGTCGTTGTGGGACAGCACTAGGCTTAATGATATAAACCTTACTTTTAAAACGCCTCAGTTGCCAACTGGCCCAGCTGACACAAACTTTAGCGTCTTCTTTCGCCGTTAATTGTTGCTGCATTTGCTTTAACTGACTTAATGACGGCATCAGATTGGCAAATTTAGCAATATAGGTACGTAATAGCTGCCCTTGTAATGATGATGACTGCTGTTGCCATAGGCTAACGTCTAATAACCCTTGTTCATCACACAATAGTGCTAGCTTGTCGATAAGCAGCTCTTGCAACAATTGTTGTTCTTGATGAATCAAGCCCGCACTACGACTTAGGGTTTTACCAAATTGTGGCCAACGTTCTGTTAATAATGGCCTAACTTTGTGTCTAATAAAGTTACGGTCAATATCAAGGTCAAAATTGGTTTCATCGCTGATGGTAGGAATATCATGACAGTTAGCGAACTCAACTATCTTTTCTCGGCTCCAATCTAACAGTGGTCGATATAAACCATGCTCATCGGCAAAGCTTTGGTAGCTCACAATCGACTTCAAACCATTCGGACCGCTCCCACGCTTGAGCGCCAGCATAAAGGTTTCGATTTGATCGTCTTGGTGATGGGCGGTAAGCAGCAGACTGGGTTTATCCAAGAATTGATGGATTTGCTGATAGCGCATCTCCCTGGCTAGGGCTTCTTTAGATTGCCTAGCGCCTTTAGATACCTCTATGGTGCTTTCAAAGTAAGGCAATTGATAGCTTGCAGCACGGCTTTGACAGAGCTTGGCCCAATCATCGGCATTAGGGCTGATTCTGTGATTAATATGAATAAGGCGAATATCGAGCTGGGGTTGGTCTGACTTGAGCTTAGCCAATAAAAAGGCTAAAACTTCGGAATCCGTACCGCCACTATAACCTAGGGCAATAGTCGGAAAGTTTTGGGCATGAAGCAACAACGCCTCCTTAAAGGAGGCGTAATCATCTTGGTATTGGCGATTAAGCGTAACCATAGCTCATTAAGCGCTCATAACGACGCTCAATCAGTGAGTCTGAATCATACTGCTCTAGCATTTTCAGTTGTGATTGTAGACTTTCTTTTAAGGTTGCCGCCATGGCTTCAAAATCTCGGTGTGCACCGCCCACTGGTTCGGCAATCACATCATCAATTAAACCAAGTTCTTTAATTCTATTGGCAGTAATGCCCATGGCTTCAGCGGCTGCAGGTGCTTTTTCCGCACTCTTCCATAAAATAGAAGCACAACCCTCTGGTGAAATTACCGAGTAAGTTGAATATTGCAGCATGTTCACTTGATCACCCACACCAATGGCTAGTGCGCCACCAGAGCCACCCTCACCAACGACTGTACAGATCACTGGCACTTTTAAGGTGGCCATCTCTTTTAAGTTAGTCGCAATAGCTTCAGATTGACCACGCTCTTCAGCACCTACGCCAGGGTAGGCCCCTGGGGTGTCGATAAAGGTGATAATTGGCATATTAAAACGCTCAGCCATCTTCATTAGACGCAGCGCTTTACGGTACCCCTCTGGACGTGGCATACCAAAATTACGACGGATCTTTTCTTTAGTATCACGGCCTTTTTGATGACCAATAACCATTACTGGTTGATCGCCTAAGCGCGCGGTACCAGCAACAATCGCTTCATCATTAGCAAAAGCGCGATCCCCTGCTAATTCATCAAAATCAGTAAAGATCAAACGTAGGTAGTCTAAGGTATATGGACGTTGTGGGTGACGCGCTAATTGCGATACCTGCCAAGGCTCTAGATCAGAAAAAACTTTCTTAATCATACTGTCACGCTCAGCCGTCAGTTTATTAAGCTCAGCGTCAATATCAAAGTCAGCAGAATTAGCAGCAATATTTTTTAATTCGTCTATTTTTGCCTGTAATTCTGCAATTGGTTGTTCGAAATCGAGAAAATCTAAATTCATTGTTATTCCCATGTAGGGGCACAGTGCCCCTTAATACTTAATACGCACAGCTTCAGAGCCAAACACAGTCTCTAAAGCTAAAATACACTCATCAGTTGGCATTAACGCCCAATTTTGCCCGAGTTTGATACGAGCTCGACCAGCATCACTACTGTAATTCACATTCACAGGCAACTGGCCACCTTTATGCAGTTCAAGTACTGACTCTAATTGCGTTAAGGTGTCATTATTGATCTTGTTGCAGCTTAAGTCGATATCTATTGATTCCGCTCTTTCTATACGAGCTTGACATAAGTCCACAATATTTCTGGCGGTCATTCTATTACCTCCAGCAAAATCATCAAAGCTGACCTCTCCTTCTACGACAATTATTTTATCTTTAACTAATAATTCTTGATACTTTTCATAGGCATCAGTAAACAACATGACCTCTAAACGACCACTTTTATCATCGAGAGTGACCGATCCCATTTTAGCGCCTTTCTTAGTAAGCATCGTCCTAACCCCAATAATCAGTCCTGCGGCTTTAACGGTCTGGCCACGGCCTGTAGGGTGTATGTCCTTAAGGCGGTTAGAGGTATAAAAACTTAACTCTGGTAAGTATTGATTAATAGGATGCCCAGTTAAAAAGAGTCCTAGGGTGTCTCTTTCACCATCAAGCCAGACTTTTTCTGGCCACTGTGGACAATCGACAAATTGTTGCAATTGTTGCTCAGAGTCATGCTCATTGAGCAGACCGAACAGATCTGCTTGCCCTCCGGCTTCTGCTGCAGCATGTTGCGAAGCGGCTTTAATGGCATCTGGCAATGTCGCCATCATGGCTGCTCGATGGGGCCCTAAGCTATCCATAGCACCGGCGGTGATCAATTTTTCAATCACCCGCTTATTTATTTTTTTAAGATCTACCCGAGCGCAAAAATCAAATAAATCTTTAAAGGGTTTACTATCACGGGCCTTTAAAATATTGTCAACGGGGCCTTCCCCTACTCCTTTGATTGCGCCGATACCGTAAACAATCGCGCCATTTTCATCAACATTAAATCGATAGATCCCTTTATTTACGTCTGGTGGTAACAATTTCAGGCCGATACGTTCACATTCATCAACTAACGTCACGATCTTGTCGGTATTATCCATATCAGCAGACATCACTGCCGCCATAAAATAGGGCGTGTAATGTTGCTTCATCCATAGGGTCTGGTAGGACACTAAAGCATAAGCGGCGGAGTGGGATTTGTTAAAGCCGTAACCTGCGAACTTTTCAACCAGATCGAAAATTTTCATCGCCAGATCACCATCAACACCGTTTTTCTCGGCCCCTTCTCGGAAAGTTCCACGCTGTTTAGCCATTTCTTCTGGCTTTTTCTTACCCATAGCACGACGTAACATATCGGCACCACCAAGGGTATAGCCTGCAAGTACCTGAGCAATTTGCATGACTTGCTCTTGGTACAAAATAATGCCGTAGGTTGGCTCTAGGATCTCTTTTAAAGACTCGTGCTGATATTCAGCATCTGGATAAGATACCTTTTCTCGACCATGTTTACGATCAATGAAGTTGTCTACCATCCCTGACTGTAGTGGCCCAGGACGAAATAGCGCTACCAATGCAATAATATCTTCGAAACAGTCCGGTTGCAGACGCTTAATCAGATCTTTCATACCACGGGATTCGAGCTGGAATACCGCCGTGGTTTCACTGCGTTTAAGCATATTAAATGACGCGGTGTCATCTAATGGAATAGAGGTAATATCAATCGGTGGTTTGCCAACTTTGGCTAAATCTTTGTTGGCCATTTGTACGGCCCAATCGATGATCGTTAACGTTCTTAAGCCCAAGAAATCGAATTTAACTAAACCAGCGGTTTCTACATCGTTTTTATCAAACTGGGTAACCGGGTTATTACCCTCATCATCACAATATAGGGGAGCAAAGTCGGTAATGGTAGTCGGTGAGATAACCACCCCACCGGCGTGCTTACCAGCGTTACGAATGGTTCCTTCGAGTAAACGACAGGTATCGATTAATTCTTTAACGTCTTCATCGCCCTCATAAGCCGCAGGGAGTTCTGGCTCAGCTTCAAAGGCTTTTGCCAACGTCATGCCAGGGTCGCCGGGGATTAACTTGGAAATTCTATCAACAAAACCATAGGGGTGGCCCAGTACCCTACCCACGTCTCGAATTACTGCTTTAGCCGCCATGGTACCGTAGGTAATGATCTGAGATACCGCATCACGACCATACATTTCAGCGGTATGGTCAATCACCTCATCACGCCTATCCATACAGAAATCGACATCGAAATCAGGCATCGACACACGTTCAGGGTTCAAGAAACGCTCGAATAGCAAATCGTATTCTAATGGATCAAGATCGGTAATATCTAGGGCATATGCAACTAACGACCCCGCCCCCGAACCACGACCTGGACCAACGGGAATGCCGTTATCTTTACCCCACTGGATAAACTCCATTACAATAAGGAAGTAACCAGGAAAGCCCATTTGGTTAATTACTTGCAACTCAACCTTGAGGCGCTCATCATACTCAGGACGACGCTCAGCCCTTATGGTCTCGTTAGGAAACAGTTTTAATAAACGTCTTTCCAAGCCTTCTTCAGATACCTTCACCAAAAAATCTTCGGTAGACAGATCACCGGTTGGGAAATTAGGTAAGAAGTATTCCCCCAAACGAACAGTCACGTTACAACGTTTAGCAATCTCTACGGTATTTTGCAGCGCCTCCGGAATATCGCTAAATAGCTCCAGCATTTCTTCTTCGCTGCGTAAATATTGCTGCTCAGAATACTTTTTAGGACGACGTGGATCAGCAAGGGTATAGCCATCGTGAATAGCGACCCGAATTTCATGGGCTTCAAACAATTCGGGCTCAATAAACACCACTTCATTGGTCGCCACCAAAGGTAAATCATGAGCTGCGGCAAACTCGACCGCCGCATGCAAATATTCTTCCTCTTGGGCCCGCCCGGTTCGAATCAGCTCGACATAGTAACGGTCAGGGAAATGCTGTTGATAAAAGCCAATAATATCTTGGGCAAGCTCCAAATTTCCCTTTAATAAGGCTTTGCCTAAGTCTCCCTCTCTGGCACCCGATAATAATAAAGTGCCTTCACTAAATTTAGCTAACCACTGCTTATCGATACAAGGGCGACCATGAACATAACCTCGCAAATAAGCTTCAGATATCAGCAAAGTTAAATTCTTATACCCTTGATTATTCATTGCAATGACGGTGATGCGACAAACCTCATCTTGCAATTCATCGGTTAATAAATAAAAGTCTGCACCAATAATGGGTTTAACGCCGGCACCATGACAGGCGCCATAAAACTTTACTAAACCACATAGGTTGGTTTGGTCCGTGATCGCCACTGCTGGCATATTAAGTTCAGACACTTTATTAATTATAGGCTTAACTTTGTTGACACCATCTACCATGGAAAAGTCAGAGTGTAGCCTAAGATGAATAAACTGAGGTTGCTGCATGTAATCTTGCTCTATTGTGCTCTAGGATTTTTGTTCTAATAAATTTTTAATCGGCTTAAAGCTTTTTCGATATTGTTCTATAATGCCATGCTTCTCTATCGCTTCAAAGTGAGCTTTGGTTGGATACCCTTTATGTTTGCCAAAACCAAATTGTGGATACAACTCATCTAAGGCCATCATATCGTTATCCCGCTCTACTTTAGCGATGATTGATGCCGCACTGATTGCTTCAATCAAACCATCCCCTTTGACAATGGCTTCTGCATCAATGCCAAAATCAGGGGTACGATTGCCATCAACCAACACTTTATCGGGTTTTACAGCCAAGCCAGACACACAACGTTGCATCGCCACCATAGTCGCCTGCAAGATATTAATTTCATCAATTTCTGCAGGCGTAGCACGACCAATACACCACGCCAACGCTTTCTCTTTAATTTCTAAAGCCAATGCATTGCGCTTCTTTTCTGACAGCTTTTTGGAATCATTTAAACCCGCAATTGGCTTATTCGGGTCTAAAATAACCGCCGCGGTGACAACATCACCGACAAGTGGGCCGCGGCCCACTTCGTCTACACCAGCAATTAACATGCTTGTCTTTCCTCGATCATAGCCAAAATACAATCAGCGCTGCGCTCGGATGCATTTTGTTTTAATTCAATATGGATCCGTTGGTATTCAGCCAATAACGCGGAATTATCGCCATCAATGAGCTTAGCCACTGCATTACATAGGTTATCTGCCGTAAGCTGATCTTGAATTACCTCTTGCACCAAGTCTTTATTGGTCGATAACAAGTTAGGCAATGAGTAGCGGTCAATCTTCATCATTGGTTTGGCAATGGCGTAAGTAATCGGACTTACTCGGTAAGCCACGACCATAGGCTTCTTCAACAGGAGTGCTTCAAGCGCTGCGGTGCCAGAAGCTAATAACACCTGATCAGCGGCAATCATGCAATCACGGGAGTTACCCTCAACCAAAGTAATATCTTGATTGAAGCCCACTTGTTCTATGGCATCAACAAATTGTTGCTTTCTATCAGCATTGACTAATGGCACGATGAAATTAAGCTGTGGGTACTTGCTCTTAAGTTTAGCCATGGTTTCAATAAACGGTTCAGCTAAGCTTTTTAACTCGCCCCGGCGAGAACCGGGGAGCACCGCCAAATAATGCTTCGCTTGATCTAAGCCAAGCTGCGCTCTGGCAGCCGCTTGGTCACACTCAAGGGGAATATCGTCTGCTAGGGTGTGACCCACAAAGGTACAAGGGACTTGGTGCTTATCATAGAAGGCTTTTTCAAAAGGTAACAGTGACAACACCATATTGGTGGCCGCTTCAATTTTGAAAATACGCTTAGGTCGCCAAGCCCATACCGACGGTGAAACATAATGGATCGTTGGAATACCAACCGCTTTGAAAGCAGGTTCGACCCTTAGGTTAAAGTCTGGAGCATCAATGCCAATAAAGGCATCAGGCTTAATCTCGAGTAAATCCTTGATAATCCCTTTTTTGACTTTTAGCAGACGTGGCAATCTAGAGAGAACTTCTACCAGTCCCATTACTGCTAATTCTTCCATTGGGTATAGGCTTTCAAAACCTAAAGCTTGCATTTTAGGGCCGCCAATACCAACAAAGCGCGCCGTTGGATGGCGCGCTTTAATGGATTTGATAAGCCCTGCTCCTAGGATATCACCAGACATTTCACCGGCGATCATACCTATGATCAGATTGTCCTTGCTCATCTTATCGAATAATTCCTCGCTGGGAGTTGCTTAGATTGGCTAAAAACTTAGCGACAGCTGGGTACGCTTTAGCTTCAATTGCAATTTCTTGCTTTGCTTCGTCAAGTTTTAAGCCCTTACGGTATAAGGTCTTATAGGCGCGGCGGATAGCCATAATTTCTGCTTTCTCAAAACCACGACGTTTTAAACCTTCCACATTAATGCCAACAGGCTTAGCATGGTTGCCATGGGCCATGACAAAGGGTGGCACGTCTTGTACAACTATCGAGCCGCCAGCGATAAAGCTATGGGCGCCTAAAGTACAGAACTGGTGTACAGGTACTAGCGCGGTCAAAATGACGTAGTCTTCAACGGTTACATGACCCGCTAGGGTGGCATTGTTACCAAGAATAACGTTATCACCCACCACACAATCATGGGCAATATGAGCATTAACACAAAATAGATTGTCGTTCCCTACTTTAGTGATACTGTTATCCTGAGTCGTACCACGATGCATCTGCACGCTTTCTCGTATGACATTGCGTGATCCAATCTCTAAAAGAGTATCTTCACCTGCATATTTTTTATCCTGACAATCTTCACCCACTACTGCGAATGGGAAAATTTTATTGTCATCCCCCATGATGGTGCGTCCTTTGATCACCACATGGGACATAATCTCATTGTTTTCACCAATAGTGACATCGCCACTAATGTAGGTAAAAGGGCCAACCGTGCTGCCAGCGCCAATGCTAACATTTCCTTCGATCACAGCACTTGGGTGAACCTTTACGCTCTCATGGATCATGCTTCAATTTTCCTTTTAGCGCACATTACTTCGGCACTACACACTAATTGCCCATCAACTTTTACTTCACCGTAAAACAGACCGACACCGCGTTTATCTTTGAGAAGTTTAACTTCAAAATGAAGCTGGTCACCCGGTTCGACAGGACGCTTAAAACGTGCCTTATCGATACCTGCAAAATAATACAATTCATCATCTGCTGGCTTACCAGAAGTTTTGAAGGCTAATAGCCCTGTTGCTTGTGCCATAGCTTCAAGCAATAAGACCCCTGGCATTACCGGTTTAATAGGAAAGTGGCCAGTAAAGAAAGGCTCATTAATGGTCACGTTTTTGATGGCATGTAAGCTTTCACCAGGAGTGAAATCCAATACTCTATCAATAAGTAAGAAAGGATAACGATGAGGTAAATATTGCATTATCTCATGGATGTTCATTGTATTTTTGTCTGACACCTAAATCACCATTTATTCGTCGTCTGACTGGATTGACTGTTCAATCCTTTTAACTTTAGTAAATAATTCATTTAATTGACGGAATCTTGCTGCATTTTTTCGCCAATCTTTATTAGCCATATGCGGCGTACCTGAGGAATAAACGCCTGGCTCTGTAATATTACCCATGACCATAGTGCGACCTGTAATATGAACTTTGTCAGCTATTTCAATATGACCATTGATAGCAACTGTGCCACCAAGAATGCAGTATTTACCAATTTTTGTACTGCCTGCAATGGTAGTACAGCCCGCAATTGCGGTGTTTTGACCAATAATCACGTTATGGGCAATTTGTACTTGGTTATCAATGATAACCCCATCTTCAATGATGGTGTGCTCTAGAGCGCCACGGTCAATGGTGGTGCTGGCACCAATCTCAACATTATCACCAATATGTACTGAACCAAGCTGCGGTATTTTAATCCAATTGCCCATTTCATTAGCATAGCCAAAACCATCAGCACCGATAACCGTTGCCGAATGCACCGTAGAGTTGGCACCAATTACCACATCATGATAAAGGGTAACATTAGCACGCAGCACAGTATTTTCACCAATTTTACAACCTTGGCCAACTACTGTACCAGGCCCCACCTGAACACCCGCTGCTAGTTGTACATTTGCTTCAATTACCGCATTAGCACCCACCGCAACCCCCTCAGCTAGTTGTGCACTTGGGTCAATAAACGCACTCGGGTGAATTGCAGTAGCAGCAGCTGGAGTCGTATCAAGTAACTGGGCAATACGTGCATACCCCACATAGGGGTCTTTTAGGACAATGGCATTACCTTGATAATCCGCAGCCGCTTGCTCAGTCAACAGTACCGCGCCGGCTGAAGTATCTTTAAGTTGTGACTTGTACTTGGCATTGGCCAAGAAAGAGATTTGATCAGCTTGAGCATTATTAAGGGTATTCACCCCTTTAATAGCAAGGTCGGCGTCACCCACTAAGGTGCCGCCGACATGAATGCTCAATTCTTGTAAAGAATAGAACTTTTGCAAAAGATGTTCCTTATTTCAGTCTCGCAATTACTTCATCAGTAATATCTACTACCTTGTCTGAAATATAGACTACTGAGCCAGGTTCTAACACTACATCGTAACCTTTCTCTTTTGCATAACCATTTAACGCTTCTTGAGTTTGACGAGCAAGCTGCTGTTGAGCTTGTTGCTGGAACTGTTGAATTTCCCTTTGTAACGGCTCACCTTTGATTTTCATCTCATTTTGCCATGCCATCATTTTTTTAGCACTTTGTTCTTTTTGCTCTTTAGTCCAAAAGTCTTTATTGGTTTGTGCTAATTTAGCTTCTTGTTGAGCATCTTGTTGAATTTTTTGAATTTCAGCCGTACGGTCAGAAAACTTTTCTTTTAATTGATTTTTAATGACTTCTGCTTGTGGTGAAACTGCCATCACTTTTTGAAAGTTAAAAATAGCAACTTTTATTTCTGCTTGCGCCACAAATGAAGCTGACATAATTGCTAAGATAGCAACTGCACGGGTTAATAGGTTTTTCACTGTTTTCTCCTTAATAAAAAATTCTTAAAACATGACTTAGAAAGTACGGCCGATATTAAACGAGAATACTTCGGTATCATCACGAGGTTGCTTCTTCAATGCTTGCGCTAGACTAAACACCATAGGCCCCATTGGTGAAATCCATTGTACACTTAGACCTGCTGAAGCTCTATAGGCGTATGGGTCAGAATAGTCTGAAATTCTAGCAAACTCGCTCGCGGGAAGGTCGCGATATGCATTGTAATCAAACTCTGTATCCCAAACGTTACCAGCATCAACGAAGAAACTGGTTCTTACACTATTTTTATATGACTCATCCAAAAATGGGGTAGGAACAATTAACTCGGCGCTAATCGTTGCTAACGCATTACCACCAATAGAGTTGCCCCCATAGATAGCAATTTGGTTTTCAGGGCCTGGTAGTGAGCAAGAGTTGCCAGATGGATCTGGCGCACATGGCTCAAGGCCTCTAGACATATAAAACGACCTTGGGCCAACAGTATTGGACTTAAAGCCACGTAATACAGTTGAACCACCCGCATAAAAGTTCTCCCAGAACGGTAAGATCTGATCATGGCGACCAAACTTTCCGTAACCGTTACCATAACCAATACGACCGCGGGCTAGGAAAACCCAATCATGATTACGGTCAAGTGGGAAATAGTGACTGTCTTCAAAATTCATTTTGAAGTACTGTAAATCCGAGCCGGGTACTGTCATTTTGCCATAAAGTGTCTGCTTAGAGCCACTGGTCGGGAAGGTACCGCGGTTTAGTGTTGAACGTGACCAACTGCCATTGATCTCATAATTATCAAAACTTAAATCTGCGTTAGGATCATTGGGATCACGATAGATGTTATAGAACCTAAGTGCCTGCTCATAGGCTGAGATCTCACTAATGGTGTTATGCTTAAACATGGCACCAAAGTTCAAACGATTGTACTCATTCAATGGGAAACCCATATCGGCGCCAATACCATAAGAGCTGTTTTTATATTGCTCAAGGTTCGCTCGTCCAGCATCATACTCCTGCCAGAATATATTGGCACCAGCAGAAACACCATGCTTGGTAAAGTATGGATCGCGGTATGATAAGTTAATGTTTTTAGAGTATTTATTGGTGTTTAAGTTAATACCAACTTGGTTGCCGGTACCCATAAAGTTAGATTGGGAAATACCAAACTGCAGCGAAAGCCCAGATTGAGTACCGTAACCGACACCAGCATTGAAGGAACCTGATGGTTGCTCTTTTACTTGGAAGTTAACATCAACTAAGTCGTCTGCCCCAGGTATTTGTATCGTCTCAGATTCAACCGTTTCAAAAAAACCTAATCGGTTCAGGCGATCTTTAGACAGCTCAACCAAGCGGTTATTTAACCATGCCCCTTCCATTTGGCGTAATTCGCGACGCAAAACCTGATCTTTGGTGACTTGGTTGCCGGTAAAGTTAATATTGCGAACGTAAACACGTTTACCTGGGTTGATATTAATATTTAAGGTAACTTCTTTGGTTTCGTCATCAATCTCTGGGTAGGTGGTAACTTCTGGGTAAGCATAACCAAAACGTCCTAAATACTTAGAGAACATCTCTTCAGTATAAGTCACATCGGCACCGTTATATTGGCTACCACCTTGAATTGGCACTAAGCGCTTCATCAGCTCTTCTCGGCCCAGTAAATCGCCAAGAAGATTGACCTCTTTAACCTTATATTGTTCACCTTCATCAACGTTTATGGTGATGTAAATGCCTTTTTTATCTGGGGTTAAAGATACTTGCGTTGATGTTACCGCAAAACGCACATAACCACGGTTCTGATAATAACTTTCTATGGATTCTAAGTCTGCTTGAAGCTTTTGCTTTTGATAACGAGCTTCGGAGAAGAAATCCCACCACGCGATATAATCGGTAAGCTCAATTTGAGCGATCAATTCAGCGTCAGAGAAGGCTTCATTACCAACAATGTTAATTTGCTTAATTTCAGCCGCTAAGCCTTCAGTAAAGTTAAACTTAAGTTCAACCCTATTTCTTGGCAGTTCAACAATCTGCGCCTCAACTTTAGCGCCATATTTACCGACACCATAATAAAAGTCTTGAAGCGACTTTTCGATACCGCGCAACATTGTTCTGTCGAGTGCTTGACCAACCTTAACATTAGAGTCGTTCAGACTTTCTGTTAACTGCTCGTCTTTGATGTCCTTATTACCTTCGAACACTACCTCAGCAATCGTTGGACGCTCTCTTACTACAACAATCAGTGTTTCACCATCACGATGGATCTGCACGTTCTCATAATTACTGGAGCCATATAAACTGCGAATGGCACGCTTAATAGCCATTTCATCAATTTGCTGGCCAACCTTGATGGGTAGCTGCAGCAACGCCGCCCCTAAACCAACTCGTTGTAAACCTTCAAACTGTATATCATCAACGACGAAAGGCTCGATATTCGACGCCATTACTGTGCTGCTAAAACAAACACCAGCAAACGCGAGTGAACGGATAACTTTATTTAATCGCATAAAGCACTTCTTATTATCATTTGAATCCATGCTCAGAGTCTAGCAATATCATTAAATATCGCTAGGGTCATCATTGCAAAAAGCAATGCGGCGCCAATTCTGAATCCTACTTCTTGTACCTTTTCAGGTACTGGTTGCTTTGTAATAATTTCTATTAAATTAAAAAATAAATGGCCACCATCTAATACTGGTAATGGCAACAAATTCATTATTCCTAAATTCACACTGATCAAAGCGAGAAAACTTAGGAAGTACACTAAACCGTATTGCGCACTATTTCCAGCCCCTTGTGCAATAGAAATGGGACCACTGATGTTTTTGACTGAAACATCACCAGTAAACAGTTTGCCTAAGATACTAAAAGTCATGCTAATGAGCTGTTTGGTTCTATCAACAGCCTGCACAAAACTATCAACTAAGCCAAATTGTAAGTTAATCCGATAGTCATCAGGGTAAGCCGTTGTCTTGGGTGCTACGCCAATTTTAGCCACCTCTTGGCCTTGACTATCTTTGCCAACGGTTGGCCAAATCTTAAGTTGCTGCAATTGACCATCACGCTTGATCAAAAAGGTCATCTCAGCTGAACCATTACCCTGAATTAACTTAACAAACGTTGCCCAATCGGTAAATGCTTGACCATTAATCTCAACCAGCTCATCTCCCACCCTTAGGTCGGCGAGTTTAGCGGCCGAACCATCTAACACTTGCGCGATGATAGGTAATACCTTAGGACGAAAAGGGCTTAGCCCCAATGCGGTAATGGGTGACTGCTTATCTGGGTCAAATTGCCATTGTTCAATATTAAGCAGATAACTTTGTTGATAGAGAGGGTTATTTGGATCTTGTAGCCTAATTGCTACGGTTTCATCACCGATATGGGATACTAATTGCATCGCCACATCTTGCCATTGCGACACCTGATTACCCGCAACATGGGTAATTTGCATAGGCCGCTCAACCGCCATGATTGCCGCCGGCGTATCCACTTCAACTTTATCAATGATAGGCTTAACAGCAGGCACCCCCAACAAAAACATAAAATACAGGGCGACAATAGCAAACAAGAAATTGGCAATAGGACCTGCAGCAATAATCGCACTTCGAGCCCATACTGATTTTTGGTTAAAGGCATAGGGTTTATCTTGCTCAGAAACCTCTTCAAGCCTTTCATCGAGCATTTTTACATAGCCACCCAAGGGAATGGCTGCGATCACAAATTCAGTGCCTTTGGCATCGATTTTACGCCATAAGGTTTTACCAAAGCCAATAGAGAATTTCTCTACTTTCACACCACACTTTCTCGCCACCCAAAAATGGCCGTACTCATGGATTGCAATCAAAATGCCTAAAGCGACAATAAATGACCCTAAATTCCATATTAGGTCGAACATTAATGCATCCTTTTAATTATGCCTTGGGCGATACGACGTGCTTGTTTGTCCCACTCTAAAATTGCATCGAGACAATCGAGCGGCTGATGTTGCATAAAATTTAACACTTCAGCATTTGCCTTATAAATATCAGTAAAGCCAATTTTTTTATCCAGAAACGCGGCTACGGCCTCTTCATTCGCAGCATTTAATGCTGTTGTATAGCTTTGGCCTTGGTGACAAGCGTCAATCGCCATCTTCAAACCAGGGTATCTTTGATAATTAGGTTCAACGAAACTTAATTGTCCGACTCTAAAAAAATCTAAAGGTTCAACTCCAGCTTCAATTCTTTGTGGATGGGCTAAACAATGGGCAATCGGGGTGCGCATATCAGGCTGCCCTAACTGAGCGACGGTAGAGCCATCTTTATACTGCACCATAGAATGAATTACTGATTGAGGGTGAATCACTACCTGGATCTGCTCGGCAGACGCATTAAACAGCCACTTCGCTTCAATGTATTCCAATCCCTTATTCATCATCGTGGCCGAATCTACGGAAATTTTCCTACCCATTGACCAATTAGGATGTTTGCAGGCCTGCTCTGGAGTGACCTGCGACAAAGCGCTAATATCATGATTGAGGAATGGCCCACCTGAACCGGTAAGCAAAATACGCTCTACCCCAGCCGAGCTAAGGTCACAGTGACCTAAATTATCTTTAATTTGATCCGGTAAACATTGAAAAATAGCATTATGCTCAGAATCAACTGGTAAAATAATGCTTCCCGATTGCTGGGCTTGCTGCATAAACAACTCGCCTGACATGACCAGTGATTCTTTATTTGCCAATAAAACTTTTTTTCCCTGTTTTACCGCAGCCATCGTTGGCAATAAACCTGCTGCCCCAACAATAGCCGACATCACCGTATCATAACTGTCTGAAGCCATTAATTGGCATAAACCATCCAAGCTATCAATAATTTCACAATTAAGCGCACTCGGAAGTTGCTCAGAGAGTTGTTTAGCCGCACCAGCAGCAAGTAATACGGCATACTTAGGTTTATGCACAAGGCACAATTCAAGCATTTTAGCGACATTTGAATAGGCCGCTAAAATGGTTACTTGATAGTGGTGTTGATGCCGAGATAAGACATCAAGGGTATTTGTGCCGATTGAACCTGTGGCACCCAGTACAGCTAAACGTTGCATATTAAGCACCTAACACAATATACAACAGAGCAAATACCGGGATGGCTGCCGTCATTGAGTCAATACGATCCAATACCCCACCATGACCAGGCAGAATGTTACCCGAGTCTTTAATGCCAGCATTACGCTTGAATAAACTTTCTAATAGGTCACCGAACGCAGAAATGACCGTGGTCACCACCGCAATTAAAATCATAACTGGCCATTCAACATCCAACACATAGTGCCCATAAACACTTGCACCAACAACAGCAAACAGCAAACCACCGGCGAACCCTTCTATTGTTTTGCCAGGACTCACTTTTGGCATTAACTTTGTCTTGCCCATCGCTTTGCCAACAAAATAAGCACCAGTATCAGCCAACCACACCATTAATAAGGGCGCTAAGATTAACCAACCACCAAAGTAATCTGATTGATTATTCGGCACACTATGGAGAATAACAAAGGCAATAAATGCTGGGAAAAGGGTTAATTGACCAAATAAAGATTTACTGAAATGACTGTCTTTCCAGTAATCTGTACCTTTTGGATAGGTGATCACCATAACAATGGCCACAAGCCACCATAAGCCAGCAAGCATCAAGATAGCTTGCAGGGTAATATTCAACTGATCGCTGTACCAAAACTGTTGCAGTGGCACCAAATAAAGTGTCGCAATCATCAACAGCGCTAGGGTAATAACAAAAGAAATTTGGGTGGCCGTACAACCCGGCTGGATAAGATTGCCCCACTCCTTCGCCGCAAGACAGAATATGGCAAATAGGGTTGCCACAAACAACCACTGAGGAGCCAAAAAGATAAGTGCCATAAACGCTGGTAATAGAACCAACGCAGTCATAATACGTTGTTTTAACAAAATAACCTCTTTTAAGAATTAGCTTCTACTTGCTCACCTGTTTTGCCAAACCTTCTCTGGCGAGAGGAAAACTCAATAACTGCGTTTTCAAAACAAGTTTCATCGAAATCAGGCCATAATTCTTTACTGAAATACAATTCAGCATACGCTGCCTGCCATAATACAAAATTACTGATCCGTAGATCACCGCCGGTGCGTATTAATAAATCAACCGGTCCTTGTTCTGCCATACACAAATTTTGAGCTATTTTTTGTTCTGTGATTTGTTCTGGCTTGAGCTCACCTTTTGCAACCTGTTGGGCTAATTGTTGAGCCGATTGGGTAATGTCCCAGCACCCGCCATAATTAGCAGCCACATTAAGTGTCAAAATATTATTATTGGTGGTTTGTTGCTCTGCTTTATTAATTTGAGTTTGTAAGCTCTCAGAAAAACGACTGAGATCACCAATAATTTTTAACTTTACACCATTTTTGTCCAGCAATTTAATCTCTCGCTGCAGTACCTTCATAAATAGCTGCATCAGTAGATTAACTTCATTTTCTGGACGAGACCAATTCTCGCTTGAAAAAGCGAACAACGTCAGTGATTTCACACCATGCTCTATTGCCGCCTTAACAGCTCGTCTAACAGCTTTAACGCCTGCTTGGTGGCCAAAAACTCTAGGTCTGAATCTTTGCTGAGCCCAACGACCATTACCATCCATAATAATAGCAACATGTTGTGGGGGGATTATCGCTTTATGATTTGCGTTTTTTGGAACTGACAACTCCAAGTCCTCTATTTCATACTGATTAGTTTTAAACCTTTTAACAACTAATTAGTATTAGCAAAAACGCCGTGTACTTACACCTCAGTATTGGGTATTAGCACTACGGCGCCATCAATTAAGCAATTAAATGAAATTAAACTTCCATTAACTCGCTTTCTTTCGTTGCTAAAATTGCATCGATTTCCTTGATGTGAGCATCCGTTTCTTTTTGAACTTGATCCTCACCACGGCGAGAGTCATCTTCGCTGATCTCTTTCTCTTTTTCCAGTGATTTAATGTCACCATTTGCATCACGGCGGATATTTCGTACAGCAATACGACCATTCTCAGCTTCTTGACGCACAATCTTGATAAAATCGCGACGACGCTCTTCAGTTAATGGCGGTAATGGGATACGGATTAAGGTACCTGCAGACATCGGATTTAAACCAAGATCTGAAGTCATGATGGCTTTTTCTACCGCTTGAATCATAGTGGCATCGAAGACCTGTACCGTCAATGTACGAGAATCCTCGGTTCCTACGTTGGCCACTTGGTTAAGGGGCGTAGGAGCACCATAATATGGCACCATGATAGTATTTAATAGGCTTGGATGGGCACGACCAGTTCGTACTTTAGCCATTTGCGTTTTGGTTGCTTCAACCGTTTTTGCCATACGTTGCTTGGCATCATCTAAAATATCATTAATCACTTTAGAGTTCCTTGAATATCAATAAATTCTTATTCAGCATTGCTGATTAGTGTACCTTCGGCTTCACCCATAATGACTTTACGTAGGGCGCCTGGCTTGTTCATGTTGAACACCTTAATAGGTAACTCGTGGTCACGGGCTAAGGTAAATGCAGCCAAGTCCATTACTTTTAACTCATTATCCAGTACGTCTTGATAACTGATGTTATCATATTTTACTGCATCTGGGTTTTTCATTGGATCATCTGAGTAAACGCCATCAACTTTCGTACCTTTTAGCACTGCATCGGCTTCAATTTCGATACCACGCAAACAGGCAGCTGAATCGGTTGTAAAGAAGGGGTTACCTGTACCAGCAGAAAAGATTACTACACGACCTGTTTTTAAAAGACTGATCGCTTCAGCCCAGTTATAACTGTCACACACACCATTTAGTGGAAATGCTGACATAAGGCGAGCGTTGACATAAGCACGATGCAATGCATCACGCATAGCCAGACCATTAATAACGGTTGCTAGCATACCCATATGGTCACCAACCACACGGTTCATACCCGCTTTCGCTAGACCTTCACCACGGAAGATATTGCCGCCACCAATCACTAACCCGACTTGGACACCAAGCTCAACCAATTCTTTGATTTCTTGGGCCATACGATCTAGGACTTTAGGATCAATACCGAACCCTTCATCACCCATCAGGGCTTCACCACTTAATTTTAATAGAATGCGTCGTAATGTTGGTTTTGGATTAGTGCTCATTATCTCTTGCCTTTATCTGAAAAAACCGCGGCTATGGCCGCGGTTCTAATTGGTACTATTAAAAGCTTATTAAGCCTTTGAAGCAGCCATTTGTGCAGCAACTTCTGCAGCGAAGTCACCTTCAGCTGCTTTTTCAATACCTTCACCTACTTCTAGGCGAATGTAGTTAGAAACTGTAGCACCTTTTTCTTGTAGGAACTGACCAACAGTTTTCTTAGGTTCCATGATGAAAGCTTGACCAGTAAGAGAAATCTCACCAGTGAACTTCTTCATACGACCAGTAACCATCTTCTCAGCGATTTCAGCAGGCTTGCCTTCGTTCATCGCGATTTCAATTTGAACTGCTTTCTCTTTCTCTACAACCTCAGCTGGTACATCTTCTGGGTTTAGGTAGTCAGGCTTAGAAGCCGCTACGTGCATTGCAACGTGCTTAAGAGTTTCTGCATCAGCTTCACCCGTTACCACCACACCGATACGGTCGCCGTGACGGTAAGAAGCAGCAGAAGTGCCATCGATGTAAGCAACACGACGTACGTTGATGTTCTCACCGATTTTAGCAACTAGAGCAACACGAGTTTCTTCGAATTGTGCTTGCAGTTCTTCAATTGAAGAGCGGTTAGCAGCAGCAGCGTCTAGTACTTGGTTAGCGAAACCTAGGAAGTTTTCATCTTTCGCTACGAAGTCAGTTTGACAGTTAACTTCTAGTAGTGCGGTAAAACCTTCACCAGCTTTAACTAGAATAGCGCCTTCAGCAGCAATATTACCAGCTTTTTTAGCAGCTTTAGCAGCACCGCTCTTACGCATGTTTTCAATCGCTAGATCGATGTCGCCGTTAGTTTCAACTAGGGCTTTTTTACAATCCATCATGCCAGCGCCAGTGCGCTCGCGTAACTCTTTAACTAGGGCAGCAGTAATTGCCATGGTTAAGTCCTCAAAATATGTTGATTCTAGTATCAAAAAAGGGGGGGCATTCCCCCCCGTAACCAAATTTTGGTTAGCTTACCAACTTATAAAAAATTGGTAGTAATAAAGATGATTATAAATCAGTCTTTATTATTCTGCTTCTACGAAGCCGTCTTGCTCAGCTTGTACAGCGATGTCTTGTGAACGACCTTCTTTAACAGCTTGTGCTACAGCGTTAGTGTAAAGCTGGATAGAACGAGTCGCGTCATCGTTACCAGGAACGATGTAGTCAACGCCATCAGGGCTAGAGTTAGTATCAACGACAGCAACAACAGGAATACCTAGGTTGTTTGCTTCTTTAATAGCAATGTGCTCGTGATCTGCACCAACGATGAACAGAATGTCAGGTAGACCGCCCATGTTCTTGATACCGCCTAGAGAGTTCTCTAGTTTTTCCATTTCACGAGTACGCATTAGCGCTTCTTTCTTAGTTAGCTTCTCAAAAGTACCATCTTGAGCTTGAGCTTCTAATTCTTTTAGACGCTTGATTGACTGACGAACAGTTTTCCAGTTAGTCAGCATACCACCTAACCAGCGGTGGTTTACGTAGTATTGTTCACAAGAAAGAGCAGATTCTTTGATCGCATCAGATGCAGCACGCTTAGTACCAACGAAAAGTACTTTACCTTTCTTAGATGCAACGTTGCTAATTACAGAAAGAGCATCGTTGAACATTGGAACAGTTAGCTCAAGGTTGATGATGTGAACCTTGTTACGCGCACCAAAGATCCAAGGTTTCATTTTTGGATTCCAGTAACGAGTTTGGTGACCGAAGTGAACACCAGCTTTTAGCATGTCGCGCATTGAAACAGTAGCCATTGATTTTTTCCTCAATAGTATGGGGTTAAAACGTCCATACATCCCATTAACTCGACCGTTAGGCACCCCGAGCAATGTGACGATGCATGTGTGATTTAGGGTTTAGTTTAGGTCAATTGTTGACCAAATTAACAAGCAAATTAATGGGAACTTAAAAAAGACCGAACTAATCTGTTGTTAACGGCGCGCTTTATACCATAGAATTAGCACTAAATTCAAATTTGATGAAAAATTAAGTGGCTTTTGCCACTTTAAAGAGATTGATATGGCTATTACGATTAAGACTCCTGAAGAAATTCAAAAAATGCGTGTTGCTGGGCGCTTGGCTGCTGAAGTGCTAGAAATGATTGCCCCATATGTCAAAGAAGGCGTCACCACAGAAGAACTTAACGATATCTGCCACGATTATATCACCAAGCAGCAAGACGCCATTCCGGCGCCACTAAACTACGGTGGTTTTCCTAAGTCCATCTGTACTTCGGTAAACGAAGTGGTTTGTCACGGTATTCCAGACCCCAAACAAAAATTGAAAAGCGGTGATATCATTAATATTGATATCACGGTGATCAAAGATGGCTACCATGGTGACACCTCTAAAATGTTTATTATTGGCGAAGCCTCTCCAGAAGATAAACGTTTATGTCGCATCGCCCAGGAATCTTTATACCTCGCAATGAAGAAAGTGAAGCCTGGCGCCCGCCTAGGTGACATCGGTACCACAATTCAAAAATTCATTAAAAAGTCAGGCCGTTACTCTATTGTAAAAGACTATTGTGGTCACGGTATTGGTGCAAAATTCCATGAAGACCCACAAATTGTCCACTACAAAAATGGCGATCGTACAGTACTTAAAGAAGGCATGTGTTTCACCATCGAGCCTATGATTAATGCTGGCCGTTTTCAAACGATTCTGGACGCCGAAGATAACTGGACGGTTTACACTGTTGATGGCAAAAACTCAGCCCAATGGGAACATACTCTATTGGTCACTAAAAATGGTGTCGAAGTGTTAACGCTGCGAGCAGAAGAATCAATCCCACGTTTAATGGTTAACCCATAAAAGGATGTTGCAGTAGATGAATGCACAAGAGGTAAAGGACTACCTGATAAAGAGCGCCAAAGACGATTTACAGCTTTTTACCTCAGGTACTGATGTTCGTGAATTAGTTTTTAAGCGTTCAAACCAAATCGATCAACTGCTGCTTCAACTGTGGCAACACTTCGGTTTGGACAAGTCGGATATTTCTCTGATAGCGGTCGGCGGATACGGCCGCGGTGAGCTGCACCCTAAATCAGATATCGATTTACTGTTTTTATTAAAAACAGAGCCCAGCCCCCCACAACAACAAGCCCTGAGTGATTTCATCACTTTTATGTGGGATGCCAAACTCAATATTGGCCATAGCACTCGCACCTTGGCTGAAACCTATGAACAAGCGAAAGATGACGTAACCATTGCGACGAATTTACTTGAGGCACGACTGCTAACTGGTGACCAAGGGCTATTTGAACAGTTACAGCAGTTAGTTAAAGAACCACTATTTTGGCCTGCTAAGGCATTCTTCAAAGCAAAGTATGAGGAACAATTAGTTCGCCACCAAAAAGCCTCCGCATTTGATTTAGAGCCAAACATAAAAAGCTGCCCTGGTGGTCTCAGGGACATTCAGACCATCACATGGGTGACCATGCGTCATTTTGATGCCAGACGTCTCGATGAACTTGTCGAATATGGCTTTTTAGATGAAGCTGAATTGAACGAACTCAATGAGTGTCGAGACTTTTTATGGCAGGTTCGCTATGCCCTTCACTCCTGCGTCAGACGCCCTGAAGAACGATTATTATTTGATTTGCAACATCAGGTTGCTGAATTATTAGGCTACAAAAACTCGACGCAACTGGCCGTTGAACAAATGATGAAGCGCTATTATCGAACGGTTCGAAGAGTGATAGAGCTTAACCAAATGCTATTACAATTGTTTAAGCGTGCGACCCTTGGACTGACTAAACTCACCATGAGCCCAATGAATGCTGACTTTAGACGCTTTGGTCGTTATTTAGATGTCTGTCAACAAGACTACTTTGATAAGCCCGAAAACATATTAAAGTTTTTCTTAGAAGTTGCTAGAAATTCCAATATTCAAGAAGTTTACGCCCCTACCCTAAGGTTACTAAGAAAAGCTCGACGCAGTTTGACCGAGCCGTTGGTTAATCATCCAGCCTGCCGTAAAGTGTTCATTGAATTACTCCGTGAACCCCGGGGTATTGCCGCATTTAAACTCATGCATAAGTATAATATTATGGCCAGTTATCTCCCCGCCTGGCGTGATATTGAAGGACAAATGCAGTTTGATTTATTTCACGCTTATACCGTCGATGAACATACCAATAGGCTGTTGCAAAATATTGAGCGTTTTTCAAAACCTGAGCATAAAGAAGAGTTTCCACTAGGCTCAATTCTGATTCTACAACTGCCTAAGCGTGGCTTATTGGTGTTGGCGGCGATTTTCCATGACATCGCCAAAGGACGAGGCGGTGATCACAGTGAATTAGGCGCCGTAGATGCGCTAGAATTTTGCCAACAGCACCAATTAAATATGCATGATGGCCGCCTAGTCGCTTGGTTGGTTGAAAACCACTTATTAATGTCTACCGTGGCTCAACGTCGAGATATTAATGATCCAGATGTCGTTAATAATTTCGCCCTAAAAGTCAGTGATGCCAGTCGTTTAGACTATCTTTATTGTTTAACGGTAGCGGATATATGTGCAACCAATGATACCCTTTGGAATAACTGGAAAGGCTCATTATTACGCGAACTTTACTTTTCCACGAGTCGAGTATTAGCCAGAGGCCAACAGCAAGCCATTGACTTAGAAGAACGCATTGCTGAACATCAAGCTAAAGCGCTTAAAGAGCTTTCTCGCAAAGGCTTTAAAGCCTCTATGGTAGAAACCCTATGGCAACGTTTTCCTTCTGACTATTTTATTAAGTTCCAACCAAGACAAATCAGTTGGCAAACGGAAGGGATCTTAAAACACAAGAATGATGCGCCATTAATCATGCTGTCCAAAGATCAAGTCAGGGGCGGCACAGAGTTATTTGTTTACTGCCCTGATAAATCAAAACTGTTTACTACCGTAGTCAGCCAACTTGGCGCCAAAAATATCACCGTCCATGATGCGATCATTTTTAGTACTAAAGATGACTTTGCTTTAGACAGTTTTGTGATTATGGAATCCGATGGCACTCAAGTGAATAAAACGGCACGTATTAATAGCATTAAAAAGTCTCTGGAACAGGTTCTTGGGAGCGATAAACCCGTTAAATTTAGCCAACCCAGACTGCCAAGACAGATGAAGCACTTTAGTGTAGAGACCAAGGTTACTTTTATCGAAACCAAAGACCCAGCGACAACTCTAGTAGAGGTTATGGCTTTTGATGAGCCAGGCCTGTTGGCTAAAATTGGTGAGGTGTTCCATCAGTGCGGTTTCGAATTAGAGTCCGCGAAAATTACCACGATTGGTGAACGGGCAGAAGACTTTTTCACGGTTAGCGCCGATGGTAAAGCCCTCAGCCAGTCTCAACAATTGCAATTGCACACTGCCATGCTAGAACACTTAAGTGAATCGGCACAAGAATTAGAGGCTAATTAGCACGGCCTTCGGCCTACAGCACGCTTCGCTACTGCACGTCACTACGTGACTACTGGACGCAAACAAAGTTTGCTACTGCTGACTAAAGCTGTAGCCACGAAGTGGCGTCCTGTAGGGCAAAGCCCGTCCTGTTAACAGTAGGCGCAAAGCGCCGTGCCATTGAGTTAGCCTTCGGCTAACTTCAAATCCCAACCAAACTCATCAAATAGGCGAGTAAACTCAGCGTCGATTGGTGCCTCTAGTTTTAACTGTTCGCCCGTATAGGGGTGTTTAAAACTGAGTGACTTGGCATGCAGCAGCAACTGCTGGGAGCCTAAATCCCTCCTAAATAGTTGATTTTGTTTACCATCCCCATGGGTAGTATCACCAATAATTGGATGACGAAGATGGGCCATATGGCGACGCAACTGATGCTTTCTGCCAGTATGTGGAATCAACTTCAGCAAACAAAAGCGAGAGGTTGGATAGCGCCCGGTCGAATAGGGCAATTCAATTTGGGCCAAAGGCTGATAACTGGTTTGCGCCTCTTGGGCTTCTTTATCTTGATCGGCCTTTTTGTCAACAATTTTATCGAGCTCTTCCTTTAAAGGGTAATCTAACGTTCCCGCCTCTTTGACCCAGCCACGGACGATGGCTAGGTACTGTTTATCGGTTTCTCGCTCACTGAAGAGTTCATTCATCTTACGGGCCGATTCGGAAGACTTAGTAAACAGTAGTACCCCAGAAGTGGGCTTATCCAGACGATGCACAGGGAACACATGCTGACCAATTTGATCCCGTAAAATTTGCATCGCGAAGTATTTTTCCTTTCTTGCCAGATAGGTACGATGTACTAATAAACCCGCGGGCTTATTAATAGCAATCAACTGTTCGTCTTCATAGATAACCTGTAGCGGCTCGCCTTGGTATTCAGCCATTGATTGCCTCATCTAAAGCAAAGCAACAGTTCACCACAGTTTGCGCCTCTGGTTTGTCTAAATATACTTGCTCAGCCATTGGCGCGATACCCATGGCAGTGGGTAGGGGCTGGCCTGCGTCTATCAATGCACGCATACGGGCAATAAAAATAAACTGCAGCCATTGCTCAAAACTCATGGTATCAATCGCAAAAGGCTGGGTCGATTGCAGCTTAGCTGCTTCTATAGGTTGGCTTTGCCACAGCTCGGCTGCCTTAAGGGCATCTTCAAGCTGATTAATTAATTGAGATACTTGTTTCATACCCGCCATTATACCCCTTTGTCGCAACAGTGAGGACAAATATCTGTAATTGCGTATAATGAGCCCGTTAATAGAATTAGAGTTTCCCCATGAGCAACATCAGCAGTTTTAATCAGTTTTTTGCCCTTGCTGGCGCAACCTACCAAGTTTTTGAAATCGGCAGAAAAATTCAGCCTCTACCAGTTTCTATCTTCGATCATATCGAGCAAGGCTTACGCCCATACCCTGCTCCCGTGCAAGGCCATGGTCAAATTGCGATCAGCTACACCCATAATGAGCAGCAGTTTGTTTGGTTTTTAAAACTGCCCCTTGATGAAAACGGTTTGGTTATCGCTGGCCCGAAAGTCGATTTTTTACGCCATGTGGGTGGCCACCTTGGCCAAGACCTTTCTAAGAACCTGACTCCAGAGCAACAACAAGCCCTGTCTAGCCATGCGATTAACTTCCAGCCGCCCCAAGACAAGCAGGCGATGTTCAACGCTAAATTACGCCTAGAGCAAGGCCTAGCACCGTCAAGCCAATACCCGTTTGTGGTTGAATACTTTAAAGGTGAGCACCCAAGTGATAGCTGGCAACAAATGGGCCTACAGGGTTTAGCTGATTTTGCATTACGCGCCAACGAGCATAAGGCATTAATCATTAACCAGCTGACCACGCTTGATGCCGAAGTGATGATTAACTTACTGCACTTGTTGGAAAATGTAGACATTGACGATGAGATTGGCCAAGCATTATTTACATTGCTTACCCAGGCAGACAACTCTGCCCAAAAGCAACACTGGTTACGAGGGCTTGCGGGCAACCTATTGTATTCCCAACAAGCCGTTGATCATTGCCTTGCACAAACCGAGGCGCTAGATTTAAACATTTTGCTGATTATTGCTGCCCGTCACCATATGGCACTAATGCATCCTACTAGCCTAAACCTTTACCTAGAACATATGGCCAAGCATGATAAAGATGTATTTAATCAATTATTTGCCGATTTAGTCAGCCTTGCTGGACTTCGCAATGGGTTGCTGTCTAAAATCAATGACGATAATAATTCTGATGCTGTAAAAGCAGCATTTACTAATATGATTAAGGACTTAACAAGCTCATGATGGATTTATTGCTGATTGTATTAATGGCAGGGATCATGCTGTGGTTTTGGCAAATACGTACCATGGCAGAAACCGCCAAAAGGTACATCACCAAACAATGCCAGCTCAACAATCTGCAATTTTTAAGTATTGCTCAAACAAGGGCTAAACCCTTCTTTGGTGGACAGCAATTTTTTAGCTGGGCCGTTGATTATCAATTTGAGTTCTCTACCGATGGTGAAAACAGTTACCAAGGCCAAGTCACCTTAAAAGCCAATAAAGTAAGTAATATTGTGTGGCCAGTATACCCAGAGCCAAGCTGGATAAGCCCGCCTAACAGTCATCGTTCATGCAGAAGGTGTGGCTAGTGCCGGGGTGCCGGCTGCACGTTAGGGGAAGCCTACGGCTGCCTCCCCTAACAACCCCTCAGCCGCCCCCACTCTGCATATTCTTGATTATTCACTCCTCAATTACGAGAACGGATTGATTCGGCATCCTGCCTCAAACAATCCTTGACGGCATCCATGCCTTTCATCTCTATTGAGAAGTTTTAATCAAGTGCAGAGATGTAGGGGAAAATGAGTATCATAACGGTTAAGTATTATCAACATCCTTATAAATATCAGATAATAGTGCCAATCCTTTCTGGCCCAGGGAATACCTGTTATTTTCACCTTTATCTATAATTCTCATACTGCTCAAACTATGTAAGATGCCAGCTGTTCTTTCTGTTGTTATACCAGGAATATTACTCCCATTCCCTATGCTTTCATTAAGAAGTATATGCTTAATGCATGCAATCAATCCTAAAATCTCTTGTTTATGTCCATCGTCTTTTAAAAGCCTACCGCTTAGAAAAGCAAGCTTTTCTTGTAAGCGAATTTGAAATGAAGGTATCGTAAATTTTTCCGTAATTAAATGCACATCTACGAATCTTTTTGGATCAATCTTATCGATTTTTACATCTACACCTGTATCCTTGTTCGTAACCCCTGCTTCTCTAAGGGTCGCCAACTCTGAAGTAAGAGCATTGATTTGACTCCGGTAAATTTCTGTTTCTTCGCTATTTTTATTTTCTATTTCTGACAGCCTAATCAATAATTTTTGTGACTCTTCTAGTGAAAGGAGCTTTTTCTTTTCTTGTTCTTGTTTTATTACACGTAAGGAGCTCTGTTTATCCAATGCGTGCTTATAAACCGGTTCTGCAAGTTTAGGGTAAACATATAAATATAACCCTGTAATGATTCCTGGCCCTAATAGTCCATTCCAAAACGAACCTAACAGTTGATCCCACCATGCATACGGTATTGTTGGAAAAATATGAGAATTAAAAATTGAATCAATTTGTTTTAATAAATCTTCAGATGTTTTTTCTTTCGCAATAAAAATTACTAAGAATAATTTGTAGTTCCATACGCACCATGTAGTGATAAATGCCCCAAATAGAGGGCTTGTATTTCTTTCATACAAATAAGCTTTAACTGATTTTATAATCTCTTCCATAAAATTATCTTGTTGAATTAATAGTATAAAATTAGATTACACTCTTCGATTACCCACATCAATCACAAGTTAATAGATAACAAAAAAGGCGCAGCTTCTATAAGTTGCGCCTTTTTATAGTTCTGGAGATTGACTAGTTTAACTCGTCGTCTTTCCAGTATTTAGTCCCTTTAAGCGTGGCTTGTAAAGCTAATCCGCTTTCTGTCAGCTGGTAGATAGTCACATCACCAAGCGCACCACCGGCACTCGCCTGTCCACCATTTTCACCCGCTTTAGCCGCAGCATCTGCCTCGCCACCAAAGCTCCAACCATTATCAACAAAGTTGTTGTAGGCTTCTTGGGTATGAAAAACAAACAGTACTCTAAAATCTTTTACCCCTAGCCCTAGACCGATGCCAGCCTCTGCCATTTTCATGTAAGTAGAGCGACCTTTAGACTTAGCCACCCCGTGCCCACCACCGGCAGCGATAAAAATGACATTGACTTGGGCATTACTAAACACCGCATAACCGGCACTCGATGCCACATCTCTTCTTGCCGCAGCAGATTCTGCATAAATATCTTGCAATACCTTGTTATGCATTGCTTCAATACTGGCGCGTTTTTGTGCGACGCTATTACCACTACTGGAACAGCCGATAAGGGTAATAGCCAATAACAACAGTAACAGATTTTTCATAGCATTTTCCTTTGATAATGATTAACTAAAAGATAGCGCATCAAACTCAAAAAAACCTACTAAGCTCATGTAACAACCGAAAATAAAAAGGCGCCTTTATTTCTAAAGGCGCCTTTTTTATCGGTTAGCGATGAGCGGATTATTTTAGCTTTTGCATGACTAAAGTAGCGTTAGTGCCACCGAAGCCAAAGCTGTTGCTCATTACCGTGGTTAGCTCAACATCACGCTTTTCTGTAACAATTGGCAGACCTTCTGCTTTTTCGTCAGCGTTTTCAATGTTGATGCTAGGGGCAATAAAGTTATTATCAAGCATTAGCAGTGAGTAAATCGCTTCATGGGCACCTGCAGCACCTAATGAGTGACCAGTCATTGCTTTAGTTGCAGAAAGTGCTGGGCAACCCTCTGGAAATACTTCGTGAATGGCTTCTAGCTCACGTACGTCACCAACTGGAGTAGAGGTACCGTGGGTGTTAATGTAGTCAATAGGACCTTCAACACTGTCCATAGCCATACGCATACAACGCGCCGCACCTTCACCTGAAGGAGCAACCATGTCGTAACCGTCAGAAGTCGCGCCGTAACCTACGATTTCAGCATAGATTTTTGCGCCACGAGCAACCGCGTGCTCGTACTCTTCAACCACTAGCATACCTGCGCCAGCAGAAATAACAAAACCATCACGGTCAGCATCGTAGGTGCGTGATGCTTTTTCTGGTGTGTCATTGTACTTAGTTGAAAGCGCACCCATTGCATCGAAGCCCATAGTTAGGGTCCAATGTAGCTCTTCAGCACCACCAGCAAATACGATGTCTTGCTTACCTAATTGGATCAGCTCAGCCGCGTGACCAATGCAGTGTGCAGATGAAGCACAAGCAGAACTGATTGAGTAGTTAACACCTTTAATTTTAAATGGTGTTGCTAGACAAGCACTTGCCGTAGAAGCCATGATGCGAGGCACAATGTATGGACCTACACGCTTAACGCTTTTCTCACGTAGAGTATCAGCAGCTTGAACTTGGTTAGCAGAAGATGCACCACCAGAACCCGCAACAATACCTACACGGTGGTTAGAGTATTGCTCTTCAGTTAGATTAGCATCTTTAATTGCTTCTTCCATCGCGATGTAGGCATAAGCAGCCGCGTCACCCATGAAGCGAAGCGCTTTACGGTCAATATGTTCTTTAGGATCTAGGTTGATGGTGCCGGCAACGTTACTGCGCAGTTTCATGTCAGCAAATTCCTGGTGGAATTCAATACCGCTCTTGCCTGCTTTTAGTGATTCTAATACTTCGTTTTTATTGTTACCGATACTAGACACAATGCCCATACCAGTGATCACAACTCTTTTCATCGTTAAATTCCGCTGATGTCTTTTTTATACTGCGCCAATACTATCTGTTTTAAGTGATAAAACTGGTCAGCTTTCCATTAAAAATAAGTTAAAATACCAGTTTATTAACCCAAAGCAAGCCAATTAAACTGGTTGATGGGTGTTATTATAGAGATAAGGACGAACCGTGTCTGCCCCATTAAGCCAACATCAATTAGTTTCAGCTATCGAAGCGCTTAAAAATCAGCTTAATCCTTGCTTAGTGGTCGATGATATCAACGCCCTAGCACAAATCTATAGCGCGGTGGTTAACCAGCATCATTCGCTGCCTAAAATACAATGGGTATTATTAATTGAGCAACCCTTACAACAGTCAACGCTGGCTAACTTAGCTTTCCTTGAAGGTTATCAAGCATTAGCTCAAGGTGTGCAAAGATTATCTTATAATCTCAACAACTGTTTGCATATTATTGATATCCACACCGCAAATAGCGCTTTAACATTGGCCCAACTCGCCCAAAATGAACGCGACTGTTATTGGCAGCTATTGCAAGCCAATCATTTACAATTGTTGGCGAACGGTGACAAATCAACGCCCCATTTCGCCGCCAGCAGCCCTAAGGCCCCAGCGGTACCCAAAGTGCTTTACCCTAGGCCAAATCCAAAGGCTAAAAATATTGCCATTATTGGCGGTGGTATTGCCGCGGCAACGTTGTCTTATTCCCTCAGCCAAAGGCAAATCAAACATAAGCTGTTTTGTAAAGATGAGCAACCCGCTATGGGGGCTTCTGGTAATCACCAAGGGGCGATTTATCCCCTTGTAAACCCAACCAACTTTGAACTTTCAAAATGGTTTTCTGGGGCGTTTCATTATGCCTACCATTTCTATCAACAATTAGCTAAGCAAACTCAATTTGACCATAACTTTTGTGGAGTATTACAACTAGGGAAAGACGCTAACGACGAGCAAAAGTTGTTAAATCTTGCCAACAGCCAGTGGCTGCCTGAACATTTGGGCCGAGCGGTGAGCCAACAACAAGCCCAGCAATTAGCTGAAGTGAGTGTTGACTATGGCGGACTATATTTCCCCCATGGGGGATGGCTCTCCCCCCGTCAAGTCGTCACCCAAACCCTCGCTCTAAGCCAACAAAGTGGTCATTGTCAGCTATACCTCAATACTAATATTGAGCAACTCCAATCAACCCCTTCGGGGTGGATACTGCATCAAGGGGGAAATCAACATGGACCATTTGATGCAGTGGTGATCGCCACTGGTCATCAGTTAGTGAATTTTGAACAAACTAGGCATTGCACCGCGACTCAAGTCAAAGGCCAAGTCAGTCAGACTCCCTCACGGGGCGAACTATCACAATTAAAGAAGGTACTGTGTTCTCAAGGTTACTTAACACCACAGAATAATGATAAGCACTGTTTTGGGGCAACCTATGATAAAGACATCACATCGCTCGAATATAGCTATAGTGCGCAACAAGCTAATCTAGATAAGATGCAGCAAAGTTTTGGCGAGCAGTCTTGGCTGAAGGATTTCGATATTAGCGGTAAACACGCTCGTATCGGGGTTCGTATGGTCGTTAGGGATCATATGCCGTTGGTTGGTTTAATTGGGAAACATGAATCGCTGCAACAGCTTGAACAGCTCAAAGCAAACACATGGTTTGAGGGTTATGATGTTCATCAAGGCTTATACAGTTTTGCTGGACTCGGTTCTCGCGGGTTATCCACCGCGCCATTATTAGCCGAGCTACTCACCAGTGAATTACTAGGGGAACAAGCGCCCGCCAGCCAAGCTCAACTTAACGCCCTCCATCCCAATCGAAATTGGGTTCGTAAAGGCGCTAAATTAAGACGCGGGATGAACAAATTTCGCTAAAAAGCTACTGCGGTTTCTCGCCGGTTGAGGTTATTGCGAAGCAAAGGTTAACGCCACTCCTCGACGCCCCTCGCCGGATTGGGAAGCTGCTTGCCACTGTCCTTCAATAGCCACAATAATTTGTAAATCGCCAAATTCATCGACAATGGTTTGGTAACCCTTTTGCTGCAAACTTTTTATTACTTGAGGATCGAGATCTTGGTAGTGCCAAATTTCATCTTTAGGTAACAGCTGATGATGAAACCTTGCCGCATCGACGGCCTGTTGGGCAGTCATACCAAATTCAATCACATTTAGAATCGATTGATAGACAGAAGAAATAATCGTCGTGCCACCTGGAGAACCGGTAATCATTTTAACTTGGCCCTGTTTAACCACAATCGTCGGTGTCATCGAAGAGAGCATCCGTTTTTTAGGTTGAATTTCATTGGCAACTCCACCTACTGCACCAAAAATGTTTGGAACACCTGGTTTAGCACTAAAATCATCCATTTCATCATTCAACAAATAGCCAGCACCAGTCACAACCACACCACTGCCAAAGGTATCATTTATGGTAGTGGTATTAGAGACAGCATTACCCCATTGATCAATGATTGAAAAATGGGTGGTATCTCTGCTTTCATCTAGACCCGGGGCGATGTCCTTAGTTATCGATATGTCATCGATTGATACTTGAGCTGCACGCTGCGCCAAATACGCCGCGGCTAACAATGATTGTTGTGGAACCTCAAAAAAGTCAGGATCCCCCAAATATTGAGCCCTATCAGCAAAAACTCTTTTACCAATTTCAGCGAGCAAGTGAACATATTGGGCGGAATTATGACTGATTGTTTTATCCGCTTTGACTAAATCATACATGGTTAGCCACTGCAACATTGCGATACCACCAGAACTTGGCGGCGGAGCGGTGATCACATCGTAGCCACGCCAATTATGAACGAGCGGTTGACGCCATAGTGCTTGATAAGCCATAAGATCGGCTTCTGATATCAAACCACCATTGGCTTTCATAAAATTGCTTAACAACTTAGCATTTTCACCTTGATAGAAACCGGCTTTACCATGCTTTGCTATCAACATTAACGTTTTGGCAAGATCCTGCTGTTTAAATAAGGTACCTGCTTTGGCACCTGCAAAATGATCACTGAAGTTGACCTTAATGTTATCCTTGTTAAAACTGCTGATCCGCCATGATATGTTTTTAGCTAACGCGGGATGGACGACAAAGCCCTCTAGCGCCAATGTGATGGCTGGGGCGAGCAGTTCTGCCCACGCCATGGTGCCGTATTTTTGGTGGGCTTGCCACATCCCGTCAACGGTACCTGGAACCCCTGCAGATAAGATGCCGTAACTTGATAAGAAAGGAATAACCTCACCATTACTGTCTAAATACATATCCCGGTGAGCAGCCAGTGGCGCGACTTCGCGGTAGTCTAAGAAATCAGGCTTGCCATCTTTAATAATGGTCATAAAGCCGCCACCACCAATATTGCCAGCCTCTGGCAAGGTAACAGCTAATACAAATTGTGCCGCGATAGCAGCATCGATAGCATTTCCCCCTTGTCGTAAAATGGTTTTAGCGGTTTGTGCACTGTAACTGTCTGGCATTGCTACTGCTGCCGTTTGACTGCAAGCATGAAAACTATAAGTTAAATTTAAAATTAAAAAACAAAATAAAGCAGCGATATTTTGTATTGGGGAAACCTTCATATGGGGGCTCTGATTAAAATTATTGGTGAGTTACAGGCTAACAATAAAACGTTAAAAACAGCATGTTTGTTGTCAAATAGACACCCAAATCATTTCATTTTTGCCAAACACAATCCAACGACCATTAATAACTGTTCACGCCACAGTAACGTATTTGATAGTTTTAATGTGAATTTTTCAGCTTGGCTGTAGCTACCCTTGCCTCAACATTGTAGTAAAACTCTGTTTTATATCACTTTATTTGAACTTTCAAGAATTGCTACTATAGTAAACAACAGCCCCTAAATTATCGCAATAAGGTCTGCCTTTAATGAAAAATATCTTAATTACAATGTTGCTGCTTTGGCTATTTGGCTGCGCGGCAAGTAGTAAAATTATGATGTCTGACGCAAAATCCCCCTTAAACGTTGATGATGTTTCTGTGGTGTACGCTGTTCCAGAAAACAGTGAACTCATCGCCATTTTAGAGGGACGCTCGATTGCTGGATTAAATACTCAACAAAAAGTGGATGGGGTCATACAAGAGTTAAAGAAACAATCCGCAGCAATAGGCGCTAACCTTGTACTGATCACGCGACCGATGCAGACGATCAACAAAGGGTTAAGGATCTCGAGCAATAGCATTGGTTATAAAGCAGGCCAAGATGAATATCGCCTTGAGGCAAAGGCCTTTTACAATGAAGCTCTTACTAAAGAAAACGTCGAGCAAGTTAAGATTGCAGATTTAATTGCTGAAAGCGATAAAACCACGCTGATAACAATAAAATAAGCGATTCATGGCAAAACAGCAGGTAAAATAACGCACTTTACCTGCAACAGTATCGGCTCAGGCAAACGCCGCTTGTAAATCTGCCCATGCATCGTTCACTAGGGCGAAATCGCTGTCGTTGAGCTCTTCTTTAGCTTGTTCAAGGCGGGCTTGCATTGAGCTATTCAGCGCCGCCATATCTTGTAGGTCTTGGGCTTCAAGCTCTGATAGTGCCACAGCCACATGCCCCTGCAGATAACCGCTGGCGAAGACTTGATCGTCGTTGCCGTTATCTAAAATGTTGGCAATCCAGCGATCTAATTTGCTTTCAAACTGTTCTAACACGTTTATGCTCCGTTTCGGCTTAGCTTAGCAAGCCTATAATTCTATAAATTTAACGATTAATGACTCGTGGTTAATCACTATTCTGGATTAGCCACGGGATACATCACCTGATCGTGATAACCCGTTATCACAGGGTAGAAACCGCTCAGTTGCTTATCCAACTCGCTATCCGAGGTGTCACACACCAAGGCCTTACCCTGAAGATGATTTAATTTGGTTTTAGTGGCTACAATAATAATATTTTCGCGCCCCAATTTTTGAATAAGCTGCGGACTTAACTGTTGATTGCCACGACCAAAAATATGGCCTTGGCCACCAATTAAAGTGATCACTAACTTGGTTTTATTGGGCTCAAATAGTTCTAATAACTGGCCACTGGTGCAATCGCTGGCAAGCAGTTCACCATTTTCAATCACATCTACCCCAAGTAAGGTATTATCAAGCCCTAATTCGGTCATGACTGCTGCCACGGTTGAGCCTGAACCCATAATGTAGCGCACATCGTCTTCTAATTCTTCCACAACATGGGCGGCAATGTCCATCAGCACCAACTCTTCCGACTCAATGCCAGACATTTTAACCGATTGAATGTATTTTAGGTCACTGGGTATTTGTAATTGTGAGTAACATTTTGCTTTTACCCGTCCTTGCCTAAACGCGACTTCGTCGATATCCATCACATCGGCTTCTACTAACGACACTAAGCCCTGTTCAATCATGTTAATCACCACTTTAGCGCTGGCACTTGGGGTTAAACCATACACTCCAGAATGAATTTTCACCCCTGCAGGAATACCCAGTACCGGCTGGGAATAACTAAGATGTTTGGCTATATCGCGGGCAGTACCGTCCCCACCGGCAAACAATAATAGGTCACATCCCTGCTCACTCATGGTTACTGCGGCGTTAGCAGTATCATCGCTACTGCAAGGCTTTCCGGCCTGGTATACCACACTGTAGTGAAAACCGTATTCTTCTAATAAAGCTTGCCCCATTAAATCATTGGCGGTTTTAAAGTGGATTTGCGCTTTATAAGGCAGTAATAATTCAAGGGCTTGTCGTACCCTTGGGGGCGAGGTTAACGGGATATTATCGTTAATAATGGTATCACGCAGGCCGTCAGAGCCCTTCATGGCCAGTGCGCCGCCTACCCCAGAGTATGGGTTAACAATAAAGCCTAAGGTAATATTATGAAGCTGCATCTCGCAAATACATTCCTTGGTAATGCACAGAAGAAAGTTGTGGTGTTTGCGTACCGTAAAAGTCTTGCAACGCATCCATTAACTGTTGGGCACGCTTAGGAAAACCCTTAGCAAAATACTGGCAAAGTTGGTCGTAAACCTTATGCTGAAACGATAACCTATCTGGAGTCACCCCATCTAAGTTGTCTGAGCTGACATTAAAGGTAAAACCTGCCGCCAAGCACAAGCCCCATTCAATAGCTTGGGGTTTGATTTCGACTTTTTCAAATTCAGACTGCTGCTTAGCATCGCGGCCATCACCAATATACCAATAGCCATAATCCGGTAACTGCCGGCGCACTTTGCCCGCTAAACACCAGTGGGCAATTTCATGCATGGCACTGGCATAGAAACCGTGGGCAAACTCAATACGATGGTAGCGAGTATCGCCATGGGCGGGTAAATAAATAGGCTCGCCTTCACCTTTTATCAAGCGAGTATTCTCACTTTCAAAAAAACTTTGGTCGAAAATTTGAATTAAGTCGTTAATGCAATGGTTCACGCGATATCTCTAAAAATGGCCAGAAATCTGGCCACTGAACTTATATGCTAGTTAGAACTTGAGAGCCTAAATACCTAGACTCTCGCTTGTTAGTGTTAATCAACCATACCTAAATTCGGCGTATCAGTGACCACATGCATATTTTGACCACGGTGACGTAATAAGTGATCAAGTAATACAATGGCTAACATCGCTTCAGCAATTGGTACTGCACGAATACCCACACATGGGTCGTGACGACCTTTGGTGATCACCTCGGCACTGTCACCTGTGGTGGTAATGGTTTCACCAGGCACGGTAATCGAACTGGTCGGCTTTAAGGCGATTTTGGCGACAATGGGTTGGCCTGAAGAGATACCACCTAACACGCCACCCGCATGGTTAGTTTTAAAGCCCTCAGGAGTCATTTCATCGCGGTGTTCACTGCCACGCTGATTTACCACATCAAAACCGTCCCCCATGGCCACACCTTTGACCGCATTAATCCCCATTAATGCGTGAGCGATTTCAGCATCTAGACGATCAAACACAGGCTCACCTAAGCCAGCTGGCACACCGTTGGCCACTACCGTTAACTCTGCACCAATGGAATCGCCATCTTTTTTCAATTGGCGCATATATTCATCGAGTGCTTCTAACTTGGTTTCATCGGCAAAAAAGAACGGGTTAGTTTCAATAATGCTCGCATCAAACTGTTCAGCCTTAATTGGTCCAAGCTGTGATAAAAAGCCTTGGATCTCAACCCCAAACATGGCTTTTAAGTACTTTTTCGCGACCGCTCCAGCTGCCACTCGCATCGCCGTTTCACGGGCAGAGGAACGACCACCACCACGGTAATCACGAATGCCGTACTTTTGCCAATAGGTGTAGTCAGCATGACCTGGACGGAACAAGTCCTTAATTTGAGAATAATCCTTTGAACGCTGATCGGTATTTTCAATCAGCAAGCCTATGCTCGTTCCTGTAGTCTTACCTTCAAACACACCCGATAAGATTTTCACTTCATCTGGTTCACGGCGAGCAGTGGTATAGCGAGAGGTACCCGGGCGACGACGATCTAAGTCGTGCTGCAGATCCGCCTCTGACAGTTCTAACCCTGGAGGGCAGCCATCAATAATACAGCCCAATGCCAATCCATGACTTTCACCAAAAGTAGTGACCGAAAACAGTTTCCCTATAGTATTACCAGACATAGTGTTTATTATTCCTACGATTTATTATTTTGTGAAAAGGTGGCGGTGCTCTTGTAATTGTTCTTTAGTTAGGGCAAATACGCCGTCTCCACCACGTTCAAATTCGATCCAATCAAATGGCACTTGTGGGTATTGCTCTATTAAGTGAACCATAGAGTTACCAACCTCTAAAACTAAAACACCATCATCCGTTAAAAAGTCAGCCGCTTTTGCCAAAATTTGGCGAGTTAAATCTAAGCCATCAAAACCCGATGCCAAAGCCAGCTCAGGCTCATGGTGGAATTCAGAAGGTAAATCGGACATATCTTCTTGATCCACATAGGGTGGATTAGAAACGATCAGATCATATTGAGTGCCTTCAGGCAAAGCTTGGAAACCATCAGACAAAATTGGGAAAACTCGATTTAACACCCCTAAGTCTTCAATATTTTGCTGAGCCACTTCTAAAGCTTCTTCACTGATATCAATGGCATCAACTTCTGCGTCTTCAAATGCATAGGCACAGGCAATCGCAATACAAGCGCTACCAGTACAGAGATCCAGCACCCGGTCAACGGTTTTACCATAGAACCACTGGCCAAATTGATTTTCAATTAACTCACCAATAGGCGAGCGTGGAATAAGCACGCGCTCGTCCACATAAAAAGGTAGGCCACAGAAGTAAGCTTGGTTAATAAGATAAGGAACAGGTACACGTTCTTTAATGCGGCGAACAATTAGCTCTACTACCTTTTGACGTTCTGAAAACGTTAAGCGGCACTGGCGAACTTGATTACCAATTTCGAGTGGTAAATGCAGTGCATGTAACACTAGAGCCACGGCTTCATCCCATGGATTATCAGTACCATGGCCATAAAAAATGCCGGCATCATTAAAACGGCTTACTGCCCAACGTAATATATCTTCTACGGTATGCAGTTCTGAAACCGCTTCTTCAACAATAATCTTATCCAAAATATACTCCTGTGCTGTACCGCGTTATTGTAACCTATGGCCCAGCTAAGTGCCTATTTAACTCGTGGGAAAATTAGAAAAACTTGGTTTATTATTGGGGGAAATGCCGCTTTTTGTTATATTTATGGCAAAATTTTTAGATGCATCATGCCATGACAGATAATAATCAACCTACATTTGCTGAACTTATGGGTAAACAGGTCAAAACCATCCAAAATGATAAGGTGGTTCACAAGCCCAAACCTAAGACCAAAACCCAGCTGCAACAAACCAAAAATAATCAAGCTTTAGATATCTATTTTTCAGATAGTTATGTGCCTATGCTGCCAACCGAAGGTCCGATGCGCTATACCCGTGAGGGCAGCTCCCCCTATGAAGTGAAAAAACTGCGACGCGGCGATTACTACCCTGAAATAACCTTAGATTTACACGGTCTTAACCAGCAACAAGCCAAAAAGGAGATTGTAGCTTTAATTGCTATGGCGAAGAATGAACAATTAGAGTGCTGCGCCATCACCCATGGTGTCAGTGGTGGGGTATTAAAAAACCAAGTGCCTATTTGGTTGGCCCAGCATCCTGATGTGATTGCCTTCCATCAGGCGCCACTGGAACATGGTGGTCATGGTGCCTTATTACTACTGGTCGATATTGGTGAACAAAAAGATCCCTTTTAAGGGTTAACTATTTATTGCGGGGTATACATTTGCCAGTGAACTTGGTCGTTGTTGTAACTAATATGGGCGATGCCCGAAGTGGTAAATAACAATGGCTCAAGTCCGGGTACATATTCACTCATCAGATAACCAAGTAATGGCATATGGGCAATAACTAATGCTTTTTTCATCTTGAAATGCTCGATATAAGCATTCAAAGTTATGGCTGTCTGAGTGGGGTCTGATTCTGGTGTGAGTTCATCCAAGCTGGTAACTTTTATATGTGCGGGCAAGTTTAAGCTGGCTAATGTTTGCTGCGCCCTTAAATATGGACTGACAAAAATCATATCAAAATCATCTAATTGTGTGAGATACTGAACCATGTCAGCTGATTGTTGTCTACCTAAGCTCGTTAAAGGACGTTCAGCATCAGTGGCGGCATCGAAACTTGCCTGACCATGACGCATAAAAAAAAGATTCATTTATATCCAACTCAGACTAATCTAAATGCTACGGTTAGTTTATCTCTTCTAACCAGAGAGTAAAGCAGTATATTTTTTGTCGCTTTCACCAGAAAGCTTTTCCCAGGAGACTGCATTTGCAATTACAACCTATTATCAGCCCCAATGACAAACGTAAATACCACGCCTTTACCCTAACCAATAAATTAAGAGTACTTGTGGTAGAAGATATCACCTCTACCCAAGCATCCGCATCGCTATGCGTTGGTACCGGCCATTTTGAGGATCCCAAAGACACCCAAGGTCTAGGTCACTTTCTCGAACACATGTTATTTCTTGGCAGTAAAAGTTTTCCTGAGGCTGACGATTTTAGTGAGTTCATTAACAGCCATGGGGGCAATCACAATGCTTGGACTGGCGCTGAGCATAGCAACTACTTTTTCAATGTTAGCAATGATTTTTTTGAATCTGCACTAGAGCGCTTTTCCAGTATTTTTAGCGAGCCTTTATTTCACCCTGAATACATTGATAAAGAGCGCCATGCTATTGAATCTGAATTCCGTTTGAAAATCGATGATGATTCTCGCCGAGTGTATCAAGTGTACAAAGACCTCGCTAATCCTGCTCATCCTTTCCATAAATTTTCTGTGGGCAATTTACACACATTAACCGACTCAAAATCAACAAGCTTACATACTAAGCTGACCCAGTACTTTTTAAAACATTACCAAAGCAATAATATGACTTTGGTCTTAATTGGTCCCCAATCAATAAAAGCGCTAAGCGTATTAGCACATAAATATTTTAGTAAGCTCAATAACCATAGTTTTCCATGCCCACGACCTCAAGTCCCTTTATATTTAGTTGAAGCTTTAGCCACCGATACCTATATATTAAGCAACAACCACGACCATAAATTAATGCTGACTTTTCCTTTGCCTGAAATTGGCAGCGTTTATCACAACAAACCATTAAGTATGCTTAACCATATGTTAGGTTACGAAGGTCGAGGCAGCTTGATCAGTTACCTAAGACAGCATGGTTTGGCCAATGAGCTCAGTGCTGGGGGGGGCTTACAAGGCTACAACTATAAAGATTTCAATATCTCTATTGAACTTACTCCCAAAGGGATGGCTCATACTGATGAAATCACTTTCATGGTTTTTTGTATGATCGAGTTGATCTGTAATGAAGGACAAAACAGTTGGCGTTATAACGAGCGTAAACACCTTCAAGAACGTGCTTTCCTTTATCAAGAGCCTGTTGAACCATTGCAATATGCCAGCTATTTAGCAGTCAATATGCACCATTACCCTGTGGAAGACTACATCTATGGGGACTTTCGCATGGATGGTTTTGACAAAGACTTATCCGATTATTTTGCTAGTTTTTTAAAGCCAAGTAACTTGCGACGCTTTATCATTAGCCATGAAATTGGCCATACCGACAAACAGGCCAATCACTATCTGACTCCTTATCGAGTTGAGTCTATCGCGACAGACCTACTGGAAAGCTGGAAAAACCCGAGCAATGTCTACGGTTTTAGCTTACCAGAGCCCAATAGTTTTATAGGTCCACAGCGACAGGCCTTAGCCGTCACTGAAAAACAAATTAATCCAAGGGTGATTTATCAAAAGCCTGGCTTCAAACTTTGGCATATGAATGATAGTGAGTTTAATCTTCCTAAAGGTCATCTGTATTTATCACTGGATTCGAAGCAAGGTTGTGGCAGCCTTTATACCTCGGCGATGACACGACTCTATTTACATGTGTTACAGGATTATTTGCAAGAATTTACCTATGATGCCGAAATTACCGGCCTCAACTATCATATTTATCCCAATCAAGGTGGGATAACTTTGCATTTAAGTGGCTTTACAGGTCAACAAGAGCAGCTATTAGGCCTGATCTTTGCTAAAACCCAAGAGCGCAATTTTGTCGCAACACGCTTTGAGGAATTAAAACAACAACTGATCAAGCATTGGCTTAACTTCAAACAACAAAAACCTATTAATCAATTGTTTAATAGTTTGTCAGCGACCCTGCAAGTCAACACTTATGAGCCCTTAGACATGGCGATGGCAATTAAAGATGTGTCACTTGTAGAGTTGCATCAGCATATTAGCAACTTCTACAAACAAGTGAATTTTGAGGGGTTGATCCATGGTGATTGGAGTGAGCAAGAAGCGCTCAGATTATCTAAAAATATTGAAGCTATTTTAGAACCCATCTCTGAACTTTGCAGTGAAAACAATCGAGATCTGATCAGCCTTAAGGGCAAAGGCTCATTACTCAAGCACCTACATGTTAACAGTAGCGACAAAGCGGTGGTGATCTATTATCAAGCTGAGCAACAAGACCCGGCAGAGATTGCAAAATATCAACTATTAAGCAATTTGCTGGGCCCTAAATTTTTCAATCAACTTCGCACTGAACAGCAATTAGGGTACATGCTTGGCGTAAGCTACTTATCTTTAAATCACCGTCCAGGATTAGTTCTATATCTACAAACCAACGTCATAGAAGTGGATCAAGCCGCCAGTGCTATCGATACCTTTATCGAACAGTTTATCGACAATTTTAATCTGCTTAGCGAAGACGAATTTAATAAAGTGAAGCAAGGGCTTATTGACAAATTACTCGAACAAGATAAAAGCTTAGCCCAAAGAACCAAGCGATACTGGAGTGCCATTGGTAATAAGGACTTTGAATTTTCTCGCAAAGTGAAGGTTGCAGAAGCCATGACGGCGCTGTCAAAGCAGCAATTGTTAATATTTATGCAATCCTATATTCGTCATAATATGGACAGAGTAATGCTTATCGCCGATCAAAACCTTAAGCCAAACTTTAACTGGGCCGCAGGCAGTGAAACCATTACTGATGTCGAGCTGTTTAAAAGAAACTCAAACAAATATTCAGGATGAGCCTAGCGCGATTGCCTGCTTTAACTAACAAGTGAACTAGACTTGTTACTTGCTTAGATTGGGGGTTCAACATAGAATCCCCGCCAATTATCCCTATTCACTGAGTTAATCATGAAAAAACGCATCATTTTAAAACCTGGCCGTGAACGTTCGGTACTGCGTCATCATCCTTGGATATTTTCTAACGGTATACGTTCGGTCAAAGGAGAACTCACTTTAGGTGAGACAATAGAAGTTCGTGCCCATGATGGTCGAGTGCTTGGCTGGGCAGCATGGTCTCCAAACTCTCAAATTCAAGCTCGCATGTGGAGCTTTGAAAAAGAGGCTGTGATAGATAAAAACTTCTTTAAACAGAAGCTAGCAAAAGCGCAATTTGCTCGTGAAGGATTAATTGCACGCCAAGGATTAACTGGCTATCGACTTGCAGCATCTGAATCCGATGGCCTACCAGGCATTACCATTGATAAATATGCCAATGTAATTGTCTGTCAGCTATTATCTGCAGGGGCTGAATACTGGCGCGACACGATTGTTGAAGTTCTGGTTGAAATGTTCCCTGATTGCTGTGTGTATGAACGCAGTGATGTTGCTTCCCGTGAAAAAGAAGGACTCGAGCAACGAATTGGCGTACTCCATGGTGAATTGCCAGAGATGCCAGTGATCATCGAAGAGAATGGCGTAAAAATTGGTGTCGATGTTGTCAAAGGTCATAAGACCGGTTTTTATCTTGACCAAAGAGATAACCGTGCCATTGCCGCTGAATACGCCAAGGGTAAAGATGTCTTAAACTGTTTTAGCTACTCAGGCACCTTCGGCTTATACGCCCTGAAGGCAGGAGCCAATTCTGTAGAAAACGTCGATGTGTCGAGTCACGCCCTAGAAACGGCCATGAACAACGTAGCGATGAATCTGCTTGATGAGTCACGCCTTATCAACTCTGAGGCTGATGTGTTTAAGCTACTGCGTAAGTACCGTGATGAAGGTAAGCAGTTTGACATCGTAATTATGGATCCGCCAAAATTTGCCGACAACAAAGCTCAGCTTGATGGTGCTTGCCGTGGCTACAAAGACATTAATTTATTGGCGTTTGCTTTAGTTAAGCCTGGAGGCATGTTACTCACCTATTCCTGCTCTGGTTTGATGCAAGCAGAACTGTTCCAAAAAATTGTGGCAGATGCTGCATTAGACGCAGGCCGTGATGCGCAGATTGTTCGCAAACTTACACAGGCTCAAGACCACCCCATCGCCACCAACTTCCCAGAAGGTTTTTACTTAAAAGGATTAGCTTTACAGGTGTTATAAAAGCTTTGGCTCCAGTAGTGATATAGCATCACTGGAGCCCATTGCTGTTTTAAATACTCAAAGACACAAACACTTCCTGATTGGGATAACCATCTGCCAGTAAACTGGCATCTTTTTGGTAAGCACTGATGGCCGCCCGAGTGTTTGGCCCTAAACGGCCATCAACGCCATTAATATTATAGCCTAAGCTTTTTAGCTTAGACTGCAGCTTCATTAATTGAGCAGTTCTTAAAGGCTCAATTTTAGGGGGGATATTTTTCAGCTTACCCGCACCATTAATTCGGTCCGCCAAAATTCCCACTGTCAAGGCATAGCTTTGAGAGCGATTCCATTTCATGATGACATGATAGTTATCATAGACTAAAAAAGCGGGACCATTTGCACCTATTGGCATTAACAACTGCGCCTGCTGTGCCAGCTTGGGTATTGCCCTCTGAAATACATCGGTGATCCCTTGCTCAGACCAATAACTGAGGGGTTGCTTGTGACTAGAACCTGAGTAAGTCAAATCGGATTGATTAATGTTGACTTCTCTACCCCAACGAAAATTTTGTTGCCAGCCTAGTTTATTTAAGAAATTGGCAGCAGAAGTTAATGCATCAACCTCTGAATCGAACAGATCAACGACACCGTCGTTATCTCCATCTACACCGTAACTTAAGTAGTTTGATGGCATAAACTGGGTGTGACCTAAGGCGCCAGCCCAAGAGCCCTTAAATTTGCTTCGAGCAAATCCTGTTTGCTGCTTTACTTTTAATGCCGCCACAAATTCACTACTAAAAAACTCCCCTCGACGGCCATCACAAGCGAGGGTCGCTAACGCATTAAATGTATCGGTATTGCCCTTAAAGTTGCCAAAGTTGGTTTCAAGCCCCCAAAAGGCGACAATATATTGTCCCGGTACGCCATATTTTTTAGTGAGCTGTTTAAGCAAGGTATTATGTTTTGCCAGTAGTTTACGACCCTGCTGAACGCGATAGTCATTGACTCTTTTTTCGAAATAATCAATAAAGGTCTTTTCAAATTCTGGTTGTTTTCGATCTTGTTGCACTACCTGAGGGCGTAAACTAAGACCATTGATGATTGCAGAATATGTTTCAGTTTTTATGCCCTTTGACTGGCTGTACTGAGTCAACTTTTGTTGACACTGTGCTAGCGCTTCATCTGCTAGCACACTTTTACTAATTAAAGAGGCGGCGAGAATGCTAAGCGCCGGTAATATTTGCCTCATAAAACCCCCAAATACAGAATTACTACAGTGATATCACCCTAATTGAATGTGATCAAGCCCAATTGAAAATCCCTTCATACCTCATTCAGAATAGACCTAATTCCTGGCAATTCACCACTTTTTTGCAACGCTATATAACCATTAATTAACAAACATTACTGATACATAAATGCTTTTAAAATGCTTGCTTTGCTTAAGAAATCACCGAGTAAATGCAATCAAAGATTTAACCCTTGACCGATAACCCACATTTTCGTAAAGTAGCGCCTCGTTGCTTAGCAACAAATTGGTGAGTTGTCCGAGTGGCTGAAGGAGCACGCCTGGAAAGTGTGTATACGGCAACGTATCGAGAGTTCGAATCTCTCACTCACCGCCATACAACAAAAATCCCCTACTGCACGCAGTAGGGGATTTTTTGTGCCTGTGATCAGGCTAGTTCCGTAAATATTTTATGATGGGATGTTATCTCATCCTTATCCAAGATAAGCCTTCGGCTATTGCTACTAGCAAATACTGCCCTGCTGGATCGTTTTTGCATTGGCTAGTCTTTCAGCTAGCTGTGTGATCTGCATTGCCGGTGCAACAATCAAGGTATTTTGGGTTACATCAATTTTTAGATTATCTAACTCCGCCATCGATAATGCGATTCTTGAAGCATCACGTCGCACCAGATCTAATAAAGATTTTGCTAAATCAGAAGTATAAATCAGTAACTCAACCTCTTGCAGTAAATTCACTGACTTAAGAGGAAGTAATTCAGGGTCTATGCCCTCATCAATTAAATAAGTTGTTGCACTACAAGTCAGGGCTTGTTGATTAAGTAAACTTTCGAATATTTCATGGGTTTGCGCGGTAAACTGGTCTTGATTGAGTGTAAAAAATCTTTCCCAAAAACTGCGCCGTTGACTGGCCGGTATCTGCTGTGAAATCAGATGCCTACGATCACTAATGTAGTCGAATAAAGCACTCAGACTTTGCGGTAACAAGGTTTCAATTTTAGCCCTGAAGTTTTTCCCCCAAACAGGGGCGACACCTGAAGTGCTGATAGCTATTTGTACCTTGCCCCGACGAATTATCGACGGCGTAATAAAGCTACAACTCTGGGGATCATCAACCACATTGACCAGTTTTCCCCTTTGCCTTAGGCCTGCCGCTAGCGCTTGGTTGAGATTAGTATCATTAGTCGCCAGGTAATAGCAGTCTGATTGAGGAAGATCACAATCACCACTAAGGGTTTGCTGAGTAAATTCAACTAACCCTTGTTGTTGCCAATTAATTATTTCCGGATCCGCTTGGGAACCAATAACTAACGGCTTAACCCCGGCATTAATCAGCATTTCGACTTTTCGAGAAGCCACTGAACCGGCGCCAATGACAGTGAATGTGGTGCTAGTAGTATCGATATAAATAGGTAAATAAGACATATAAGCAATTAATTTAATTGTATTAATACCACTTTAATGAACTAACTTATTGAGCACCAGTTCATTTTGTTTATTCTTATAACTTTTATTGGAACTAAAAAGCCCCATGAAATGGGGCTAAAATGCTTCATAGTGAGTAAGCTACCATAAGCTTTAGTTTTACATAAACTTAGTAAACTCGCGTTGAAAAGTCTCGCTAGGGCCTAAGGCTAGCCCTGTACGACCGCAGCAATCATTTTGGCATTAACGATTGCGACCCTATCCGATTGAGCCTCAACCATGACACGGATCAAAGGCTCTGTACCGGATTTACGTAATAGCACTCGGCCACTTTGCCCCATATCAGCTTGCGCTTTTGCAACAATAGCTTGCACAGCCTCACTATTGACTATGTCGTCGGCATTACCACGGGGGTCGTTGCTGTTAAATCGAACATTAATTAATGTTTGAGGATACTTAGTCATTCCTGCGACCATATCATGTAAGCTCTTTTGAGCTCGCAGCATTGCTTTTAGCACTTGCAAGGCTGCCACTACACCATCACCGGTGCTTGCATAATTAGTCGATAGTATATGACCTGAGCCTTCCCCACCTAATACCCAATTATTAGTCTTTAGCGCCTCAACCACATAACGGTCGCCAACTTTAGTGCGTTCAAATGGGATATCTAATGCTTTTAAGGCTAACTCTAAGCCAAGATTCGCCATTAAAGTGCCAGCGACCCCTGACGCACCTAGTTGGCCTCTGTCTTTCATTGCTTTGGCGAGAATATAAAGAATTTGATCGCCATCAACAATATTACCAAGATGATCGACCATCATCACACGGTCTGCATCTCCATCGAGGGCAATACCGAGATCCGCCCGTTTATCCAAAACTTCTTTTTGGAGGCTATCTAAGTGTGTTGCACCGCAACGGAAATTAATATTCATTCCATCTGGCTGATCATGTATGGCGATCACTTCGGCACCGAGTTCTTTAAAAACACGCTTGCCAATATGATAGGCTGCACCATTAGCGGCATCTACCACTATGCGCATGCCTTTTAACGATAGCTGCTGATTAAAGGTACCTTTACAAAACTCAATATAGCGCCCCGTAGCATCATCAATCCGCTTCGCTCTACCTAACTCTTCTGGACCAACACATTGCATGGCATTATTTTCAATTGCAGCGCTTAACAACTTTTCTAATTTCGCTTCTTCTGCATCACTTAATTTGGTACCTGTACCGGAAAAGAACTTAATTCCATTATCAAAATGAGGGTTATGGGAGGCGCTGATCACCACCCCGGCATCGGCACGAAAAGTACTGGTTAAATAAGCTACCGCTGGCGTCGGCATCGGGCCGACTAATAATACATCCACCCCTGCAGCGGCAAAGCCTGCTTCCATAGCGGATTCCAGCATATAGCCACTGATGCGGGTATCTTTACCAATTAATACGGTTTTTGAACCATTTGCTGCCATTACTTTACCCGCGGCCCAAGCTAGCTTCATAGCAAAATCAGGGGTTATCGGGAATTGGCCAACTTTGCCACGCACACCATCGGTGCCAAAATATTTACGTGTCATATTGTTACAATCTTATTTCAATGAAATCGCTTTTAGTATATCACCTGTTGCAGAGTCAAGGTTAATCACTAGCAGCTGGCTGCATAAAAAGGCTTTCGCAATAAAGGAACTGAATGTATGAAAAAACTAAGGCGGAATCCAAACTGCATTGGATTCCGCCTTTTTATGTAAACGGTATTAATCGATTTTGTGAGCTTTTTCTTCGATTAACACTGGAATACCTTCATCTATATTGTAGGCCAGCTTATCGTGCTTACAAATTAACTGTTGCTGCTGCTCGTCTAGTTCCAAGTTACCCTTGCACACAGGGCAGGCGATAATATCGAGCAATTGCTTATTAAATGCCATCAGTTATTTTCCTTAGCTGTTTTGTAAATGAGTCTTTGAAGCTTTGATTAAAGCCGCCGACGACGGGTAAATAGCTCGCTTTATTCATAGAAGGAATATTGCGGCATTTGATCGCATCTTTCTCGGTCATCACGATATTTAATTGCGTCTCAAGTAAACTGTTAAAGTCTTCAGTCTTATAGGACTTATGATCACTGAAAGCGTGAAAAACTTCAACCTTAAAACCCAGCTGCTCTAGGGTAGTATGAAACCTTTTAGGGTTACCAATACCGGCAAAAGCAGCAATTGCATCCCCTGCTTGTGGCAAGCTGGCAGTTTCACTCAAACCAACAAGAGGCTGAGGTAGTAAGGTCATAATATTTTTATCGATTAAAGGCTCGCCACCATTTACTAACACAATGGGGGGATGAGCGCCAAAACCGATGCGCACTCGCTCAATAGGCTCTCTTAACGGCCCAGCTGGGAGGATTCGCTTATTACCAAAACGGCGTTTGCCATCGACTACGATAATTTCAATATCGCGGGCTAAAGCATAATGTTGTAAACCGTCATCACTAATAATGATGTCCGCCCCAATTTCACTCATCACCTTAGCGGCTAACACACGATTTTTGGACACTATCACCGGCGCTTTAGTGCTCGCATAAATCATCGCTGGTTCATCACCCACTCGCTCTGGCGAATCCATCTTAGATAGCAACTTATATTTTTCTTTATAGTTACCACCATAACCACGACTGATCACTCCGGGATTAAAGCCTTGTTTCCGGAGTAGCTCAATTAAGGCTATCACCGTTGGGGTTTTGCCCGTGCCACCAACATTAATATTACCTACCACTACAACAGGAATATCAACCTGGTGAGACTTAAGCCATTGTTTACGATAAAGCCACCTTCTCGCTTTAGTAAGCAAGGCGAACAACGCGCTTAATGGGTAAAGACTGTAACTTATTGGGTGGTGTTTTTTTTGATACCAGATTTGGTCCATCCCTGCCACTTAACTACTCTCCAAACTGCATTTGGTACAACTTTGCATAGCGACCATTTTGTTCTAATAATTGATTATGGGTGCCTTGCTCAGTCAATTTACCTTGTTCTATAACCAAAATATTATCGGCATTCTCAATAGTACTTAGTCGATGAGCAACGACAATTGACGTTCTATTTTGCAGTAAAGTGTTTAACGCATCCTGAATAGCCCTTTCAGATTCGGTATCTAATGCTGAAGTTGCTTCATCTAGAATTAAAATTGGGGCATCCCGCAGGATTGCACGGGCGATAGCAATACGCTGACGCTGACCACCTGAGAGAAGCACTCCGTTTTCACCGATCTGAGTATCTAGCCCCTCTGGTAAATTTTCAACAAACTCCATCACATGGGCAGCAGTGGCCGCTTGAATGATTTGCGCTTGAGTAACCTTGCCTGGATAAGCATAAGCGATATTATCGGCAATACTGCCATTAAATAAGGTCACCTGTTGTGAAACTAAGGCAATATGGCTACGCAGATTTTTCAAATCAAAATCTTTGATATCCACCCCATCAAGCTCGATATGACCAGAGGCCAATTCATCATAAAAACGAGTCAATAGCTGAGTAATTGTTGATTTACCCGAGCCGCTAGGCCCTACCAAGGCTATCGTTTGCCCAGCCTTGGCTTCAAAATTAATGCCATTAAGGGTTAACCCTTCTGCCCCTGGATAACTAAAACTTACCTGATTAAAACCAATATTCCCTTTGACCTGCTCAACTTTGTGCTTACCTTTGTCATTCTCAACATCGCTGTCTAGTAATTCAAACACGGTCGCACAGGCGGTAATACCACGTTGAAATTCAGCATTAACACGAGTTAAATTTTTAATTGGTTGCAACATAGCTAACATGGCGGCAATCATAGAGGCAAAGGTACCTGCACTTAGCTCTTCTTTTAGGCCTTCCATCGACGCCGCATAAAGCACCGCAGCTAAAGCTAATGAACCAATAATCATGATCAGTGGCTGACTGATAGACTGAGCAAGTGCGAGTTTCATGTTGCGAGATCGGTTTCTGTCATTGACCTGGTAAAAGCGATCAGATTCAACTTTCTGGCCACCAAACATAAGCACATTTTTATGGCCAGAAACCATTTGTTCGGTGGCGGAAGTTACTTCTCCCATAGCATTTTGAATTTGCTTAGAAACTTTCCTAAAACGGCGGGAGACAACCACTATGATTAAACCAATAATTGGAGCGATTACTACGATCGACAACGTCAATTTCCATGATAAATAAAGCATAATAGCCACATAAGCAATCACAGAAATACCATCACGAACAATAGTGATCAGAGCATTCCCTGCAGCTCGGGCAATTTGTTCCGTATCGTAGGTAATATGAGAGATAAGCGAGCCGGTTGAATGATTATCAATGTATCCAACGGGTAATTTTAAATAATGCTCAAAGACCTGCTGGCGCATGATCATAATAATTTTATTACTTAGGTGTGCCAAAGAATAGCTTGAAACGAAATTAGCTAAACCTCTGATAATAAACATGCCAATTACCACAAATGGGGCGATAGCTAACACATCTAGGCGATTAGATTGCTCTAACCCTGCTGCTGATAACACTTCAGCTCCCATACCTGAGGCTGATTTGCCAGCGTTAAAACCTTCATCAATAAATGGCTGTAAAAAAGCAATAAATAACGCATCAACTAGGCCGTAAATAATAAGCGCGATAATAGCAACAATTAACACCCCTTTAAGTGGTGCAACGTAACCCATTAATCGTTTAAAAACAGGCCAAGTGTCAATGTTTTGCGAAGAGCTCATAATTTTCCTTGGAGACTTTATTTTTCAGGGCTTATTCTACTGTAAATATGGCACCTGACCAAACACCAAAGCTTGATTATACCAATAAGGTTGCATATGTTGCCGAAAACTCAACCAATCATAGCCATCATGGTAAAAATAAATACTAATCTGTCCCTGCTCGCCGGTAACAATATAATCTAGACCTAATCGCTCATAACGTTGCCGTATGGATTGCTTGGGGAACTGAAAACGATTATCAAAGCCGGCGCTAAAGACCGTTAACTTTGGTTTAATACGATTTAACAACAATACACTAGATGAAGTTGAACTGCCGTGATGTGGCGCTAACAAGATATCCACTTCCTCAACATGATTACTCAAAAGAAGTTGTCGCTCGCTTTTCTTCTCGATATCACCACTGAACAAGATTTTGTGTTGATGGTCCTCTAGCATTAAAACGCAGGAGCCATTATTACCCTGTTGTGCCCTTTGGGGTGCTAACAACGTCAACTTCATCCCTTGCCAGTGCCAACTCTTGGGTCGACAATTTAAAGGGGCAATAGCATGCTTGGCTTGTTGTTGCCAATGCTGAATCAATGGTGAATCAGAGATCAGGCTTACCTTGGGATAAGCCGATAGTATCTCGACAACTCCACCAGCATGATCATTATCATCATGACTGATCAACAAGTAATCGAGCTGGTCAACAGCTAATAACTCTAGCATAGGTAATACTGTCTGTTTAGCATAACTAAAGCCGTTAAAGTAACTGGCCCCAGTATCAATTAATATGCCTCTACCTTGCTTAACAACAACCGCAGCAGATCCCTGACCGACATCTAAAAAATGCAACTGCCAATCACTGCTCTGGTTAAACTCAAGATAAACGTTGATCACAATAAGTGTTGTCAGTAGTAGCCTATAGCCGCGCAACAACTGGGAGATGACCAACGATATCATTAATGCCAACAATTGAATTTGGCCGTGAGTAAAGCTTAACCATGACCAACTTAGCCCTGCCCCCCATTCAATCATAGCCATAGGCAGTGCTAATACAGCATCATTAAACTGCAACATTGCCAGTGAAGGATAAATAGCCAGAGATATCAGCACCAGCAAGTGCAGCGGAATCACGACTACAGAGAACAAAGGCACCAATATGAGGTTTAGCCATAAACCATGTACACTCAGTCCATCAAACAGTATTAATTGCCAAATTGCCATCCACAGCCCTAGCCATAGCTGTAACAACAATAACTGCCGCCAAAAAGACAGAGTGGATAATGCAACCATACTATTGAGCATCAAAATACCACTAACTGCTGCAAAAGAAAGCCAAAAGCCCACTGATAAAGCGGCCAAGGGATCAAACAGCAACACCACAAAAGCAGCAATCAATAAACGCGTTTTCGCTCTGGTAAATGTTTGCGAGACACTTAAATACACCACCACCGCCAACATGATTAACGCCCGCTGCAGAGGCAACCCCAGTCCAGCGATGTAAGCATAAATAGCGGCTACAGCAAACCCAAATAGTAAACTGATATAGAAATTACCCAAGCCGGGGGTAGGCCGGCAATGATTCACTAACCATTGACAACATCGGGTAAAGATAAACACCACTAATGACAGGTGTAAACCTGATATCGCAAACAAATGGCCACTGGCAGTGGCCCGCAACTGTTGCCATTGCTGGGGATTAATTTGACTTGAGTCGCCAAATAATAATGCGTTAGAGATATTGCTATAACTTAATTGACTATAATACTTAGTGAAATTAGATTTTAATTGCACCAACCATGACTGATTTGTGTCGAGTAATTTACCCTCGATAATCCTGCCTCTTAGACGGATGTTATTGGCGTATCGCTGCCGCTGAATATGATTGTTGGAAAGGTTCAATGGGCTGGTATTCGATTTCGGCTTTATCTTTAGTTGCCAAATTTCACCGACACGTAACTGCGGAGGTTGTTGCCAATACAAAATTGCGTATTGATTAAAAAGTGAAAATTGAGAGCTAGATAGCTCAATTTTTACAGATTGAGTATCGCCCAGTGCCGGAGCAAGTGCTATTATTCTTGCTGTAATTTTTTCAGTATTTATTGGCTGCATTAATTGCCAAGCAGCCCATTGCCAATAAACACAGGCAATAACCATAGCAGCGGTGCCAAAAAAACGGCAACAGATTAATAGTAAAGCAATAAACACTGCAATTACCATTTGCCAAGGTTGTAGTAATCCAGGCCAATACAGTGCGCTGATACAACCTAAAACGAAACAAAACATAAACCGGTTCATTTCTTAAGTTAAGGCGCTATTTAGTACTATGCCAAAAAAATTCATTGAAAGGATCATGCCAGATCATAACAAGTTACAAAATAACAAGTACTTGAAGATGTTTGGTCCTGTTTTACTCAATGCCAACTTATGGCACCTCAATCGTCGCAGTGCCCGTGCAGCGTTTGCTATTGGCTTATTTACAGCTTGGCTACCTATTCCTTTTCAAATGGTGGTCGCTGCCGCTCTTGCGATTATGTTTGCAGCTAACTTACCCTTAAGTGTGGCGCTGGTTTGGATAACGAACCCATTAACTATGCCAATCATGTTTTATGGTGCTTACCTTGTCGGGGTCACTCTTTTAGGTGTTGAAAAACAGGAATTCGCATTCGAAATATCTTGGCAATGGATAGTGCAATCGATTGATACCATTGGTGCTCCCTTTTTGATAGGGTGTTTGTTTCTGGGTGTGGTGTTTTCGATATTAAGCTATTTTGCAATCGATATGTTGTGGCGAAGAATGGTTATTAAGCATTGGCGTGCAAGAGCCCACAGTTCACAAAAGTAATAAAGCCCTTGCGGGCTTTATTACTTTTAATGGGATTTATCTACTAACATAATGTCCATCTGATTTGATGTCTAATAGACCTGCAATTTGGTCTGCTTGATGGTGTTCAACCCATGCTTGCAAACCAAATTGATTACAGCGAAAGTTGTCTTCATTGGTCAGATAATCAACCACATCACTACGCTTAATCCCCATTGTCACTGACGACATCTTAGTCAATAACTTGTTAAAAGCATTGCTATCGTTGTTCATCGCCGCGACACAAACTTGAGTAAGGTTTGCCTCATTTAGAATAGGGTCAGTTTGGGATTGAGCCGCAGTGCTAAAAAACACTGCTGCGATGATAGGAGTGATCCATTTATTCATGATAAACCTCGTTAGCAAAAGTTAATAAATACGCCTTTGCTACGAAGCTACCCCAATAAATAGATCACATTTTATTGTCTAATTAACTTAAAAAGTTTTATTGACTGACTTTATAGTCACTAACACTCGTCACTAACTTATCTGAGGCACTTGCAAATGTGTTGGCTTGATTGGAATGTTGGCCACTGCCAGTTTGCATTTGCTGTGCCGTTAGACGGATCCCTTCAACATCCTTTGCAATCGTTTCAACCGTTGCACTTTGTTGCTGAGCAGCAGAAGCTATGTTGTGATTGATATCTAGAGTACGCTTCGCTACCTCGGTCAAACTTGACATAGCTTGAGCGAGAATTTGCATGAGTTGTTTACCCTGCTCAGTCTTTTCCTGAGTATCAAACAACTGCTCGGCGATTTGCTTGATCTGAACCACAAGGGTTTTAATTTTGTCTTCGATTTCAACCGTTGCAACTTGGGTTCTGTTGGCTAAGGCTCGAACTTCGTCGGCTACCACTGCAAAACCTCGCCCTTGCTCTCCAGCTCTGGCGGCCTCAATAGCGGCGTTTAATGCCAACAAATTTGTTTGTTCGGCAATGCCACCAATCGTTGCGGTGATCTGTTCAATTTGATTCGTTTGAGCTTCTAAGGAGCCAACAGTAACGACACTTGCAGCCGCATTTTGATGTAGGCTTTGCATACTTAAGATGCTTTGTTGTAATTGCTCTTGAGTTTGGACAGTGACTGACTCACTGGTTGAGGCTTGTTGCGCCCCCTCTTTGGTAAACTCAGCAATCGTTTGTGCTGCAGAAGCCATTTCATGGACCGCACTGGCGACAGAGTCAAGTGAGTAATATTGATTTTCTAGTAGCTTATTTGTGGTCTCAATCGACGATTTAAAACTATTGGCTTGATATTGAATGTCACCAGAACCATGTTGCACCTCATTCACCAGACGATTAATTTTATCCATGGCCTCATCAAGTTGCTGGCCAACAATTCCAAATTCATTGCGATTACCAATAAAATTCAAACGGACTGTAAGGTTGCCTTCACTAAATCGTTTTAGCGCCTCATTAATGGTCCAAATTCCGCCACCAAGATAAGTAGCAAGCCAATAACAAAATAACGCTACAGGCGCCAACCACAAAAGTAGCGCAGTAAAATGACTCCAAGCTTCGCTCTGTATTTGTTGTAATTGGGGTGCCGTTAATAATGCGCTTAAATGTTGCTGATAAAAGTAAATTTGAAGCACCATAGCAGCTATTAATGCTATTGATATCAAGCAAAATAAACCTTTGAACATATCATTAATACTGCCTTTGAGTAATAGCTTATCAATGGCTCTCAAGGGGACTTCGCGCATAATATTTCCTTATACCAATGACAAAGATTGGTGCTTAATAGTATATGGTAACCCTTTCATTAGTTACCTTTAGGTAGAGCCACGGTATGCTCTCTAATCTGGAAACTTTAATCCTAAAGATAAACAACTGCAACACAAGCAAAGATTAAGCGTGCAAATAACACACAATAAGACTTTATATTTTTTCAATTACTTAGACTGATGCTGAAGCGATTTTGATGAACGACTGAATAAATACAAACTTAACCCTGATAAAATGATTACGGCTCCAACTAAAGTTTGCTGTTGCAGCACCTCATCATTAAGCATGGTCCCTAGAGCCATAGAAAATACTGGGGTAATAATATTTACTAGAGCGACGGTAGTCGGCTGTAATTTTTGCAAGGCATGGAAATAAGCAACAAACCCCAGCAATGAACCAAAAACAGCTAAATAAATCACCGCAAATAATGATTGCGGCTGCCATAGTTGAGGCTCAAATGGCGCTCCCTGTAAATAAGCAAACAAGAAGAAACAAGGCGTAGAAAGCAATAGTGCTCCCACTGTATTGGCTAAGGGGTGGATAGCCATAGAGACCTTTTTCACCAGCACCGAGCTCAAGCTAAACATAAACACGCCGCCGAACAGCAACACTAACCCAAGCCCTATCTGACTGCCCGCCTGTACTTCACTAAAACACACTACCGCCAATCCTAAGATGCAAATTAAAAGCCCGCCCGCTTTCATTGGTGTAAACGGGTTTTGCCCCAAAATAACCCAGGACATAACCCCTGCCAGCAATGGCGCAAAGCCGAACACTAACGACATAATTCCACTGCTTACCATCGTCGCTGCACTGTAGGCAAACATCATGCCACCAACAATACCCAAGGCACTAAAGAAATATAAACTCCAGGCTTGTTGATGCAACGGTAAGCGGATCCTAAATAACGGCAGCAATAGTCCACCCAGCAATAATGCTAGAGCCATTCTCAAGCCAACAGCTAAGGTTGGATGAATTGAAACACTCGACCATACAATTCCTAAGGGAGTCGTTGACCAAATAAGTAAAACAGTAATAAATGAAATTGCTACGGGCATGACTACTTCGAAAGTTGTAAGTTGAAAGGCGTCGAATTCAAGTGTCGAATTCAAGTGTCGAATTCAAGTGTCGAATTCAAGTGTCGAATTCAAGTGTCGAATTCAAGTGTCGAATTCAAGTGTCGAATTCAAGTGTCGAATTCAAGTGTCGAATTCAAGTGTCGCGGATTGTGCCTTGGCATCAGGTAAAAGTAAACAACTAAAATGGTGTTTTTTAGTACAAAAAAAGCGCCCTAATTCAACTAGGACGCTCGATAAGATTTCTGCTTAACATTAAAACTTTGCTTGAACCCCTAAGGTAAAGCGACGACCAAAGTCTACGTTGTATTTACTCCAACCATATATGCCTTCGGTACGGGCATCTTTTGAGTTAGTTAGGTTTGAACCGCTGAATTTAAGCGAGATACCAGAGAACAACTTGTACTTTACACTCGCATTTAAAATTCCCCTAGCTTCTGAGTATTCCCCAGCCCCATACTCGGCGGAGTTTTCATTAGCTAAGCCACGCAGGTATTTATCACGGTAGGTATATGATAATTTTGCATTAAGATCACTATCAGAATAATAAACCATAAAGTTATAATTATGCTTGGAAGCACCAATAATTGCATTTGGTGCAGAATTATCCAAATACGTGTAATTAGTATTAATACCGGTATTACTTAAGAAACTGGGTAAAAAATCAAAAGCGACACGGTAAGCGACTTCCATGCCTTTTAAGGTCGCCCCATCAACATTCATATCCGTGCGCCAATCTAAGGTTTCAGTGCTGGTGGTATCAGTATTTAAGTCCAGAACCGCAAAATCCTTAGAGCTTAACTTGTTACGCTCTGTAAGTGCTTTAATGTCTTTGTAGAAAAAGTTAGTGGTAAAAGCACTCTCACGAGTCAGATACCATTCAAAGGCCAGATCATAATTGTCCGCTAGCCAAGGTTGAATATCGATATTGGAAGAGGTCACACGAGCGACATCGCCATCCGCCTCTGCTGGTTGGCTAATTTCACTGAAAATTTGCAAATCGGTAAAATCATTACGAGTTAAGGTTCTCCCAGCGGCTGCACGTAAAGTAATATCATCGGTTACATCATAACGTAGGTTTACGCTTGGTAAGACTTCAGCATAGGTACGTTCACGGGTAACTGGTTCAGCTGTCGGTAACTGATAATTACCATCAACATCAATAGTGATTGGTAAATTGAAATTAGGCACAGAACCACTAGTGGCTTCTTCGGTACGGCTATAACGAATACCAAAGTTACCGCTAAAGTCACCCTGACCATCAGAGAAGTCGATACGTGCATAAATGGAAGTGGTTTTTTCTTCTAGGCCAAGCTCAGTTCCGCCTTCAACACTGCTTGGGACCAAGTTAGTAAAGAAATCTTTGCCATTGGTATTTATGATTTGCAAAACATCTGGTACATAGAAATCACCAATTGATGGGTGGTTAGCCAGAGCAAAGTAATCCCCCCCCTGCTCTACTTGGGCACGCAGGGCATCACGCAGGACGTTACCACTATCACGCAACTCTACGGCGTCATTTTCCACCTTATCAATGGCATAATTCAGTCCTAGCTTAAGATTGTTGAGCATCACAATGCCAATGTCGGCATCAAGGTTAAGGTCATAATCTAAACGTAAATCCAGTGAGCTGTTATCAATTTGACGGAAGAAATCACCGCCACTAACTGAACGGATCATCATCGCATCTTCTGACGCCATTAAAGTCTGCTGCTCTGGACTACTAAAATAAAACCCAGCCGGATCGCCACCGGTCATGTGATTGTACTCGAACACCTGTTTTTGGAATTGGAAACCGTTTATTTGCCACTTGGTCAGTTCGGTATTAGCTTTGGTGTAACTCACCGAAGGTTTCAGGCTCCAGTTATCCCCTGTATATAAACCTTCTAATAGACTCACAACCATGTCGCCTTTTCGCATCTGGCCTTGGTTTCGGGACTGCAAGCGACCATCTTCCATAGTGCCGTAATCCACATAATAAAGACCATTATGCTCACTGATCACATTAGTGCCAGCGGGATCATGTTTGCGGTTGGTTATTGCCTGCACCCCAAAACGAGATGCTTCGATATCCATTTTGGTGTAGAACACCTCACCAAAGAGCTTAAATTCATCAGAGGGACGGACCTCAAAATTACCAAGAGCAGAGGTTCGCTTACGGCTAATTGGAAAGTCTTCAAAATTGAGCTGAGTAGCCGTTGCTAAGAATTCATCCTTAGATACCTCACCATTATCGTTAGCATCTAACAGCATTTTCTTTTCGTCATATTTGCGTGGACTGAGTTGACGATAACGTTTTACCCCTTGGTTCTGTTCGGTATAGTTCACACCTAGGGTAAAACCAAATAAATCATCGCTAAATTTATCAGACCAAAGTAAAGTGCCTTCTGGTGAATATTTTTCAGCATTTTGGTCGTATACCGCATTACCACTGACAAGATACACGGCTTTTTCACTATCAAATGCGCGATGGGTTCTGATATTGACAGTACCAGCTAGCCCCCCTTCAGGAGTATCTGCACTGGAGGTTTTACCGACTGCGACAGAAGCAGCAAACTCTGATGGCATGGAATTAAAACCAAAATCTCGGGCTGGATCATCTCCCGTTGAGATTGAAGTGATAGCATGGCCATTATAAAGAACTTTACTGAATGAGCTTGGTAAGCCACGAATACTCACCGTATTTGACACGCCACGATCGTTAGTGGTCACTTGCACCCCAGTGACTCGAGCTAATGAGTCTGCGATATTATGGTCTGGAAAATCACCAATATCGCCAGCAGCGATAGCATCAACAATGGTATCTGCCTCTCGCTTTAAATCTAACGCTTTGATTTCTCCACCACGAATACCGGTAACTTCGATTGTTTCAACTGGTTGCTCTGTTTCAGACGCTTCAGCAAGTATGGGCTGACTTGCTAAAGCAGTCATGACAGCTACTGCAGTAATATTAAGCTTCATGCTTTAACCCTTTATTTGATTTATAGTTTTAATAAAAGCGCTCTACTGCCAATGTCATCCAGATAATCAACATCGAGAACAACTTAAAACTACCGCTTTAGATTATTATTTCAGCAAAATTTACAAAACCTTACATTGGAGCTATGGCTCTTTTTAAGTTTTCAATGAAGTCCATTCTTAATGATTCGCTCCTGTTACTGGCTTTTTCAATATTAATAGCCGTTTATAGGCGGGAGAAATCACTAAAAAAAACGCCCTAAATGACTTTAGGGCGTTTTAATTTACTCTAAGGGAACACTACTTCAAATTATCCCTGACCACTGGTGTCGTTGGGTAACTAAAGCTATCGCCTTGTTTAAATAGTTCGGAATATGGGTGTAATGGTGAAGTTGACCCATCTTGCTCTACCTTATCACTTAACCCATCACCATCAGTATCTGCATTGCCGGCAGACAAACAGGGTAAACCACCAGAAATCGCATAAGGCACCACACAACTCGCACGCTCCTCGCCATTACTGATACCATCGCCATCGGTATCTGCATTATCAAAAAATACTGGGTATTTCGAGTTAATCATTGCACTGGCTGTATCCGCTAATGGCAGATAACCCGTTCCATCACCCCAGGCCGCGACTTTACCACTGGCAAATTGAACTAAAGTATTTTTACCCTTAGCCGCGATCTCTACTGCAGGGTCTGTTACATCCGCTAACTGCGCCTGCACAGCTTCTGGCACCACTTCACCAAAACCGGCTTTCAGGCCGAGCACTTCAACACTGCCATCCGTTTTTAAGGCCACATAGGTATTTTGCATAAAGAACATATGGTTATATGGCCCAACTCGCTCTGCATCCATATCATGGTTAGTGCCACCACTTTGGCCCCAAGTATAAATTTTTCCATCTTGAGTTAAAGCGGCCGAGAACTTACCCCCCTCCTCAGCAGAACTAAACATATTAAGGACATTCGTTAGTGGTGCGACAGTTGAGTCATAAAAAGCTGATTTAGCGCCATTTTTAAAGTCACCGTAAGCAACAACCGAGCCATCGGTTTTTAATAAAGTAATGGCCTTATTGGTACCACTGGCATGAATATAGCCGCTATCAAGTGGTGCTGTGGCGGAAACATTTTTACCGGTAAATAACGTACTGATAGGTGTAACACTGCCATCGGTCTCGATAGCCACACCCTCAATGCCTGAAAAGTAAACATCCGCAACAGATAACCCCGCAGGTACTACCGCTGTTTGGGTTTTACCCCATACCTGAATACCATCATCATTTAAAATAGCAGCGAAATCACGACTAGCGCTACCAAAGGTTCCAACACTTGAAAACAAAGCTTTAGCATTAGTAATAGCAGGACTTGGTGCTAGCCAACCACGGAAGGTAACCGTTCCATCCGCATGTAAAATTGCCGTACCATCTTTGGTACCCACGGCATCAATCACCGGGCTAGCTGAGCCGTCAATAGTGTCAAGGGCATTGGCTAATGCACCGCCATTATCCGCCTGTGCGGACGTTGGATCATCAGCAACAGCATAGCTCGCCGGTTTACCCCAAATTTTAGCATCGCCATTTTCTAAAATGGCAACAAACGCGAGTGCTTGAGAGCTAGTAACCAGTTTTTTAGCATTAGTAATCGCTGCTGCTGTATCGTTGCCATCAACATCTAGATAGTCACTACTGCCCCAGCTGGTGACGCTACCATCTGCGTGTAAGGCTGCTTGACCACTCCAGTTAGAAACGATTTGTTTGACCGGTGAAGCACCTTTGCTGACGTCAATGTGCAAGGGCTCAGTCATGCTCCAACCCCACGCCACCACGGAACCATCAGCCAATAACACCGCAGAGCCATCATAGGTACCATAGCTTCCTATTGCGGCCGGTTTACCCACACCAACAGACATTGATTTAGAGGCTTTAACCCCTCCTACTGGACCCGCTTCAACGGAAACGGTTTGTAAACTTTCCGCCACGCTGCTATCCGCTATCACGGTAATACTGGCAGAAGTTAGGTTGTCATCTTTAGCCGTAAACCCAGCCGGCAGAGTCCATAAATACTGGGTATTTGCATCAGTATCACTATAATTAGGGCTGATCTGATACTCTTGGTTGACCGCAATATTAAACTGCTCAGCTGCGGTAATCGTGACCGCCACCCCGCTAGAAAGTTTTACCTCAAAATTTTGAGTCACTTCATTAAGACCATCATTAACCTTAACTTGATAAGTGAACAGCTGATTTTCCGTGACACTAGCAGGCAGCGTCAAAGATAATACATCGCTATCCGTTCCTGCTGCAGTAAACACGCCTTCAGGCCCTGCAATTTGTTCCCAAGAATAACTCAAATTATCATTTTCTTCATCGCTTGCGGTGACGCTTAATTGAAAGGTTTCACCTAAAGCAACATTAGTATTAATCCCAACTTCTGTGAGCTCAGAAGTCGATGGGGTTAACACTGGCGCCTGATTTCGTTTAGCCACGTCAACCGTAACCGTGGTCGATAACGATTCGTTGCCGTCAGTGACATCTAAGCTAAATTCTAAACTACTGGCCACATCTAAATTGGGCGCAGTAAAAACTAAATTTGCTTGATCGGTCGCTTCCAATGTGACTAAAGAAGCGGTATCACCCACCGCGGTCCATGTATAAGTTAATTGTCCTGCGGCTTTATCAAAATCGCTAACTTGGGCGCTTAACGTGACTTCTTGTGCGGCTTCAACCTGTTGATTGTCTACAGACAAACTTGGATCCACTTGATTAATGGTGATTTCAAAATCGATGCTAGCTTCACCACCATTATTATCGAACACCGTTAAACTGGCGCTATTACTGGAGGTCGCATTAACATAACCCAATTCAGCTGGGGTTAAAGTCAGTGAATCATTATTACTGCTCACGGTTTGCTCGCCGAAGTTCACCTGCCATTTAGTAATTTCACCATCAATATCATACATGGCAAAATCCGCCCCCTCTGTCACCATAGCTTCAATTCTGCTAATGGTCAGTGAACTGCCCTCATCAACACTGAGGTTTTGCAATTGATTGACTACAGGTAATTCATTATTTTCTAAATCGATCTGCTCTGGTTCTATCCAGCATCCTGATAAAGCACAAGAAAGTGCTGTTAATGTCATAATTTTTTTCATAACTATCCCTAATTTTTCATTCTGTAACTGTTCATATTTCACATTGGTTGGTAAGTCTTAGTGTTAACAGCCGCTATTAAAGGGCTGCGGTCAACTTAAAACTTCACTTTAACCCCCAGTGTGAATCGACGTCCGTAATCAATGAATTGATTGTTCCAATTAATCCCATTGAAATAACGTGAATCAGCCTCACCTGTTAAGTTACTACCATTAAGACGTATAGTTAGGAATTTCAGAGGCTTGTAACTAATACTCGCGGATAGGTTACCCCTTGGTGCATTCATCACCTCAGGAACCTCTCCGTCTGCTAGCTCCCTTAAGAATTTGTCACGATAGGTATACGACACCTTAGCGTTAAAGCCTGGAATAGAGTAATAAAGCATGGCGTTATAGTTATGCTTTGAAGCAGCCACAACACGTTCAGGCGCAGAGTTATCAATATAGGTATAGTTAGTATTAAGACCCAAATCACTCAGAAAACTCGGTAAAAAGCTTAACGGCATTTGCAAGGCAACCTCTGCACCTTTTAGTTCAGCACCTCTGACGTTACTAATACCAGTAACATAAAAGTCTTCTAAATTAGTCGCTAAAATTGGTTGGCCGCTGCCATCAAGGCTTGGCGCTCCAGTCTCTTCATTAACAACTGGTGCCGTTACTGGGAATTGCTCATTGCGCTCGACTCTGCCATTTAAAGACTTAATGTCTTTATAAAATAGAGTTGTACTGAACATTCCCTCTTCATCAAAATACCATTCATAGGCTAAATCAACATTGTTAGCTAACCACGGTTGAATATTAGGATCTGAATAATTTAAACGATTTTCATCTACCCCTTCTCTGGCATTAATATAGATACTCAGGGCATCATAATCAGCACGGGTTAAGGTTTTATTGGCCGCCAAACGGAGGCTGTGGTTATCGGCTACATCGTATCTAAAGTTAAGGCTTGGTAACCATTCTTTATAGGTTCTATCCCTTTGCACCTGAGCGGGTGGCTGATTGAACTCTAGAGTGCCATCAACCATTGTAAAACCGGCATTAGGATTACCTGTGTAGCCTGCAACTCGCTCATTGGTTTGTACATAGCGAACCCCTAGGTTGCCACTAAAGTCCCCCTCTCCAGTATAAAAGTCTACTCGCGTAAAGGCTGACCAACTGTCTTCTTCTAAATCTATTTGGCTTGCTTCATCATAGGTAAATTTACCCGCAGCTTTTAACGCTTCTGGAGAAAAATCTTCAAGAACTTTCAGAGTATCAGGAGCCAGAAAAGCACCAGCGGTATCGTGTTCAACCTCAACAAAATACTCTTCTTTAGATATCCCTAAGATATCGAAAGGATTTTGATTAGAAAATTCTAATTCAGCGCCATCCGATTTCACTTTGTCTTCCGAGTAATTAACACCAAATGCAATATTGGTGAAAGTTACCCCACCTTCATCTAGCTGCCAATCCAGCGCCTTATCAACATTAAGACGAAGATTCATGGTGCTGTTATTGACGTCTCTGTAGAAATCTGACATTGGCGCTTTTGACCAGTCAAAATTATCAATATTGGTTAATTCACTAGGATCATCAAACAGCACCCTTGATGCTTCATCTGCCGTAGCGGCAATCTCATAAGCAGGAGCATCAGTAATATGACTGCTACTGTTGATGTTCCATTTGGTTAAAGAAGTGGATGATTTAGTAAAGCTTGCTGAGGGCGCTATCGTCCAGTCATTAACTGTGTATTGTGCCTCTAGAACCCCTACCAGCATATCACCATTACGGAGCTGACCTTGGGTTTGAGTCGATGCTTTAACCTGTTGTAAGTACGCAGCATCAACATACTGATAACTCTCATCTTCCACCATATACTCGGTAAGCTCAGGGGCTGAGCCATCAACATATGGGTACTTACGAGTGTCAACTATCAATGAATGACGGTTCGCTTTTACATCTAATTTACTGTAAAACAATTCGCCGAAAACACGGAAATCATCATTAGGTCTAAACTCTATATTGGCAATGCCTGATGTGCGCTCACGATTAATCGGGAAGTCTTCATAACGGATCGGTTTCACCAAAGCTATAGAATCGGCTGTATCTCCATCTTGGTTATAATCGACATCATCACTCCCCTCTTTTCTAAGTCCTGGACCACCTGTTCGAGTTCGCTGTACGCCTTGGTTTTGCTCTACATAGTTAACCCCCAGAGTGACACCAAAAAAACCATCTGCAAAAGTATCAGACCAAAGACCAGTGACTTCAGGTGAATAGTCTTCTGATTTTTGATCGTAGACTCCTTTCCCTGACAATAAATAGATAGCTTTGTCGGAATCAAAAGCTCGGTGAGTTCTTAGATCTACCGTACCTGCTAACCCCCCCTCTGGGAGATCCGCCGTGCTTGACTTGTTTACCACGATCGAAGAGGCAAAATCTGAAGGCAATGAATTGAATGAGAATTCACGCAGTGGCACATCACCCACCGCAATCGATGAAATACTATGGCCGTTATAAAGTACTTTGGTAAATTTGCTGGGCAAACCACGGATACTCACCCTTGCAGCAGTGCCACGTTCACGGTCAATTTGAATACCGGTCAAACGTTGTAAGGAATCAGCAATATTATGATCTGGAAACTCACCAATTTCGCTGGCAACAATCGCATCCACAATACTGTCTGAATCTCGCTTTAAATCTTTTGATTTGATCAAACTGCCGCGAGTACCAGTGACTTCAATTCGTTCAACTTGTTCATTGTTAGCTTGTTCTGCTGCCAAGGATGCATTACTTGCTAAAACTCCCATAACAGCGACGGCGGTCATTCTTAATTTCATATGTTAACCCTAATTGTTAGTCTTTTTTTAATTAGATCCGTATGACAATGAACAACTGAGATAAAAACATCTAACATAAGCCAATGGACCATGGTGTAACAGCACGCTAATAGAAAAGTTCGATTACTACCCTTTATCCAGATTAACCAGCGAAATAATCCTCAAAAGCTTTTTCCCCAAACTATTCAACATCTGAAACAAATTTACTTAAAAATTCACTGTGGCAGGCATACCTGTATAAAAGTCTACCCTATGGTTGTAATTGCTTTGGTCTAATTGCGAAGGTAAATTTACTTCGATATTTGAAAGACCTTGCTTAAGCTCAACCTTTACCAACTGATTAAGTAATTCCTTGTTATCAACTCCTTGAGTCGAGTAGGTATAGCTTCCCGGCTGCAATTTAACTGTGGTGTTGATAGTAATTTTTTCTAATGCTTTGGAATGTAGCGGATCTGCCACCGATAACTGCCAGTCACCTTTACTTTTCTTGAGTTGCACTAATGCACTTTGATCGCTACTAATGCTGGTGCCATCTTTGAACTGCACCTGACCTGGGCCGTGGAATACGACCTGTAATAATTTGTCTTTTTGGTAATGAGCTTGAATTTGTTGTTGATTAACAATTTCAATGTTTCTTAATTGCTCATAAATCTCAGGCATTTGCTCTGCGGTCGCATTAGCGATGGTGACATAATGATATTTGGCATCCCGCGGATTAATAGAATGATCAATAGCAAGATGAAATACCGGCATGGCCTTGTGGTTGCTGCGATCGGAACGATTAATCTTGTTAGCAGTGGTTAAAAATAGATTTAACTGCTCCTGGGGAAAAATAATATAGCCGACATTACCTTGGTGTAACCAAAGGGGAGAGTCAGTACTGATGATGTTTTGCACGCTCTGACCATGTTTTATGGTATGGTACTGCTGATCCTGAAAGTAATTAATATCAGAAACCCACAAAGCTTGATCGACTGTGGTTACAATAGGTTGACCTTGACCTTGCTTGGTACGGTTAATCCCTTTCCCCAACGACCAAACATAATTTTTATTGAATAACCATGCCTTGTCAGCTCGAGCACTCGCATAAGGGTCCTCTCTGTCATAGTGGAATGCTGCCATGGCCGCATTATCACCAACTAACGTTCCAGCATAAGCATTAGGATTATATTTTTTGTATTTCGAAGAAAGGGGGATTGGATCTGTTCGCCATTCTTCGGTGATGCCTGGCAAAGCATGCCAATCCATGGCAAAACGACTTTCATTGTACTCATTGCCATGGGTCTTAACTTGCAACACCCCCGAACCATTATGAAAGCCATATTGACTGGTTTTAGCAAACCCTTCAGCGCCTTTAGTACGATCTGACTGCATCTTCACCGACATATAAAACGGTGACTCGTCAACTAAGTTACGGTGAATTAAGAAGTCATTAGCCCACATGGCATAACTGCCATAAAAGCTTTCTTTGCCCTGCTCAAGCTGAGACTTTAAGGCTTTTAACTCTTGGGTATAGGCGAGTTCTCGATGACTATTTAAGGAAAGGTTTTTAGCTATCGTTGGAACAAAAACCTCTGCAGCAAAATTATTTAAATTTTTAGAATAATGACTTCGTCCAGCTGTTTGAAAGTCTAACCCACCTTTATACATAATCTTAGGATAAGTGAACAAAAGAAAGCTACGCTGCTCTTCTAAGGCTTTAGCTTCAACAGCGAAGGGGGTGTCCGCCAGTAATTGCGCCGCCTTGGTGATGCCATTACCTATCCATTCAAAACCATAGGCAACATGTGCCATATCTTGTCTAAGACCAATATGGTGAGAGATACTGCCATCAGGTAACAACCCTGATTGACCATAACGATGAGATAATTGAGTGTTACTATCGAGCCAAGTTTTCATATCAAAAAAACTGCCGTTAGGACGCCATTTGGGTAATACTTGGGTATTATTCTCACCCCAAGTTTGGTAGCCCTCATACCAATATGGCAAATAGGTTAATGGCCTGTTGTAGTCACGGCTTAATAAGGTTTGCGCCATCCAAGACCTTTGTCTATGGTGACGATTGGCATCTGACCAGGCACCGTTACTGTAACTCAGCATCTTCGACTGTGGCATATAATAGCGTTTGTATTGTGGATCCAGATAACCCAGTGGTAGTGTAAAGTTTACCTCTTGCATGAACTCTAATAAGGATTGATGCAGCTTCAAGGCTAACACTTCACCTTGGTCAATATCCGCAAAAAAGTCTTCATGAATGACGCTCATTGCCCCTAACAATGGATCACTAAAGCGCCATTGATGACTAATATCACCATGACCTATTAGCTTAGTCTTGTTGAAATTTCGGCTGGGGAAATGGTCTAGGTAAGTGACCGCGGCGCTGTAAATGATTTCCCGCAGTTGCTTAGCTTTTAATGGGTTTTGATAATCTGGGTTATGGCTATAGGCATAAGCTAATCCAGCAATAGTTTCACTGGCTTTAGCTAATTGATTACCCATACTCTTTTTACCGCTGGCCAACTGCTGTTGATGCGTTTGGTTATAAAATGGAAAATCAAGCTTCCCCTGATTATTCACTATTTGCTTAATAACTTGAGCTAATTTTTTTTCATTTTTAGGCTTATAACGAGCATTCAATCTTGCGTGGTAATCAATATAATCATCAAACTTTCTGGAGAATAAAGTCCATGCCGTTTGCGCAACGACATTAATCTCAATATTGGTGCTATAAAGCTTTTTCCCTTGTTTATAAAGCTCAACTTCAACATTTATTTTATCTTGGTTAGCGAATTTATTTTCATCAACGACTCTTAACTCTCCAAACAGGCGCCCCTTATCATCAATGACATTAATCAGCTCTAAGCCAGCATTTTTTGTGGCTAATGATAATTGATACAAGTTGCCATTATTTTGACTTAGGTAATGACGATTATCATCAAGGTTAATTCGGCCATAGACAACTTGACCTTTCTGAGCGCCGACTTCTATATCGAAATAGCCGGCTAATAAGGGCGTCGCTTTAAATTGTGTTTGCTGACTCTGCATTTGACCAAGGAAAGAATAACTAGGAGTAAAGTCAACATTGGCTCTCACGCCATCAGAGTAAACACCAATGGACATTGCACAGGCAAGAAGTTGGTAACCAAGTGGGTACTTCATAAAAAAAGCCTCAAGGGAAATATACTTAATTATATGCTTGTCAAATTTCCGCCGGTCTAGCTTCTTTACTCAACTTTACACTTATTTACCAAACCTGTATCTCATATATAAAGCTTTACTTTTTAGCAGTTTACTCTGTTAATAAAATTATGTTAGAAAAGATAAACACTATGATTATTAAACTCTGATAATCAAATAAGATATCGGGTAATTACTTAAGCTTAATAATTAGCAAATGGTTTATTAACCAATAAACACCATTCATAGGGCTAATTGCTGAACCAAACTGTACTTTATGTTTCATAGTCCCATTAGCAACAATCAAGCAGGAAATAGTCATGCTTAAAATAACAAAAATATTAGCCGCAGGGGTTGTTCTCGCAAATTTGAATAATTACGCAATCAGTGCTGAGCAAAAACCCAATATCCTTTTTATTATGACTGACGACCATGCACAAAGAGCTATTAGCAGTTATGGCTCTGAACTTATTCACACTCCTAATATTGATCGACTGGCAAATGAAGGTATGCGTTTTGATAACGCCTTTGTCAGTAACTCTATCTGTGGTCCTTCACGCGCCGCCATGATGACAGGTAAGCACAGCCATATTAATGGTTTTATTGATAACAAGCATGGTCGAAAGTTTGATAGCAGCCAACAGACTTTCCCTGAGATTCTGCAAAAAGCTGGCTATGAAACCAGCATTTTTGGTAAATGGCATTTAGGCAGTGAACCTAAAGGGTTCGATAACTGGCAAATTCTATTAGGCCAAGGTGAATACTACAGCCCACAGTTTAAATCGGCGAAGGGCATTAAAACCCACCATGGTGAATACGTCACCAACTTAACCACTGATTTTGTGCTTGATGCCCTTAAAAACCGAGATAAAAATAAACCTTTTGCGATGCTTTATCATCAAAAAGCCCCACACCGTAATTGGATGCCGGACACCGACTTATTAGCCGCAGGAGGCATGCCAAAAGAGTACCCATTACCTGAAACCTTCTTTGACGATTACATGGGCCGCAAAGCAGCTGCCAACCAAGATATGCAAATTGCAGGCATGTACTTAGGTTGGGACATGAAACTCGACCCGAGTGACTATGAAGCCGAAACCACCACAGGGGGTTACCGACTTGATCCAACCTTGATTGATTATGACAAGGTTAAAAAACGTTACTTGGCCATGTATAACCGCATGACTGATGAGCAAAAGGCCGTTTGGAACGAATACTATAAAGATCTGCCTAAACAGTACCATGCCATCAAGCATGATGAAAAAGCTCTAGCGATTTGGAAATTTAACCGCTATCTGCATGACTACTTAGCCACGGTAAAGAGTGTTGATGATAACATCGGTCGCGTACTTAAATACCTTGATGACAATGGTTTAGCGGATAATACCATTGTGGTTTACACCTCTGATCAAGGTTTTTACCTAGGCGAACATGGTTGGTTTGATAAGCGATTCATGTATGAAGAATCAATGAGTACTCCGCTTATCATCCGCTACCCAGCCCTTGTTAAAGGCGGCCAAGTGAATAAGCGACTAGTACAAAATATTGATTTTGCTCCTACCTTTATTGACTTGGCGGGCTATCAAGTACCGGAAGCGATTCAAGGTGTGTCTATCAAGCCTCTACTAAGCGGCGCAATTAAACCGCAACTGCCCCAGGGTGAAAAAGATGATTGGCGTACCGGGCTATATTACCAATACTTTGAATACCCAGTGCCCCATGCTGTGATGCCACACTACGGTATTCGTACCGAGCGCTACAAACTGATTCATTTCCAAGCCGATGGCGGTTTTTGGGAAATGTATGATCTGCAAAACGATCCAAGTGAGCTTAATAACCTATATGGTCACGAAAACTACCAACAATTACAACAGCAATTAAAGCAAAGACTGCAGCAATTGCGTGTTGACTACCAAGTACCCGCACAGGACAAAATTGTTGGCCGTTAATTAACAGCAAAAGCAGCCTGTTTTGGCTGCTTTTTTTGAAATAAAACGAAATAATAACAACTTATAAGAGTGTATTTATGGGAAAGTTTACATTTACCTTAGCCCTGCTTCTAAGCACATTTACTTCTGCAACTTTTGCCGCTAAAAAACCCAACGTGCTATTAATTATGGCGGATGATCTTAATACCGATATTGGCAGTTATGGCCATCCGTTAGTTAAAACGCCGAATATCGATGCTTTGGCCGCTGAGGGACTTCAATTTAATAATGCTTTCGTGCAAGCGACCGCCTGTGCACCAAGTCGCACCAGTATGATGACTGGGCTTTACCCCTATCAGACCGGTATTACCGATAACGCCTCTGATTTTAGAGAGTTTATTCCATCGGTCGTTACCCTACCGCAACACTTTAAAAACCACGGTTACTGGACCGCCCGTACCGGTAAAATTTTCCACTATAAAGTGCCTGAAGGGATTGGTACAAACGGTTCCGACGACCCTTTTGCTTGGTCACAGGTGAGCAACCCTATCGGTTATGATAAAGCGGTAGAGAAAGATCTGAATATCATCAGTGAAAATAAAATTGGTGCAACCCTAAGTTGGTTATCAGTCGAATCCGATGAGTTACATACTGATCAAAAGGTTACCCTAGCAGCACTAGACATGCTAGAGCAGCAATTAGATAACAACAGTGAGCAACCTTTCTTCCTAAGTGTGGGCTACTTCCGCCCGCACACGCCTTATGTCGCCCCTAAACAATACTTCGATATGTATCCTATAGAATACATCACGCCATTTGTGATGGATGAAGAGGATCGTAAGGACATTCCATTAGCAGCCTTAGCTGACCGTAGTAACCAATTAACATTAACCCTAGCCCAGCGCAAAGAAATCGTGCAAGCCTACTACGCTAGCATCAGCTTTATGGATAATGAAATTGGGGTATTAATGGATGGTCTTGAGCGTCTAGGCGTAAAGGATGACACTATTATTGTGTTTATGTCAGATCACGGTTACCTATTGGGTCAGCATGGCCTATGGCAAAAAGGCGACTTATTTGATGGCTCAGTTCGTACCCCAATGATTATTGTTGACCCTCGCCAAAACGTTAAGGGCCAAAAAACCGATGCCATTGTTGAAACGTTAGATTTATACCCAACTTTGACGGATCTTGCGCAGCTACCTAAACCGTCAGTTCTGCAAGGCACCAGTTTAACCCCTTTACTTGACGGCAGTGTTGACAAGGTCCGTGAGCTTGCCTACACCACAATGCCAAGCCGTGCTTTCCAGTATTACGATGAAATGAAATATAAGGAAGTGTCTGGTCATTCTATCCGTACTGAACGTTTCCGCTACACCGAATGGGGTGATGGCGTGTATGGGGTTGAATTATATGATTACCAAAACGATCCCCAAGAGCAGCTAAACCTTTACCACAACCCAAAATATAAAAGTATTCGTATGAAGCTGCGTCAGTTACTACAACAGGCACAAGCGAAAGCCCAATACCCAATTATTCCATGGAACTTAGAACTTGCAGTTGGAGCACACTAATATGAATTTTCGTCGTACTATGACCGCCACAGCGGTTATTCTTGGACTGAGCATTGCGCCACTTGCGCAAGCGAAAAAAGTACTTTCAGAAGATATTCTAAGCCAAAGGATCAGCTTTGAAGACGCGCAATCTTTGCACGCAATAGAGACTAACCAACACCAGCTTGAATTATCAACTAAGCACTTTAAGGACCTTTCCCACTCTTTAGCTTGGAAAATTACATCCACTAACCCCCTTCACTTTGGTGAACAAGCCATCCCGGGTTTAGTGGAAGCCTCTAGCATGTATCCAGGGGGCCAGCCCGAAGTCTATGAGCCTTCTTATGTCAACCACTCCCATCAAGGTGGCATCAAACTATGGGTATATCGTGATAAGCCGAGTAATGGTAGCCTCACCTTCGAATTTAAGGACAGCAACAACCAGGCTCACTACCGCGCCCAAATGCAACAAAACTACAGTGGCTGGCGTGCGTTTTGGGTGCATTTAGCCGAAGACGCCAAAATTGACGCCAACAGTGCTAATCAAATCGTCAATAATATGAGCATCACGCCGTCAAAAGAATTGCTTGGCGACACCGTCCATCTTGATATGCTGCAATTTGTCACGTTTGTTTCACGTAAACGCCATTCCGATTGGCAATACGTTAATAACAAAGCCAAAGTCCGAGTAGACAGTTATAAAATATTGCAGCCATGGCAACAATTGCAAAAGTTTGATGACCAGTCTGTTAAGCTTGAGCAAGCACATATTGATGCTTTTGCCAGCATTGGCAACAAACTCGATACGCTTATTTTAGGTAGCCAAACCAACCACAGCCACATCAAGCAAGCGGATCAGTACCTGCAATTAGTACAAGAGCAGCTTGATAAAGCCGAAAGCAGTTACCAAGCCTTAAATATTCAACGCCAAGGTGAAGGCCTCACTGGTCAGCCTTTATTCTCAGTCCGTGACGAGCACGTCGCCATTGAAGGGGACATTTTCCAAGTTGCTGGTCAAAATACTTTTTTCTCGTTAGCCCTGGACTATAAGCGCCAGCCAACCGCGGCCAAAAAGCAACGTTTATTAAACCTGTTTGAACACTTCCATGACCAAGGCTGGGCAGCCGGTTCTTCGATTGGTACCACTGATCACATCATCCGCTTAGGGTTTTATGCCATTGGCAGTTGGTTGTTTAGGGATGAATTGGCCGAAGCTGGCATGTTGACAGAAGTTCAACAAGCGCTACTTTGGCATACCCGCTTCGGTAAATTAAGTAACATTGATTACAGCACTGGCGAAAATACCGATCACGTTCGTGGTGGTGCTTTTGCTAAATTAATCAGTGTCCTATTAATGCAAGACAGCCCGCAAAAAGTGGCGCTTATGCAAGGTTATCTCGATTACCTAGAATGGGCCAGTGATTACGCACCAAGTTATTCCGATACCATAAAGTGGGATGGTTCGATTTACCATCATCGCAGCGCTTACCAAAACTCCTATGGTATTCAAAGCTTAACGACTCTGGCCTTGATTGATTCCGTGCTGCATGGAGGCGCGTTCCAGTTAAGTGAACAATTTGATCAGCGTCTCAAAACAGCCTTAATGCAACAATTTGAATTTAGCGCGGATTTTCAGCAACACTTAGGGATCACTGGTCGCTTCCCGGCCAACAACTCAGGCATTGATCGCTTTATGCTGCCGGCTTATGCCGCCATGGCCTATAAAGATCCACAACAGGTGGACGCTGACTTGGCTATGGTTTTCGCCCAAAGTTACCAAAAAGCAGATTTAAGCGCTATCCATAAGATCCTGACCCCAGGACTGACCTATTTTGGCAGCTTTGGCACCATTGAAACTATGGAAAATGTTTATCAATGGGTGAAAGATAATAAACCAGAAGCCCTAAAAGCCAAGCGTTTAGGGGAAAGTGGTTTTTACAATAAGCCCTATGCCGGTTTTGTTAACATGAAAACCGACAATTGGGTTGCCCAAGCCCGTGGCATGAGTAAATATGTTTGGGATTTTGAGTCTGGTTCAAAAGTTGAAAACCCTTTTGGTCGCTACCAATCCTTCGGCGCCTTAACCCTGTTCAGTGGCGAAGATGAACAAGGCTTATTGACCCTAAAGGCATCAGGTATGGCACCATTTGATGGCTTCCACTGGGCTTATTTACCCGGGGCAACCACCAAAGCATTGCCAATGGAAAAAACCACCTATCGCGTCGCGGCTCACCCTATTTATAAAGAAGGTAAGCATCGCAACTATACCGAAAACACCTTTTTGGGTGGGGTGGATAACGGTAATAATGGTATTTTTGCCATGGAATTAACCGACACTGTGCCTAACGATGGCGATGAGCCAATGTTTGAACCTGGCTTTAGCTTTAATAAGTCGTTCTTCTTCTTTGAGGATCAAATTATCGCTTTAGGTTCAAGAATTAATTCCGACGACAAACAGTACTCCACCATTACCACGCTTTTCCAAAATTTGCTTAATGTAAAACACCCTACCACGGCACAACGTAACAACCAGCCGTTAGTCGGTGGCATTCATACCTTTGAAGGTGGAGAGTTTGTTGATCCTCAGGGCAATTTATATCGTGTACCGAGCGAATATAAAGTCGTTGCGGAACAGGGTATCCAGCCAAGTTTGACCACCAGCAGCCCGAAAAAAGGCAGTAAACGTCGTCAAATTGTCGCCATTGAGCAAAAAGCGGTTAAAGCCTACATCGATCACGGTAAGGCTCCGAACAACGCAAATTACCATTATCAGATTGTCCCTAAGCATGCTCAACTTGAGCGCCTACCTAGTTATCAGTTAATCGCCAACGACAGTGCGCTGCAACAGGTTTATGAACCTCAAAGTAAGACCATGGGTTATGCTATTTTTGATGCCAGTGCCAAACCTACGGAACCAATTGTGGCGACTGATACCCCTATTATTGCAATGACCCAAAATCAGGGGAACCGTTTAACCGTTGCTATTAGTGATCCTGATCTGCGAATGAAAAAATGGAATCATAATATGAGTTTTATGCCATTAGATATTGTCAATGGCAAAGAGGCCAGCAAAACAGTGACCATCACCATTGATGGCCATTGGAATGTTGCTGAGCATCAAGATCTACAAAAAATACAACACCTTAATAAACAAACCCAAATCCAAATCACCCTAGATAAAGGTAAAACCAGAAAACTTGCTCTTCAGCAACTTTAACGGCAATTAAAAAAGGAGAGCATGAGCTCTCCTTTTTACTGAATCAGTTTATTGTTGCCAAGCAACCTTCAACGACCGTGATTGAACAAAAGAAACTAATTTAAACCCTAACAGCATAGCACCAACAAAAATGAGAATTTGCGGCTGTAAACTTGCAACGCCAATCACTGCTGGACCAGGGCAAATGCCCGATAAGCCCCAACCTGCGCCAAATAACAGCGAACCGACAATTAACTTGTTGGTGATAGGCTTAGCAGTGACTACTGGCTGCTTGGGCTTGACCCAGAAATGATAACCAGGAATAAATACTGTCAATGCTCCTCCCATCACAAACATCAAGCTAGCATCCCAAGATTCATTCAACCTAAAAAAGCCGATTACTTTTTGAGGATCAGTCATTCCTGACAATAATAACCCCAATCCAAAAATAAAACCTAAAACAAATACCAACACTTTATAACCCCATGCCGTTAACCACTATTGCTGCAACCATCATAAAAGTGACAGTCGCCACTAAAGATCGCAACGATAATCGACCTAAACCACAAATACCATGACCAGATGTACAACCATTAGCCAATGCCGTCCCTACTCCAACCAATAACCCTGCAGCAACAGCTTTATGCCAATCAAGGTGGCCATAATTAAAATCATAATCATAAACCAGCAGTGCAACGCCACCGGCACTGATCATTCCTAAAATAAACCACAAACGCCAACGCTCATGAGTAAAGTCATTGATGATGCTATTCAAAATTCCCGATATGCCAGCAACTTTACCTTTAAGAGCAAGCAACAACAGTCCACTTAGGCCTAAGGCTATGCCACCCATTAAAGAAATAAAATATTGTTCCATGTAAACTTCTTCTTCAACAATACAAATAGGGCCATTATAGGCCCAAGGTATATACTTAAAAAGTATTAAAACGCTCTAATTAATTCCTCGGCGTTCTAACAAAGCATCCGTGCTTGGTGCTTTACCGCGAAAATTAATATAAGTCTGCATCGGGTCAATGGCGTTTCCGACACTGAGGATATGTTTACGGAATTTATCCCCCATCTCACGGTTTAAGCCACCATTTTGTTGAACATACTTATAAGCATCCGCTGCCATGATTTCTGACCACATGTAGGCGTAGTAACTCGCAGAGTAACCGCCTGTAAAGGTATGGGAGAAGTATTGTGATTTGTAGCGTGGTGGAATAGCCGCAATGTCTACACCATGCTTTTTAAGTGCTGCTTGCTCGAACGCTTCAACATCGTCAATTTTGCTCCCTGCAGCAATAGCGTGCCACTCTTGGTCAAGCATTGCTGCAGACATATACTCTAGGGTATCAAAGCCTTGGTTAAAGCTGGCCGCTTTCAGTGCTTTATCTAGCAGCTCTTGTGGAATGGCTTCACCCGTTTTGTAGTGCTTTGCGTAGTTGGCTAGCACTTCTGGTTTGATTGCCCAATCTTCTTGGAAAGTCGACGGAAATTCAACCACGTCACGGGATACATTAGTGCCTGCAAGTGATGGGTAGTTAACATCTGAGAACGCGCCGTGTAAGCCGTGACCAAGTTCGTGGAACATAGTGCTGGCGTTATCAAAGCTAACGAGCTGCGCTTGACCTATTACTGCTTTTGGAATGTTCATTACGTTCACGATAACTGGTTTTTGCTCTTTTAGGCGAGTTTGGCTAACAAACGCGCTCATCCATGCCCCACCACGTTTGCCCGGACGGGCAAAGTAGTCGGTGTAGAACAAGGCTATTGATGTGCCATCAGCATCGAAGATTTCGTAAGTTTTGACGTCTTCGTGATAAACAGGTAGGTCGTTACGCTCTTTAAAGGTAATGCCAAAGAGTTTCTCCATGGTGTAAAACACACCATTGTTTAGCACGCTGTTAAATTCAAAGTATTCCATCAGCTGGGCTTGATCGATGGCGAATTTTTCTTTACGCACTTTTTCAGCATAATAGGCCCAATCCCATGGCTGTAGCTCGAAGTCGCCGCCGGTTTTGTTGATCATCGCTTGGATGTCAGCTTGTTCTTGTTGGGCGTTAGCCACTACTTTTGGCACCATAGCTGAGAACATATCGAGTACAGCTTGTGGCGTTTTCGCCATGGTGCCGTTTAGGCGGTACTCAGCCCAGTTTTTATAACCAAGAACAGCGGCTTTTTGTGCGCGAAGTTCTGCTAACTGTTTAACAATCTCTAGGGTTGCATACTGACCTTCAGTAGCACGATTAGAAGATGCTTCCCAAATGCGCTGACGTAGTTCGCGGTTATTGAGCTTTTGCAGTACAGGCTGACGTGTGGTGTTAGCAAGTTTAAGGGCGTAACCTACTTTACCTGATGCCTTGGCAAGCTCGGCTGCGGCAGCAATTTCCCCCTCCGTTAGGCCATCAAGCTCGGCCACATTTGCTACCAATACGTGCTCGTTGCTTAAAATACCAAGCTGGTTCTCGCCAAACTTGTTTTGGAGGCCAGCCAATTCTGCGTTTAGCTTACGCACTTTATCTTTAGCTGCATCGGTAAGTTTTGCGCCCGCATTAATAAATTCATCGTATTTAATTTGTAACAGACGCGCCGACTCGGCATCTAAAGCTAGCTGTTGTTTGTTGTTGTAAAGGGTTTGTACACGATTAAATAATGCTTTGTTTAGGTAAATGTCGTCAGAGTGCTTGGAAAGTAGCGGGGCAAACTCAGCTTGCAGCGCACGAATGTTTTCGTTGCTCATAGTGCCCGTTAAGTTGTAAAACACTGACGTTGCGCGGCTTAGCAGTTCGCCAGAAAGCTCCATCGCTACAATAGTATTGTCAAAGGTTGGTACATCTGGATTGTCGGCGATTTTTTCGATTTCTGCGAGCTGAGATTTAATTCCAGCTAATATTGCAGGCTTGAAGTGTGACTCTTTAATAATATCAAAACGTGGAGCTTGGTACTGAAGTGTACTGGCCGAGAATAATGGATTTTGCACTTGTGCTTGCTCTTTTAAATTAGGTGTCACCGCTTCTGTAACGGGCTGACACCCGCTTAAGGCGATAACCACCGCCAAGGCTAGAGAGTTTTTTAACATAATTTCAGCTCTTGATTTGTTTGTTTTATCACTTTCTACCTGATCCAAAAACCGCTTCACAGGAACAAACTTACCACCAACTAAAATTTATCTGATTTCACTGCCAACAGAGCAATAAACACCCAGACATGTTAATGACGAGTTAATTAAATACTGTTTAAATTAATCCTTGTTCACTGATTTGAGCAAGCTTTTATAATGATTAACACCATAAAGTTGCCGATTTTTATCTAAAAATTTTAACAACTCAAGATGGGCCTCTTTAGATACCTCAAGGTAATCTCCTCCCACACCATGGAAGGTAAAACTGATAATTTTTCCCGTGCCTTTATGCTTGGTCACCATGTCTATAAGCTGTTGCCCGGTTTGTCCAACAGGGGTATAAAACACTTCTTTATTAGGGTCTAGCGGACGCTTTTTTACCCCAACAAATAAAGATTTAATGTGTGGGTAGTAATCACCATCTTTAGCTTGGGTTTCAAAACACGGCGGCGTAAAAGTACGTTCAGTTTGACCATCTACAGCTCGCAGCATGGCGTTGGCAATTTTTATTTCTTGCACCATATGTTCAATGGTGCGCCTATCTAAATCTTGCTCAGGCTTCACCCATTTACGGTTAGGCAGTGAACCACGACAGCTATGATACAAAGTATGGTTACCCAGCTCATGACCATTAGTGGCGATCGCACGCCAATCATCCAACCGATTTAAGAATAGATCTTTATTAATGGTTGGATAAAAAGTGCCTTTAAAATTAAAACGGTCTAACTGCGGCACGACAATAGTCAAGTGAGTCAGCAACGAGTCATCATAATTTAAGCTAACATAAGTTAATTTATCTGATGCTTTAACCTCGGCGCTAAAATTGACCGCCAACGCTAATGACAATGTTTTTACAAATGTTTTCATTATTACATTTAAGCTTTTTTATATTTGAGTTTGTTGTTGCGGCCTATCTTATACAACAGTGGCCGAATTAAGCGTCTGAATTTAGGGAATAAATACCCTAACGTTGCGAGTTTACCACTGGCTGCTGGCATGGCGATTTCTTGGTTTTTATCAAAACAAAGTTTGACAATATTGGCAGCAACTTGCTCCGCACTGCTCATCGGCTGGGAATAGACAATGTCTTCCACCTGATCAATCTCATCCATAATAAAGCCGGTATCTATTGGCCCTGGTGACACGACTGCCACCTTTATTCCCTTAGTGCGCAGTTCATCCCCGAGGGCAAAACTGAAGGCGCGAAGTCCTGCCTTAGTGGCACTATAAGTCGCCGCCCCTTGCAATGGCGCTTTACCCGCTAAAGAGCCCACCATAATAATGGCAGAGCCAGAGCTCATATGGGGCAGTGCTAAGGCAGATAAATAGATAGGGCTACGTAAATTTAAATCGACCATTTGCGCCGCTTGCAATGGGGCTAACTTAGCTAAATCGCCCCTATGGTGGAGGCCGGCATTGTTCACCAAAATATCAATTGCGCCGAACTCTGAGATGGTTTGTGTAACTAGGTTTTGGCAGCCCTCTAACGAACTCACATCTATCGCTAAGGTCAGCAAATTCACCTGTAAATTATCACTAAGCTCAGCGGCTAATTGAGCTAATTCTTGTTTGTTACGTGCCACCGCCACTAGGTTAAGGGATTGATAATGTTCAATAAAGGCATCTACACAGGCGCGACCAACGCCCTTAGTAGCACCGCTAATCACGACTGTAGTCACTGGCTAACTCCTGCTTTTAATAATTTTTTTACTTTGTTCATTCCAAACACCCCTTGCATCCGCATGGTGGTCATCACTCCCCCCATCAAGGCGCCCCCTACCCCCGCGGTTAACACGTCAGAGCCTGTCATATAGAAATTTTTGATAGGGGTTTGCGGGTGCAAAAAGCTCTGCTTAAACCTATCGACACTATGGTTAACGCCGTAAATCTCGCCGCCATCATTACGTTGATAAAACTGGGTAGAAAGTGGCGTAGACAACTCATAAAACTCAAGTGCCTGCTCCAGTTGTGGTTCTCGCTTAAATAAAGATTTAAGTAGTATTTGGGAAAGTTTTTCTTTCAACTGGAGGTAACTATCGCCCCTGTCATTCCAAGTGGTGCCAAACCAATCTTGGTAATCGTCCATGCTGGCGAGGCTGACAATTTCCACCGTGGCCTTGCCAGGATAACGGTTATCCCAATCAGGATCTTTTACCGATGGAAAAGAGATATAAGTCAGCGGCAGCTCGCTGGTTTCACCTGTTCTATAAGCATCCACATTGGCTTCTATGTGTTCGTTAGGGTAAAGCCATAAATTGGTCTTTTTAAGGTTTAGGCTTTGGGCATCTTGGTTAAAACCGGCATACAAACAAATAGAGGCACTAGAGCGAGTGACTTTGTTGGTCCAATTATCCATGCCATACTGAGTTTTAACCGAGGGCGGCATAATATGATTGACGGTATTCATAAAGCCAATATTACTAATGATTTTATCGGCATACAGTTTATGCCCACCTGCTAACTGCACCCCATAGGCCTTGTTATTGTGAATCAAAACTTGCTCGACTTTTGCCATGGTAAACACATGGCCACCTGCGTTTTCAATGGTAGGGATGATCGCTCGGGCAATACTACTGGCACCTCCAACGGGATATGCCGCCCCTGCCAAATAATGCTTAGCAATTAATGCATGAATTAAAAATGAAGCATCCCTTGGCACCATGCCATAATCGCCCCACTGACCACATAGTACGCTAATCAATTTTTGGTTGCTGGTGATCTCTTCTAATACTTCCCGAGCGGTTTTAAAAAAGGCTTTATGGACTAATTTAGGACGGATTTTATTATACAGCTTAGCCAGCATTGGCGGCAGCGCTTGGCCAGCAAAAAAGGTGGAAGATTGCTTTGATATCAGACGAATAAGCTCGACATAATGTTCAATTGCTTGGCGCTCTTTGGGGAAATTAGCCACTAACGATTCAATAAAGTTGTCTTTGCCAGCAACAAAATCAAACTCTTCATCACCAATGCAAATTTTGTCATAAACCTTATCCATTTCAGCCCACTGTAAGCGTCCTTGGCTTATCACATCAAAAATGCGCCTTAGGGTGGAATACTCTTTATGGACCTCGCCAATATAGTGAACCCCCACATCCCATTCAAAGCCCTTACGCCAATAGGCATGGGTATAGCCACCAGCAGTATAATGCTGTTCCAGCACACATACTTTTTTACCCATTAGTGCCAATAAAGCAGCATTAGTTAAGCCACCTATGCCTTAGCCTATAACGATGGCATCGTAATGGTCGTGGGCGTCTTCTTCTCGAAAACGTTTACCCGTTCTTACCCTTACTTTCTTTTGAGGTTGTTGTGGCTCTTCCTTGAGTCCTGTAGCCATATTCTTTCCGAATGTATTATTTATTGTTTAAAATAACAGCTATTTATAAAAAGAAAAAGGCCACACTTCCTTGTGCAGCCTTTTATTTTGTTTAAGTAAATGCAGTGATTAAGATGCAGGTACCTCTTCAATAATCTCTTCAAAGTTAACGGTCGCTGTGGTGCTGTATTGCACAGTCACATCGTGCACTTGGCCCTCTGGATTTGGAATGGTTAAACCGTCGTAGATTTCTGGGTTATCAGAGGCAGCATCACAGCTAAAAGCCAGTTGGTAATCACCACCAACGATGTTGGCAATTTTGTAACCCCACTCGTTGCTTTCAGCATTTTGCACTACCGCGGCAGAGGCAATCGGTGCCACAACATCAGCAACATCATCCATCGCAGGATCAAATGCATCCGCTAAAGGCTGCGCGCCATCATTTTGTGGGTATAGGTAAACAAAACTAGAATTGCCATCACAGTCATTGGCCGTTAATAAGGCTTCATCCACCACACCTTCAATATGCGCTTTAGTACGGTTTTCAAGTACGCTAACTCCGTGTGGTTTAAGGTTGTATTGCTCCCCTTTGCCACGCTCAACCAAAGCCTTGCGTAAATTGAACTCAATGGTAAATTCTTGTTGACCTTCAGCCGCAATATCAATGCCACCAAGTTTAAGCTTATTACTCGGGGTGCTTAAAGGGTGTTGACCTTGGTCATTCACTACATAACAAAATTCGGCACTGGCACCAGCGTGGGTTTGACAGCCTTCGGTATTAACGATTAAAGACTTATAAGAACCTGCAGGGATATCTAGATTGCTTAGTAGCAAGTAGCTGTCACCATTTTGGTAATCTAGTAAGTTAATTTGAGCAGTCGTTTCATTACCTTCGGCATCGGTTACTGGGTAAAAAACATCCCCTTCATCACCAGACAAAGTAATTCCACTGTAGTTGACCACTACCGCCTGGGCGTTATCAACTGGTGCATCGGAAATATAGAAAGACACAGAGTTTGTTTGCGCTTCTTCATTAGAACATGCGCCTAAAGCAAAGGCACAAGCCAGAGCGATGGATTTTTTGATCATTATTTTACCTTTATTATCTCTGCCTAAAAGTAATGCGACCTTCCATGAACATCAATTAAGCAATCTTTTCATTAATTTTATGTGTTTTAGCTTAAAGCAGGCTTAACAGTTCTAAAATACCCTTAACCCTAGATGGTGATAATTTTTTCTTATCTTTGAATTTTTCAACTAAACTCAATGTTGTAGTTACATTTGCTTACATTTAGCCGTTAACAAAGTGTCAGAGTGAGCAATTGGATGTTTTTTAATTTAAGGAAAAAATATGAATATCAAGAATTGTAAGGGCTCAATGCTCGCTTTGTTGGCGACATTTGGTCTAAGTTCAATTGCCTTGGCGGCAACTACACAGCGCTACATCGTCGAATACGCCCCTGGGGTTGCCAAGCAACTGAGTGGGGAAATTGGTCAAGGTAAAATTAAAGCCATGCTCAACAACCGTAATCTTATGTCTGTTGAGTTAACCAACCAAGAAGTCCAATCCTTAACTCTTAACCCCAAAATTAAAAGCATAGAAATAGATGCAAAACGCTATCCATTAGCGCAAACCACTCCTTACGGTATTCCTATGGTACAAGCCACTCAGCTTAGTGATGCGGCTGCAGCGAATACCATGGTGTGTATTATCGACTCTGGTTATGACTTAAGTCATGAAGACCTAGCCAGTTCCAGCAACATTAGCGGTACCAATGACTCAGGGACAGGCAATTGGTTTAGTGATGAACACGGTCACGGTACCCATGTTGCAGGCACGATTGCTGCGCTAGATAACACGCTTGGTGTAATTGGTGTACTACCAAATAACAACTTGAACCTGCATATTATTAAGGTGTTTGACGCAGATGGTTGGGCTTACTCGTCCACCTTGGTTACAGCGCTTGATAACTGTGTTGCAGCGCAAACCGCTGCAGGCCTAGATAAACTTGTTATTAATATGAGTTTAGGTGGCAGCCGTTCAGTACGTTCTGAAGATCGTGCCTTTGGGGATGCCTATGCCGCAGGCGTTCTAAGCATTGCTGCTGCCGGTAACGATGGTAACACTCGCCATTCTTATCCAGCATCCTACGACTCTGTGGTATCGGTTGCAGCCATTGACGCCAATAAAGTCGTTGCGGCCTTCTCGCAACAGACCGACCAGGTTGAGTTGGCAGCTCCTGGTGTGGCAGTTGAATCGTCATTACCTATGGGAACCGCTACCTCTTCTGATGTAACAGTGGCGGGCAATGGCTATGAATCTGCAGGAATGGTAGGTTCACCATTCGCCAGTGCAACTGGCTCTTTGGTTGATTGTGGTTTAGGTACCAGTGCCTGTACTGGTGCAACTGGCAATATTTGTTTGATCAGCCGTGGCGACATTGCCTTTTCAGATAAAGTATTAGCCTGTGAAGCCGGCGGCGGTGCTGGCGCCATTATTTACAATAATGAACCAGACATGCTTTACGGCACACTAGGTGAAGTGGCGACAAGCATTCCTTCTGTCGGCGTGAGCCAAGCCGACGGCGCGACTTTAGTTGGTCTTGTTGGCAGTAGCGCCACGGTTGATGTATATGCGGGTAACTATTCCGCGTGGGATGGTACCTCAATGGCGACGCCTCATGTTGCGGGTGTGGCAGCACTGGTTTGGAGTAATAACCCAAGCTGTAGTGCCAGCGAAATCCGCGCAGCATTAGTGGCAACGGCCGAAGACTTAGGTGCAGCTGGACGTGATAATGCCTATGGTCACGGTTTGGTTCAAGCTAAAGCTGCTCACGATCATATTGCTGCAAATGCCTGTACTGGCGACAACGGTGGTGGTGACACCGGCGGTGGCGGCGGCGGTAACGGCGGTGGTAACGGCAAACCTAAAAAGAACTGATCGTTGACACGACTAAAAGCTCCTAAGGGAGCTTTTTTATTGTCTGCAATAACAGGCCAAGGTTAAAACATCTAAAAAAGGGGGGAGTACTCATCATCACTCTGTGTTGTATGCGCACTCTTTGATAATTAACCAAGCGTCAGTCTGCATGGATAAATAGGAGTACATGCTACTCCAGTAAATATCTTAGGTAACCTAATTAACGAATTAATAAAAATACTTAACTATAGCGTTATTGACTTTACTATTACCAAATAGCAATATATTTAAACTGTTTAATAAACAACCACTCCATATTTAATGACCTTTAGGTATTTAGATGATTGATTTACCATTAATTATGCTAATCGTTTTTGGATTTTTATATACTTCATTGGCCGTTTTAGTTTTCTATCCCGTATTGCCCTGGTTTATTCGCTCTAGTCCACAACTATTATCCCCCCCTGTAAAACCTTCCGAAAATGAAGTCGCCAAATTAACCCAGGCGATGTCATCCCAGTGCTATTTAGATCCCGACTTAAACCTGCATGATTTTGCTAAACTCACCAAACTCGGTGAGCGAAGAGTCTCTGAAATCATTCGGTTGCACTTTAAAACAAATTATTGTGATTACGTGGCAGCATATCGGGTTAACCATGCAAAGTCCTTAATGAGCAACCGCAAAAACCTTAGTTTAAGCTTATTAAATATCGCGCTTCTCTCTGGTTTTAATTCAAAATCATCATTTAATCTGCAATTCAAAAAGCAAGTCGGATTAACTCCTTCGCAATACAGACATGGGCAGCATTGATAAATATCAACTCAAATGCACATCAATGTCCTAAAAAACCGTTTTTAGGACGAATGCAGCCATAAACCTAAATACATTGTTCGAACCTTTTACGGAAAATAAGGAAAAAACAATGAAAGTGTTAAGCAAAACCTTAATCATCATATTTACTACAGTATCCTTCCACTTTAGTGCCCTAGCCGAAACCCGAATGGCCACTGCTGATGGGCTGGAATACATGAAATCCACTGAAGCGGTCGCAGTAGTTGAATCATTTCAATTTATACGCTTTAGCAATAAATTAGCGCCATTGACTAAAGGCTTACTGATCCAACCTGGGGGAGAAGTTGATCCACGCGCTTATGCGGGTATTGCACAAATGGTGGCAACCACGGGCTACCCTGTGGTTATCGATAAAACCCCAAGTGAATTAGTAATAGCCGGTGTCATGCCTAACATGATCCCTGCCCTACAAGCGGCTAACCCTGATATTACCGATTGGGTGATAGCCGGCCACTCATTAGGTGGAGTTATCGCCAGCCAATACATAGCTGAAAACCCACAGGATATTTCAATTTCAGGTTTAGCGTTATGGGCGTCTTTCCCAAATCCTGAACTGCCTATTCCCTACCGTACTGACTTAAAAGTGGTGTCTATTTATGGTGAAAATGATTGTTTAGTACCACCAGCGGATGTCCTAAGTCTTGCTTGGACCTTGCCAGTTAATACCGTCTTCGTACAAGTTGATGGTGGCAACCATGCTCAATTTGGTGATTATGGCTCTCAAGATGGTGATTGTGCAGCCACGATTTCTGGTACGGTGCAAAAACTGCAAGTTACTGCCCATACCATTGAACATACATTGTTATAAATTACTAGGCATACCACTATAGAGTCGATAGACTGCGCTCAATGATATTTACGAGCACATACTATGGCTATCGACTCCCGCCCCCTTAAAATCAGCCTCAATATCTCAGATATGGACAGGCACTATTACCAATCCCATAATTTTACCCTGGCCATGCATCCGTCTGAAACTGAGCTTCGGGTAATGGCCAAATTAATCGTGTTTGCCTTAAATGCCGATGAAAACCTAAAGCCAAGTAAAGGTTTGTGTGACGCCGACAGTCCAGATTTAATTAGTGAAGATTACTCAGGGGTGATCAACCATTGGTTATCCCTAGGGCAACTCGACCCTAAATGGCTAAAAAAAGCCTCCAGCAAAAGTGAAGCAGTGTCTCTTTATGCCTATGGCGGCAATAGCGTGAAACCTTGGTGGGACAAGTACCAAAAAGACTTTGCCAGTTTATCTAAAGTCAGCGTTTGGCAACTTGATGAAACCGAGTTAACCGCCACCCTACCCATGTTCGCCAAAGCGATTGATTTACAACTGAGCATTATGGATGGCGAAGTACATATCAACAGTGAAGAACATCACGCTGTGGTTAAGCCTATTAGGCTTAAGTAGCACGGCTAAAGCCTACTGCACGCTGTGCTACTGGACGTCACTACGTGACTACAGGACAGCCTTCGGCTTACTGCGACCGAATGTAACTTCAAGCAGTAGCAACGTAGTTGCGTGCTGTAGGGTGCAGCCCGTCCAGTTAGCTGTGGGCTAATTAACTTTAAAAGGAAAATTAGCGTTGCCTACTTTGCCTTTACCGTCGCTGGCGTAGCTAAATAAGCGGTATTCTCCTGCAGTTGCTGGGGCGGTAAATTGCATATTAATTTGTTGAACTTGCCCCCACAGTGGGTGGTTAATGCTTGCTACCTTGATTGAAGTTGGGGCTAACGGCATATTATTGGGGCGCTGTTCAAAGGCACCACCATCACTTTTCTCAACCACTTCATCAAGTAATTCCCAAAGTAAATCTAAGCCATCGTTATCGGGCTCTTTAACTAACACCTCAACCGTTAAAGCCTGTTCAGGCTGAACTTTTAATGAAGCCTGGGCCGCTTGATTGTTGATTTTAATACTCAGGGTTTGCGGTGCCCTATTTTGTGGGTATTGCCCAGTCCAATAGTGAGTCATGGTATCCACCCTGGCATTGGCCTGACCATCGGCATTAAACATGCCATACCAAGTAGGGGTGCGTTCCTGCTTTTGCCCCCATAAAAAAGCAAAATGACCAATGTTATTGCCGCTGCTATCGTCTGTAATACCCGTTTGTATTCGCTTAGCTAATGTTTGCGCTTTTATGCCGCTTGGCTCTTCAATTTCACGCCCCCAGCTGGTTGCAGGCATCTCCCAATGACCTAAAGGTCCAAACTCTGTCACCATAAAGGGTTTGCCTAATTCCATCGCCGCCATGGTTGGGCCAATATTGGCCAAATCGCCATAAACTTGTACCGAAACAAAATCCACCTGCGGGGTATATTTAAGTGCCGTTTTAATATGGCTCTCTATCGCTCCGGCAAAGCTATAGGTCACTAACTTATTAGGATCGTGCTCATGAATAAAGTCGATAATATCTGATATCGCCATATACACTTTCGGGTTTACCTCGGCCAAACCGCCCTGCTCATCAAACAATAAATTAGGCTCGTTGGCGACAATCCAGCCAAGTATTTGCGGGTGGTTTTGGTAAGCCAGCACTTGCTGCTTTACCCTGGCAAACTGCGCCGCTACCGCTTGTTCATCATTGTAATCAAAGCCATGCAGTTGCTTTTGTACATCAATCCCCATCAACACCATTAAATTATGCTGCTTGGCTTGCTCTAATAAGGCATCGGCATTATGGGTAGACCAAGTACGAATAGTATTGCCGCCTGCTTGTGCAAGGGCAGCAAAGTTAGAACCTTGGTCATAGCTTAGCCCTGCCCCCTTTAAATCGTAAGCTTCGCCATCTTTTTGCAGTTGGTAGCCTGAATCTAATCGAACAATAGAGTATTGGTGATTCACCTCAATTTGAGAACAAGCCAGTACCCACAGGCTTAACAGTGTTACTAAAATCCATTTAATTTTCATTCGACTTCTCCCTCATTCTCATACAGTAAAATATTTTGCCAATGCTTAACTTCAGACTTTAGTTTGAATCACTCACACCCAAGTATTAAAAACCCTTGTCAAAGTATGAATTAAAACCTGCAGCCAACAATTTTTTCACTGTTTATGCCAAAGTAATTGAGTAATCACTCAGTTCACAGGCAAGAAATGGAATTCCTTAACCGTTTTAAATCTCAAATTATCAGCATATTGTTTTTTTCGGTAGCAATAAATCTGTTTTATTTTGTGATCCCCCTTTATACCCTGCAAGCGTTTGACAGAGTACTCATGTCAGAAAGTATCGATACTCTGATTTGGCTCACTATCATTGCCGCTGGGTTATTATTAATACAAGCCATTCTTGAGTGGGTAAGAAACCAGCTGTTGCATACACAATCAATTGCCATAGAAAATCAATATAAAGCGATTGCATTCAAAAACAGTTTTCATCATAACGCAATAAATCAAACGCAACTTAAAGATGTTGACATTGTTAAGCAATCTATAGCGGCAAGCGGGGCAATAACATTTTTTGATGCGCCCTACGCGCCAATTTTTTTATTAGGGCTGTTCCTTCTCCACCCAACCCTAGGTTTTTTTACCCTGTTTGGTTTGCTTTTGCTGAGCGCTATTATGCTGGTGAGCAATTACTTTCAACAACGTTCAGCTGCTAAAGTACAAAAGACCAATGATGCACTTGCCATTATTGACAATGACTGGTTAGCAAAAACAGAGCTGGTCAGTGCTTTAGGAATGGGCGCTAACCTTACCAAGCAATCAGAACGTAACAGCAAATTAAATCAGCAAGCCACCGCCCTCAACGGCGCCAGTAAACGCAGTAGCCAAGCAGTTACCAAGGCTTGCAGATTATTTTTACAACTAGGTCTGCTGTTTATTGCGGTACAGCTTATCCTGCAAAATCAAATAAGCGCTGGAGTACTCATTGCGGCATCGATGTTAATGGCCCGAGTGCTTGCCCCTGTCGAGCAGGCCATCAATAACTTTGGTTCATGGAAAGTCGCTTTTCGAGCCTATAAAAGACTGCAGGCAATGGTACAGTGCGACCAAGAAGCAGAGACGATCAAAGAACAAGCTAAGGGCAATTACAAACTCGACGAGGTGCAAATCAATAAACCCGGTCAAGATGCCCCGCTCGTTATTAAGAAGTCTTCAGCACAAATACCTGCAGGGTCATGTACCGCAATTATTGGACCAACTGGTTCCGGGAAAACGTTACTTTTAAAAACGTTACTAGGGTTACACCCTGCCCACGATGGCCATGTCTACCTAGAAGGCTTGAACATTAATCGCTGGGGAACGGAGCAATTAAGCGGTCACATCGGCTATGTGCCACAACATTGCCGATTGTTTTCCGGAACCATTGCCCAAAACATTGCTCGGTTTGAACAAGAACTCAGCCCGGTAGCAATCATTAATGCAGCCAAACTTGCTGGCGCTCACGAGATGATTTTAGCACTTGAACATGGCTATCAAACCGTCGTTGGCGATGTCGGGGTGGCTTTATCCCAAGGCCAAGTTAAGAAAATCGGCTTAGCGATGGCACTGTATAACCGACCATCAATTATGATCCTAGATGAGCCTGATTGCTGCCTTGATCACCAAGGTCTCACACAATTAGGTTCCTTAATTAAAGAAAATAACCAATCTGGGATCACCACCATCATGGTGACTTCACGGCCATCATTGCTGCAACTTTCACAGCAGTGTCTGGTGATCAAAGGGCGTCAAATTCACACCCAACAATCTAATCAAATTTTTGACTTAAATGCCCATAGAAACAATAAAGTGGTGAAATAAAATGGCCCCAAATACTCCATTAGCAAACACAGCAACCTCACTCAATAGTCAAAGACTATTATCCATTGGCTGGATGGTATTTGCATTTGGTTTTATCGGTCTATTACTGTGGAGTAGCTTAGCGCCGTTGTCGTCAGCTTCGATTGCCTCTGGCAGGCTAATTACTGAAGTTGAAACCCAAGCTATTCAACATCACAGTGGTGGGGTTATCAAGGAGATCTGGATTAAAGAGGGGCAGCACGTAGATGCAGGCGAGCCTTTACTGAGCTTATCAGACCCTATTCTTGAAGGACAATTATTGCAATACAGCAGCAGAACCTTTCAATTAAAAACCATAATAAAAAGACTAGATGCTCAGAATTCGGGCAAGGATTTTAGCTGCCCCAATTTTTCCGCTTTATCACCGGAACAAAAACTGTTTTGCCAAGAACAGCAATTACTACTGCAGCAAAAACTCGCAGGCTATCAACAAACATTGCACATGTTTGAGCAACAAATCGCGCAAATCAATAACGACAAAAACAGCGCTCAATCTTGGTTAGATAATTACCAGCAAGCCTTAGTGATTTTGGATGAAGAAATCCTAGCCAATGAAGAATTACTCGAAAAAGGCTATGTGTCAAAACTCAGTTATCTTCAGTTAAAGCGACAAAGAACAAATCTGGTAGCGCAAATCTCAGAGCAACAACAAAAAATTCAAAAAAGCCAAAATAAAAATAATGAGCTCCAAGCAAAAATTAACTCTCATATCTCACAATTCAATCAACAAACTGCGGAACAAAAACAGGAATTAAGCAAAGAACTGAGTGCCGTTAATGAACAATTAATCACAATAAAGGCCCTAAATGAACGAATTATTATTCGCTCCCCAACCAAAGGCAATATTTTAAATTTACAACATCACACCCAAGGTGGCGTGATCGGTGCGGGGGACACGATTGCCGAAGTCGTTCCTGAAGACTCTCGCATTATTGCCCAGGTCATGATTAACCCAAAAGATATCGAATCGGTTCATGCGGGCTTAATTGCCAAGGTGCGATTGTTGTCCTATAGCTTTCGCGAGGCGCAGGCCATTGATGGTGAGTTAATTCATATCTCAGCGGACAGCATCTTAGATCAAAGCAGCGGCCGTCACTTCTACCAAGGCAAAATTATCCTCGCACCGAATAACGCTAACTTAGCTGAAGTAGCTTTAAAACCTGGCATGCCAGTGCAAACCCAAATCATTTTAAAACCAAGAAGTTTACTCGATTACCTTATTTCGCCACTTAGTAGCAGTTTGGAACGCGGCCTAAGGGAAAGTTGACTCAACTCTATTCAAGGAGAATATTATGACAGACCATTTAGGCACTGGAGACAACTACCATGACGCGTCCTCCTCGAGCAGTGACGACCATATTATGGGGCAAAAAGGGGATGACACGATTATTGGTGGTAGCGGTAATGACATTCTAGAGGGTAACCAAGGTGATGATACCCTAATAGGGGGGCAAGGTGATGACACTCTATTTGGGGGGGTGGGTAATGACACTCTAACCGGTGGAGAGGGTGATGATAATTTTGCCATGCGTATCACCTATGGTGGCAACAACACCATTACAGATTTTGAACTAGGCAGCGATACCCTGTCTTTCTTTTTAGATCGAAAGCATTTTATTTTAGAAAATGATCTCACCAAAAACGACAATCATGAACAAAGGGTTGATGATAAGTTAGACGCAAAAGTCGATAAACTTGATTACCGCTTTTTTGAACAGAATGACTTATTTTCTGGAGGCTCTGGTCTAGAAAAAGCCCAAGCCTTTGTCGATAAAGCCCTGAATGAAGAATTAACCCTTAGTACTAATGGCAGTGATTTGGTGGTGACTTTTTTCGCTGATGAAGGGAATAGGGGCACCACCATTACCTTACAAGGGCTGGCCGATAATGTTCATATTAATCGCATCCTCCAAGGCCCTGATGATGCCGCAACCCAAAACGCCAGCATAATGGAAATGCTAATGACAGGTAAGATCATTGGTACCAGCGCCGCAGATGAGATCACCGGCAGTGACGGCGATGACCATATTGAAGGACGTGGCGGCGATGATCACTTTAAGGGCTATGGTGACAAGTCCTTAGGGAATGACATTTTAGATGGTGGTGAAGGCTTCGATACGGCAAATTATTGGTATCAGCCTGGGCATATACATGCCAGCGTTGATGGTGACGGTAACATTGTTGTAGAACAAGTGCTTAGCTCAAGAAGCCACAGTGATACTGATATCGCTGACTACAGCGATACCTTAATAAGTGTTGAAAAAATTGTCGGAACTCGAGGCGATGATCAATATGATTTCAGTAACTTAGGAGACATGGGGAACGGCCTAGGTATCACCATTACTGATAATTCCGAGCAAGCCAGTGATGACTTCGCCATTGGTAGTGACTTTAACGACAACATCAACCTATTGCACGGTAATGACATTATTTACGGTGGCAAAGGCGACGATACCTTAAGAGTCACCACAGGCAATAATGAAATTTATGGTGAAGAAGGTAACGATACCATCAACGGTGGTAATCATAGCGATTACCTAGATGGTGGTGATGGTGATGATTATATCGTTGGCGGCAATTACTACGGTAATGGCTCTGAAGAAGTGGATGACACCCTAATGGGTGGGGCGGGTAATGATACCTTAAGGGGCGGCGGCGGTAACGACGTTTTAGAAGGTGGTTCAGGCTCTGACACCATTTTAGCGGGCAGTGGTAACGATAAAATTAAAGGCGACCAATACGCCCCTGCCCATCTGCCGGTGTATATGGAAAGTGACAGCATTGACGGTGGCGACGGCATTGACGAGCTTTGGTACAACGACACCTATAAAAATGTGGATGCACTTAATATTTATGCGGTTAATGGCAGCACCTTTAAAGTAGAAGGCGTACAAAATGGCCAAGTGAGTGCCACCGATACCGTTAAAAATGTTGAAATTATATACGGCACTAGGGGTGACGATGTTGCTGATTTCACAGGGCTCAGTTATGGCATTAGTTACCATGACAAATGGACAGGTGCAGGTAATGATAATATTACCGGCACTGCTCACAACGACTTTATTGATGTGATGTGGGGAGATGACATTGTTGATGGTGGCAATGGTGATGATGTCATTAAATCTGCTGGGGGCAGTAACACCCTAGACGGCGGTGAAGGTAATGACACTATCACCGGTGGTAACCATGACGATACCCTGATTGGTGGTGAAGGCGATGACACCCTAAATGGCGGTCGTTACCAGGGTAGTGATACCCTGCAAGGGGGTGCAGGTAATGATATCCTAAAAGGTGGTGAGGGTGATGACACGCTAGATGGCGGCGCCGATAACGATATCCTTTATGCGGGTAAAGGTAATGACGCCCTTGATGGTGGCAGCGGCGATGATGTCGCCATATTTAGCGGCTCGATATTAGATTATAACTTCCAAACCTACTCAGGTATTAGAGTAACCGATACCGTGTCAGGCCGTGATGGCCAAGATATGCTCAACAACATAGAAAGGGTCTCTTTCAATGAAGGTGAGTATGTGATGAAGCGCGGCCATAATGCCGGTGACAATATGTTTGCTGCAGATGGCGTTGATACGTTATTAATTGGTATGCATGGCCATGATACTTTAACCGGTGGCACTGGTAATGATGTATTAATGGGCGATAATGGCTATCACTTCACTTACCAAGGTGGTAATGACATTTTAGATGGCGGCGCCGGCAGTGACATCATGATTGCGGGTGCGGGTGACGATATGATTTTTGCCGATGCCCAGGCACCAGCGCATCTCGCTATCGCTATGGAAAGCGATGAAATTTATGGTGGTAATGGTATTGATACCCTCAAATACAATGAGACTTATAGCAATGCTGATCATCTTCAAGTGGAAGTCGTTGATGCCAATACCTTTACCGTTAAAGGTATCAACAATGGTGGTTCTACCGTAGCAACAGATACCGTAGAAAATGTCGAAATCCTCTACGGCACTCGGGGCGATGATATCATTGACTTTAGTGGCTTAGGCTTTGGTATGGAGTACCATGATCGTAATACTGGCAGCAGTGCCGATACGGTGACTGGCACAGACTTCGATGACAGTATCCACCTATCTACCGGTGATGATACCTTCATTGGCGGCAAAGGTAATGACTTCATCGATGGTGGCAATGGCACTGATACGCTCATTTATGATACGGGAACAGTGCTAGAAATCGCCGTTCATGGAGCCGCTTATAAGCAGGAGTATATTATCCATAAAGACACGGATGGTGATGGTGTTGCTGACTCGTACGATATTGTCAAGAATATCGATCTAATTAAGATAGGGGATGACGATGCTATCGGCTTTGCTGTGCAAACGTTCGATGACGTAAGCCCAGTATAAATCGGTGAGTATAATAAAACCCGGAATATTCGTTATTCCGGGTTTGTTATCACTATAAGTAATTCTTATAATTTTATACCTAATCTTTTTTGGACCGCTTCTTTGCCAAAAGACTCAACCCAATAGCTTAATAAAACTGGATTATTAAGACCTTCCTGTTCATCTTTTAAACTCCAAGCCCCTTTCCAGACACCATCAGAAATAAGGTGAGTAAGCGCCGCATTAATTGCACTATCTACACATATGCTAACCGGTTCATTGGTGGTATAGCCCATTTCAGATTCAAGTAATTCTTTAGCCGCAATAAATTTAAATACCCCGGCACTGATCTCTTTAGAAAGAATGGACTTTGTTGTTGTTACACTGCTAAGTACCCTACCCGTACGAATGTCCACTGCACGCAAATTTACGGTAACACTGTCTTTTCTAAATTGACTGTTTGCACCAATACCGAGATATCTCGCGCCAAGACCACCGGTAATAGTATTAGTATCATAGGCAATGATACCGCCTTCAAAGAGGATTTGAGCAGGGCTTAATTCAGAAAGCTTAGCCCCTTTTCCCTGTAGGCCTGCTCGAATTATTTTCCTTTCTGTAAGCAGATTCTGCAACCCTTCCCTTTCCACAGGGGTGAACCAAGCAGAATCAACTAAGGCTTGCGATAACATTGAAGCGCCACTTTGTGGTACCGCCGTTGAAAAGTTACTTGATGGCAGCCCTTTATACTGGCCAGTCTGATCCCGAAAGTCATACACCGCAGCCAAAATTGCACCTTGGGGACTCGGTAATGAGATTAATTGCTTATGCGCTTCACCCTTAGGCATTAGTGAGGATATTTCCATCGGAATATCATTTGATGAGCAAGCTGTCACTCCTATCAAGCAACAGCTCATTATTAATCGCATAATCATTAACTACCTCCATCCGTTGGATGTTGCCCCACTTCCAATACTGTCGTTTCCCCAGTGGTTAAGTCTGTAATGTGCACCACAAGCATACCATCATGATTTACGACATTAATTTCAAAATCTTGGGTCTTTAAATAACCTTCCTGGCCATTAATTGCATCATTGAACAATTGACTCATTAATCTTGATTCTAACGAAGTAGACATCCTTTCAAGCGCGCTAGGTGGTTCATAACTACTGCCCGAATTATGATTATTTTGAGCAGAGGCATTAGACAGCAAATAACTACCATTAAGATAATTGCCACCAAAAGCGGGGTTTACTGGTGTATAAATTAACTGAGTAGCAACACTACTAAAGTTGCAAAATAGTAAGACTAAAATAGTGATCTTTTTCATGTCTATCCTTGTTAAATTTCATCACGACCCAAATCAGGCTCCAATAGATGCTGCCATTGCGATTGTTTATTTTGGCTTTGCAAAAAGTCAAAAACAGCCCCAGCAACTTGTTTTGCTTTATGGTCAATATTTTTACTTGCGGGTGAAACTTGAGTTCGAAAAATGATTTTTCTGTTGTTGAGTATCTCAATAAAGCTTCCACTACTTGCGGTAGGGCGCTCTCGTACACTTATACCTTGATGCTTTATTGAACCTAATGCTTGAAACTCCAAGCTAAATTTTCTGTAAAACGACTGACCTAAACGTGTCATCGTTTGATTAATAATTAATTGAGAAATTAGCTGATCTTCTGGGTGGGCATTAACTTTTTCTGCGCCACATAAAAGCATGACCATCATTAAGATTTTCAATGATTTCATGCACTTTGCTCTTGGTTATATAAGTGACCTTGGGCCCAAACAATTGCTTGAGAGCGAGTAGAGACACCTATTTTTTTGAAAATCCTATATAGATGTGTTTTAACCGTACTTTCGCTAACAAACAGTGACTCAGATATTTCTAAATTCGAGCTCCCCTTGATTAACGAGTCGAGCACTTGCTTTTCTCTTTTTGTGAGTTTTTCTTGAGTTAACTCTATATCCATATTGTTATCGATTTCATAACAAAGAGAACGTTTCAAAATCTTTGTCATGTCAGCGAGTGTTTGGTCAAGATAAAGAGTTTCTGCGTCAGCAAAGGTTTTATGACGTAGCTCATTTCTAGCAACATTAATAAATATTAATTTAGGTGAAAAATCCAACACCTCCTTAACTTTTACGAGGAGCTCTATAGTGCTAGCGTCAATGGCATTCATATCAAGCAAAATAATGTGCTTCTGAGAAAAAAGCCTTACTGCCAATAAACTTTGGTCATCAATCAATTCCAAATCAATTGATAAGCACCCCATTAAAAAACCTCTCAATGAATCATATAATACTTTTGTCTTACAAAAAATTAATACTGGTGTCATCACTCACATCCCTTTAAATTTTCAAAATTTTCACGGATGAAAACCCCACATCCTTGAGAATTAATTTGCACCATTAAATTTATTACATAAAACAAATTTAACTTCATACTTAATATTGAATATTCTAAAAATAAAAACATACTTTAGTGCCATTACTCAACAAAAAGAATGAAAAACTCGCTACCACCTCATACTTTTTAATCATTTTACAAATTATATACTTTTGAATGACGCACTTAACTTATAAATACAATATAAATATATTCAAGTCCAAAAACGAAACCAGAAAAAATAAAGACATCGAGAACCGAGTGAAAGTAACAGTAATCAAAATCTATTCAGCCATCATCTTGCTGCAATCTAACACATTGACCGCAAATACTGTTCAGCCTGAAGCAGATATCATCACAAATAAAATAGAGCAAGTTAGGATTATTCCTGGCTTCAATTATTATGGCTACGGCATTGATGATTATGGCGACAATTTCAGTCCAATTAGTCAACATAATTGGGATGGTTCTGTATCAATTATCCAAGAACAAGTAATTAATCACAAACAGCTACAACAAACGAATGATGTCCTTTTTTTAACATCAAACCAAAGTACTAGCGATAATTATATCTCAGTTAGCCAAAGTGGTTCGAACTTATTTACTAAAATAGCTCAACATAAAACGATTAATAGCTTTATTTCTGCAGAACAAATAGGTAGAAACATCCAAGCAAATGTATATCAACAAGGCAATGATAATGTTGCCAACATTGAACAGGTTGGCAATGATTTAAGTGTATACATTTCACAAGTTGGTGACGGCAACACGGCGATAACCTACCAGAATGGTAACTTTCATGAAGCCAGCATCCTCCAAATTGGCTCCAATAACACTGCTTCAATTACGCAAATAGGCTTAGCTTCACATGAAGCTCAAATCACCCAAGAAGGGAATCTCCATAATGCCACAATATATCAAATTGGAGACATACCACTGTCACCGGTATTTGTTCATCAAACTGGTGAATCGATGCAAGCAGTTGTGATTAGATTTAACAGCATCAGCCTCTGTAATGGATGTTAACGTCTCAATGTTCAATAACACCTGCTCGATATTAGTCTTCAGTCAATCCAAGATCCTGCTACAACTGATACATAACAGCATCAAAACTCTATTAAACAAAACCTCGGTAGGTTTTAATAGTCTATACACATTGCCTTTTGATGATTTAGAAACGGCTTCAGCCATCATTATAGATGCCCAAACCATTTCAAGAGCGGATATACATTTATCCAACGAATTGATTAACCGATTAAAGCCAAACTGTCTTTCTGTCATAATCAATGCAGACTCAACAAAGGGACTTGAAAATACATTAGGAAGAAAAGTTATTTTAAAACAAAATGAAAGTGAAACAGCGATTTTAACTATCCTTGCCGAAAAAGTCATACAACCAAACAAAAACAGCGACCTGAAAAATTTGACTCAATGCGAAATTGAAACACTTAAACTTATAAGCCTTGGGTCAACCAATAAGGAAATAGCAATGAAAAAAGGGATCACAGAATCAACCGTTAAAAGTCACCTGTACAAATGTTACAAAAAAATAAAAGTAAAAAACCGTAACCAAGCATCATTGTGGTATAGAAAAAATAAAACAACAGAATGATTTAAAGCTAAAAAGTAAAACTCAAGTATTAAATTATGATTTAAAGTATAGAAAAAATCATTTAAGCAGGTAAGTTTAATAATGCTTATTATGCGGCAGCAATTACCTACAATACATTCAAATAAGGAATATTTATGAAATACCTTACCACTAGCCTATCGGTTATCGCTTTAACCATATCAAGTTCTGTTATTGCTAATACGACTAATGTAAATCAATCAGGGACTGATAACGATATAACCATCACCCAAGCTGCAGGTTCTGCTACTGCAACCGTTACTCAAGAAAGTCAAACCACATTAACTGAAGCTGTCGTCACTCAATCAGGTTACGGAAAGACAACGATATTGCAGCATGGCAACTTAACTAACTCTTTAGCAACTGTCGATCAAACTAATGGCGGCAATATATATATTCGCCAAGTAACTGGTTCAGGCCATGTCGCTAATGTTACCCAAACCAACATTAACTCTGCCAACATTGAGCAAACTTCTAACCCCGGTCATGGCGATAACTATGCTCAAATCATCCAAGAAGGTACCGGCGATTGGAACTCATTAAAACAGCAAGGTATGAACAACTCAGCAACCCATACAGCTCTAGCAAGCAGTACTGGTAATGAAGTTGCAACTCGACAAACTGGCATGGTTTCTGGCAACACTATTAATGTTACCACCGCTGGTAACGGTGGCGATCAATACAATACGGATACACAGTACTGGGTCTGGAATCTTAATGCCTACGTTCAACAAGACTCTAATGACAACCTTGCAGACATTTTTATGGACGATACCTCTGATGATTCACGAGTCGTGGTCTTACAGGCCGGCGATGGTATGCACAGTGCTGACGTTGACCTGGGCGGCACACATAACCTAGTCAGCCTTGAACAATCTGGATATTTAAATACTGCAGCAATTAATATGTCAGGAGCTGATAACATTATAAGTGTGAATCAAGCTGGCCTTAATGCCGTGGCTAATGTCACAGTTAGCGGTGTATTTAATAACACAACTATTGTGCAAAATTAATCATAGATAATCTAAAAGCTACTCTATAGTAGCTTTTAGATTACTTAATAGTATAGGTCTGTAATTTTGAGTTCAGAGTTGCTTGTAGTTCATTTCTCGAGTTCAGTTCTAATTTAGCTAAAATGTTTGAAACATGACTTTTAACTGTATGCACACTAATATGAAGATCGTTAGCTATAGCAGAGTTGTTCTTTCCTAAATACATCTGCTTAACTAACTGCAACTCCCTTGGGGTAAGCTCAAATTGCTGCAAAAGTGCTTCCATGGTTACGTCATTTGGTGCTGTGTTATTTTGGAATTGGCTTAGTACATGTGAAATCAGTTGACGCGAGAACCAATATTCTTTTTTGTTTAAACAACGAATTACTTTGGGATATAAATCAAGTGCAATCCCCTTTTCTACCACCCCAACAAAACCTGCTGATAAGCTGCGTAACTCTTCAAAAAAATCCACCTTTTCTGTAACCTTTAGGTTGTGGCAGGGCAATGATCTGAGAAGATCGCCTGGATGGTCTTTATAAACTGTAGAGTCGTAAATCAAAAGGTCCCCCTCTCTCAACTCCCATTTAAAGGTCACCCCTACACTAGAAAATATTTTTATATTGTAATTTCTAAAGGCCAGCTGTAGCTGCGCTTTCAATCCCCCAGAAAAATCATCATCAGTACTGACTATATATAGCTTCATACCTACTTTCCTCCCCTAGGGCATATCATTAATTTATGTCTCTTAATCATGAAGATACACTAAATTTATTTATTTTATTCGTTCAAGTAAAGGTCCTTTCCATTTATAATTTAGCTTTTATCAAATTGGATCATACTTTAGAATGAAGATTCTAAATTTTTGCAACCAATAATCACCCAAACCAGTAATAACAGATAACTCAAAACGAGTGAGTACTTACATTTTGTTACATTTTGTTTGATTTTCTAAAATCCGAAATTTTTATTGATTATGTTTCCATTCTGACTGATTGGATGCATAAAAGCATAATTTACTAACCACCGTTTATATTCCGTCATAAGCATTTCGGCTCAATTGATAACATTGCTACTTTAGTCAGTATTTGAAGCCCAGGGGTAATCAAGTTCAGCTCAGTCAAAATGTAAAGGTTGAGGTCTCGCTTGCCTATGCAAACTCACTCAAGCCAACTTCTGTCAAAATATCATTCGCAAAAACTACAGTAACCCTAGGAATATAAAACGGTAACTACAAACGATTTCATATGCCAGGATAACAAAGTCTATAAACCAAAGCATCTGGTATTACCAGTTAAATTGGGGTAAGTTTGATATATAAAAACATTCTTTAGTCGAACGATAATGCCACATTTAATCCAGCGCCATGGCCTCCCTAAATTTGGCCACTTTGATGATTTTGTCAGCGAGATAAATTTATCCGAAGCTCAGCTATTTAATACTATGGATAAGCCCTGTGGATCACTCAAAAAGCAAATAGCATTCAAACAGTTTCAGTTTGTTTGCATAAAATTAGATTCAGGCATTCTTGGTGTTGCCATTGCTAATATTGGCTTTCTTAGTAAAGGCTTTTGCTACTTCTACGACAGTCAAACTAACGAGTTATTGGAGCAGGAATTCATTAAGCCCTTTGGCAAGCGCCAAACCAGCCCAAGCAACAGCACTAACGCTATTGCTGGTATTCAAATCGATATTAGTCATGGCAAATGGACCATTAAACTGAACTTAAAGCACATTCAGGCCCAAATTGAATTAATAGCAGATAACACTAACATTCCTATGGTGCTATGCAGCCCAACCGGTTATAACGGTTGGACTTACACCCAAAAGCAGCATTTATTAAAACCAGTAGGACAGCTCAGTATTAATGGGCAGCCACAGTCCCTTGAACATGCCCTAGCCAGCACCGACTTTTCTAGCGGCTTTATGCGAAGGGAAACCAGTTGGCGCTGGGCCAGTTTAAATATAAAAACCAAACAAGCAGCCATTGGCTTTAACTTGGCTGCCGGAGTAAATGAGACCGGCTATACCGAGAATGCCCTTTGGATAAACGGTAATAAACATTTATTAGCAGGGGTGCAGTTCGAGTTTGATAGACATGATACGACTAAGTGTTGGCGTATCACCACAGCAAATAAGCAGATAGATTTAACCTTTACCCCCAGTAATCATCGTAAAGATAAATTAAACCTAATTGTTTTAAAAAGTAATTTTAGACAGTTTATGGGGCATTTTAGCGGCACAGTGACCGATAACGACGGCAATAGCTACCAAATTGAGCAAGCCCTTGGATTAACCGAAGATCATTATGCGAAGTGGTAAACGACGAAATCTTTTTTAGCACGGCTAAAGCCTACTGCTGACAGGACGCCACAAAGTGGCTACTGGCCGTAAACTTCGTTTCCTACTGCTTCTTTAGCTGTAAGCCGAAGGCTGTGCTGTAGTCACGTAGTGATGTCCAGTAGCGCAGCGTGCAGTAGGCCAGCGGCCGTGCTATCTGTAAGGAAAAATAAATGGAATTATTAGAACTATTATTACAACAGCCAGATTTATTATTAACGATAATGGCGCCGCTATTTGGGTTATTTATGCTATTTGAGTATCTGTTTTTTGAACGACGTGGCAAGCTCCCCGCTAATGGCAAGTATCGCTTAGTGGAAGTGATTTGCAATGCCACCTTAGGCTTGATGCATCAGGTAAGTGATGTGCTATTTGGCTTACTTATTATTAGCGTATATCAATGGCTATTTGATTGGCGCTTATTTGATATTGAAATGACTATTGGCAGCTTTTTAGTACTCATGCTCCTGCAAGACTTTTTGTATTACTGGTTCCACCGTGCCAGTCATAACATTCGCTGGATGTGGGCCGCCCATGTGGCTCACCACAGCTCAGAGAATATGAACTTTTCCACGGCCCTAAGGCAAAGTTTTATGTACCCGATTGCTGGTATGTGGTTGTTTTGGTTGCCGCTAACCATTCTTGGTTTTCCACCCCAGTGGGTGATTTTAGTCGTGCTGATTAACCTAGCGTTACAGTTTTTTGTGCATACTCAAATCATCAAAACATTAGGGCCACTAGAACTAATCTTTAATACGCCATCGCACCATAGGGTGCATCACGGGGTCAACCCTCAGTACATAGATAAAAATTATGCCGGAGTATTAATAATCTGGGATAAGTTATTTGGCAGTTTTGAACCGGAAAAGGAAACCGTACGCTACGGTATCCCTAAACCTATTAACAGCTTTAATCCAGTAAAAGTGACCATTTATGAATGGCAGCAAATGCTTAAGGAAGCGGCAAATAGCAACAACAAGCTCGCTGTGCTATTTGGCCGCCCTAAAAAGCGCGATTAAGCGACAGTCACTTTTTCAATCACAACAGGTACCACAGGCACATCGTCATGCCCCTCGCGAGAACCCGTAGGGGACTTTTCAATTTCGGTGACGACGTCCATGCCTGCAACCACTTTGCCAAACACACAGTAGCCCCAACCGGCATTAGTAGTGGCGGTGTGATCTAAAAATTTATTATCCGCGGTATTAATAAAGAACTGAGAGCTAGCAGAATGCGGCGCGTCGGTTCTGGCCATGGCAATGGTGCCTATTTGGTTGCTGCCACCACGGTTGGCCTCATTGGCAATAGGATCGTGCTCTGGCTTTTCTTTTAAAAGCACATCCAACCCACCACCTTGCACCATAAAGCCCTTAATGGTGCGATGGAAAATCGTGCCCTCATAAAAACCTTCATTACAGTAGCGTAAAAAGTTTTTCGCGGTAACAGGGGTGTTTTCCATATCTAGTTCAATAACAATATCGCCTAAATTGGTGCTTAAAGTGATCATAAGGTTCTCGATTTACGTTTATGAAAGTAGCCCTACCCACAACAGAGTAAATTGATATCAATGCTAAACACTGCTAGTTTCAAGGTATTGCATAAAAATTAAGGATAGCAAAATGAACAAGCTTTTTGCCGTAATAATGCTATTGCTGATCGCCAGTTGCACTAGCCTTGGCCAGTATAACCTAAATACCAATAAACAAGATCTTGTCATAGAAGGCTATGATGTAGTCAACTACTTTACCGAAGGCTCAGCCGCTAAAGGCTCGGCGCAGTTTAGCTATAACTACCAGGGCAGTGTTTGGCACTTCAAAAACCAACAACACTTAGATGCCTTTAAAAATACCCCCGAGAAATACATTCCCCAATATGGAGGCTATTGCGCCTACGCTATGAGTGCAAACCGGGTGGTGGATATCGACCCACAAGCTTGGAGTATTCATGAAGATAAACTTTACCTCAATTATTCAAAATCTGTACGCTGGTGGTGGTTAAAAGACAAACAAGATTTCATCATATCTGCAGACAAGTACTGGCAGCAAAAAGTAACTAATAACGAGCTGCCGCAAAACTAATGAGCCAGTGTTTTCCCAATAAACAGCTCGCCATACGGGATCCCCAACAGCAACATTCGCTGGTGCCCCAATGGTTAGCCCATTATCAACAGCAGCCCATATTATTTAACGCCCAACAGCAAACTGCATTGGCTGCGCTACTGCCATTATTACTTTGCGGAGAAGAGTCTGCGCAGATGATCTTTGATAAGCAAAGCCAAATTACCGACAGCGCCGCCAACCAACAGTTGTTGTCAGACTTAAATCTAACGGTAACCGAAGAACTGTTGCACGAACAAGCACTAGCGTTAGTATTGTCACATGTAGGCAAACATGAGATCACCAATAAAGCCAGAAGCGCAGCTAAGCGCTTTTATATTACTCTGGCCAAAACAAATACCACCGCCGAACACTTTATCCGAATTGCCACCCTAGATACCTGCGTAACGCAAATTCTGCTCAGCCTATCCAATTGCAACTTAGGCGCTAATCATCCACTGGTCGATTTATGTAAAAAAATCGCCAAAGACGAAGCCAAACATGTTTATATCGCCAAGCATTATGCCATGACACTAGGAGCAAACTTTAAACAGTTCGAAAGTGATAAATTATTGACGGTCTCAAAACTAATGACACTGTTACGCCAATTTGAACCGCAATTCTCCCAGTTAGCTATTTGCCTAGACAACTTAGAAGGTAAATTCATCAACAAATGCAAACTCGATATATAAAACAGACTTTTAGCCTGTTAGGCTGTGGCGCAGCCCTACCGCAGACGACATACAGCAATCAACAATTATTAGCAATATTGCTATCGAAAAGCGGGCCCAGAAAAAGGTTGCTCGCGGCTAAGTTGGGTCATTTAATTGGTGTACAAAAGCGCCACTTAAGCAGGAATTTCAACCAAAACTTAGGTACGCCTTCCCCGACCGCCATTGAACTAGGTCAACGAGCCATCAACCAAGCTTTAGCTTCAGCTAAACTCAACATAAACCACTGTCAGTACTTACTTACCCATACCTGCACCCCCCACACCCAAGTGCCCCCCAATGCTTCTTGGTTGGCGGATGAATTACAATTCACAGGCCCCTATTTAGAATTAAGGCAAGCCTGCACCGGTTTTGCTAATGCCCTGCAGATTGCAGCAGGCATGCTGCCTACTAATACATCGAGCCATGGTAGAAGTGCATCAAAAACAACATCCAGTATTAACTTTGAGAGTGCAGAACAAGCCCCTGTTGTTATTTGCGGTATGGAAACTGGTTCCGTGTATTTTGACTTTGATGATGAGTTTATTGACCTGTCTCAATTGCTTAACTACATGCAAATGGGTGATGGTGCAGGCGCTGTAATACTTGCCAATAGTGGTCATCCGCAAGCCATCGGTGAGATATCTCACGGCTACTTTGGCCATATTGGTATCGGTAAACAACCGGGATTTTACCTAGATGGTGGCTCTGCCAAAGTTAAAAACAAGGAAATACCCAAATTTCACCATGATGTTAAGGGCGTCCGTCAGAACGGTGAAATGCTGATAAAGCACTCTTTAGAGCAAGTTTTGCACAATCAATTTAGCATTGATGACTTTGATTTTATTCTGCCTCATCAAGCCAACGGCCATATTGATGAAATTTTTGCTAAACAATTAGGCATTGACAAAAAAAAAGTGATAAATCATGCCAAAGAACTCGGAAACTTAGGTAGTGCTGCCATATGGGTTAGCCTAAATAAGTTGATCCGCAGTGGTAAGCTAGCAACTGGAAGTAGAGTTTTAGTGGTCGGTGCTGAGGCGACTAAGTACCTATATGGTGGGTTTGTATATACCCATACATAATCATTAGGCCACGGCGTTATCGAAGTTAAGTCGTTGCTGTTGGTCGCCGAATCAAAAGGCGTCTTAGCCAATTATAAGTTTTACAAAATGTGAAATAAAAACGCCGCTTCAATTGAAGCGGCGTTTTAGCTTAAAGACTTATTATTGCAGACCGTCTTTGAATACTACATTGTCGATTTGGTAAGCTGCGCCATCAGCCTTTTGCCACTCAGGGAAAATCATCACAATTTTCACTAAACTAAGGTCAAGGCCAGCGGATTCAAGGTCAGACAGATTAAATGTGTATTTCTGCCACTGATCGAGCACAGGACCAACACCTGAATTACCCGCACTCAGGTCTAACTCGGCAAAGATTGACTGGCTTGCACCTTCAACTTTTAATTTCCAAACCGCTTCAGTATTGGTTGGTGCAGAAGTCATCTTAAAGTCAAACTCTAAGGTACCATTGGTTAAACCGGATAAATCGTTACCATTTTCATTGATAAAGCCAACCACGGTACCGCCTGTGCCAGAAAAGTTGAATTCCGCAACATTCCCATTATCACCACCTACATCAGCGATTGTGCTGGTTGCATTGGCACAGCAGATGAAGAACTTCCAATTGGCATCTTCAGTGTCTGTAAACAAGGTAACATCACCCACTGGTCCAGGAGCAGCAGGAGTATCGCCACCATCTACGGCACCTTCACCTTTAACCCACTTAATGTTATCAACCCAGAAAGTCACTCCAGCTTGGTCACCCCATGCAGGGTAAATCACTAAACCTGTATTGACAGTCTTAAGGTTAAGTCCTTTAGCGACTAAATCATCTAGGGAAATTGAGAAGCTTTGCCATTCGCCATCAGCCACTACACCTAGTGGTTGATCACCAGTCGTACACGGATAGATACAGTCTACTTTAAAAGTCATCCCAGAAGTATTAGAACCATAATCTGCAACTTTTAAGTCAAACTCTAAGGTACCACCCGCAAAGCCTGATAAATTTTGTGGGGTCGAAGCTTGAATAAATACCAGACCACTTGCACCGCTATCTGAGCTTGTGATTTGCAGTACTTGATCATGACCATCTTCGCCACTATCAACAATCTCCCAGCCCATGTGGCCACCAGCAGTGCCATCGAAGTAGTCAGTTTGAATCGCATCGTCCCATGCACCAACACCATTGTCCCAGACTCCGGTGTTCACACCATTGATAAACACTGGCAATTCACTGTCCGAAATCTCTTGAGGTGGTGGATCTATAGCACAGCCATTATCCGCAGGGTGAGCACATTTGAGAGTGATATTATCGACCATCACATGGGCGTTGGAACTAAACTCAATAACGAACAAGTTAACTACAGCAGCCATGTCTAAAGGACCATCACCTGGGGTAGCGACAAGATCGTTCACTGGAACTGACAGGCTTTGCCATTCATCCATTTTTAAATCGCTAATGGCCAGTGATTTAAATCCGAGGTTAGGCCATCCTGAATCCATCTTGATCAATATGTTACCGTCAGCGTTGGTCATAGATGAGTCAATAAATAATTCGAATTTCAGTTCAGCAGCTGCTAATTCCCAAGGCTTTTGAGAGTTACCCATTCCGCGTAGAGCAAACGTTCCCCCCTCAGCAGCATTAATGAGCACATTACCCATATCGGTAGTCGTAATGTCAATCACGTCGCCACGTTCTGGATCCGCTGTTAACGTCATGCTTAGGGCACCGTTGTTATCCCAACCTGCACCAACCGCAAGTGGCGCTTCAATTGGTCCTGCAGCCGTAGTCCATGAGATTTTATCTTCACCGCTGCCAGTGAATAACGGATACTCAGCAACATAAACAGAACGTTCTGGAGCGGGCTCTACAGTATCGCTGACATTGTTAGCACAACTAGCAACCGGTACACCATCATATTCACAGTCGTAAACACGAACATAATCAACTTCAAGTGCAGAAGGGAAAGCGGTATCACCGTCAGGAGAACCAGGCCAGTTACCACCAACAGCTAAGTTAATAAGTAAATGGAAATCTTGATCAAATGGTGCTTCAGGTGCCGATTCATAGCCCGTCGCCATATCTTTGTAGAAGTAGCTCCACCAAGCATCTTTGGTCACCGTCGCATAATGTTGACCATCAAAGTACCAACGAATTTCATTTTGCTCCCATTCAATAGCATAGGTATGGAAATCATCTGTGACTTGGGCATCAATCATCCCGCCAGCATTTTGGTTGAACGGCCAAGCCATACCATAATGAACAGTACCATGGGTCTTTTGATTCACATCACCTTTAGCGCTAACCACTTCCATGATGTCAATTTCACCGCCTGAAGCCCAGCCACCGTACATAGAATCGGTTGGTAGCATCCACACAGCAGACCATAAGCCCTGCCCTTCTGGGGCTTTTGCTTTTACTTCAATGCGACCGTATTTAGTATCGAACTTACCAGCTGTCCTTAAACGTGCTGACGAGTAATTGTAACCAGCGGTTACCTCTTCTAAAGCAGTGATGCTAAGTTTACCGTCAGCAACGGTAGCATTTTCTGCTTTGTAATATTGTAATTCATTGTTACCCCAGCCAACGAGTCCATACTCGCTGCCGTCACCTAGCATTGGTGACCAGTTATTACTGTCGAGGGCGTTACCATCGAATTCATCAGACCATGCCAACTTCCAGTCACCAATCAGTTTGACTTCTAGGTTGACCTCTTTAGAAGAGGAGACACTACCATCTGACACATGAATGGTAAAAGCATAGTTGCCTTCTTGCCCCATTTGAGGGGTACCGCTCAAGGATTGGGATGCTTCATCGTAACTCAACCAGCTTGGCAGGCCATCAAAGCTATAGGATAGTTGGTCGCCGTCGGCATCAGTGGCAAAGTTGGACATAGTGAAAAGTTCACCAACCTTAGTGGTAGCATCAGCCACCTGAAACAGAGGTAAGTAATTAGTTTCTGCGTCGTCACCGCCGCAGCCAAATAACATGGCACTAGACAACAGACTTAGTGCCAATCCTTTACGCATAGTCATAGGGTTTTCCTAGTTAGGTTTTATTATTTAACAGACTCACACATGTAAGCGCTTACATATTGATATAACAAATTCTTAACAGATACAACAAAAAAAATAACTTGGCAGCAAAATTATCACCTAAAAATGACATATATTACGAGCAATACACCAAAAAAGATCACTCAAACAAGCAATGACAGAGCAATACACTGAGTTCCTATTAGTGCTACATACGGTTATCGCTAGACAACCAATACTGAACATCTTTGAGCACCTGCAGGTGCAGCATCAATGAATAAAGCATTTACTATTCGAGAATGCTCAAGTATGACAGTACTAGTGACCTTGTATTTATCCAGGAAAATTGGTGAACACACGCCTATTATGAGAGTTAACGCAATTGGATAACGAGTGCGTCCGTTTAACAGCCGATAACCAGTCAATATTATTTTTAAGACAATGGTTATTTTTACTTTGCCACACTTTGACTATATTGAGAGTCTGACTAATGCTTATGAGGTGATGAGCAGATTCAATCGTATTATCTAAAATATTTGAGTAATACCTGAAAGCCATAGGCATTTTAATGTTAAATATTGACGATCATAAAAAGGTCCCTGCAACAGGTGTTGCCGATGCGCCAATTTTGCAACTGTTATTTAGGTCGCATTTTCTGTTAGCCACTATCGCCAGCATTATCAGTTTAGGCACTTGGGCACTTATGCTCACATTAGGGTCTAATCTAGATAGAGTAATGGTGCCTGCAGTGTGGCACGCCCATGAAATGATATTTGGTTTTGGGGCAACCGTCGCCGCAGGATTTCTGCTGACAGCTGTGCAGACATGGACGAAACAACCCAGTTTAAGTGGCTACCCAATCATCGCACTCATTGTCTTATGGATATTGGCTCGAATAGGATTTTGGGTAAATACACCTAACAGCATTTACCTCGCTTTCAGTGCCCAATTATTGTGGTGGTTAGCTGTGATTTTCGCCTTTGGACGTTGCGTCATAAACGCCCGTAACCGCCGTAATTACCTATTCGTTGCCATGCTATCCGTCATGGCAATCCTTAATAGCGCCATTATTATAAGTAGTAAAATGGGTGAACATGCACTGGCCTTGCACCTATGTCGATCCATGGTGCTTATGTTTGTACTGTTGATGACAATAATGGGAGGTCGTGTTATTCCTTTTTTCACTGCGAATGGACTGAACGTCGTCAGAAAACCACCACAACCTTGGTTAGAAGTCTCACTGATGCCACTCACCTTAATAGCCATGCTGAGTTTTGTTAGCAACTTTTATTTTTCAACAGCAGCACTTACTGCTGGGCTTCTTGTCAGCTGCGGTCTACTTAACCTGATGCGTCAGCGCCACTGGCATGCAGAAAAAACTTTAAAAACACCGTTATTATGGTCATTACATGCCTCTTATTTTTGCCTCGGACTTGGAAGCGCACTAATCGGTGTTAGCCTCGTGAGCGAACACATTGCATTTAGCCATGCGTTACACTTAATCACCATTGCCGCCATGGGGCTAATGATTTTTGCCATGATGGCACGGGTTTCCCTTGGGCACACAGGTCGAGCATTACTCCCCCACCCTTGGATAAACATCTGCTTTATTTGTGTATTAATGAGCGCACTAATAAGAGTGTTAGCGCCTTTTTTAGCCAATACCATATGGGGATACATCGCCAGTATTATGCTATGGCTTATCGCCGCTAGCCTCTTTTTATGGGTGTATACCCCGATACTATTTAAAGCAAAACAAAGCCGTTTTTAAGTCTTGAAAATTAGCGTATGCTAAGAAATAAAGTATTGAGCACAATAAATATAAGGGATTGAATGTGAAGGTACTTCAGACTTTTATTGTTCTGTTTGTATTGGCTATTGGCTATGGTTTAGGGCGTTTTCACGGGGCAATCATATGGTTAAAAAAAACCAACAACAGTATTGTCGACAACAACCATGAATCATTAGTAACACCTACCAAAGCGCCCTCAAAAACGGTTCCTACGGCAAATAGCAACCACGACTCAACGATATCTAAGCTTGATTTTTGTTGGCAACAGCATGATTACGTTTGCTTCTTTCAATTATTAAACCTATTGCCAGAGCAACAACAGTCACCATGGGTACCGAAAATCCTTGCGAAGGTCGACACCCTGGAAAGCCATTCAAGTGCACAAAGCTATGTTAATACATACCTAAATAATATTGAAAACTATCAAGTTTCAATATTATTAGCTTTTAGCAATTACTTTACCTCTGACAATAACTGGTATGGTGCCTTAGAGCTAATTGATCTTGCGAGACAATCCCATAACAACCTAACCAATCCCACACTAGAAACTGCATTGGATGATCAAGTCATTGATACCTTATTAGAAGCTGATGACCAATTAAGCCAACAAGAATGGATAGATTTGCTTATGTATGCTAATGATTTATTTAATCATCTTGGCTTAATTAATTTATATTTGGCGGCAGAATATATGCAACTTGAGCAAATGGCTGATGCCGAATTTACATTAACTCAAGTCAGTCCAAGCGACCCTATCTACCCCAAAGCACAAAAACTATTAGCCCAGATCCAGCAATCACAAGCCGCTCCCAACACCATAAACTTAACCCCTATGGGGCAACAATATCTAGTAGATATTAAGGTAGATGGCATTGCCTTTACTCTATTAATTGATACTGGTGCTTCTATAACCTCCCTGGCTCCACAGGCATTATCGCGATTAGGGATTGACCAACAAGACAGTATTAAAAACATTACTTTCAATACCGCCAATGGCCAGGCAGAAAGTTATTTATTCAAAATCAACTCACTTTCCATAGGTACCGTAATGGTAAACAATGTGACCTTAGCCAGCTTACCTGTGGAAATTAACGATAACGCCGATGGACTGTTGGGCATGGATATTTTAAGCCAATACCATTTTCAAATTGATCAACAAAACAATCAGCTTATACTCACGGATAGAAGTCATTAACCAGTGCTAACGATAGTAAACTAACAACCATGCTGAGCCAGTACCTCCTCAAGTTGGTGGCTATGCTTAGCAATACTATAGAGTTTAGCCACACATGACGCTCTCACCATCGCCCCTAAGAACTCAGGTTATTGCGGTGCCATAGACAAACTTCCGGCCTCTAATAGGTAGACTTTATTCGCAATCGCTATCGTTTCTTGACGATGGGCCACCATTACTCGGGTTAATGCCATATTCTTAACTTGATGGGCTATGACAAACTCATTTTCCTTATCTAAATGACAGGTTGCTTCATCCAAAAACAATGCTTTAGGCTGTTTGTAAAGCGCCCTTGCCAGCAGTAGCCTTTGAATTTGACCGCCAGACAAACATGCTCCCATATCACCAACCAAAGCATTATATTGCATAGGCATAGCATCGATTTCCTGACTAATGGCAACACTGTTTGCAACCCTAAATATTTTTTCAAAATCTGGCGATGGCTCAAAAAAGCAAATATTATCCGCGATTGAACCAGCTAATAAGGTATCATTTTGCAGTACTGCAGCGATCTGTTTACGATACTTTTTCAAACCTATTTGTGTAATATCCACACCGCCAAAGCTAACACAACCAGAAGTAGGCGGCAGTAAACCCAGCATGATTTTCATCAGTGTGGTTTTGCCAGCACCGGAGGCACCTTTGATGGCAATGCAATCCCCAGCTCGAACCGTTAAATTAATATTTTTAAGTAGCCATTTGTCCGAGTTTGGATATTTAAAACAAATGTCTTTTAAGACTATATCAGCATCTTGAAAAAGCGCTTCACTTTGGCTATCGATATTTTTCTCTGGTGTGCTCAAAGCGATATCGGCAATCCTATCAAGATGTAAGCGCATCATCTTAAATTGTATAATTTGCTCAATAAGATTAGTTGCCCTATCTGCTAATAAACGTTTATAACTAATAAAGGCAAGTAGCATCCCCACGGTTAACTGCCCTTGCATTACCGTCAGCGCCCCAATATAAATCACAACTACATTTTCAAGTCCAAATAGCATTTTATTAAAGGCATTAAAACTGATTTCTAAACGACCGATTTTTATTTCACTATTGATCACTTCGGCATATCGATTTTGCCAAATACTTTGTCTTAAATTCTCCTGAGCAAATATTTTAATCGTCTGCATGGCTCTTAAAGATTCTAAAAAGTGGCTTTGCTCTTTTGCACAATTTTGGATTAAATCTTCACTCGCCATCTTAAAAGGCCTAAAAAGAATCAGTCTCACCACTAAGTACAGTACAATCACCAACACGACTATCATAGCGAGCTGCCAAGAATACAGCACCATAACGACCAAAATAGAAATAGCCATCACACCATCAACAAAAGTTTCTACAAATCCTGTCGTTATCCTTTCGCGGATATGCGCCAAAGATCCAAATCTCGACATTAAATCACCAATATGCCTAGATTCAAAAAAAGACATAGGTAAGCGCATCAGGTGATGCAGAAGGTTCACCCCCATCTGCATGTTTAATACACTGGATAAGCGAATGATCAACCAACTTCGAAACGCAGCCGTAAGGGTTTCCAACACCACAATAAAACCAAAGCCTAACGCCAGTACAAGCAGTAAGGCTTGATCAAAACTTACCAAGACCTCATCAACGACCCATTGCATATAATAAGGGCCTAAAAGCACTAAAACCTGAATAACTAAAGACACCAAAAATAGCTGTACTAAACCACGCTTCAACCCAGTCATCGTCGACCAAAGCTGATAAAAACGAAGAGTGGAAGACTCTGTTTTTGTTTCAAATTGATTGGTCGGGGTCAACTCTAAACAAACACCTGTGAAATGCTTACTGATTTGTTTTATATCGAATATTTTTTGCCCTCTCGCAGGATCATTAACACTGAATTTCTGTTTCGCGCCTTTACCACTGACCTTAGTTAGCACCACAAAATGATTCATATCCCAATGCAATATGCAAGGTAATTGCAATTGCTTTAACTCACTTAGCTCACATTGTAATGCCCTCGAACTTAATCCCAGAACAGCACCTAGCTCAATCAATTGCTGTAAATTCATACCGCTCACATTGGCGCTATATTTCTGCCTAATTGCGCCCATATCGAGCTTATGCCCATAAAAACTAGACACCATCGCCATACAAGCTAAACCACATTCAGCCATTTCTGTTTGTAAAATAAGTGGCGTCGTTCTTCGATTAGAAAACTTGATCAATTCTGACATCATTGCCCCTAATTTAATTTACCTTTAAGGCTATAAATAGGTTCAAACAACCAGTCCAATAGTGATCTTTTATCTAAGCTAATATCCGCCTCAAGCTGCATTCCAGTTTTCAAAGGAAAGTCTTTACCATAAGCTTGGATATATTGATGAGGAAGCTTTGCTCGCAATCGGTACACTGGTTCGCGGATATTAATCGGTAATTTAATTTCGCTTGGGGTGACCAGTGTCTGCTCGATACTAATCACCTCACTATTGATGAATCCAAACCTTTGATATGGAAATGCATCAAATCTTAACTTTGCTGTTTGACCTAATTTGACGAAGCCAATACTTCTACTTGGTACTAACAGCTCAGCAACCAAATTTGAATTTTCAGGTAAAATTGTAAGGATGGCGGTATTATTTGCCACAGTCTCTCCTTGACTGAATAAAACGGCGGTGACAACACCTGAATGAGGGGCCAATACGGTATATGTTGCATTGGCTTGGGTATGCAAAAGCTGATTTTGAATCTCAGATTTTTGCCTTTGTAAACTACTGAGCTTCACATGCAGTTGATTAGGCAGAATATCAATTTTATAAGCTAATTCCTCCATTCTGACATGGTTAGTAAAAAGTAATCGTTGGTAAGAATGTAACTCTTGCTCAGCATCAATTGCAATTTGACGATGGCTTTGATACTCACTTAATGTGAGATGGTTTTTTCCATACAGTGCTTGCAAACTTTGTTGTTGTTGCTCAATAAGCTGCAGCTTTGCGGTTGCCAGTTTTGTTTGAGTGAGCAATGATTGGCGTTCACTGTACAGTCCCTCCTGGGAGGCTTTTAAGGTGACTAACTCTTGCTCAAGCAATTGCTTTTGCTGTTGAATCTCACTATCTATCAAGGCTAGTTGTTGCTGGTATTGGAAAACCAACTGTTCACTAAGATGGGTGGTTCCACGCTGAGATGTGTAGCTTGCCTTAGGCACGTTAATGTTCGCAAGTTTTTGCCCTTTAACCACCATATCGCCCTCGGCGACATACAACAGCTCAATCACCCCTGCCTGGCCAGAAAAGCCTCTTATTAAACCTTTATCCGATATTAGGAAGCCTTGAACCGACTCTTTTCTAGTGTATTGGGCAAGAAAAAGAAAACTAATAATGACGGTAGTGATGGTCAAAATGACAACAGTGATGACAGCAATGGATACTGGCTGAGCCAAAGATACTGAACCGGTCAATCGTTGCTGTTGCTGCTGAACCGCTTCCTTACGAAATAATCCCATTTAATACTCCTCCCTTTTAGTGAAACGATTCACCAAACAACAAGCAAGAAGAAAATCTTCATGAGTATTAACAATTAGTACAAAAAATTAATTAATCAAATAAAAAAGGGAAAGCCTGTGCCTTCCCCGCTGACATAAAATCACAATTTGATTACCATAGTGTAAAAGACTTTAAGACCTAACACTATGATCTTTCGAGAGTTACTCTATCTCTGGTAAGGGTATAATCCGCCCCCGCCATACGCCCTATTGTGTCTAACTTATCGCTGTCTATTCTGAAGTTATCGATGGCATCATCAGCCACATGCACCATTTTAACCTCCCCCAAAACCAGATGCCCAGATAATGCTTGGTCACCCAAATCCACCACCTGTAATAACTCACATTCATAACTGACGATAGCAGATTTAATCCGCGGCGGCTTAACTACAGTAGAAGGAATTTTTTCAATATTGGCGTAATCAAATTCATCCTGATCAAAAGGTAGGTTATGGCAGGTTTTATTCATTTGCTCAAGATGCTTAGCGGAAACCGAGTGGATAACAAACTGCCCTTGCTCGCGGATATTACGCAAGGTATCTTTTGCCTGTGCATCAGCGTTATACATAGGGTTAAAACACAGCACAGGAGGGTTCGCACTGGCCACAGTAAAAAAAGAAAATGGCGCTAAATTGACTTCGCCGTTATTAGAAATGCTCGACACCCATGCAATAGGTCTTGGGGTGATCCCACCAATGAGCAACTTATACATTTGCTGAGCACTAATCGTATCCGGTGTAAAATTCATATCAGTCCTTTGTCAATCTATAGTGAACAGGGTCGTTACTTAATCCAGTTTTGTAAATTTTTATCCCAGTAAGGGGGATCACCCACATAACTTTTCAAAAAATCAATGATAGTGGTTACCCTAAACGGTAAGTACCTTCTGCTTGGATAAACAATATAAAAAGGCATGACCTGGGTAGTACGCCATCTTGGTAATAGCTGCACCAACTTACCCTGTTTAAATTCGTTACCAATAAGGTAGGTAGCTAAATAGGCTACCCCCCAACCTGAAACAGCAGCATCCCTGATGGCCTCCGCTAAGTCAACACAATAATCGCCATCTACATTGACCATCACCCCATCATCACCGTCTTGAAAGGCCCAGGCACTATAGTGACGGTTACGGCTTTTATACACTAAACAGTTATGCTGAACTAAATCATTGGGATGACTAGGGGTTCCATTTTCAATTAAATATTCCGGTGATGCCACCAGCAAAAATTTACAGTCTGCTAAGCGCTGAGCAATGTAGCCTTGGGGGATATCTTCAAAGTTAGTCACCCATAAATCCAGCTGTTCTTCTACCATATCAACCTTATGATCAAACAGGCTTAATTCAATTTCTAAGTTTGGGTACTGTTTACGTAATACCTTAATAGCTGGGATCATATGTAAATTGCCAAAGGACTGTGACATACCAATGCGCACCTTACCCGAAATTTTAGAGCGACTGTCGGCCACCATACGCTCGGCATTTTCAATATCCTCAACGACTTTTTCACAATACTTAAAATACTGCTTACCCGCATCGGTGAGGCTTAAAGTACGGGTAGTACGGGTCACTAGGGTGATCCCTAAATAGGCTTCTAACTGGGTAAGCTGTTTAGATATATAAGATACTGATACCCCAAGGGAAGCGGCGGCCTTAGTAAAACTGCTATGGTGAATAATGCTATGAAAAATAACCATTTGCATAGCTCTATCGGTCAGTAAGGATTTTTTATCGCTCGCCAAATTTGTCGTCTCAGAAAAGGTTCCCTTTCAAATTTAGCACATAGCAAAAGAGGTGGCATAGCCACCTCTTTGTATTCATGAAATTTATAGCTAAAACATTATAACGACAAGATCACACCAGCAAGGGCAGCACTCATCAAGTTAGCTAGCACACCACCAGCGATGGCCTTAAAACCATACTTAGCCACAAACTGGCGACGCTCTGGTACTAGCGTACCTAAAGAACCAATCAACATACCCATAGATGAGATGTTAGCAAAACCACATAAAGCGAAAGTCACGATAGCTTGGCTGTGGGCCGACAGCTGATCTTTCACATTCATTAATTCGATAAAGGCCACAAATTCGTTAACCATCATCTTAGTACCAATTAAAGAACCCGCGGTCATAGCCTCAGACCAAGGTACACCAATTAACCAAGCCACAGGCGCAAACACGTAACCAAAGATAATACCAAGACTAAGCTCTGCACCAAACACACCCGCAATCGTACCAATTAATGCATCAAGCAGTGCAATCATACCCACAAACGCCAGCAGTGAGACACCAACACCTACTGCAACTTGATAACCGCTCATAGCACCATTAGCAATCGCTTCAACCACGTTAGTCGCTTCTTCTACTTCTGCGGCTTCAGCTTGCTTGTCTTGCTGCTCATCCTTTGAGGGTGGCACTAAGATTTTCGCCATTAACAAGCCAGCAGGTGCAGACATAAACGCCGCAGCGATTAAGTATTCAAGTTCAACACCTACAGAGGCATAACCCACCATAGTGGCACCGGCAACAGAAGCTAAACCACAGGTCATCATGGCGAACAGCTGTGAATCTGTCATGGTTTTCACGTATGGCTTCACTACTAATGGCGCCTCAACCATACCAACGAAGATGTTAGCGGTAGCAGATAGGGATTCTACACGTGAAGTACCAAGTACCTTATGCAGAACTGCACCAATCCCATTAATGACCAACGGCATAATGCGCAAATAATACAGCGTCGATACTAATGCAGAGAAGAAAATAATCGTACCGAGTACGTTAACGGCGAAAACAAAACCAACGCTGCCACCAGCCGCTAAGTCGCCAAATAGGAATTGAATACCCTTAGCACCAAAACCGACCACTGTGTTAACAGCTTCCGACGCTGCGCCTAGAGCAGCTTTACCTGCAGGTACATAAAGCACCAATAATGCGAACGCAATTTGTAATGCGAATGCTGTAACAACCGTGCGCAATGGAATCGACTTTTTATCTGAAGATAAAAGTACTGCCAATGCAATAATGGCAAACATGCCTAAAATAGAAACCATGGATTTAACCTAACTCAACCGAACTAAGGCGCGCATTCTATTTAGGCACAATAATTGTTCAACCCCGAATTGTTACAACAAGGTTACTATCTAGGTTAGATATAATTACTATTAAATTAGTTACACTATATCAATGGGTTAAAACGACTAAAAAGCTATTATTTCCATACAGAAAAAGCATTTCCACAGTGTTCCTATGTTTTTGTGAACTGGGTCACTAAGGTCTATGAGGCAGGGTCTATGAATTAAAGCTAATCGAGGTGATAGATAAAATAAAAAGGCAGCCAAATGGCTGCCCTTGAAATGAATGGCAATGCTTAATTAACCAAGTACTGCCAACAGAATACCAGCGGCTACAGCCGAACCCAGAACTCCGGCAACGTTTGGTCCCATCGCATGCATCAGTAAGAAGTTTTGTGGATTCGCCTCTAGGCCAACCTTATTCACCACACGAGCGGCCATAGGTACAGCAGATACCCCAGCTGCGCCTAATAGTGGGTTAACCTTACCCCCTGACAGCTTACTCATTAGCTTAGCCATTAATACGCCCGCAGCCGTACCAATAGCAAACGCCACTGCACCTAAAGCCAGAATACCTAGGGTTTCTACTTTCAAGAATGCTGCAGCAGACAATTTAGAACCCACCGCTAAGCCTAGGAAAATTGTCACAATATTAATCAGCTCATTTTGCGCCGTGGAAGATAATCTATCGACGACACCCGCTTCACGCATAAGGTTACCTAAACAGAACATACCCACTAATGGCGTCGCTGCGGGTAAAAACAGCGTGGTTAACAGCAGTACCGAAATCGGGAAAATAATCTTTTCCTTTTTCGATACCTGACGCAACTGCTCCATCTTAATTTGACGTTCCGCAGGTGTGGTTAACGCCTTCATAATAGGTGGCTGAATAATAGGCACCAATGCCATATAAGAATAAGCTGCAACCGCAATTGCCCCTAATAACTCAGGCGCTAGGCGTGACGCCAAAAAAATTGCCGTCGGGCCATCAGCACCGCCAATAATGGCAATTGCCCCAGCATCTTGCAGAGAGAACTCAAAACCAGGGATCAAATTCAGTGTGATAGCCCCCAATAAAGTGGCAAAAATACCAAACTGTGCCGCTGCCCCTAAAAACAACATTTTGGGATTTGCAATAAGCGCTCCAAAGTCCGTCATGGCACCCACGCCCATAAAAATAAGCAGTGGGAAAATGCCTGTCTCAATACCGACAGAATAAGCGTAATAAAGTAAGCCGCCCTCTTCTGCTAAACCGGCATTGGGAATATTGGCCAAAATAGCACCAAAACCAATCGGTAATAACAATAGCGGTTCAAACTTTTTAGCAATGGCTAGGTACAAAAGTAGTGCACCTACGGCCATCATGATGATTTGTCCAGATTCAAAGTGAACAATGCCTGTTTCGCCCCAAAAGGCTAATAAACCTTCCATAGTTACCTCTTAAGCAATGGCCAGTAATGGATCGCCAACGGCAACCGAGTCACCTTCTTTGATGTTGATCTCGCTAATGGCACCAGATCGATCGGCACGGATTTCGGTTTCCATCTTCATGGCTTCCATAACGATGATCACATCACCCTCTTGTACCTGTTGCCCTGGGGTAACATTCACTTTGAAAATATTGCCCGACAATGGTGAGTTCACAGGTGTACCAGCACCTAACGCCACTGCAGCCGCTTGTGGTGCGGCCGCAGCTGGTGCGTGACCGGCAACACTGATAGCGCCCACTTCCCCTTGGCAGACCTCAACTTGATATACCTTACCTTCAACGGTGACGTTATAGCTGGCGACTTCATCGGTGCTGCCTGCAACCGCAGGTTTAGCATCATCCGCCGATGGCACAGGTTCAAAGGCATCAGGATTGCCACGGTTTTCTAGGAACTTCAAACCAATTTGCGGGAATAATGCGTAAATCAGCACGTCATCGTCTTGGTTATCGGCAAGCTTAATGTCTTTCTCAGCTGCTAGTCTTACTAACTCCTCAGTTAAGCTTTGGTATTCATCACTAATGTTATCAGCAGGACGGCAAGTAATGGCTTGCTCATCACCTAGTACACGCATTTGCAATTGTGCATTCACTGCCGCAGGAGTCGTACCGTATTCGCCTTTTAATACGCCTTCGGTTTCTTTTGTGATTGAACGGTAACGCTCGCCGGTTAACACGTTCAGTACCGCCTGGGTACCCACAATTTGTGAAGTAGGGGTAACCAATGGCAGATAGCCTAAATCTTCACGAACCTTAGGAATTTCCTCTAGCACTAAATCTAATTTGTCGCTAGCACCTTGTTCACGCAATTGGTTTTCCATGTTGGTTAACATACCACCGGGCACCTGTGCTTTAAGAATACGACCATCAATGCCCTTAAGCTCACCCTCAAATTTGGCGTACTTTTTACGAACTTCACGGAAATAGGCGGCAATTTCCTCCAATAATCCCATGTCGTAGCCAGTATCAAACTCGGTACCCTCAACCATAGCAACGACGGTTTCAGTAGCACTGTGACCATAGGTTTGGCTCATTGATGCCGTCGCGGTGTCTAATACGTCGACACCCGCCTCAATGGCTTTTTGGTAAGTGGCGGTAGACAAACCAGTAGTGGCATGACAATGCAAAGACACTTCTAAATCAGTCGATGATTTAATTTGGCTGATTAGGTCGTAAGCATCAAACGGCTTTAATAAGCCAGCCATATCTTTAATACAGATAGAGTGACAACCTAAGTCTTCTAATTTTTTAGCCTGATCAACCCATAAATCTAAGGTGTGAACAGGACTGGTGGTGTAAGAAATTGTGCCTTGGGCATGGGCGCCAACTTCCACTGCGCTCTTAATTGCAGTTTCTAGGTTACGGACATCGTTCATGGCATCAAAGATACGGAATACATCAACACCATTGGAATGGGCACGCTCAACAAATTTACGCACCACATCATCAGCGTAATGACGATAGCCGAGAAGGTTCTGGCCACGCAGCAGCATTTGCTGACGGGTGTTTGGCATCGCCGCTTTAAGGGCACGAATGCGCTCCCAAGGATCTTCGCCAAGGTAACGAATACAAGAATCAAAGGTGGCACCACCCCAGCTCTCTATTGACCAAAATCCTACTTGGTCAAGTTTGTCGGCAATAGGCAGCATGTCTTCAAGGCGAAGGCGGGTTGCCAGTAATGATTGATGGGCATCACGCAGGGCAAGTTCGGTCAATCCTAATGATTTTGCCATGGTTCTCTCCTAAATTTATTGATTCTTTTGTAGGTGCTGCTCAATGGCACCGTTAATAGCTGCCACAACATGCGCTGGGATAGCAGCATTAGTGGTACTTGCTGTAGGGACGACTGGGGCCACCTCAACAGGAAATAACTTGGCAGTAAAGTTCACCACGATGATCATTAAGCTTAAAAATATAAACACTAAGCCCATACCTAACCCCATCACTGAGAGCGCAGTAAATAACTGCTCTGAAATTGATGGCATACGCCCTCCTACTTGGCTAAAAAATTTCAAGTCAATAAAGCTATCCTAACTTGACCAGCACACTTTAACAATTAATTTACAACAAGATCCCATCAATTTGTAAATTGGTCTTACCAAGATAAAGGTTAACCGCACCCTATAAAAACCACAAAAAACCCTCCAAAAAAAACAACAAAAACGAACAAAAACAACACAATAAGAGGTATTACCAGTTAAATTAAAGTTTTTTATAATTCAGTATTAAAACCAAATTGGTAAACAAGGTGTTGCAAAATTGTCAATATGGCAGTTGCTGTTTTGGAGTTTCCACTGCAATTGCAAATAAGCTTTGTTAGACAGCCCTACAGCGATATTAATTCGGGGTAAACCAGAGTAAGCAAACAGTAAAGATGCTGTCGATTGATATGAGTAACTGGCTGAAGTTACACAGCAATTTAGAGGCTGCAGTCATTTTGTTTTGGCTAAGCACTGCAAAACAAAATGACTAATAGCAGCAAATAATGATGGCTCGGCCTATGTCCTGCTTAAAACCGACCTATTGCTATTAAATCTTTGATAAAAGGCAACTAATGGATCTTAAAAAAGTCCATTACTTGCTTTTGCGTAAAGGCTTGCTCTTGCAGCTGCTTAGCCGCCGTTTGAGTTTGTTCGAACGCAGTCACATTATCGGTGACCAAATCATAGGCACTGATGCTGCTTTTAGACAGTTCTTGGGTCACATTGTGCTGTTGGGACGATGCCGTTGCCACAATTTCATTAATGGCCTTGATAGATTCCACAGCACCAGCAATACCATCGAATGCGCTTTTCACTTTATCGGATAATTGTTGTGATTGCTCAATGGCACTGACATTGCCCTGCATCTGCTCACTCACCAAGGTAGCTTGGGTTTGCAATTGTTCGATAATTTTTACGATATCAACCGTTGAAGCTTGAGTTTTAGCCGCTAGAGCGCGCACTTCATCTGCCACAACAGCAAAACCTCGGCCTTGCTCTCCAGCTCTGGCAGCTTCAATTGCGGCATTAAGAGCCAATAAATTCGTTTGATCCGAAATACTATCGATAACATGGATAACTTCACCAATTTCTAGCGTGCGTTGTTCTAATTGAGCGATCATTTGCGCCATTGTGGCCATCGAATCATTAATGCTATGAGTTAAATTAAGCGATTTTGCCAATAGTTGATTACCCTGCTGGACATTTTCATAGGCGAAAATTGCATTATCCTCTGCTGCCTTAGCATGACTGCTGACTTCTTTCGAGGTTTGCGATAATTCAGTAAGCGATGTAGAAATCTCCTCAACTTTTATTAATGCCTGTTTCGAATTATCCGATGTCTTGGCCATGACAGTGGTTAACTCATGGGAGGAACGACTGACATTATCTGTCATATTCATCGATGAACTGACCACTTCTTTGAGCTTTTCATGCAAGTTCACTGTCGAGGCTAAGATACCCGTTTCAACACCGGTAGAGTTTGTTTGACGATATAAATTTCCTTCTGAAATTTTGCCTAACAAAATATTGATAAAATGAGGTTGTCCCCCCATCGAATTCATTAAACCTCTGATCGTAAAAATACTCATGCCTAGCACAATTAATAGCGCCAACACCGAAATCATCAGCAGCTTTGCTGACGCATCCTCTTTAATGCGTAGCATTTCTCTATACCCTATTTGAGTGTTATTAAAGGCTGTTTCAGAAAATTGTTTCAGTTGCGCTTTCACTGGAACGAAAAGTTGATAAGTGGCAAGGGATAACTGCTGCTGATCTATCTGACCTGCACTAAATTGAGTTAATAATTTCTCAAGTTGCAGCTGAGTTTCAGTCAAATCGACCTCAGTTTTCTTAAAATAAGAGGATGCAGTTAATTTATGGTAAGTCTGGACCATATTATTTGAAGAAGCACGTACTTGAATCAACATTTGCTGATCGGATAGTTGGCCAAACTGCCACTGGCTGAGCGTTTCAACAATACCATCGGCATATTCCATGTAAATAGCAGTAACCTGCTCCATGGCTTGCGAACGCTGTTGAGTGAGCGGTAGTAAATTAGCATTTAATTGAGAATGATAATTTAAAGAAAAACTGGTTAACACCACTAACGCCAGCCCTGCAGAAACAGCGATTGCTGAAATTTTTTGCGCCACCGTTAACTTATTTATAAGTGCTTGCATCATTGAGGTTAATTCCTTTTAGACTCGCCTAATGATTAACATATCAGCTTACCCCAAAAGATATAACGTTATATTTTTATCTCATTTGTGTTTTTTTCTAAAACATTAATTTTTAATGGATAATTTTGACTTAAATCAAAATGATGACAACACATCAGTGCTACGAAATGGATCAAACTAAAGGACTGGTTTATTAAGAATCAGAGTTCACAAAGCAAAAAACCCGCAATAAAGCGGGTTTTTTAAATGATGGCGCGTCCGGGAGGATTCGAACCTCCGACCGCCTGGTTCGTAGCCAGGTACTCTATCCAGCTGAGCTACGGACGCGCAGATTGTTATCAAGAGAAATGGCGCGTCCGGGAGGATTCGAACCTCCGACCGCCTGGTTCGTAGCCAGGTACTCTATCCAGCTGAGCTACGGAC
>NZ_WINH01000072.1 GCF_010993985.1 Paraferrimonas sp. SM1919 | reverse complement strand
AAAAACTGCAGTTTTTTATAAAAAAAAGCAGAATGGAAGGAACCGGCTAATTTTACCAGAGCTGTTGCTCAAAGAATCACAGGCTCAGATTCTAAATGGACTTTTTTGGTTTCAGTTAACTTTTTTTTAAAAGAAATTTTCTTAGAAGACAGAAGATTTTTTTTTAATTTTTTTTTTTTTTTTCTGGGGGGGAAAATGGACTGAGTTATCAAGGGGAGGAATGGACTTAGTTATTGTGAGGAAGAATGGACTTAGTTATTAGATGAAGATCGCAGAACCAGCGTGGAGCGAGGCCATGGGACACGGGGAGGACCAGAGTGGCTCGAGGCAGGACAGGACCAGAGGGCGTAGGAGGACCAGAATGGAGCCAGGCAGGAAAGGACCAGAGGGCATGCAGGGGAAAGCAGAGGGGGCCCAAGAGAGCAGGCAGCAGCAACTGTCCACGAGTGTACACCAGATGGAGCCAGAGGCGCAGGGCAGGGTAGCAGCCAGTGGTCATCGCTGAAGCAGTTCCAACAGTTCCAGAGCCAGCCAGCCAGTGATGAGAGGGTGGGGAAAGGGAGCACAAGTGTCTTCTAGCTTCACAAGTTTAAAGCAAGGCGGTGGTTTGTATATTGGGTAGAGGTATCTGTAACATTCTCAGGTATCTAGTTTTTAAACCATATCTAGAAACAACTGTTGTAGAACACAATTTCTCGCACAGCTTTCTCTTCCTCTTTTCAGGCAAGCCGTGTAAAGCGTTTTGTACCGTGGTCGCCCCTCCTGTTGTGCGCTGACATGAGTGTGGTGGTGTCTGCTGTGGTGAATGCCTTGATAGTGTGCTGGCGAGAGGAACATCTTATTGGACTTCTCGACCCCCTGCGATCAGAAGTAGTTCCCCCAGCCGGAGGGAGAGGCGGTCCTTTTGTTGTTCGATAGGTCATCCCCAAAGGAGTTTTCAGCACTGGA
>NZ_WINH01000071.1 GCF_010993985.1 Paraferrimonas sp. SM1919 | reverse complement strand
AACCTCCTGATTATATTTTGAAGAATATTTTTGGCTCTGGTTTAGGCTAACCCATGTGCAGGAGGTTAGCACTGTCTAGGGGAGTCATAATGTCTAGGCACATAAAGTCTTAAGGTGTTAATTCATGGTAAGCGGTAAAATCAAGCAGCCAATTTGGTTACTTATATTATATTTCGTTGTTGGCTTTTCTATCATTCGTATTTTTAGAGTTATGGAGTACCCGTATTGGCTTGGTATTCTTATTTCATTTTGCTTAATTATGCTTATGTCTTCGGCTTGGAGAAAATACAAAACCAAATCAGATTACGATATTGATTTTATCGAAACAGGAGATACCAAACCTGTTGCAGGAATAGAGACTGTAATCATTGATGGAATTAAACATTTTTATGCTTATGATTTTTCTGCTGATGAAGTAGTATCACCACTATTTCAAAACGAAACATCAATGGCTGAATTTGCTGAATCTAACTTAAATCAAAAAGATGGAAAACACTCTCAAGCTTACTGGCTTGAATTAATCGAGTACTCAAAAGATGAATCTGAAATTTTTGAAGAAGTTCCAAGTTTGCTTATTGATGAAGTTAAAGAATTGTGGAGCTGTTTAAAGCAAGCTAAAGCGCAAGGGAATATAAAGAAAATAGAAAATTTAAACCCGTTTATTAGTGATGTTTTAATTAACCTTGAGCGAGAAAATATTGATTCAAATATTTGGGGTGAATTAACTATTAAATCTGATTTTGAATTATTAGACTTATCTAGTGAAGATATTTTAGAAATGATTAAACATGTTTTAGGCATGAAATCAGACTATTCAGATGTAACTTATCAAGATGCTGCGTCAATATCTATAACCTATTTAAATTCCATAGCTCAAAATTTAGAGCATAGTTGGCAGGATGTGCTTGAGGGTAAATCTGCCTAACAAATAAGGATAGGCCGCGCGCAGCCGCGACCTTATCCCGATTGTTGAACAAGCCCGAAGCTAGATGAGTCTGC
>NZ_WINH01000070.1 GCF_010993985.1 Paraferrimonas sp. SM1919 | reverse complement strand
AACTTTGATGCCTATGGTCCAGCGGGCTGGCAAAGCGGCTGGGATGTTTGGAACCTAGACCAAGTTGATGGTGTGGTTGAATTGGTTGCCAACTATGATGATAAAAATGGTCAGTCTTACTCAGATTGTGATGCCTCAGTACCTGATGCCGATGGTGATTATTCCTGTATTGAATGGCGTAATCGTTACTGGCTGCCATTGCAAGTGGCCGGTGACCGTATTTATGTACTCGAGTGGGAAATGCAGCCATGGGATTGGAGTTGGCAGTTAACCCCAGAAGCGCGTAAAAACGCCAGGTACATGTCTGTTCCTGCGCGGGTGAATTACTACCAAGCGTTTGACATTGATTGGGACGGCGATGGTATCAGTGATGATATCGATTTAGACCATGATAACGATGGCGTCGATAACAGCGACGATGCCTTCCCATTTAACCCTGAAGAATCCGTTGATACTGATAATGATGGCATTGGCAACAATGCCGACATGGACGACGATAACGACGGGGTTTATGACAATGATGATGTGTTCCCATTAGACCCATCTGAAACGCTAGATAGCGATAACGACGGCATTGGCAATAACAGTGATGACGATGACGATAACGATGGTGTGCTTGATGAACAAGACATGGCACCACTGGATGACCGTTTCGCCTTAGCCATCCCTGTTGACGCCAGCGTGCTCGCCGATGACTACATACAAGTACTCGACAGCGCGGTTGATGACCCGAATGTACGTTTTGGCAGCAGCGGCGTGCGTTATCTGTTTACCGATGACGGTAGTGGTTACCGCTATGGTGCCACAGTGCGAAACAGTCTGACTTGGGAAATTGTCGATAACGCCGTTCAGTTTACTCTGGTCGATGCGGAAGGTTATTACTCTTACCCTATGATCAGTGCCTTGGACGATTACGGCATTGCCAGCCCTGAAGTGGTGCAAAGCTTTATCGACCAATATGGTGATTATCAAGTTGAGGTGTTGATCACGCCAATTGCAGGACAATGGTATC
>NZ_WINH01000069.1 GCF_010993985.1 Paraferrimonas sp. SM1919 | reverse complement strand
AGGTTGAACAACTCTGTCGTAAGCATGGAATAAGTTCAGCCACCTATTACAAGTGGAAATCAAAGTTTGGTGGTCTTGAAGCTTCAGATATCAAGCGATTGAAAGAGCTTGAAGAAGAAAATAACCAGCTCAAGCGTATGTTTGCCAACTTGAGTCTAGAGAATGTCGCACTCAAGGACTTAATTGAAAAAAAGCTCTAGCGCCTGATGAGAAACGTCGCAGCGTTAACCACTTGGTTAATGAGTTTAAGCTGACCATCGCTCATGCCTGTCGGGCTATCGGTTTTAATCGAAGCAGTTATTATCGTGCCCCTAAAGACTGGCATATTGCGGATAAACCTATTATTGATGCGCTTAATGGAATTCTTGAAAAAGCACCTCAAGCGGGTTTCTGGAAGTGTTTTTATCGCTTGAAGAACAAGCATTATCCTTGGAATCACAAGCGTATTTATCGGGTCTATTGTCGCCTTGGCTTAAACAAGCCAAGAAGGATTAAAAAGCAGCTTGATAAACGAACACCTGCACCATTAGAGGTGGCGAATAAGCCTAATGCAATGTGGGCTTTAGATTTTGTTCATGACAGCTTGTACAGCGGCAAACGATTTAGAACCTTGAATGTTATCGACGAAGGTACCCGAGAATGCTTGGCTATCGAAGTGGATACCTCTCTACCAGCCGCTCGTGTGGTGAGGGTGTTAGAGCAGCTTGCAGAAGAACGTGGTGCCTTACCTAAGCAAATACGGCTTGATAATGGGCCAGAGCTGATAGCAGATGTCATGGTTCAATGGTGTGAGCAACATGATATTGAATTGGCTTATATCCAACCTGGTAAGCCACAGCAGAATGCCTTTGCAGAACGGTTTAATGGCTCGTTCAGGAAAGAATTTTTAAACGCTTATTTATTTGATGATTTAGAACAAGTCCGAGATATGGCTTGGCACTGGATGCTCGATTACAACAATGAACGTCCACATGAAAGCATTGGCAATATTCCACCATCGGAATATCACCAGAGCTT
>NZ_WINH01000068.1 GCF_010993985.1 Paraferrimonas sp. SM1919 | reverse complement strand
GTTAACTAAAGAATTTTTTTAAACCTAGTACCCAGCATCCCAGACCAAACACCAAAAATAAAATAAAGAGTAGCAATATCTTTATGGTTTGTAGATATTAATCATCGTCCAATTTTAATGAAAATCTAAGAGGCTTAAACTCTTTGCATTATATTATGCTACATTAAAGGTTGGCTCTAAAGACTTTCGTGCAAAAAAAGTACTTTCCATCCTAAATTAATAATTGTAAAAGCAGAATATTGCATAAAATTTAGAATTTTAAGGAAAACTTACAATCAAATGAAAAAATACAACTTAATCATAAAAGACCCTCTAATAGAGATAACAAAAAATTCTTTAGTTAACTTACCAACCCCGTTCTCAATCTCATTCCTATGAAACATAGGATTTTTACTAGGAATAACTCTAGTACTACAGATCGTAACAGGCCTAGTACTTTCAATAAACTACGTAGCATCCACAGATCTGGCCTTTGACTCAGTAATGCACATCATACGGGATATTGATTCTGGATGAGCCATACGGTATCTTCACATGAATGGGGCCTCTTTATTTTTCATCCTAATGTACATCCACATTGGACGTGGGATCTACTTTAATTCTCCAATAAAAGTCCCAATAGTCTGACTATCTGGGATCGTCATCCTTCTAGCAACAATGGGAGCTGCCTTTATGGGGTACGTACTTCCATGGGGACAAATATCATTTTGGGGGGCCACAGTAATCACAAGTATAATTACAGCAATCCCATACATTGGAAAAGACGTGACTCAATGATTCTGAGGTAACTTCTCAGTTTCTCAACCAACATTGAACCGTTTTTACTCACTACACTTTCTTATCCCCCTGGTAGTGGCGGCCTTAGCTATAGTTCACCTAATTATGCTACACAAACCGGGGTCGTCTAACCCCATAGGAACTAACCCTGACTACGACAAAATAAAATTTTTTCCATATTTTATAATTAAAGACACTACACCCCTAGTACTAATCATATCCTTTTTTGCTATCCTGCTGTCTATCA
>NZ_WINH01000067.1 GCF_010993985.1 Paraferrimonas sp. SM1919 | reverse complement strand
TTTTCGGCTTTTGTGTGTTTTTGGCTTTTGATTTTTCTGGCTTTTTTCTTTTTCTGTTTTTGTTTAGTGCGGGGCGAAAAAGTCGCTAGCGCACAGGATTTTGGTTGGTAATCAAAGGGAGAAGACCACTTTAGGTCATGGTTTCCTTTTCTTTCTTTTGTTCATTTGGTGACAATTCTGTATTGTTCAGATATTGTCCGGTCCAAAGACCTCTCTGCACATTTCTTCTGTTTTCCTTCGATCCTTGATCAGGAGCTTTCTTTCCTTCCTTTTTTTACTTTCTCCCATTCTTTGGTTGGGAATTTTCTTTCTTTTCTTTTTGCTTTCTCCCACTCTTTGATTGGGAATTTCCTTTCTTTTCTTTTTTCTTTCTCCCACTCTTTGATTGGGAATTTTCTTTCTTTTCTTTTTGCTTTCTCTTTGATTGGAAATTTTCCTTCTTT
>NZ_WINH01000007.1 GCF_010993985.1 Paraferrimonas sp. SM1919 | reverse complement strand
TATATACATGCCATTCATAATAGAATGTGTTACCTATGTGTCCGAACAAGTTGTAACCCAACTCTCCGGTCTATACAGGCTGCGCCCCCCTCTGGACTCCCCCGCAGCACACCGCATTTTGTCTATTCTAAATTCTCAATCATGATTACGCAGGCGGCCTAATTCGCCATCCATGGCTCAAACAGGCCTTACTGACCATCCATGGTCAGCACTACTAATCATTTCAATCGAATTTAGGACAAAATGAGGGTGGAATTTTGAGTATCAGGGCGTTATCAATGATGACGTCACCTAAAACGTTTCTGGACAAAAGTGAGCTAGAAATTGAGATGGTAACGCCGCCAGCACAGGCCGGAGCACGCAGTGCGGAGGTCCAGCCCCGAAGGGGCGATTGTGCCTGGCCTTGTTAAATTTTTAGCTAAGTATACTTTTAAAAATTGCATTCCATTTTTCTTCGTTTGTTTCTGATGATAAGCATTGATTTATAATTAGCCAATCATCAATGTCTGAGGCTTCGCAGTACTTTCTGTATAGGTTGTATATAGAGTAAAACGCATATTCAATATGCTCTGGCGGCTCCCAGTCCATATCTTGTAACGCGGCAATAGGCTCAAGATACTTCTCCGATATTTCTTTCTTTGCCTCTCCATCAATAACTGCTTGTAGTGCGCCACTAGGCAAAGACTGATCTATGTGGTGTTTCATTAGGACTACGGAGTCACGATAGGACAAACCCTTACCTTTCTGGACAAATGAATCCCATGCAGCCAGAGAGTAACCGCAAGCCTTAATGTGAGCCTTCTTCTTCGCTTCGGCATCTAAAGATATGAATTTATCGTACAGTTCTCTCATGGGAATTTAACGCCTCAATAAGAGGAAATTTATAGTTGGCTAAAATGTTGAACGCAGTGAAAACAGCCAACTGTAGATTTTCCTGCTTGATTGCCTTGTATGGATAATTACCCCACCTAATCAATCATTTTTCAACCAACTTAGGGTAAAGTGAGACCCAAGCCTTAGCTGCAACTAAGGCCTTCTTTTACGGTAGTTCGATTGAGTGATGGCTCCTCTGTTGAGAGACCGATAACAAGAAAGAACGCCGTAAAAGACTCCAAGCGAAATACTCGAATAGTCTACTGGGTCTCGAACCCGCATTATGCAAGCAAGGGTTAGCTTATTATGAAAACAACGACAAATCAAAACGTTAATATCGGTGTCGATACGGGTAAATATCACCTAGATATCTATATTCGTCCGTTAGGAGATTTTTTCTCTGTCGAAAATACAGAGGCTGGTATTAAAAAAGCCATTACACGAATCAAAAAACACGCCCCCAAAAGGATTATTGTCGAGGCAACAGGGCGACTAGAAGCACCTTTTATCATGGCCTGCGCTAAGGCTAAGTTGCCTTTTGTAGTAGCCAATCCCATTCATGTAAAACGCTTCGCGGGCGCTATCGGAAGGAGAGCGAAAACAGATAAGCTGGATGCTCAATTGATTGCCCATTATGGTGAAGCGATTAAGCCGCCATTATCAACGCTCAAACCAGAAGTTATGCAGGCTATGAGCGACCTGGTCGCTAGGCGTAATCAGCTACTAGTGATGCAAACTATGGAGAAAAATAGGCTGCAAATTTTGCCTAAAAATTTAGTTTCAACCATAAAGCCGATTTTGACAGCGTTTAGAAACCAGATAGAAAAGGTGGAAGAAAAAATTCTCAAACTCATTAAGTCTTGCCCCGAATATAAGACCAAGAATGACCTGCTTCAAAGTATGAAAGGCGTTGGTAAGATAGCTGCAGCTTCCATCATCAGCAACCTCCCAGAGCTCGGCTACATGAGTAATAAACAGGCAAGTGCTTTGGTCGGTGTTGCGCCGATGAACCGAGAAAGTGGCCGTTTCAAGGGCTTGCGAAAAATACAGGGAGGACGTCATCAAGTTCGTACCGTGCTGTATATGGCGATGATGTCGGCGATACAGTCAAATCCTGTTTTTAAGGAATACTACCAACGCTTAGTTGCATCAGGAAAGCCTAAAAAAGTAGCTATTATTGCCTGTATAAGAAAGATGGTAGTGATACTAAATTCGATGCTCAGAGACGGTAAAACATGGGAAGCGCCAATGTGCTCAAATTAATTATTGACGCCATAGTCTCTTGTTATGTGTTTTCGTCTGCTCTCTTTACTAACCAACCTAAAATTGCTGCTGGTAATAACACTATATTAACGGCAAAAATTCTAATTAACATACCAAGCATAAATACAAAGTCCATATCCGGTGTACCATCCCAATTTGGCTTAGCCATTGCTTGAGAGATCAAAATAACGTCAGCAACAAATATAGATATGGCAATTAGGATATGACACAAGATAATACCAGCAAAGCCTTTCTTTCTAGCTGAGAAGTAAGTTATCGGTATCCAAACTAACCAGTAATATATTTCGTATTCTAAAAACACCTAAACCTGCCTAAACACATAACAGCTTATTAAGCGGAAGCTCGATAAACTGCCTTTATAAATTTAACTTACAAATAATATGTCATTTTAAGCTGTTGAAATAAAGTACAAATTTCTCACCAAGATAAGAAAAACTGAAAATCATGCTCGGCAAAAACGAGACCGTGGATGTAGTGTTTCCCTACATCCCTTGGCTACTTTGAAGTTAATCAATAACTTAGTTAAATTTTGGAAGATTATCGAGCCTTCAAACAGCCAATTTGGGCTCTGTTTGTCACCCATTAATCACCAAAACAGTTATACCTGGATAAATACTTAGTGGTTTTTAACCAATGATGGACTGAGTTTGAAACTCATTTTGGGGCATTTCCGATTTAGGCGGCCTAGCTCGGAAATGGACGAAAACAATTTACGATTTGAGAGGTAACGCCTCAATCAGCCGACGCTTCAGCGGTCGGCTGGATTGATTTGTTAGAGGCTTTTTCCGCCAGAAACTTAGTATGTTTTAACAACTCAATATTACCAATTTCTCCATGGCCAGGAATCACTGTTTTAGCTTTGGGGTACTTAGAAATTGTGTTCTCAGCTGATATAGCCCACTGATCGATATGTGCTTCACCAGTATAACCAAGCCCCTTGGATTCAAGACTGCGAACAAAACAGCCACCAAATAATATATTTGACTTAGGCAACCATACGACCACGTTATCAATGGTATGGCCCCCCCCAGGATAAAAAACTTCAAGCAAACCATTTGCTAATTCAACGTCATTACCCTTTAATGAATGTCTTGCTTGCTCCTTACCTTCTTTCAACAAAATACTGTTAGTTAATTCGGTTGCGTACGTAGCTATTGATTGACCATTTAGCCATTTTATACCCGCGGTCCGATCTTCGTGTGAATGAGTGGAAATACTACCCAACAAACTATAATTTTTTGATCGAATCCAATTTACAAGCTTTTCAGTATCCTGCTCAGACCAGGGAGTATCAACAATAAAGGCCTTCCGGTTATTAACAACAACGAGTCCATTTGAACTTACTAATCCCCAGCCATTTACTAGACTATACGATTTATGTAGAAAGACACCCTTCGAAATTTCATTAATTTCCAAGCTAGGGATCTCTTCGTTAGCCGAAGCCAAAAAACTGAATAAGACAATTAACAATAAATAGTATGCTCTCATTTCCTTCTGGCCTCTAACGCCACAAGAAGGGGCTGCTGATTAGGCAGGCCCGCTTGCTTGGCTTGTTAAATCTTTGGTGAAGATAGAAACACCTTCATCGTTCTTCTTTGTGTTAAAGAAATTTTGATGAGGGAAAAGTTTGTTTTTTAATATAACTACATAAACAATAAGGCAGACATTAATGGCTGCACCCACCCAGACCCCGACAGGGTCTGCTTCGTACCCTTTGAATGAATCAAAAATCCCTTTAAAGAGGAAAAAGCAAAGTATCAAATACCCAATCGATTGTTTTTTATAAATACAGTATATAACTGCGCTAGGTATCAATAGCGCAAAGGCCAGAACCCCAAGCATTGCCCCCACTGGCAACTCTGAGAGAATTGGCACTGCACCCAGTAACCCCAATAAAAACAGAACAGAATATATGCCTATCAAGATATTGTTGGCTCTATTGTATTTCTTAGACTCTTCAGAATCCGGATACATTGCTAGATATTTCGAAACCTTTTTTGGATTAAGGCCATAGGCTGAAGCCTTCTCGAAAATAGACGCCTTGTTTTCTCCTTCCTTGAGGAGACGTTTTACGATCTTCATTAATACTCCTTATAGATTTAACAGCTTATTAAGCGGAAGCTCGATAATCTTCCGCACAAAATTTAACTTAAAAATAATATGTCACGTTAACTTGTTGAAATAAAGTGTAATTTATTCTCATTTTCAATAAAAACTGAAAATCACGCTCGGCAAAAACGAGACCGTGGATGTAGGGTTTCCCTACATCCACGGTCTCGTTTTAAGTTAATCAATAACTTAGTTAAATTTTGGAAGGTTATCGAGCCTTCAAACAGCCAATTTTGGCTCTGTTTGTCACCCATTAATCAAGTGAACAGTTATAACTGTATAAATGCTCACCTGTTAGCAATAGTTAATTTGCATTATTCGTCGTGCTTATAACTCATCCCTCGAAGGGCGAAGCCCGCTCTCGTCACTCGCTACTCGTAACTCGGAAAGGGGCAGAAACGAGTTAGAGGTATCGGCTTTGAAAACGTTCCGCTACTCAAACTCCCCTCTGACTTTGCGAAGAATTTGATTGAGAAATAGCTGTAAAAGTCATGGATGACTTTTAAGGTTAGTTTGAGCCATGGATGGCGAATCTAACCGTCAGCGTTATGACGAATGAAAAATTCTGGTTAAGCAAAGTAAGGGGCGGCTCAGGAGGACGGGGACAAAATTGTCAGGAACAATTTTGAGCTGCTTTAGCAGACCCGGAGGGCGTAAGGCAGGGATGCCTGAAGTAACAAGCTGTTGGCTTCCCCTGACCTGCTGCCGGCAGCCCGGCACTCCGTGGATACACTAGAACAGTTAAGCGAAGTTTAAAAGAATCAAATTTCAGCATCGCTGACTCCCACCTTGAACAACCAAGCGCAGCTTAAAAATTTAAGACAATAATCAGGTCCCTAGTCCCCTTTTAAAAGATAAAAAAATACCCGCGCTGAATATAATCCAGTGCGGGTATTTAGAATTTCGTAAAGCTGAGAAATTAAGCTTGAACGTCTACGCTTTGTGGGCTTGGTTTTGGACCACCTTGGGCAACCACAACCATAGCTGGGCGAAGTACACGGCCGTTTAGTTCGAAGCCTTTTTGCATGACGTCCATTACTGAGTTGTCGTCAACTTCTGGATTTGGCACCATAGAGATAGCTTGGTGGAAGTTAGGATCAAATTGCTCACCCTTAGGGTCAATTTGCTTCAGGCCAAACTTATCTACCGACGTTAAGAAAGTTTTCAGGGTTAGCTCAACACCTTCAACCATGCCTTTAGCAGACTCGCCTACTTCTTGGCTTAGTGCACGCTCTAGGTTATCAATAACTGGTAGCAGCTCGTTAGCAAACTTTTCTAAGGCAAACTTATGTGCCTTTTCAACATCAATGGCAGCACGACGCTTCACGTTGTCAATTTCAGCAGCTGCACGTAACACTGAATCTTTTTGATCGGCAATGGTTGCTTTCGCTTCTTCAAGTTCTGCTTTAACTTGGTCCAATTCTGAAACTTCAACTTCGATAGATTGCTCTTGCTCTACCTCTTGGTTTTCAGTTTGTGCTTGTTCTACTTGCTCTTCAGGCTGTTTTTGCTCTTCCGCGCTCATAACGACTCCAATAAAAAATACTTTGTGTCTTTAAACTCTGGTGCTTATTATGGGGATCAAAGTTTATGATTCAAGGGCTAGGACGCTTTTTCATCGATATGAAGCCAATTTTTTCTACAATTGCCATTATTGGCAAGCCCCATCATCAGGGAACGATGCAGACTCTGACTGATTTAGTTCAATGGTTAACAGATAAAAATTATCAGGTTATTGTTGAACAGCGACTCGCTCAAAGTTGCCAAATGCAATGCCAAACCATCGTTTTAGAGCAAATTGGCCAGATAGCCGATCTTGCGATAGTGATTGGTGGTGATGGCAATATGCTCGGAGCGGCGAGAGCACTTTATCAATCTAATATCAAAGTCATTGGTGTCAACCGTGGCAATTTAGGCTTTTTAACGGATTTATCTCCCGATGACCTGTTCCCAAGGCTTGAGCAGGTCCTTGAAGGCCACAGTCGCGTAGATGAACGCTTTTTATTAGAAGTTGAAGTCTACCGTAACGGCGAGCTCGTCAGCTCCAATTCGGCGATGAATGAAGCAGTGCTTCACCCAGACAAAATTGCCCATATGATCGAGTTTGAAGTCTATATAGATAATAACTTTATGTATTCCCAGAGGGCAGATGGTTTAATTGTGAGCACGCCGACGGGCTCGACAGCTTATTCTCTATCAGCAGGAGGGGCAATTTTATCTCCAAGCCTCAACGCCATCATCATTAACCCTAAATTTGCCCATAGCTTAACTGCTAGACCTATTGTTATTGATGGCGATTCAACCATCCGTATAAAGGTGTCGCCCTCTCAAGATAAAAGTCAGCTGATTTCCTGTGATGGTCATATTGATTTGAGCATCAAAGCTGGTGATGAAATCCTAATCAAAAAAAGTCAAAAAAAATTACAACTCATCCATCCGCTGGATCGCAATGATTTTCAAGTGCTGCGTTCAAAACTTGGTTGGGGCAGTAAACTTTTTTAGTTAAAAATTCACCACCAGGGGTTTACTGTATAAAAAAACAGTTATACACTGCTTTTATATACAGTAACCTTTGTGGGTGACCCATGCTTAGTCAATTAAACATTCAAAACTTTGCTATTGTTGAACAACTCGAAATGAGCCTACAGTCAGGCATGACCACCATCACTGGTGAAACTGGTGCGGGTAAATCGATATCTATTGATGCTTTAAGTTTATGTTTAGGATCTCGTGCCGAAAGTTCAATGGTGCGCCCTAACAGCGGTAAGCTAGACATCAGTGCTGATTTTGACGTAAGCCAGTTACCTCATGCTAAACAATGGTTAATCGATAACGATTTAGACCAAGGTAGCGAATGCATATTAAGACGTACTCTTACCCAAGATGGCCGTTCTAAGGCCTATATTAATGGCAGTCCAGTCCCCCTTGCTCAGCTAAAAACCCTTGGCAATATGCTGGTCAATATTCATGGCCAACATGCTCACCATGCACTGTTAAAGCCTGAAGCCCAGCTAGCCATTTTAGATCAGTACTGTGGCCACCACGAGTTACTGGAAAATACCAAGCAAAGCTACCAAGCCTTAGCTACTCTGCAAAAAGAGTTAAAGCAACTCGAGCATAAAAATGCCGAGCAACTGGCCGCTAAGCAGTTACTTGAATACCAAATTGAAGAGCTAAATAACTTTGCCCCTGAGCAAAATGAGTACCCCCAGCTTTCTAGTATGCAAAAAAAACTGCAGAACAATGCCCATATTATTGAGCAAACCGAAGGCGCGCTGTACCTGCTTGAAGGTGACATGGATTGCAATATTCAATCCCAGTTACAGCAGTTGCTATCCCGTGCAGAAAATATTGTTGATTGCTACCCGGATCTTAAAGACGTACTGCAAATGCTTAGCGATGCCCAGATTCAATTGTCTGAATCCCAATCAGAGCTGCAGCACTTCAGAAGCTCGCTGGATATTGACCCAGAGCAACTGGAACAAACCGAAGCTCGTTTAAGCAACTGGCATGAACTGGCCCGTAAACACCACTGCCAACCGGAAAACCTTTACAACTACTGGCAAGAGTTAGCGGCGCAGCTTGAGGCTATCGCCTTAGATCAAAATCGCAGTGATGATTTACTCATTGAAATTGAACAGGCCAAACAAGCTTTAACCGAGAGCGCACAAACCTTAAGTGACAGTCGCCAGCAAAAGGCGCAACAGTTAAGCCTTGCCATTACCGAAGCTATGGTGGAACTGAGCATGCCCCATGGTCAGTTTGTGATTAGCTTTATCGAAAAAGAGCAAGCCAATGCCCAGGGCATGGATGATGTTGAGTTTTTAGTGAGCATTAATCCAGGTCAACCGCTTCAACCGATGGCTAAAGTCGCTTCTGGTGGTGAGTTATCGCGTATCGGCCTTGCCATGCAGGTACTGACCTCTGAACGCGTGGCAACCCCTACCCTAATTTTTGATGAGGTGGATGTTGGTATTTCTGGCCCTACCGCTGCGGTAGTCGGACGAATGCTTAAACAATTGGGCAAGCGTACCCAGATCATTTGTGTGACTCACCTTCCCCAAGTCGCAGCCAATGGAGACCAACAAATGTATGTTTCCAAGGATGTACTAGGCGACACCACGAATACCTCTATGCGTTTACTCGATAAGAAAGCAAGAATTAATGAAATTGCTCGCTTGGTAGCAGGAGATCAAATTACCAACGCAGCAATTGCTAATGCGAAACAACTTTTAAAAGCAAGTTAATGAAACTTTATTGATAGAGTTAAGTCATAGGCTTGTTAATAACCCTTTGGCTGGTTATTATGTTGACCACAATCGCTAAGAAGTACGAGTTATGATAAACAAAAACAATATACGCACCGCTTTGCTCGCTGTAGGGATAACTTTAAGCCTAAGTGCCTGCTCTGCTTTTGACTGGTTGGTGTACAAATATGATATTCCACAAGGTAACTACATGGAAAAGCAGCAGGTAGAAAAGCTGCGTATCCAGATGACCAAAGAACAGGTTGAATTTGTATTAGGTAAACCAGTGCTTCGAGACAGCTTTAAAAGTGACGCTTGGTATTACGTATATCAATTTAAATCTGGACGAAATGGCCAACTAACCAGAAAAGAATTAGTGGTTCATTTTGATAAGCAAGGCAAACTACTAAAAGTCGATTCTGATTACGCTCTGAGTGAAGACTTTAATACTCCACTTGAAGAATCCAAGTAATTGAATGACCGAAAGACCTCACAAGGCAAGCACAAAGCTTGCCTTTTTTAGTAGTAAGTCTTCAACAAATATTGGTAATTACCCCCAAGCCAAGTAAAATCAACACTAAGCTTAACCATGATAATCACTATTAAGGCGTAACATGTCTAACGATAATGTTTTAGTTTTTTCTACCGACTCCGGCCGTATTTCACAACCCAAGGCCGTTAAGCAAGCCCCAAAAGGCGATGGGGTTGTACGACTCAAACGCGAGACCAAAGGCCGTAAAGGCAAAGGAGTCGTTATTATTGAAGGTTTAGGCCTGGAAGATAAAGCCTTAAAAGATTTGTGTAAAACCCTGAAAAAGCAATGTGGCTGTGGCGGTACGGTTAAAGACTTCAATATTGAAATTCAAACCGATGATCGCGAAAAACTCAAGGCTTTACTAGAAAAGCAAAAGTTTTTGGTAAAAATTGCCGGGGGCTAAATAATGAAAATGCGCTCCCTACGTAATCATTTTCTCATTGCGATGCCAAGTCTAGATGAGTCATATTTCAAGCGTTCCGTGGTTTATATTTTTGAGCATGATGACCAAGGGGCGATGGGGCTAGTGGTTAACCACCCTATTGGCCTAAAATCAGATTCACTGCTGAGACAAATGAAGCTAAAAGACGAATCATTTAAGCTAAAATACAATCCAGAGGTTATGGCTGGTGGCCCCGTCAGCCAAGAGCGTGGCTTTGTATTGCATGATAATTCCAAGGAAAATAATTGGGATTCCACAATTAAGTTAAGTGATGAGTTAAGTATTACGACCTCCAAAGATATTCTACAATCACTGGGTGAAGAACACTCTCCTGAGAAGTTTATTATTGCCCTTGGCTATTCTGGCTGGAGTGAAGGTCAACTAGAACAGGAACTATTAGACAATACTTGGCTAACCGTCAAAGCTGATGCTGATATTATTTTCAATCAAGACATCAATAAAAGTTGGCAAGCTGCAACCCGCTCCCTTGGGATTGATCCAGCAACCCTAAGTAACGAAACAGGTAGAGCTTAATGGCAACATATCTTGGTTTTGATTTTGGCACTAAAAGTATTGGTATTGCGGTTGGACAAACGGTCACTGGCACCGCTTCACCACTCGCGGCCGTAAAAGCCAATGATGGCATTCCAAATTGGGATGTAATCGGCAAAGCCATTAAAGAATGGCAGCCTGAATCTTTGATTATTGGTTTGCCATTGAATATGGATGGTACTGAGCAGGAGCTGACTAAGCGCGCGAAAAAGTTTGCTAACCGCTTACATGGCCGTTTCGGTGTGCCTATCATTATGCAGGATGAGCGCCTAACCACCACCGATGCCAAAGCCCGTCTATTTGAATTGGGTGGTTTCAAAAAGCTACAAAAAGATCAGATTGATTCGGTATCGGCTGTACTAATCATTGAGTCTTATTTTGAAACCCTTTGGGGCGAATAACTAAAAAGCTATGTGAAGGCATCCACAGCTTGGCGATAACTGCGTTGGCTTCACTTCCTTTAACGCGTCCCCAGCCTTAGAAAATAATTAAATACATCCCTGTATTTTGCCTTTCGAGCCAGCTAAAGCTGTTCAAAAGTTTGCCCGAAACTTTTGTCACCGCCTTCTCTCACTTAGCTATGCTTGCAGACTTTCAATGAGCAATTAATACTGTGTGATGATCGATTTCCCAGCTACGCTTTCTTGCCACAATACATACAGTAAGTAACGCTCATCGAAACCTCAGCATCACAATTAGCGCATGACCTTGTTTCAACTTTAATTGCCTGAGTGGTTGCTCGTGGGCTTTCAATGTTTGAAAACTGTTTATTAGATAGCGTTTGCTCAGGCTTTCTTTGAAAGAAGTGTTGCTTCAAGTGATAAAATCCAGAAACCAAAGAAACCAAAACAAAAGAGCCATATAAGATAGTGACGATAAAATCGATACTTTCACTAAAAAAAGTTATCCCCACTAGAACAAACACCACTGCGGACGCCAATTCAGAAATAGCCTTAATTAGTGGCGGTAGTTTTTGGTAGTCCTCAGACTCAGCCCTAGTTTTCAATTCTTTTAACTCGGCCGAATCAAGCCGGGGGATGGCTTTTTCTAGAATTAAATTATCAATTAAAGCGGCGCGCTCAGGAAAGCGCTCCCTATCAATACTTTCTCTGCTTTCTAACAACTCATCAAGGCTGTAGTTTTTATAATCCACTTCAGTCATTGAAGTATCCTTACTGTTTGACTTCCCCAGATTAGCAATTGCATAGAGCTAATGCAATTTACCAAAATAGTAACTTTTTAAGCTTAGCCTTGGTCACCCGCCAATGGGTTGTGGGCTTTTTCGGGGCTTTACTCACTAGATACAAATACTCTTCATGGCTAATTTGCACATCACCGCCATGGGCTAGGATCACCCGTTTTGGCTTTAATGCTTCCACTTTCGCCAGTGAACTGGCGTAACGGTTGGGGTAGAAAATCGGGAATGGAGGAATAATTTTATCTTTTACTTTTACCGCTAAGTCAGCCACATATACGGTCTTGGTTGGGATATGAAATAACGAGATATCTCTGTCTGTATGGCCTTGGGTATCAATCACTTGCCAGTCTTCGAAATCTGGTATTAACTCGCCATCGTTGAGTTTATAGTCACTATTGGGACGAGGCCAAAACCATAGAGAGCGCTTGGTTTTGCCCAATCTTGCTGCAACCCACTGCCCTAATACGACATCGGTTACAAACATGATCCAGCCATCCCAGCCACTGTACCAATGCCCCTTGGCTGAGCCGGTAACCAGCTTACAGCCAAAACGTTTTTTTAGGCTATTAGCGGCTCCTGCATGATCTGGATGCATATGGGTGACAACAACGACCTTTAGATCTGTGATTGGGCGCTGTAATTGAGCCACAATGTAGTGCTCTATTAACCCTAGGTCAGTCTTACTACAGCCGTCTAAAAGCATTATTTTGTCAGCATATACCGCTAAATATATATTTTGAATATAACCTGATAACTGATGGATTTTCATTTAGTTAAATTGGCAACCAACTGGTATGTCCAGTCTAACTTGAAGGATTTCAAACACCTATGTCAGTGATCAAATACAGCTATATCAACTCCCTACTTCGCCCCTGTGCATCAATTATTCTTATATGCTTTGTACTTAATAATCTTGCATGGGCAACCCCACAAGAGTGAGCAATCATAGCCACACTTTGGTGTAACTGGTTAGCATATTGAGCCACTCGTATGGACTTATCTTTTGCCACTAATCCCCTTTGCAGACTTTTATCATGAGTGGTAATTCCCGTCGGGCAGGTATTCTTATTGCACTGCAGTGCTTGGATGCAGCCCAGAGCAAACATAAAGCCCCTAGCAGAGGTAATGGCATCAGCACCCATTGCGAGTGCCCATGCGACCTTGCCTGGTGTGATCAGTTTGCCAGACGTTATCACTTTAATTCTATCTTTGAGCTGGTAGCGTTGAAGCAAATGAACAACTAAAGGCAAACTTTCTGTGATTGGCAAGCCAACATAATCCAATAACGGTTGTGGCGCCGCTCCTGTGCCGCCATCGGCACTATCAAGAGTGATAAAATCAGGCGCACACTGCTGACCTTTGGTATTAATTTGTGTGAATAAATCATGTAAAAAGTCACTTTGACCTAATACCAATTTAATACCTACAGGCTTTGCCGTTAACTCCCTCACCATGTTTATCATATCCAATAAATCGGTAACGGATTTTATTTCAGGATGGGCATTGGGACTTATTGAGTCTTTGCCTTGTTCAATGCCCCTTATGGCTGCAATTTCAGCGGTAACTTTATGGCCAGGTAAAATCCCCCCCTTACCGGGTTTAGCCCCTTGAGAAAGTTTTATCTCGAACATCTTTACCTGTTGATGGGCGGCAACCTGTTTGAGCTTTTCCGCACATAATTGTCCTTGTTTGTTTCTCACGCCATACTTTGCCGTACCAATTTGAAATACCAGATCACAGCCAGAAGCTAAATGGTAAGGTGTTAATCCCCCTTCTCCCGTATTCATCCAGATCCCAGCCTGCTTAGCACCGTAGGATAACGCTTGTAATGCCGGCTTTGATAACGCACCAAAACTCATACCGGATATATGAATAATTGAATTGGTTTGATATGGTTGCTGACAACTTTGCTCTCCAAATACCACTTGTGCTGGATTTTGGGTATTTTCTTTTAGTATCGGGAAAGCCGAATTTAAAAAAATAACATCACCCGGTCTATTTATTAATCGGGTGGAGCCGAATGCTAATGTGGTATCAACACCTTTGGCCGCTCGGTATGCCCATGAACGTTCAGCACGATTAAAAGGCAACTCTTCTCTATCTTGAGCAAAGAAATATTGTCTAAAAAACTCCCCTAAATGCTCGAACCAATACCTAAAACGTCCAACTACAGGGTAATTTCGCCTAATTGCATGGGTAGTTTGTGTTACATCAACAACATACATAATTAACAATGCTGCTAAACCTAAACCAATAACGAATACCAGTAACAAAGCACTCCACTCAAACATCGTTCTTGCTAATTGTTCCATGTCTATTCCTTTAAAATTAACCAATACGATAACCAAGAAATACACAACAAATGTTAATTCTTCAAGATTACAAAGTATGATGCTGTTTATAAGTATTTATGGCAATCTGTTTATGTTGATTAAGCAATTCATACTGCTTGTCTTTCAAAGTTAATTTATCACCTGATGCATTTTCTAGTTGGAGATATAAAGCTTTGTTTTCATCTAAATTGACGTGCAATTGATAATTGCCTATTTGCCAATGGTCGGGCTCAATATTGATGATCTCGACGCCATTTCTGGTTGTGGTTGCCACGTTAATCATTGCTAAAATATACACCTTATTGGCTTTAGATGTGGTTCCAGTAAAATGCTGTTGCGGCTTATAGGTAACTAATTTTCCATCTTTCTTTTTACCGGACCAATTAACAGCTGGTGCGTGATATTTATCAGTAATAGTCATTGCTAAAGGGGTAGAAGCAGTCAGATAAACTTTCGCAGAAGCGCTATTGACCTGGGCTTGCAGATAATCTTGCTGCTGACTAAATTGACCGGGAGTATGCAACAACCAACTAAACTCAGAAGGCTCTGATGCCGCTAATTCATCTAAGCTAATAATTACTCCGTTATCCAACTTAATTAGGTGACGTTCGAAGGTGGTAAGCGGGCTTTTACCGTAGCCATTTGCAATAGAAAATTCGACTTCGGATTCAGCCATTTTTTTAATCCACATAGGATCCTCTAGGCGTCCCTGATAAGCCGAAGAAGCCTCTCCCATGGTGTAACTTATCGAATCTGAATGGGCGAAGCGCTTAATTTCTCCTACCGCATGCATACCAATATCTTGCCCTAAACCATTCACTAAAACACTGTTGTGGCCACGGGTATGGCGATAGTGCAGCAAATTGTGTTTATCTGAAAAACTGGTGTAATAACCGCTCGATAGAAATAATGGCTCACCATTAACAATCACATTAAAAGCATTTTGGTTATTGGTTGTATGACTTCCTGTACCAAATGGTGATGAGCGAAATGCAACATGAATATTGCCAGCAGCCTTAGCTATGTCATCATGCATACTTACAATTCCAGTGTTTGGAAACACCGCGGCATTGGGATAGTTAGGCGCAACTGCTTTAGGAAGGGCTGCCTCCATCGATGAAATCAACCATTGATGCGCTTCAGAATCCAATGGATGCTTGGAGTTTGCGACATATTCTGTTGGCGCCTTTCCTCTTGGGCCTTTCGCCAGCTCATCACGGTACCATGTCATCACACCATTTTGCTGACTTCGTGCCATATATTCCGCTAATTGCCCACGCACCCAGATCGGCATGGTCGTAGAGTCATGTCCATCACCAAAGCCATTTGAATAAGATAATGGTTGATAGGTGGTTACCATCGCCTGAGGTAATGCTTGGTACCAAGGATGAGACAGATAATCAAAACCATTAAGCTTATTTAAAATCATCGGTACTTGAATTAATGACACAATATTCGCTGTCATATAACTGTTACCATTACCCCAACCGCCATCCATATTGAAGCCTGTTGCAGGTGCTCTGGTTGACCATACTGTCTGAACATATTGCATCCAGGTATTAGCTTGAGGTACATGGTTGCCTAAAATTAATGCCGCACGAGTCAACAGTGCAATGCCTTTTTGCCACGTATGATTATCAAAAAAGTTCGACTCTAAGCGATATTGGTGATGCTGAAATTCCTTGTCGGCAATTTTACTGGTGAAGCTAATTAATTGCGCTTTCTCTTGTTCACTCCATTGGTCATAAAAACCATCAAAAAGATACAAAGCTGTATCTAATGCCATCCCAGCAGTAAAGTCGTTCAAGGTAATATTGGCTTTATCTATCGATTGGAAAAAGTCATATTTTTCACGGGCGGCTTGAGCGTATCGAGCTTCTTTGGTCAGCATATAAGCTTGGGATAAATACAACACCTTTAAACGTAGGTGGTTTAACAAGATCTTGGCACGATTAATTTTTTGACGTTTTATCTCGTGGGGCTTCAACCCATAATTCACATCTGCAAAATGATCTTTTCTGGATTCAGGTGTTAAAAAAAGTTCAGCATTGGTCAAAATCGTTTGCTGCAGTGCTTGAGGGATCCTTTTAGTGAACTGTTCAGTACTGCCATTTAAACCAAAAAAGCGTGGATGCTCTGGCAGATTGTCTGCTATCTGCTCTTGGGTTTGGATTGGTGGCGCAAAATGTGCAATGTTATCATCAACACGAAAGGTAAAAGGCCCACTTTCGCTAACGGTTCCAAAACGATCACGCTTTTTTAAAAACCATTGGTACTGTCCCTCTGCAAAAGGGGTGCTCGGGCGCCAGCTTGCCCACTTAAGCCAATCACTTTTAACAACAATATTGGCATAAACATCGAGCACTTCTACTTGATACTCTGGTTGTTCATCATGTTGAGGTTGAGGCCATAAAAAAGCACTTGGATTTAATAAAATTTGGTGATGATTAGGATAAACATTGGTTCTGTATTTTTCATGGAAGCCGTTTAACTTATCAAACTCAACTTGTGGTTTCGTCGTTGTGTCAGCACAACCATTTATTTGGCAAAAAAAAATTGCTGCGATTGCTGTTTTTACTATTAATGTTTTCATCAGCATTTCCTTGGCAGTAAATCCATCAAATTTAGATAGTGTTTTTTATTAGATAAGCGAAGTAAATCAACCCAATTAATGGCTGTAAAGTTCGATAAAATGCCTGTTCCATATTCAAACTATTTAACGAATAACCGATAGATTGTTCCAGTAGCAACACAATTACAACAAAATGGCATGTTAGAATTTTTGCAACTTACTGACATGGATGAACAACAATGATGTTTGCAAAATTAACCGTCTCTCTTGCATTAAGCGTCTGTTTAAGCTTGCAAGTATCCGCAGAAACCATTTTCTCTGACTATTTTGATATCCCAACCAATGCCAATGCCGGTAGTAAAGTTTTAGGTAAGGTTAATATAAAATCCAACAAAACTGCCCACCTCAACCAAGCATCTACAACTTATCAATTTGACATTATTGGCTTAAATAATACCCCTTTCAAAATTGACACTATTACCGATCATAAAGGCCGCATCTTTGGTCAATTAACAGTAAAAGAGGGTAAAAAGACGCCTGAACTGGCGTGCAATTATCAGCTAACGGTGGCATTAAAGGATGGCGATAAAACACTAACCACTCAGCAAATCACCATTAACGTAGTCCAGCAGACCCTTTGGCAATCGATGCAAAGCTATTATGCCGATGTATCGTTAGGTGAATCTCATCTCTGGGGGCGTAAAAAGTTTAGTCAGCAACAGACCGCCGATTACATAGAGCAACTGCTTAGTAATGATGGTCAGTTTGCAGATACCAAAATTTATGGCCCTAACCCACACCTCAATTACAGTGCCAATCAACAGGGCGGTAGTATTGAATTGTCAGCAGAAGAACGCGCCCAAGCCAAAAAAGTCAAATGGGAAGTGGACTTAATCGATACTGCCAAAACCATTGGTGGCTTAGGTCGAATGTATGCCATCGATGCAAAATACAAACAGGATCCCAAATTAAAAAAGGCTTTATATAAAGCAATAACGGCATTTGCCAACGCCATACCTGTTTACCCAGAAGACTTTTTAGTCGATGGCAAGCCTTTAGGTAAACACCTTGGAGATGGCTTTGCTCTGTTACATCAAGCACCGATTAAGGCCATGAGTTGGAGCCTATTAACCCATCAATGGGACCTTAGTGAAGCTTTAGTGGTTCCAGCAGTCCATCTAGCACCTCAAATGCTGGCTGATATTGATAATGGTGATCACGATGCTAAGGCTGCACATGATGCCTTATTAAGGGTATTTCAGACCCATTTTGCCATTGTTGAACCGAGGCGAGCGATGGATGATCCTAATCAACGTTGGGGCCAGATAGCATCATCAACCTCCCAAGGAGCATGGTCAGATGCTAATATCGGCCACCGTATTCGAAGCTTATTTGCCCTACCTATTATCTTTGCCGACTATAACCGCCCGATGACCTATGTGCCTTATTGGTATGACGATTTTTATGATGGCACACCATTCGAAGGAAAAACATTTGCCAAAAACTGGTCTCCACGGGGGGTAGTCCAAGACTTACACCACTGGAGTAATCTGTTTAGCATTCCATCTAAGCAGTTTATTCAATCTGGTTTTAATCCAGATGGCACTGCCAGTCACCACCTTGGCAGTGCTGAGAAAAATGGTGCAGGCTCAGATTTGGCCATGACATCCTATGGTTATGAGTGGATGATGAAGGTGCGCTATGCCACAGGTCTGTTTAAAGATACCGCTATCCCTCTTAAAGATGAAAACTACCAATTTGTAATTGACCGCTACAACTATGCGTACCAAGCAATGATCTATAAGGGCGCCATTGACTTTGTTACAGCAGGTCGCAGTTCAATGGATGACCAAACCCGTTGGGTAAATCGCAACTTGGCTAGGGACTTAGGCATTTTATTAGCCAATAAAGCCCCGTCAACCAAAGTCTATAATGAACAACAAGCCATTGATTTTGCTCAACGTGCTAAAAAAGGCATTAACCGTTACAGCACTACTCGCGCCTTCTTTAACGGCGATTATTTAGTCCATCGCCGTCAAGATGATGATAATGACTTCTTTTACTCTCTTAAATTTAAATCTAACCGCACCATGGGGGCCGAGGATTTCTCTAGTGTCCGTAAAACCTGGCACCTAGGTGCTGGCGTATTGCAGCTAAAAGTTGATGGCAGCGAGTATCGTCAAGATGTTCGCTTAAATTGGGATTTCCATGCGGTACCAGGAGTCACCGAAGAGTGGCGCAATACGCCATTTCCTCAAAAAGGCGGCTCATACGCGGCAGGCTCGGGATTAAATTCATTATCAAGTGTTAGCAGTGATGGCGAATATGCCTTAGGGTTTTACCAGCATAAACCTAAAGCCCCCTACAACACCGCCAATGCCAACAAGTCTTATTTCTTTAGTGGCAATCGTGCTATTGCCTTTGGTGATGGGGTAAAAAGAGTAGCAAAAGGTGATGACCAAGCCATTATCACCACCATAGAACAAGCCGAACAACGCGAACCTATATTCTTTAATATTGATGGCGAGAAGTCATTTTTAGAGTTCGGTCACCACAATAAAACCTTTACCGTGAGCAAGCCAAGTTGGGTTTACCATAAGCAAAAGGGCTATCTGATTATCCCTAACAAGCCGCAACAACTGTTTGTGAAAACCGGTTCTCAAATTAACACAACCGATCCTAAGCCTGAAAAGCTTGATCAGCTACGCCGCCGCGAAAGCAGCTACTTTAGTAACCCACACAACTTCTTATTGGCTCTCGACCATGGCGAAAACCCTACTGGTAAGAAAGAAGATAGCTATCACTATGTGATGTTGGCTAATATTAGCCAAGACGAAATGGATGCTGCATTACAACAGTATCTAAAGGATGTGACAGTTAAGCAGCAACTAGGCCATTACCATGCAATCATAGATAACGCCCAACAACTTGTGCAGCTAACCACCATGCAAGCAACAAAAGTGAACTTGGGTAAGCAAGGTAAAATCAGCACCGATGCTGCCGCGCTGGTGCAATATGCAGATAAAGGGAGTCATTACCAAATTACCATCAGTGATCCTAACCACGACGTTAATTTATCTGAGTTGAATATTAGTTTGCCAATCCCATTGCAGGCGGGCAACTATCAATATCAAGTTGCCGGAATTCATACATTTGCGGGAGAAAACGTACATATTGTCAATAAAGGTAAGAGCAGTTTTGTGAAAATTGAATTACCTGACTTAAAGGATAGTATTTATCAAGGCAAAGCTCGTCTTTATGCTGGTGCCCCCATTGTCATTACCGTCCCCAAAGGCTAACTCATAAAAAAGGGAGTCCTAGAGACTCCCTTTAGCATAGTCACATCATCCAATGACATTATCTTTTGAATTAAGTTGATCAACGGTGAGCTCATCAACTTGTTTTTCGAAGTCTTTTTTCTCTGTTGGGGTTTTCACTGGCGCCACTAGAGGCATAGTTTCAAACACCCAGCCACGCCCCTCTGCAAGGGCTTCTTTTCTCCCTGGAGAAGGGATAGTGAGCACTTTTTTACCGTTATAGCTATCTCGTTTATCGAGGTCAATCTGCCAGCCAAGCTCTTCAATACAGCGACGACGAGCCATACGGAAGGTACTCATAAACTTATCCGACTTTACCGAGACTTCATTGGCTAAGGTCTCTGGCAAATAATAAGGTTGTGAAGCTTCAACGATTTGTGCGTCTTCGTGCAAAATGGTGCTTAAGCGTTTTAACGAACCTTTATCAAATAAAGGTGATTTCATAAAACTGCGGAATTGCCAAGCAAAAGTCCTTGTGGTGTGCTCATCTACCGGGGTATTAGCGTCAAACATCACAATTTTCCAATCCTTGCGAAGATCGATTTGGATTTTGACAGTCATGCCATTTAGATACCACCCTGGGTGTACTACCGTAGGTTGTTTATCTTTGCGTATTAATTTGCGCCAACCTAAGAATCCACCTTTGAGTTGGGGTGGGTACATGACATTATGAGACACCGCCCATTCCTCATGCTTTTCAATCGATTCAATGTAGTTGTCTTCTGCGGTATCGGGATAACCAAATACCGGGTGAACAAAAGAAGCATGGGCAATATCGATGCCATTTTCTACTACTCGAGAGGCTTCTGCTTGCCAAGTAAATTCGGTCTCTAGTCCTCGGAAATTGGGGTCGTCATATTCAGGAAGTGGCGGTATAGGGTAGCGATCTTTTTCATCTAAATCCCCCATAAACACCCAGATCATGCCATAGCGCTCTTCAACGGGATAAGCATCTACTTTAAAACGAGGGGGGACTTTGAAATCGTCACCCTCTGAGGGTATTTTGGTGCATTTACCTTCGCCGTTGTATTCCCAGCCATGGTATGGACACACCACGCAGTCACGCTTTTTGTTTACCCAACCGTTCGAGAGTGAACCACCACGGTGTAAGCAAACATCTGCGGTGCACTTTACGTTACCTTCCAGGTCTCGAAAAAGCACTAGGTTCTGTCCTAATACCTTGGCTTTAACCGGCTTATCCTTAACTGTTTTTGACCACTCGGCGACATACCACAGATTGATTAACATGACACTGATTCCTCTTCAGATTTTTTAGGCGCAACCATTAACTACGTCAAAAATTTAGATTTGGTTTAGTTAATTAATACAGTAACTTCTATAGGAATTAATTAGCAACCATCGAGATTGATTTATGACAACAAAGCCCTTAAATGACCTTACAACTATCTGAAGAGTTGTCATAGATCAATTTGATCTAAGACAAGCTTCTATCCACTTGCTTTATTTAATGGTTGCAATCACATTTGTTACTATTATTATAACATTATAACATTTAATGCAAATGGGATCATAAAAGGACGTAATATGAGTGAGAAAATACTGACTCCAATCATAGATATGGTTGAAGCTAATCCAAATGTAGATAATCGTAAAAGCTTTAATCGCCTATGGGCAATTACCGAAGCCATGATGGCAAAGATTCTCAGCCGCTTTGAGTTAAACTTAGATCCATGCAGTGATATGTTTCAAAACTACAAGGACTTACCAGGTACTGCTGGCGAGGGTGCTTTAAAGGCTTATAGCGGTCCCGAAGTGGATTGGTTAATCCACTCTTATATTGGTTCCCCTGAGGAAACCTTTACCAATATGCACATTACCCTGAGCCTAGGTCCTCAATACGATGTCCCTAACTTTGGCTTTGCTCTAGGCACCGTACCCGATGTCTTTATGTATATGGATTATATTCCCCGTAAAGACTTACTAGCGCATCCTGAGTATGCCGATAAGTATTATGAGCCAGTAAACGAAGAGTTTTTGATGTTGCAAGACCATCCTAAATTCCGCCCCTTTATTAGCCGCGACCTTTACACCCGGATAGCCATGACTCCGACTGCAGTTGGTTACTGCGCTGACCATGATGATGAAGTATTCGCCATTATCGAAACAATCGCGATGGAACGTCTAGAACGTTGGTTAGAGTGGGTAGATGACGCACTACCAACCCCAGAAGCAGACCGCCCTGCAATCATGATTCGTGATGAGAAAATTCGACAAACTATCTGTGAACGAGATCCGGCTAATAATCTAGGTGAACGTCTATTTGGTAAAGACGCAGCCGATAAAATGGTGGCTACCCTCTGGGGTGGCCGTCGTACTCTGCCCCGTCCCGATGGCAGCGGCACATAACCCTTATCAAATACTGCTTTACAAAAACAAATATCATCAATAGCTTATGAGTGCCCAGTGCGGAGTTGACTGGGCATTTTTTTGATAAATATCTCGTTATCATGGAGGAAGTATGGCGGACTATTTAGTTTGGGAATGTCAGGTTTGTAACTGGATTTATGATGAAGCCAAAGGCTGCCCGGAAGAAGGCTTAGCCGCTGGTACCCGTTGGGCAGATATTGCTGATGATTGGTTATGCCCTGAATGCGGTGTTGGCAAACAAGATTTTGAAATGATTGCCATTGCTAAATCAACAGTGGTTGAGGCTACGGCTCCGCTAGCTGCCGTATCTAGTATACGCCAAACGCCCTACCAAGTTTGGGAATGTCAGGTTTGCAACTGGATTTATGATGAAGCCAAAGGTTGTCCGGAAGAAGGTCTCGCCCCTGGCACCCGTTGGGCTGATATTCCAGATGATTGGTTATGTCCTGAATGTGGTGTTGGCAAAGAAGACTTTGACATGATCGCCATCAGCGAATCTCAACCACACAATCCAACAACCACGGAAGCTGTTGCCTCTGACAGCATTGATAACGATAGTGCCGCTTGGCAAAGCAATGACATTGTTATTATTGGTAGCGGTTTAGCCGGCTATAACCTAGTTAAGAAGCTACGTGCCCTTGATTGCAATCGTAAAATTACCGTGATCACCGCTGATGATGGCAGTTTCTATTCTAAGCCTGCCCTTTCTACTGGCTTTGCTAAAAATAAAACCGCTCAAGATCTTGCCACCAGCAATGCAGAAACCATGGCAGCCAGCCTTAATATAGACCTTTATGTATTCACCAAGGTCTGCTCAATTGATAAAGCCTGTCAGCAGTTAGTTTTAGCCGATGGTGGCTTAATTGATTACCAACAGCTAGTGCTGGCTACCGGTGCCAACCCAATTGATGCTGGTCTGGATAAATCCTTTAATAGCCATATATTCCAAATCAATGATCTTGCTGACTACGCTAAATTTCGCGTTAAAGCTGCCACTGCTAACAAAATTATGATTGTTGGTGCCGGTTTAATTGGTAGTGAATACGCCAATGACTTATTACAAGCTGGTTTTAACGTTGAAATGGTTGACCCTATGGCAGGCCCACTTGCCAGCTTATTGCCAGAGATAGCACAATCGGCACTGGCCAGTGCTTTACAAGCTGCGGGGGCAACCACCCACTTTGGAACGCTAATTAAAAATATTGAAAAAGGCAGCCAGCACCCGCTGAAACTAACGATGAACAATGGTAGCAGCACTGAAGTGGATTTGGTATTAAGTGCCATTGGTGTGCGTCCTAATCTGGCTTTGGCCAATGCTGCTGGTTTAAGCACGAATAGAGGGATTTGCGTTAATGGTCAATTGCAAACCAGTGACAACCATATTTATGCCATTGGTGATTGTGCTGAGGTGAACGGCGAAGTGCGCTTTTATTTAGCGCCAATGAACGCCCAAATTGCGACCCTTGCGGCTACCCTTGCCGGACAAGCCAGCGATGATGTGAATTACGGCGTGATGCCGGTACAAGTAAAAACCAGCTTGCACCCTGTGTCAGTGGTACCCGCTATTGGCCTCAATGGTCAATGGCAAACTACCGCCCAAAATGAAACCGGTGTGGTGTGTGAGTTTATTGATGACCATGGCCAACTTCGAGGCTTTGCTGCCACTGGCAGCCTAGTAAAACAAGGCCAAGAACTGGCTCGGCGCTGCATAGCATAAACCCGCCATCGCTGAGCCTTTATGGGCTCGGCCACGGCGTTGACATAAGTCATAAAGCAGCAATACCCCGCCCTCTGGTGATAGCACAATTGTTATAAACATAATACATTTAATGGGTGAAGACTCTAAAGGACTATTGGCATGACAGATAAAAAACCCAGTAACTTCCAACAAGCCATTACCGGTGAGTGGCATGGTTTGCCCTCCATTTTCGACGTTGACGGCAGCCATACCGGTTTTAACAAAGTAAACCGTTCAAGTGTATTTGAGGGGGATCGCACCACCTATTGGATGGAGACCGACTTCCAAAACACAGGCCCACTGCGTAACCGCTTTGATACCGCTGGCACCCGTTTTGAATTCGGTGTGATTGATTCCGACCAAAACCGTATTTACTGTGGCCCAGACTTTGTTGGTGCTGGCCGTCCATTTGGCATGCTAGTAGACTCTAACTACTACTCTCCAGGTTGGAACTGTGATCTAAAAACCGTCAATTTGATCCTGCCTGAGCGTGGCCTACAGGTTTACTCTTCACAGCTATTTGAAGGTGACACTCTGGTTTCAGTGTTTAATGGTCTGTACGTAGTCACCCAAGATCACGACAGCAACCCAGAAACCCAGAAGTTTGTTGAAGACTTTTTAGAATCTGAAAAGAAAAATGCCTCTAAGCCATTCATTCTGCCAGTAAAAGCCAAGGGCGCATGGACAGGTACCCTGCAATGCTACGACAAAGACCAAAACTTTGTTGGCGACATTCAAGTAAAGATTGATTACCAGTCGACCTCTTTAACCACGGCCGATGTCTCGGTACAGATGGAGGGCGCGATTACCCGTAGCTTTAGCTATTCTCGCACTCGTCATAACAACACCCATACCTATAATGGTCCAGATATGTTTGGTAATGGACGTGCCTATGGTCGCTACCTATGGTCTATTCAACATGCCTATGGTGAAGCATTCAAGATTAAAAGCCGCGACACCATCATTGATGATGATTACAGCCTATGTTCTATCTGGCAACTCTTTGAATCAGGTAAAGAAGCCTACACTGTCTTTGGTTTACTTGAGTGGGCAGAGGCCGACAACGTAATGAAAGCCCAATACGTGCTGGATAAATAAGGATCAACCAATGGCAAATATCGACCCAATGGAATTTCGTAGTGCCCTAGGTAAGTTTGCCACGGGTGTGACTGTGATCACCTGCCACCATAATGGTGAAGACATTGGTATGACGGCATCAAGTTTTAACTCAGTGTCACTGGACCCAGCATTAGTGCTTTGGAGCATTGATAAGCGTGCTCATTCATTATCAGCCTTTAAGGCCGCCGAGCACTTTGTGGTACATGTATTAGGCGAAGAGCAAATGGACTTGTCTAATAAGTTTGCCAGTCGGGGGGAAGATAAATTTGCAGGCCTCGATGTTGCTAGAGGCATTAACCATGCCCCTATGCTAAATCAATACCTCGCCCGTTTTGAATGTACCACCGAACACCTTTACGAAGGTGGTGATCACTTAATTGTGGTTGGCAGAGTACAAGCCTTTGCTACCGGCGAAGGTAAGCCACTGTTATTCCAAGGTGGTTCGTACCAAAAACTCGCTTAATGTTCCCTTTTGTTTAAACATAAAAAATGCCCGCAACAGTGCATGCTGTTGCGGGCATTTTTATTCTAATCAGACCTTAATACTTCACTTCATAACTGACAAAGAAGCGGCGGCCAGGCGCATAATGATAACGGTAAGTGCTCATTTGCGATTGGTTATACGGGGTAATATAAAGCTCGTTAAATAGGTTTTCTACACCCACATGCAAGGTGCCAACGCCCACGTCATAATTAGCCCCAATGCTAGCTAAGAAAAACTCATCTACAGGGAATAGCGCGCCTCGGCTAATGTCCTGTGAACGGTCACGTTTGCCCGAATAAATCATCGACAGATTATAATTACCAAAGCCATTCGTCTGATATTGCCACATCGAAGTTAATTTAATCGGTGCAATACGGGTACCGTCTAATGGCTCCCATGGTTTATCTTTAAGCTGACGCTCACCGTCTTGCCAAGAAAAAGTATTCTGGCTAGAAAGATTATCGGTAAAGCGATAGTTTAAGGTGGTTTCCACACCCCATACGCGCTCAGGGGCACGTACCGATTCTAATCGAGTACCATCTTGGTTAATTTCAAGGGTTGCACCTAAATCTGACTGACTATAAAAGCCCGCCACAGAATAGCTTGCTTCACCAATAAAGCCCCTAAAACCCATTTCATAGTTATCGGTTTTTACTGGGCGCAGTGCACCATCCACAGACTTTAGCAAACCGTTTTGGCCAGTACGAATATCACGTAATACTTCGTTGGTACTCATGCCCTGGGCAAACGACGCAAACAACGAGTGATCATCGCTGAGCTCTTGTACTACACCCACATTGAATAATGGCTCCACAAAAGAAGGCGTGCCACCCTTAACAAAATGGTTGCCGTATACTTCTGAAGTAGTAAAGTCACTCACCTGTAATTGCGAGCCTTCAATACGGGCACCATAGCTTAATTTAGTGCTGTCAGTTAAATCAGAGTTAAACTGTGCAAAGGTGGCTAGGGTAAATTGACCCACATCAGGGGTAATGTTGCGCAGCCCTGCCGTGTTTGGCTGCTGATATTGCTGCTGTTCAATATCCACACCCCAGGTCATCTGCGCCCAGTCAAAATCAGAGGTCACATTGGCCTTCAAGCCATATTTTTGAAAGTCAGTAAAGTTATTACCGTATACATCTTTACCGTGAAAAGGCGAACTGGTGTCTTTGATGCGGTATTTTAAGGTTGCCGTACGACCTTTCTGGCTCATGTAGTAACCACTCACATCCAGCATACCAAGTGCAAAATCCATATCTTGGTAACGAAGCTTAGTATTAATAAAGCGGCGCTTTACTGGTGAACGCTGTACATCTTTTGGCAATTCACCGGTAATTGGATTCATCACATTATCAGAAATACCCGCACCACAGCGATAAGCTGTGCCATCGTGTTTACCATCTTCGCTTAAACCATTAGCAGAACACCAACCATCATGGTCCTGGGCTTGGCGAGCACTTAAATTAAAGGTTAACGAACGATCACCATCAATATTATGATTAAACATACTGTTTAGGTTGAAATCGTTCATATCATCGCTGGTTGCTTTTGATGGCAAACGCTTGCCATCTGCGCCATAGCTGCCACCATTGTGCTTAGCACCCAAGCCAATATGCCATTGGTTAGTATCATCACCACCTTGGGCACTCTGATATAAGCTATAGCCTAGAGAGTCCCCACCATTGGGCTGGAAGTTGGTACCAATTTTGGTTTTAAAGCTTGGCTTGCCTTTACGCGGGGTTTTGGTAATCACGTTAATAATACCTCCCTGCGCGCCAATCCCATATACCGCTGAGCCACCACGAATGACTTCAACACGCTCAATATTTTCCGGATCAATGGCTAACATTTCCTGACCAAAATCAAGAAAACCATTGTTTTGAGAAACACCATCTACCAGTAATAACACCCGACGGCCACGGATATTATTTTGCCCCTTAGAGGTCAAATTACCGTGAATAGACGTCCCCATGCCCGGCACTAACTGGCTAAGCACACTTGAAAAGTCTTTCTGATAAGTCAGCATCTCTTTGATTTCATTACTTGAAATCACAGTCATCGAACGAGGGACATCGTTAATATGCTGGCTAACACGGGAACCGGAGATCACCATGGTTTCATCAACATCGGCGGCATACACATTCGCGGTATTAAACAGCGCCGCCATCACTGCGGCACTAATAGGTAAGTATTTCATTGTTATTGTCAGTTGCATTCAAAATCTAAAAGGATTGTAAAACCTTCAGCCAAAGATACAAATAACAATGATTATCATTTATAAGTAGATCACAAAAAATATATCCTTTCCATCTTAGTGATTAAATAGAAGGCAAACTCACCTATAGCCCTCACTATAGTGACCTATTGTCTGTCCAATAACCTAGCTGGGTACACGGCCACTAGCGCACACAATAGCAATCCAACCACAGCGACGTTAATAATAAGGCCATAGTGACCATCGCCTAATAGCATGGATGCCACCAGCGGACCACTGGCTAGCCCCATTTTTGAGGCAAACCCACCCAGAGCGGTTAAGTTACCGGCTTTATCAAGCTCACTGCAAAGGCCGAATAAAAACGGCAGTACCAATGCCCAGGTAATACCAATGATGACATTCGGCACTAGATATACCCATTCAAGCTCACTGAAATGCAACGCCCATGAACAAATTGCCGTTACCACAATACCCAAGATTAACGGCAATAAGCGGCCAAACTTAGTACCAATAACGATAACCAAGAAGGCACCTATTAATGCTATCCAACTTGCTGCTGCAAGTGCTGGGCTCATAAACTCACGGCTTAAGCCTTCAGCTTTACCCAGCTCAATCATATAGGCGAATAACCCCATGTTCGCCGCTTGGAATAAGAAAATGGCAGCAATGGCAAACAATAACGGTTTTAGGGCAGTTTTGCCCTCAAGTTTTACCGATTGTTTAGGTGGGTAATCGGGTAAAAAACACAGCATAACCAGCGCTACAAGGGTGAAAATCATTAATGAGTAAAACAATACCGACGAGCCATATTCAGGTACTAACGGTGGCAGCACCATTAAACCTAAACCACCCAAGCCCCATTGAATAAACAGCAAATACCCAAAGGCTTTATCCGGGTCTGCGGTTCTGGCGATCACCGCAAAGCCAATGCCCACACTTAACCCCCCCACTAAACCATGCAATGCCCTTAACGCAATCATCACCTCAGCGTTAGTCACCAGTGATGAGATAAAATCGATTATTAAAATGCCGCTAAGCAGAACAAAGCTCCAACTGCGCCAGTTAATTTTTTTAACCAGAAATACCGCTAATAGTGCCCCGAATGAGGCCCCATAAAGGTTGGCGGAACTCACCTGCCCCGCCTGCTGCTTAGTAAAGGCCAAGCCTTCAATTAAACCACTGACCAATGCAGGCATAATATTGACGTAAAAAAGGCCGGCGGTGGTTAAAAAGGCCAAAAACACATTCGCCCAAATACTGCTGCCCTCAACTTGAAATTTTGCCATCAATGGCTCCTTTAATGCTTGTTCCATTACATCATTCCTGCTTGTTCAAAAATTTGCTTCGCCTCAGACAACTGCCCTTCATAGTGACGCCATTTGGCAACTGAACTGGTATAAACCTTACCCCTAACTTGGGCAGCACTAGCGGTAGTCGAGGCCTGTTTATTAGCGCTTAATTGACAGTATTCTGGTTTAAAATCCAGCCCGAGATACTGGTACATTTGTTGTGATTGGCTTTGTGGTTCATTAACTAATTGCTCATAGCTAATGGTGAATAATTTATCCCCGAGTAACTGCTGCCAATGCTGCATCAACTTATGGTGTGCCACCATATAGCGGGCAAGCTCTGTTAACTCGTAGGAAAATGGATAGCCCTGATTAAACAATTGCTTATAAATGGCATAGCAGGTGTCCATTGGGTGGCGAGCCACATAAACAATTTTTGCCTTGGGTAAAGCTTTGGCTATTGCCCCAATATAAAGACTGTTTAGGGGAAATTTATCAATAAAGTATTGGCCTTCAGCCCGATACCCGTCTGCTCTTGCCATGTAATTTTGCCCCAAGGCTTCAAAGTTAACCTTTGAACTTTGCCCAATGAGTTGCTGTTGATTACTAACCTCTGAGTACTGCTTCACTTGAGCAACCAATGCCTGATTAAAACAGTTAAGCTCCCCAGCAATATCAACCTGAGGGTGATTAGAAATAATGCGTTCGACGAGTGTTGAGCCCGTCCTTGGCAAACCTAATACAAACACCGCCCCCTCACCCACCACTGAATCCCCATCCTCAATACTTTGGTAGTTTTGCTGTATTAACTCAAGCAACTCTAGGTCGTGGCTAATATCGTAGTTAAAGCTATTGCGAAAGGCATTTGCGCCCAATTGTAAGGCGCTAAAACTGGCAGAATATTGCTCTAAGTCTTCTAATTCTTTGGCACTGGCGTAATGCAGCTTAGCTATATCCAGTGCCGTACTGGCTTTCGCCAGAGCCACTTTAATCTGTGACAACTGATTATCTTCAGCCGTCGCCTTGGCTATTTGCGCCAACTGTAATTTGGCTTCGCTGTCATTTGGATTAAGTTTAGTGGCAATTTTGAAGTGTTTTTTAGCCTGTTTAAGTTCCCCTAAAAACTTAAGCTCAGCGCCATAATTAAAATGCAGGTCAGCTTGCTTAGGGCTTATTTGCAACGCTTGTTGATAACAGCTTGCTGATGCTTGATGCTGTTCAAGACTGCTGTAAATAAAGGCTAAATCTGATAACTGCTGCAATGATAGATTATCGGTGCTGGCTAGGGTTGTGAGCACATGAACGGCCAGTTTGCGTTGTCCGAGTTGCTGCAACATTTGCGCCTTTGCATAAATAAACACAAACTGCTGCGGCTGTAACTGCAAAGCAAAATCAATGTCTGTTATTGCCTTGTCATAATCCCTTGCCATAAAAGCCAGGTAACTACTGACATGCCAACCCGCAGCAAAATTAGGATATTGCTCTGTTAGACTATGACAATAGTTAAAAGCATCACCGCCCTGCTTGGCGTTAATGGCCTGCCACGCTTTATTCAGTAGTAATTGCTCATCCATAAAACCATAACATCCTGTTTTAGTTTGAAAATACCAGCTTACAAGGATAAAAAAAGGTGAGCAATCGCTCACCTTTTAATTCACTTTATTTAGAAGCGGTAGCTTGCTCTAAAGCCCACTGTACGTGGTTGCGAGATATAATCTTTAGAAGAGTTACCATAGAAGTTCTGGCTAGGCTCAGTACCCATATGGCCTTCGGTGATTTTACCTGTAACCCCTTCGGCATTAAGTAAGTTCTTCACATATAAAGACAGATTCCAATCATCCACCACTAAGCGGGTGTTAAAGTTCACTATCGCAAAGCCCGGTAGGGTCGCAGAATATTTCTCGCTTTCACCTAAATAATTTAATGAATCAGATTGAGCATACACATTTAAACCCGTGATCCAATCCATGTCGTTACCAACTGTGGTAATGTACTCGGTGCCCATAGAGAACGCATGCTCTGGGGTGCCAGGTAAACGTGCACCTTTTTCAGCTTGTAAGCTAGTGTCCGAATCCTGCCACCATGCAGACGGCTTTAGGAAGTCAGCGGTTAATTCTGCTTTTGCATAGGTATAGCCAATGTTGTAGCTAAGGTCATCAGTTAAGTACCCCTTAAGCTCAAGCTCGACACCCTTGGTTTCTGCTGACTGACCATTAGCCACGGCGAAGAACCCCCAATCTGGCGTAGCAGTATTTAGTTGTGGGTCTTTCCAATCCATCAAATAAAGTGAGGCGGTATAGTTGTGGTTTTTATCCCCTAGGTACCCTTTCACACCCGCTTCATAGTTCACTAATGAATCCGACTTATAGGTTTGCCAAGTTTCACGCTCTCTAAAGGTTCCCTCTAAAGGAACGGCATTGGCGCCACCACGGCGGTAACCCTCAGAAATGGTGGTGTACAACATGGTGCTATCAGTCACATCAAATGAAACGTTTACTTTAAATAAAGTATCGCTTTCTTCATTGTTGAATGTCGGATCAGCGGTAACCGCATAAAGTGGAAGTGACACTTCAGTGGTATTTTTAAATTCATTCCTGAAGTGGCGTGCCCCTAAAGTCGCCCTAAAGCTGTCACTCAAGTGATAAGTCAACTCACCAAATAAGGCTTTATCAATAAAGTTTTGATCGCGGCGGTATAAGAAATCTTGATCAAGGTTTCTAACCATGCCCCAGCTATCAGCAGTGTCTGCCACACTTGGGTTGGCATTAACCCACTCAGAGAAACCTGGCATATAGCTGTTTTGATACGCATCGGTATCCTGATTCATGTAAAACGCACCAGCAATCCAATCAAAGCCTGCCACACGCTCATTCGATACTAAACGAAGTTCTTGCACAAAGGCTTTTTCTTCGTAACCACGGTCAGCTAAGGCCACAGGGCGTGGGCTACCAAAGTAAAAACTTTTAAACCAGCCATTTTTGGCATAAAAGCCGGAGTTATCAGAATCTGCATGGCCATCATGGGTGTAATGGGAAGTACTTGAAGTTAATGTCGCAAAGCCAAGGTTAATATCGACCTCAAGGGACGCTAAGCGAACTTCACGTTCAGAAGGCTCAAGAATAACTGCGCCATTCTCATACTTGCCATATTCATTGCCAAAACCATCTAGGCCTTTGGTCACTTGACGGCGACCACCAATTTTATCTTTCTGGGTTTGGTAAGAAGCCAAGAAAGAAAGATCTTCTGATGGTTCAAACAAGAGCGCCGCTCGACCATATTCAATATCTACCGTATCGGCATCCACCACACTCTTATAAATTGGGCCACCATTGGCAACATCACCACCCTGTGGCACAGGTGTACCAACGTTATCTAAATCATAGACATTGACGTAATCAACCACACCTGCGTTATCAATTTTACCGATATTGGCACGCAGTGCTAAGGAATCCCCAAGGGGGATATTAATCAGTGCATCACCATTCCAGTTTGTACCCTCAGAACCTTCTGTAGTACTCATTTCAGCGGCAACTTCACCAGAAAGCTCATCCAACTGCGGACGGTTCAAACGATATTTAACCGTACCCGCTAACGCACCTGAACCGTATAGTGTTCCCTGTGGGCCACGTAAAACTTCTACTTGCTCAACATCTTTAATAATAAAGTTGGCGTATAAAGGCGTGTCATTCACATAGGTATTTACCGTTGGAACCGCAGATAAAGCTACGTCACCGTTGGCACCACTATCAACGTTAACACCACGGATCACTACCCCATTAACCGTACCTGAGTTACGGTAACCACGGTCAATAACCGTAATCCCGGCAACGTTACGCAGCAGCTCGCTAGAATCGATGACATTGTTATTAGCCAGATCTTCACCGCTAACGGCAGAAATATTGTATGGCACCTCGACAATAGATTGAGCACGACGGTTGGCCGTTACCTCAATGGTTTCCATCTTACCTTTTTCAACTTGGGCTTCTTCTGCAATAGCAGTGTTAGCCCCAAGCATTAAAGCGCTGGTGATAGAACAAGCCAGCAAAGTTTTGGTTGTTTTTATAGAGTTCATCAGTCTGCTCCGTGATTGTCGTCTGACAAGGTTGTGACTGCTAGACCGCATCCAAGCAGCAAGTGTTTCATTATTTGATTTTTTTTAACTGACCTAGCTCCTGCAACGCGCTAGATTGACGATGTTCAGGGGTTAAGTGTTGCCAGTGTATTTGATTATCTCGAAAACTTTTTAATGGCTGTCCTAAAGTTAAAATACCTCGCTCGCGGGTTCTTCTAACAAGACCAAAATCAATTTCTACTGGAATAATTTCTTCATTTTCCCCTGCCAAATGCACCACTTTGCCTTGGGGGTCGACCACGATAGACTTACCATTACCGTACAAGCCTGCGGCGTTTACCGTTAATACATAGGCTTGATTCATCGCGGCGGTACTAATGGCCATTGAAGTTTCTAAATCCCTATCAATAGTGCCAGTTAAGGTTGGATAAATAAGTACTTCAGCGCCTTCACACACTAGCGTTCTTGCCACCTCTGGAAACCACAGATCATAACAAATGGCTAAACCTACTTTGCCCGCAGGGCAATCAAACACAAGAAACTCAGAGCCGGCACTCACCCCCTCTTCATAGGGAGTAAAGGGAAAAACCTTGCGGTAGGTGCTGACCACATCGCCTTGGTTATTAATCACCGTTGCGGTATTAAAAACATGTTCACCTGCTCGCTCAAATTGACTGCCTGGGATCAACCAAATGTTGAGATCTTTTGCGAGCAGGCAAAATTGCTCAATAGCATAAGAAGGGAAAGTCTCGGCAAACCCCGTAGCAGGGCCATCAATACAAAGTTCGCTAAGCACCAACATATCTAACCAAGGAAACCTTTGTTTAGTGGCTCGAATTCTGTTTTGCAGAACCTCCAGATTATTGCCTTTGGGTAAGTTCAGCTGCAAACAAGCAATTGAAAAATGTTCCATCATCTACTCACGCTATGCTTCAATAAAGTTACTCTAGCGTAAGCGAAACTTAATCCACTAGTACCAGTTTAGAATTAATCTTGATACCAGTTGATAATGGCTGATTGGGTCCAGGAAGTTTAATTAAGTCCCTGACAAATCGGTGGTTTTCATCAAACCAAGACAGGCTATGGTTATCGGCAACCACATAGAAACGGCCTGTTTCGCCGTAACTCCACAGTTGCCAGCGTCGATACAATTTATTGTCTTTAATCCACCAGCGACCAACATCAGATTCATTTTCATTGCCCTTACCATAGGTATGGCCGATAAGGGTGCCATCACTTTTAAACTCAATCTGACAGGGAATGCCATAAACCATCTGACACTCGACAACCGCCCCCTCCAAATAATTTTTTAGACTGGCATTATTTAACAGCACACCTTTGGCTTGAGAAATACTCTTGCTATCGCTTAAATCGCCAATCAATTTGGCCAGCAAGGCTACACCCGCTTGAATATCTTGCTGATTAATAGCTGCAACGCCAAGGCGAAAACAATTACTGGGGTATTCATTTTTAGCAAAATAACGCTTAACTGGCTCGATTAATATGCCCAGCTTGGCTGCCTCAGCACGCAAGTACTCACCATCTAACTGTTCAGGGCCCATCACCCAGAATGCCGTTCCCCCTTCAATGGGTGCGGTATGGATAGCCGCGGGTAAATAGATATTGAGTGCTTCACGAAGAGTTAACCAACGTTCGTAAAAGATTTTATGGGTTTTCAACATAAAGCTTTGGTAATGCCCGAGTTCAATAAAGTGGCTGATCGCCCTTTGACTAAAGCGAGAAGGGTGGCGGCTTAGCATCTGCCTTAACCGTCGTAATTCATCAATAATTTCTTTGGCAGCAACAATAAAGCCTAATTGCAAACCAGAAGAGAGTACCTTCGACAGGCACGAGCAATAGATGACGCGATTATGCTGGTCTAAAGAGCGTAATGATGGATGGGGAGCACCAAGAAAGTTAGATTCAAATTCAAAATCATCTTCAATAATAAGTTGATCAAATTGTTCCGCCTGAGCAAGCAACTGCTGCCTACGCTGCATAGACATGGTGATTGCCGTTGGGGTTTGGTGACTAGGAGTGACATAGACCAGCTCATTTTCGGCTAATTCACTATCGACCAGAATTCCCTCTTCATCTAAGTTTTGATAATGAATATTAGCGCCCTTACGCTCAAACAAACGACGCATTTCTACAAATCCGGGCTCTTCAAATCCCACCCTGCTTCCCGGATGAATTAGCAATTCACAGATTAATTGCAAAGATTGTTGTGAGCCCATGGTGATCAATATTTCATCTGCATCGGCGAAAATACCACGTCGAGGCAGGATCTGTGTCTTAATTTGTTCGACTAGTTGCGGATCATCGTCACTGGTTTCACTAAACCAATGTTTACGCCCCTTTTGGCCATTGGCCAAATTACAAGCTTGTTGCCATTGTTTAGTGGGAAATAAACTTTCATCAAAACGGCCATCGATAAATGGATACTTGAATTGATGCCAATTATCTGGGCTTGAAGTGTCGCTGGTAACCTGAGCCTGACCAACAAATTTATTTTTAAAATTCGTTTTTAAAGCTTTAGCTGGCTTGGGTCTATCACCTAAGGCTGCCCCTATCTCAGGGTTAACATACATGCCACTGCGTTCTTTAGAAATCAGATAACTGTCAGATAGCAAAGATTGATAAACCAAAACAACCGTGTTTCTCGATAACTTCAATTGTTTAGCCAACTGCCTTGAAGAAGGTAGCTTTATATTTAGGGGGATAGCCCCAGAGTTAATCGCATCTATCATCTGCATCCTTAACTGAGATTGCAGTGATTGCTGAGAATTAATTTCTATATGAAATAGCTGAAACATAAGACGCTTCCTGTTGCCCAGCTTTTAAATTAAATCAAAGAGTTATAAATTACAACTTAGGTTATGTTGACCTTTGCTGCTCTGAACATAAGCCGTTTGTTAGTCTTTACTCTTTATTTCAAAATGATAAGGAAATGGTCATTGCTGGAGAGGGCTACACTAATGACCTCCAACGCAGCAGGTATAACAAATAAACGCGCTAGGCTGAGTGACATAAAGTCAATATGGAAGATCAACTCCCCTTAGCTAAAGTCGACGGTAACGCCACGCATATCATCATCGTCACAATGATGACTTCCCTCTAACTTAAATCTTAAGCGGAGGTCATTGGCACTGTCGGCATGGGCTAAGGCTTGAGCTTGGGTGATATCACCGGCAATCGCTAAATTAAACAAGGCTTGATCGAAGGTTTGCATGCCATCTTGGGTAGATTTAGCCATGGTTTCTTTTAATACATGCAATTCTCCCTGAGCAATGGCACTGCTCACCCCAGGGGTGTTGAGTAAAATTTCTAAGGCCACCACCCTGCCCCCTGATTCTTTTTTAATTAATTGCTGTGCAATAATGCCTTTGAGGTTAAGTGATAAATCAAATAACACTTGAGCTTGACGCTCCTTGGGCATTAAATGCAAAATTCTGTCTAGAGCTTGGTTAGCGTTGTTTGCATGCAGAGTCGCCAAACATAAGTGGCCGGTTTCTGCAAAGGTCATGGCAAATTCCATGGTTTGCTGAGAACGAATTTCTCCAATTAAAATCACATCGGGGGCTTGCCTTAGGGCACTTTTTAAAGCCGCATCAAAACTTTCGGTATCGACGCCAACCTCACGCTGGGACACCACACAATTAACGTGCGGATGGACAAATTCAACGGGGTCTTCAATCGTTAGAATATGCCCCTTAGAAGACTGATTTCTGTGGCCAATCATCGCCGCCAAAGTGGTAGATTTACCTGTACCCGTCCCGCCCACTAAAATCACCAGGCCACGCTTATTCATCACTACAGTTTTTAAAATATCCGGCAAGCCGAGCTTATCCATATCCGGGATTTGGGTTTCTATTCGTCTTAAAACTGCTGCTGCTGTCTCCCGTTGCCACATGGCACTGACGCGAAAGCGGCCAAGTTGATGATTTAATGCGAAGTTTGCCTCTTTGGTTTGACTAAATAACTGTTGCTGATCTTCATTCATCAAAGATTTCACTAACAGTAAAGCTTGTTCATCGCTAAGTGCTTGCTGGGTAAGAGGTTGAATTTCACCATCAATTTTGGCACTAATTGGCAGACCACTGGTAATAAATAAATCGGCGGCTTTTTTATCTATCATCTTCTGTAAAATATCGCTAAATTGCATCATTCACCCCTTTAATTTGAGTAGACTTTTAGCCTGTGCCGCTTCTTGGGAAATAACCCCTTTTTGAACGAGTGTTTGTAACGCTTGTTCTAAGGTTTGCATGCCCACGCTCATCCCCGTTTGAATAGCACTGTACATCTGCGCGACTTTGTCTTCACGGATCAAATTGCGTATTGCGGGGGTGCCGATCATAATTTCATGGGCTGCTACCCTGCCCCCTCCCGATTTTCTAATGAGTGTTTGAGAAATTACCGCCTGTAAGGACTCTGATAGCATAGTGCGCACCATAGATTTTTCTCCCGCTGGAAAAACATCTACTATCCTATCAACGGTTTTTGCTGCAGAAGTGGTATGCAAGGTACCAAACACCAAGTGGCCGGTTTCTGCGGCTGTTAGTGCCAAACGTATGGTTTCTAAATCCCTTAATTCCCCCACTAAAATCACATCGGGGTCTTCCCTTAGGGCGGAACGCAGAGCAGCATCAAAGCTCAAAGTATCGCGATGAACTTCGCGCTGATTAATCAAACACAGTTTATTTTGATGAACAAATTCAATAGGATCTTCAATAGTGAGTATATGTTCATGGCGGGTATTGTTGATAAAGTCGACCATAGCAGCAAGAGTTGTTGATTTGCCAGAACCTGTTGGCCCGGTCACTAATACTAAACCGCGTGGGAGTTTTGCGATATCTTGAAATATCAATGGCGCATTTAACTCAACTAACGACAATATTTTGGTGGGAATGGTTCTAAAAACCGCGCCGTAACCCCGCGCCTGATTAAATGCATTTACCCTAAAACGAGATAACTCTGGTACTTCAAAGGAAAAATCGACCTCTAATTTTTGTTCAAATTCCAACCTTTGTTTATCATTCATAATATCAAATACTAATGAATGAACCTGTTGTTGGGTTAAATCTGGTAAGTTAATTTTGCGAACCTCACCATCTACCCTTATCATAGGGGCAACGCCTGCACTCAGGTGCAAATCGGAAGCGCCGTGCTTTACACTAAAACTAAGTAACTGTGCTATATCCATTACCCATACAACTCCTCTGGTAACTGAGCTAAATGACCAATATCGCTGACAGATACAACACCATTATCAAGCAAATTGATGCTGCTTCTAAACATAGTTCACAACAGCAAGTTTCGCTGCTTGCTGTTAGTAAGACCAAGCCATTAGCCGATATACTGGCGTTATACAGTCTCGGTCAGCGTCATTTTGGTGAAAACTATGTGCAAGAGGGGGTAGAAAAAATCCAAACCTGCCCACATAAGGATATTAGTTGGCATTTCATTGGACCATTGCAGTCCAATAAATCGAAGCTTGTGGCGGAGCACTTTGATTGGATGCATACTGTGGACAGACTGAAAATTGCCAAGCGTTTAAATGATCAACGCCCAGCGGACAAGGCACCGCTTAATGTTTGTATTCAGGTTAACATTTCTAATGAAGCTTCCAAATCGGGCATCCCTTTAGAACAAGTCGATGAGTTGGCTAAACAACTGAGTGAGTTAGAGAACATCAAGCTAAGGGGACTGATGGCCATCCCTGCTAATTCAAAGGATGAAGCCCAGCAAAATCTTGAGTTTAGCCAGTTAAAGCAAGCATTTGACAAACTGGCCGAGCAATACCCTGATATTGATACTTTATCTATGGGCATGAGCGGCGATTTGGATTTGGCCATCAACAATGGCAGCACCATGGTAAGAGTGGGCAGTGCTATTTTTGGTGCCAGAACAGTAAAACAATAAAGAATTTTTAAAGGAATTAATATGGACATTCGTTCAATTGGTTTTATTGGCGCAGGTAATATGACGCGCTCAATCATTGGCGGCCTCGTTAATGGCAATTACCCTAACGACAAAATTTTTGCTTCTAACCCTTCCCAGCCAAAACTGGATGCGCTGGTTAGTGACTTTGGTATTAATGTCACTAATGACAACTTAGAGTTAGTCAAGCAGGTGGATGTGATTGTACTGGCGGTAAAACCTCAGTTAATGCAGCAAATGTGTGAAAAGCTGCAGGGTGTAGACTTATCCAATAAGCTATTTATTACTATTGCTGCCGGCATTAAGGCCGAGCGTTATCATGATTACTTGGGGCAAAGCATTAACCTTGTGCGCACCATGCCCAATACACCATCGCTATTGGGTAAAGGGTTAACTGGTTTATACGCCCCTCAACTCAATGAATGTGACAGAAATTACTGTAATGATTTAATGGCCGCTGTTGGTCAAACCGTTTGGGTTGAAAATGAGTTCGGCCTAGATCAAGTCATTGCTTGTGCTGGTTCTTCTCCGGCTTATTTTTTCCTATTTGCTGAAGCCATGATAGCGTCAGCGAAAAAAATGGGTACCGATGAGCAACAAGCGCGTACTATGGTGGCCAGTGCCATGGCCGGCGCCGCTGCCATGCTAGAACAAAACCCAGATATTTCAGCCGCGCAGTTACGTGCCAATGTCACCTCTAAAGGGGGCACCACTGCCGCAGCGATTGAACAATTTGAGCAAGCAGATCTTCGCACTATTGTGGATGACGCCATGACTGCCTGTGTTGCTAGAGCCGATGCAATGGCTAAGATTTTTTAAGGAGAAAAACCAATGAATGCAATGCAATACCTTATAACCGTATTATTTGACCTGTACTTAATGGTGGTATTATTGCGCTTATGGCTGCAATTTGTACGAGCTGATTTTTACAACCCTTTTAGTCAGTTTGTTGTTAAAGCGACACAACCCATTGTGGCGCCATTAAGAAGAGTAATACCAAGCATTGGTCGGTTTGACACATCCACATTGGTACTCGCTTTTGTTGTAGCAGCAACAAAATGGTCATTATTAATGATGATGAGCAGCCAAATTGATCTACTGAATCTTGCTTTAATTAGCACTCTTAGTGTTGCTAAAGAGCTGGGCATGCTTTTATTTTGGATGCTGATTATAAGAGCAATTTTAAGTTGGGTATCACAAGGTTTTTCACCATTTGAAGCAGTACTGGCCCAAATGACTGAGCCTTTTTTAGCGCCAATTCGCCGTATTATCCCCCCAATGGGCGGTCTAGATTTAAGCCTGCTAATTCTGATGATAGGATTAAACTTTATCAACAAGCTTATTGGTGACCTGATTGGCCCTATATGGTACATGGTCTAGCAACAGTGCTGACCATCAAAGACGGCTGCTTATATCTAAGTTTGTATGTGCAGCCTAAGGCCAGCCGTGATAAATGGCTTGGCCGCCATGGCGATGAACTCAAGCTGGCGATAACTGCACCGCCAATCGACGGTAAAGCCAACGACCATGTGATAAGGCTAATTGCCAAACAATGCAAGGTCGCCAAAAGTAAAGTGACCTTAATTCGTGGCCAGCAAAGTCGTCACAAGCACATTAAAGTAGAATCACCGACTATAATTCCAAATGAACTCAGCCAATACTTAACCTAATAGGCCCCTTTATGAAACAACTATTTATCGGTTTTGCCCTCACCTTGCTTACCTTAGTGAGTCATCAAGCTCATGCCGAACAAAAAACAATCGTGGGCAATTATGAAATCCATTATGTCGCTTTCCCCTCAACCTTCATAACTCCTGAGGTCGCTAAACAATATGGTGTTGAGCGCTCCCGCTACAATGCGCTGGTGAATATTTCAGTACTGAACCGTGTGATGGCAAACAATCCAGCGGTTGAAGCCAATGTCAGCGGCCATGCCCGTAATCTAATTTCGACCATGAAAACCCTTAACTTTAAAGAGATTAAAGAGGGTGATGCGATTTATTACATTGCCGAAGTCGGTCACCGCAACGAAGAAGTCTTAAACTTTGAAGTGCAAGTAAGTGTCGGCCGCAGTTTAAACACCAAAATTAAATTTAATCAGAAGTTTTACGTCGATTAATAGGGCCTGTTGCCCTTTAATTCGCACATACAGTAAACATGAAAGATCAACAGACTCTAATATCATGACAAAAAATATCGTCCTTGCCAGTGGCAACAAAGGTAAACTTGCCGAATTCACGCAAATGTTCCAAGACCTTGCAGTAACCATTAAGCCTCAAAGTGAATTTAATGTCAGCGAAGTCGCCGAAACCGGTACTACCTTTGTTGAAAATGCCATTATTAAAGCCCGCCATGCCGCTGAAATTTCTGGTCTGCCAGCCATCAGTGATGACTCAGGCATTGAAGCCGATGGTCTTAACGGAGCACCGGGGGTGTATTCTGCTCGCTATGGCGGTGAAGGGGCCACTGCCCAAGACAATTACACTAAGCTACTGAAAGAGTTAGGCGATAATCCAAACCGTAAAGCCCGCTTCCAGTGTGTCTTGGTATACATGCGTCACCATCAAGATGCGAGTCCAGTGATTTGTCAAGCCAGCTGGGAGGGCACCATTAGCGATGCCCCACACGGTAACGGGGGCCACGGTTACGACCCTATTTTTGTGTGTAACGAGCACGCTAAAAGCGCCGCTGAACTGACTCCTGAGCAAAAAAATGCCATCAGTCACCGCGGTAAAGCACTGGAGATGCTACTGGCAAAACTGAAACAATTAGGTGAGCTGTAATGCTCACCCTGCCCCCGTTAAGCCTCTATATTCATATTCCTTGGTGTGTAAAAAAGTGCCCTTACTGCGACTTTAACTCCCATGCCCAAAATGGTGAGTTACCAAGGGATGAATATATGGCGGCGCTGCTAGAGGATCTCAAGCAAGATCAGCACCTAGCTCAAGGTCGAAGCATTGCCACCATCTTTATAGGTGGCGGCACCCCTTCTTTAATGACAGGGGCTTGGTATAAAGAATTATTTAGCCAAATACACGCTATCGTCCCTATTGCCGATGACGCTGAAATTACCATGGAAGCCAACCCAGGTACCCTAGAGTACGACAGTTTTGATGCCTACGTTGCAGCAGGCATTAATCGTATTTCTATGGGAGTGCAGAGCTTTGATAGCGACAAACTTGCACGCCTTGGACGAATTCACAGTGGTGCAGAGGCCATAACAGCGGCGCAAGGAGCAGCGAGTTCTGGGCTAAAATCATTCAACCTCGATTTAATGCACGGTTTACCAAATCAAAGCTTCGAAGAAGCAATGAATGACATCAAAAAAGCGGCGAGCTTAAACCCGCCGCATATCTCTTGGTATCAACTGACCATTGAGCCTAATACCTTGTTCCATTCCAAGCCGCCAACCCTACCTGACGACGACGACCTATGGGACATCTATGACCAAGGTAGGGCGCTACTCAGCGAACTCGGTTATGAACAATACGAAGTCTCAGCCTATGCTAAAAAAGGCTATCAATGTCGCCATAATATTAACTACTGGGAGTTTGGTGACTACCTCGGCATTGGTTGCGGCGCCCATGGCAAAATCACCTTGCCTCAGAGCGATACTATAATGCGCACAGAAAAGATTAAGCATCCTAAAGGGTACTTAAGCAATATTGAAAAACTGTATCGTAAAAGCCCTATCGAACCTGAAGATAGGGCCCTTGAGTACCTAATGAATCGTGCTCGCTTGGTAACACCATTTACTAGCAGTGATTTTAGTGCCCGCACAGGTATTGAAGCGCAAATACTTAATCGAGGCCTGCAACCATCAATAGATAAGGGGTTAATCCGTCAGCAAGGTGAACAATGGCAGCTTACCAGCAAAGGACAACTATTTGTCAATGACATTTTAGATCCTTTTTTAATTAGCGATTAGTGCTTTGAAATAACTTTTAACACTTTTTGTTTAAATTTAATCTCTGTTTTCTTTATGATTTGCTAGACAAATCTTTAAGGAAAACAGAGAAAAACAATATGAAAAAGTTCACTCCTACTTTGCTTAGCCTAGCACTAACTATGGGCCTGAGTGCTGGTGCTAACGCTCACCAAAGCGGCTCTAACCACAGCCACTCTCCACAACAAGAAGTTCAACTGGCAATCAGTAAAAAAACCAACCACGCAGCCAATGAAGTGTATGAAAAGATCTTCATGGACTCAGTGATGGCAAGCCCGATTTACCAAACTTACCTAGGCATTAAAAAAGACTATGGCAAGTGGGATGACATTAGCCCAGCCGCAGCGGACAAAGATTTAGAGCGCACTAAAAAGCACCAGCAATGGTTAGCCAAAATCGACCCAAGCAAACTAACGGGCCAATCGCTGTTAAGTTACAACCTGCTTAAAGATAACCTGCAAGCCGCTATTGACGATCACAAATGGCATTTATATAACTATCCTGTTAACCAAATGTTTGGGCAACACTCTGGCGTGCCATCATTACTGATCAACCAACATCTGATCACTAATGAAGCAGACGCTAAAGCTTACATCAGCCGTTTAGAGGGCGTAAGTCAATACTTTAACGGTCTCATTGCCAGCCTAGAGGCCCGCGCAGCCGCAGGCATTATTGCCCCTAAATTTGTGTTTGCCCATGTGTTGCGTGATAGCAAGAACATTATTACTGGCGCACCGTTTGATAAATATGGCGAAGACTCAACCCTTTGGAGCGATTTTAAAGGCAAAATTGAAAAGCTAGATATCAGTGATGCCAAAAAACAAACCCTATTGCTGCAAGCTAAATCTGCGTTAATTGGCTACGTTGGTCCTGCATACAACCAGCTAATTGCTACCGTGGAAAGCCTAGAGGCTCGCGCTGACAATAAAGACGGCGTATGGAAACTGCCTGATGGTGATGCATTTTACAAACGTGCCCTAGAAAAAACCACTACCACATCGCTAACCTCTGATGAGATCCACAACATTGGTCTGGCTGAGGTTGAGCGTATTCACGGTGAAATGCGGGCCATTATGAAGCAAGTGGACTTCGATGGTAGCCTGCAGGACTTCTTTAAGTTTATGCGCGATGACCAGCAGTTCTACTATCCAGAAACCAAGGAAGGTAAAGAAGCTTATATCGCCGATGCCATCACCCTAATTGAAGGTATGGAAGCGCGCTTAGACGAGGTATTTGGTATTAAGCCAAAGGCACCAATGATCGTAAAAGCGGTTGAACCTTTCCGTGAAAAGTCAGCGGGTAAAGCTTTCTACCAGCAACCTGCGCCAGATGGCTCTCGTCCAGGTACCTACTATGCCAACCTGTATGACATGAAGGCCATGCCTAAGTACCAAATGGAAGCGTTAGCGTTCCACGAAGGTACCCCTGGTCACCACATGCAAATTGCCATTGCCCAAGAACTTGAGGGTGTGCCTAAATTCCGTCGCTTCGGTGGCTATACTGCCTACATTGAAGGGTGGGGCTTATACTCTGAATACTTCCCGAAAGAAATGGGCTTCTACTCTGACCCATACTCTGACTTTGGTCGCCTAGCTATGGAATTATGGCGTGCCTGTCGTCTAGTGGTAGATACCGGTATCCACACTAAGAAGTGGACTCGCGAACAAGGCATTGAATACTACGTCACTAACACACCAAACGCTAAGTCAGATGCAGTGAAAATGGTCGAGCGTCACATCGTCATGCCATCACAAGCCACCGCTTACAAAATTGGTATGCTGAAAATTCAAGAACTGCGCGCGGATGCTAAAAAGCAACTGGGTGACAAGTTTGATATCCGCGGCTTCCACGATACCGTTCTAAAAAATGGTCCAGTGCCTCTAGACGTATTAGAAACAGAAGTACAAAAGTGGGTTGAAGCTAGCCTTTAACTTGCGCTTAATTGAACAAGGGGAAGCCTAGGCTTCCCTTTATTTTTGCAATAAACTCCACTTACTTTCGATAAGTAAAAATATAGGTAATCATTTTTGAACCAAGAAATCGTTGGCTACCATCAGGACGATGAAAATCACTGGGTAGCTAAATTAGCCTGCGGTCATAACCAACACGTCCGCCACCAGCCTCCTTTTATCAACCGTCCTTGGGTAGTAACCAAAGAAGGTCGCCAACAAATGTTAGGCCATCGCCTTAATTGTAAGAAGTGTGTAGACAATTCCCCTAGAGATTGGCATTAATAATAACTTACCAATCAATTAACATTCCCCTTTTACGTTTGTAGGCATACAATTAGCGGTAATATTCATCACTAAGTTAATCTTTATGCTGCATTCCTACTTAGCCTTGATTTGGCGCTTCCCAAAAGCTATTGCACTGATTCTTTTAATGCTTTGTGGCCTATCCAGTTGGTATGGCAGCCATTACTTTGCCATGAACGCCGATCTATCATCCTTAGTAAAGCAACAAGGTCAGTGGTTAGAGGATTACGATGAATTGAATCAGCATTTCAAACAAGACAGTAACCTGCTTGTCCTAATAAACAGTCATTCAAGTGGCGACACTCAAACTGCGACCAACGCCCTAAGTCAGGGTTTTAACAAGCACCCACTCTTTAGTAAAGTTGTTAGTCCAACTTCAGAGCCTTGGATTCAACAGCATGCCCTAGGGCTTGCCAACCAAGAAAAATTTAATCAATTCGAGCAACTCGCTAAAAAAGAACTTGTACCAATTATTGCGGCCAGCTACCGCCAAGATGCTGGCAAAGTTCAACAACTTGCCAACGAACAAGGAAATAATTCCCTTGCGGCCCAAGCTATTAGCCAAGCACAGCAGGGTATTGTTGATTGGCAGAGCTTAATTAGCCAAACCCTTAACCCTGCTACTGCGAGTGTTATTGTACTAACGGCCACCCCAGATCTCAGCCATCCTCAGCCTAATAAGGCCATTATTGAAGCAGCATATGGGGTGATAGCGGCGGCGAATTTAGATGCAGCAATTGAGGTTAAGCTATCTGGTCAAGCCGCCCTAGATTACGATGAAATCGTCGCTGCCAACGAGTCCATTGCTCTGGCCGGTAGCGCCTCTTTATTGGGGCTTATTATTATTTTAGCCATTGCCATGGGCTCACTGCGTTCGATACTGGCTTGCTATGCGGCGGTATTAGTCGGGCTGACCTTTACCTTTAGCGCAGGTCTTATGGCAGTGGGCAGTTACAATACCATTTCGATTGTGTTTATGGTGATGTTTATCGGCCTTGCGGTCGACTTTGCGATTCATTTTTGCATGCACATCACTCAGAGCCGTCAGCAATTAAAAGATGACAAACTTGGTGTATTAGAGGCGTTAACCCATTCCATCAAACCCTTAGGTTTATGTGCGCTCTCTTCTGCCATCGGCTTTTTAAGCTTCTACCCAACGGACTACACTGGACTGGGTGAACTTGGGATAATTTCTGCTCTGGGAATGCTCATCGGCGTCAGCTGCGCCTTTGTGGTGATCCCATTATTTTTTGCATTATTTGGCTACCCAAAAGCAAAGGCACAAGTGGGCGGTTCTTGGCAGCGCTTTGCCCAAATACTAGCAAAAGGCCAAGGGTTTATTTTAGTCGGATCCTTTTTATTAATGGGATTAGCAACTTTAGTGGCCAGCCAATTTAGGTTTGATTTTTCCACCCTAAGCCTGAAAAACCCAAATTCGGATTCAGTCCAAACCCTGCAGCAAATCAGCAGCCAAAAACTGGGCTCAAGCTATCAGTTATACGCGATGGCCCCAAGTGACCAAGATACTCAAGCCATCACCGAACAACTATTAGCGTTACCATCGGTGGCAAAGGTAAATAGTCAATTGGATATCAGCCTTAAGCAGCCCGAGCAAAGGCAGCAACAGTTGCTGACAATGCTGCAATCGATTCCAAAGCCAAGTGAAGCTCCGTTGCCATCTTCTGAGCTGAGTCAAAGGCTATTTAGTGGTTTAAATGAGTTGCTGATGAATATGAATATCAGCGCTGATGTGACCATACCTGAGCATATTAAAGGGCAATTTATTAATGGCGATAAACAGCTGTTTATTATCACCCCGAGTGGCGACATGAGCCAGGTTAAAAAACTCAATCAATTTATTAAAGAGGTGAAGTCAGTACTGCCTAACGCCTCTGGCCGCGCTGTGGTAGAAAAAGAAGTGGGCAGTATTATTACCCAGGCATTTTTTGAAGCGATCGCCCTTGCTATTGCGGTTATTGCCACCCTGTTGTTTTTCAACGTCCGCTATAAAGGCGATGTGGTATTAATTTTAATTCCACTCGCCCTAAGCGCCGTCACTACCCTAGCGCTGATTGAATGGTTTGGCTTATCGTTGAATATGGCTAACATCATAGTAATGCCGCTGATCTTTGGCTTAGGTGTCGATAATGGCATTCATATCGTTGAACGTTTTAGACAGTCTAATGATCTAGCCAGCTTCTTTGCCAGCTCTACCCCAAAGGCCAGCTTAGTCAGCAGCCTAACTACTCTGTGCACCTTTGGCGCCCTAAGCCTATCAGCCCACCAAGGCATGTTCTCCATCGGCATCGTACTGACCATCGCCCTAAGCTGCATATTAGTATTCAGCCTAGTATTATTACCGGTATTGCTTAATGTGACTAAGCCGAAGCCTTAAAGAAAGATAACGGATAACTGAATACAGTCTGTATTCTGTCATCCGTATTCTGTATTCCTCAAAGTCACGAAATGACGCCCTCGAATCTTGCAGGGCGCCGCCCTCGCAGCGCCCTCTTGTCGCTAAAGTTTTATCGCCCTCGTCATTTCTTTTCTGCCCATTGGCCCTTCGCATTGCTCCAACTTAAAGCCTAGGGCTTTTAGGTTGCGCTTAAATTGGCCGTTGGCACAGTAAGACACCAGCATGCCCCCCACTTTTAAAGCACGATGGCATTGCTCTAGGTTTTCCATGGTCCATACACTGGGCTGTTTTTTCGGAGCAAAGGCGTCGAAGTACACCAGATCAAAGTGCCCCTCAGGCAAGGTCGCTTTGGTAAGCAGGGTTTCATCTTTGTATAAACGAAAGTCTGAGGTGATATCGGTTTGTTGCTGCCAAGGAGCCTGATGCAGCGCATTAAACACTTGCTTACCAGCATCTTCTAAGAATTCTGGGTAATTCAGTTTGGCGGCTAACTGTGCTGATATTGGAAATGGCTCTAGGGTATGAAAATACAGCTCAGCTCCCGCTTGCTGGCAGTGCTGATAACTTAGCGCGGCATTAAGCCCGGTGCCAAAGCCTACCTCAAGGATTTTGACATTATTATTGATAGGGTGAGTGGCTAGCCCCTTTTCAATATACACATACACTGATTCGGTAAACGCGCCCGCAAAGGCATGGTAGCCTTCATCTAACCCCGGGTTAACCAAAGTATGGGAGCCGTCTCGGGTGAGCTCTAAGTAAATCTCTGACATTGAATAACAAGTTTAAAACAGTAAAAAATAAAAAGGCGGGTAAACCCGCCTTAGTTACTTAATGAATGATAATTCTTAAGCTTTTGCTGGAATATTCTCTAGCACCGCTAGCAATAGCTTCCAGTATAGGCCTACGGTATCAATTTTTACCTTCTCATCTGGTGAGTGAGGGAAACGAATCGTTGGACCAATAGAAACCATATCCATGTGTGGGTAAGGCTCTTTAAACAGACCACACTCAAGGCCAGCGTGAATCACCATGATGTTTGGCTTATGACCGTACAGACCGTCATACACTTCACGCACAATCGCCATTACTGGGGAGCTATTATCCGGCTTCCAGCCAGGATATGCGCCAGAAAATTCACAGTTGGCGCCCGCTAATGCGCTTAGGCTTGAAAGCATGTTTTCAATATTGCGGCGACCTGAATCATCCAGCGAACGTATTAAACAAAGAATCGAAACCTTGTTAGCTTCAGTGCGAACCACACCCATATTCAGTGAAGTTTCTACCACACCTTCAATGTCTTGGCTCATTGCCATTACGCCATTAGGCGCTGCATGCATTAACTGGGCTAAGCGCGCCGTTGATGCGGCACTGAAACTGTCAGTGGCAGTCGCGGTTTCAATAACGATTTTTAGGCTTGGCTCTGGCGTCGCTAATTCATTTTTAACGGTCGCAGTGAACGCTTCTAATGCGGTATTTAGCGCATCGGCTTTAGCGGCAGGCACCACTACTGTCATTTCGCCTTCACGAGGGATCGCATTACGCAGTGAACCGCCTTCGATGTTTGCTAGGGTTAGCTCAAGTGCACTGGCGCTTTCTACAAGGAAGCGTGCCAATAGTTTATTGGCGTTACCACGGCCTAGGTGAATATCACAACCTGAGTGACCGCCTTTTAGGCCACTTACGGCAATGCGGAAGGCAGCACTATCGCTAGCAACAGCTTGTTTCTCAAGCTCTAGCTCAATGCTGGCATCAACACCACCGGCACAACCCATGTACACTTCACCCTCTTGCTCGGAGTCAGTGTTAATTAGGATCTCTGCATCTAGGTAACCTGGCTCTAAACCAAAGGCACCTGTCATGCCCGCTTCTTCGTCAACGGTTAGTAGCACTTCTAGTGGACCATGGGGGATATCGTTTGAACCCAGCACAGCTAGGGCTGAAGACATACCAATACCGTTGTCTGAACCTAAAGTCGTACCATTAGCGCGTACCCACTCACCGTCAATAATTGGCTCGATAGGATCGGTCACAAAGTCGTGGTCTTTATCTGAGTTCTTTTGTGGAACCATATCAAGGTGCGCCTGCAGGGCAACCGTTTTGCGGTTCTCATAGCCAGGGGTAGCCGGCTTTTTAAAGATTAGGTTGCCCACTTTGTCTTGGCTGTATTCGATGTTATTGGCATCAGCCCAAGCGGTAATATGATCAATTAATTGTTGTTCATGTTTTGATGGGTGCGGAATAGCACAAATTTGATCAAACCACTGCCATAACGGCTGTGGGTATAGTTCGGCAATGTTGCTCATTGAAAAGCTCCGATAAAATATTTTATACAATTATTAACCGAGGCATCTTATCACAAACTTTGACTGTTAAAAATTACTCAAGTTGCCCATTAAGGGTAGCAATAATACGTCGCTCACCGCCGTAATCTCGATGCTCGCCTAAATAGATCCCCTGCCAGGTACCTAACGCCAAACGACCATGACTGATTGGTAGCGTTAACGAGGTGCCCAATAGGCTGGATTTGATATGAGCCGGCATATCATCGGGACCTTCATAGGTATGCTTAAAGCCAGCCATATTAGGCACAGTCTTATTGAAAAAATGCTCAAAATCTTGCCTAACCGTAGGATCGGCATTTTCATTGAGGGTAATTGAGGCCGAGGTGTGCTGAAGTTGTAGGTGTAACAAGCCCATTTTAACCCGATGTAATTCACTGATTGAGCTTTCAATTAAGTCAGTGATCAAATGAAAACCACGACGCTTAGCGGGTAAAGTAATAGAATATTGTTGCCACATTGGGTATCCCTCTAAAATGAAAAAGACAGCCTAAGCTGTCTTTTACTATAAATCTTGCAGGTGTTATTTGTCGTGGTAATTTTCAGCGGCAAATAAGGTATTTTGCATCAAACTGGCAATGGTCATCGGGCCAACACCACCTGGAACCGGAGTAATATGGGCGGCACGCTCGGCTGCCACATCATATTCCACATCACCGACAAGTGAACCGTTCTCTAAACGGTTAATGCCCACATCAATCACAATCGCACCTGGCTTAATCCAATCCCCAGGAATAAAGTTCGGCTTACCCACCGCTACCACCAGTAGATCAGCCTTTTGTACCTGTTCTTTTAAATCTTTAGTAAAGCGGTGACAAGTAGTCGTCGTGCAACCTGCCAGCAGCAGCTCTAGGGTCATAGGACGGCCTACAATATTAGACGCCCCCACAATCACGGCATGTAAACCATGCATGTCCACCCCGGTTGACTCGATTAGGGTCATAATGCCCATTGGCGTACATGGGCGCAGAACTGGAATACGTTGGGCTAAACGGCCAATATTATAGGGGTGAAAGCCATCCACATCTTTGTTTGGAGCAATGCGCTCAATCACCTTAGAGGTATCAATATGCTCAGGCAAAGGCAGCTGCACTAAAATACCGTCAATTTCATTATCTAGATTTAACACATCAATTAATGCCAATAGTTGCTCTTCGCTAGTGCTTGCCTCTAAATCATAAGACTTCGATTTAAAGCCAATTTCTTCACAGGCTCGGCGCTTTGAACCCACATAAACCTGAGAAGCAGGATCGCTACCAACTAAAACAACGGCTAAACCTGGTGCACGTTTTCCTGCAGCAACGCGCTCTGATACTGATTGAGAAATATTTTGACGTATTGAAGCGGCAATCGCTTTTCCATCTATGATCTGGGCTGACATGTGAGTGATGCTTCCTATTGGCATATGAGTCACTAAATGTAGCGCTATTTTAACAGCCCCTTGATACTGTGTCATTGCCAAAGCACCTGAATCAACTTGAAGTCTTATCAACTAAAAAGCGCTTGTTGTGTTAGCTAAAAAAATTAAACAGCGTTGCAAGTCATCATTGCCAAGCTTGATGATTCGCACAAAAAAGATTCAGTCACACTATTTTTTGAAAAAAACGTTTGACGCTTTTAAACTTAGTCAGTAATATCCGCTTCCGTTGTCAAGGCGAACTCGCCAACAACAACTGTATCGGTGATTAGCGCAGTTTGGTAGCGCATCTGGTTTGGGACCAGAGGGTCGGGGGTTCAAATCCCTCATCACCGACCAAATTCAAGGATGTCCTGGTTATAGACTCCTGAACAGTGCGCCCGTAGCTCAGCTGGATAGAGCATCCGCCTTCTAAGCGGATGGTCGCAGGTTCAAGTCCTGCCGGGCGTGCCACATACAATGGTGATTGTAGCTCAGTCGGTAGAGCCCCGGATTGTGATTCCGGTTGTCGTGGGTTCAAGTCCCATCAGTCACCCCATCTTATGAAGGTCAGCTTAATGCTGACCTTTTTTGGTTTTAGCCTCAAAAAAGTATCTATTTTTCATTCGCTTAATTAGTGCCCAAGCGCTGTATTGACAGAATTATGAAAAAGGACTACATAGCACTCGACTCTTATCCAAACGCTGGCTATAATGCCCCGTCTTATTTTAAAGCTATAAAATCCGCAAGCACGATTTAGGTATCTAGTAACCTATAAACAACAGTAGCAGCGGTAAGAATTTTTTAATGGGCGTTATTGCGTTCGTTTAAATAAAACATAGAATTTATTGAGGTAACATCAATGCAAGTTTCAGTTGAAACCACTCAAGGTCTAGAGCGTCGCCTGACCATTACTATAGAAGCTAAGCAAATCGAAGATATGGTTGCTGCTAAGCTAAAAAGCGAAGCAAAGCGCGTTCGTATTGACGGTTTCCGTCCTGGTAAAGTACCACTAAGCGTTGTTAACAAGCGTTTTGGCGCAGCTATCCGTCAAGAAGTAATGGGTGAAGCAATGCAACGTAGCTTCTTTGAAGCTGTAGTTGCTGAGAAAATCAACCCAGCTGGTATGCCAACTTTCGCTCCTACACAATCTGAAGGCGAAGATTTCGTATTCACTGCTACTGTAGAAGTTTACCCAGAAGTTGAACTTGCTAACCTAGACGCAATTGAAGTTGAAAAGCCAGTTTGTACAATCAAAGCTGAAGACATTGATTCAATGGTTGATACGCTACGTAAGCAACACGCTAAATTTGAAGCGGTTGAACGTGAAGCAAAAGATGGCGACAAAGTTAAAATTGACTTCGTTGGTTCTATCGATGGCGAAGAGTTCGATGGCGGTAAAGGTGAAGGTTTTGATCTAGAAATCGGTTCTGGCCGTATGATCCCTGGTTTCGAGTCTGGCATCGCTGGTCACAAAGCTGGTGAGCAATTCGATATCGAAGTTACTTTCCCAGAAGAGTACCACGCTGAGAACCTAAAAGGTAAAGCAGCGACTTTCGCAATTACTCTGACTGAAGTAACTGAAGCGGTTCTACCTGAACTAAATGATGAGTTTGTTGCTCTATTTGGTATCACTGAAGGTGGCGTAGACGCACTTAAAGCTGAAATTGAAAAGAACATGCAGCGCGAACTAGATCAAGCTCTGAAAGCGAACATCAAGACTCAAACTCTTGATGGTCTAGTAGCGAAGAACGAGTTAGAAGTTCCTGCAGCACTAGTTGAGCAAGAAGTTAACGTTCTACGTCAACAAGCGGTACAACGCATGGGCGGTGCTCAAAACAAGAATATGCCAGAATTACCAGCTGAGCTATTCACTGAGCAAGCTGCACGTCGCGTTAAGGTAGGCTTATTACTTGGTGAAGTTATCAAGTCAAACGAACTAGAAGCTTCAGATGAAAAAGTTGAAGAATTAATCGCTTCAATGTCTTCTGCGTATGAAGATCCAGCAGAAGTTATTGCCCACTACAAAGGTAATCAAGAACTTATGCAACAAATGAAAAATGTTGCACTTGAAGAACAAGCGGTTGAAAAGCTACTAGAAACAGCTAAAGTAACAGAGAAAGAAGTTGCTTTTGAAGAGTTCATGAACCAAGCTGGTCAACGTTAATTAACTGACCGGTTTCGTTTAGAAGTCATTTTTATGGCTCGCATGGATTGTTCCTTGCGAGCCATTTTTATTAGGAAAGGAATGATATGAATCAAGACCCACAAGCGGTAATGAATGCATTAGTACCAATGGTAGTCGAACAAACTTCCAAGGGTGAGCGCTCCTACGACATCTATTCTCGCCTTCTTAAAGAACGTATTATCTTCTTAACTGGTCAAGTTGAAGAGCATATGGCGAATTTAGTTGTGGCGCAGCTTTTATTTTTGGAAGCTGAAAACCCTGACAAGGAAATTTACCTGTATATTAACTCCCCAGGTGGTTCGGTAACTGCTGGTATGTCAATTTATGACACTATGCAATTTATCAAGCCGGACGTGGCAACGGTGTGCATGGGCCAAGCTTGCTCTATGGGTGCATTTTTACTTGCTGGCGGTGCTAAGGGTAAGCGCTATGTTCAGCCAAATGCCCGAGTAATGATTCACCAACCCCTTGGCGGCTTCCAAGGTCAAGCATCGGATATTGCTATCCATGCACAAGAAATTTTAGGCATAAAGCAGCGTTTGAATGAAACTCTTGCACAACATACAGGTCAACCACTAGAGGTAATCGAGAAAGATACCGATCGTGATAACTTTATGAGCGCAGAGCAAGCTGTAGAATATGGATTGGTTGACTCAATCCTAGCTAGCCGATAACTGCTAAACTAAATTTCACAGTTAATACTTTCCTAGTTCAGTAGTTCTCAGGCAGAAGAGGTATTTAAATGAATGATAACAATAACGAAAGCGACAACAAAAAACTGTTGTACTGTTCGTTTTGTGGCAAAAGCCAGCATGAAGTCCGCAAATTAATTGCGGGCCCTTCTGTATATGTGTGTGACGAATGTGTTGATCTTTGTAATGACATCATTCGTGAAGAAGTAAAAGAAGCTACCCCACAATTAGATGGTAAAAAGCTCCCTACTCCAAAAGAAATTCGTGCGCATTTGGATGACTATGTAATTGGTCAAGATACTGCTAAAAAAGTATTATCTGTAGCGGTATACAACCACTATAAGCGTCTACAAAACGGTGACCGTAGCAAAGATGGCGTAGAGTTGGGTAAAAGTAACATTCTTTTACTTGGTCCAACTGGCTCTGGTAAAACCTTGCTTGCTGAGACGATGGCACGTTTGTTAGACGTTCCTTTTACAATGGCTGATGCGACCACCTTAACCGAAGCCGGTTATGTGGGTGAAGATGTTGAAAATATCATTCAAAAGCTATTGCAAAAATGTGATTACGACGTAGAAAAAGCCCAACGTGGTATTGTTTACGTAGATGAAATCGACAAGATTTCTCGTAAGGCAGATAACCCATCGATCACCCGTGATGTTTCAGGTGAAGGTGTACAGCAAGCACTACTAAAACTGATTGAAGGAACCATTGCCTCGGTACCACCCCAAGGTGGCCGGAAGCATCCACAACAGGAATTCTTACAGGTTGATACCTCTAAAATCCTATTTATCTGTGGTGGTGCATTCGCAGGTTTAGATAAAGTGATTGAACAACGTGCGAATGTAGGAACAGGCATAGGCTTTGGCGCTGAAGTCAAAGGCGTTAATGAGCAAATGACCTTATCTGACATCCTTGCTAAGGTTGAAGCCCAAGACTTGGTTAAGTATGGTCTCATTCCAGAATTCATTGGTCGTCTACCGGTTATGGCTACCCTTGAAGAGCTTGATGAAGAGGCATTGGTACAAATTCTAAGTGAACCTAAAAACGCCATTACTAAGCAATATGCAGCCCTATTTGAAATGGAAGGGGTTGACCTTGAGTTTCGTCAAGATGCTCTAGCTGCCATCGCTAAAAAAGCAATGGAGCGTAAAACGGGTGCTCGTGGTCTGCGTTCAATTGTAGAAAATGTTCTGCTTGATACTATGTACGAAATTCCTTCCCTAGAGGGTGTGGTGCGTGCAGTAGTAGACGAAGGAGTCATTAATGGTGAATCGGAACCCCTATTGATCTACGACAATAGCGAACAACAACAAGCCGTTGCTGAGTAAAACCGACCTTCAACATTAAAAATGTTACTATAAAGGAGCCAAATGGCTCCTTTTTTCATTTAACCTATTGAAACTATCGATTTTACCCACATATACTTAATTAACACGTCGCCTTAAATTTTAAGTTGACCTAAGCATATTCATTACGAAACGGAATATAAGAATGACCCAAGAAACGATTGATCGCAAAGAATTGCCGGTTCTGCCCCTGCGCGATGTAGTAGTATATCCTCATATGGTAATTCCGTTATTTGTTGGTCGTGAGAAATCTATAGCTGCCCTAGATGCCGCTATGGACAAGGACAAGCAAGTATTACTACTGGCTCAACAGGATGCGGATGTCGATGAACCTAGCCTAGATGATGTTTATCAGGTAGGTACCATTGTTAATATTTTACAACTTCTACAGTTACCAGATGGAACAGTAAAAGTTCTCGTCGAAGGTGCTCAGCGCGCTAAAGTTTGCCAAAACTTAGAGGAAGAACCATTTTTTAAAGTTGAAGCAGAACCACTAGTCAGTGCCGCTATTGAAGAGCAGCAAGAGGAAGTATTGATTCGTTCTGCGGTTAATCAATTTGAAGGCTACATAAAACTAAACAAGAAAATTCCACCTGAAGTACTCACTTCGTTATCAGGAATTGATGAAGCTGCTCGCCTCGCAGACACTATTGCAGCACATATGCCCCTTAAGCTTGATGATAAGCAATCGATCTTAGAGATGATTGACGTTCAAGAGCGTCTTGAATACCTAATGGGGATGATGGAGTCTGAGCTTGATATCCTGCAGGTAGAGAAAAGAATTCGTGGCCGTGTAAAAAAACAGATGGAAAAAAGCCAGCGCGAGTACTACTTGAATGAGCAAATGAAAGCCATTCAAAAAGAACTGGGCGACCTGGATGAAGGCGGCTTAGACGAATTTGAGCAAATGGCCAAGAAAATTGAAGAGGCTGGCCTACCACCTGAAGCGAAAGAAAAAACCACTGCTGAGTTAAATAAGCTAAAAATGATGTCAGCCATGTCAGCTGAAGCCACCGTTGTGCGCAGCTACATCGACTGGATGACTAACGTACCTTGGAAGAAACGCTCTAAAATTAAACGTGACATTAGCGTAGCTGAGCAAGTACTGGATAGCGACCACTACGGTCTTGAGAAAGTAAAAGAACGCATAATCGAGTATTTAGCCGTTCAGAGCCGAGTAAAGCAACTTAAAGGGCCTATCCTATGTCTTGTGGGGCCACCAGGTGTGGGTAAAACCTCTTTAGGTCAATCCATTGCCAAGGCAACGGGCCGTAAATACGTGCGTATGGCTCTAGGTGGTGTGCGTGATGAAGCGGAAATCCGTGGGCACCGTCGTACTTATATTGGTTCTATGCCAGGTAAGATCATTCAAAACATGGCGAAAGTGGAAGTTAAGAACCCACTATTCCTGTTAGATGAAATCGATAAGATGAGCTCAGATATGCGAGGGGATCCAGCTTCAGCATTACTTGAGGTATTAGATCCTGAGCAAAACACAGCCTTTAACGACCACTACCTAGAAGTGGACTACGACCTATCAGATGTCATGTTTGTCGCGACTTCTAACTCAATGAATATTCCAGGTCCACTACTTGACCGTATGGAAGTGATTCGTCTTTCTGGTTACACCGAAGATGAAAAGCTTAATATTGCTAAGCAACACTTACTGCCTAAGCAAGTAAAACGTAACGGCCTGAAAAAAGGCGAGCTAATTGTAGAAGACTCAGCACTGCTTGGTATTGTACGCTACTACACCCGAGAAGCAGGGGTTCGTTCATTGGAGCGTGAAGTCTCTAAAATCTGCCGCAAAGCCGTGAAGAAGATCCTTCTGAATAAAGACATTAAAACGGTTACCGTTGATGGTGATAACCTAAAAGACTTCCTTGGCGTTCAGCGCTTTGACTTTGGCAAGGCTGAAAGCCATAACCAAGTAGGACAAGTCGTTGGCCTAGCTTGGACTGAAGTAGGTGGTGATTTACTGACCATCGAAGCCACCTCTGTTGCAGGCAAAGGCAAGCTTACTTACACCGGTAGCCTTGGTGATGTAATGCAAGAATCGATTCAAGCTGCAATGACTGTCGTTAGGCAGCGTGCCGACAAGCTTGGGATCAATGACGATTTCTATGAAAAACGAGACATCCATGTGCATGTACCTGAGGGCGCCACACCTAAAGATGGTCCTTCTGCCGGTATTGCCATGTGTACCACCTTGGTTTCTTCATTAACTGGCAACCCGGTTAGAGCCGATGTCGCCATGACAGGTGAAATCACCTTACGCGGTGAAGTGTTACCTATTGGTGGTCTTAAAGAAAAGTTACTCGCGGCCCATCGAGGTGGCATTAAAACCGTCATTATTCCAAAAGATAATGAAAAAGATTTAGAAGAAATTCCGGCGAATGTAATTGGTAATTTAGAAATTCACCCAGTTCAATGGGTGGATGATGTACTAAAAATTGCTTTAGAACGTCCGCCAGAGGGATTTGAAGCCGGATAATTTGTTCCAAATTGCCATTTTTTTTAAAAAATCGTGAAAAAAGTGGCAATTAGGGCTTTTCAAATCATTTTAAAGTGGTATCTTGATTGAGCACTGTCCATCAACACAAACCCTTGTGAGGGCTGGACTAGAGCTTAATTACAACAAGTAAATAGGGTCAAACTAGTTTGACTTAGTTTTTTAGCTACGCAGAAGTGCTAAAGTGGATTTAGCTAGCGTAGAAGTTATATTTATAGGGGATGACATGAATAAGTCTCAATTAATCGAGAAAATTGCTTCTGGTGCTGATATTTCAAAAGCTGCGGCTGGCCGTGCTCTAGATTCTTTTATTGGTGCAGTTACTGAAGGTCTTAAAGACGGTGAGAAAATCTCTCTTGTTGGTTTCGGTACTTTCGAAACTCGTCAACGCGCAGAGCGTACTGGCCGTAACCCACAAACAGGTCAAGAGATCAAGATCGAAGCTGCTACTATCCCAGCATTTAAAGCTGGTAAAGCGCTTAAAGACGCTGTTAACTAATCAAGCGCAGATTATATCTGTGTAACTAAGGCACCTTATGGTGCCTTATGATTTTAAGGTTTTACCTTAAACAGCCAAAGGCGCACTGATAATTCATGTGCGCTTTTTTATTGGTGCCAAATTATTTTCATTGGCAGTAAATATGATCGCCCAAGGCGACAAGTGAGTTATTTAGATGTTAGAAAAGATCCGCGAAGGTTCACAGGGTCCAGTAGCTAAGACGATTTTGGTTCTTGTTATACTGTCTTTTGCCGTTGCAGGTGTTGGCAACTACTTATCTGGTAACAATGTAGCTCCTGCTGCAGAAGTTAACGGTGTAGTTATTTCCCAAGCCGAAGTTGAACAAGCTTATAACAATGAGCGTGCTCGTTTAGAAAGTCAATTAGGCGAGATGTTCAACCAATTAGCCGCAAACCCAAGTTATATTGCAAGTATCCGTCAAGGGGTATTAGAGCGTTTAATCTCAAAAACGCTATTGGATCAAGCTGCAGCTGAACTGGGTTTGAGCATTTCTGATCAGCAAATCATAAAAGCCATTCGCTCAATGCCTGAGTTTCAAGTAGATGGTCAATTTAATAATGATGTTTACCTTGCTACCCTTAGAAATGCTGGTTTATCACCAAGTCGTTTCCGTGACATGCTAGAATCGGATCTAAGCCGAGCACAGTTAATTCAGGCGATCACAAACAGTGAATTCACTTTGGAATCTGAGGTTCAAGAGCAAGCTGTATTGTTAAGTCAATCTCGTGACATTCGCAGCGTGAATGTCAGCAGTACCGACTTTACTGACCAAGTTCAGCTCAGTGAAGAGCAAATTCAAACTTACTATGACCAAAACCTTAATCTTTTTAATGTTGAAGAAACAGTAACTCTTGAATATGTAGAGCTAGACCTAACGTCACTTGCTGCTAAAGTCGAACTTGAGCAAAGTGAGGTTGAGCAATACTACCAAGACAACCTTAGCCAGTATCAAACTCCTGAAAAGCGCTTAGCCGCACATATTCTAATCAATGATAGCGAAGGTGCAGAGTTAAAAGCCCAGGACATCTTAGCCCAAATTCGATTAGGTGCTGATTTTGCCGAACTTGCAAAAACTCATTCTGATGATACATTCTCAGCAGAGAATGGTGGCCAATTAGACTGGTTCCAAGCTGGGGTAATGTCGCAAGAATTTGATGACGCTTTGTTTGCCCTTGATAAAGGCGCTGTGTCTGATGTTGTTAAAACTGACTTTGGTTACCAAATCCTAAAAGTGCTAGATATTGAAGCTGCAGGCCAGTCACCGCTATCCGAAGTTAAAGATTCTATAGAAAACTCGCTAAAGCGTGATGCCGCTCAACAGGAATTTTTCCAACTATCTGAGCAACTTGCCAGCATTAGCTATGAAATACCTGATTCTCTTGAGACGGTTAGCAAAGAACTTGGTCTAGCAATCAAAACGAGTCCGGCATTTAATCGAATGGCTGCACCAGCACCATTTAACAAAGCAGATACTCTAGAAATTATTTTTTCTGATGAAGTTATCAATTCACGCTTTAACTCAGAGCCAATCGAAGTCGGAGCTGACAAGGTTATGGTGCTGCGTGTTAAATCGCACCAACTAGCAGGTACTCAACCTCTAACTGAGGTTACCGAGCAGGTTCAGCAAGCATTAACAGAAGAGCAAAGCTTAGCTCTTGCCAAAGTTAAAGCTGAAGAAATTGCCCAAAGTATTCGTGATGGTCAAACTGTCGCTGAGCTAACTGAAACTAAGACTCTTGGTCGCTTTAATGCCACCGTTGACCGCGGTATCGCAGAAGAAGCATTTAAACTGGCCATTGGCCAAACCAGCACAGCTCGAACTGCAGATGGTTATGGTGTAGTGGTCGTCGATGCCATTAATGTGGGTGAATCACTTGAAGCAGAAATGCTATCAGGATTCAGTCAGCGCTTAACCCAAGAACGCACTAATGCCCTTTACCTTGCTCTTATTGAGCACTTAAAGGCACAAGCTGAAGTTACCTACGCTGGCCAGTAACTGACACACTGAAACTAAAAAGGCGGCTGATTCAGCCGCCTTTTTTTATGGCAAGTTAGCCCTTAAGATTTGCGATTACGTTTTCGTTCTGCCTGCTTACCCGCTTTATTTAGTTTGCGGTCAATCTTATTGCCCTTTGCATTAAACTTTCTTTCAATTTTATCGCCTTTTGCATCCATTTTATTAGCCACTTTGGTTTTTCCTTTAGCTTCTAGGCGGGCAGCGTTTTTATCTAAACGGGAATTAATACGCTCTCCTTTAGCGTCCATTTTATTTTCAATTCTGTCACCTTTAACATCGAGTTTCTTTTCTACATCGACGGCTTGAGCACTGAGGCTGGTAAAAATAACAGTAATCGCTGCGGTAAGTAAAAGCTTCTTCATTAACATTAGGACTCTCCATTTTGATTGATATAGCTTTAACGAATCCAATCCCTAAAGGTTGACAACTCACTTGAAAAAAATGACTGAGGTGATTTATTTTGCATAAAGTAGGTTATCATCGTTGTTTTAAAGTGACACACTTAATACTTCACTACAGAAGCTATACAATTAATTTTAAAGGGATTCTTATGTTAAAAATAGTCAATACCCTGCTACTCGCGCTACTTCTACTTGGCTGCAGTGGCAAGCCCAGCGATAGCGAAGTATTTGAACAGATCACCGCTAGTATCACCACCCCTAATGTCTATAAAGTGGTCGACATTGAGCGCTTAAATGGCTGGATGGAAGATCAACAGTATGTGGTTGAGGTGAATTACACCATTATGTTTACCAACGATATTGAAAACGCTGCTAAACACATGGCCAAGCAAAGTGGGTTTTTAGGCGGGCTTGGCGCGATGGCCTTAAAAATGCAATTTGGCGACTTTAAAAAAGGCGATACCAGAAGCATTACTCATGCTTTTCATTTCAGACAAACTGAAAATGGTTGGCGTCTAAATGATTAGGCTCAAGCCGCATTAAATGCCTCATTAATCTCATCAGAGCTAAAGCCTTTGCGGTATAAATAAGCGTACGCTTTAGCTCTCCCCTTATGACAATTCATGTCATACTTTTTTTTTGATAATTGTTGTTTGCAGCTTTCAAAAAAGTCGACCTCACCATTAGCTTCTAACTGATACAGCTTATCGTTAAATTCGCTGACATCTATCAGACGCTGTTTTAACTCTTGCAAAATGACACTCTTACCCTTGCCTTTTTTATAGAGCTTAATAATTTCTTTGGTTAAATCCGCCTTTTCGGCTTTTACCTCAAGCTTGGTTTTAAGTGATGCTTTGGCTGGATGCTGGGCCAGTGCTTTATCAACTTGCGCGCGACTAAAACCCTTATTGGTCATTTGCTGATACAGCTTTTCTTTGGTGGTATTAGCAAACGTTTGAAAGCTGTTATTAAGCCTTGATACTGCTAACCGGTCTTCATCAATATTTTGTTCATGGGCGACCTGTTCTATTGCTTGTTGAATATCCGCCTCTTTTAAGCCACGCTTTTTCAGCTTTTGTTTAATGGCGGCGGCCCCCATTTCATTAAAGAAACACGACTCACTAAAACGAATGGCAAACTGTAAATCGGATTTTAAAAAGCCATCGTCTATCAGTTTCTTGATAACTGTATCTATCCATTGTTGGTTCTCAGTCTTGCGTTCAAGCTTTTGGCGAATTTCATTAACGGTGAAGTCCTGCTGACTTAGATGCCAGAAAGCAGAATTAAACACATTATCTATGGTTTTGGCTTGTCTTAAGGGAGGCTTATGCATAGCAGCAACAAAACTATTTCACTATATTCTTCGTAAACAAAGCATATCATGGAATACTAACTCTAAAATAATAATCAATGGACTGAAATGCACGCTTACCAACTCAATACAATCCTTATTTCTACACTTGTCATTGCCCCTGCCCTAGCCAGTGAAATGGATGAAATCATGGTGGTTTCAGCAAATCGCCACCAAGTGGCCATCAACGAACTGCCTGGCACAGTGCAGCAACTGACTGAGCAAGAGCTCGCAAACACTCAGGCACAACATATCCAGCAGGCACTCGTGCAAATTGCAGGTGTGACTTTTTCCCGTGGTGATGGTGTTGAATACCTACCAGGGCTGCGCAGCCCAGTTCAAACCGGCGCCGGTGCCTGTGGTTCAATATTATCAGCGATTGACGGGATACCACTAAGGGCGGCGGGCTTTTGTAATATTAATGAGTTATTTGAAGCCCCAACCGAATTAGGTGCCAGCTTGGAAATACTATCCGGCCCATGGAGTGCGGTATATGGCAGCAACGCCCTAACCGGAGTCATTAATGTACTTACCCCAGGTTTTGATAGCGGCTCTCGATTATCCTTAACGGCCAGCAGCAATGATTACTATCAACTCAATTTACTCAATAATGCCGATGTTGATGACCATAATTTATTGATCGGCCTTAGCCACACAAACGATGGCGGTTACCGTGACAGCTCAGGCTACAACCAGCAAAAACTGCTCTTTAAGCATGGCACTTCAGTGGCTGGTCTAACGCTAGTGAACACCCTAAATGCCAGCCGTTTAGACCAGCAAACTGCCGCTTACCTCGAAGGTAAAGACAGCTATAAAGATGAGCTACTGTCTAAAACTAACAGCGCGCCAGATGCCTACCGTAAAGCTAATTCCATCCGCTTAACCTCTAGCTTATCCAGTGATAATGGCAGCATTAACTGGCAAATTAATCCGTATTTGCGTCATGCTAATATGGCGTTTTTACAGCACTTTTTACCGGGCACTCCAGTAGAAGAAAACCAGCATACTTCAATTGGTGTGCAAACGTCATTACAGTACGATTGGTTAGATGCAGGAATCGATGTTGAGTGGACCCATGGTGAATTACTGCAATACCAATATAAACCCACCGAAGGCAGTGCATTTTTAGAGGCCACCATTCCCCAAGGTAAACACTATGATTACCAAGTGGATAGCCTGCTGATTTCCCCTTATATACAAGCCAACTTCAACCTAAGCGAACAGCTGATTGCCACTGTCGCCGGCCGATTTGATTACCAATCCTATGACTACCAAAATCAAATGAACTCTGGCCGAGTGGATGAGCAGGGCAATACCTGTGGTTTTGGTGGCTGTCGCTATGCACGACCTGAATCGAGCAAGGACAGTTTTAGCCATTTTTCACCCAAATTCGGGCTAAGCTACCAGCTGAGTACGAACCAACAGTTATATAGCAACCTAAGTCGTGGGCATCGCGCTCCCCAGGCGACAGAACTGTATCGCTTGCAACGAGCACAAACCAAAGCGGAATTAACAAGTGAAACCATAGACAGTTTCGAACTAGGTTGGCGTGGGGCAACCCCAAGCATTAATTGGCAACTTACCGCTTATCTTATGCAAAGGGATAACCTGATCCTGCGTGACAGCGATTACTTTAATGTCAGCGGTGGCAACACTAAGCATAAGGGCATTGAGGGAGCGTTTAAGCTTGCCCTAAGCCAAAGTATTCATTGGCAACTTAATGCCAGCTATGCCAACCATGAATACGGTGAAATTGCGCAATTGGGTGATGTGAAGGGCAATAAAGTAGACAGCGCTCCGGCGGTTAATGCCTCTAGCCAAGTTAACTGGCAAGTACTTGATAGTTTAGCTGCCACCTTAGAATGGATTTATGTGGACGAATACTTTACCGATATCGCCAACGAGCATAAATATGAGGGCCACCAGCTGGTCAACCTTCGCAGCCAATGGCAGATCAACCAGAGCCTGCAACTCAGGGCTAAGGTCGATAACTTATTGGATACTCGTTACGCAGAAAGAGCAGATTTTAGTCATTTTAGTGGTGATAGGTACTTTCCAGGTAGAGATCGCCAATGGTTGGTGAGTGTTCAATACCAATATTAATTAAATGATCGCTTTGGACAGACCGTTTAACTCCCCTAAAACTTAGACTAAGCATATCGTGTTGGTGTTTCCTTTATCATGAACACAAAGTATACTGACCAAAAAAACAACTTAAAATCAATGAATTATGCACATTTAAGGTGCTAAACTGTGATCTCTAGGGTGTTCCCCAAAATAGTCATATAAAGGTACAGAAATCAGTATCTACTATTTTTAGGTGCCAAGCTAAAGGATGCTAAGATGAATAAAAAGATAATAAACATATTTAAAGTGTGTATCTGTTATATGAGTTTAAGCTTGAGTCTCTATGCTAATGCAAAGAACAACAACTTGGCTCAGTACAATGCTAATGAGTCTGAACTGGAAATTTCCCTTACCAGTGTAGCGCCTATAGAAAATGGCCCTGTTTTAACGAAAAAGATGGGTTACCTACCGATCAGCTATAAAAACGTAACCGAAGTTGAGCTAGAACTTTTATGGCTAAATAAGCCCGGCAAAGTTATCTCCCAAAGAGACTGGAGTACTCAGGGGGGAAAATTAAGCGAATATCAAATCGAACGAGTGATTAATGACCTACAAAGTGTTTGGCTAGAACGCTTTAAGTTAGAGAACCCAAAGCAAAATATTGAGCATTCAGCACGCTTAGCCCTCCCGAGCAATATAAAAGATGGTTGGTATATCGCTAGAATAAGAAATACCGCTAAGTTGCAAAGCGAATACTTCCCTATTCATGTCAGCTCACTAGGACTACAAATTCGTCGTCATAACCAAAGTAAACTGTCATACCTAAAAGCCTTTGATCTTAACACTGGCGAAGAATTACAAGATGTAAAACTAAAAGTATTCTACGATGGGGCTGAAATTAATTCTTATGACAACATCAACCAGCCATTACAACTTAATAGAGGTGTCCTTGTTGCATCCTACCAAGATCAATTAGCTATCCTAAATATTAGTGACCGAGCCGCTGATCTAAACGATTTTGAGAGAATTTCTGGACCAAAATTTCAACATCACAAAGTCTATAGTTGGAGCACTAAAGACCTTTATCGACCTAATGAAACGATTGAGTTAAGAGCCTTATTAAGAAACCATGATGGTACCTTAGCTTTAGAGCAACCGTTACATGTGACACTTTTAAACCCTTATCAATCAAAAGTAAAACAACAACGCATTGAAGCCACTACTCACGGTTTCTATGAATGGAAAACAAAACTTTCCGACTCTATTGGCCGCTGGAGAGTTGAATTTAGAACCAGTGAAAATAGTCCAGTTATCGATACCTTTTACTTTCAAGTACAAGAGTTTAAACCTGAGAAAGTCAGCATCACAGGTGATGTGAGCAATAAAGTCGTTATCGCTAATGACCCCAACCAATTAAAACTGAATGTTAAATACTTATTTGGTGCGAATGCCACGGGCAACACAGTCGTCACTTCTGTGCGCTTTTCACAGCAATCTAAGCTATGGGATAAATATAGCCAATACAAAGTTGGCTTAGATGACAATCAGCCAGGGGCATACACGACAAAGCGGTTAAGCCAACAAACTATCGACCAAAATGGTGATGCTGTTATTGAGCTGCCGACTGATTTTGGGTCGCATGTAGCGCCAGTTAAGGCTTCTGTTGATGTTGAGATATTAGAAAATGGTAATACCTTAGCACGCAAGAGCTTTGGCTATATCATTTTACCCAATGATGATGCCTTTATTGCTTTAAGGCCAGTTAATACCAGCCCCGAATATGGTGAATCGATCCATTTTAAAGCTGGAATCATTACACCAATAAACCAGCACTTAAAAGAGGCAACAGTCAATTTAGACATCTACAGTTACCGCGGTAATTATTCTTGGCATTATATTGAAAACCAAGGTTGGGAAAAAACCAAACATGAAAACCCCTGGGTGTACCATGACACTGTCACTCAAGCAGTTAGCGGTATTACCGACGTCAAATTCAATTTAGATAAAGGCCATTTCAAAGTATTAGCAAGCATTGATACTGATGCCAGCGATGTGAATGTAAATAATACTGAATATGAGTTTTATAACAGCTGGTACGACAATGATACTGGCAACCGCCCAGGTAAACTTGAAACAAAATTAGATAAAAGTACTTATGAGTTAAACGCTAAGGCGTTGCTAAGTATTCACATCCCACAGGCCGGCAGAGTGAATATTGCGTTAACTTCCCAGGAGGTTTTATGGGAAAAAAACCTAGGTCTAGTTGAGGCTGGAAAGCAAGTCATTGAAATACCCGTTGAGCATGACCGTACCGACTTATTTTTAACCACAAGTTTAATGGTTGCAACACAAGGCCAGCCAATACAACAGAGTATTGATATTGTACCTCTTAAAATTAATCGAGATGATAATAAACTGGCAGTACAGTTAGAAACTAAAAATCCCCCTAGGCCCAATAAACCGTTAACGATTGATTTAAATGTTTCAGGGTTGAAAGGAAAGGGCCATGCCGTTATTAGTATGGTTGATAAAGGGGTAACGAATATCAGCGGCTATACTATAAACAATCCATTTGACCACTTTTACCAACAAAATGGCTACCCTTTTTCTTTAAAGGGTAATTTATATAATCAATATGGTCATTTATATTCTAACTTTGCGGAGGCCAAATTTGGCTCAGATGTTGGTGTTTCTTATCGAAAACAACTCAATCGTAGTGCATCTCAATTACTCGAAGTCAAAAGTTTATCAATTATTAGTAAACTCATAGAATTAGATGAGAATGGCCAGGCGACTGTTTCTTTAGATATACCTGATTATAACGGCGAAGTTGATCTAGTTGCCATCGCTTTTGACGATAACAACTTCGGTCACTATCAAAAAGATTTGGCCATTTTTGCTCCCTTAGTTGCAGAGCTATACCTACCCAACAACTTAGTGATAGGTGATAAAACCAGCTTAAGTGTTGTTATTCATAATATGGATGATGCTCAGCAAGCGATTGATTATCAGGTCCAATTACCCACAGGCCTGACTGCATCACTGACCACCGGAAGCGTCACCCTTAACAAAGGTGAAAAGGCCTCAAACCAAATCAATTTTGATGTTACAAAAACGCTGCTTAATCGCATTGATGATGTGATTAGCATTGGTTTAAAGGCCTCATTTGTTGATCCTAACCTAGCAGCCGAGAGTCAACACCGCACCTGGAAGGTACCTGTTCAGCACCCGACAGGAGTACAACAAACTCGCAAGCAAATTGAAATTGTTGAACCTAACCAGTCCTTTTCACTCAACACAGCACTTTTTAGTGGGTTAGAAGCACCTAAACAACACTTATTAATCAGCACCAAGCCTGAACTTAATCTCAATGTTATATCTGGTTCGCTGCTGCAATACCCGTACGGCTGTACCGAACAAACGACCTCGAAAGCTTGGGTTTGGTTACTACAACACCCACAGATTAAAGACAAAATTAGCAACAAATTAAACGATGAGACTATCGAAGATGTTTTAGCGAGCGCCACCAACATCATCAATAAAAGAAGAAGCTATAGTGGTGCCTATGGATTATGGAGTAAACATAGTGAGGATCCTTGGATAACAAGCTATGTTGCCGATTTCTTATTAACCCTAAAAGAGCAATATCCGGCCATCTACAAAGATGCTTGGAACCCCAAAACCAATGCCAAATTAAAAAGCTATGTGAAAAAAGCGGATAAAACCTCGAAAGACCTTGCCGTAGCAGCATACGCTGCGTACCTTCTTGCTAAACAAGGGCGCATACCTAGAGGCGAGTTATTGCTGTTACATGAGGAATTTGAATCTACAGCAGATAGCAACTATACGCCTGCACATATGAAAATGTTAGCCACATTAAGCCCACAGAGCAGTAGCGAAGAAAAGCAAATTAATAGCCTTTCTCAAGCTTATATCGCTAGTGCATTTGCTCATGTCGGCGATGTTAGCAAGGCCATTGAACTGATGGATTCTATTAAATTTGTTAGAAGTGATAAATACATTGGTGACTACGGTTCAGCAATTAGAGATCGCTCTTTAATCGCCAGCCTCATGTTGGAGTTATCTAAAAAATACCAAAATTTCAATACATTGTATGCTAATTGGTTTTTAGATGTGTATTTACAACAACATCAACAAAGCTATTTGAGCACCCAAGATAAAATCGCTCTACTAAAAGCTGATAACTATCAGCCAACTAACACACACTTCATGATTTCTGACGACCATTCAGGAAAGTCTTTTACTGGTGAAAATAACCTTAACTTGGTTGAGCAGTCCCATGGAGAATTAATCAATAACAATGATTTCCCTTTATATTTTGATGCCACAGTCAATGGATACTCTGCAGTAGGGCTGGACAAAGAAAGTAACATTTACGCATCTACAACCAAGCAATACTATTACCAAGATGGCTCACCTTATCTAGGGGAAGCGGTGAGTGTGGGTACTCGTCTCTATGTCGTAGGCACCTTCTCTGTCAGTGAAACAATCAAGCAGGGTATGCTAGTAGATAAAGTCCCAGCTGGTTTTGAAGTAGACAATCCCGCTCTTAGTGGCACACTCAATTACAACCATATTGAACCCAAAGATAAAGATGGAATTGTGATAAAACACTTAAATAAATTTGATCTTATTGAACATAGAAATGATAGGTTTGTGATTGCAGATCACTTCTATAAAAACAACCGATACGCATTTATTTATAGTATAAAAGCTCAAAATTCTGGCTTGTATCAGGTTCCACCTATGTATATAGAAAGCATGTACCAACCACAAAAGCATGTCATTAGCTATCCACAATTTAAGCAAATTTCAATCATAGATAATGCTCAATAAATATGTTGTAACAACAGTGATGCTTGTAATCATGGCATCACTGTTGTTTTGGTTTTTATCACCAATCACTACTAAAAACAGAGTTCAATATCCCAGTGCATTGCTCCTTAGCCAACAGCAACATGTGTTGCACAGGTACAGTAACGCTAAAGGTCAATATCAATTTGATGTTGAACTCGATAACGTCAGTAAGGAGTACCTAAAACTACTTATTAATTATGAAGATAAGTACTTTTTTGAACATTATGGAATTAATTTTAGCTCATTATTAAGGGCACTAAAACAGTGGTTAAGTAATGGTAGAGTTATCTCTGGTGGTTCAACGATCACAATGCAACTTGTGAGGATTGAACAAAACATCCCGAGAACAGTTTTGGGTAAATTACAGCAATTATTTTTTGCCCTAAAATATGAATTTACCCTGAGCAAGCAACAAATCTTGCAAAGATATGTTAATCAAATTCCTTTTGGTGGTAATTACCTAGGCATTGAAGCGGCCTCAAGATTTTACTTTAGTGTGTCAGCCCAGCAACTTACTAGGGCTCAAGCCGCATTACTGGTCGCCCTCCCCCAGCGCCCATCGGCTTACCGCCCAGATAGGTATCCTGAACTTGCAATAAAAATGCGCAACAAGGTCGCTCAGCGTGCTTATCAAAATCATATTTTAAGCCAATTACAACTCGATGCTATCTTAGAGCAACCTCTCGAATTACAGCCTTTAAAACAACAGGTTTATAGCGAGCACATTGCAGCTTGGCTGAGGCAACACACTAAAAGCAGTATTATTCGAACCACAATTTCAGAACAAGTTCAGTATCAACTCAACCTTATTGCCGATGTATATAAACCTCTTCTTAATTATGATAATTCCATTGCCATAATTGTTATCGAAAACGACACAGCAAACATTCTTGGGTATCTAGGCTCGATTGACTTTTGGAATAAAGAAATTGATGGACAGGTCGATCTGGTAAGGGCAAAACGCTCTCCAGGTTCAACATTAAAACCTTTTATTTATGCTTTAGCACTCGAGCAACAGTGGATCCATAGTAAAAGCTCTTTAATTGATACCATTCATAGTTTCGACGGTTATCGGCCGCAAAACTTTAACAAGAAGTATCAACAACTCATCCAAGCTGATGAAGCCCTAATACAATCCAAAAATGTTGCGGCAGTGCAATTACTCAATACTATCGAGATCACAAGCTTGATTAATTTGCTTAACAAGGCACATATTCAAATCAGCCCCGAACAACAAAACCTTTCTCTCGCTCTTGGGGGAGCAGAGCTAAGCTTATGGCAGTTAGTTCAGCTTTACCGCAGCTTAGCCAGAAATGGCTTATATTGCCCTCTTACTTGGAAAAGTCGCAGCTCTGGTTGCCCAAACAAGCCACTCTTAAGTCCTGAATCTGCCTATATTACTTTTCAAATTTTATCCCAGCAGTTAGGCCCAAGCTATCGTATACCCGCTTATCAAAGAAAAATAGCTTGGAAGAGTGGCACAAGTTCCAATCAAAGAGATGCATGGGCTATAGGGGTTAGTGGCGATTATACCGTGGGTGTTTGGACAGGCAGAGCGGATGGCGGTTCCGTTCATAATCAATTGGGTCGCATCAGTGCTGGGCCCATTCTATTTGATGTCTTTGATAGCCTTGCCCCGGATACCTATAAAATAGAAAAACCTAACAGGGTGAGCCAAATCCAGCCATGCCACAAGGCGACAGCAACAGCATCGAACACTTGTTCAGACAGCCAAGCTGGGGCCTATATCATCGATAGTTTTATCCCTAAGACTTTAAAAGTTGATGGCAGCATCATCAATTCAAAGCAATCTTTATCGCATCTGAATTTAGCTAATTTACTTTCTCAAGAATTAGTGATTAAGTCGCCAGAAAACTTAACGCATTTATTTAAGCACCAGCAATCAACACTTAAATTGAAGAGCAATCAAAAAGGCATAGATTGGTATATTGATGGTCAGTTATTAAGCAGCAATCAAATTACCCTAAACAAACTTACCAATGGCGATCATTTAGTGGAAGCCTGCAACAAGCTTTTTTGTGCTAAATCTTCAATCACAATTCACCCATAAGTCATTGTTTTGTTTATCTTTTAATTTAAACGTTAATTTTAAACAGCAAAAAATCAGCGGGGTATAGGGATTCTGGTGAGCCGTTTTACTTGCCCAAAAGCAAAACTAGATTCGATTGAAGCAATGCTTTCAAACATGTTCAGTTCCCTGCGAACAAACTTTTCATACTCTTTCAAAGATGGACTCACCACATGCAGCATGTAGTCATGGGCGCCAGTCATTAAAAAGCATTCAACCACCTCTTCCACGCGATTGATATGATCCTCAAATGCTTTCATTATGCTTTCGGTTGGCCTAACCATTTTAATAAGTACAAAGGCATTAATACTTAAGCCACATTTTTCTTGATCGACACTGGCATGGTATCCTTGAATAATGCCTTGTTGTTCGAGAGCTCTGACTCTCCTTAAACAAGGTGCAGGTGATAAAGAAACCTTTGTCGCCAACTCTTGATTGGTTAACTTGGCATCTTTTTGTAACTCATCAAGAATTTTCTTATCTATGCTATCCATGACCCTTTCGCAACTTATTTAACAAAACACCTATATTTAAGCAATTATTGATAACTTTCAAGCGCAAATACTCTTGTAAACGCAATCTAAAAAAGTATTGCTTGCCTACAATGGTGTTAACAAAAAAACAACAACAAGGGTTAGCATGAATTTTACCAACCAACTTAGTCCCCTTAGAAACACGACTAAACATGAACATCACCTAGCGTTAGCAACTGAGCAAGCGCAGCACTTTGGGGTTGATGCCGATTCCCCCTTTGGTAAAGCTATGATTGAACTTGCGGCAACCTTGTATCAAGCTAATAATAAAACCCATGATCTGTGGCAAATCACGGTGGACGGCTTAGCGAGCTTAGACAAAGGAGATCGCATTGCATGGTTCAATGCCAAACGTTTTTTATCTTTCCAATTGGCCAAAATCTTAGATAATTTACAAAAACCAAGCCAAGCAAGTTACCGAACTATTGCTAACAACAACGGTCATTTTGCATCAAAAGGCGTTTACCCGGTTTTTAATAATGTCGCGGCCATCTTTTCCGCCACTCCTGTTATCACCAGAACCGCCACTTATATGTTCGCCTGTACAGAGTGGATCGAAGATGCCTTTAATGGCAAAGAGCCTCTGCACGATATCTATTCAAGACTCATGAATCCAACATCGATAGCTTTAGCCAATCAGATGGTTGAACTCGAAGCAGGACAAGATGCAGATAAATATCTCGCTTGGAACTTTAACTCAGGCATGGGCGCAATTGATGGCCTGTTGAGCCACCTGCTATGCCATGAAGATATCATGATAGTATCGCGTAATATCTATGGTGGTGCTTATCAATTAATTGAAGACTTTTTTGCGAAGCCCCACAACCTCAATATCAGTGTTGAATGGGTTGATGGTTATTCTGCTGATGAGTTTGCCATTGCTATTGATCATGCTAAACAAAAGTATGCCGCTAAACTTGCTGCCGGTAAAAAAATGGTAGTCTATCTTGAATCACCCTGTAATCCCCATGGCTATGTATTAGATGTCGCAGGGATCTGCTATCAAGCTCATAAAAAAGAGTGCACCGTAGTGGTCGATTCAACGGTTGGAACACCATTATTACACCCCATTTTAAAGCGTTCAAATATAATGGAACGACCCGATTTTGTTATCCATTCCTATACCAAAGAGCTTGCTGGTTCTGGAACCACAACAGCAGGTGTTGTCATTGGTCGAATTGAACACATGTTTATTCCTAAAGGGGAAAAGGTTGAGTTTATAAAGCCAAATGGCGATACCGTGACGATTAATTGGGACCAGACTTTATTTTGGAACGTTTATTACGTTAAAGGGGCATTTCTAGATGCCGACAAAGCCTTTGAAGTACTTAATGGCATGAAAACCTATGAACTACGTGTGATCCAAAAAGCCATTAATACTCTATCTCTTGCCCGCATTTTAAATGAACATCCCCAGATAAATGTTTCCTGTCCTGGTATTGCCAACAGTGATAACTACTCTCACTGTCAGCAAAATATGTATTTAGGGCTACCAGCTTCACTATTCACCATCAATATGGAAGGAAAATCAGGCAGTGATGGCTTATCTAAAGCAACCTTTAAAAAGTTTTACGATATGCTTGAACCGGCTATTGGTATGCAAGTTAGCCTTGGACAAACGAATACGGTGGCACTCTGCCCTGGATTAACCACTCATTCCGAACTGAATCAAGATGCTCAAATAAAATCAGGCATATATGCGACGACAATGCGAATTGGCGTCGGATTAGAAGATCCAAGAATGTTAATTGCACATTTTATTGAAGCAGCGAAACACTCAATCGATAAAGAACAACAGGGTTTTTCAGAGGCATTTTTAGATGGCCAGAGCATTGACCGTATTTATCAAGAAACCTATCTGGAAGTTCAGCAAAAGTTTTTACAACATCTACCAAGCTTTACCGATATTAGCCTTTAAAGCAAACAACCTTTAGGGTGCCATGGCACCCTAATTTACCTTAATTAGTGACACTTCGGCCGACTAAACGGCTATCTAATAGTAAGCGCGATTGTTATTTACAAAACGCTAGCCTTTCCATAATCGAAACATAAAGCTTAAATGCCCACAAGCGAACCAGAGCTCATGTTAAGGTGACTTGCTAATCAATTGTAATGTCATAAGAATAACGAATATGAAGCTTTTGAAAACTGTTATTGCAACCACCGCTGCATTTTTACTATCTGCATGTAGCTATGGCCCCAAACAGCAAGTCCAACTTGAGGAAAAGGTTACCAGCAAACCTAATGTATTATTTTTAGTTGTCGACGACCTTAATGCCTGGGTAGGCTACCAAAAAATTCATCCCCAAGCGCAAACACCTAATATTGACGCCCTAGCTCAATCGGGTATTGCCTTTACTAATGCTCATGCTTCTGCTCCTGTTTGCGTTGCTTCTAGAGCCTCATTTATGACTGGCATACATCCCATTAATTCAGGGCTTTACACCAATGCAGGTTGGAAAAGCGCCCACAAAGTGATCCCTAACACCCCGCATCTTCCACAGCTTTTTAAAGCCGCAGGCTATAGTCTGCACGGTGCAGGTAAGATTTATCATAACTGGGTAACAGACACTACTGATATTAAGATTAACAAGCACAACACCACTTTACATGGGCAATGGTATGACAGCTTTTTAGATGAAGAACTCACTATGCCAGGTATCGAGCAACTGGCGGATGGTGAAGGCTATGGCATGGGAGATACAGGCCGTGGAAATAAGTATTACCCTTTTCCTGTTGGCGGAACTCGTCTGCATAAGGAACTAGGAGTCACAGCTGGTACATCATTATCTGCAGGCGCGATTCCGCGCGATAAAATGCGTAATGGCCTAATGCCAGATGAAGTCATTGCTAATTGGGGCGTTGATCAGTTAAAGCAGCTGGGTAAACAACAATCTGATCAGCCTTTCTTTATGGCCTTGGGGTTTATTCGCCCCCATGTGCCTTTTACCGCACCTACCGAGTACTTTGACCGCTTCCCTGTTGATGACATTATTCTGCCTAAAGCGACGGATATGGCCAACATTCCACTGTATGGTAAAGCGATGACTATGGGGCTCGTGCCTGGTGGCGACCACGCTGCCGTTGAAAAGTTAGGGGATAAATTCTGGCGACAATTGGTTCAGGGTTACCTTGCTAGTACCACTTTTGTGGATGCCCAAATTGGTAAAGTATTAAAACAGCTTCAAGCTTCTGGCTTGAGTGAAAACACTATGGTGGTGCTTATTTCTGATCATGGTCAAAACCTAGGTGAAAAAAAGAATTGGCGTAAAATGAGCTTATGGGAAGAATCAACCAAAGTACCATTTATCGTAAGAATGCCCGGCACAAAATACGCTGGTAGCCAAGTCAACTCTGCCATAAGTTTACTGGATCTATACCCTACTTTTAATGAAGTTATGGGTAATCAGCAACAACCTCATGCCGATGGTAACAGCTTGTTACCACTTATTAATGATCCATCTTTAGAATGGGACAAACCAGTACTTACCAGCTGGTTCTATAAAAATTTCGCCATTCGCTCTAATGATCATAGATACATTCTATACCGCGATGGTAGTGAGGAGTTTTATGATCATAATAATGATCCCAAAGAACAAAATAACTTAATCGGCCACCCTGAAATCGCTAAGCATATTGCCCGATACCAAGCCCTCATTCCAGCTCAAGTTGCGCTTCCTGTGGGTAAACAGGAAAAGCACACTGATCGTCTCGACAGCTTAGTAGAGCAATTTAAAGACCCTAACAAGCTTCCTGATTTTTTAAAATAGCTGAAAGATATAGAATAAGCCTTACCCATGTGAGGCTTATTCATTCATTTATTACTAGCAATAACAATAAACATCACTTCAGCACAGATTATTGAGTGATGAGTGCTAAAAGTTCATCAATAAGCTCAGTGAAATATTGCTTAGCATAACCAATCAATAAAAACTCAATATGATAATTGTTCAAGCAAAATACCTTCGTTGTAGTTCCCTACATGAAGGTTTTAAGGTTAACATGGGGTAATGTTGTAAAAGCCTTTGTAGTATTCAGGCAGCCTAAAGTGATAAGACGTTTCCTACTAACACTGTCAATATTAATGACTAGCTGGCAAAGTATATCTGAGGATATATTCAAGCTAAACATCATTGATTTACATAAGAAAATAAATGAGAACCCGCGTCATTATCTTTCATTATTTGAATCACAGGTGCAATTGGCTGGACTACTAAAAAATGACATTACTCTAAAGCGACAAGCAAACAAGCTTAAGCTACCAACTTCAGAACTCTTGGATAAAATTCTTTCTTATAAGCTTAGCTTAATTGGGCACCGAGCCTCATACTCCAGCCCTTCAATCCAAATAAATGAATTATCTCAATGGCTAGCCAATCAACCCAAAACCGCTTATCAACAGGGTGTGAGCCACTTAATCAAAGCCAAGTCATATATGATGGGAGATTCCAATTTCAATTCAGCATTAGATGAAATTAACCACATCTTCCAACTCAAATTATCACCTAAAAAAACTTTACACCAATGGTTATATGTTGAGGCCTACTTCAGTAAAGCTATGTTAGGTATTCTAATTGATTCTGCAGCTTCTCAATGGCCATTACTCGAAAACGCCAAAGCGATTACCGACAAAATCAACCATCCTTACCTCAGGGCAAAGCTGCACAGGATCAGAGGCCATTTATACGTTGAACAACAAAAATTGAAACTCGCCCTTAATGAATTTACCTTAGCAAAAGATATTTTTAATAACATAAATGCCCCCATACAGGGAGCGAGTATGTTAAATCATATTGCTTGGATCCATAAAGAATTCAAACAATATGCACTATCTGAAATGTATGCGAATCAAGCTCAGCAACTATTTAAAAAAAATAATATGCCCTCGGAGCTGGCTGACAGCCATCATTTATTGGCATCTATTTTTTATCAACAAGAGCGATGGCACGAATCTTTAGACTTGCATCTCGAAGTATTAAAACATGACATCAGTAAAGGAAGAAAAATCAATATTGCTACCAGCAACCTGAATATTGCCGAAGCATATTTCAAACTAAATCAATTAGATAAAGCACAACATCATATTAGTATTGCCCATAAGTTTTTTAAAAATAATCAAATCACTAAATTCTCAATCTTTACTCATATACTACTTGGAAAAATTGCCCACCAGCAAGGGCAATATACAAAAGCGATATTGCATTTCGAAGAGTCTCAGGCTCTCGCCCAAAGCACTAATAATTCTGAAGCGTTAACAACGCTTTTACCATTAAAAATAGCCAGTCAGCAAGCGAATAATGACTACCAAGGGGCATTAGAAACCCTACAAACTATAAATGAACAAGTAACCACTACACCCGCTGTTGCCAGCTTATCGATGGAGCAAAACCTGCAACAAATCGAGCATCAATTAAAAAAAGCTCAACAACAAAGCAACCTTATAAAATCTAATAAAGAAAAGTTATTTCAGTTCATTATTTTACTTACTTTTTTATCTCTGTTGTTAGCCTTTACCATCTTTTTTATGTGGATAAAGACCAACGATAAGCAATCTAAAGTAACTCAATTACGCAACTTGGCTATTCTTGAGCGCTATACCCAGTTACCAGGTTTAACTAATTTAGAGCAACATCTCGCTCAGGGAACCACCAAAACTCTGGCTGTTATTGTCATCCAGGAACTGCTCAATCAAGACATTGACTCTGGTATTGATAAGTTAAATGACCAACATAAAAACATCTTTAATGCCCTTTCTATGTTGCCGTATTGCCATGTTTTCATCTCACGTCCTGGCGTGTTAAACCTATGCTTTGAACACGACAATAACTTACAACAAGTTATCAGCCACCTTAGTAAACTGCAGCAAAATGGCGATCTGCCAGAGAATTTAGGTCTGGGCATTATTCAGCTACCGTTCCTAAGCCCAGAGCATAGTGAATTAACGCCAATGAAGCTTTATCAAATAGCCTTATATGCGTGCCAACTATCTATGCAAGCAATTGATAGCCTACGCTATGGGGTTCAGCTAGAAGCAATACCATCCACTTCTGCAGCCACATTTTCTGGTTCAATATTTGAAAAGTTACAAATAGCGATAAGCCGTGGAGTGATAAAAAAACAGCAATCCCCCATAATGCCAACAACCATAAATAAAGCCTCCAGAGAGCGATTAGAATTGGTTTAACTGTTTTAACTAATCGCCGTTGAATACTTTAATAAGCTGCACAGCTCTGTGCAGATAAAAATACCTTATGTTGAATAGACATTTAACTTATTAAACATTCCATTTATCGCGGGAAAACAAACGAAAAAGCAAATTTAGCTTGCCATTCAGGGCCATATTTAGGACTTGTCACTACTTTGTAACCACCGACTTTAAGCTCAAAGCCGTAGCCGCCACCCATATCGAACATCCTACCCCCACTTAATCCCAGTGGAATGGTCCAGCCAGCTTGATTTTTCCAATCATATGTTAAGACGCTATCGTAAGCGAGAAAAGTGCCAGGGCTTGATTTAAAGTTATAATAAACAATAGGTTGAATTGCCGTCATGCTAAAAGCATCCTCACCCCACATATGATTGACAATGGCAGATAATGACCAAATATCATTGCCACCGACGATTACACCAGCGAGTCCTCCGCCCCAGCCTGCACCAGCAAACTGAGCATCAGATCGGGTTTTAAGGGAGACCTGCGGCCCAATACCCCATTTAATATCTGAATCCGTAGAAGGCGCATAAAACATTTGAATAGAGCTATCGCCAATACCCCAATCGGTGCCGCCGCCATTGGGTTGCCCTAAAACCGGCACCACCGCCCGCGGCACAAGGCTAAAACCATGGTCCGTTTGAATCGAATAGACCGGCTGAAATTGAAAATCATAACCGGTTTGGTCTTGATTCAAGCCTTGATTAAGGCCTACCGTATTATCAATTGTAATGGCAGAAATGTAGGCCAACGGATCTTGCAGCTGCTTTGCCATTTTTTCAGCGGCAGTTTCTGCCCATGCATGATTGGTAAAAAATAGATAAGCGACAACGAAGCTTGAAATGAATTTCATATTTATTCCTTGAATATTTTATTTTAAACACTGGAAGTTCATTATGTAGGCGAATTTCAATACAACCATTCACTCTTAATATTAGCTTTAGATCTTGATTTAACAAGATATTATCTAGGTAATTGACGAGTAAAAAACACTGACTAGCGGTTAAAAATCAAACAGCACCAATATGAATGTTTAATAAAGTTCTACACTCATTCCATTTAAAAAAACCAGTACCGAACCACTTTGACACTTCAGTTTACCATTTAAAATCAACACCTTATTTTTAGATGTGAGCATATTGAAATTTGGCTTAAATCAGACTCAAAAGTTGCAGTTAAGTCGCGAGGCATTTTTAATACGCCACGACGGTAATCGGACACTTTCATAAACATGGACAGTGTCCGCGGACGCTTTTCAAACAACCCAACACCCCAAAATACACCTAATGCATTGATAAATAAGTAAATTAACTATTGGCACAGGAATTGTATTACCTATAGCAAGTATATATTTCGCGAACACTGCGGACAAGAGGGCATGTTGACCTTTCATGTTTACTTTATGTGCGAATTAAAGGTCAAGATAGCAAGGCACTCGAATTGAAGCATAGTTATTCTATGTAAAATGAGAGTAACGCAGATAGGTTGACCTTTAAACGCATCCTGCGGACAGCGTTTGTTAGCCATTTCTACTGCGTTGAAGCTCATTGGTGTGGAACAACCACACGTCAATCGCTTCGCCTTGTATAAAAGACTAACAAACTGCTGCAGAAACAAACAGCAAAGGTCAATATGCCCTAAATAATGGCAGGAGCCAATAATGATCAGAGACACCAGCGCCCAAGACACAGTCGTTAGTCAAAGCCCAATCGTTAGCTTTAAAAAGCCTATGGGTCTATTCGCTGTTGTGGCAATACTAGGCGGCGTAATTTGGACCACCTTTGCCAATGATGGTGTTAGCGAATCGATTGATAAAACCGATTTACGCTTTGCTACACTAATTAAAGGCGACCTTATTCGCGACATCGCCACCGCAGGCAAGATTGTTGCAGCTAATGCCCCGGTGCTTTATAGCACGGACAAGGGGGTGGTGACTCTAATTGCCAAACCTGGCGATAAAGTAAAGCAAGGTGAAGTTGTCGCCACCATTGACAGCCCAACATTGGTTAACGCCCTAAAGCAACAGCAAGCCCAACTTGAGGGCATGAAGAGTAATTTAGAACGTGCCCGTTTAGATGCCCGCCTAGAACAAATTAAAGCTCAGCAAATTCTGGATATGGCTGAGGTTGATCTAGAAGCGGCTGACCGTGAGTCTCGCCGGGGTGACAAACTGATTGCCGATGAATTGATTTCCCAAATCGATTTCGAGAAAAGCAAAGACGATCTCAAAAAAGCCAAGCTCAAATTTGCCCATGCCCAGCAAGAAGCTGAGCTAATGAAAGACACCTTAGCCTTTGAGTTAAAAAATCATGCTTCCGAAGTGAACCAACAGCAATTAGTCGTGAGCGAATTACAACGCCAAGTGCAAGAACTCAGCATTAAAGCGCCAGTGGCTGGAATCATCGGTAACTGGTTAGTCGAGCAAAAAGCCCGCATTGATGCCAGTTCACCAGTATTAACCGTGGTCGACCTAAGCGCCTTTGAAGCTGAACTGGCTGTACCGGAATCCTATGCCGATGAACTTGGCCTAGGCATGGATGTCGAGCTGAGTTTTGGGGCGATTAAAGTCATGGGCCAACTGAGTTCTATTTCTCCAGAGGTACGCAATCGCGAAGTGACCGCCAGAGTGCGGTTTGAGCAAACCGAACAGCTTAGCCTACGTCAGAATCAACGTTTATCCGCCCGAGTATTACTAGAGAACCGCCAAGACGTACTCATGGTAAAACGCGGCGCGTTCGTGACTACAGGTGGCAGTCGCGAGGTTTATAAGCTAAACGGCGATATTGCCACACGACAGGACATACGTTTAGGTGCGCGCAGCACCAGCCATATTGAAGTACTGAGTGGCGGCCAAGAGGGTGATGTTTGGGTGATATCCAGCATTGAAGACTTTAACGGCGCCCAGCAAGTGCTGATCCGCTAACTGACCAAGATAGGTAGCAACATGAATACACAATCAAAACTCAACCAATTTATCGTTAAGCTGATAGATGTTTTTCCGCTATTTATCTTGCTGTATGCGATTAGCCAGTTTCACCAGAAAGTAGAGCAAGTGCTACTTGGTGACTTTCATTTCAGTCAAGCTCAAAGCAATAACGAGCTTGAGCAACTTATTAATCTGATCCTCGAACTTCTTAAACTGCTGTTCGACATCAACCTGATTTAACTTTTAGGAGCAACCCCATGTTATTAATGAAAAACATTAGCAAGGTATTTAAAACGGACTTAGTTGAAACCCATGCCCTACGTGAATTCAACTTAGAGGTTAATGAAGGTGAGTTTGTTGCGGTAACCGGCCCCTCTGGTTCGGGTAAAACCACGTTCTTAAATATTGCTGGTTTATTAGAAGGGATAAGTGCAGGCGAATATCACCTTGACGGTGTCAATATTGCTAACCTTTCGGACAATGAAAGCTCAAAAATCCGTAATGAAAAAATCGGCTTTATTTTCCAAGGCTTTAACCTGATCCCAGATCTTAATTTAGCGGAAAATGTAGAAGTGCCATTACGCTACCGGGGCTTCAGCGCTAAAGAACGTGCACGCCGCGTGAAAGACGCCCTAGAAAAAGTCGGCTTAGGTGCCCGTATGAAACATTTACCTTCGCAGTTATCCGGCGGTCAGCAACAGCGTGTTGCCATTGCCAGAGCATTAGCAGGTGAGCCGCGCTTCTTATTGGCCGATGAGCCTACCGGCAACCTAGACAGCATTATGGCCCGCCAAGTGATGGAGCTATTGGAAGAAATTAATAAGTCAGGTACCACCATTATTATGGTGACCCACGATCCTGAATTGGCTCGCCGCGCCCAACGCAATATCCAAATTGTCGACGGTAAGGTATGTGACTTTACCCTATACAACGGCGGTCAAGCTGAAGTCGCTGAACAAGTGGCCAGCTAAGGAGCAACACTATGTTTTTCTATTACTTAGATTTAGCTTGGCGCAGCATTAAAAAAACGCCGCTACTATCACTCTTGATGGTATTTGCGATTTCAGTTGGTATTGGCATTACCATTACCGCATTAAATGTTTATCAAATGTCGGCAACTAACCCAGCAGGTGAGCGTTCCTCTGAACTTTATTCTGTGCGTTTATTCAGCCAAGACCAAGACAGTTGGGAAGAGCTAAACCCACAAATCACTTACCAAGATGGTTTTAACATGAGACAAAGCAGTATCCCTACTCGCCAAACACCCATGTTTAGAACCGGTATGGCAGTGCAAACTGAAGACCCGAAACAAGCCCCGAGATTAGAAGAGGCTCGCGTCACCGACAGCGACTTTTTTAAGATGTTTTCGGTGCCGTTTATTTATGGCGGCCCATGGGATAAACAAATTGATTTAGAAGCCGGTTACCAAATGGTGATCGATAAAGATCTTAACCAAGAATTATTCGGCGGCGAAAACAGCGTTGGCAAGGTGCTGTTTCTTAACCAAAAGCCTTATAAAATTGTCGGTGTAATCGATGATTGGGCGCCAAGCCCTAAGTATTATGATGTCAATAACGGTGCCTTTAATGAAACCGAATCTATGTTTTTGCCTTACTCATTAACACCAATCGAAGAGTATCAGAGCTGGGGCAACAACAATAGTTGGAAAAATGAATCCATTCTCTCTTATCAAGATAAACTCAACTCTGAAACCCACTGGAATCAATATTGGGTTGAACTAAATAACCCTGAACAAAAACAAGCCTTTGAGCAATGGTTATCTGGTTATATTGAGCAACAACAACAGCTTGGCCGTTTTAACTCGGATAAACCTTATGCCAGCTTATCTAATGTTGAACGGTGGCTTGAAGTGAACAAAGTAGTACCTGAAGACGCAAAAGTGATGGTGGGATTAAGTACCCTTTTCCTCGTCGTTTGCCTGGTTAACATGTTGGGTTTACTGCTGGCTAAGTTTTTAAAACGCGCCTCTGAGGTGGGGGTTCGCCGTGCCATTGGCGCCAGTCGCAGCCACATTTTTTCACAGCATATGGTGGAAGTAGGCTTAATTGGTTTCTTTGGTGGCGTGATTGGTATTGCCTGGGCGGCCATGACGTTATCCGCGTTATCATCCCGCTTTGGCGTAGAGGAGTCACTGACACAATTAGATATGAGCATGTGGTTTATTGCCCCAAGCATCGCCATTGGCAGCGCCTTACTTGCCGGACTTTACCCCGCATGGCGTGTGTGCGCCACCAACCCAAGCAGCCACTTAAAAAGTCAGTAATAGGAGCGAGTTATGTTACATATTAAACCCATTGTCAGCACCCTGTTACGCAGTAAAAGTGGGCCATTGCTGTTGTTAGTGCAAATTATTTTATCGGTCGCGATTGTGGCCAATGCCAGCTTTATTATTAATGAACGCCTAAAGTTAATGGCGCGGGAATCTGGCATTGTCGAAGAGCAGGTATTTGATTTTTCAATCTACAACTTTGCTCCTGGGGTGAACTATACCGAACAGAACTTACGTGATGTGCAGATAGTAAGGGATATTCCAGGTGTGATCTCGGCCACCTCCACCAGCATGACGCCGCTGAGCGGTGGCGGTTGGTCTTCCACTTTAAGCTATGGCCCATCTAAAGATGAAAGCAAGTCAGCACCTAATGCCGCCATGTATTATGGCGATGAGCAAATGGCCGAAACCTTAGGTGTGAACATTATTGAAGGGCGTAACTTTTACCCAGAAGAAGCCCAGTCTGGGCATCCCGAGCGCGCCAATAAAGTGATTGTATCTAAAGCTTACGCGAATGCCGTTTGGCCAGGTGAGTCAGCAATAGGTAAAACCATCTATATGGGCGGCTGGGGTATGCAAGCCTTAGAGATCATTGGTGTGGTGGAAAAACTGCAAGGTGCCTGGGTAAACGATAAAAACTTAGATTATGCGATGATTATCAATGTTGAGCTTGGCATTATGCCCTTTACCAAGTTTTTAGTGCGTGCCGAAGAAGGCGCCAAGACAGAGCTTGAGCCTAAAATTATTGCCGCTTTGCATCAAGACAATAAAGATAGGGTTGTCGATGGCTTTACCACTATTACCGACCACCGCGACCGGGTTTACCAAGCCCATGAATTAATGGCATCGGTATTGTCCATGATGGTTGTCTTGCTGCTAATTATTACCTCTTTAGGCCTAGCTGGTATGGTGATGTTTAATATTGAACGCCGCACTAAGCAAATTGGTACCCGCCGCGCCCTAGGGGCAAGAAAGCGCGATATTGTGAGCTTCTTCTTGGTCGAAAACTATCTATTAGTCAGCGTTGGCGGCTTAATCGGTGCAGTACTTGCGGTGCAATTAGGTCAGCAACTGATGAACCTATACAGTTTGCCTAAGTTGGATATTATTTTCCCTATCGTAACTGTGGTGGGATTATTTATCCTGACCACTGTGGCGGTGGTATTTCCTGCCAGAAAGGCAGCCAAAATATCGCCGGCGATTGCCACCAGAACCGTATAATGATCCTGTGCTTAATTTGATTTCAGGCTGTAAATGAGTCAAATTAAGCACTCTTAATTAAAGGAATTATTTTTCGCCATGGACAGTATTTTAATTGTTGATGATAACCATGCTATTTGCCAAGCTTTATCACTGATGCTTGAGCTTAATGGTTATCACACAATTAGCGCCGAAAACCCAGCCCAAGCTTTAGTTCAAATACAAAGCCAAAGTATTTCGCTGGTCATTCAAGACATGAACTTCACCAAAGACACCACCTCTGGTGAAGAGGGCAAAGAGCTGTTTTATGCCATTCGAGAGCTTGAGCCAGATTTACCTATTATTTTAATGACAGCTTGGACGCAACTGGAATTGGCCGTAGAACTGGTACGTTCAGGTGCAGCGGATTACATAGGCAAACCTTGGGACGACGATAAATTACTCACCAGCGTCAATAACTTAACCTCGTTAAGTCAGGCCAAAGCTCAAAATCAGCAGCTTACCCGAGTCGATGCCGAGCGCATGGCGCCGCTTAACGACGCCGATTTATGCGGCACTATTTTTGCCAGTGGCAATATGCAGCGCTGCATAGATTTAGCATTACAGGTAGCTAAAGCGGATGTATCGGTACTGATCACTGGCCCTAATGGCGCGGGTAAAGACAAAATCGCCGATATTATTCATGCCAACTCCCCCCTAAAAGATAAGCCCTTAATTAAAGTCAACATTGGTGCTTTACCTATGGACTTATTAGAGGCTGAGCTATTTGGTGCAGAAGCGGGGGCCTTTACCGGCGCTAATAAAACCCGCATTGGCCGATTTGAAGCAGCGGATGGTGGCACCTTATTTTTAGACGAAATTGGTAATCTGCCTTTAAGTGGCCAAGTAAAGTTATTACGGGTATTACAAACCGGCGAATTTGAGCGTTTAGGCTCACACCAAACCCGTAAGGTAAACGTACGAGTACTCAGCGCCACTAATGCCGACCTCCAACAAGACATTGAAAGCGGCAAATTTAGGGAAGACTTGTTTTACCGTTTAAACGTGATTGAGCTTAAACTGCCGCCACTCAACCAACGATTGGATGACATTATCCCGTTAGTGAATCACTTTATTGGTTCAGACTTTAAACTAAATAAACCAACCACTAAAGCTCTGCAACAACACAGCTGGCCTGGCAATGTGCGTGAACTGGAAAATGCCTGTAAACGGGCGATTATTTTAGCCCAGTCCCCAGAGCTGATCCCTGAAGATTTTGGTTTAACTGCTGTTGCAACAAGCCACTCGAAGCCGTCCAACAACAAGTCAAACCAAGTCCAGCCAGAGCTTGATAAAGCCTCGATTGAGGCGCTATTAATTCAGCATAATGGTGTCATTGCCAGAGCCGCTAAAGCAGTGGGGTTAACCCGCCAGTCTTTATACCGCCGAATGGAAAAACTTGGCATAGAAAAAGCCTAATAAAACAATAACAGATAAGAGCCTATCGTGATCAATAGCCTATTTAACCGTTTTCAATTATCCATGCGAAGCCGCCTCATATTAGGCAGCATTATTGTCACGCAAGTGGCATGGGCGCTAGGTTTCGGCTTGTTTACTCTGATGCTGGCTGAAACTATTGCTGCGCCTTGGTTATTGTATCTATGGGTGTCTGTTGCCCTTGTAATATCAAGTGGAATGCTCAGTTATTATGTCACCCGCTATCTGGCCGACTCTTTACACGCTTTTGAAGTTGGCCTGCTTAATTTTAAAGACAACGATTTTAGCGTTACCCTACCCAGTCAAAACGATTCACAACTCAACCGTTTATGTGAGCTGTTTAATGAATCAGCCTTAAGCCTGCGCGAACAAAGACAGTTTATTTATCAACGGGAAATGCTGCTCGATAAAGTGATTCAGTCATCACCTAATGTGATGTACCTGTTGGATGACAGCAACAAAGTGGTTTATGCCAATGACGCTGCCAGACACTTTTTTAATAAGGGTGTCGCCATTGCTGGCTTTGATTTTGCTGAGCTGTGCCAAGCCCTGTCACCTGAATTCACCCAAGCGCTGAACAACCCTAAGGGTGGCCTATTTAACATTGAACACCCCCAGCAAGATAACCAAACCTGGCATTTATCCCGTGGCCGTTTTCAACTTAATGGCCAATACCATCATTTGTACCTATTAAAGCAGATGACCCAGGAATTGAGCCGCCAAGAAGTCGCTGTATGGAAGAAGGTGATACGGATTATTAGCCACGAGCTCAATAACTCACTCGCGCCAATTGCTTCCATGGTTAAATCAGGCCGCAAGCTTACCGAGAGTATTAACGATCCTAAACTCGAGCTGATTTTCGACACCATTGAAGACCGAAGCGAGCACCTAAGCCAATTTATTTTTAGTTATGCCCGCTTTGCCAAATTGCCTATGCCAGTAAAATCTGTGGTAGAACTGGACAAGTTAATGCAGCAATTACAACAACATTACAGCTTTACCCTAGATGGCAAGTTACCTGACACCCAGTGTCAATTTGATGTGATTCAGATTGAGCAAGTGTTATTAAATCTATTGAAAAATGCCCATGAAGCTGGTGGTGATAACCAAGCCATTGCGATTACAGTCACCATAGAACACAGGGCTACAAACACCACTTTGGGTGAATATGCTACTACCGCCCCGTTTATTATCTTCCGCATCAAAGATAGAGGCCCAGGTATGTCATCCGATGTACTGCAGCAAGCATTACTGCCCTTTTATTCAACCAAACAAAAAGGCACCGGTTTAGGACTGGCCCTATCTAAAGAAATTATTGAAGCACACGAGGGCCAAATTAGCCTAAATAATCGTGACAAAGGTGGTCTACAAGTGACCTTAGCACTGCCACTTAACTAAATTCGCCAATTACCCTAACTATTGCTAGCTTATATGACCAGTAAGACAAAGTCAGCTTCATTCAAATAACCCCTTATTTTTCAAGTGCCTTAGCTCTACCAACAACAACTAAGTTAAATACCAACAGGTCAAACCAGTGTGCCATTCCCAAAAACTGAAAGGTAAAAATAAAAAATTGGACTAGCCTTAAAAATAACCGTTTAGGTAACGACTAGAAGGAGAAAGTTGTGCCAGAAGTTAAACGAATCCATTCAAACACTGAGCAGTATCAGCAACCCATATACTGCTGTGCAACACCACAAATCCCGTTGTTGCGGTATCAACTATGGTTTCCATTAGTCAATGAAATTTAGCCAGTAAAGATTACACATTATCTTTACACGCTAGAAGTGTGGCTGACTATAGTCATGATTATCGGAACAACTACAGCCAGCCATTGTGACCGCTAATGCTAAGCATTAGCTTAATCAACATCCGAATAACTTCGGATATATGGAGTATAACACAATGAGAGAATTGAACTTGAATGAGATCGAAGAGGTCAATGGTGGCATCGTCCCTATTATTGGGTTCGGTATAGCTCTAGCAAGCCATGTCGGTGTAGGGGGTGCTGCAACTACATTAACCGCACATTTTCTATCTGGTGCAGGCCTGGCTTTAGCTACATATGGCTTAGCTGAATTTTTATCAGATAAATAAATATAAGTGAGTCATTTATTAAATGGCTCACTTTAATTTGAGGTTAGTTGTAATGTCAAAAAATAGTCTCATATATTATTTAGGTTGTATAATCATTGGTATGTCCACAGCAATAATATCAGGAATAAAGCCTCCTTTCGCTTTGCTGTCTGCATTCCTTTTTATATTGGTAATCCTATGCATCTTTAAAATGTCTAAACCAAAGTAGGGAAATCAAATGCAAACAAAGTTAAAATTGATTCAGAGCGCAATGACACTGCACTTACTTTATTTTGCTAGCAAAAGCTTTTCGACAGAGTTTATGTTGCACATAGTTATCGTACTCTACCTACCTACCCTAATACTGCTCTACCTTATATGGCAAAGCAATAAGTTAAGCTAAATACTTAAGAAGCTGTAATAGGGCATCCTTTGGGCTATTTGAATTCGGATGCATTGGTTTAGTAGGAGGGTATTACAACTATCACTCCAGATTAGGTACAGGAAAGGTGGTCAATTCTGCTGATTATTTAATTATAGGTTTCGGCGTTTTCTTTTTCGCACTCATCATTATTATCGAGATTTTCGTACTCCATCAAAATAAGCGCAAGAAATAAACTAAGAGCATAAGTCGAAAAGTAACCATAAACATCACGCTTTTGAGACAACATACATTCACAATGTAATATTTAGTCGGATACTCTATGAAGAAGTTAGAGCAATTTTTAAAGATATTGAGTGGATGCTTGATTGTCTTATTTTTTAGCCAAAAACTGCTTGATGTTGACAGTAATGATTGGTTTAACCTTTGGCTTGCTGTGCTGATCAGCATTACCGTTATGTTTATAAATTCTTCAGATGAACCCTAACAGCAAGGGAGAGCATCCTTCAATTTACCCATTAGTAGTTTCTGCTAACTAACTTAATATGCTTATAGTTATGAAAAACATATTCAAATTTGAACTAGAACAACTTCGAAAACGAAAGATTGTTCACTCGTTTTGTAGTGGTCAACTAAAACTGTGGCCAACTTTAGTTAACCACTACAGTTCAAACCTCGCCAGTATAATACAAAACACATAGAGATAGATGCTGTAAAGCATTACCCTGATGTTTTGGTAAAGGTTTAAAGGATAAGGCTCCCTAAGCTAATGGTTTAAGGCTCTAAGACAAAACCATGGTCTTTAACAATATGCATATATTGGCCACTGATAGGATGGATAAAACCCAATTTATGCGCATGCAGCATCAGCCTTGTGGCTTGCTGGTGTGTCTGGGTCGTACCATAAAGGTCGCAGCCAAGGATCGGATGCCCGACATGCTGGCTATGTATACGTAATTGATGGGTACGGCCATGCCTCGCCAGGTATTCAACCAAGGTCAGCTTGGTATCATCGCTAACGCCAAAACATTTAAATTCAGGGTTAAGCTGAGCCCCAACAATATGCTGCACATTAACTACTTGAGTCTGCGCAGGCTTCCCTGAATCTGCCACACACATCAGTGGAAACACGCCCTTATCAATAGCCGCATCAATCAAATCTAACTGGCTATCAAGGTGCCCCGCCAACACTGCCACATAATGCTTTTGCACCCGCTTTTCACTAAATTGACGACACAGCAACGCATTAATGGCCTTGTTTTTAGCAACAATTAACAAGCCCGATGTGCCCAAGTCCAAACGATGTACCAAACGACAATCAGGATATTCTTGTACCAACCGATAATGGACACTATCGAGGTTCTGCGGATGCTTGCCCGATAAACTTAATAAGCCACTGGGCTTATTAATCACCAGCAACGCATCATCTTCATAAACGGTCTGAATGATTTCATGGCACTTAGGTGCAATGAAATTATCCGCAGGGTTATCACTCATGCTCATGGGAGTACAAAGGTTGGTTAAAGAGTTAGCTAGTTTACTACAAATGGCAGGGAGCGAGGGGCTTTAAGGTTGAAGGCTAGCTTCGCTGAAGGCTCAAGGTGAATCAATTACTCTCATTCAATTGGTTTACTAGTTTCATATTTCACTTTCTAATTTTGTTACAGGAATGTAAGTTATAAAAAAACCGTCATTAAATTCAGAGCGTTAAAATAAATGCAGAAAATAGAAAACACACAATTATGGAAAAAGACACTAGGCTCTAGCGAAAAAGAGTACAAAGATGAAATAGAATTCCTCCGTACTGAATTCAAAACCTTCCGTGAGCGTGCAGGCCAATTGGTTTCACTTATCAATAAAACTCTCCCAGATCTCACCATTCACGATATAACTCACTTAGACGCTCTCTGGGAAGTCGCAGATACCATTTGTGGCTCCGAGTTCAGTTTAAACCCTCTAGAAGCCTTTATATTTGGTGGAGCAATATTATTACATGATTCAGCTTTATGCGTTGAAGCATATGAAGGAGGTCTTGAAGGTATTAAAAGCACAAACCAATGGAAAGATGCACATTCAATGCTTACAAGTTCTGGGAGCACCTTAAATCCAGAAGATGCTTTAAAAGAGGCTAACTTCGCAGCGATTAGAGCACTTCACGCCTCTAGAGCTGAAGAGTTAGCGGATTCAGTTTGGAGTCTAAATGGCAATAGTTTAACCCTAATCAGTAACACCGACCTAAGAGTTAGCCTTGGTAGGTTAATAGGCAAAATAGCCTCAAGTCATCATTGGAATATTGAAAAAGTAAAAGATGAGCTTCCTGAGATTATCGGCCCACCAGCCGCATTTCCATCAAATTGGAGTATAAGTCCTAGAAAAATTGCTTGTATGTTGAGGTGTGCAGATGCTGCACACATATCTAGTGAACGCGCGCCCAACTTTTTAATGGCATTACGTAAAAGGTCTGGCATTTCTTTTGATCATTGGAATGCTCAAAATAAAATGGCATCTGCAGTTATTGACTCTACTGGTGAAAAGCTTTTATTTACTGCGAACCAAAGCTTCTCTCAAAATGAAGAGCAGTCATGGTGGGTAATTTATGATGCTTTACTTATGATTGATCAAGAAATTAAGACTTCCAATAGTCTTTTAAAAAGCATAAATAGCGAAGAATTTTCAATAAAGGGTGTTGCAAATTGCTCCTCACCAGAGGAAGTAAATAAAAATATACCAACTGAAAATTGGACTCCTCTTAATAAAGAGATTCATGTTAGTAATTTGCAGCACTTAATAACACAACTTGGCGGGAGTAACCTCTATGGAAAAGGTAGGGATGAATTAGAGGTTGTAATTAGGGAGCTATTACAAAACTCTCGTGATGCAATCTTAGCTAGAATGAGCTTTGATGAAGGTTTTTCAGATGGAAAAATCACAATCGAAATTAAACGGGATACCGACGGAACCTGGCTTGTTATTTCCGACAATGGTATAGGCATGTCTGAAAGAGTTTTAACTGGTCCACTTCTTGATTTTGGTACAAGTTTTTGGTCTTCAGATCTGGTGCTCTCAGAGTTTCCAGGCTTAAAGTCTTCTCCATTTAAGCCATTAGGTCAGTTTGGAATTGGCTTTTATTCTATTTTTATGGTCGCTAAAAAAGTTCATGTTTCTTCAAAAAGGTGGGATAGCGGTTTAGATGAAACGTTGTCACTTAGCTTCAATAATGGCCTATCACTGAGACCATTATTCCAGAAAGGACGAGCCTCAGGAGTTTCCAGCAATAACACTCAAGTAAGGCTCTTACTTAAAGATTCGTATGGAAGCTTAGACTCCCACAACATTAGGCATAGCGTTCAAGGTTTCGAAGATTTCACTGTTAACAATGAAGCTTATTTGTCAGCCCTTTGTGCGGGACTTACTGTCAACGTATATTTTAAAGACACTGAACAAACCAAACTCATCCATAGAAAAGACTTTTTTGACCATGCTGAAGAATGGCTAAAAAAAATAGCCTTTTATGACTTCAGACCAGCTGATGAGAAAAGCTTGATACTTGAAACCATCGAGAAAGAAAGCAATCGAATGGAGAAGATTATCGATCCAAATACTGGTGCGTTGGAGGGCTTTGCTGCAATAACTACATCCCTTTACAAACTACCCCATTTTATCAATGCCAGAACCGTTGGAGGGTTAATGCCAACTATCCATTCGAGGACTTCTGATAACTTTATAGGCTTTATAGATAATGAACCTGATTCAGCAAGAAGAAACATAGGTAATAACCAACAATACTCAATGGGTTATAAAGCATGGTTAGAGAGTCAGCTTAAGCGATTGGAGTCCCAAGAATGGACCTATGAAGATAGGTTGGCATTATCCCATAGTCTCTGTGATCTTGGTGCTGACCCATCAGATACAGGTATGGTAGCTATGGTTAGTCATAGTGACAAAGATAATATACTCGTAATTGGAATTGATGAGTTATTAAATATAGCTATAAATCAAAAACTTGTTTTACTTAACGATACAGGATTTAATCAGATTTGCAGTGACAAAAGTTTTGAATTAACTAATAGAGAGTTTCTTATTTTTCCAGTTAAATCAAGCAGCTTTTACAATATTAAGAGCCTAAGCTCTTCTCCAAATAAAACTCACAGCCTGCTTGATATACTTAGAAATAAAGCGAAAGAAAGAGGACTAGAACTCAACTTAGAGTTTCAGGATACACCACATAAAAATAAAATGACTGGCTCTATCATCAAAAAAGGCACTATATCGTTATCACCGATTGGTGAATAAACTGAACAAAAAAGCCGCTTATTCTTTTGAATAAGCGGCTTTTAATCATTTTTAAGGCCTTTTTGCAAGGCTAGCAATGAAAGTTCGAGGCGACAAATAAAGCTAGCCCGTTGAGCTTAGTGCCCTAAGTGATGCGGGTAGCTTTATGCAGTCAACAAAGAAATTTCGAAGCTAATGCAGCAAATACTACTCTTCTTCTTTCTTAACATTATTATTCTGCGGACGCATTGCCGGGAATAGAATAACATCACGGATGGTGTGAGTGTTGGTGAACAGCATAGCTAGACGATCAATACCAATACCCTGACCTGCTGTTGGTGGCAGACCATGCTCTAGTGCCGTAATGTAGTCAGCATCGTAGTACATGGCTTCGTCGTCGCCGGCATCTTTTGCATCAACCTGTGCCTTAAAGCGTGCATCTTGGTCTTCGGCGTCGTTAAGCTCTGAGAAGCCGTTGGCCACTTCGCGGCCGCCGATGAAGAATTCGAAACGGTCGGTGATGAATGGATTTTCATCGTTACGACGTGCCAGTGGCGAGATGTCTGCTGGGTAACCGGTAATGAACGTCGGCTGGATTAGCTTAGGCTCTGCGGTTTCACCGAAGATTTCCTCTAAAAGCTGGCCACAAGTCCAGAACTTCTCTACATAGATGTCTAGTGATTTAGCGATAGCGGCCATGTGCTCACGGTTTTGTACGCCGTCATAGTCAAGAGCCTGAATATCAGCATGATCTGGGTTGTAGTGCTTAATCGCTTCTAGCATGCTCATACGTGCATACTTGCCACCAAATTCTACAATTTCAGCCGTCTCTGGATCTTCACCGTAAGGCATAGAAGTGCTGCCTAGTACTTCCATTGCGGCGTAGCTCAGCATTTCTTCAGTAAGATCCATAAGATCGTTGTAATCCGCGTACGCTTGATAGAACTCCATCATGGTGAATTCTGGGTTGTGACGCGGTGATAGACCTTCGTTACGGAAGTTACGGTTAATTTCGAATACACGCTCGAAACCACCAACCACTAGACGCTTTAGGTACAGCTCTGGGGCAACACGTAGGTACATGTCGATGTCTAGGGCGTTGTGGTGGGTGATAAATGGACGTGCCGTCGCACCACCAGGGATTACGTGCATCATTGGCGTTTCAACTTCTAGGTAATCCTTTTGGATCATGAAGTTACGAATAGCCGATACCAGCTTAGAGCGGATAGTAAATGCTTTACGAGACTCTTCGTTAACGATTAGGTCAACGTAACGCTGACGGTAACGAGATTCAATGTCTTTAAGACCTTGGAACTTTTCTGGTAATGGACGCAGTGCTTTAGTGAGCAACTGGTACTCGGCCATATCAACGTAAAGGTCACCTTTACCTGATTTAAATAGCTGACCAGTTACACCAATGATGTCACCAATGTCTAGGCCTTGGAATTTGGCTTTTAGTTCTTTTTGTACATCTTTGCCAGCATAAGCTTGAATACGGCCAGATACATCTTGAATCACCAGGAATGGTCCACGCTTAGCCATGATACGACCAGCGATTGAACGCTCGATGTCCATGCCTTCTAGCTCTTCTTTGGTGTGGTGTCCAAATTCCGCCTGAATGTCTGCAGCCTTATGTTTGCGATCGAAGTTATTTGGGTGGCCGTTTGCAGGGCAGTTTGCACGGATGTGATCAAGCTTAGCGCGGCGCTCTGCGATCAACTTGTTTTCGTCTGGTGTTTGCTGTGTCATAAGTCTTTTCCTACAGGCCTGACTTCAGGCTAGCTTCGATAAATTTGTCTAAGTCACCGTCTAGTACCGCAGTGGTGTTGCGGTTTTCTACGCCGGTGCGTAAATCTTTAATGCGTGAGTCATCCAATACGTATGAACGGATTTGGCTGCCCCAACCAATGTCAGACTTAGCGTCTTCCGCGGCCTGCTTGGTTTCATTTTGTTTTTGCATTTCTAGCTCATAAAGCTTGGCTTTTAGCTGCTTCATGGCGTTATCTTTGTTCTTGTGCTGCGAACGATCGTTCTGACACTGCACAACCGTGTTGGTTGGTAAGTGAGTAATACGTACCGCAGACTCAGTTTTGTTTACGTGCTGACCACCCGCGCCCGATGCACGGTAAACGTCAATACGTAAATCGGCTGGATTAATGTCTACTTCGATTGAGTCATCAATTTCAGGGTAAACAAACACTGAAGCAAAAGAAGTATGGCGCTTTCCTGATGAATCAAATGGTGACTTGCGCACTAAACGGTGTACACCCGTTTCAGTACGTAACCAACCATTGGCGTATTCACCACCCATACGAATGGTGGCGCCTTTAATGCCAGCCACATCACCATCGGTTACTTCGATCAATTCGACCTTGAAGTCGTGGGCTTCGCCCCAACGCAGGTACATACGTAACAACATATTTGCCCAGTCTTGAGCTTCGGTACCACCAGATCCCGATTGAATATCCACATAACAGTCATTACTGTCTTGCGCACCTGAGAACATACGGCGGAATTCCAATTCTGCGAGGCGTTTTTCTAATTCATCGGCTTCGGACACTGCTTCATCGAAGGTGTCTTGATCTTCGGCTTCTACCGCTAATTCAACCAGACCTTCAATATCTTCTACACCACTCTCTAAAGCATCTAGGGTTTTAACCACGGCTTCAAGGGCGCTGCGCTCTTTACCTAGAGCCTGAGCTTTTTCAGGTGTATTCCAAATTTCTGGTTGTTCTAATTCAAGTGATACCTCTTCTAGACGCTCTTTTTTGCCGTCATAGTCAAAGGTACCCCCTAAGAAGTCCTGCCCTTTCAGACAACTCCTTAATTTTGTTCAATACTGGGTTTACTTCAAACATGCATGTTCTCGTATTTTGAAACGCTATCAAAGGGCAAGGATTTTACCCTATGGCAGTGGTTAATCCTAGAGCAAAATCCTTGTTAAATAGAAGTTTTAACCTAATTTTTGAAGTTAATATGGCCATAATGGCAACTATCATTGCCCTTTTGGGGTTTTGACATCTATCGCTTGGCACAATACATTGTGCATCTATCAAAGTTTAACCAATAAAAAGGCCTGTCATTTCTATGAGCCCACAACAAAAACTTGAAGCCTTACGCACGCAAATGCGTGCCCAAAATGTCCAAGCACTATTTATTCCCCGTGCCGATGAATACATGGGGGAATACGTATTACATCATAATGAGCGCTTACGCTTCGCTACGGGGTTCACCGGCTCGGCAGGCATGGCTATTATTACCCTTGATAGCGCCGCGATTTTTGTTGATGGCCGTTACACAGTGCAGGTTCGTCAACAGCTATCGGCAGATCTTTTCGAGTTTTACGACCTTGATAACCAACAACAATTAATGTTTTTGGCCAAGTCACTTAAGCAAGGTGACAAAGTAGCGATTGATGCCAATTGCCACAGCTTAACTTGGGTGAATAACACCAATGCTAGCCTGCAAATTTTAGGTATTGAGCTGGCCGCTTTGCCAAACAATTTAATCGATGCGATCTGGCAAGACCGACCACAGCCAAGCCAACTGCCAACCTTTACTTTCAGTAATGAAAGCGCAGGCGCAACGTCTATCGAAAAGCGTCAATTAATCGCAGCTGAAATTAACAAGCATGATGCCGATGCCCTGTTAATTACTGAGCTTGATGCTATTTCATGGCTATTAAACCTGCGCAGCCTGAATATTCCATGCTTACCTGTGGTGATCGGCCGTGCGCTGCTATATGCCAATGGCGATATGGTATTTGCCACCAATACTGCACTACTAGAAGACGATGTTAGCGCCCATGTTGGTAGCGGTGTCCGCTTTATTGAAGAGGCTGATTTTAACAAAGAATTTGCAGCATTAAATGGCAAAACCATGTTGGCTGATGCCAATATTAGCCATGCCGCCAGCCAGTTAGCTGCCCTTGATGCTGGCATTGAACTGATTAATGCCACCGATCCTACCGCACTCATTAAAGCTCAGAAGAACCCAACTGAGCTTGCTGGCATGCGCCAAGCTCATATAAAAGACGGCATTGCCGTGACTCATTTTTTAGCTTGGTTAGATGAAGAGGTTGCTGCGGGCAACTTTTACGATGAAGGGGTACTGGCCGATAAGCTAAAACGCTTCCGTGAAGTCCAGCCAGGCTTTAAAGACTTAAGTTTTGATACCATTTCTGCGGTAGGCGGTAATGCAGCCATGTGTCACTACAACCACAAAGACACCACCCCTGCAGTCATGCCAGATAACAGCATTTACCTTGTCGATTCAGGTGGCCAATACCTAGAAGGCACCACAGATGTGACCCGTACGATTGCTATTGGCCAGCCAAGCAGCGAACACATTAAAATGGTGACCTTGGTCCTTAAAGGTCATATTGCCTTAGACCAGCAAAAGTTCCCTCGTGGTACCTGTGGCGCCCAGTTAGATGTACTTGCTCGCCAGCACTTATGGAACCAAGGTTTTGATTACGACCACGGTACAGGCCATGGTGTCGGTCATATGTTAAGCGTGCATGAAGGCCCACAGCGTATTGCCAAAAACACCAACTCTGTGCCGTTACTACCAGGTATGGTGGTTTCTAACGAACCGGGTTACTACAAGGCCGATGATTTTGGGATTCGAATTGAAAACTTAATAGCCGTTCGAGAAATGGATAATGACTTTGAGCGCCCTATGCTGGGGTTTGAAGCTCTCACACTGATCCCTATCGATAAACGATTAATTGATAAGACATTATTAAATGAAAATGAAATCAATTGGTTAAATAGCTATCACCTACAGGTTCAACAAACACTCATGCCTCAAATAATGGATAAAAATGTGCAACTTTGGCTCGCACAGGCAACATCTGAACTATAATCAAAAACAGCGGTATTTTTTACCGCTGTTTTTCTATGAGCCATCATTTTTTTGCAATGGATGCGAGTTAACATTTAAACAAACTAATACTCTATGAAAATATTTAGCGCTCGCCAACCCGTTGTCAACCGCCAACAACAGTTAGTCGCTTACGAGTTACTGTTTCGTAATAGTAATGACAACTGCTTTCCAGATGTGGATCCAAAACTTGCCACTCTAGAAATCATTCATCACGCGAAATACCACTTCGGATTGCAAAGATTCACTAATGGGCTTCCCGCTTTGGTTAATTTTTGTGAAGAAAATTTACTCAATGACGATGCTTTTTCATTACCAAAAGATAATTTATTCATTGAAATTATAGAGAGCACCAAGCCAACTGAGGAAGTTTACCAAGCCTGTAAAAAACTCTTTCATAGCGGTTACAAACTCGTTCTCGATGATTTTGTCTATGAACCTGATTGGTGTAGATTTTTACCTTATATAAAAGTCATTAAAATCGATATCAGCTTAACCCCAATCGAAGAAGTTCCTTCGGAACTTTGGGTTTTATGCCGCAAATATAACATTAAGCTATTAGCGGAAAGGATTGAAACCCAAGCACAATTCGAACTCGCTTTGAATACTGGCTTTAACTACTTTCAAGGCTTTTGGTTTGGTATGCCAGAACTGACATGTTATCGGGTTCCTGCCGCCAAAGAAAAAGTCATAAAATTTATACGAGACCTTATTCTTGGCAACCACAATCAGGAACTTAGCGAACTTTTTAAGGCTAACCCAAAGCTAACAGAAGCCATAAACCAGCATTATTACGCACAAATAAATACTCAATTCCATCAATACTTAGAACAGCATAAATACTTAAGAGGGCAATGCTTATATGGGCTTTACACTTTGTCTTTTCTACCACCCTTCCCTGCAGAAAAACAACTGCACAAGACCCTAACGAGAATGGTATTTCATGCTCAAATTAGTCTGTTATATAAGCCTACATTAATCACTGAAGCCATGCTTTTAGCGATCCTACCCACTGTTGCATCAGCGTTAGCTATCGAAATAACCGAATTAACAGAGCAATTACCTATATCCGATGATTTGAAACAAGCCTTAATCGATGGAACAGGTATAAGCTTGTACAAGTTCAGCCAGCTGAGTCGCTGTTTTGAGAATGGCAGCTGTATTCAGTGCACCAAAGAATTGCAGCTGTTCGATATCAGCTACCAGCAAGCGCATCACTGCTTCAGTTTAGCCCGCAAGCTGGCTGATGGCTACTTGCAAGCTTGCTTGGCTCATCCGCATCAAATTATTTATGATCAAAGCTTTGAAGCCATCAAAAATTAAAGGGCCGTAATTTGTTCTACCATCAGTTGCACTGATTGAGCACCACGGAATTCATTGACATCTAAACGATAAGCCAATTCAACTTGAGTCGCTTGATTATTGGGCCATGCTTTTAAATCTATATTAAAAGCAATGGCATCAAAACTTTGTCCACAAGGCGTATCGAGTATTAATTTCAGATGCTTTTCACCCACGATTCGTTGCTGAACAATCGTAAAAACACCATCAAAAACAGGCTCTTCAAAGCCTTGCCCCCAAGGGCCAGCTTCGCGAATGGCAAAAGCGGTTTCTAATGTAATTTGCGAACCGGTTAAGCTGCCGTCACTTAATATAATGCCCGTCAGTAGCGATGGGTCGACCGTCTCTTCTAGCACCCGCGTAAAGGCTTGCTGAAACTCATCAAAACGACTTGCATCAATGCTCAAACCCGCTGCCATTGCATGGCCGCCAAATTTAATGATCAACCCTGGATGGCGACTATTAAGCAATTCCAATAAGTCACGCATATGAACGCCTTTAATAGAACGGCAAGAACCTTTTAGTTGGCCTTGGTCACCATTAGCAAAGACCACGACTGGACGGTGATAGCGCTCTTTAATACGAGACGCCAAAATACCGATAACACCTTGATGCCAATCACTTTGGTAAAGGGCAAAACCAAAAGGGAGTTGCTCTGGGTCGAGATCGAGTTTTTGCAACTGCACTAATGCCTGCTCTTGCATACCCTGCTCAATGTCCCTTCGCTCAGCATTAAGTCCATCAAGCTCTTCAGCAAGCTGTCTAGCTAATAATGGATTATCGCTGATCAATAATTCCACGCCATGGGACATTTCATCAAGACGGCCAGCGGCATTGATGCGAGGACCTACAGCAAAACCAAAATCACTGGCAACGGTTTTCCATGGTTGACGCTTGGCTACCTCTAACAATGAAGTAATACCAGGGCGACATTTACCTTGACGGACTCTGCGCAACCCTGCTTGAACTAAAATTCGATTATTCGCATCCAAAGCCACCACATCCGCCACTGTGCCCAAAGCCACAATATCGAGTAACTCACTTAAATTTGGCTCAGGTCGATGGGCAAATGCCCCCTGCTGCCTGAGCTCGGAGCGAATTGCCAACATTAAATAAAAGGCAACCCCACAACCTGCAATTGACTTTGATGCAAACATGCAACCATGTTGATTAGGATTAACAATAGCATCGGCACGGGGTAAATTTTCTCCAGGTAAATGATGATCCGTTATCACTACCTGCAAGCCTGCCTGTTTCGCCGCTTCGACACCTTCGATACTTGAAATGCCATTATCGACGGTAAGTAATAAATCGGCCCCTTGTTGTTTGGCTAAGGGAACTAGCTCTGGGCTTAAACCGTAACCATAATCAAAACGATTAGGGATCAGGTAATCGACATTACTGCACCCCAGAGCCCGTAATGCAAGTAAACAAACCGCTGTAGAGGTGGCGCCATCGGCATCGAAGTCACCTATAATGACTATTTTTTTACCACTAACAATAGCTTCAGCGACTAATTTGGCTGCCAGCTGGATCCCTTTCATATTATCGGGCCTGAGCAACTTGCTAGGGTGCAACTGTTCCTGCTCAGCCAACACTCCTCGGCGAGCATATAACTGTTTAATTAGAGGGTGAGGATGGTTTAGATGGCTGTCGTCTACTTTTGGACGGCGCTCAATTTTATGCATGATTTTCTCAAAAAAGGGGCTTCTTAGCCCCTTTATTTCTTATTTATCAAGATTGTTTTAATGATTGCAAGAGACGTTCTGGTTCTAGGTATCCTGGTACCAACTGCCCCGATGGCATAATAATCGCTGGGGTGCCAGTCACCCCAAACTCTTGCCCTAACATGTAATGTTCCATTACAGGGTTATCACAGGTGGCAGTTTTAGTTCTTGTGGTTTCTTTAGCTTCATCCATAGCAGTATTTCTATCTGCTGCACACCATACGTCTTGAAGTTGCTTATGACTTTTAGACCCTGCGCCGCCACGTGGGAAAGCAAGGTAACGAACAGTGATGCCTAGATCATTGTAGTCATCCATTTGCCCATGTAATTTACGACAATAACCACAGGTTACATCAGTAAATACGGTAACCACATACTTTTCATTTTTCGCTTTATAAGTGATCATCTCAGCTTCTGCTGATTTTAATTTAGGCGCTAATGTTTTGGCCTTTTGAGCTTGCAGCTGGGCGTTGGCTTGCTCAACCAGATTCACTTCTGTCGCCGTTTCGAGTAACAGGCCGCCAATTAAGTATTTACCATCTTGACTGATAAAGAAGGCTTTCGAATTAAATTGAACTTGATAATAGCCCGGTACCGGAGAAACAGAAAAATCACTCACTTTAGCAAATATCCCTAAACCGATTAAGGCTTCTTGAGCTTCAGTGACCTCGGCTTGCGATAAAGTGGTTACGCTAGTTTGAGCAACGTCTACCTCTTTTTCTTTAGAAGTGTTTTGGGATTCATCAGCGCAAGCTGATGTCATAATCAAAGCACCAAACAATGCCATGCTGGTACTAAACTGCTTAAATAATTTCATTAGTAATCCTTTTTTCAACTGCCAACAAGATTACTCACTTGAGGCGAGGCAATCAACCCCTTGGATGGTGTTGTTGATGCAATTGACTCAATCGAGCCTGCGCTACATGGGTATAAATTTGAGTCGTTGAAAGATCGCTGTGGCCTAATAACATTTGCACAACACGTAAATCCGCACCATGATTTAATAAATGAGTAGCAAACGCATGCCTTAAGGTATGAGGTGAGATCTCATCTTGATTAATACCCGCCCGTTGAGCATAAATTTTAATCCGATGCCAAAATGTTTGTCTCGTCATCGCTTTGGCGCGCTTAGAAGGAAACAGCACGTCACTGCTTTTTAAGCCGAGTAGCAAACCTCTAGATTGGCATAGGTAGCTTTCAATGGCCGCAATTGCCTGCTCTCCTAGCGGTACAAGACGTTGCTTATCCCCCTTGCCAATTACCTGCACAACGCCCTGTCTTAAACTCAGTTGCGACAATTCCAGCTCAACCAATTCGGTTACTCGTAGGCCCGTCGCATAAAGCAACTCTAGCATAGCATGGTCCCTATGCTCGATAGGGTCGTTGATATCAGGGGCCTCAATCAAGGCCTCGACTTGAGCTTCTGATAAACTTTTAGGTAAATGACGGCTGGCTTTGGCTGACTCAATGTTTTGCATAGGGTTTTCGCCACGACGACCAAGGGCAACTAAATATTTAAAAAAGCCCTTTAATGAAGAACGACTGCGAATATTGCTCGATTTTGCAAACCCCTGTTCAAAGCGCCAGTCAAAGTATTGCCTAAGCTGCTCGGTGGTAAGCTCAGATACACAAAAACCATGTTGCTGGCAAAAGCCAACCACATGGTTCATATCGTGACGATAGCTATTAAGCGTATTATCACTGAGTCCTTTATTGAGCCATAAGTGCTCAATAAAGGCATCGACAATTTTATTATCTTCCATGAAAAGTGTGGATTAGTATTCTTTCTTCTTGTTTAAAAGATACATAATAACTAACACTAAACTTACTGGTACTACCCAACCTAGTGAACTGTCCATCATATTTTTCATAAAGCTGGTATCGACACCTGCTGCAGCTAGGCCATCTAACGCACCATAAAATAGAGCGGTTGAAATGATCACACGATGGGAAGATTTTGGATCGCCAAAATAGTTATTGAAAAACGTCACAACCACAAGAGCAATCGCTACAGGGTAAACGGTGTAAAGCACTGGCACACTAATCGCAATTAATTGCTCCAGACCAACGTTAGCTACTAACGCACAAATAGCAGAGAATAAAACGGTGAACTTTTGATAGCCAATTTTTGGAAATAAACCACCAAAGAAGTCAGAACAAGCACTAATTAACCCTACCGCGGTAGTTAAACAAGCTAGGCTTACCACCGCAGCTAAAATAATTTGGCCTGCATCACCGAATACGTTGAAAACGTATATGCTAAGGATCTCACCACCATTGGTTGCATCTGGAGCTAAACCAGCAGCATGAGAACCTAAAACAAATAGCGAAATATATACATAAGCTAAGCCGATTGCTGCAATGATGCCAGCCCAAACAAGATATTTAGCTTGGGCATCGGCTTCTGTGATCCCTTTAGTTTTTAGAATATCAATAATCAACATACCAAAAAGTAAAGAAGCCAGAGTATCCATGGTGTTATAACCATCAAGAAAGCCCTTCACAAATGGGGCATCTTTATAGCCTTCAGCTGCCACTGGTGCTGCAGCACCATCAAAAAATACCACTGATGCCGCTAATACCGTCAACAAAATAATCAAGATTGGGGTAAGCATCTTACCAACGGTATCTAAAAGCTTTCCTGGTTTTAATGCGAGAAGTAAGCTTACGGCGAAAAACAGCAGAGTGAAGAGTAGCTGGGTAGTTTCATTTGGATCAGAGATAAATGGCACGGCACCAATTTCGTATGCCACTAAGCCCGTTCTTGGTGCTGCGAAAGCAGGACCAATAATGATATAAATCGCACTCGCTAAGCCGGTTGCCATTGCCACAGGCAACATTGAAAATATCTTGCCACCAGATTTTGCTACCGCAATTAAGGCGATGAGAGGTAACCCCACGGCGGTTAACAAAAAGCCAAGCATGGTGAGTAACATGTCCTGACCACTTAATAGGCCCGCCATAGGTGGGAAGATTAAGTTGCCCGCCCCGAGAAAAAAGGCAAAGGTCATAAACCCTAGGCCTAATGTGTCAGTTATTGTTAATTTACCTTGTTGCACTATTTACCCCAAATCATATCCAAAGATATCGACTAAATTGAATTTATCTTGGCCACCACATCTAGGTGAGGCACTATCATTCATTCGATTGTGTCGATTCTTTCGTGAACAATCAAGCAATCTATAATAACTATTGCTTATACGATCATAAAATCTACAACTCAGAAACGATTTACTAAGACTTATGTAATCTGCGCTACAATAGCGTTTTATTAAATAAAATCACACATTTCACTAGGAGAAATATGCCCTTCCAATTTAAGCAATTTTTTATTGATGACAGTCTGTGCGCTATGAAAGTATCTACCGATGCCGTCTTATTTGGCTGCTGGGCAAATGCGAATGGCCACACCCTTGATATTGGAACCGGTTCGGGGGTGTTAAGCTTAATTTTGGCCCAAAGGTTTGGGGATATAAAAATTACCGGAATTGATATTGATAGCCAAGCGGTTATGGCCGCTTCGACCAATGCTGCCAATAGTCCTTTCTACGACCGAATCCGTTGTGTTAAAGAAGATGTGAATGAATTTGTTAGCGAAACAAAATTTCAATCCATCATCTGTAACCCACCTTATTTTGATAATAATTTAAAAGCTGAAGATGCCAGACGCTCTCTCGCTCGTCATACTGATTCTTTAAGTTTTGCGCAACTAGCACAAGCAGCTTGGCGACTTGCAGATGACCATTGTAACTTCAGTTTGATCATTCCCGCTGTCAGTTACGACAAATTAGTACAACAATGCTGCGATCAAGGTTGGATTTTGAACAAACAATTGCAGATTTTTACTAAGCTAAACAACCCAGTGAGCCGATATCTGTTACAATTTGGCAAGCACAGAGAAAAACTCATCAAACAAAGCTTATCAATCCATCAAGCCGATGGCGGTTACAGTGATGAATTTATCTCGTTAACGAAAGACTTTTATTTAAAGTTTTAGCCTTCGGATTATAAAATTATGCAATTTGATGAACTTCAGCTTGATGCCCTGCTGATGGAATCTCTGGCCCGTATGGGTCATACTACCCCGACCAACATTCAACAGCAGGTATTGCCTGTTGCTATGGATCAGCGCGATATTCTTGCAAATGCCCCAACCGGGACGGGTAAAACGGCCGCATTTCTACTTCCTGCAATTCAACACTTGCTCGATTACCCTCGCAAGTTCGCTGGTCCTCCAAGAGTTTTAATCTTAGCGCCGACTCGAGAGTTGGCGGTACAGGTACACCAATATGCCAGTCATCTTGCTTATGGTTCAGACCTAAAAGCTGGGGTAATCACCGGTGGCCAAGACTACATCAAACAAAAAGAAATGCTTAGTGGCAAACTGGATATTCTTGTCGCGACCCCTGGCCGTCTACAAGAATATATTCACAAAGACGAAATCGCACTCGATGCCATTGAAATTTTAGTGATTGATGAAGCGGATCGCATGCTAGATATGGGCTTTAGACAAGTCGTCAGTGAACTTGCCCAAGGTTGTTTTAACCGTCAGCAATCTATGCTGTTCTCTGCCACCTTAGAAGGGGCTGGGGTCAACGCTTTTGCTCGCGAACTGCTGACCGATCCTGTTGAGTTAAACGCAGAGTCAAGCCGTAAAGAAAAGGCGAAGATCCACCAGTGGATTCACATTGCCGATGACTTTAATCATAAAGTTAATTTATTGATTCACATTCTTAATCAAGAAGATGTAACCCGTGCCATCGTGTTTGTAAAAACCCGTGAACGCGTCGCTCAGCTTGAAGGACTATTACAATCGGCAGGCATTAAAGCTGCTTTCCTTCGTGGAGATATGGAGCAAAAGGCACGCTTCCAAGCAATTTCACGCTTGTCAAAATCAGACGTCAATGTACTGATTGCCACAGATGTTGCCGCTCGCGGGATTGATGTTGAAGCCGTCAGCCATGTAATTAACTTTGATATGCCGCGCACCGCAGACACCTATGTGCACCGTATTGGCCGTACTGGTCGTGCTGGCGCTAAGGGAACGGCGATTAACCTGCTTGAAGCCCATGACGCGGCCGTAGTGGGTAAGATTGAACGTTATATGAAAGAGCGTTTAGCCCGTCGTATTATTCCTGAGTTGCGTCCTCAATTTAAAGAAGCACGCCCACCAGCGAAAAAGAAAAACAAAGTTAAGATCAAAGCGAATGCTAAGGCTCGTAAGAAAGCTACAGCAAAAAAGAAGAAGAAGTAAGCTTCTATAAATACCCAAAAGGGTTCCAGTTGGAACCCTTTTTACTTCAAGCTTTCGTCTATTAACTTTTGATTTTGGCTAGGATTCTACCCCTTCACCGCCACAATAATATTGCGGTTAATGGACTGATCTACGCGGTGCACAAAGCCCACATAAGGCGTATCCGCTTTTACTAAGAAACCTGCCGCTTCAAAAGCCTGCGCCGCTTCTTTCCACTTTAACGTGAATTCATTGTAAGACAGCACAACTGCACCGCCACGCTTGAGACAGTTTTTCCAAGCCGGTAAAGCCTCTTCTAATAACTCTAATGGGCTGCGTGCCATTTTCACATCGGTCGCTTGTTTAGACCCATGCTGCACACCATAAGGTAAATCAGACACCATTAAATCGATGGAATTTTTCTTAACGACTTTATCGCATATGCGAGTGTCTGCAGCCATCAGTTTGAGGTTTTGTGGCGCTGCTTTAAATGCTTCTTTGGAAATGGCAGTATCAACTATAAAGCAGTTCGCCAATTTTTTGCCTTTTTCGCCGGTGCGCTTTTCTTTTTTAGTTTCATGCTTGTAACGACCATTTTTAAGGTACTTAACAATAAAAGTTTGAATTTCTTGTACCCATTTATCGTTGATCTCTACCCCAACCACGTCTAAGCCACGAATAAGGCCTTCATATAATGTGGTACCTTTACCACACATAGGATCCATCAAGGTTTTAACCTTGCTATCAGTATCACAAGCACTTAAGCCAAGATTCACCATTAACCGGGTAAATTGCTCATTGGTTTTACCGGTATAGCGTAAAATTTGGTTCATACTTTCAGGGAAAGTACCGTAAGGTTCAGGCTGTAATGGCTTGAGCAACCCTTGTGGCATAACTTCAAAAATAGCGTAATAAATCGATGAAGCAGAAATTTGCCTTAATTCATCAGAACTCAGAGGATCTTGGGTACTAAAAGCTATCGCGGCAGGTAAACCTAATTCACGTTCGCCAATATCTTGCACCTGCACATTTAAACCAGCAAACATAGCTTCAAGCTCTAACACAGCAATTTTTAGGGCGGTATCAAAGTAGATTCGGTTATGGCCCGGGTTAGCCAAAATAGCGTAATGATGCATGAAATTCTCAAATTTAGACTAAAGTGTGGATTTTAGGTGGCAAGCACTATAACTGCCAGCTTTTAATAAAAAAAAGGGAGCTAAGCTCCCTTTTTAGTATAATTTATAGCAATTGCTTATCTTGGACAGATCTCATTGTCAGTAAAGAAGTAAGCAATTTCTCGTTCCGCAGATTCAACCGAATCAGACCCATGTACCGAATTTTGCTGCATCGAGCGAGCAAAGTCTTTACGAATCGTCCCCTCTGCAGCAGTTTCAGGGTCAGTCGTACCCATTACTTCACGGTACTTTGCAATAGCGTTTTCACCTTCTAGCACTTGAACCATAATTGGCGCACTAGACATAAATTCAACAAGAGTAGGGTAAAAAGGACGGCCTTCATGCTCAGCATAGAACCCTTCTGCTTGCGCTTTGGTTAAGTGCACCATTTTCGCGGCAATAATTTTTAAGCCAGCGGCTTCAATGCGCTGGTAGATACTACCGACTAGATTACGGATTACGGCGTCAGGCTTTACAATAGAAAAAGTGCGTTCAATAGTCATTTTGGCTCCGGCCATTTCGTTATAATTCACTATTCGGCGTCATTATAATCAAATAGTTCACTATTGAACACTATTTAAGAGCTAAATAAATTTCTGGATTGCATCACTTTGAGAAATAAAATTTGGCAACACTTCTATCCTCTTAAGCCAAGCTGTTACATTGGGAAACTCAGTCATATCGATACCTAGGGTATCAACACCTGCGATATCGGCATATAGAATAAAGTCTGCGATGGTCAGTTTATTGCTTGTTATGTAATCATGTTGCGCTAACGCATCGCTTACTTCAACCAAGGCACTATGGCCTTTGGCGAGCATCGCATCAAAGGCATTCTGGTTTGACGGATTGATACCCTCAATGGTTTTTAACTCTTTAGCAGCAGCCAGTGTTGGACGTACCTGCCCTTGCTCAAAGTACTGCCACTGAAGCGTTTTCAGCATTGGCCAACGTTCTACTGGAAAAAATTGAGTCCCAGAAACTAAGAAAGTTAAAATGGCATTTGCTTCATATAAGACTTTACCATCATCTAATTCCACTCTGGGGCATATTTGAGGCTGCTCATCTTCGACGTCTTGCAATTGATCTTGATGGTGCCAAGTATGGGGGATTTTTAATAATCGTAGTAATAATTTGATACTGTAACTGTCACTAAACCTCAAATCGCCATAGATATTCATAATTTCCCCTGTAAATATTTGCTCAACTCAAACTGAATACTTATAGTAGCTAAAATTTTTACAGATTATAAAGTGAATTCAACAATGGCTGTCATCCCTAATAACTATGCTCAACTTGAACAAGGCTACCGTGATAAAGCATTAAAACTGTTCCCATGGGTTTGTGGACGCTGCGCTCGTGAGTTTCAATACTCTAATCTTAAAGAATTAACCGTTCATCACATTGACCATGATCATACAAATAATCCGAATGATGGCTCTAACTGGGAGCTGCTGTGTTTATACTGCCACGATAACGAGCATGAAAAATATACCGATGCAGCACGCTTTGGTAGCCATGTAGAGGCTGGGGCTGACTTAAAGACTGAAGCAGCGACTCACAACCCTTTTGCAGACCTTAAAGCTATGATGGGTAAAAAATAATGGCGGCGATTTGGGTGGATGCCGACGCATGTCCAGTCGTCATAAAAGAAATTATTTACAAAGCCGCAGACCGTACTCAAACCCAAACCACACTCGTGGCTAATCACGCCCTACGCACGCCTCCATCGCGTTTCATCAAGGCCATGCAAGTCAATAAAGGGTTTGATGTCGCTGATGATGAGATCGTCAAACGTGTGAACCCCAATGATATCGTCATCACCGCCGATATACCGCTGGCTAGCGAGGTTTTAGCCAAAGGTGCTCACGCGATCAACCCTAGAGGGGAGCGCTATACTGAACATAATATTAAGCAGAAACTTAATATGCGTGATTTTATGGATACCATGCGCGCAAGTGGTGTACAAACCGGTGGCCCAAGCAGCCTAAGTCACAGCGATCGAATGTGTTTCGCTAATACCTTAGATAGTCTGTTAACTAAGCTAAAGAAAACGCTATAATAGAAGCGTTTTCATTTCATACTGTAAAAAGGCACTTCAGTGACCGATATTCGCTTAAATAAATTTATTTCTGACTCTGGCTTTTGTTCACGCCGCGAAGCAGACCGCTTTATTGAACAACAAAAGGTCACACTTAATGGCCGTGTGGCGGAAATGGGCACCCGCGTCAAACCTGGGGATAAAGTACTTGTTTCTGGTAAATTGATTAAAGCCAGTGCTAGCAATAAATCGGATCGTGTCTATATTGCCTACAACAAGCCTATCGGTATCACCTGCACCACAGAGCGTCATATTAAAGGTAATATTATTGATGCGATTGGTCATCGCCAAAGAATTTTTCCTATCGGACGATTAGATAAGCCTTCTGAAGGGTTAATCTTTTTAACTACCGATGGTGATATCGTAAATAAGATTTTGCGTGCTGAAAACGCCCATGACAAAGAATATGTCGTCACCGTTGATAAAGCCATTACCGACAGTTTTGTTAAACGCATGAGTTCGGGGGTGCCAATCCTAGGCACGGTAACCAAACGCTGTAAGGTAACCAAAGTCAGCGACCATGTATTTAAAATCATTTTGACTCAGGGTTTAAACCGTCAAATTCGTCGGATGTGTGAGTTCTTAGGTTATAACGTGACTAAGCTAAAGCGAACTCGCATTATGAATGTCACTCTCGGCAAGTTGCAGCCCGGTCAATGGCGCAACCTAAGCACCGAAGAAATGAATGAGATTAACCAAGCAGTAGCAGGCTCCAGCAAAACCTCCGTTAAAGTGGATCAAGCTAATGCCCCGCAGCAGCCCAAGGCGAAACCGCAAAAGCCAAAAGTAGATTCCAAATCGCCTTTAGCTAAGTATCACGCTAACCATAAGTCTAACACAGACAATAAACGCAGTGATGGGCCAAGCTTCAAGCCAAAATCTGGCGCCAGCTTCCGACCTAAAAAGCGTTAAAGGAGTAGATCAGCACTGATTTCTTGGTAATGGTCGCAGGCTTTAATCAAGCTTGTGGCGGTGAGATTCGGTGCTGAAATCACGCGAGTTTTAACACCGAGGCTGCGCAACTTATCCAGTAATATAGCAAAATCTCCATCCCCAGATAGCAGCACCACTTCGTCGACCTTGGTTGCCAAATCGAGCATATCAATGGTTATGCCTACATCCCAATCCCCCTTAGCACTGCCATCGGCGCGACTTATAAAAGGTTTTAATTTTACTTCAAACCCTATATGTCTGAGGGCATCTTGGAATTTAATTTGACCGTCATCACCCTTATCGATGGCGTAGGCATAAGCATGAGTAATATCACCATACTGAGTGAGTTGCTGCCAACATTTGCGGTAATTAAACGACCCGCCTAGGCTCTCTTTACAGGTGTAATAAATATTTTGTACATCAGCAAACACCGCCAGCTTAGTCATGGTTTAACTCCCACATCATTATTTGTGCATCTTCCTTGGTTTGCCCTAGGGTTTTATAGTAATTCTTACGAAGCCCCATAGCTTCGAACCCCATTTTTTGATAAAGCTTTATCGCCCTATGGTTGCTTGCCCGTACTTCAAGGAAGACTTTTTCTACTTTATTAGCTAAATAATACTGCTTAAGCTGGGCCATAAATGACACTCCAAATCCATTTCCTTGGTAGGCTGGATCGATACAGATATTGAGTAGATTGGCTTCTTCAAAAAGAATTTGATTCACACAGAATCCTATTAATTGATTATCTAGATAGAGGCCTAAAGTATGGCCAAATTTATCATTTAGGCTCGACTCTAATAATGACTGTGACCAAGGGATTTTGTGAGCACGCGTTTCGATTCCATACAACAGGGCAATATGCTCAGCATTCAGACGTTTTATCGATAATACCATTAACTGATTGCTTTTAACTTATCCCAAAGCAAACGCTTTTGCTCTGGTAAGTGGTTAAGGGCACTGAGATCAGCAGTCACAACCGCACCTTGGTAATCGGCATCAATTGCCCAAACCAATTGCTTATTTGGAAATTTAGTCGCTATCGTCTGGGTTTGCTGGGTCACTTGCCATTGGTTGGGGAGGAGTTTGGCAGCTTTAATGATGTTTTTAAAAAGCGCTACATCGATCAATTGATCTCGAGAAAGCTCGCTAATGACGACCAGCTTAATGGCCGGTTCAGACGTGATTGTTTCAGCGAGTCTGTCTGCCTGACTTTTTAAGCTCCAACGGGTTATGCCCATTTTATCTAAAATTTGCTCTCTCAAAATCTTGCCCTTTACCCTAGTGTTTATTCAACCATAATAACAAGCTCATTATTTTTTCTCTACCAAGGATAGACTTCACGCTCTCGGTAAAAGCCGCCTGTTGGACCGTCTTTAGCTAATGTTGCCAACCAAATGGCCGTGTCCGCGCCCTGCTCTGGTGTTAACGGCGCACCTTCCCCTCCTAAGGCTGTTTTTACCCAGCCCGGTGCAGCGCTATTGACCTTAATATTTGAGTAATCATTCAATTCTAATGAGAGCACTTTAGTTAAGGAGTTTAAGGCATTTTTGGAAGCACGATAAGCCAAAGTATTGCCCATTTGCATTTCGTTTAATGAAGCTAACTCACTGGATATATTAACAATTCGGCCATATTTATGACTTTTCATAATGGGTAACACTTGTTGGGTCAGATTCACTTGAGCAAAAAAGTTAATTTCAAAAGTGTGCTTGAGTACAGCCATATCAAGATCCTGAATAGGCACCCACTGATCTTCGGCCACCCCAGCATTATTAATGAGAACATCAACTCTGCCTAGGCGGCTAATTAGCAGCTCTAAATTATGGATGACGGCCATTTCATCGGTAATATCTAGGGCAAGGGTTTCAGCGCTTTTGCATTGGCTGGCGGTTTGTTCGAGCCCCTGTAAATCACGGCCTATTAGCACTAAGTGCATCCCTTTCTCTGCCAAACCAATAGCGATGGCTTGACCAATGCCTTTACTGGCACCAGTCACAATAGCAACCTTATTTGCCATGTATTCCCCCCAATAACTTGCAGATCTTAAACGATCTTTTTTAGTAAAAATTAAATTTCAGCTTTACTCTAACGCAACTTTAGATTTAATGTTATAGCTATATGACATTTTAATGCATTCTAGGAGCTCAAAGATGGCGGTTGATTATTATGGGTATAGAAAAAAGTTTGCGTTGCTGGTGCCAAGCACCAACACCGCAGTAGAGGTTGAATACAACATGATGCGCCCAGAGGGTGTCGTGTTAGCCACTCGAGGGTGTGTGATCCCGCCATTTAAAGTCACCAATGAAGCAGAATTTGTTGCCATGGTTGAAGCCATTGGTGCAGCAACAGAGCAAGGTTTGCGTGACGCCCTAACCTGTAAACCTGACCATGTCATTTTTGGGTATTCCGCCGAAACATTCTGGGATGGTAAAGAGCGTTCTGATCGAGAGTTTAAACGTTATAACGATATTGCCAATGAAGTAGGCAACTGTAATGTAACATTCGGTGCTCAGGCGATTTTAGATGCCCTAAGCTGCTATCCAACTGTACGTAAAATTGGTGTGGTCACCCCATACATGCCTGTCGGCGATAATATGGTAGTTAAGTTCTTAGCGGATATCGGTTATGAAGTAGTGACAATTAAAGGTCATAACTCGCCAGGGCCAGTAGAAATTGCCCATGAAAGCTTTGCTAAAACTCGCGCTTTGGTTGCACAGGTAGACTCTGAAGAAGTAGATTTAATTTTACAAGCTGGCAGCAACCTCTACTTTGTTGAACTGGCGGCCAAGCTAGAACAAGAATTAGGCAAGCCGGTACTGGCGATTAATGCCCTGACTTTCTGGCACGCCCTACGCAGCAATGGCATTAATGATCGTATTCACGGCTTTGGCTCATTGCTGTCTGAGCATATCGAAATCCCTTCTAAAGCATGATTTCACTTAAGCAGAAGCTGCTTCAACCTGGGGTAATAAAAGCCCCAGGGGTCTATGACGGTATGACGGCACTGCTGGCCCAACAGACTGGATTTGAAGCCGGCTTTGTTTCTGGCGCTGGTATTTCTCTAGCTCGATTTGGTTCTCCTGACTTGGGTTTAGTCTCTATGTCGGAAGTCGCTACCTGTGTCAGTCAAATGCGTGAACGGGTCGAATTGCCTTTGATTGTTGATATTGATACCGGTTTTGGTAACGCCATCAATACCGCCCGTACAGTGAAAGTGCTAGAACGCGCAGGTGCCTCTGCGCTGCAATTAGAAGATCAGCTTATGCCTAAACGCTGTGGTCATCTCGCGGGTAAACAGGTAATAAGTAGCGAAGAAATGGTCGGTAAAATTCACAGCGCCTTAGATGCCAGACAAGCGAGTGACACCTTAATTATTGCCAGAACTGATGCCTTAGGGGTGAATGGTTTTGAAGATGCAATCGCTAGAGGTCAGGCTTATTTAGAAGCAGGAGCGGATATGTTATTCATAGAAGCGCCAAAATCCCTGGCGCAGATACAAACCATTGCCAAACTGTTTTCAAATAAAGCGCCGTTAGTGCACAACTTAGTCGAGGCGGTCAATTCTCCAGTGAATGATGCTAACCAGCTTGAGCGGTTAAATTACAAGATCGCCCTATATCCATTAGCGTTATTAGGCAGCGCCATTGCCGCTCAAAAACGAACGTTAACGCACATTTATGACACAGGTGAAAGCCAATGCCAATTGCTACCTAAGGAGAATTTGACAGAAATCAATAATACAGTAGAACTATCTAAACTATTGGATTTGATGAAAAAATATATTTAAGTTAACAATAAGGACTGACTTAAAATTAACCAAAAATACAATTGACATAATGTAATAACATTTATACATTCAAGTATGAAAACATAAAACTAAGCCACAGCTGTTTGATGGTAGATAAATTATAAATACTCCACACCTGAGGTTAATGCTATGAAACACTACAAGGTACGTTATCCTGTTATTACCGCAGCAATTACAGCTGCTCTAGGTTGTAGCTGGTCGGCAATTGCTGCCGAAGCAGAGGATGCACAAGCTCAAGAAGATGCTGCCATTGAGCGCATCATTGTTACTTCCCGTAACAAAGAAGAATTGATCAACAAAATTCCGGTTGCCGTTAGTGCGTTCTCAGGTGATGACATTATTAAAAATAGCATTAACTCTGTTGAAGATGTGATTGCTCAAACTCCAGGTGTGACCTTTGATTCTACCGGTTCTGACGGTACTAACGGTCCCGTTATCCGTGGTCTAGCCCAGCCGGGTCTAGTCGGCGATGAAACCAACGTTGCGGTATTTATTGATGGCGTGTATGCCTCAGGCCGTGAAGCGGCGTTCATTCCTTTCTCAGGCCTAGAGCGTGTGGAAGTGGTACGTGGTCCACAATCGGCAATTTATGGTCGTAACGCCTTCGCCGGTGCGATTAACTATATTACTAAGGGTACTGCAGATGAGCTAACGGGTGGCTTTAACGTTACCCTAGGCACAGATAAGATGAGCAAAGTTGACCTTAACTTATCTGCACCTATTAGCGATAAACTGGGTTTCCGTTTAGACGCTGCCCGCCATGATAGCGGCTCAACCATTGAAAACATTAACCATATTACCGGTGATAAAATTGATGATCGCCTCCTTGGCCGTAAGAAAACCGATACCGTTAATGCCAAATTAAGCTTTGACCCAACCGATGATATAAATATCGTACTTGGTCATGCTTATACTAGCAGTCATGAAACACCACGAGCCACTGCCTATATTGATGCGAATGCAGGCATGAAAGATACCTTTGTAGGAACTTATTACCATCTTTATAAAGGTGAACTTAACCATGACCTCTGGAACTCCAACTTCACTGGTGTACCAACGGCTGCAACAGGTACCGACCAAGAAGTTAACCGTACCACTTTCAAGTTTGATTATACTGGTGAAGATGTAAACTTCACCTATTTAGCAGGTTTTAATAAGAGCAAATATAGAATTAACGTTGGTCAAATAGCTCCACAAGATGGCATGTTAATGATGCCTACAGCATTAGCTAATATTTATAGCCCGGTAAATATTTTAGATGTAGTTAATTCTGACTTTAGTGCATTCCCACCTCAGATGGTATACCTAGCTCAAGCTCCATTCCCTGGTGCACCAACACTTAGCGGGATGGCTATTGGGCCTTCGTTAATTGGTACTTTCGCTCATGGTTATGATATTGGTGGCCAACCAAACAAAGATCGTAAAGAATTTAGCCATGAAGTCCGTTTAAGTGGTGATATTGGTGATGTCGGCTGGGTAGTTGGTGGTTTCTACAGCAAACTAAACCTAGATGACTGGTTACACTATGCTTTTGTCCCAGTCACTACCATGACTCAAAATGGCCCATTAACGGCTGAAGATCAAGCAGCATTAGCAAGTTTCTTAGGTGAAATGCAAGGTGCTGATGGTAGCCTTCCAGTTCGTAAGTTCAATAACTACACGACTAAAACTCAGTCTGCTTTCTTTTCATTAGATTATGACTTCCTAGATGATTTTAACATCACCGCTGAAGGTCGCTACACTAAAGAAGAAAAAACGACAGATAACACAGTTGGTCTACAAGGCCCAGGCTCTGAAACTGGTTACCAATCTGGCGATTGGAGCTACTTCACTCCTCGCGTAACCGTTGATTACGACTTAAATGAATCATCACTGCTTTATGCCAACGTAGGTAAAGGGGTGAAATCAGGTGGTTTTAACGGTGGAGCAATGGGAGCTGAAGCTAAGTTTGAGCCAGAGGAAAACTGGACCTATGAGCTTGGTTTAAAAAGCTTCGTTATGGATGGCATGGTTAAATTTAACCTAGCCGCCTACTTTATCGATTGGGATAAACAACAAATTCGTACTTTTGCATCGAATGATAATGCGCAACTAAGCAATATTGTTGCCAACCTAGGTAAAACCGAAGTTAAGGGTATTGAATTTGATTCTCGAGTACAAATTAACGACTACTTTGGTTGGAACTTAGCTGTTGCATATAATGATGCTAAAGTGAAAGAAGGGGTGGTTCAGTCAGAATACGGCTACCAAGATACTGAAAACTTTAATATGGAGACTATTGATACGCCTATCTATGCATACCCTGCACCTGGCGCACCAATCGTAGGTTATAACAGTATTACTAATGGTGACATTTCTGGCACTACCATGCCACGTACATCTAAATGGACAACCAATTCCTCACTGGATTATAACCAAGTTTGGGGTGAAACCACTAGCTTCGCTAAACTAATTTTTGGTTACCGTTCAAGCCAGTTCTTAGACAACACCAACAGCACCGAACTTCCTGGTGTATGGTCGTCAAAGTTTACCGGTGGTATAGAACGTAACGGTTATCGCATCAGCTTCTTCGTTGATAACCTACTTAACGAAGATATTCCAACTGCAGGTTACGGTAAGTACATTTGGAATGGTAAACGCCAAAACGTAATTGAACCACGCATTGGCCGCCAAGCGGGCATCAGTTTTGCTTATCAGTTCTAATATTTGATTAGAAAAACAAAAGGGGCTACCAGTTGGTTGCCCCTTTTTATTGGGGATTATTTATATTCTAAAGCGATTAGAACTTGTACTTCACGCCAACTTTGATTTGCCACGCACTGCGGTTAGTACTTTGACCAGAGTAATTACGTAGGTCTAACTCATCATAACCATGTGGCATTGAGTACTTATAAGTACCTGTTTCTGGATTGTAATCGTAATCAACTAGCTTCTTAGATTGATAACCCACGTATTCTACACGGCCCCATTCATCGTTTAGGAAGTTAAGAACGTTAACCATAGTGAAGTAAGCTTCACCTTTATGCTCTTTAACAAACCCAGGAACCTCTTGAGTGAATTTGAAGTCTAACTGGTGAACCCATGGCATATTGTGAGTGTTTTTATCAATAATAGAACCTTTGTAACCGTCTAAGCCAAGTTCAGATACTGCACCCATAAAGGTATCGCAATCCATTCCTGAACCCCACTCGACATTCTTATCATCACAACCTGTAGGAATGTAAGGTAGATAGTAGCTTGAACCAGAAAAACGTGATTGGTCGCCTAAGTCACCATCACGCCATGAGCCTAGTACCCAGCTAAATGGCTTACCTTCACGGGCATCATAGAATAGGTTGAAGCTAGATTTATAGCCACTGAAAATCTCAGTGTTGTAACCTAGAGTCATGGTAATACGGTGTGGAACTTCGTGGTTACCTGTACCTAACGTGGTGCCATTACGGTCATACTGAACTGGAGTGTACTGGAAGTTAGAATCCGCAGTTGATGAAGAACCTTGGTTACCTTCTTGTACGCGGTTAGTCGCATAAGAGGTACGGAAACTCACACCGTTATCCCAGTTTTTAGCTAAGGTAAAGGCAAGAGTTTGACTATTACCATCCTTAGCAGCATTGGTAAACATGATATCGTAACGGTTAGTCTGTTCACCGGTTAGTGGATCGTGTGTTTCATATACTACACGGCCTGTATCATCGGTATGGCTGTAACGACGGGCAAGATCTACCCAAGCAACATCGTTCTCTTTTTGAATGTATAGGAACTCAGCACCAGCAAACCAATCTTCACCTAGAGCACCTAAGTCCCAGATAGAATCCACGGCAAAGTTTGCACGCCAATCTGAAGGCAATTTAAAGTTAGGGGCAAGTACGTTGGTGTTACCATCACCACCTACCATGCCATTGTGCGCTTGGTCAGGTACCTGTCCAAAATCAGGCGTACCCCACTCTGAGTTCCAACCACCGTTGTAAGACAGCAAAGTCGTACCATCATTTTGCAGTGAATTAGCAATCCAAACCGTTGGCATACCACCAGAGAAGCGGCCTACGCCACCTTTTAGGGTTACGTTATCAGTTGCAATGTAGTTAAAGCCGACACGCGGTAGAAAGATGTCATGACCATCTAAGCTCGTGGCATTAGAGAAACCGTAACGGTCTTCAAAGTTTTGGTTATGACGAGCGACAGAGTCAGTGCTAATACGCTCGTAACGCACGCCATAGTTAAGCTCTAGGTCTTCATTAACCAACCAAGTGTCTTCGACAAATAGAGCTAGCTTCTTCATGTTGATATTCGCTGCAAGCTCATCAACGTTACCAGAGGCAGCGTTTGAGTAATCAAAATTACCTACAACACCATTTTCAAAATCTTCTATAGAGCGGAAATTCCACTGGCCCATAACATTACGAGCATATAAATTGCGAATGTTTAGGTCATTGTATTGCACACCAAAACCAATAGTATGCTCATCTAAGAAGTAATCACCAGTAAATAGCACTTCTAGGTTTTGGTTATCTAACTCGTTGGCTTGACGAGAGTAGTCGGTACCAAAGCTGATCTCACCATCATTTACGCCAGTTTCAATGGTTACATGACCAATGTTTAGTGGATCAAGCGGGTTAGCACGCTTAGAAGAATCTTTATGAGAAACTTTAAATTCTGTAGATAAGTTTTCAGACCAATCCGAGTATAGATTTAATGCAAAAGTCTCTAAAAATTGCTCTTCGTTATACGCCATTGAAGTGGTGTTAATAGACTTAAAGCCTGAGGTATTGCGGGTTTCATTACCAACGGTGCGTTGGTAAGTCACTGCTGCACGGTGGTCATCGTTAATGTGCCAGTCGATTTTAGCAAGAATCTTTTCGTCTTCTTCCACTGGATCCATTTTGTAAGAACCAATGGTGTTTAGACCATATACATCTTTAGCGATTTGTTGTACACGCTCAAATTGCTCTAATGTTACTTCACCAGGAGCGGCATAACCTGAACCGGCAGGACCAATTGATGCTTCGCGTGGAGCATTGTATTTTTCGTAGGAACCAAAGAAAAATAATTTATCTTCAATCAGAGGTAGACCAATGGTACCGCCCCAAGTGGTTTCATCGAAGGTTTGATCAACTTTGGTACCATCACGTAGTTTTGAGTAACCAGCCATTGAGTCATTGGTAGTTTCCCAAAATAGTGAACCAGATACTTCATTGGTACCTGATTTGGTTACGGCGTTAATTTGCGCACCTTGGAAATCACCAATACGGGCAGAGAAAGGAGCAATATTTAACGCTACTGACTCAATGGCATCCATAGAAATTGGTGAACGTAGTGAAGGGTAACCACTCTTATTAAGACCAAAGTCATCATTTTGGGCAATACCGTCTACTACAAATGAGTTTGAACGAGGGTTCATACCGGCAACTGATAGGTTTAAACCATCAGTATCGAAAACCGCCATTGGGTTTTGCTTAACCACATCTTTAAGGTCACGGCTAATACTTGCTGAACCATCAATAGCACCACGACCGAAATAATTGGTATCACCAGCGACCTGATAAGCAGATGCACTACCACCCACGGCAATACGTTCAATAGTAGTTAACTCTAAAGCTTCGTTTAAACGGAAAGTCTCACCTACATTCAGGTAGATACCTTCGATGGTTTTTTGTTGTAAATCAGCTGAATCAACAACAATTTTGTATGGGCCACCAACTGGTAAATTGCGCGCACTAAAGTAACCTGCGTCATTAGTGGTCAAGTTTGTAATATTACCTGTTGGCTCATGGGTAATCACCACTGTTGCATTAGCTGCTACAGCACCATTGATATCAGTAATTTGGCCACGGATGTTAGAAGCGGTTTGGCTTGCTACAGCTTGAACGCTTAAGCCTAAGGATAAAGCTAACGCTACTTTAGTTAACTTGCTGTTTAAAAGTTTCATCATTTCCCCAATGAATGCAACGTGATATTGAAAACGGCGCAATAATACACAGGGAAAAATTACATTTTTAGCGAACTTTTCTTACAAACCGCGAAAATCATTAATAAAAACAATAAAAACCATATAAAACAATTACTTCAGCAATTATACCCCCCATTGGGTAGACACTTAACAAGTTCACGCAACCACCGAAAATTTAACCTAGATCACACAATTAAACGGTCGATTGTTTCCAACATGTTACTCCCAAGCAAACAAAAAGGCTGCCAATTGGCAGCCTTATATACAAGTTACTAACAACTAATTAGAATTTGTAGTCTACACCCACTCGTATTTGCCATACCGAGCTATTAGTGCGAATAGTTTGTGGGTTATCACCATCAAAGTTAGTAAATACATACTGGCCTTGATCGTTGATGTAAGCATCCACAACTGGATTGTTATACTCGAAGTTTACTTGACGACGAACACCCCAATCATCATTTAACATATTACCTAGGTTATAAATGTTAAAGAAAATTGACGCTCTGTGCTCAGGGGTAAACCCCTTGAACTCTTGACGAACATTCAAATCAACACGGCTCCACCAATCAGAGTTAAAGGCATTACGCTCTTGGATTTGACCACGGGTCATACCTTGCTCAGCGATTAATTGATTAAACCCATCTAAATCGAAATCAGCATCGTAGATAACGTTTGGATCATCCGTTGCACCTGGACCTGAAGGTACATATAACAAGTTACGATCTTCCCATGGAACAGTATCACCAAAGCCAGGATCCCAGTCGAAGTTATAGCTGTAAGCACGACCTTTCACACGTTGACCAAACATGCTGAAACGTGTCTCATAACCATCAAAGAACTCATGAGAGTAGCTTAGCTTTAAGGTGAAACGATGTGGCGTTTCGTAGTTTGAAGTGCCCACCGTTGGGTTATTAATATCTAACGTAGATAAATTACCAAAGTTTGAACCAGCAGTAGAGCTCGTCATTGGATGCACTTCTTGCATGTTTTGGTAAGTGTAACCAGCGCGTGCATTAAAACCACTCTCGAAACGTTTTTCAGCAAATAAAGTCCCTACAAATGACTGACCAGAGTCATTAGAGTTAGTTAGCATGTAATCAGGGTTGCTACGCTTAACACAAGCACCGCTTGGATTATCAACATCTGTGGCACAATTTGTATAAGTTGGACGACCATCAGGTGCAGTACCAGTGGCTTGTAAACGAAGATCCTGAACAATCGCTGGATTATTTTCTTTAGTAACAATAACGTCTGCACCTGTGAAGTAACCACCATCCCACTCCTTTTGAACACCTAGGTTAAACTTCCATAAGCCTGGAGCTTTAAAGTTAGGGTCAATGGTATTCACCTCACCGTCGCCACCGGTAAAGTAACGTGGATCCGTTGATAGTGCAGGCACTTCATAACCAAAGTTAGTTGTATTGGCTGCGTTTAACGCATCAAGCTCTTCTTGAGTATCTCCTTCAAAATTTGAACCTAAAATTGCCACACCGTTATTCGAGTAGTTATTAGAGATCCAAACATTTGGGTTACCGCCAGAGAAAAGACCTAAACCGCCGTAAACCATCATGGTTTCATCGGCAGACCAGTTAAAGCCAACACGGGGTTGGATTAAGTCAAAGTTTGGTGCGATAGCGTTGCTGAAACCATAACGGGTTTCAAATTTAGGGTTATGAGTTGGCTTGTCATCACTTTGCCACTTATCCCAACGTAAACCAAAGGTAAGGGTTAAGTCACTGTTTACTGACCAGGCATCCTGCACATATAAGCTGTAGTTAGCTAGGCTAAAGCTGGCTGCAGCATCATTAGCATTCAGGCTAGGCGCATTACGGTAAGTAATGTCAGAAGCGATACCATTTTCGAAATCTTCTAGGCTTGCGAATGTGAATAAGCCTTCACTTGAGTGAACGAATAGGTTGAAGAAGTCGTTCTGCTCACCTTCAAAACCAGCGGTAATTTGGTGATCACCCACTAGGTAGGTACCTGCAACCTTAAAAGTTAAAGTATCGTACTTTAACTTGTTGGCATGACGGTATTGATCAGGCCCCATGTGAATGTCGTAGCCATTCACATCTTCAATCTTGAATTCGCCAAAGTCTGGACGGCTAGTTAATGGCTTCTGGCCATTATCAATTTTAGAGCTGGCCACACGTACTTCTGTGCTGAAATCTGAAGACCAGTCCGAGAACAACTGCACGGCAACTGAGTCCATTTTATTTGAACGCTCATAAAAGTGATCAGAAAAAGCAAATCCGCGGGAGTTATTATCAGTAGTGCTAATGTTATTACCATTAGTGTGTTGGTAAGTCATTTGCGCACGATGGTCTTCGTTAATTTCCCAGTCTAATTTAAATAGGAATTTTTTCTCTTCTTCGTCGAAGCTGTTTACTAGTGGGCCAGTTTCATAGCCATACACATCACGAGCGGCATTAGATATACGTTGAACATCAGCTACGCTTAAGCCAACGTGCTCATTAGAAAATCCTGCTCCCTCTGGACCATATTCTACAATTTCACTTGGGGTATGCTCTTCATAAGCGAAGAAAGCAAACAGAGTGTCTTCAATAATTGGCGCGCCGAAAGTTAAGCCATAACGATATTCGTTAAACTTAGGAACGTCGAACTCATTGCCTTCAATTGAATTGCCTTGCATTTTGTCATTAGTGAAATCAACAAATACACTGCCTTCAATTTCATTCGAACCAGAGCGAGTTACTGCGTTAATCGCACAACCGCTGAAACCACCATAGGTTACGTCGAAAGGTGAAATTTCAACAGCAACTTGATCAATAGCATCAAATGGGAAAGGTAAACGTTCAGTTGGGTAGCCATTGTTGTTTAAACCGAAGTTGTCATTCATACGAATACCATCTACGGTTAAGCTGTTGTAACGGTTATTCGAACCGGCACATTGAATAGCATTAGAGTTGGTTTCATCGATCATGATACGAGGATCTTGAGCGATAACATCTTTAATATCACGAGTAACTGACGGCGCATTTTGTAAATCATCAAAACCAAATGAAGCCGATGCACCATTACTGTCAAAGTTTAAGTTGGTTTGACGAGCAGTCACTACGATAGTTTCAACGCTTGACTCTGCTAGTGCTAAATCTAAACCGTATTCTTCACCAAGCTTGATAAATACATCGGTTACTGTTTGATCGGCTAGATTATCAGAATCAAACTCTACCTTGTATGGTCCGCCAACACGTAAGCCTTTAAAGGTAAATATACCATTCTCATTTACGATTCCTGAACGAACCGAGCCTGTTGGTACGTGAGTAACAGTAACTTGAGTGCCAATAGCTGGACTACCATTTGGACCAGTAACCACACCACGCATAGATGATGAGGTTGAGTCAGCTAACGCGTAACCGCTTACGCCAAAAGTCAAACCAACGGCTAAAGCGACTTGGCTGAGTTTCCTATTCAATTTAGACATAGTCTTCCCTGTAAAGTGAAATGTATTTTTTTGAGGTAGTATTTTACCTTATGCAAGGTTACATTTTATTTACAGAGATTAGAATAAAAATTTACATACACGCAGCATTTATAACTCATACCTGTGATAAATGAATTTTTCTAGTGCATTACACTACCCTTCTAACCATTACTAGAATTATGATTTATCTAGAATTTTATTAAGTTATTGTCTTATTATTAGGTTATTCAGCTGCAAATACATGTTTTAGGAAGCATAATGCCAAACACAATAACAAAAGTTGCTCTTATAGCACTATCCATCTGCTCTACTGACGTTACGGCCTGGGGGCAAAATGGGCATAGGATTACGGGCGACATTGCCCAAAAGTATCTATCCACTGAGGCCACAAAGCAAATTACCGCAATCATTGGCGATATGCCTTTAGCTAGGCTGACCACTTGGCCAGACGAAATGCGCAGTAATCCTGACTGGGATCATGCCAAACCTTGGCATTATGTTTCTATTGATGATGGTAACACCATCGAACAAATGCAGCGCAACCCACAAGGGGATCTATTAACGGCACTTAAAAGCTACGAGAACCAACTTAAAGACCCTCGGTTAACACCCCAACAAAAGTGGCAAGCACTGGCCTTTTTTACCCATTTTTTAGGGGATTTACACCAACCTTTGCATGTGGGTCATAGCCATGACCTTGGTGGAAATAAAGTCAAAGTAAAGTGGTTCAATGAAGAAACCAACCTACACCGAATTTGGGATTCAAATTTAATCGAACATAAGCAACTCAGTTACACCGAATATAGCGCCTTTTTACCAGTAACAAAAAATGAACTGGAAACTTGGCAGAAGGGGAATTATCTGAGTTGGGCTTACGAATCAAAGGAGACCCGCGATGCTGCCTACGTTTTTGATAAACCAAGATATGAAGATCAAACTGGTCATTTAGCTGGCTGGAATTATGTATATAGAAACACCCCAATTGTTGAAACTCGATTAAAGCAAGCTGGGGTTCGTATTGCTTATAAATTGAATCAAATCTTTAAGTAGGTTTGTAAAAAAGTTTATTATCGCGCCTAAACTAAAAAGGCCCAACAGTGAAAACGGTTGGGCCTTTTTGGTCACTGTTGCTATTAAGCTTCGGCAGTTGCCTTTTCAGCTTCCATAGACTTAGCAATTAGACGATGCATTTGGTGCATTGAACCTAATTGAGTAAAGATTGGACCTAAGAAGCCGCGCTTACGTAGATCTGCAAATTGCTCATCTGAAAGTTCGTTTAGCTTCTTCTCATCAATCATGTTGATACCAGTAATATTACGCTTCTCACCATTGGTTTCCAGAGTAAAATCCTGTGCCTTAAATAGATCAAGTTCAGCAAGTGTTTTACAGAAAGCACGAGTAATTTGAGTGTACTCGAATTGAGTTACAAGAGCTTCTTTACGCTTAGCGAGTGCTTCAGACTCTGTACCATCTTCGTTAAATAGACGCTGGCCTGACTCTTTACTTACTAGGTCTGAGTCTTCAACAATAGCAACAAGCAGTTTATTTTCATCTTCTTGTGATGGCACAAGTGCTAATGGGTAATGAGTAATTGCTGCAGGTACATAAATACCCGGCCATTGAGACTTACCTGCGTATAGGTTTTGTTTTGACTTAAGGCCAAGCATTACCACAGGTTGGTATTCACCTGTGTTTTCATGCTTAATGAAAACAATTGGAAACTCAGCTGCTGCATTTGGAAATTCATGCACTACAACTGGAGCCATATGTTGAAATTCAACATGCTTAAAATCTGTAATTGGGTTTAGATGTACGTCTGCATGTTTGTTTTTATCTAACAGGGCTAAGCTTGACATATTTAATAATCCTTTGGCTTTATTATTCTTTTATATTTAAGTATGCACTATCAATAAAGTGCTTGCATATTGGCAATGATAACACCACAGCTTAAGTTAAAATTCAAACCCATATTGGGTTATTTATGAAAATTCATACTTCCCAAGCTTAACCGTTCAATCCTTGACCATAGAAAAATATGGGGATTTTTGTTGCCAATTACAAGCCTCCCTACACTCAATTAACTAAAAAAGCAGCAATCAGACTCATTAAAGGGCTGATAACAGAAAAACAGGTTGACCCTAAGCCCAAAAACAAGTTTAATAGCGCCCCGTTGAGAGACAAAAGTGAAAGCTTTTTCTTGAAGCCTCGATAGCTCAGTCGGTAGAGCAGAGGATTGAAAATCCTCGTGTCGGTGGTTCGATTCCGCCTCGAGGCACCATATTCAATTACATTGATGTGGCGTCATCGAACAACGTTCGATTAGAACCTACATCCATGTAGGTTGCCTTAAGGCCATCCTTCGGATGCTCAAAATTGTTCCATACAATTTTGTCCGCCTCGAGGCACCATATTAATGGAGCCTAAAACTCCAAACTTAGTTAACCGAAACTAAGCGCACAGATTGCTGTGCCTCGATAGCTCAGTCGGTAGAGCAGAGGATTGAAAATCCTCGTGTCGGTGGTTCGATTCCGCCTCGAGGCACCATTTATAAGAAAGCCCGGTATTTATATATCGGGCTTTTTTGCTATATAGCGCTGCTGTTAAGTAGGCGACATCGAACTTCGTTCGATTTATAAAGTACATCCTTGTACTTTACCCTACGGGGAGCTTAGCTCTACAAAATATCTTCCCTGTTATTTTGTCCGCCTCGAGGCACCATTTATAAGAAAGCCCGGTATTTATATATCGGGCTTTTTTGCTATATAGCGCTGCTGTTAAGTAGGCGACATCGAACTTCGTTCGATTTATAAAGTACATCCTTGTACTTTACCCTACGGGGAGCTTAGCTCTACAAAATATCTTCCCTGTTATTTTGTCCGCCTCGAGGCACCATTTATAAGAAAGCCCGGTATTTATATATCGGGCTTTTTTGCTATATAGCGCTGCTGTTAAGTAGGCGGCATCGAACTTCGTTCGATTTATAAAGTACATCCCTGTACTTTACCCTCCGGGGAGCATAGCTCTACAAAATAACTTCCCTGTTATTTTGTCCGCCTCGAGGCACCATTTATAAGAAACCTCTTCTTTTAAGAGGTTTTTTTATATCTAAATTTTTTATTTTTCGAGAAGGCGAACTCGAACTCCGCTCGATGCATAAAGCTACATCCCTGTTATTTTAAATGCTTGTTTATGCTTATACATAAAAAAGCCCCCAATAATTGCTATCCAACTATTGGGGGGCAGTTCATAAAGTGTAGCGCCCTAGCCTCCAAACAAACCTTTCAACCTGTCTTTTAAGCGATTTTCAATTTCTTGCTTAGCGCGATCTTGTAAGTACTGTTCAAGCTTTAATTCGTATTGAATATCATCCGTAGTGCCATATAAACGTACTGGTAATGTCGAGTTGTTGTGTTTCTCAGTCGCGGCTATATTCATATCAAATTCACCAGAAACGAGCTGATACCAACCATCGGCTGTCGCATCGACTTCATTACCCGTCATTCGCGTTTGAGAAACCACCGCTTTACCATCGACAAACTTCACTGAGGCTGACATGTTATCAAAGTTGAGACGGTTAGCTGGCAACTGCTTAGGTTTAGCTAAGGATTGATAAGCACTGAGTAATTGTTCACCCACCTTACCACCTTCGATACTGCCTTTTGTTAATTTAAGCTGACCATCACCATTTAATGAGTTCAGTAAACTGTCTTTATCTAAGCCCTTAGTGGTAAGTTTAAGCTGGCTATTTAAGCTTGATTTAACAACCTCTTGGGCCGCTAATTGATAACTTATTGGCGCTAGGTTTAAGCTCTCAATGGTTAAGTTTGCCTTATGACCTGCGTTCGGCGTCGCCAGTGCCAACTGCGCATCAAAACTTACATTGCCATCATAAAGTTTGGCTATAAAGCGCGGCATGGATAGCATTCCTTTATAAAGCTGAGCTTTACCAGAAAGACTATCGATCATCCAACCTTGTGCTTTTATGTTTGCTAAATTCAAACTAGCGTTAATGGTAAAAGATTCTAATGAGCTTAAATCAAGGGGTTGTTGATCATCTTCTTTACCCTTAGTTTCAATGGCCGGCTCTTCCTTTTGAAGGAGTAATGCATCTAAGTCCAATAGGTTTGAATCAACATTGAATTGGTAATTTTGTTGGGCTAAATCCGCTTCTACCTCAAGTTTTGAATAGATTGCTTTAGGGGATTCAAATTGTGCATCTGCACTAAATTTACCGTCATTAATAAGATAATCAGCATCAAACTTTAAAGAAAATGGTGTCTTTGGGTTAGCTAGACTTGGATTGGTTAGCTTGATATCTAGCACACTATTTTGCGCCTTAAAGGAAGAAAACGCTTTATCAATGGAAAACGGTATTTCACCATTTAACGCAACTTCATTTTCCCCACTCACCAGCTCACTTTGAATATTTAAAGTACCCACTTCATTAAAGTTAAAAGAAGCTAGGGCTAGTTCAAAACGTTTTAAATCAAGTTCAGCAGACTGTGCTTGCAGGCTGCCCTTAACATCTGAAAGGGCAAAGCTTTTAGGATCAGGTAACATCAAGCCAGAGGCTTCAACTTGAGCGGTTAACTCATCAACCACAATGTTGGAACGAAATGTAAATTGGTGCCACTGACTCATGCCTTGCTTAGCCAAGCTAAAGTGAACGCCACTTATTTGCTGGCTAACCCCTTTGGTTTCATCAATATAACTAAAGCTGGCGTCGTTGAGCTCGAGTAGTGCAATATCTAAATTTAGTGAGTTCGGAGATTGCTCAGTCTCAACTTCTACTTCCACATTAACATCAGCCTCAGTGACGTTAACGCCCTGCTCCTCAATAAAGTTGCTGCTTCCATCTTTGAGCTTTATTAGATTAACCTGTGGACGATTAACTCGAATAAGATCAACCTCTAACTGGCCCTGCAAAAGCGCCGCTAATGACAACTCTAATTCAACGCTCTCAAGCTGTGCCACTGGCTGCGACTTAGTCTCTGGGGCGTAGATAATGGTCTCACCAAGATTTAAACCAATGCTCGGAAACAGTTGCCAATCAATATTGCCAGGCATATCCAGCTGGTAACCAGAGTTTTGCTCCGCTTGCTCAGATAGCTGTTGTTTATAATCGTTAGGATCGACCGCTGCCACCAGCGCCAAAGCCGCGGCAATTCCAATAGCCACAGCCGCCAACAAAAGTAAGATTATTTTTTTCATATGTATTTTTTAAATCAACAAGTTAATATACTTATGATAGCCGATTTATTTTTGACTTTAAAATGATGCTTGATCGTTTATAAGCTGATAAATTCTAAATCTGCATTGTTTGCTAAGGAAAGCACATTGAACACTTATACAACAAATACTAAGTTTTATACTTTTACAAAACTAATAAAAATCGCCTTAATCACGCAGATAGTTGTGGCCATTTTTTCTATTATCTCCAATAACCTTGAATATAAATTATTAGATGATTTCCAACATGGGGCTTACCTTTCACAGGAACTCGCCGAGGCCGAGGCCACTGCCAGTGATAATCGACAGCAAATAGCAGGGGGTATTTATCTCATTACATTTATTATTACTGGGACAATGATTTTAAGATGGATATATCTCGCTAACCAAAATGTAAGAGAGCTAGGTGCTGAAAACCTTGAATATACTCCGGGTTGGTCGGTGGGTTATTTCTTTATTCCAATTTTATCACTTTGGAAGCCCTACCAAGCAATGAAGCAATTGTGGCAAGCCAGTCAGTCACCTGCAGACTGGCAAAATCAATCTACACCAGGTTTATTATCCATTTGGTGGACACTCTGGTTAGTTGGAAATGCACTAGGGCAGGTCATATTCAGACTCGCCAACAGAGCGGAAGAAATAGAGCAGTTTATAATGTTAAACATTATTAACCATATTAGTGATGTCATTGATATTTTATTAGCCATCGCATTAATGCAAGTAGTCAAAAACATTTCAGAAATGCAGCAACGACTACAACCTAACACAGAGAATAATATTCCAATTTATTACGCCTCTAAATAAGGGGCCTACAAACCAAAAAAGCCGAGCAGTGCTCGGCTTAATTAAGGTGTCTTTGCAAGCCTTGCAAAGTGATAACAAGGCACTGAGAAAAACGAGCCCGGGGAGCATAGCTTGCCTATGTGACTCGGGTCGGCTTTTGCAGATAACGCAGTTAGGTCAAACTAGGCGCAGCAGAATTTTTCTACAAGCATTGCGAAGTTAACGCAGTATAGTTTTTCTGCAAGCTCTAGGAAAAGAGAACAAGGCCGCAAGAATTTTCAGCCCCAGGAGCTTAGTTCGCTAAGTGACTGGGGTGAAAATTAGCAGCAACGCAGTTATCTTGAACTAGGCGAAGCAGAAATTATTCCCATTCGATAGTGGCGGGAGGCTTGCCCGAAATATCGTAAACCACGCGGCTAATACCGTCGATTTCATTAATAATGCGATTCGACACATTGCCTAAGAAATCATACGGCAGGTGCGCCCAATGGGCCGTCATAAAGTCAATGGTCTCTACCGCACGCAGACTCACCACCCAATCGTATTTGCGACCATCGCCCATCACCCCAACCGAACGTACTGGTAAAAATACCGTAAAGGCTTGAGATACCTTGTGGTAAAGGTCGGCTTTATGCAACTCTTCAATAAAGATGGCATCGGCACGACGCAGTAAGTCACAGTATTCCTTCTTCACTTCACCCAGTACACGTACCCCAAGGCCTGGGCCTGGGAACGGGTGACGGTAAAGCATGTCATACGGCAAACCTAGCTCTAGGCCAACGCGACGTACTTCGTCTTTAAACAGCTCTTTTAATGGCTCAACAAGGCCAAGCTCCATATCTTCTGGTAAACCACCAACATTATGGTGTGACTTAATCACATGGGCTTTACCCGTTGCCGAGCCTGCCGACTCGATTACATCTGGGTAAATGGTGCCTTGGGCTAGCCACTTAGCATTCACTAGCTTTGAAGCTTCTTCATCGAAAATTTCAACAAATACATGGCCAATGATCTTACGCTTAGCTTCAGGATCATTCTCGCCTTTTAGGCGATCTAGGAATCTATCTTCAGCTTGCACATGAACAATGTTCAAGCCGAAGCCTTCACTGAACATTTCCATTACCTGCTCGCCTTCGTTTAAGCGCAGTAAACCGTTATCAACGAATACACAAGTCAGTTTATCACCAATAGCGCGATGCAGTAATAATGCGGTTACCGATGAATCAACACCACCTGATAAACCTAGTACCACTTCGTCATCGCCCACTTGCTCTTTAATACGGGCAATCGCATCATCAATAATTGAGCTTGGCTTCCAAGTTGACTCAAGGCCACAGATGTTTAGGGCGAAGTTGGTAAGTATTTCTTTACCCATTTTGGTGTGAGTCACTTCAGGATGGAACTGCACTCCATAAAAGTTACGAGCTTCGTCAGACATCGCCGCAAACTGACAGGTATCAGTGTTGCCAAGGCCAGTAAAGTTCTCAGGAATTTTTGATACTTTATCGCCGTGACTCATCCAAACATCAAGCTGGTTACCTAAGTTGGCAAACAGCTTAGATTCAGCCGTTAGGGCAACATTGGCATAACCAAATTCACCTTCACCTTCGCCTTTAATAACTTTACCACCTAGCTGCTCTGACATGGTTTGCATGCCGTAGCAAATGCCTAATACAGGCACGCCAGCGTTAAACACATATTCTGGAGCTCGGGGAGAGTTATCCTCAGTAACGCTTTCTGGACCACCCGCCAAGATAATTCCATTAGGGTTAAAGCCTTTAATCTGTTCTTCAGATACATCCCAAGCCCATAGTTCGCAATAAACACCGATTTCGCGGATGCGGCGAGCAATCAGCTGGGTATACTGAGAGCCAAAATCTAGGATAAGGATACGTTGATCGTGGATGTTGCTCATGATCTTCTCTTAATAAATATGCTTCGAAAAAGGCCAAGTTGAACACTTGGCCATATTAATTAACCGCGTTGGTAATTAGGTGCTTCTTTGGTAATCGTTACATCGTGAACATGCGACTCACCCATACCAGCAGAAGTCACTTGCACAAACTCAGCTTTGGTTCGTAATTCTTCAATGGTGGCGCAACCAGTAAGCCCCATGCAAGAACGTAAGCCACCCATTTGTTGATGAATGATCTCTTTTACGCGACCTTTGTAAGGCACTCGACCTTCAATACCTTCCGGTACTAATTTGTCGGCAGCATTATCAGATTGGAAGTAACGATCTGAAGAACCTTGCTTACCTGACATCGCTCCTAACGAGCCCATGCCACGATAAGATTTATAAGCACGACCTTGAAATAGTACTGTCTCACCAGGCGCTTCTTCGGTCCCGGCCAGCATAGAGCCTGCCATGATACATGACGCTCCTGCCGCAATCGCTTTAGCGATATCCCCTGAGAAACGGATACCGCCATCGGCAATCACTGGAATATCTAAATGAGCCACTGCGGCCGCAGCATCGGATACAGCTGTAATTTGTGGCACACCTACACCGGTAACAATACGGGTAGTACAAATTGAACCAGGGCCAATCCCGACTTTAACCGCACTGACACCGGCTTCAGCTAAAGCTAATGCGCCTTCACCAGTGGCCACGTTGCCACCGATAATCTGCAGATCGGGGTAAGCCGCTCTGGTATCACGAATACGCTGTAACACCCCTTCTGAATGGCCGTGAGAACTGTCGATTAACAGCACATCAACACCCGCCTCTACTAGAGCTGCTACACGCTCTTCGTTGCCAGGGCCGGCACCTACAGCTGCCCCGACTCTTAAGCGACCTAGCTCATCTTTACAAGCATTGGGCTTACGCTCGGCTTTTTCAAAGTCTTTACAAGTGACCATGCCAGAGAGTGAAAAATCAGGGCGAACCACTAAAACTTTTTCAATTCTGTGCTTAGACATTAATGCACGGCACTCATCTAATGATGCGCCTTCTTCAACAGTAACAAGACGCTCTTTAGGGGTCATCACCTGGCTCACGAGAACTTTATGATCATCCACAAAACGAACATCACGGCCCGTAATGATACCAACCAACTGGTTATCATTATCGACAACAGGAAAACTGGCAAAGCCGGTATGTTGTGATTTCTCGATGGCCTCGGCAATGGTCATATCAGGCGTCACAGTGACAGGAGCCTGAACCACACCCGATTCGTATTTTTTCACTTTACGAACTTCATCGGCTTGTTCTTCAATTGGCATATTTTTATGGATAAAACCAATACCGCCTTCTTGTGCCATAGCAATAGCTAGACGGGCTTCGGTAACGGTATCCATAGATGCTGAAAGCATAGGAACGTTTAGTTCAATAGTTTTAGTTAGTCTCGTTTTTAGGGAGGCAGTGTTTGGTAGAACTTCAGAATGAGCCGGTACTAGTAGTACGTCGTCAAAGGTTAGAGCTTCTTTTTTTAAACGCAGCATTGCAATATCTCGCTTGGGTTTAGGTGAAAGAACGTGATTGATATTGCGGCTAAATATTAGCTTGCAAATTCACTTTAGTAAATGTGAAAATGAATAAATTACAATTACATTAGATTTTTTCACTATGGGGCACTCCTCAAAGCATCCAATTAGCGTTTCAGAGCTTAATTATCAGGTTAGAAATTTGTTAGAAGGCACCATCGGCCAAATATGGCTCACTGGTGAAGTATCTAACTTTTCAGCTCCTAGCTCTGGCCACTGGTATTTCACCCTAAAAGATGATAAATCTCAAATTCGTTGTGCGATGTTTAGAGGCCGGAGTTCATTAGTTAATTTTATAGCAAAAAACGGCCAGCAAGTCATTGTATGTGCCAATATTAGCGTATATGAGCCCAGAGGGGACTATCAATTAATTGTTGAAACGATGCAAGCGGTTGGCGTAGGCCTACTACAGCAACAATATGAACAGTTAAAACAAAAACTATTTGAACAAGGCCTATTTGAACAAAGCCATAAAAAGCCCATTGGTAAACCCAATACCATAGGCATCATTACCTCAGCTACAGGGGCTGCTCTGCACGATGTATTGCACGTCCTTGCTCGACGAGCCCCCGATCTTGAAGTGATTGTTTATCCTACCCAAGTACAGGGCGAAGCAGCCCCCGCGCAAATTATTAATGCTATTAACATCGCGGTTCAACGTAATGAAGTCGATGCGATTTTGCTCACTAGGGGCGGTGGCTCCTTAGAAGATTTATGGTGCTTTAATGATGAAGCCTTAGCCCATGCTATTTACGATTGCCAGCTGCCTATTATCAGTGCAGTGGGCCATGAAGTGGATGTTACCATCTGTGATTTTGTCGCCGATTTAAGGGCGCCTACACCATCGGCTGGAGCTGAAATTTTATCCCAAGACAGGCAAGAGCAATGGCAACAACTACGCCAGTTAAAATCGCGCCTGTGGCACGGATTTAATAACGTAAGGTCAAAGCAAAATCAAAGTTTTGCTAATTTGAAACTGCGCCTTGATAATTGCCACCCCCAACGCCGACTGAATCAGCAATCACAACAACTCGATGAATTAAGTGTCCGTTTAGAAAAGTGTTTAGGACAAAAACTGTCACAACAGCAATTAGCACTGGCAAATTTAACTCAAAGATTAAACCGTAAGTCCCCTGAGCTTAAATTAAGCCAACTTGCTGCCACTAAAACTCAGCTTGAGCAAAGGCTCACCCAGGCAATAAAGGCTTTGGTTACCGCCAAAGTACAGCATGCCGACAAACTCTCGACCACCTTGAATGCCGTCAGCCCATTAAACACCCTCAATCGAGGCTATGCCATCGCCTTAGATGAGCAACAAAAGGTTATCCAAGACAGCAGCACGCTATCTAGTGGAGATAGAATTCAAGTGCGCCTCAAGCAAGGACAGCTAGAGGCCACAGTGACGCAAGTTAAACCAGATTAACGTCTACTGACTAATACCATTAACAATTTCTGGCAGCTCTGGCTGTAGATTTTGTGGGTACATGGTGTAGGTGAGATGGTATTTCACCAGCGAGGTTTTCTTTACCCCTTGGCTGACCAATAACTTATGCTTGAGGGCCAGCTTTGCAAAAGCTTGGGCATCGCCACGCACAAATAAACGCACCGGTTTGGTAAATTCACCATCCACAATCGTGGCGGGGTACTCGCTCGCACACAACACTACAATCGGCTTACCAATGCCCTTGATCATAATTTTTTCATCAAGCACATCTTCAAATTCGGTTTCCCAATCATGGGCTTCCACGTCTTCTAATAGTGCAGTTAAGCGTTCACCCATGCCCTGTTCATAGCCTTGCACTTGCTGGTATTGCGCTTGAATATCTTGCAACTGCGCCACCAGATTAGCACCCGCTCCCTTTGAACGTGCTTGGGATACAAAAGCATGCAACTGCTTGGCAATCAAGTTAGAGAAGCGTTGCTTTTTAATTGCGGTCACAATCCAATGGGTTAGAAAATGATTTTCTGCCTTACCACTTTTTGCGGCTGAATCACCGCGCCACTGCTCGAGTTCGGTTAAGGCCGCATCAACAAATTCAATAATGGCTTGATTATAATTTTGTGCTTTAGACAAAATAATTTTCCTAAAAATAAATTTTGCAGCTATTTTAGCTAATAGCTAAGGGATTAGGCACTAAAATCTTTGAAATAACGTACCACTTCACCATCCCAAGCGGGATCCTCATCAATCCCTGTAGATAAGTATTCCAGTCCGATGCGCTGCATGACCTTAACCGAAGCCGCATTTTCAATCGCCGCAACGGCAATGTATTTATGGTTTCCGGCAAGCTGTAGCTGCTGCATTACTGCCTGCGCCGCTTCAGTGGCATAGCCCTTACCCCAACTGCTTTGCACAAAACGCCAACCTATCTCTAAGGCGCTAAAATCCGGCTTATCAGTAAAAAAGCCAGCAGGGCGAATAAGAACCCAACCAATAAATTTTGATTCTAAAAAGCAACCCCACAGTCCCCAGCCTTTATCTGGATTATGGTACTTAGCCAGCCGTGGCAAAAACCTATTATTAATGTCATCCCAACTGGAAGGTATACCATGGTTTAAATGACGCATCACTTGTGGGTCTTGGTCAAGATCAAACAAAAGCTGCTTATCATCAGCACTTAATAGGCGATAGGTTAATCTTGGTGAAGGGGAAACTTGCATATCATCATCCATAAAAAAGGCCAGCAATATGCTGACCTTAACCTAATCCTACTGAAACTTACAGCGCGATAAAGATACCCGCTAGAGTTGCGCTCATCAGGTTTGCTAGGGTTGCAGCAATCACAGCTTTAAGACCTAGGTTCGCCACATCACCGCGACGCTCTGGCGCCATTGCCCCAATCGAGCCAATTTGAATCGCAATCGAGCCAATGTTTGCAAAACCACACAGCACAAAAGTAATAATCACCTGCGTGTTGGCCGATAACGTATCTTTAATAGAGGCAAAATCGATAAAGGCAACAAACTCGTTCATTACTACTTTTTGGCCAATTAAAGAGGCTGCCGTTACCATTTCACTGGCTGGAACTCCAATAATAAAGGCGATAGGGGCAAATACATAACCCAGTATTTTTTGCAGCGTTAAGCCTTCAACACCTACTGCCGCACCCAGCGTTTCAAGGCCGGCATTCGCCATCGCAATAACCGAAATAAATGCAATCAGCATAGTGCCCACAGCAACGGCTACCCGCATACCATTCATGGCACCTGCGGCCATGGCATCAATACCATTTGAAAACTCGCTTTTCTCAAGTTCAATATCATCTTGATTAGAAACCTGCTGAGTTTCTGGCACTAAAATTTTAGCCATTAATAAGCCCGCTGGAGCCGCCATAAAACTAGCAGCAATCAGGTATTTAAGCTCAACCCCTAAACCAGCGTAACCGCCAAGCACAGAGCCGGCAACCGATGCCATACCACCTGTCATTACCGCAAACAGCTCAGAACGGGTCATCTTATTTAAAAACGGACGAACTAATAGCGGTGACTCACCTTGGGATAGGAAGATATTACCCGTCGCCACAAATGATTCTGCGCGAGATGTTTTTAATAAACGCTGTAAGCCACCACCAATCACTTTAATCACCCATTGCATCGCACCGATATGGTATAGCAACGAAATTAGCGCACTAATAAAAATAATAAGTGGTAGAACTTTAACCGCAAAAATAAAGCCGGTATCGTAAAGGTCACCCAATACAAAACGAATACCCTGCTCAGAAAAGCTTAATAAAGAAGCCACACCAGAACTCATCGCGCCTAGTAACGACTGACCTAATGGCACGTATAAGACTAATGCCGCAAAAGCAGCCTGCAGACCTAGCGCGCCTAGTACGGTACGCCAGTTGATTGCCTTTTTATTTTCCGAAAGCGCGAAAGCGCAAAGCAGTAGAGTCACTACCCCTACCAATCCCATAAACAGCTGCATGTTTTACCTATAAATTACCCAACAACAAATTAGGAGCAATTGTACCCACAGCTTTTTAAGTCACTAGCGGCAAAACATGATTATCAGCCCAGCGTCACAAAAAACTTTTTATTGTTTACCACGGGAAAATATAAGCTCACCCTCTCATCACCAGCCTGTGGTAAAATAACGGCGTATTCATCTTTTGGGTTAAACATGTCAGCGTCTTTATCTTGCGAACAATTACAACAACTTGCCAATCAAATTAAACAGTGGGGGCTAGAGTTAGGCTTTGCTCAGGTTGGTATTAGCGATATTGATTTAGAAGCCCACGCGCTGCCATTACAAAAATGGCTCGATGAGGGCATGCATGGCAGCATGAATTTTATGGCTGAACATGGTTCAAAACGTTACCGACCAGCTGAGCTGCACCCAGGAACCTTACGAGTAGTCACTGTCAGAATGAACTACCTACCTCCTAATGCCAAATTTGCCAGCAACCTAAAGGATCCTTTACAAGCCTACATCAGTCGCTATTCCCTTGGTCGTGACTACCATAAAATGATGCGTAATCGCCTCAAAAAGCTCGGGCAAAAAATCGCCGAAGTGGTACCGGAATACCAAGGCCGCCCTTTTGTCGATTCAGCCCCCGTTATGGAGCGCGCCCTCGCTGAAAAATCCGGCTTAGGTTGGACAGGAAAACACTCGTTATTATTAAACGAGAAGGCAGGTAGCTGGTTCTTTTTAGGGGAGCTATTCGTCAACTTGCCCTTGCCCACGGATACTCCAGTGAAGAATCAATGTGGCAGCTGCGTAGCCTGTAAAACCATTTGCCCAACTAATGCCATTGTTGCCGATGGCGTGGTCGATGCCAGACGTTGTATTTCTTATCTTACCATTGAGCATGATGGCGCAATCCCTATCGAATTCAGACAAAATATGGGCAATCGTATTTATGGTTGTGATGATTGCCAATTGGTATGCCCATTTAACCGTGAAGCTCCAGTAACAAAAGAAACCGACTTCCACGCCAGAAGTGAACTCACCACCCCACAATTATTAGAACTGTTTAGCTGGAGTGAGCAAGAATTTTTAGATAAAACCCAAGGCAGTGCTATTCGCCGTATTGGCCATAAAAAGTGGTTAAGAAACCTATCTATTGCCCTAGGCAACGCCTGTTATAGCGAGCAAATTATTCAAGCCTTAGAGCAAGCCAATGATTACCAAGAAAGTTTTTTACAAGAACACTATCAATGGGCATTACAGCAACAAGCACTAAAAGAACAACGCCCTTTTAGTCATCAAAGAAGCACCCAACGGCTCATTCGAGTCATAAATAAAGGATTGCCCAGAGACTCCTAACCAATCAAAAAAGCAACAAAATACCCCCATAAAGTCAAAACTTTAGCCACAATAACGACTGGTCATACCTCATATTGACTATTTATGCTAAAAAAGCGCATTTTTAATGAAAAACTCGATTGATTATTCGAGCGAAATGTTATAAATTGGAAAAATGGTCTGACCAAGAAGACGGACTGATTATAATTATTCAACATGAGATTTCATCATCTGAAATGATTATAAAAAATTAAAACATGGGAATGCATTGGATGCTGAGTTCATCTAGATTTTTAATCTTTGATTTAAAAGCTAAACTAATTTTGTTAGCAATGTCATCTCCGAACAATAAGAAAACATACCAACCAAACATTGTGAGGACATCATGATCGAGTTACGTCATTTACGTACCCTGATAGCACTTAAAGAAACAGGAAGTCTTGCCGGGGCGGCAAAAAAAAGATTTGTGACACAATCTGCGCTATCACATCAAATTAAAGAATTAGAGACTCGAATTGATGCTCAACTTTTCATTAGGAAAAGTAAGCCGCTTAATTTTACCCCAGAAGGTCAAAGGCTAATCAGCTTAGCCGAAAAAATAATTCCAGAAGTTATCGCTGCAGAGCAGGAGTTAAAAGCGGGATTAGAACAACAAAGAATAGCATTAAATGTTGGGGTTGAATGTCAAAGTTGTTATAGATGGATGCAACCAGCACTAGAAAGATTCCGAGTAATGCACCCAGATGTTGATATCAACTTCACTGCCCGCCATGGTTTCCAATCTTTAGATGCTTTAGAAGCCAACGACATCGACCTCGTATTTACCTCTGACCCAACACCAAGTTACCAAATTCAATACCAACACCTTTTTGATTTTGAAGTTCGATTACTTACTTCAAAAAATCACTCGCTAGCGCATCAAGAATTTGTTAGTCCCCAGCAACTAACTGATAGTAACCTTCTGACTTACCCTCTTCCACTTGATAAAGTTGATTTATATAAGCACTTCTTAGCGCCAGCACAAGTGACAATTGGTCAGCAAAAACAATGTGAATTAACCCTGATGCTGATGCAGCGAGTTGCCTCTGGAGATGGTGTCACTGCGTTACCAATTTGGTCAATACCTGAAACCCATGGTATTTCGTTAGCCAGTATTTCTTTAGGCAAAGACGGACTGCATAGACCTTTATTTAGTGCAATTAATCGAAGCACTAAACACCAAGATCTCCTTAATCAGCTTAAAAATGAAATTTGTTTAGAAGCGAGTCAGTATCAACTTAAAGAAGTCGCCGCGGCCTAACCACTGCTGTTTTCCCCTAAAACGCCGAATGAGCATCTCATTCGGCGTTTTTGTTATTACTCCTTGGTGGCAATTGGGTTGAAATTGCTAAACTTGGCTGGTTAAATGCGCAAATTTCAATTTACAGGCAAATTCTATGGCAAGCTACACTGCACTTGAAACCTTAATTCACCAACGTCGCTCAGTGCGCAAGTATGACCAGCAACATCAATTTAATCATGATAGCGTCCAACGCGCCCTGGAATTAGCAACTCTCAGCCCCAACAGTTCTAATATGCAGTTATGGCAATTCCACCGTGTGATTGACGCCGATAAAAAAGCCGCTTTAGCTAAAATCTGTATGAACCAAAACGCCGCCAAAACCGCGAATGAATTAGTGGTATTTGTCACCACACCAACGGATTGGAAACAAAGAGCCGAGAATAATGCCAAGCATATTCGCGATAGTTTCAATGGCCGTACCGACAAAGCGGCCCTGGGTGCCTATAAGTATTACGAAAAGCTCATCCCGTTTCTATACAACAACGATAGGTTTGGTCTTTATGGCATGGGGCGTAAAGTCATGAGCTTTGTTATGGGCTTTAAACGCCCTATGGTTCGTGAAGTAGCGAAGTCAGATGTGCACGCCACCTTGCATAAAAGCAGCTCATTAGCCGCCATGACTTTTATGCTGGCTATGACAGAACAAGGCTATGACACTTGTCCGATGGAAGGCTTTGATTCCAATAAAGCCAAAAAGCTCCTTGGCCTACCGAGTAACGTCGATATCACTATGATCATTAGCTGTGGTAAGCGTACAGATGAAGGCGTTTATGGCGAGCGCCAACGTGTTGAAAACGATTCTGTAATTTTTAAGCATTAAATCAGTCTTGAGAGTCGAGGGGGGCTTCGCAACGAAGTGCCCTCTAAGTCACACAGTGACTCCCTTTTCGGCACACATATAGACACCCATAATTAATTGCTTTCGAGTAAACACACCACTTATCTATTCAAATTTTGCACTGCACCTGCGGTGTCACAGTGTTGCGTGATTTTTGATGAATAGATACTTAAAGTAACCAAACCAAGCCAATAAAGCTCAACCTTACTTCCAAGCACCACAGAGTATGGCCAACATGAATGAAGCTTGATTGAAGTTCAAGATTTTGTGTTGTAAGTTATTGATTAATAATGGGTGGCTATAGTTAATTTTATCGGAAAATTGAAATTTAAGTGGTAATTAATATGTATCAAAAACTAAAAGCCTTTTGGTCTTATACGCTATATGCTTTTATTGTAACGATGATAGGTCATTTTTTTGGCCTTAATAAAAATGACCTATTTGTTTTTTGGGAAGGTGTAATTGCTATTGCATTTCTAATTGCGATGCTTACTTACTCGATGTTCTTGTGCTTTAAGCTAACTGGATGGAAGAAGTACATTTTTATATTTTTTACATTGTGTACACTTGGTGGTTTCTCTGTGATTATATACGTCCTAACGAGGAATACTCTGGTGGTTAAGAGGTTACTAGGCGAAATCGCAATTGATAATAAGTAAATAATAAAGGCCAGGCATCGTTAATTTCTTGAATTCTGGTCTTATAAATATGACTAGCAAGATACATATAGACAGCCATAATTAATTGGTGAACGCCAACGCGTTGAAAACACACATATAGACACCCATAATTAATTGCTTTCGAGTAAACACACCACTTATCTATTCAAATTTTGCACTGCACCTGCGGTTTCACAGTGTTGCGTGATTTTTGATGAATAGATACTTAAAGTAACCAAACCAAGCCAATAAAGCTCAACCTTACTTCCAAGCACCACAGAGTATGGCCAACATGAATGAAGCTTGATTGAAGTTCAAGATTTTGCGTTGTTAGTTATTGATTAATAATGGGTGGCTATAGTTAATTGTTGATATAGACCCTAACACCGGAAGACCTGGCGGGGTCCACGTGTCTTATCAAGTTTACAATGGAAGCGAACGCATTAAGCATTTCGGACAAACATTCGATAATGAGCATGGTGCAGGATATTTAGGAAGAGATTAAATGAATAACAATATAGATGATACTTTAGTGTTTATTGCCAAAGAGTTTATTAATTACACTTTAGAAAGCACTGAAAAATGGAGTGAGGCCTACTTAAGGTTTGAATCCGAGCCAGGTGCAAGGAAGGTTGAAATGATCTATGGCTATGATGGGAATGGCACATTTTATGAATTTAATGAAGCTAATGATGAGTTTACATTTGCGATAATGGAGCCTTTTAAACATTTAAAAGAATTGCTATTTAAGAAATTTGAAAAGGAATTTTGTGTTTGTTTGTTGAAAATTGACTCTGATTATAATTATGACTTCTTTTATGAATATGATGACAGAAATAAGTGGGAGATTAGTAAGATGAACGGTGCATCAGGCATCCCAAATTTGGATTAATTAATAAATTAACAAGGACATATATGGACGCTCAAATGGTGTCAAGGCACAGTTTGCATGTCGGGGCATGTTTGTCCCGATAACAAAGATCCAGAGACACCCATAACAAATTGTCAGTTTAAAGCACACATATAGACAGCCATAGTTAATTGCTATGTTAAGGCCGTGAGTCGTGCATATGATGTATCAGCTAAAGTAACAGGAGTTTATGGTGATGCTGCTCAGTCAGATTTTTTAAATAGAGTACAAATATTCGACATTGAGCTAAATCAGTTTATGGCTAATGAAAACTATAGAAGCGAAGTATCTCTATTAGTCGAGAACAACCTTGAAAGGTCATTAGCTATGAAGGATGATTCGAAGACTTGTTATGTATTAGGTAGATTAAACGGGCGTCTAGGGGCTGGAATGGCTGCTAATAAATTTGGTAAGTCAACAGCACTGTTAGGTGATTATATGCATGAAGTTGGCGTCGCTGGTGCGGGAATAGCCGGAGTTTTCGATTATATTCTTTTGGGAGAATCTATAGAGGAGTTGAAGTATGAAGAATAATGCGAAGTCTATTCTTGCTATTATTATTCCTGCCAGTTATTGGTTAGGCTTGCTTTATATGTTTGTGTGTGGGTGGATAAATGATGGTGTTTACCTGATTATTATTTTTATATCGATGTTTCTTTTGATAAGAGTTAGAAACTATAGAAGTACCCATGAGGCTTTGTATAACTGCACAATGCTACTGTTTGCATGTTTAACTTTAGGATATTTATTTATATAAATAAAAAGAAATAAAACAAATAAAGTGGCACACAATAGACACCCATAATTAATTGCTGCTTTTTCAGCCTCCTACTAAACTTGTTTTATAGCGAGTTGTAGGAGGTAGCCATGCCTAGACCCCGTAGTACGTTAATTTCAGTTGAAGATACTCCTTATTATCACATCACTAGCCGTGTTGTTAGTCGTGCTTTCCTGTGCGGATTTGATAAATACACCCATGGTACATATAGACAGTCATAATTAATTGGGAATAGTATTGTAAGTAAAACAACAAGGACACCCTTCGTTAATAGAATGATAAAGTAAGCATTTACACCCACAGTTATTTGGGTTAGTGCTGCTTTATTTAGGGTGAATAGACGCTTAAATCCACAAAATCACGCAAATAGGAAGCAATATTAAATATTACTTCCTATAACTACTGAGCAATACCATCATCAACCATGGTCAACTTACTCTCAAACTTTAGCTGTGTAACTAATTGATTAATAATGGGTGGCTTAGATTAATAAAACGCCAATGTCGATATCACTATGATCATCAGCTGCGGTAAACGCACCGATGAAGGCGTTTATGGTGAACGCCAACGTGTTGAAAACGATTCTGTAATTTTTAAGCATTAAATCAGTCTTGAGAGTCGAGGGTGGCTTCGCAACGAAGTGCCCTCTAAGTCACGCAGTGACTCCCTTTTTACAGCATGACTTTCAATCCGACAAAACTGACCATGGCGAGCACGATGACCAGTAGCGTGTTTTTCAGCTTTAAACTCAAACCGATGGCTATAAGCCCTGCTAGAAAATAAGGGCTCGTTAATGGGTTAATCCAATTGCCTGAGCTTGATTGAAAAAGTATTGGTGCGGTCATCGCGGTTAATACACAGGGCGCGCTAAAGCTTAAAAAGCGCTGCGCCCTTGGCCCTAGTTTAAAGGGCAAATGCGGGCTTAAAAAGAAATAACGACAACCAAAGGTGATCCCGGCTATTGCTAATAATAGCCACCATAGGTTATCCATTATCCTTTCCTTTTAGCTGTATTTCGGAGGAGATAAAGCCTGCCAACATTCCAGAAAACGTCGCCACAATTAAGCCGTTGGCTATTGATAAATAGTCATACACAAGGGCTACTGCAGCACTCACAGTTACCGCCAATACCATGGGCTTATCCTTTACCATAGGCACGACTAAGGCGATAAATGTCGCCGCTACCGCAAACTCAAAGCCAAAATGCTCAAGGTTAGGAATACTATTCCCAATGATGATGCCGGCTAATGTTGCCAGATTCCAGCTGACATAAAACATAAAGCCAGAACTTAAGGCATAACCGTAATCAAATTGTTTGTCATCAACCAGTTGTTTTTGGGATAAGGCAAACATCTCATCGGTAAGAACAAACGCAAATATCGCCCGTTTATACCAAGGCAATGTAATCACATGCTGGCGCATCACCGCACTATAAAGTAAATGCCTAGAACTGATCACTAATGAAGAGTTAAGCATTGCAATGGCTGATGGGGGACCCGTGTAGCCACCCACAAAGGCCAACTGCACCGCCCCTGCAAAAATTAACAGCGACATAGCTTGGGCTTGCCAAACCGATAAACCTAATTCCATCGCTAACGCGCCACAAAGAACGCCCCAGGGGATCACTGCCACAGATAATGGCACCATATCTTTGATGCCCCTAAAAACCGATTGTGTCATTAAAATTCCGCTGGGCGCTTATCCATAAAGGCCGCTGCCCCTTCTTGAAAATCTTCCCCTTCAAAGGCACGATCAAAAAGGGCGCGTACATCAGCTGCTGCGAGAGTATTGGTTTGTCCAAGGTAGCCTAAGGTCGCTTTAATGCCAGATAATGAAGTACGGCTAAGCTGCAAGGTATGCTCAATCAACTGCTGTGCGGCCGAATGCAATTGCTCTGACTCAACCACTTGATTAACCAGCCCAAAATTTAGGGCATCGACAGCTAATAAAGTGCGGTTAAACAGCAACAACTCTTTCGCTTTGGCAATTCCAATAAGATTGACGAGACGTCTCGAGTCTTCAATAGAGTAAAGCAAACCAAGTTTAGCAGGAGTAATGGCAAATTTAGATTGTGATGTAGCAATTCGATAATCACAAGCACAAGCAATACCTACGCCGCCACCCATACAAATACCATCAATCAGGGCAATGGTAGGGATAGTTAATTGCTCTAGCTTTTGCTGAGCAAGCTGCACTAACTCGTTATTAGTGCGCATCTGTTTAGGGTGATTAATTATACTTTTCAGCTCAGCAATATCCGCACCAGCACTAAAAGCCCTCGAGCCCTTGGCCTGCAACACTAATACTTTAGCATTGGATTGGTTAACGGTTTGACAATGCTCTATTAAGCTTTGCCACATCTGAGCGTTGAGCGCATTGGACTTATCCGCCCTATTAAGGGTTATGGTGGCAATAACGCCTGATATTTCAAGTTGTAGTGTTGACATTAATCAAAAAATTCCTTGTCGCTATGCCTGCCTGATTGTAATTAGCTGCTGCTTTCATGCACCATGAATTTAGGGTCTATAAACCATTTAACCTTATTGGCTCAAAGCCCCCTAATAAAATTCTAACCGATTTGCCATTTAGCAAGAAAAACAGGGAAGTAACATGTCTAAGCAAACCCTAGCGCAGAAAATAATTAGCCGAGTAAGCGGTCATAGTATGCCTCAACCAGGGGAGATTGTTACCTGTAAAGTGGACAAAGTACTGATGCACGATTCCAGCGGTCCACGTCGAGTTAAGGATAGGCTAGCACACCTTAATGCCAAAGTATTTGATCCTAAAAAAATCGTCTTAGTCAGCGATCACTATGTCCCTGCTACCGATACAGAAAGTGCTGAAATATTAGCACTCACAAGGGACTGGGCTGAAACAAACAACATTGAACATTTTTACGATATGCAGGGCATTTGTCATGTGATGCTACCCCAGCATGGTCACTTAGAGCCCGGCATGTTTTTAGTGGGTGGCGATTCCCACTCCCCAACAGGCGGTGCCTTTGGCACCTTTATGGTCGGCATCGGTGCCACTGAAATGACAGGGGTGTTAGCTACAGGTGAAATCTGGATTCGCGTACCTCAAACCATTCGAGTTAACTGGCATGGTAAGTTGCAAGATGGCGTTAGTGCTAAAGATATTATGCTGTTTTTATGCCGTGAACTTGGAGTAAATAATCACTATAAGGTCATTGAATTTGCTGGCGAATGTATTGATACCATGGGCATGCCAGAACGTATGGTGCTGTGTAATATGACCGCAGAGATGGGCGCAAAAACCGGTGTCATTGCTGCTGATGAAACCACCCTTGATTGGTTACGAGACAAAGGCAAAACGCCAGCTCAAGACGCACTAAGTTGGCGCAGTGATGACGACTGTCAATATGAAGCAATTTACCACTTCGATGCTTGTGAATTAAGCCCTCAAATTGCCGCACCGCACTCGCCAGAAAACACCTATGCAATTGACGCTATTGGTAAAGTGAAAATCCACCAAGCCTATATTGGCGCCTGTACTGGAGCCAAGCTCAGCGACATGCAAATGGCCGCCAAAGTGTTAAAAGGCCATAAGGTGGCTCAAGGCACCCGCTTATTGGTGGCTCCCGCTTCTCAACTGATGCTGCACCAAGCTTCCCTAGATGGCACCTTACAAACCCTAACCGAAGCCGGTGCGATTATTTTACCAAGCGGTTGTGGTGCCTGTGCCGGCATGGGCGCAGGCGCTATCGCCGCCGGCGAGAACTGCCTCTCATCCACCTCTAGAAATTTTAAAGGAAGAATGGGCTCAAAAGACGCCAACGTATACCTAGGATCGCCTTACTCTGTCGCCGCCAGTGCCATCGCAGGCAGAATTACTGACCCCAGAAAATACCTCTAAGGACACCGTAATGAAAACAACATTTAGTGGAAAAGTATGGCGCTTTGGTGACAATATCGATACTGACCTACTCGCTCCTGGTCCTTATATGAAGTCACCTTTAACGGAGATGGCACAACACTGCCTCGAGGCGATTGATGAAAACTTTGCCAAATCAGTACAGCATGGTGACATCCTAGTTGCGGGTATCGGTTTTGGTATTGGCTCTTCCAGAGAACAGGCCGCTCAAGTATTGATTGAATTAGGTATTAAAGCCGTGGTTGCGGAGTCTTTTGCTCGCATTTTTTATCGTAACGCCCTCAACTTAGGCTTACCTGTAATTGAATGCCCAGATTTATCGCCCATAAAAGATAACGATCGGCTGCAGATTGATATCACCACTGGAATAATAACCAACCTCTCGGATGGCTCACAACTGCAAGGAAGCGCTATCCCAAGTCAACTAATGGCGATTGTTGAAGCGGGAGGCTTAATGCCATATCTGACTGCCAAACATGGAAACTCATAAATGAATAATTTAAAACAACGGTTAATGGCAGATGAAATCTTATTGGCTCCGGGTGGATACGATGCCCTGAGTGCCTGCATGATTGAGCAAGCAGGATTTAATGCAATGTATCTATCAGGAGCCTCTATTGCCTATACCCGCTTTGGACGCCCAGATATCGGCTTAATATCAATGAACGAAGTCGCTGAGACTATTGCGGTTATTCGTGAACGTGTAGATTTGCCAATTATTGTCGATGCAGATACTGGCTTTGGTAACGCTTTGAACGTACACCGAACCGTGCGCCTGTTTGAGCGTATGGGGGCAAGCGCCATTCAACTTGAAGACCAAATGATGCCTAAACGATGTGGCCACTTAAAGGGGAAAACATTAGTCTCTAAAGATGAAATGGTAGGGAAAATTAAATCTGCCGTAGACGCTCGCGCCAGTGACAACACCTTAATTATCGCCAGAACAGATGCGATTGGTGTAAACGGTTTTGAGGATGCTATGGATAGGGCTGAAGCCTTCCATGAAGCTGGGGCAGATGTACTATTTATTGAAGCCCCTGAGAACCTAGAGCAAATGCAACTGATGAATGATTACTTCCGAGATAAAACACCATTATTGGCTAACATGGTTGAGGGTGGCTCAACCCCTATATCAAGTGCTAAAGAACTCCAAGAAATGGGCTATAAGCTGGTCATTTTTCCAGGTGCCATGGTTAGAGCTTACACCTTTATGGCACAGAACTTTCTTAAATCTTTAAAAGAAAATGGCTCAACCAAGGCCTATGCGACTTCTATGCTCAACCTTGCTCAGCTTAATCAGTTGTTGGGTACTGATGAAATGTTAGCAAAAGGAAAACAATATCATGGCAGCTAACCTAGGCCGTTTAGGTGAGTTTACTGGAGCAGTATTAGCGAGTAACAACATAGAAATGCAAGCGCACAGTTACATTCATGCTCTAGGATTTAAAGTTAGCAAGCGCTCACTTGTTTGCGAGAAACAAGCTGACAACTGGCAAGCTTCAGGTTTACTAGGTAGCCCGAGAATTGACCTCATGGCTCCTGATGGTAGCAGTTGGTTGACTCTAGTCCAGGAACAACACTTGGTTCGAGCGAATCCATTACAAACCCATGGCTGGATGGCTCTTGAAATAAATGTAGCCAATGTCGATAAACTTCGTCAAAGCTGTATTGGAGCCGGATTTGAGATTATTGGTGAGCCAGCATATTTGCAATTAAGTGATTCCATTAAGGCTATGCAGATCAAAGGACATGGCGGTGAAATTTCTTATCTCACCCAAATTGATAATGAAGTCCCCCCTTTTAAATTGCCTCAAACCGATGCATTATCCGCCGGCCTATTTATTACTGTCCTTAATTGTGCTGATCGTGCTGAGTCGCTAGCATTTTATGAATCTTTAAACCAAGGCCAAGCGGGCTTAAAGTTTGATACCAAAGTGACTGTACTTAACAAAGCTTGGGGGAAAGCCACTGAAAATCAATACCCTGTAGCAACCTTGCAATTAAATGGCAAAGCGCTGTTTGAAATTGATGAAGTTGTCGGTAGTGATATCAACCCAGCATCTGACAGCTTACCAGCCGGTATAGGCTTAATCAGAATAGAGACCTTTGCTCTGGATGATATTGCGAAAGAGCAAGGAGTAGAAATCTACCAGGCGGATTACGGTCGCGCGGCGCTTATTATCGGTCCAAGTGGAGAACGTCTAGAACTGATTGAAGGGAGTTAGAGAAAATATCAAGCAGCCAGCTACAGCCATTGATTTCTTTTTAAACCACGATGGACATTTTTACAAAGTTTAACGAGCTTTCTGAATTCTTCAAAATTGGGTGAGCGCTCACGCTTGATGGCGCTTTTCCAATAACTTAATTCACTTTCTACTAACTCTAGTAACTTTTTAGGGCAGCCGATACAAGTATTAGTTGGCCCGCACACGAACGTATCTGACTCGTATAATGGCAAAGCGGCTTCGACTTCAGATATCAAGTTCAATGTTGCCAACTGTAAATTAGGTTTAGTGGACATATCATCTCCTAGATCATTGTCGACATTTTACTCGTCAATGTCCCCGGAAAACTCGCGCGAGCTCACACTTTAATATTTATCGATAATTTTTTCAAAAACAACAATATTAGTCTAAACTTATCAATGCGTTACATAACAAGGAGAAAGTCTATGATTCGTCATATCTACCGCTTACCCTCGACTATGCTAATGGCGGCATTCATTAGCTTCGGGCTATTTGTCTTGATGGCTCAACTGATCAGCAACCCTGTAGCTACCGTCACAACAGCGATACCCACACCTAATATTGTTGTTACCTTTGAACCTAATGAAATTCCCCCTGAAACCAAAAGAAATATTACACCACCACCGAAACCTGTCACCCAACCACAAACTCAGCCTCCGCAAATTAAAGACTCAGACCCAATCATTGATACTGTCGTTCCTGTTGTGGCTACACCTATCATTCCCACAACCTTAAATCCAAGTGAAGCTGGAATAAACAAACAAGCGACACCTGTATTTAGAATAGAGCCTCAATATCCAATTAAAGCCTTATCAAGAGGCATCGAAGGTTATGTTGATCTGTATTTTGATGTGGATCAGTTAGGACAAACTCATAACATTCGAGTCATTGCTGCCAAGCCTAAAAGAGTTTTTGATAGCGCAGCCATTAAAGCACTAAAAAAATGGCGTTATCAACCACAAATGATTGAGGGAAAACCTATTGCGCAATCTGGACTACAAGTAAGATTAGAATTTAATTTAAATGACTGACTCAGTGTTTATAACGGGTAAAAGCCAATAGCTGGCTTTTACCCATGCTATGCGTGAACTTAAATCGCCACAGTATATTTAAACCCCGACAGTCACTTAATAATTGAATCGATGAACTTGTTGATTAAGCTGTTCTGTAATACTTATTAACTTGTTGCTTGTATCCGTTAATTTTACTCCCTGAGTATTAAGGTTATCTGTGCAACCAGTAAGTGCAATTAAATCCTGCTCTAATAATTTAGACTGAGCCTGTTGTTGCTCACTGGCACAACCAATTTCGATGATAGCATTATCAATTTGTTTTAATTCGCTGGTGATCCCAGCCAAAGTCTGTTGCGACTGCGCTGTACTTTCTAAAGTCGAAGCTATCTGCGCCTTAGAACTTTGAGTCACCTCAAAAGTGCTTTGGGCGTGGGACTGTAACTGGCCAATGATTAACTCGATCTCATTAGTTGAGTGGTAGGTCTTGCTCGCAAGAGCACGCACCTCATCGGCCACCACCGCAAAACCCCGGCCATAGTCACCTGCTCGGGCCGCTTCAATAGCGGCATTTAATGCCAACAGATTTGTTTGCTCGGCAATGTTCTTAATCACATCGAGCACTTGGCCAATGCCATCCGAGCTGGTTTTTAATAACTCAACTTTTGCTGCTGTATCTTCCAGTTTGGTTATCAAACTAGAGACTTGCTGCATGTTAATCTCTATTTTTTCAACCTGTTGCTGCAGTACCTGATTTGTCTGTTGTGACTGCATTAAAGCCGCTTGGGTGGCTTGGTTAATATTACTGCTGGCCTGATTAAAGTGATGCATATTTTGTTGCTGGGCTGCCACTAACTGCAATTGCTCAGTCGTGCTGCTATGACTTTGCTGTTGCACCTGACTCATTTGTAAAGAAATGACATTAAGCTGATCACAATCATGGGCTATTTTACTCACCATTTGCTGTAAAGAGACAATAAACTGGTTAAAACTATTGCCTAGCAAGCCCAGCTCATCTTGGCGTTCCACAGGAATTCTTGCAGTGAGATCACCTTCCCCTTCGGAGATATTTTTAAGCACCTTATTTATCTTCTCCAGCGGCGCAAGCAACAAGGCTTTTAAGCCTATATAAATACTCAAACCAGTAATACTGATAAACGCCACCGCCGCAATAATCAGCCGCCATAACATTTCGCTTAATTGCTGCACTAATGAGGCCTCACTGATCTTTAAAGAGAGAGATCCAATGCTTTGCTGTTCAAATTCTAGTGCTACTTCAATGCTTTTGTCTTGGGCCAAATCTTTACTAAATTCTCCTAAGACCATGCCGCGGTGATCTTTAACCTCAACGCCAACTAAATACTCTTCCTGTTGGTAGGCATTTAAAATTGCCCTAATGACCGCTCTGTCATAAACATAAACCGGCTCTTGTAGCGCAGTGGCTAATTGTTGCTGGGTAACTTGCAGTCGACTCGCAAAATTTTGCTGCAAGCTGTGCTGTTGTTGCCAGTAGTTAAAGCTTACAAAGCCAATACTCAGTAGCACTAATCCTATGCCTAAAAAACCGAGCAGCCTTTGGGTAATGGTGGTCATTATTTTGCCTCCTGCAATGGGTCAAACCAAAATTCAGCCTTTATCGCTTTAGTTTGTTCTGTTAATTCTGGGTTTACTAATTCTATTAATTGTCGTTGTTGTAAATTGGCTTGGGCAAGCGCGGTGGATACCTCTGAATCTGCAAAAAACAGTTGTTCAAATTCTCCCGATAGCAACATTTCAGTAAATATTTGGGTCATCTTTTTAGCCAGAGTTTGATTATCTTTGCGTACAAACAGGTAATAGGGCATGCGGTATTTAATCAGCAGGTTTGGCTCTATCATAAAGGGGAAGTGGGCATAGGATTTCAATTCATTAAAAGGTTCGAACACTCCCCTAGGAAAATAATCACAACGCCCACCATCAAGCATGTCAAAAAGATTAGGGTACTTAAGGGAAGCGGCAACGTTAATATTGTTGGCCTTAAGAATATTAGTATCTGCCCAGGTTTTTCCCTGACAAGCTCTAAATTCTTGCAGCTGATACAGATTGCTCACACCAGCAAAACGATTGCTATTTTTATTAGTGATTAAACCAATGCGCATGCCTAGCAAACCACGATAAACAGGCACATAAATCGCCTGATAATCTCGTTCATATTGCACAGATGTACCCAGCCAGACCAAATCTAATTGCCCCTGCTGTAGGTCTTGCAGCATTTTGCTGGTACTTGGCTCACCTTGATCACCATAGATAAACTCAATGGAGTCATAATCCTCTGACTTAGCCACAAATTGTTTTACCAAGGTTAATGCTAATTTGTTATCTGATGCCTTTCCCGGCAGCTTTAAAGATTGGGCAGATGCACTGGTTATTAGCAGCATTGCCAATGCTATCGCTATTATTTGGGTCATGAAATTTCCTAACGTGACTCTTTTTTACCCATATGAAATCATTTATCTCAGTTATTCAATCTGCATACGTATGCAGGGTAAAAATTAATCCATACTAGGCTTTTTATGACCGAATTAGATGTCCAACTATTGGCTGCACAACAGCAAGCAGATCAATTATTTAAACTGTTTGAGAGTCAGATCCTTAAGGTCGGAAAATCCGCCGAACAGTTAACCCAAGAATTACTCAATTTGGCACAAAACCAGTTTGATTTTCAGGGCACCTGGCACCCCAATATGGTGCGAGTCGGCAAAAATACCCTATGCACTTTTGTTGATACCCCAGAGTATGCCGAGGTGCAGGCTGACGATATTGTGTTTGTTGATTTAGGGCCGATTTTTGCCCACATTGAAGCCGACTTTGCTCGCACCTATGTTCTGGGTAGCAATGCCGATAAATTAAAAATTCAAGGTGATGCCAATCAAGCCTGGCAAATGGCGAAAAGTTATTTTGACAACAATGATGATATTACCGGCGAGCAGTTGTTTAATTATGTTCGACAGTTAGCCTGCGATTTTGGCTGGCAGCATACCAACCCCATTGCCGGGCATATTTTAAGTGTGATCCCAGATAAGTCTTCTAAGCAACTGTTTAGCGAAAATGAATTTACCGATATTTGCATTATGCCCGGAAACCATAAGCCACTTAAAAGTCAGCTTAAAAGTCAGCTTAAAAATGGACAAACGAAGCATTGGATATTAGAGATCCACTTTGTTTGCCCACAACGTCAAATAGGCGCTTTTGTAGAAGAACTACTAACGATTTAGCAGCACTTTTGGGTATATACCGGCGCGTCGTAATGCTCGCCTTCGTCGGTATAAGCCGTCACAATAACATCCTCCACTAAACCATCAGGGCTTAACACTTGTGATTCAAAAAACTCAATAATCTGCTTTCTTGCACAGTGTTCGGCCCAAGTGTCAGCAGTAGTCCAGACCTCGTTAAATACGATAGGATATTCATTACGAGTCGCATTTGGGTGATCAACTTGACGGGTTACAATATATTGCAAGCACCCCTCTTCACGGAGAGTATCTGGCTCTAGCGCTTTTAATATTTCAAATAACTGGTTTAACTTGCCTTATTTAGGTTTAAATTGTGCCAACACATAGATTTTTGCCGACATTGTCTATTCCTTACTTTTAAAAAAAAGCGCTAAGGTAGCAGCTATTATTAGTTTGCCCAAGCTTTTTGCTGTATGCTTGCGCCCTAGTCCAATTTGGGCCCATTCCTTAACTCTAGAGTAGTTTTTTATGAGCTTTGCCTCCCTTGCGCTTAGTCCCCCTATTTTACAAGCTGTTAATGAGCAAGGTTATAATGAACCTTCACCCATTCAAGCTAAGGCCATTCCGGCAATTTTAACAGGCAATGATGTCATGGCTGCGGCGCAGACTGGGACAGGTAAAACCGCAGGCTTTACCCTACCTATTCTAGAGCTACTGAGCCGCGGTAAGCGCGCACGCTCAAAGCAAGTTCGCACCTTAGTGTTGACTCCAACCCGCGAACTTGCCGCCCAAGTAGCAGAAAATGTTGAGAAGTATGCAACTCACTTACCTTTACGTTCAAACGTGGTATTTGGTGGCGTAAGCATTAATCCGCAGATTCAAAAGTTGAGCCGCGGTTCAGATGTGTTGGTAGCAACCCCAGGGCGCCTACTTGATTTACATCAGCAAGGCTGTATCAGGTTTGATGACCTTGAAATATTAGTGCTTGATGAAGCTGACCGAATGCTAGATATGGGCTTTATTCATGACATTAAGCGCATTCTAAAGTTACTGCCGGCTAAACGTCAGAACTTGTTATTTTCGGCCACATTCTCAAATGAGATTCGCGCCTTGGCTAAAGGCCTGGTTAACAACCCTGTTGAAGTGTCAGTGGCAAGCCCTAACACTACCGCCAAAACCATTGAACAGTGGGTTTACCCAGCCGAGCGCTCAAAACGTGCAGCGCTATTGGTTCACTTAGTTAAAGATAACGATTGGCAACAAGTGCTGGTCTTTACGAAAACCAAACACGGCGCGAATCGTCTCGCTAAACAGCTTGATGATAAAGGGATAACGTCCGCCGCTATTCATGGTAACAAAAGCCAAGGCGCCCGTACCCGCGCCCTTGAAAACTTCAAAACCGGTCAAATCAAGGTACTGGTAGCTACTGATATCGCCGCACGCGGCATTGATATCAGCAGCCTGCCACAGGTAGTAAACTTTGATTTACCAGAGGTAGCTGAAGACTACGTTCACCGTATTGGTCGAACAGGTCGTGCTGGTATTGATGGCCACGCCATCTCTTTGGTGACCAATGAAGACTTCAAATTACTGGCTGCCATTGAACGGCTAACCGCACAAGTGATTCAACGTAAGATGATTGAAGGTTTTACTCCAATCAATCCGTTACCAGAATCATCGCTAGACAGCCGTGGGCAAAAAGCGCCTAACAAGCCTAAAAAAACTGCGAGCAGAAACTCACGTTCAAAGCCCAGACCCAACAAAAACAATGGTTCTGACGATTCAAAAAGTGATTCACGCCCTAAACGCCGGCGCGTTAACCCTAACCCCAAATCTCGCACCGCGAGAAAGCCTCAAGGGTAATCTCAGTCACAAATATTAAGCCAAGCATCTGCTTGGCTTTTTTGTTCTAGAAAGTGTGAATTGCGCCCCTTTCTCAAACTGGTCACCAGCACCTTACTGGCTATATAATTCCCAATCAAAGCCTAAACTCAATGATGAACAACATGGATCAGAAACAACCACACCTTTCTTTGCCAGAAAGCTTAGCGCTCACAGCAGAAAATAATGCCGTTAAGAAAACCAAGCGTGATCCATTAAGCGCTTTTATCCTTGCTATTAGCGCAGGTATTTTTATCGGTTTGGCTTTTGTGTTTTACACCACTGTAACCACTGGCATGACAGGTCAACCTTGGGGCAGTGTTAAACTGCAAGGCGGACTCGCGTTTTCTCTAGGGCTCATCATTCTGGTGGTTTGTGGTGGTGAGTTATTCACCTCTAGCGTATTAGCCACCCTTGCTCGCGCGAGCAATAAAGTCACGACTAAAGAAGTCGCTAATAACTGGCTGACGGTCTATTTAGGTAATGCGGTAGGCGCGTTGTTTTTAGTCGCTATTATTTGGTACGCCCAAATGCACATGGCTGCAGGTGGTCAATGGGGCTTAAACGCCCTTAATATTGCGACCCATAAGCTACACCATAGCTTTGGTCAAGCAGTGGTATTAGGCTTTTTATGTAACCTTATGGTGTGTTTAGCCATTTGGATGACGTTCTCTACCCAAGACCCTATTAAGAAAGCACTATTGGTGATGTTACCTGTAGCGCTATTTGTTAGCTCGGGCTTTGAACACTGTATTGCTAACCTGTTTATGGTGCCACTGGGTGTGACTATCCATGAATTTGCAGGCCCAGAATTTTGGACAGCCATTGGTAAATCAGCCGCAGCTTACAGCGAATTAACCATGGCGAACTTTATCACCAGCAACCTGATTCCAGTGACCATTGGCAATATTTTAGGCGGTGCATTCTTAGGCCTAGGCTACTGGGCGGTATACCGCCGACCTGAGATGAAATAAGCGAGAAGCGAGAAGCGAGAAGCGAAAAGCGAAAAGCGAAAATATTCAAAAGGGTTGTTCGATTAGAAGCAACCCTTTTTTACATTACAAAATATGTTAAGTAATCAGTCTTTTTCTCGAGCTGCGCAGCAGCGTCCTCGAAGCGAAGCGCCCTCTTTTATGCCTCTACCTGCTGTTCCTTCGCTTTTAGCATTTCTTTTAATGGCCATAAGATAAAGATAACGCCAATAATAATGCCTACCCCCCAGGCAATCACATAGCCAGATTGAGTCAATACTACCCCTGCAATTAATGGCCCAATCACCCTGCCCCAAGAACCCATCGCGCTTGAGGTACCCATAACCTTACCGCGATACTGAGCAGGCACCCGCTTCGATAAAATAGAGTTAAGCACCGGGCTACAAATGGTCGCCCCAGAGATAATACAAAAAAAGCTAATGATCACCAGTGGCACAGCATCGGCTTGGGTGGCAACGCTAAAACCTAGGGTTAGTAACGTCACGCCAAAGCTTAACAGTGATAGCTCACCAAATTTCGCCACCAGCACCCCAACCAATTTACCCTGCAGTGCTGCCATCATCAGACCTTGAACTCCAAAGACAATGCCTATCTCTTTAGGGCCCCAACCAAGCATCCAGGCTGTCCATAACGGGAACAGATAACTGGTCACTGAAATCACTATCGAGTGCAACACATAAAGCGAGATTAACCAACGGCTTTGTATTTCACCCAATAATGGCCATAACTTTTTGGTATCGCTGTTATCTGCCGAGCGTTTGGTTTTTCTTAGCTCTTTAGGCAGCGATTCAGGCATCAGCACAAAGCAGAATATGGCTGCACTAAGGGAAAGCACCGCCGCCACACTTGCAGGCAACACAAAATTCAATTCATCCCCTGCTAATACGCCCCCTAAAAACGGGCCAAACACCATGCCTAAGCCGAATGCTGCACCAATCACGCCCATGTTTTTGGCGCGATTTTCGTCATCGGTAAGATCAGCAACGGTTGCTGCTGCGACGCCATAAATACCTGCGGCGCAACCGGCAACAATACGGGCGATATAAACCATTAATAGGGTTTGGGCAAAAGCAAGCATCACATAGGATAACGAGGTCAACAACAAGCAACCAATAAGTACGGGCTTACGGCCAACCCTGTCACTTAAGCTACCCCAAGCTCCACCCAATAGGCCAGAACACACCGAGTACACGGCAATAATCAGCGCAATATCCATATTAGAAGCACCAAATTCTGGCGCTAAAAATGGAATAATTGGGATAATGATGCCAAACCCAATCAGATCAATAAACACCGTAAAAAACAACAACCTCATAGTCACTCCTTGTGAAAATTGACCTGACCTAATTATTTAGAGATTAAAGTCGCAAAGCCTGCTGTAGCTTCATCAATCGCGCCTGCTTCTATGGCATAGCTGGCATCTTCAATGCCTTTTAAATAAGTATCTAAAAATGCTGTAGTAATAGACTTTAATATTTCAAACTGCTTAGTTTGCGGTGCTTGCTCTCGCTCTGGGCGGCAAATTAAATTTCCGTAATAGTGATCAGCCCCAGCCACTACTAAGGTGTATTTATCTCCTTTGGGCGCTTTATCATAAGACATTTGATGCAGCTGATATTGCGGAAAGAACCTTGGTTCTACATCCCAAGTTCCCGTAGTCACTAACATAGGTTTATTAATGCCATCCCAGCTTTCACTGGTGATTTCATCAAACATAGGGCCAGGTGGCGACACCGCCACAATGGCTTTAATGTCTTCCATACCAATTTCACCGCTCAATAAGCCCGTATCAAACTGATACCAGCCCTGATCACTTTTGGCTCTCGCGCCAGCAATCATTTGCGCGCTAAAAGCACCAAAGGAATGCCCCACAATGGCCACATTGGTGGTATCAATAGTCACCCCATGCCTGTTAGTGATCTCTGGCGCCAAATTAAGCAGTGCTGCGATGTCTTGGTCGCGCTTTTGAATCAAGCCTAGGTTGCCATAGCGCAGTGAATTAAAAATACCCTTAGCCATTGAACAGCAATCGACATGGTTAATACTTAACACCGCATAGCCTTGCTTGGCCCAATGCATTAATAAATTGTCATAGCGAGTTTGACTGGCCCACATACCATGGGAAAACACTAATAACGGCAATGCCTGTTTAGTTTCTACCGCCAGCAATCTAAATGGGGCTTCTAAGCTTGATTCACTCTCTTCACCATAATCAATCACATCTAGGTTTGGCGCTGTCGCGCCATATAAATTACTCAGCTCAAAGGTGCTCATTTGCAACTCTGGTACTGCTGGTAATTCCACTTCTGGAGATGAACATGCGCTTACCGCTATCGATAGCCCAACTACAGCCGCGTTGAATATTTTCATTTTATTATTCCCTATAGTTGGTTAACAAAATCGATAAAGGTATTGGCACTTTGCCTAGGTTGCTCAAGGGCTAATACATGGCCAGCTTTCGGGTAAATTTCAACTTCAACCTTGCTTGCACGGGTTAGGTGCTCAACAAAATTTTCCGCCAAAGCCACAGGCAATTGCGGGTTGTCTTGACCCCATTGAATAAGCACTGGAACAGTGATCTTTTGCAAAGCCTCGGCGGTACCGCCAAGCTTAAACTGGCGCATGCGCTTAATTTCTGCCTCACGATTGCCTTCGCGCAAGAAACCATTATGGAAGGCATCAATATTGTGTTGTTGGTGAGCGCTGACATCTACCACCACCCATTTATAAAACTTTTCAAAGGCAAGTTTGGGCATCACATACAGCAGATAATCCGCCCACCATGGCATATCTTCGGCACGACCACCACGACTGTTGGCCTTCCTAAATCCACCAGAATTTTGCAATACTAAGGCGCTGACTTTATCTGGATGAGCAGCGGTGTAATTGAGGGCGATATTGCCCCCTAATGAACTGCCAACCAAAATAAATGAATCAAGCTGCAGTTGTTCGACTAAACCTGCGAGTAAAGCTACATCCTGAGCCATGGAATAATCATGGTTGACCTCGGCCCCTGTCAGACCGTGGCTGGTTAAGTCATAGCGGATAATATTAAAGTGTGGACTTAATAACGCTACCCAGCTGTCCCACATATCCATAGTAAAAAAGTGAGAATGAATAAGCACTAAATTAGGCGCATCTGGGTTACCTTGACGCTGATAATAAACCGTATTATCTAACACCTGCATGGTTTGCGTTTGCTTGGAAGCCAGCTCTGCCACAGGAATATCTTGATACCTTAACAGGACATAACCTAAGTATGCAGCAATCGCTAATACCAAGGTTAACAATGTGTAACCAATTCCCTTTAACAAAGCTTTCATGCTATTTCCTATTTAATTGAGTAAAAAGTAGCGCTATTACTGCCTATATTGTTGTTCAAAATGGTTCAATTCTTGTCATCGTTATTGCATTTGCAATCTTTCTCAGGCTACTGCTATTAAGTTAGTTTTACCATCAACTTTATAGCCCAAAGTAATTCATAGCTCATTGAGGCTATTGCCTTTTTCTAACTGCAAAGAACGGAATTTTTGACCACGACCGCCCGATTCAAGTTTAACTAAGGTACCCGCCTGTTGGCCGACTTGATAGAGCTTATCTAAATCGATATTGGTCTCGACCCCCATCTGCTGGAACATCTGCACCACATCTTCGGTGGCCACATTTCCCGTTGCGCCAGGAGCAAATGGGCATCCACCTAAACCACCAATGGCGGCATCAAAATGACGAACTCCCGCCTCATAGGCAGCATAGACATTGGCCAATCCCATCGCCCGAGTATCATGGAAATGACATCCTATATTGTCCTGACCAAATTGCTTCACCAGAGGTGCCATTAAGTTTTTCACCGCCGTCGGTGACGCCGCGCCAATGGTATCGGCTATCAACAGGCTATCGGCACCTATCTCCTGTAAGGCCTCAGCCATTTGCCATACTTGCCTAGGCTCAGTTTTACCCTCAAATGGGCACTGCCATGCAACCGCAATACAGGTAATTAATTTAACCCCATCAGCCTTAGCTTGCTTATACAACTGGGCCAAATCGTTAATGGAATCTTCAATGCTCATGCGGACATTTTTTTGATTCATGGTTTCAGATGCACACACCACAAACATCATGGTTTTGGCACCGTTGGCCAGAGCAATGTCATAGCCTTTAGCGTTAGGGATAAGAACCTGAAAGTCTTGAGCTGAAATATTAGCGAGCGCCCTGGTAATCACATCGGTACCCGCCATGGCTGGTACCGCTTTAGGCGACACAAACGCCCCCACTTCAACTCGCTGTAAACCACACTCTAACAGGTTTTGGATCAGGCTTAATCGAGTTTCAGGACTTAGGTGCACGGCTTGGTTTTGCAAGCCATCCCTTGGGCCAACATCGGTAATAATGACGTTATCCATAGTGCTTACCCAATAATATTATTTTGTTTTAAACCAGCAATTTGTTCTTCACTCATGCCCAGTAATTCATTCAGCACCTCATCGGTATGTTGGCCAATATGAGGCGCTGGGCTATAACTGTCTTCATTGGTGCGAGATAACTTAATTGGGTTACCCGGTGCCTTGGTAGATTTACCATCGGGATGATGTATATCCACCACCATATTACGATGCAATACTTGACTGTCGTTGAGTACATCAGAGAACTTATTGACTGGTGCACAGGGAATACGGGCCGCTTCCAGCTTTTCTAACCAGAACGCATTGGTATTGGTACTGAATAATTCGGTTAACGCCCCATCGATCATAGCTTTATCGGCTAAACGACCCGGCTGACCATCGTATTTGGGATCGTCAAACTGGGGCAGGTTCACTACGGTTTTCAGGTTCTGCCAGAAATTATCGGTAATGACTGCCAAAATAATATGGCCATCTTTAGTTGGGTAAGAGTTATAAGGTACATGCACAAAATGGCCATTACCAATAGGATGCGGGTTTTCACTTGAGATAAAATGCATGGTCGCCATATAGTTCAGCATAGACACCTGACAATCCAGCATAGAAATATCCACATGCTGGCCAATGCCGCTTTTTTCACGCTCAAGTAGCGCGGTAAGTATGCCCATAACCGAGAACATACCGCCGCCTAAATCACCGATAGGAATACCAGCACGAATAGGGTCGCTGGCATCCTTACCGGTAATCGACATACCACCACCAAACGCTTGAGCCACTTGATCAAAGGCTGGACGCATAGAGCCAGGGCCAGTTGAACCAAAGCCGGTTACTGTACAGGTAATAATTTTTTGATTGTGCTTTTTAAGGGTGTCGTAATCAATACCTAAACGTTCAGGTACCCCTGGGCCAAAGTTAGAAATCACCACGTCTACTTCAGCCACCAATTGATAAAACAGCTGTTTGCCTTCTTCGGTTTTTAAATCAATTGCCACTGAACGCTTGTTACGGTTCAAGGTAATAAAGTAAGCACCAAAGCCGTCCACCGAGTTATTGGGATCACTGGCTAATAGTTTACGGGTACCTTCACCTTTTAATGGCTCCACCTTAATGGTATCTGCACCCAAATCCGCTAAAATCATCGCCCCATAAGGGCCAGACAGCATATGGGTTAGATCAATAACTTTTACACCGGTCAATGGCTTGTTCATGGTTTGTCCTACTCACAACAAAAAATCATAATGATATAAACTTATAGCATTTATTAGTATGAGTAAATATGACGAATGTCAGTCGTTTATGTGCAAATAGCAAAATGCCGGATAAAATATCCGGCATGGTTTAGCAAACAAGCTTTACGTCTAGAACATATTATTTAATGCAATTCCTAAACCGAATCGAGTTTGATGGTGGTTATAATCAATCATGGAATCACCATAACCATTAAACACACTCACATAACCCCTAAGCTTTCCCCAAAGAGGTGTCGTTAGACTCAACTCAGCTGCGCCTTTACCTGTAGAAAAGTTTTGTCTCAGCTTTAAGCGATATTCAATATCATTTTTATGGTAAGCGGTACCAAACTCAAAATGACCCATATAATCTTGTATATCTGGGTTATCATCACCTTCGGTATCACCTACAAATTCTTTAGTATCTTCAGGTAACCTAAACCAAGGTTGAAATGACACGGCCCATGGGCCTTTTTCAAAAAGTAAGTTAGCATATAAACGATTCCATGAGCGAGATAAAGCAGAGCTGCGACCATTAGACTGATGCTCCATGCCAAAGACTAAGCCAGTGTTACCATCAAAGGGTTTCCAGCTGGTAGGCATAATATAAAACACTTCAGGTTTATAATTGGTTTCCCTAAATGGACTCGATAAATCGGTAGCATACACCTGCCACCAAGCCTCAAGAGTAAAAGCAAAGTACAAGCCATCGCCGCTGGTAAATAAATCACCGTAGCTCAAGGGCGCTTTTACACTCAATTGAAATTTGGCTTCTATGTCTTTAAAGCCTTCGGAAAACTCTTCAACGCCCTTATAGGCTTGCTGGTTAATGCCTGACGTCGCATACACCGGCAGCATATAGTTAATATCGTGGGGAGTAATGGCAAAGTCATTTTGCTGGGCAAGTTGCTCTTTTAAAATCCTTTTAGAGATCATACCAAGCTTTATGCGCTTGCCATCAATTTCTATCTCTTCCAATTCTTGAGCAACTTGAATTTGACTAAAACACTCACGGCGGATTTGGCCAGCAGTTTTTCTATCCTCTGCAGTTTTTACTTTTTCTAATAAACATTTCTGTTGCTGCTCTCTTATTTCAGTTTCTAACTGAACTTCTTTAGCATCAGTAGCAGCACACGCTACCGCGGCGAAAAGCCCCAAAACATAGTTAACATTCATATAAATACTATTATTTCCAATTCATTGTCGGTAATGGCGCTTACTAATTATTGCCTAAAATGAATAACTTATACTTCAAGATTCTAACATTTCCAAATTAGCTGCTGTATATTTTTTGTTCATCACTTTTTTGAGGGAACAAAATGAAACTTGAATCTTTAGCTCTCCACCATGGTTACACTAGTGAAGCCACCACCAAAGCGGCAGCCGTTCCTATTTACCAAACCACGTCATTTACCTTTGATGACACCCAGCACGGGGCTGATTTGTTTGACTTAAAAGTGCCCGGTAATATCTATTCACGCATCATGAACCCGACTAATGACGTGTTAGAGCAACGCCTTGCAGCAATGGAAGGCGGTATTGCCTCATTAGCCGTAGCTTCAGGTATGGCAGCCATTACCTATGCCCTAGAAACCATTTGTGATGTCGGTTCAAACATTGTGAGCTGCGCCAAATTATACGGCGGAACGTACAACTTATTTGCCCATTCATTCCCGAAAAGGGGCATAGAAGTCAGAATGGTTGATGACCATGACTTTGAGGGCTTTGAAAACGCTATTGACGCTAATACCCGAGCGATTTTTTGTGAGTCGATTGGTAATCCAGCGGGCAATATTGTCGATATAAAACGCCTTTCAGAAATCGCTGCAAAGCATGGGGTGCCGTTGATTGTCGATAACACGGTAGCAACGCCATTTTTATGCCGTCCGTTTGAACTTGGTGCCCATATAGTGGTGCACTCGCTTACCAAATACATTGGCGGACACGGTACCACCATTGGCGGCATTATTGTTGATAGCGGCAAATTTGATTGGGCAGCCAATAAAGATAGGTTCCCAATGCTGAACGAGCCAGATCCTTCTTATCATGGAGTGGTGTTCACCGAGGCCCTAGGCCCTGCGGCCTATATTGGCCGCTGCCGCGTGGCGCCACTGCGTAATACTGGCGCGGCGTTATCCCCACAAAATGCCTTTAATATTATGCAAGGCCTTGAAACCCTTGGCCTGCGTATGGAACGCCATTGTGACAACGCATTACAGCTTGCACAGTACCTAGAAGCTCACCCAAAGGTAAACTGGGTTAACTATGCCGGCCTAGAATCAAGCCCTTACAATGAGCTGATGCACTTAACCACTTCCGGCAAAGCTTCAGGTATTTTGAGTTTTGGTATTAAGGGCGGTAACGAAGCAGGCGGTAAGTTTATTGATGCCCTACAGATGATTCTGCGCTTGGTTAATATTGGCGATGCCAAATCCTTAGCCTGTCACCCAGCATCCACCACCCACAGGCAACTTAATGATGAAGAACTTGCCAAAGCTGGAGTAAGCCGTGACTTGGTTCGTATTTCTGTCGGTATTGAAAACATCGACGATATAATTAACGATGTGGAGCAAGCACTAGAGCAGGTGTAAAACCTATACTCCAGTAAAAACAAAAAAGGTAGCAAATTTGCTACCTTTTTCGTTAATTCTTAGCTGTTAAAAGAAATGCTGATAAAACACTGTTAGCCAAATCATCCCAGCGATGACCATGGCAATAAATACTGCCGCAGAGCCTATGTCTTTGGCGCGGCCAGACAGTTCATGGTGTTCAGGGCCAATTCTATCGACGACGGCTTCCACCGCTGAATTCATAAGTTCAGCCAGCATGATTATCAACACACTGATAATTAATGCGACGCTTTGGTATAAACCAAAATCAAACACGGCAACCACAGCTAATGCCGCCACTAGCATCATCACTTCTTGGCGAAACGCCGCCTCATGTTTAAATGCCGCTTTCAAGCCCTGCATTGAATACTTAGTCGCATATACAATACGGGTTAATCCGGTTCTGCCTGGTTTGCTCATTAATAAAACTCTTATTTATCCAGCTTATAGCTTAACTGTTCATTATGGTTATGGCTATCTTGCATGTCTTTTTGTTTAGCGATATTCGCGAGTGCTTGGAAATCATTATGGGTCCAAGTTTGTTTATCTTTAAGATCTTGAGTGATCACTTCAAACTCGCCTAACTCATCAGTAGCATTGAGCTCTAAGGTGGCAAACTGCTCCCACTTAGCCCATGTTGCAATTGATTGCTCATTACCCTTACTCATACCATTAGGCATTAGGGTTAGGCTAAAGTGGTAATCACGGGTACGTAAGACCCATTTACCTGGCAGGCGTGATTCACTGTCCCACCATTTGCCGTCAAGCTCTTTAATTTTAGCGATAGTGGTGTCTTCATCTTGGGCTTGTAATGCTTCCAGGTGGCCTTCAAAGTGTTCACCAAAGGTTTGTTCGTACTCTTCTTGGCTTAGCTCTGGGTTAGCCATCACCATTTCCACTGCAATACGGGCACCTAACATATTTGAATATAGGTCTTCAGGTGAGAAAGCCGATGGATATTCTTTAAAGCTGCCCACCGATACTAAACCGTACCACTGCGCCACTTCATGCCATTGGGCTAAACGAAATGCCAGTAAACCTGCTAGTTCAGCATTGGCTTGTAAACGCTCAGTCGCATCAATTTGAGAAAGATCATGCAAGACAATCTGACGCTGACGTAATTCATCGGTTAACTTAATTGGCGCTTCATCTGCTTTTGCAGACTGAAAACGTTGGAATAAGTAAAACGCAAAGTCGGCAGTGTCACGAACGTGGGCAGTATCAATAAATCCGCCTTTGTTAGTGTAAATTAAACCGTTAACTTCATCCTCTGCGCCAAATAGACTGCCAAGTACTGACGATGAGCCATCATTAAAACTATGGTCTTCTACATCATCCGTTTCAACAACATTCTTAATCGAATATAAAGGCACTGGAATAGGGCCAACTTCAGCCTGAAGATCGGTACCAAAGGCACAACAAGGTCGGATCCCAACAGGTACCGATTCACTGTCAGCAAAGCTAGGAAAAGTTACCGCCAATAAAGAAAAAACAAACATAATAGATCGCATTTTGCCGACTTCCATTAATAAAAACATAATTGGTCGACATTATATTGATTGGCGAAAGCCCCGAGCGATTAGTCACTTGAGACTTTGATGAGAGTCACAGTTGACAACCAAAAACTGCCATAACGGTCACCTTTTAAAGATAAAAAAACAACACTAGCTTAACCTTACAAATTAACTGAAATAAAAAAACCGTTAAGCCTAGACTTAACGGTTTTCATCCAAACAGCTGCTTCAGTAACGATTATTCGGCAGTACGAGTCTCGGTTAGGCCCGCATTAATTTGCTGTACATCGGCTTCAGTTAGATTACCTGCCGCG
>NZ_WINH01000066.1 GCF_010993985.1 Paraferrimonas sp. SM1919 | reverse complement strand
CTTTGAATGCAACCTGCAGCAGAAAGTCGGCATTTCGCGCAACGTTAAGGAAGGGTTGCGTCCTTTGAATGGCCTGCGAATTCAACCTGAGGGCGATACGACCGGGTGGTATATCTGGGCGGGTGAGGTATTTTCCGAAGCATCTGACTTCTTCGTGCCATTGCACGTGGAGCACTTGGCAGATTGGGCTCCGCTGGTCATTCCGTATTTGGGGTTGCCGCCAGGGTGGCGGTTTTTGCTGACTGAGCACTACGAGGATGTCTGGGAGGAGGCGTTGTTGCATAAATCAGGGTCGTGGTGAGGCCGTGCTGACGTTTACGCGCAACGACATGGCGGTAACGCTGTAAACAAACCGGGTTCCTGCGTAGATTCTCGATTTTTGCCGGGAACATGCACAGGGACACCCACAAGCAAGCCGAGCCCAAGGCCACGTATCGCGTCAAGAACTGGGCGCAGTACAACGCAGGGCTGATCGCCAGAGGAGATGTCACGATGTGGATCGACGAGGGTATGTGCAAGGCATCTGCTGCGCAGGCCCGCAAGCGCGGCCACCCGCTGGTCTACTCGGACGCTTTGATTCAGGGCCTGCTCGGTCTGAAGCAAGTCTTCCACCTGCCGTTGCGCGCACTGCAAGGCTTTGCCATGAGCCTGCGCAGGCTTGCCTATCCTGAGTTGCCGGTTCCCAACTACACGACGCTGAGCCGTCGAGCACAGGACCTGCAAGTCGTCCTGCCTGCGTTGCACACCGGCGAACCAGTGCACATGCTGCTCGACAGCACCGGCCTGAAAGTGTTCGGTGAAGGTGAGTGGAAGGTGCGCAAGCACGGCTGGTCCAAGCGTCGCACCTGGCGCAAGGTCCATCTTGCGATGGACGCGAAAACAGGCCAGATATGCGCGGCGCTGATGACCCACCAGGATGTGGGCGACGCTGACGTACTGCCCGACTTGCTCGACCAATTGCCGCCCGACATATCCGTGGACATCGTCGGCGGGGACGGCGCGTACGACAGCAAGCAGTGTCATGCGGCGATTGCCAAGCGCGGTGCGCGGCCCTCGATTCCACCGCGCGAAGGTGCAAGTTCGTGGCCTGAAGCCACGCCCTGCGCGGCATGGCGCAA
>NZ_WINH01000065.1 GCF_010993985.1 Paraferrimonas sp. SM1919 | reverse complement strand
ACTTTCACTATGGCTTTATCTGGCAATACACCGCGGTAAAGGTATCGTGATAAATACTTTAATGCAGGCGCACCTTGCCCAACCTTAACGCAATGCACTACCCAAGCTTTGTTCATGCCAGCAGGTAAGGTTAACGACAGTGTGCGTTTGAGCATTTCTAACAACCTTGCCCGCCAGACGTTAGCAAGGTTATGTACGTTGAACAGATACTTCCCTTTAAGTTTGTGCCACTGACCTGTTGTCCAGTGATAACTGCCCGCGGGGATGATAAAGTGCAAGTGTGGATGGTACTCGCGTTGACGGCTGTGGGTGTGTAACACACCTGTAAACCCTATCTGGCCTTGTAGCGCTTTCTTACGTGCAGCGAAGTCTTTTAATACACTGGCCGCCACTTTGAACAACATGGGATAGACACGTTTGGCATTCGCTTTAATCAATGCCCGAAGCTCATAGGGTACAGTGAAGGTCACCATAAAGTAATTCACAGGTAGCAGTTTTCGTTGCTGCCTTGCCAGCCATTCACTGGTGGTGTGGTGCTGACATTGGGGGCAGTGTCGATGACCGCAAGAGAGTGGTGCCTCGGTATTTTCATCACAACTATTACAGTGCCAACGACTGACTCTGTCGGTGTTCTGTCGACAACTGAGCATGGCTTTTATGCCACGGCGTTGTTCTTGATTAAGTTGGCCACCATCATGCTTAAGTAACTCATCATGATGTTGCCGTAGGATATCGATAAACGTCATAGCCCACACTCCCACTCCAGTACCAGAGTATTGGTTAAGTGATTAATGGCTTGAGCGGTATTCTTTCGAGTAATTTGGGTGAGGCGGGTATAGCGTGCGGTGGTGTTTAAACTGTTGTGGCCTAATAACTGTTGTACTGAACGCAGGTCTAAGCCTTGTTCTAATAAGTGGGTGGCGTAGCTGTGCCTCAGGTTATGTGGGCTAATGCTTTTGTGGATGTTGCAATCACTGACGACTCGCTTCATCGCTTTTTGGATGCCGCCTCTATCCATATAGGCCGTAGTGTCGCCATTTGCCCCAGGGAACAAGTAGCTCGGGTGTCGATGTGTCTTCCAATAGTATCTCAGCGCCAGTAATGTGCGTTTAGGGAGAGGAACAAAGCGGTCTTTGCC
>NZ_WINH01000064.1 GCF_010993985.1 Paraferrimonas sp. SM1919 | reverse complement strand
ACTTTCACTATGGCTTTATCTGGCAATACACCGCGGTAAAGGTATCGTGATAAATACTTTAATGCAGGCGCACCTTGGCCAACCTTAACGCAATGCACTACCCAAGATTGCTTCATCCCCGCTGGCAAGGGTAACGAGAGCGTGTGCTTGAGCATTTCTAACAACCTTGCCCGCCAGACGTTAGCAAGGTTATGTACGTTGAACAGATATTTGCCTTTATGTTTATGCCACTGTTCGGTTGTCGAGTGATAACTGCCCGCAGGGAGTATAAAGTGCAAGTGTGGATGATAATCACGTTGACGGCTATGGGTGTGTAACACACCTGTAAACCCTATCTGGCCTTGCAGCGTTTTCTTACGCGCAGCGAAGTCTTTTAATACACTGGCTGCCACTTTGAACAACATGGGGTAGACACATTTGGCATTCGTTTTAATCAATGCCCGAAGCTCATAGGGTACAGTGAAGGTCACCATAAAGTAATTCACAGGTAGCAGTTTTCGTTGCTGCCTTGCCAGCCATTCACTGGTGGTGTGGTGCTGACATTGGGGGCAGTGGCGATGACCGCAAGATAATGGTGCCTCGGTATTTTCATCACAACTATCACAGTGCCAACGACTGACTCTGTCGGTGTTCTGTCGACAACTGAGCATGGCTTTTATGCCACGGTGTTGGTCTTGATTAAGTTGGCCACCATAATGCTTAAGTAACTCATCATGATGTTGCCGTAGGATATCGATAAACGTCATAGCCCACACTCCCATTTCAGCACCAGAGTATTGGTTAAGTGATTAATGGCTTGAGCGGTATTTTTTCGGGTAATTTGAGTGAGGCGGGTATAACGTGCGGTGGTGTTTAAACTGTTGTGACCTAATAACTGTTGTACTGAACGCAAGTCTAGGCCTTGCTCTAATAAGTGGGTAGCGTAGCTGTGCCTCAGGTTATGTGGGCTAATGCTTTTGTGGATGTTGCAATCAATGACAACTCGCTTCATCGCTTTTTGGATCCCACCTCTGTCCATATAGGCCATAAGGTCGCCATTTGCTCCAGGGAACAAGTAGCTTGGGTGTCGATGTGTCTTCCAATAGTATCTCAGCGCCAGTAATGTGCGTTTAGGGAGAGGAACAAAGCGGTCTTTGCC
>NZ_WINH01000063.1 GCF_010993985.1 Paraferrimonas sp. SM1919 | reverse complement strand
GTGCTCGTGCTGCTGCTCTGCTGGTGGGCGTCGTCCGCGTGGGCTTCGACCATCCCGTTGATTCCGCCGCCGAACATCGTGTTGACGGGGACTGGGTATGTCACGACTGGTGCTGTGACGCTGTCTGAAGTTGCGACGGCTACCGAGATGCGTGCCGCGGTTGGCGCAGGTGCCGCCACGATCGCCGCAACGATGACGGTGGGTGAAGGGGCTGCTGCTGTTGCGCTTGCCGCGCTTCGTGCGATGCCCGCGATTGCGACTGCAACAACGTTGGCGTACTTGGCGCAGATCGGCATCCAGAAGTGCTTGGATGGTACGTGGTGCACGTCGAAACTGAGTGCGAATTCGGGCGACCTTGGTTTCAACGGCTATCAGTGGCGTTCGTGCGCTGGCTATTTTGATAGCCCTATAGCTGCTGGACAGGCATGTATTGCTACGCATTCTGATGCTGTTTTTGCGGGGTGTAGGCAGGGGGCATCGGTTGAGTCGTACGTCTGTACTGCCAATGATTCCAACGGGAGTTTTTCGTTTGACGCTGGTGTTTCGCGGCAATCGACGTGTGTGACCGGCTATGTTGTGACCGATGGTGCGTGCAAGTCCGATCCCAATGCGCCGAAGCAGGGGGCGTCGGATGCTGATTGGAATAAGGCGTTGACGTATCCGCTGCCCGCTGCTGTTGCTAGCGATATGTCCGCAGCTAAGGTGCCGATTCCGGTGAAACTCACGCCGTCCACCACTCCAGTCAACGTCAATCTGAGCGACCCATACGTTGATCCCGTTACAGGTAAGCGTTATCGCGATGTTGCTACGGTCACGCCAAATTCCGATGGCAAGACAGCCACGTTGACGACAGGTAAGCAGGAGGTGGATGCGAACGGCAATCCGGCGACGGATCCGGCGACTGGTAACGGCAAGGCTCCGGAGAAGCAGGACGACCAGTGCTCGGGCCATGAGACGCGCATGGGTTGTATCGAGCAAGGCGAGATACCGGATGGTCCCGATCTCAAGGAGCAGCAGGTCAACGTGAAGGTCACGCCGGACAGCGGTTGGGGCGCAGATACCGCACCGTGTCCGTCTGATCTAACCGCGTCCATTCACGGCATGCCGATCTCTTGGTCGCTCAAACCGGTCTGTGACGGTGCTGACATGTTCCGC
>NZ_WINH01000062.1 GCF_010993985.1 Paraferrimonas sp. SM1919 | reverse complement strand
AAGTGTTTATGCTTTAGCATCCTTGCATGTGTGTGAGTGACTGTCATGATAGCATGCTTACCATGAGGCTAAGTGCTTATGTGATATAACTGTTTGAATGCCTGTGGGTGGAGGTTGGATTGCTTGAGTTGGAACAACTCATTGAAATCCGTATTTTAGCCTACTTGCGAGTAGCAAAATCTAACACGTTTTTCGAGACAAAACGGATATGCAATGTTTATTTCCAAATTAGGCAATCTAGTCTATACTTGTTTGCTGTGCGCATCACATAGTAATTCTAGGCTAATAACCGGAATAAGAACATACAATGTTTTCAAAATCAGATATCATGGTTAGTAGAGGCCGGTCTTTGACCGGGCGAGCGGGGGTGCTCACGAAGTGACCTTCCCCAATCGTACCCAAGTTCCCGAGCTGAGGCAACTTTGGTGATGACGAACACGTGGCCTTTGGCACCGAGTTAGGGTTTCCTAAATTTCCCCATAATAAAATATTTAGGTGGCGACTCTGTATCTGGCGAAGTAGTCCATGTTTGGCACTACTTTCAAAAATCTGTTTTCTAAAACGATTTGCCAGATTTGGACTCTTTGGTTCAGATTTAGAACCGATACAAAAAGGGAGTCCGAACTGTAGAGCGAAGCCCACGGGCGCGTCTACAGTTTCTGGCGACTCTGCTGGGGATTTAGAGAACTTGACTCGAACTCGTGATATCCTGTTTTGACTACACTTATGTGTTTCTTTGCATTGCATGTGCATTGGTGCGCCTAGGACACCGTGTTGGCCATCTGCTATTCCTGAGCGGTTTGCTGGAGGCTTGTCTTGTCAAGGCATGTCCATAAGGCTGACCGGTTGCGGGCTCTGCCAGTATGGGAACACAAACCCCGGTTTTACCGGGGCACCCTTTTTGACCATTCGACCTAGTGCATATTCGGAATCCGTAGTGACCATTCCAAACTAGGACAGGTTGCTTACCCGATTATAGGTTGTTTGAAACCGCTGTGTGCGTAGTGAAACCCTAGCTCCTGACAAAATAGGACAGGGAAACCCTACCCCAACATAGGGGTGTTTTGGCTCTCACTTAACTGGTGTGTGCTTTTAGAGTGAAACTCTATAGGAATGTGCGTATCAGTTGCAAGTTTG
>NZ_WINH01000061.1 GCF_010993985.1 Paraferrimonas sp. SM1919 | reverse complement strand
TTCAAAGCACAGTTTTCATCAGACAAGCATCATAACACAGAGGTTCAGGCACTTGTGATAATTCACATACAATTCCTACACAAAATGTAAGCAGTTGGCCGTGGCATGTGAAGAGCAAAGCATGTGTGTGCTGAGTGTGTATGTGTCTGTGTATGTCTTGGCTTGCATGTGCTTGAGCATTCGCGCATGAAGTAAGGTGTTTGCATGGGATAGAGAGAGCAAGAGTCCTGCCATTTTGTCGCAAAGAAATGTATCAGTTAGGGCATCAGCTTCATTTTTGGGAGGTGGTCTGTATGTGCATGTGAAGAGAGGCGGAATGGAGAGAAAGGTGGAATGGATCTAGGACAGACAGGTAGGTGAGGTTAGTCACAGGAACAGGGTAGAGAGGATTTAGCTCTTGGTGACGGAAGCAGCGATGAGCTCGAAGATAGCCTGGATCTTTTCCTTGACTTCTTCGGCTAAAGGCTGAATCTTATCCTTCAGGGCAGTAATCTCTGCGGTGTCGACGGTCTGTGCCTGGCTGTAGGCTGTCTTCAGCTGCTCCTTGTATTCCTCGATGTAGGGGGAAGCAATGGTCCTCAGACTCTCCAGACGCTCAGAGAGCTTGGCACGCAGAGACTCCACAATGGGCGTCAGGGCGAGCTTGGTCTCCTCCACGTTGGTAGCCACCTTGGTGCGCAGGGTCTCCACAATGGGCTCCAGCTTGACCTTCAGGGCCTCCATATCAGCAGTGTGCTTGGTGTAGTACTCTGTGAGGATGGGGTCCAGCTCGGCGCGGTATTCAGCAATGTGTTTGTCGATGACTGTCTTCAGCTCGGCACGTTTGGGCTCGATCTCAGCCTTCAGGGCGTCGATATCAGCAATGAGAGACGCACGGAATTCGGCAGTGGCGGCAGAGATGGTGGTGACGACGCTGTCGGTGATGGGGGACACAGCACCCTGCAGAGTCTTGAGCTGAGTGTGCAGTTCCTCCAGGCGCTGAGATATGGTGGCCTTGAGCTCCTTGTACTCGGTGTCATCGAGCTGTGCCAGGGCTCTGTTGGCACCGTCCTTCACCTGGGTCAGGTAGACATCGGCGGCAGCCCGGATGTGTTCCAGCTGGGAGGGTGGTGCAGGTGCATCAGCCTGCAGGGAAGCGGCATGAGAGCCGACAGCCAGCAGAAGGGCGAGAGCGAGAGCAACAAACTTCATGGTGGTGGTCTGGTGGAG
>NZ_WINH01000060.1 GCF_010993985.1 Paraferrimonas sp. SM1919 | reverse complement strand
TCATCCTGACCACGGTGCTCGGCATTGCCGGCGCGCTGGCGGCAACCTTCCTCGGCCAACTGCTGCACCTGTATCGACCCGGACAGTCGGCCGGATTCATCGGTGCCGTGATCGGGGCGGTCGTGCTGCTGGTGGCCTATCACGCGATCGCGCGCAACCGCTGATGCCGCCGGCATGACGCCGGATGGGTCCAAGTGATGGGAAAGCCCCGCATGCCGGGGTAATGCCGTTCAGTTAAGCCTGAACGGCATTTTTCATTGGAGGAGGCGAAGTGGTTGTAAACGGCGAGTTGGGCTGTTAACGTTTCGGCCGCGATGCTTGCCAGCCACCTCACCTATCTGCTCGAAGCACAACAGCCGGCCGATCTGAGCCGGCTGGCAGAGCATCTGCCCTACGAGTGGATCGAGCGCGCGGTGACAGCGACAGGCACGGCAAGCATCCGGCGCCGGCGCTTGCCCGCCGAGCAGGTAGTCTGGCTGGTGATTGCCCTGGCGATGTACCGTCACTGGTCGATCAGCGAAGTGGTAGACAGCCTTGATCTGGCCCTGCCCAACGAGAGCGCCGCCTTTGTCAGCAAGAGCGCAATCACCCAAGCGCGCGAGCGGATTGGCCAGGCACCGCTGGCGTGGCTGTTCAAGCGGACGGCGCAAGCATGGACGCTGCAGGATGGAGCTCGTCATGCGATCAAGGGCTTGAGCCTGTGGGCGATCGACGGCACTACGCTGCGCACCGCCGACAGCCCCGCCAACCGCGAGCACTTCGGCGCGCAAGGCTATGCCAGCGGCAAGGTGGCCAGCTATCCGCAGGTACGAGCGGTCACGCTCACCGCCATCCCGACGCATCTGGTGGCCGACATCCGCTTCGGCCGCTATGACACCAACGAGATGGTGTATGCCAAGGACCTGCTGCCCGAGATTCCGGACGATTCCCTGACGGTCTTCGATCGCGGCTTTGTGAGCGCCGAGATCCTGTGCAGCCTGACGATGAACGGCCGCAACCGCCACTTCCTGATTCCCGCCAAGTCCAACACGCGCTGGGAAGTCATCGCCGGCAGCGCTGAAGATGCGATGGTGCGCATGCGCACCTCGCCGCAAGCGCGCAAGAAGTGCCCGCAACTGCCCGAATACTGGGACGCGCGGGCGGTGCGCACCATCGATGCACGCGGGCGCGAGCGGGTGCTGCTGACCTCGTTGACCGATCGGCGGCGCTTCAAA
>NZ_WINH01000059.1 GCF_010993985.1 Paraferrimonas sp. SM1919 | reverse complement strand
TGGGTACCTTGCAAGAATATGATAAATACTGTGAGCACTTAGAAAGGCGGCGAAAGCATTTCAAACAAAGTTGCCAACTCTTCGAGTAAACACACCACTTATCTCTTCAAATTTTGCACTGCACCCGCGGTGTCACAGTGCTGCGTGATTTTTGATGAATAGATGCTTAAAGTAACCAAACCAAGCCAATAAAGCTCAACCTTACTTCCAAGCACCACAGAGTATGGCCAAGATGAATGAAGCTTGATTGAAGCTCAAGATTTTGTGCTGTAAGTTATTGATTGATAATGGGTGGCTATAGTTAATTCTATAGGCACAGCATGAACTTCACCAATTTTAACCTTTTAAACTCATATAAAGTTGGTGATTTGATGAGTAAGGGGTATTTAAACAATGTTAATGGCTATTAAAGGTAAGTGTCTACTGGTTTTACTGCTCTTGGCAGTAAGTAATGGTTGTACCCAAAGGGATATTGGGGATAATAATTTGGACGACTCTTTCTCGCCTAAAACAGTAAAATTGATAGATGCTATTATCTTAAAAGATTATAACTTAGCATCGAATAACCTTGAATTAGGTGCAAATATAAATGAAGTAGGGGTTGATGGCGTGAGCCCATTAATTTGGGTGCTCGCCCTTACTCAAGAAATAGAACAACTAGAATTTATGTTAAAGCACGGTGCAGACGTTAATTACCGTGGATATGGCGTTGGCAAGTCTCCCATGTTCTTTGCAGCAGCAGGAAAGCGTGGAGATATATTAGAATTGTTTCTTAAATATGGTGGCAATCCAAACTTGGAGGGGGATTCAGAAGAAGGTCAAGGGATGAGGCGTTCTATTTTCATGGTGGCTATAGAGTTTTTTAATGAACAACACTTTGACTTACTTTTAGAGTATGGTGCAGATGTTAACTGGAATATTGATGGGATTTATGGTTATGAACGCGTTCCATTTTCAGCAATTACGGTTGGGAGATATGATTGGGCGTTAAGGCTTGTAAAGTTAGGCTATGAAGGTGATCCAAATGAACTCTTGAAAGTAAGCAATTCTCGCCTGGTATCAGAAAAGCGACAGCCCGATAAAGATAAGTTCATAAAATACGTTGAAGAAGAACTAATCAATAATCAAACACACATAGACAGCCATAATTAATTGCTGCTTTTTCAGCCTCCTACTAAACTTGTTTAATAGCGAGTTGTAGGAGGTTGTTATGCCTAGACCCCGTAGTACGTTAATTTC
>NZ_WINH01000058.1 GCF_010993985.1 Paraferrimonas sp. SM1919 | reverse complement strand
AAATGAACCGCCCTGTGCGGAGCCGCATGCAGGGTGGTGTGGGGGCTGAGGGTTAGATACCCTCGGCTACCCGATTAACTGGTTTTGCAGTAGGCATTTACACCAACCTTTCCGACTAGAAAAAGTAGGATAGCAACTGCCGGAGCCAACAAAGAAGCTGCGAAGCCAAGAGTAGAACCTATGGCCCCGCTAATAACACCAACAAACATAGCGTTAGCTATGGGAGCTTGAGAACTTAATTGTTGCCGCTCTGATTCGTATTTTTCGTGGCCGCAGATGAAATTTCTAAACTCTGATACGAAACGATCCCAAAAAGGCTCAGAGCTACCGCTACCACCAAACTGCTTAGTCGTCGCAACACCGTTTGCGCCAAGCCAAAGCTTTGCGGCCTCCTCTTCTCCATTTTTGGCGATGAGAGTATTAATAGAGTCTTTTTGATAAGTTTTTAGCGTATCAGTCCAATCCGATAGCTCTATTTGAGGAACTTCCATCAAAGCATTTCCTTAATGTATTCAGCAGATATTACATGAGTTGTTTGATTTAATTCAGCAGGGTTGATCCCGTTTATAGTTGCCCCTGCGTTTGGTGCATATGTACCTATAAGGACACCTACAATTTTGTTTAGCCTTGGAGAAAATACCATTGAACCTGATTGGCCGGGCCTTGACTGAATATTAATGACTGCGTGTTTACTTTTTACACCATGTGAGTCTAAGAGAACTTTCGCTCCGACTTCTGTTTCCTGAAAAGTTAGCACTCTTCGTCCCTCGACGCAGTGAGGGAAACCGAAAATACCAATTTTTTCAGAGACCCCTACTTCATCAAACCCTGACAAAGCTGGCATATTCCCGTTAAAGGTTACGTCTGCCTGCAAAACTGCCAAATCTTTTAAGGGATCAACTTCGAGCACCTTTGCATCAACAGGGCGACAACTTGTATCAGATACATCTTGAAAGTCGTTAATTCGTTGAATATGAGGAGCAAGGATAACTAAGCCATTGTGGTTATCACCTATTACATGCTTTGCAGTTGCGTATTTCCCATCTTTAGAAATCATAAACGCAGTGCCAAGCATTTCGATATGATTTGGCGTAACTCGACCAACTATTGATATGAATTGCGTGAAAATATCCACTGACTCTCCTTTGACAGTTAGACATTATGACTCCCCTAGACAGTGCTAACCTCCTGCACATGGGTTAGCCTAAACCAGAGCCAAAAATATTCTTCAAAATATAATCAGGAGGTT
>NZ_WINH01000057.1 GCF_010993985.1 Paraferrimonas sp. SM1919 | reverse complement strand
TGTAGTGGTCAACTAAAATTGGCCACAGTTTTATAAGTTTCTTTGTATCGCCTTTCCGATTCATTCGGAGTTAGCCCACCATTATAATGATGCGGCCTCAACTGACTGTAATATCCAGTGATGTATTCAAGGATATGCTTCCAAGCTTGTGCAAAGCTTTGGTAGCCGCTAGCAGGAACCCATTCTGTCTTTAAGCTTCTAAAAAAGCGTTCCATTGGCGCATTATCCCAACAGTTACCTCGACGAGATAAGCTTTGCTTTATCTGATAACGCCATAATGTTTGTCTGAACTTACGGCTGGTGTAATGACTGCCTTGGTCGCTATGGAACATCACACCTTCTGGTTTTCCCCGTGACTCATAAGCCATCTTTAATGCTTTGCATGTTAGCGCAGTATCGGGTGAATGAGACATCGCCCAGCCGACAGGTTTTCTAGCAAATAAGTCGATAACAACAGCCAAATATGCCCAGCGATTCCCTGCCCATATATAGGTGACATCACCAACCCAAACCTGATTAGGAGCTGTTACCGCAAATTGTCTATCTAAATGATTTGGGATTTCAATATGCTCTAAAGAGGCCTTCTTATATTTATGCTTAGGTACTTGGCAGCTTACTAACCCTAACTTTTTCATTAACTTAGCTGCACGATAACGACTTAACGGCGTATCCATACTATTCGTTAGGATATCGGCCACAGTTCGAGCACCTGCAGAGCCATGGCTGGCTCTATGCGCGGCTTTGACTTTCGCCCGTAGATCAACTTCAGAAGCATCGATCTCTTTCGATCTCGAGCGCCAATATTTATAACTGCTGCGATGCACACCAAACACTTTACACAGTCGTTTTATGGTATAGCTCTGTTTGAGTTTCTCGATTATCGAGAATTGTTCAGCGAGTCCGACATCAACAGAGCTGTAGCCTTTTTTAATATTTCATTATGCTCTTCTAGGTCAGCGATTCGCTTTCTTAGTTTACGAAGCTCGATTTGTTCTGGTGTTAGAGGTGAGGCTTTGGGTGTGATCCCTTGGTTCTCATTCTTTAATTGTCTAACCCACTTATCCATGGTGGATTTACCCACTCCCATGGCTTCAGCCGCCTCTCTAATCGAGTAATTTTGCTCAGTCACAAGCTGAGCTGCTTCAAGCTTAAATTCAGCACTAAATGTGCGTCTGGTACGTTCGTTCATAGTGTCACCTGTTATGCTATGAGGTGTATTTTAACACCTCTAATCAGGTGGCCAAATTAACTATGCCACTACA
>NZ_WINH01000006.1 GCF_010993985.1 Paraferrimonas sp. SM1919 | reverse complement strand
AGATTAGATTAACGCGCTAAAACAGCGAGTTAATAACAAATTATGCTTGGCGACCATAGCATTTTGGACCCACCTGACTCCATTCCGAACTCAGAAGTGAAACGAAATTGCGCCGATGGTAGTGTGGGGTCTCCCCATGTGAGAGTAGGTCATCGCCAGGCTTTAAATATCGAGAAAGCCCCAACCGAAAGGTTGGGGCTTTTTTCGTATGTGCGTTTATATTTTAAAATTCGGTATTCATTGAGGGGTGATCTTTTTAAGCTACGATTAGATGTTCAAGTATCTCCACGGAGTGCCGGGCTGCCGGCAGCGTTATGACGAATGAAAATTAAGGTCACGCAGATTGCCTGGAATATCGGAGAGCGCAGCCCGCTTTCCCCTTGGGTGCTGTCGCCACCGCGACTCCCAAACAAGAACAGCCGAGCCCCGCTAAAAATACTCTCAAAACTAAACTAAGACAAACTAACAAACCGCAGAAATCCCTGCCTCATTATGCCAGTAGCCATTAACTTCGTTGGCTCCTAGTGGCATGTTTGTATTTGCCTGTAGGTGCTGATGAATTTCATCAATCTTAGCTGGGGTCAGGCCTAGGTTTGGCTGTAAGCGCAACCATTGTGGATTGAGCTCGCCTAACTGCTGCACTTCACTAAATAGATTATGTTTCTGAGCCGATTGGGTTTGCACACCGTTCACACGTAATAAAGGCTGATCATCTAGAGATTGGGTCAACATACCCTGTGGGTTTTGACGGCAAATAGTCTCACAGTTTTCTTTATTTAACTTATGCTGTCTGGCGGTATAGCAGCGCGCCGAAAATGCCAGTGGTAAATAACCGTGGGCAAACAGTTCCAGTTCAAACTGGTCGCGAATGCCTTGCTGCTGACATTGCCCCAGTAAGGTTTCTAGCCAGTGTTTAGGCAGTTCAACCGGTAGGTTAAAACCAACCGCACCCCATTGCAGCAGTTTTTGCATATTGGCGAGGTTATAACAGTTAACGGCAGATCCCACTACAAATGGCTTTTGCAGTTTATGCATCAGTGCAATTGCGCTGTAGTCATTGGTCTCAATTAGGTAACCAGTATTGGCGGCGTTTTCTAGGGCTTTTAATTCACTGTCAGAGCTGTATAAAGACAGCGAACTTAATACCACTTGTTTACCAGCATCGCTAAAGTCTTTGGCCAGTGCTAGGTAGTCGGCTTCTTTTAATAAGCGACGCTTCGCACAAACGGTTTCACCTAGGTAAACACGCTCGATAGGGGATTCTAAAAGGCTTTGGTAGTAATCAAAAGCTTGTTGTTTTTCCCAGCAGTACGGCAGGGGCGCAAGGGATAATTTCATTGTTATTGCCATGTTTTTTGGTATGGACCAAGGGTAGCCGCTTGGCCTTCTGCCAATTCGTTTAGGGCTTCACGCCACTGGGGCTGAACTTGGAAGTTAGTGCTGTCGGTTTTTACACTGTCAATAGCCTGACGCCAGGCACTGGCCACTTGCGTCACATAGGCCGGACTGCGTTGACGGCCTTCAATTTTCAGACAGCTGATATCTGCAGCCAGTAATTCAGGCAGTAAATCTAGGGTGTTGAGACTACTTGGGGTTTCAAAGGTGTGGCCTTTGTTATCACCACACTGGTAGCGCCCCTTACAAATGGTTGGGTAGCCGGCGGCTTCGTGTTTATCGTTCTTGTCTAGTAAGAACCCATTGAGGCGGGTTTCTAGTTCACCGTCATTTTGTTGCCAGCGAACAAACTTACTTGGTGAACAAGCCCCTGAAGTATTCGGCGATTCACCCGTTAGGTAAGACGATAAATAACAGCGGCCCTCAGAATTAATGCACAGGCTGCCAAAGGCAAACACTTCTAATTCCATGGTGGTGCGTTTAGCTAAGGATTGGATTTCTTTAATTGATAACACCCTAGGCAGTACCGCACGTTCAATCGCAAACTGTTGCTGGTAAAATTCAAGCGCAGTAGCGGTTGTAGCCGATGCCTGCACAGATAAATGCAGCGGCAGGCCTTTATGCTTGTGATGGCTGTAATCCATTAGGCCTATATCGGCCATGATCACCGCATCAACGTTGGCATCGGCGGCAACATCAATGCTGTTATGCCAAATGTGTTCCTGCTCTGGACGGGAAAAGGTATTAATGGCCACATACAGTTTTACCCCAGCGGCGCGGCAAATATCGCGAGCTTTTATTAACTGCTTGGGGGTGAAATTAAGACCGGCAAAGTGACGAGCATTGGTTTGATCCTTCATGCCGATATAAACAGCATCAGCACCTGCATGAACAGCTGCCTTTAAAGAAGCGAGGTTACCTGCGGGGCATAAAAGTTCCATTGGTATCCTTAGAAAAAGATTGATAAAAAACAATCTTAGCGAGATTTAAAAGCCCTTTTCTTGAGGTAGTTCAAACAACTTAAATTCGCTATTGAGTAAAGTATGGTTTTATTGTTTTGAATCAATGTTTACCAATAAGGGCGATTAAAAGGGCCAGTCTATGTTTAAACAATTACAAAATACACTTGAAGCTTTGCTGGTTGCTAAAGGCCCAAGTGTGACTAAGCCAATCGTGCAGTTTATGCCTTTCACCATTAAGCAGGGTATTGCCAAATATTTCCTAAATAATTTGTTAAAAGCCCCCCTAGAAGAGGGTGAACTGGAGTTTTTAGAGGGAGAAACCTTAGCTTTAGAAGTGGCAGATATTGGCTTATCACTGTCATTGGGTTTGGTTGATGAGCAGTGGCAGATTGCTCCAACTAACGGCACAGAAAGTGTCACTTTTAGTGCTGATAGCCAGTCGCTGTTGCTTATTGCCAGTAACAAAGCTGACCCAGATACGCTGTTCTTTAAGCGCAAACTGATGATCTCCGGTGATACCGAATTAGGCCTAGAAATTAAAAACCTATTTTTAGGATTAGACCCAGACTGTATTCCACAGACTTGGCAATCTAGTCTACATTTTGCGGCAGATATTGTGCAGAGACAGCAAGCGGCCTAATTTTACTGAGCTATGGATAAACATAAATTGATTTGTTGATATCTTGATTTGAGGTAAAAATTTACAGAATGTGGTTCTGAATATTACGTACTCTTCTTTGAAGATCATTAAGTACCTCTATAAGGCAAGCTAAACTCCAAATCTAGAATTCACTAGTATAACTATCAGCACTAGGATTAAACATATTACTGGTAATAGCTATTTAGAACTTACCTTCCTTTACAGAAGGCGGAAGTCTGAGCTATCAGGAACTTAGCTACAGTGGCGGCGAATGGCTAACTGTTGGTGGTGCGGTGATTACCAGCTGGGCAATTAATGCCAATGGCTATTTAGAGTTTAGTCTTGGTGATATTACCCTTACTGTGCAGTTATTGGTTGATAATCCTGCTGCTATTGGCTTGTGGGATCATAACAGTGGCGACTCTCAAGTCTGGTTACCTACCCGGCCAACTTTTGAGTAATCACTCAGCTAGTTAATAAAAGCCTTAGTTATCTAATAACTAAGGCTTTTTTATTAAATATTTCTTTATTTGGTTATTTTTGGGTTGTTTTTGTTCGATTGGGCTAACTTGTTGTTAATTAAGCTAGAATTGGGTCGCCTTAGGATGTAAGGTTCCGTAAAACTTTGTTCAAGGAAGAAGAATGTTAATCACAAAGCGCCTGTTAACTGCTGCGTTTGTTTTACTTTTTAGTGCTTGTAGTGGAGAAGCGCCAACTGAGTCAGAAAAAACACCAGTAAAACCCCTTACCGTAACGACAACCTTTGATAAAAGTGAAGCTTGTAGCTTAGGTGGCGTGTTAACTACAGAGGGGGACGATGCTAATAATAATGGTCAGCTAGAGTCATCTGAAATTACCCGCACCACAGAGACCTGTAATGAACCCCCTGTTAGTTCAACCATGACGATAAAAGGGATAATTTCGCCTGATTTAGTGGCGACGATTAATTCTGAGCAACAAGGCATTGCAGTAGAGGGTTTTGGGTTTGGTCATTTACTAAGCTCATTTACCGAACTTTTTTCCAATACAGATGAACAGCTAGCAACAACTACCGCCTCGCAAATCTCCATTGTGCCTCAATGTGTAGAGGGGATTGTTGAAGACAGCTCTGCAGAAAGTACAGATGAACAAACCTCCCCTCAAGAAGGCGAGATAACTCTTCCTTTAACTACAGTCATTCCGATTACTACTGATGAACAGGGTAACTACGAAGCTGAAGTCCCCTTGTGTGATGATTACGACTTAGTGGTAGTGGATAGCGCAAATGAGCAAGGTGTAATTATTAACCCTGTCATCCCTATTGTTGATGGTTCAGATGTGTTTTTCCCAACGGTTGACAGCAGTAGTCTCAGCCCGACGGGTACGGTCAGTTTAAACATTGTAAGTGTGACTGAGCAGGTAGCCGTTGCCAATGCGCAGGTAACATTCAGAGAATTAAACCAATCTATTAGCTCTAATGCCCAAGGGCAAGTGACTTTACGTAATGCACCTGAAGGTAGTTACACTCTAACTATTGAACATAACGATTATGCGTCAAGAGCTATCGATTTTAGAATTGAAGCCGGAACTACAACTGAACTGGTTGATATTGGCTTGCATAGCGACAGGGGACATTTAGCGGGTCAAGTCAGTGGTGAAGGGCTTAATTTGTCTGCAGGTTTTACGGTTTACGCCCGAGCTGCTGATGGCAGTATTTTTAGTACCATAACCGATGAAAATGGTTTTTATACATTGGCTAACTTACCCGTTGGTGAGGGCTACAGTGTGATTGCTAAGGCCAATGACTTTGAGATAGATAAAGTCGATAACCTCAGGGTCGAGAAGGACACCACTCGTAATGTGCCCAGCTTAAGTCTGATGAGGCAAGATAGTCAGGAACCAATAGGTTCGTTAGCGGGTTATGCCCGTTTTGCTAACCGTGGCGATATGGAGCACGCGGGCATTATTGTATCAATTGAAGGCACAGATAAAGAAGCCATTACCGCAAGGGATGGTTCATATGTGTTTAATCAATTGAGCGCTGGTAGTTATACCATCAACTACACAGACTCTAATCATGTTAGTTTTTCAACGAACATCCAAGTTCACAATAATCTAGCGACTACGCTAGACGCAGTTGAATTGCTTAGCTTTGCTGGGAGTTTGAGCGGAAAAGTCGTGGATACGGCAGGTGCTGCTGTAGTAGAGCAGGCCGTTCTACTCTCCCCTATAGGGGTAACGGTAGTTACAGATGCAGATGGTTTTTTCCGCTTTTCTGGTGTGCCGGTTGGGGCATATTTTGTCGAAATAAATAAGCAGGGTTATGGCGCTGTTTCACTTCCTGTCAATATCACTGAGGAATCAAAAAACGGCGAAGTGGTACTTGAGGAAAGCATTAATTTAGTTGCGAACTCATTATCAGGTCTGGTAGTGAGTAGCGGTGTTGAGCTCGATGGCGTAATTGTTTCTTTGGTGGGGGCAGCTGATAGCCAAACTGTCCAAACAGATTCTGAGGGCCGATTTATCTTATTAGGTGTAGCACCTGCAGAGTATCAGTTACAAGTGAGCAAGACTGGTTATAAAAGCTTTCAGATGCCGTTAGTGATGCCTGAGATAGAGCATTACGATTTACCATTACCAATAGAAATTGAACCTCAGATGGGAGTCGTAAAAGGCAACGCTCGATTACCGCATAAATCTGATCATAGTGATATTTTAGTTAAAGTTAGGGGTACAGATTATCAAACATTCACCGATTCTTCTGGTGACTGGAGCTTGCAACTTCCTGTGGGTAACTATGCCGATGTTGTGATTTTTTCAAAAGCTCTTTATTCATCTATAACTTATGATTCGACAGTGGTAGTAAATGAGGTTGGGGATTTCATTACTTCAAATATGACTTTGGAGCAAACCCATGCCCGTGTGAAGTTTGAAGTTACAACTGTAAATCAATGTCCGAGTAATATTCGGGTCGATGTTACAGATTCCGAATCTGCTCATAAAAGCACTTTTGTGGTTAGTGATAATTACTTTAATGAGGCGTTACCATTAGGTCTGCACCGCTTTGAGATTTATTGTCCTGAATCGGGGTGGGAAACGGCTGTGAGTTTCATCGATCTTGATTCGGGTGTAGAGCTTGTCGAACTGTCGGCTATAAAGCTGCGTCAATCCTATGTGATAATTAATGATGGGGCTGAATTTACCAATAACAAGTTGGTATATCTAACTATTGGACATGAAGAAGCAAGTGAAATGCAGATCAGTGTGAATGGCACGTTACAGCAAGCATGGAAGGCTCTGGAATCTGAAGCATTGATAAGTCTTGATGATGAAGATGGGCTTCAGCAGGTTAGTGTCGAATTCAGGAATAGTAATGAAGAATTGTTGCAAGATGAAGTTGATGAAATTGTTTTAGATACTCAAATACATGTGGATAGCTTCGTCGCGTCAACAGTGAGCACCATGGGGGATGAGCTGGTTCTTACCCTTAATTTGGGTGAAACTGGCGCTATGGTGAAGGCGCATTTGGGAGACATGTTCTCCAATTTAAATCTCAATGATGACGGTGTTAAAGGGGATGCCGTGGCTGAAGATGGAATTTATTCAGCTGCGTATATCATTGATAGACCTTTTGAAATTGACTTTGGTGTAACAGCATTGATAAACGATCGTGCCGGTAACGAAATGCAAGTGGTCTCGAATGCATTAAACCTGAGCACGGCTCCAAGTGTGGTGAACTTGAAAACCTCCTCAAGCACTTCAAATCGAAGTGTAGTATTCGACTTTCATACAAATGAACCCGCAAGCTCTGTACTATTATACGGGATTAGTGCAGATGCATTGTCTAATACTCAAGTTATAAATGAAACTTATACAAGCAATCACCTGGTAACCTTAGGTGACCTTACACCGAGTTCAGAGCTTTGGTACAGAATTATTGTTACAGATAAAGCTGGGAATGAAGGAGAGAGGTCTGGCAAAGTGAAAATGGCGCCTGATAGGGTGGAAGGCTTAAGTGCTCACCCTGGTGATTCTGAAATTGGTTTATTGTGGCAGCATTCATCAAAGAGTGATATTGCTGGCTACCGTATATATCGTAGTAGTAGTGCTATGGAGTCACCAAGTCTGGTTAATACTAGTCAATTAGTTCGTGATAATTACTACAGCGACCAAAACTTACAAAATGGAACGACCTATCGTTATTTTGTTACTGCAGTTGATAGCCAAGAGAATGAGTCTTTAACATCGCTGGAAGTTAACGGAATTCCATTTGAACATTATGCAGGTCCGACTTTAGTAGAAGGAGGCTTAGTTGATAGTCAGTGGGTTTGGTTAAAGTCTCGATCGCCATATCAACTTACTGCGAACTTGCGTATTGAACCAGGGGCTTCGTTAACTCTAATGCCTGGTACTGTGCTCAATATGATGAAGGCACCGCAAGTTGCTGAGGGGGAAGAGACACGAAATACAGCTAGGTATATTGAAGTTGATGGACAGTTTAGGGCTTATGGTACAGAGGACGATAAAGTTGAAATTAATCGTATTGACCTTCCAAGTAATTTCTCAACAACTGGGGAATCTAGCAGCAAAGTGGGTGAGAAGTCTCTGATACTCTTCAGACATGCCCATCTAAAGCAGGTAACGACTAGCAGCCGAACGAAAGAGTTAGTTCACCTTGATTCTGCTACTGTCAAGATTGCTGGTGATGTTGGCAATCAGATGTTTTACGCAGATAAGGTTGCCAATTCGACCTTAACTGCTGAAGTGATTATTGAGCAAGAGTCAACTTGCACCAACGATGAGACAAACCTAAAAGAGTCTTGCATTGCATTAAGTGTATCTAGCTATGGAGATTATTACCTAAATTCAATATTGGACAGCCAAGCTTTTGCAACAGGTATTTCCGAAGAGAATGCAAATAAAGTCAGACAGGGACAGTATACAAGCCGTGCTCTATCTCTTTATGCTGATGTTGCTCATGGGGTGGACTTTAAGTATGGCCATATTCAGGCAGATACTATTGAGCAGTCGAATATTGCTCATTCTGTGATGCAAGTGAAGAGGCTGTTACACAATGAAATTATAGACTCTCAGATATGGCCTCCGTTTCAACGTAAACTCCAAAATGCTAATTACAATGTAATTGATGAGATTAGTTACTTTGCCTCCCATGGGGTAGATGGCTATGAAGATACAAACTTTGCGTCTAACTATTGGAGCACACATGATATCGCAGATATTATGTTGCGTACCAACTACAAAACCACAGGTGCTAGTCGTTTATACCCGGTTATATCTTCTAGTAATATTGAGAATGCTGATTTTGATAGTGATGGCATTCCAGATCGTCTAGACCCGGATAATGATAATGATGGCTATGCAGATGTTCAGGAAGAAAAGCTGTCAAGCTTCGGTTTAGATTATGGTGTGTCAGTTATTTTCAGCCCATTGGACCCAAACTCGCACCCTAATGGAGCCATTGATACTGATGGAGATGGTATTACTGATGATGAAGATGAAGATATCGATGGAGATGGCATCAGTAATGTTGAAGAGCTAGAGCTGGGGCTAAACCCTGTTCTAACCGATACCGATGGTGATGGTGTTTCAGATAATCAAGAGCTAAGTTTGGGGACGGATCCGCTTAACTCAAGTTCTAAGCCTGTGAATAATTATACGAATGGCCTTGTTATTGGCAGTCATAACTCAAATAGCAATAACGAGTTTGTAATTTCAGGAGAGAGTATTCTGTCAAACTGTGTTGTTGAAGCAGGCACTACCCTCTTGTTGGACCTCCAAGAATGGAAAGATATTACTTTTGATTCCTGTCGCTTTGAAGGTGAGTTTGGCAAGCCTATTGTCATAAAGGGGCATCCAAATATTCCAGATGATGAAAATTTAAAAAGTAGTGATGTATATATTGTTGACAGTCAAGTTGATTACTTGGTATTGAAAAATGATATTGAGGTAATATTTAGAGTGTATACCTCAGAAGTAAAAAATAGTGAGCTTAATGCTGCTTTTGCTGGGTATTACTCTAACTCTTCAGTGGTTGATAGTTATATCGATACGGCGAGATTTAATAAGAGTTATATTGAGCATTCAAAAATTCTTAATACAAGTATATTTAATGGAACTGTGGTTAAAGACTCATATTATGGCTCTACTCCTAGTTCGGGTTGGGAAGTAGAAGGAAGCTTTGATGGCGTAGTATCTGATATCGGGGTAGTAACCAGCAAGCATGGAATGATCGATATAAAGAATAGTCTTTTATTTGAAGATTTTTATTTTGATGTCTACTCCTATCAACAGACGCGTTTTACCGATACTGATATTTACAACTTTCCTAGTAGAGCTGGTGAAAGCTTTTATGATGGGGTGGCTATTGCTTACGATGGGGTGGTAATCGACTATGCCAAAGGCTTACCTGATGATAATACCCCTGATGGCATATTAAGCACTGTTATCACTAATCCAATAAATGGCGATACTAATAAGCTTGATGGCTTATTAAACCCTAGAACCAGCTTAAACTTCCCAAACGGGGTGCGCGACCTATGGGATATGCGTTATGTTGGTACTGGCTTGGTTGAACCTGGTGCTCCTACACTACTTATTGAGCAAGACTACTTTTATAGTTTACCAATTAGTCCTGATCAAACCTTAAAGCAGATGAAGCTGACTTTTAGCGCTGACGGCGGGGTTGTATATGAGTGCTATAGCGCTGAGGTAGGGGATATTCAATGGCTTCGGGATATAGCTTGTGATAATAGCGGCTTTTGGCATATAGCTCATAGTGGATTCGGTAAGAGCCATATAGCATTTGATTGGACTGGGACTGAGTCGGTTATTGGCAACTCTATAGATATTGTTTATGACGAACAGGGCCAAGTGGATTTATCGAGCTTGGGTTTTGAAAAGTCGCAGCTAGACGTTCCATCCACAAATGTAATGTATGCTCAGGGCTTTGATTATTATCGAATGAGCGGAGTACTAACGCTGGAAAACCGCTTTGGTTATGCCATCCCGCTTCTGCCCGATTTGAAAGCGGTTGTGAAAACAAGCAATGGCGATGTTGTGATGCCGGTTGATCATGACACTGGGTATTTTGGTTTTGCAGGATGGTTAGATGCAGGTCAATTAAACTCTACGGTAACGGTCTCGATATTTGTCGACTCGGATGATAACGGCTTACAAGATGACACCGAACGTTCATTAGGTTATGGTCATTTCGATACTGAATTGGTGTTTGGTACTTTTGAGCAGCCTATGATATTGAGAAATATGGATACAGGTATAGGTATTGAAGACCTTATCGGGAATACTTACTATTTGGTGACAGAAGATGCTGATAACTCACATAATATGACGGAAATAACTTTCGTTGATGAATCGAAACTAGGTTACCGATTCTTTAAAGCAGATTTTGGCGCCTCAGAATGGCTTCATCTTGGTAGTGACTGTGAATTAGTAGGCTGTCAGCCGACGAAAAAAGATGTTAGCTCAGCAAGCTATCAATACTGGTTGCAAAGTGAAATGCATACCAGCACAGCTGGTGGGGAAACCTATAGTTATTATGGTACCACTTTAAAATTGAATATAGATGGGCAGAACTGGTATTTGATAGCTTCATTAGCAGATGTCTTTGATGACAAGGTTGAGATGCATCGACAAGCTTCAGCTGTTCTGGACCAGAATAGCAGAAGAGGTATATATAGCTTCTATAATGAGCTGCCTCAAGTTCCAAAACACCGCTCAGATATGACTTACAAGCTTGCAGATATAGGCTTTGTGGAAAGCTTTGTTGGTGGTTACATTATAAGTCCCAAACGTGCCCAATATATTGATAATAATCAGCAGCTTTTCAATACATGGAATTATGAAGAACTTTATCTTAGTGAAATTCATGCTGCGTCAGTGACCCCTTTTTATGGTTGGCGTAATGATAATATCGCTCAGGATTGGGGTTGGGGCTTTTCTGTAGAAGAAAGAAGGTTTTTCCCTGAGCCACGCTACAGTGCTGAAGGATTATTAAGCTTTGGTAGTGAAGGAAGTAATTACCGAAAAATTAAAATAGTTGCGATTGACCAGGAAAACCCTACATGGGTTTTACAGCATGATAACGCTTACCCTAGAGCCTACTTTCAAGAGGGAGGCATTAGTTTTGATAACAACGGTAAACCAGAATTAGATGTGTCAACCTATAAAGCACTAGATGTTTCTGCTATAACTGGGAAAGTATGGGTTAATCATTTAATAGCAGATAAGTATATAGAGATGTCATTTAATGAAGATGGCAGTTTGAGTTATCAGGAGCTGCAATACAATGGCAGCGAGTGGATCGCTATAGGGGATATGGTATTCACCCAGTGGACTGAAACCGAAACTGGTCAGCTGCAATTTAGCTTAGGCGATACGGTGAAAACCATGCAGTTATTGTTCACTAATGATGACGTTTCAGCGTTATGGGATGTGGACTATGGTGAGTCACAGGTATGGCTACCAACTAGGCCTGCAATGCAAAACTAACGGTTAGCCTGCTGTTTGACTAAGCAGGCGCACTGATCAGCTACAAAAAAAGCGCCATTTTAAATGGCGCTTTTTAATTTGCGACTAGATAAGTAAAAAGGCTTAGCCTTTTTGCTTATTGATTTCCGCTTCTAGCTCGGCTTGAGCTTGCTGTGCCTTAAATTCTTGGTAAAGCACATCTTCATTGCGAGGTGATAGCTTTACACCTGAATCTTTAACAGCTTGTTTGAATGCTTGTTGTTGGCTGGCTTCATTTAGTGTCACCATTACACAAAGCTTTTTATTGTCATCACCAAAATCTACATATTCGACTTTAGCGACTTTAGTACCAGTTAGAGATTGATTAGCCACCTGCTTAGAAACAGCGGTAAAGTTGCTTTCTACAACCGATCCTTTGTTAGTATCAACAAGGCTGCTGTAATTCTTGTCCATGGCTTGAACTTTAACTTCAAGGATTTTAGCAATCTCTGCACGGGCCAAAGCGGTTGCTTTGTTTTTAAGTAGATTCATACCAGCAGTATTTTCTACACATTGAGTATCTGCAATACCATCTTCAATTACAGGAAGGGTTACCCAACTTGGTAAATTATTCTCTGGTGTTGAAGAACAACCAGTAATTGTTGCTGCGGTAAGGGTAGCAAGAACTGCTAACTTAAATTTATTCATTGTTTACTCCGAAGTATAGTGAATTCCATTTACTCTTGAATATTAACTACCCAGGCGTGAACACCTATAAAGTTATTATCAAGTGGTTTAAATATTAAACCATTTAGCTTTATATTTAAATTAGTTTTGGTTGTTTCTGTAATGATGTCTTCTAATTTTATTCTACCGTTAACATTGACGATTACAGACTCTGAACGAATATATATTTTTTTCTCTTTTGCAAGCTGAACGGCAGCGCGTTTTATTGCAAGATTAATCTGTGAAGAAATTAACCCATCAGCAGTAGGGAGGATAGAGGAGCCTACTGCTCCATCCATATTTGAATACTTTGGGTTGGTTAACCATTTAGGATCAATAATTGTTTCGGGTAACTTGTATCCGAGTTCTTTTACTGAAATGTTTACTAAAAGGGTATTATTATATTTGCACTGATTTAACAATTGATAATGGGAATTCTGTGTAGGAGCTAATGCCTCAACGCTAGCGTGTTGTGACAGATGGTAAGTGGCTTTTGGGGTAGCACTTCTTTTAAGTGTTTGATAGCTATCTACCTCTATGCCATTGATTAGGTTGGCTATTTTAAATGCGTTTTGCTGAGCTTTAATAATTTGCTTATCGGGGGTAGAAGTTGAATAGCTGGCGCCAATCACACCTTGAGAGTGGCATAACCAAGAGGGTTGGCACTGCTCAAATTTACAGCTTTGTATCTCACATTTGGTATTAAAGTCTACTTTTTTATCTGCGAAATAAGCAAAACTATAAATATAACCACTATCTACAAGCTCATTCGCGAAGTATATTGTACTGCCATTAATATCTATTGATTCAACGCTTTGCAATTTATTTGTTTTTATTTGTTCTATTGGAAGTTTTTCTAGCTTAAGTAAGCTTTTTACGGCTCTCTCTCTCGCTTTTGATATAGGTGATGAAAAACCTATATCAAGATCTCTATATGTTCCAATTGCGCCGTGATAGTCCATGGTTTTTAAATCATTTATCCAACAAGGGGCGGCAGATAAAAATGTGGAAAAAAAGCAGTAAAATATTAAGGATATTATAACTTTAATCATAATGATGCTAATTGGTTATTTTTGTTTATCTGTTGAGCTGGTAATGGTTGGATTAGGTGTTTATTAATTATAACTTCTTTATTGTTATCAACATTTTCATTAAAGTTAACATGTTTGAGAAGTATTTTAAATTAAAGGATTAATAATGAAGAAGTTTAGCTTAACAGCGTTGGCTGTAGTTATTGCTACAACATGCTTTGATAGTGTTGCAGTTGAAGATGGATTTTCAGTACCCGGTACACGAGCTATGGGTTTGAGTGGAGCAGCTGTTGCTAATGTAGTGGACAGTAGTGCTATTTGGTATAACCCTGCAGCACTTGGTTTGGTGGGCGATTATGCGGATCTTACTGTGGAGTATGGTGACTTTATTAGCGCTGACTTAGCAGGTAATAGCAGTGAAATTAGCCTTTATTCAACTAAGCAAGACATCAAATATGCTGCATTTAGTTATAAAGGCTTTGGTATTGCGTACTTTAAGCCATACCAGTGGGGCCAACAAGTTAGCCATAATGGTGATTTAATTCGAGTTAAATCTGACTACAAAGAATTGAAATTATCTTACGGCTTTGGCTTAACAGATAACATTTATCTAGGCGCTGGTATTGATTTGATCAATATTGATGATGAGTTTGTACAAAGCTTTACATCGTTAGCTGAGCATGCAGATGCTAATGGTGCTCGCACTGGTTATGGTTACGCAGTAGCGGCATTAGGTAACTGGCGTTTCTTAGAAACAAGCAAGCATCCTGTAACAATAAAAGCAGGTGTGAATTTTCGTTCTAGTACCCAGGGCTTAGAGTCTGATTCGAAAGAGCAAGCTGATGCTGTTAATCAAGATACTCTAGCGAGTCGCCCTGAATCCATGAGTTACGGTGTGAGTGCAGGCTTACCTTTAATTCAAAGTGATATTTCAGTGAACCTGAACTTTTCGGCTCACTTTGAGAAGCTAAAGTATGGTTTATTAGAATTCGGTGGTGCAGAAATTCGTAATAACAGCTTATACCCAGTAAGTGAGTACTTGGCTCCTGAATACGATAAGCAAGCCTTTGGTTTAGAGGTTGATGTTACTCCAAGTTCAGATGTATTTGGTTTAACTTTACGAGCGGGGTCTTCTAAAACAGATTTAACTAACGGTAATATTCGCCTGATCCCTTCAAATGGTTATGAAAGTCAATCTGTTGGTGCAGGGCTAAGCTTTAGCAATATTCTGTTAGATGTAGCAATGGAGAAGCGTAATATTTTAGCTAATCCATTGATTACAAACTTCTCAGATGAAGAAGAGACAATGTCTTCAGCTTCTGTTTCTATTGTTTGGTAATCAGAGGGAAGGCTGATGAAATCTAAGCTACTTGCGACATTATTAGCATTAACACCTTGTTATTTGTTTGCATCTGAATCTGCTTACAAATTTTACAACGATGCTCAAAAGGCATTTACAGAAGGGAAGTTTCAACAAGCTAAGGAACTGTTACAACAGGCCTTGGCTATTGAAGCTAATGATGGTGTTCTCAGCCTTCCTCCTAAAGAACCTGTTTATAAATATATTGAACGCCCCCGTAAGCCACCTAAAAGAGTGATTGATGAAGACGCTAGGGAGAGCTATAGCTATCAGCCGAATCAACTATTAAAGAAGGTTACTTACCAAATAGCACAATTAGATCCGCTATCGCCAATGGCAAGGGAGTTATTTGATGCGGCTCCTGAAGCGTTAGTTAAAAAGACTAACTCTGTTGCTTTCATCATTGGTAATGCTAGCTATGAATCTTTGCCCGATATTGATTTTGTAAAAAATGATTTAGATTTAGTTGAGCATTACGCCAAGAGAACCTTAGGCTTTGATAAGGTCGTTAAAGAATTAGATGTAAATTCAACGGGCTTAAACACTCTTTTTGGAACTGAAAAAGGCAATTTTAAAGGCACTATTTATGACACCGTAAGTGCTTTGCATCAGTTTAACCCAGATCTTGAAGTATTAATTTATTACACAGGTCATGGCGCCCCTTCTACCGATAGTGAAAATACTGGTTCCTATTTAGTTCCGGTAGACCTCAAAGATAATCAGATGTCACGAATAAACGAGTTTGCCTATTCAATGACAGATTTTTATACCAGTATTGAGCGTTTAGATTTTGCCAATGTTACCGTAATTTTAGATACCTGTTTTTCTGGTAAGACAGCGGGTGGCGAGGAATGGCTGCTCGATACCGGCATTAAAGCGACCATGATTGTAGAAGAAGATTACTCTGATCTGCAAAGCAGCATCGGCGCGACTTTTATTACTAGTTCAAGCGCTGAGCAAGTCAGTCATAAACATAAAGATTCTAATTCGAGCTTATTTACTTATTACTTACTTGATGGCTTAAAAGGTGGGGCAGATCAAGATGGTGATAATAAAGTCGATTTAGATGAACTAGAGAGATATGTGGGTTCGAAAATGGCCGTTTATACCAGCTTGAATGGCCTAAGTAAGCAAACCCCTGATTTTAATATTAAGAAAAATAAGACTCTAGCAGAGATAAAACTATGAAAAATGTAATCAATATTTTGTTGTTATCTCTTGCTGTTAGTATAAGTTTCCATGCCAATAGCCAACAGCAGTGTGCCGTTGAGAGTGATGAAGAGGGTGTGATTACTAAAGCCGCGACGGATGCCGATCGTGAGAAAGCGGTTCAAGTTGCTTTAAAAGAGATAGCTAATCAAGTTCAAGTTGATGTCAGCACTATGGACAGTGTTCGTGAGCAGCTAACAGGTGATGAGTATCAATCTGATACGGTCGCGAGTGTAAGCGTAAGTTCAGATCTTACTTTTACTGGCATGGACGTATGCCATACGTTTGATGAGCTAACGAATACTTACTCGGTTACGGTAACAGTGGATACTAGAAACCTTACCGAGAAATTTGCTGCTAAGCTGACTCGTAAATGGAATGGTTTGCCTAGCAAACTTAATTTTATGGGTAATGCTACGTTAGTGGATTCCATGGCCATCAAACAGCTTAATGGCCGATTGGTAAACCCTGCTGCTGCTAATACTAAAGATGTTCATATTGGCTTATCAAAGCAGCATGGTAAGTGGTATTTAACCATTGATGGCATTTCTGAATTAATTGATCAAAATCAGTTATTCTCCTATATCCATTTTGACCATGCAGGGGAAGCTCTGGGATTCTTAAAGCGCACACCAGATTGGCAGACGGAATCAGTAAACCGTTTGACTGAAGATGACAGGTTTAAAATGAGTATCCAGCCCCATGGTAAAAAGTATTTCCAACTGATCAATGTGTATAAAAACGGCAATGTTGCACCCCTGTTAGGTATTCAAAAAGCTCCTAGTGAACAGTTTGATTTTCCTAGTGGAGAACGTAGATGGTTTAAAGCTGCATTAAATAATCATAATCAACAGACAACCGATTATTATGTTTTGCTGAGGGCTAATGAACACTTCCAAGTTCCAGCGCAGCTGCCTGCATTACAGGTTGGAGATGAACCTTTGAAGGGCGATCAATCTGACAAGCTTGAGCTGTTTTTAGACTGGTTAGAAGTAAATAAAGCAAATGTAGAGAGTACATTTGTCCATATTGATATTAAACCTCATGGATGATGGTATGAAAAAATTAATTGCACTAACGGCTTTATTGTTAACAGATAATAGTTTTGCTAATGATTTTGAAGCATACAAAAGTGGTTTTAAAACTTACAAAAATCAACAGCTGCAAGCTTATGCAGATTTTAAAAATGAACGAGACCGCCAATTTAGTGAGTTTTTAAAGTCTAGGTGGCAAGCTTTTGAAGGTGAGCATATTAAACCTAGAGTGACCTTGCCAATTGAATTGCCTGGTAATGATGAAGACTTTGCACAACAGCTAAAACAGTATGACGATATTTTAAATGCGCCTATCTCGGCTGATGTTGAACCAGATTTAGATTTTGATAGCAATATTGAAGAACTCTTAAATCAGCAAGATCAAGCTTTTGAAGAAGTTGCTGAACTGGAACCGTTAAATACTGAAATAACCAGTATCGCAGTTGCTGCTAAAGCGACATTAAATGATTTACCTAAGAACATTGATTCTGAAGATAAAATATCTAAGTCATGGGACGTCTTAGCAGTAACCGACTATCAACCTATTGTAGATGCTCTTAAAAAAGTACAAAAAACTAAGAAATTATCTGATTGGTTTATGCTTGAGCTTATAGAAACAAAGGTTAGCAGTGATGTAGCGGATGAAAGCCAAATCGCTGTGGTTACTTGGTTTTACTTGCTACAGATGGGGTATGACGTAAAAATTGGCTTGGTCTCAAAACAACCTGGACTGATGTTTCACAGTAAACACGATATTTATGATCAACCATTTTATTTGATGGATAAAAAGCGCTATTACCAAAGAAACCGCAATCTCAAAGGTGGAGTGGTGACTTACTTGCAGAACTTTGACGATGGTGTAAAACCATTAAAATTGGATTTTGCTAAAGGCACTCAATGGTCTAGTCAGTATAAAAGCGTTAGCACTAAGGGCATTAATGTTGAGGTTGATCTTAAATATATTAACTATTTAAAGGGTCACCCAAAGGTCGAATTAGAACATTATTTTAATGCACCACTTAATCCGCAAACAATATCGGCTCTAAAAAAATATTGGCAACCTAAACTGGCGGGTAAAAGTGACTACGAGAAGGTAAGTTTGTTACTTAGGTGGGTACACAAGCAGTTCCCACATGGATCAGATGAAGAGCAATTTGGCTTTAAAAACTACCTTACTGTAGAAGAAACGGTTTTTTATAAAGCTTCAGATTGTGAAGATAGAAGCATTTTGATGGCGAATCTCGTTAAATTGTTTACTGACTTAGATGTGGTTATTTTATCTTATCAAACCCATGTTGCGATTGGTGTTGAGTTAGAGTCATTACCTGATTCACTATACGACCGGAAGCAATACGCATATGAAGGTAAGGTTTATACGGTTGTCGACCCAAGCATGGTTGGATCGGTAGTAGGCAGAGAGGCAACTAAAATACCTTTAGATGATATGAAGATAATTAAGCTTTAATATTCTAGGTCGCTTTGAGTATAAATAGCCCCTTAATTCATCATAAGGGGCTTACTTTTATAATGACTAAGGTATTAGATACTTTTTAATTCTACTGTTTTTATCAATTTTATTGCTGGTATAAATATTACCTAACTTGGTTATTATTTGTTTTGGCAAATTAATTGTTTTAAATATATTTCAAGTTATCAGCTTGAAATATATGGCATTAATTTGCAAAAATAACTATTCACTATTAAATATTACAAGGATTGTAAGTTTGTTTTTTAGAAGTTTATACTTATTCCTTTTTGCTGTAGCAGTAACTAGTACTGCACATTCAGTCGTTGCAGAAGAAAAAATCAATTATATTGATAATACAATTGTAGGTGGCACCCCATCATCCTGGCAGCTAACTACCGTTGATATTGCCAGTCATACTGATAGAACAGGTGTTGAAAGCTCACTTTTTGTTATTCGTGATCCTGTAACTATTTATGGGACAGAGTATGGGGTTATCAAGCAGGATATCAATATAGATAGTTCTGTATTAGATGGTGGTATTAAAAAGGCGGTTTTTGGAGGTTGGCACGCGACTTCTAATTTGAGTGGTCAACTGACAAAAATAACCTTAACATTTCAAAACTCTAATGCAGAAGGGTTAGGGAGTAAAGTACTGTCTTGGGCTGGTACAGGAGGCTTTACCTGGAAAAAGCGTGAGTCTCATATAATTATTCCTGCTGAAACTAGTAAAATCACTTTCAAAGTAGAGTTCGAGAAGTTCCATAATACCAAGGGACATGTGGTTCGGTTTGATGATGCATTTTTATATATCGAACCAGCCCTAGATGTAGATAAAGACGGCATTGAAGATGCTTTTGATCTTGATATTAATAACGATGGCTTAGTAGAAGAGCTTCACCACAATACTAATGTTTTACCGAACTCAGGTTATAAAGATACTCAGCAGTCTTGGAGCACAAGTTCAGCTCAACTCTCAAGCCATTTAGACAGAGATGGTGTTGAAAAACACATGTTCGTAAAGAACGATGGTACCACTGAGCAAGGCAGCATTTCCCAAGTTGTATCATTAAACTCTCTTGGGTTTAATGACTTAACTAACTTAGACAATAAGCTTGAACAAAATGCACTGAAACTGGTTTTTGGTGGTTGGCATACTACTACAAGCCTGAATTCTGACTTTTCTAAGATTACAGTAACCTTTAAAAATGAAAATAATGAAGGACTTAGATCAAAAGTAATTGATTGGGCTGGCACTGGTGGTGAATGGAAAGAACGCTCATCTGAAGTTTTGATACCAAGTGGAACTCGTCAAATTGAATATAAAGTAGAGTTTAAAAAACCAAAATACTCTGATGGCAAACGAATTCGTTTTGATGATGGATTTATGTATATACAGCCAGCTCAAGATATTGATTTAGATGCTGTAATTGATAAATATGACCTAGATTTAGATAATGATGGTTTGGTGGATCAACAACACTATCAGACTAACATATTAAAGAATTCCTCATACAAAGACACCCAGGAGAATTGGGTGACAAGCTCTGCACAATTAGCAAAACATAAAGATGCAGGTGGAATAGAAAAACTAATGTTTGTAAAAAACGATGGTACTACCGAGCAAGGCAGCTTAACTCAAGTTGTTTCTTTACAATCGTTAGGCTTCTCTGATTTAACATTTTTAGACTCTCAGCTATCTGATAATGCACTTAAAGTCGTTTTTGGTGGCTGGCATGCGACTTCAAGTTTAAATTCAGACTTCTCTAAAATTACATTACTTTTCACCAATTCTGATAACGAAGGTCTAGGAACGCATGTATTAAGTTGGGCTGGGACTGGCGAATATTCTTGGCGCGAAAGAAAAGGTGAAGCCTTGATTCCAGTAGGAACCCGTGAAATTACCTTTAAAGTTGAATTTAAAAAGCCAAAATACTCTGATGGTAACCGTGTTCGTTTTGATGATGGCTTTATATATATACAACCGGCCATTGATATAGATTTAGACTCTGTACTGGATGAAAAAGATATAGACATAGATAACGATGGTTTAGTTGATGAGGAGCATTACAAAACTAACCTTTTAAACAATGCTAACTATCAGGATACTCAGCAGTTTTGGGAAAGTAGCTCATCCTACTTAGCAAGCCATAATGATAAAACTGGTACTCAAAAGCTGATGTACGTAAAAAGTGATGGCACCTCTGAGGTGGGCACACTATCTCAATCTATCTCTATCCAATCAGTAGGTTTAACTAATATTGATAATCTAGAAACTCAATTGGCCGCTGGAAAGCTCAAACTTGCTTTTGGGGGCTGGTTTGCAACCATTTCTGATGGAAGTGATCAATTACGAATATCAATCATATTTCAAGATAAAGATGGTAATGGTATTGGTAACGAAACTATTGATTGGGCAACTACTGGTGATTTGAACTGGGCAAGGTTATCTAAGGAAGCCTTGATCCCTTCCGGAGCTGCAACCATTCTTTTTCAAGTAGAGTTTAAAAAATCTAAGTATTCTGACGGAAATCGTGTGCGCTTTGATGATGGTTTTGTATATATCCAACCAAACGATTATGTAGAAGAAACAGAGCAACCAGATAAAGGTACAGATACAGGTACAGAGTCTGGCCCAGAAACTATTCCGGATAACAGTTTTAACAATGAAGGTAGAGCATTAGTAAATGTTAATACTGTACCAATTATTGAGTTTGGTGAAGCCACTGAGGAAGATGACAGCGCCGGTTCTGTAGGGTATCAGTTATTTTTATTGTCATTATTGCTTTTATATCGTCGTCAACAGTACTTAAAAACTAAGTAGTGCTTTGTAATTTGAGCACCCTCCTAGAGGGGCTCTCTTCCTTGATTATTCATACGTTTAATTATAGGTATTAATGGATTGATGTTTTTTATGGATAAAGTTAGTACAAATTTTTTCAAAGTATTGCCCTTGATTTCTTTGGGTATTGTTAGCTTTCAAGCTAAAGCTGCAGATGATGGCTTTTCTGTTCCTGGTACTCGGGCGATGGGCATGGGGGGGAGTGCGGTAGCTTATATCTCAGACAGTTCAGCCCTATGGTATAACCCAGCTGCTCTAGCTTTAAGCCCTGAGCATAAAGATTTAACTGTAGAGTTTGGTGATGTTATTAAACCTCAGTTGGCCACTAATAGTGATGGCACTCTAGATTTGTATGCAACTAGTCAAGAATTGAAGTATGCAAGTTTTAAAAATGGTGGCTTCTCAATAGCCTATTTTAAGCCATATAGCTGGGGGCAACTGGTGAACCATTATGGTGACCTAGCTCGAGTAGAGACTGAAGCATCTGAAATTAAAATTGCGTTTGCATTTGGTTTAGGAGAAAACTTCCTGTTAGGGGCAAGTTATGACTTGATTACTTTAGACGATAAAGTGATTGAGAATCTGACAGGAGAAAGTCTGCCAAAAATAAATGAAAAGCGTGAAGGCTGGGGCTATACGGTTGGTAGCTTAGTTAAATGGACTTTATTTGAAGATACTGTATCTCCTTTCGATTTTAGATTAGGGGTAAATTATCGTTCAAAATTAATGGCAGAGACAGAAAAAGGGTTGCCAGATACGAACCCTGATAGAGTCATCGATGGGCCTATTTCAGAAAAAACTTTAATGAGCAGACCTCAATCGCTTAGTTATGGTGCCAGCGTTTCATTACCTATTACTCTTTGGAGTTTCTCAGTGGTAACCTCATTATCTGCGCAACAAGAAAAAATTAAGTTTTCAGAAACTGAATATGCTGGGGCAATAAAAGAGCCTGAAAGTGATAATACATGGGCAATAAATGCTTTTATGGAGCCTGAATACAATAAACAAGCTATGGGCGCTGAAATTCAGATCATACCCGGTAATGTTGATTTCAGTATATATCTTAGAGCAGGTCAAACTAAGTCTGAAATGGAATTGGATAGCAAGCCTGATTATAGGGTTGGGTTAATACCATCTAAAGGATATGAGTCTAATTCCTTTGGGGCGGGCATAAATATTTCTCACTTTCATATTGATGGCGCACTGGAAAAAAGAAATATACATGCCAACCCTTTAATAACTAATTACAAAGATACAGAAGAGACTCTAGCCTCAGTATCTGTCTCATTTGCTTGGCAGTAATTTAGCGTTTAGGTGACACTATGAAAATAATAAATATAATCTCAGCTTTACTTTTATGTATTACAGTACCTGCGACTGCCTCTGAAGAAAAAGCGTTAAATGAATTCAACAAAGCTATCAAGGCATATAAGACAAAAGATTATAAGAGTGCAGAGTCATACTTAAAGTCAGCCCTTAAATATAAATCTTCTGATGGTAATATAGAGCTTGCTAACGGTAAACCAAGTTATCGTTGGAAAGATGGACCAAGGGGAAAAGAGCGATATGTTATAGGAATGACTACTCGTGATTACCCTTATTACCCAAATAGGTTGGCTGCGGACATTAAAGCAGAGAAAAAGGCATTAATTAAGTCAATCGCAATAAATATTCCTAAATCTCAAAAAAACAAGGAGAATGCCTTTGGCATTGTCATTGGAAATGCTAACTACGATCATATCGAAAATGTAGATTTTGCAGTGAATGATGCAAAGCTTGTAAAGAAGTATGTTGAAAGAACTCTTGGTTATGAAAATGTCGATATGAAAAGTAATATCAGCCAAGTTGACTTCCAAACACTATTTGGAAATAAAAGTAATGGCTACCGGGGCAAAATTTATAATATGGTTGCTGCATTAGCAGAGGATGAAAGCAACCCTGAAGTATTTATTTATTATTCAGGTCATGGTTCTCCAGACCCAAGCCGCCCGGGCGAGTCTTATTTTCTGCCAACAGAAATTTCCCGTGCAAATATGAATAGCTACATGGATACCGCTGCTTATTCAACCTCGGACTTCTATGCCAGTATCAATCGATTACCAACTAATAATGTTACCGTTATTGTTGACGCGTGTTTCTCAGGTCAGGCCTCAGGAAGTGGCAATAGCTTATTTGAAAATATTAGTGCAGGCAGCCTTGTCTCTCCTGAAACCGTTGATTTCAGCAGCAATTTGAAAAAAGCAGAGGTGATGACGAGTACCAGCAGAAACCAAGTGAGTAACTGGTATCCAGATGCTGAACATAGTCTATTTACCTATCATCTTCTCTCTGGGCTTCAGGGTGATGCGGATAAGAACAAGGACAACAAGATCAGTTTTGATGAGCTTTCTGCCTATGTAAGTAGAGAAGTTCGCCTGCAATACACCAAGGAAGATCTGCCTAAGCAAGATCCAGTGTTTAAAGGTAATGGTCGTCGTGTCATTGCGGAGTTAAAAAACTAATGAAGTTATCTTTTTCACTAAGTTTAATTGGTCTGCTAATGATAGCAGCCAACGCTAATGCGTCTAATCAGTTGCTATGTGATGCTAAAATTCGAGATCTTCCTAAGCATTTGATTGTGGGGCATGGGATAAATGAAGATCGCCAGCAAGCTAAGCAAAACGCTTTACAATCGATACTTGAACAATATCAAGTAAACATTCAAACGGAAACTGAAGTCTCAGGCAAGCAAGCTAACGGAACAAGTGAAGAGTCCTTTCGTCTCAATGTGAAGTCTCAGACTAAAGGCAAGCTTAGTGATGCCATAGATGTTTGCTCTTATACTGACGAGCAAGGGCTTCATAACTTATTTGTTTCTTGGGATAGCCGTCCTCCAATTAATCAACTTGCCAGTAAGCTGATTGAACATTGGGGCGGGAAGGCTAGTGCAATTACATTTTCGGGTTCAAAAAATATTGTTGCTAGCGCTCCACTGGTAAAACTTGAGAACTTATTAGTCGCTAGAGGGAGTGTTAGACCTGAGAAAACAGTAGGGGTGTCATTAGAGTACTTCAATAACCAATGGTTATTGAGTGCAGATGGCGTAAGCCAAGCTCTGCCGGAATCTGATCTATTAAGCTATGTGAACCTAAACGAAGGGGACGTAGAGTTTACGTTGCTTAAGTGGAATGATGGCCAGTTAAACCCTGCAAGCTCACTAAGGCAGGGAAGCTTTTTTAAGTTTAGTGCTCAGCTTTCAGGTGCTCGCTATTATCAATTATTTAATCTCTATGCTGATGGACGTGTATCTGCAGTCGAAGGCTTAACCCCAAATAGCAATGACAAGGCTGTGTTTCCAGTTAGTGGTTTTATGAAGGCAGAATTATTAGAGGAAGGAAAAGCTGACTCTGATATTTATGTGCTTGTTTATAGCGATAAAAAGTTTAGGGTAAGCGGTATTTCGGCACTTGAACGTGGTAAGGGGCTTATAACTAAACAAGGCAATTACTCACTGGATAGTTTTTTAGCTTGGTTAGATAACAATAGTAGTGTTGTAAAAACCGCAATGTTTAATGTAAAGACTGAACCTGAAACTAGCGGCACAACTTACTAATTTGAAGTTACTTTTTGCCGATATTTTGTTAATAAAAAAGCCCCTTAAGTCGTCACTCAAGGGGCTTAATATTTTCTAGCTTCTAGCTTCTAGCTTCTAGCTTCTGAATTAGTCTTCGTTGCGTGGGCGACGTTTGCGCTCGCCACCGTTACCGCGGCCTTCACCACCTTTACGATGCCCTTGACTACGTTGGCCACCACGGTTACCACCACGACCATCACGTCCACCACGGTCATCGCGACGACCACCGCCACGGCGTTGTCCAGCGGGAGCAGATTCGCCACCGTTACCTTCACGGGCTGCACCGGGTTTAGCTTCACGGATATTTAGCTTCTGACCACATACCCATACTTTACGCAGATGGCTTAGAACCTCATTTGGCATACCAACGGGTAAGTCTACGGTAGTCATGTCATCATACATTTCGATTTGACCAATATAACGTGACTCGATGTCAGCCTCATTTGCAATCGCCCCAACAATGTTACCCACTTGCACACCATGGCTACGGCCTACATCGATAAGGTAGCGTTGTAGTTGCACTTCAGGCATACCTTTTAGGCCATCTGGCTTACCAAAGTCAGACGGTGCTGGACGGGTACGACGGTTACGTTCGCCACGCTCACCACGATCGCGGTCACGACCACGCTCATTACGGTCGTTGCGTTCATTACGCTCACGACGTTCATGCTTAGGCATTTCAGAAATTTGGAGTGGACGTTTTTGTTGTACATGTTGCAACAGAGCAGAAGCTAGGGCGTCAGAATCCACTTCAAGTTGGTTACAAAGCTTAGCAACGGTTGCTTGCATAAAGTCTAGTCCGCCTTTATCCAGAGTTTCTTGGATTTGGCTGGCTAAACGCTCTACACGACGCTCTGAAACGCTTTCAGAACTTGGGATATCTAATTTTGCAATTCGGCCACGGGTGGCACGCTCAATGGTACGCAGCATACGCATTTCACGAGAAGTAACAAACAGAATTGCTTTACCGTTACGACCAGCACGACCGGTACGGCCGATACGGTGAACATAAGCTTCGGTATCGTACGGGATATCATAATTAATTACATGACCAATACGCTCAACGTCGAGACCGCGAGCAGCAACGTCAGTAGCGATTAGAATATCTAATTTACCCTTCTTTAGGGCTTCAACAGCACGTTCGCGAGCCTGTTGGCTCATTTCGCCATGTAAGCCACTAGATGCGTAACCACGAGCTTCTAACTTTTCAGCAAGTTCTTCTGCGCTGTTACGGGTGCGAACGAAGATGATAATACCATCAGTATCTTCAACTTCTAAAATGCGGCTCAATGCTTCAAGTTTTTGATTTTGAGCAACTTGAACAAAGCTTTGATCAATGCGATCTACGGTTGCAGTAGCAGATTTAATCGAAATATGCTCTGGGTTCTTAAGGTGATGATCAGCCACGCGACGAATAGCATCAGGCATAGTTGCCGAGAATAATGCTAGCTGACGGCTTGCTGGAGTGTGAGAAAGGATCCACTCAATATCATCGATGAAGCCCATTTTTAGCATTTCATCGGCTTCGTCCAGTACTAATGCTTGAAGATCATTAAGAACCAGTGTTTCACGACGCATATGATCCATAACACGCCCAGGTGTACCAACAATAACTTGTGGTCCACGCTTTAATTGGCGTAACTGGTTGGTGTAGCTTTGACCACCATAAATAGGTAGTACATGGAAACCAGGTAAATGTTTAGCATAGCTCTGAAAAGCTTCGGCTACTTGCACGGCAAGTTCGCGAGTAGGGGCTAAGACTAAAATTTGAGGTTTATTTAATTTGGCATTAACACGCCCTAATAAAGGTAAAGCAAAGGCAGCAGTTTTACCTGTACCCGTTTGAGCTTGACCAAGAATATCTCTACCTTCGGTAAGAGGCCCCACAGCAGCAGCTTGGATAGGGGTTGGTTTTTCATAACCTAATTCGGTTAATGCACGTAATACCGGCTCGGATAAACCTAGCTCGGCAAAAGTCAGTTCTGAAGACATTAATGTCGCCTTATGATGGCGCGTTAGGAAAGAGCGCCTATTAATCGGACAGCAAATCAACCCTGTCCTGATCTGCTGTGTGCAATCGATCATTATAACACTAAAGCGCCATTGCCGACTAGCGAATGCCCATTAAATAACGGCTTGTAGTGTAGTTTTTAGCTCTGGATCACAGCCACTTGACTTGATAATCTACAACCAGGATTAAAAAATAGACAAAAAACTATGAAAAAAATAATTAAGGGAATATTCGCCACGCTCGTTATCCTAACCGTTGTGTTTTTGATGTTTGGGTTTGTTTTGCAGCAATCATTGCCGATTTTAGAAGGACAGATAGCTGCCGATGTTAAGCAAAAAGTAACAATTGAAAGGGATGCTCAAGGTTTAGTGGCTTTGCAGGCGACGGATTTAAACGATGCCGTTTACGGTTTGGGTTTTGTTCATGCTCAAGAGCGTTTTTTTCAGATGGATCTACAGCGCCGTCGAAGTGCTGGCCGTTTAGCTGAATTATTTGGTAAAGCCGCCGTTGATGCCGATAAAAAAGTACGCTTACATTACTTACAAGCGAATGCCACCAAGGCATTCAGTTTATTATCGGCTGAGCAACAACATACTCTGATGCGCTATAGTGCAGGGGTTAATGCTGGTCTTGCTGCCCTAAAGTCCGCTCCATTTGAATATACGCTGTTACAAGTTACCCCTGAGCGCTGGCAAGCGAGTGATAGTTTGCTGGTGGTGTATTCAATGTTTTTATTATTGAATGATGAAACGGCAGAGTATGATTTTAGTCGGACCATCGTCGCTCGGCATTTCGGTGAACAGGTGCTGGAGTTTTTATCTCCTATTGGTAATGTTTACGATGCCACTTTAGATGGTTCTGATAAATCAGTAATGCCTATAATTGCAAATTTGAATTTAAATCAGATCAAAATTAATGAAAAACAAGTAGTAGAAGAAAAAGCAATTGATGGCTCTAACAACTGGGCAGTAGCTGGTTCACTTAGTAAAGATGGTAGCGCCATTTTAGCTGACGATATGCATTTAGGGATTAGTGTACCTAATACCTGGTTTAGAGCTCAGTTACACTATCAAGACAAATCTATAGTCGGCTTAAGCCTACCAGGGATCCCTGGCATAGTGGTGGGTAGTAATGGCCATTTAGCTTGGGGGTTTACCAATTCCTATGGTGATTGGCATGATAGAATTGCCCTAGAGCTTGACGAAAATGGTAGCCATTACCAAACCCCACAGGGCTGGCAACCCTTAGGTAAAATGACCCATCAAATTCAGGTCAAAGGTTCCGATACAGTCAACTATGAAGTCGCAATGACGCAATGGGGAGCTGCGATCGAAAATGATGATGGTAGTTGGCATGCGCTGCATTGGCTTGCTCAATATCCGAAAGCGGTAAACTTAAATTTAATGGATTTAATGTTGGCTGAAAATGTTAACCAAGGAATCAGTGCCTGTAATAATGCAGGAATGCCACCGCAAAACTGTGTACTCGCCGACAGTCAGGGCAATATAGGTTGGACCATTGCCGGTTTGCTGCCACAAAGGGGCAGTGCAGTATCGAATCAAGTAGTGCCATGGCAGCAAGCCGATGAGTTGTGGCAGGGTTGGTTGGCAAAAGATCATTATCCTAAAATTATCAATCCACAAAACCATCGAGTATGGACTGCCAACAGTCGAGTTGTTGGAGGGCATATGTTAAAAGAAATTGGTGATGGGGGTTATGATATTGGTGCTCGGACCCGTCAAATAGCCGACGGTTTACTGGCAAAAGCTTCATTTAACGAACAGCAGTTACTGGCCATAGCTCTAGATGATAGAGCGTTAATGTTAGCGAAGTGGCACAAGATGCTAATGGCTTTATTGGAGAGGCGTGGTTTAGAAGGTCATGAGTGGTATGCCGCGTTAGAAAGCTTTAGCGGTCATGCCGCTGTTAATGATTATGGCTATTCATTAGTACGCCGCTTTTATGACAATTGGCGTCAAGATGTCTATATGGCACTGGCAATTTATGCCAAAAGTGACAGCCAAGTAAATCTAAAGAAACTGCATAAACAACTATTAACTCTGAAACAAAAAGAACAGGCACTTTGGTTATTAGCCACTAGGCAACCAGCAGACTGGTTGGTGGCGAACCATAAAACCTTTGATGATTGGCTATTAGCGGTGTTGGCACAGTCTGCAGCGGAACTGACCGATGAATTTGGTTCGCTAGATGCTGCAACTTGGGGTAAACAAAACATAGCGACGATTAAACATCCACTTTCAGACTTTATGCCTTTGGGGTTAAAGCAATGGTTTGAATATAAGGTGAATATGGCGCCGAGCCAACTTCCCGGAGATGCCAATATGCCGAGAGTTCAGCGCCCTCAGCATGGAGCAAGTCAGCGTTTGGTGGTAAGTCCTGGTAATGAGCAACAGGGTATTTTGCATATGCCAGCTGGACAAAGCGGCCATCCCCTTGCACCTTATTATGGTGCAGGTCATAAAGATTGGGAACAAGGCCTTGCCAGTCCATTACTCATGGGGGATGTAGTGTGGTCTCTAGCATTGACTCCGACACAATAATGCTTGTGAATATAATGTTGCTGAGTTAACTTAGTGTTAATGCTATACCTGATTAAGGAGTTGTAAATGGAATTAATTATTGTAGCGCTTGCTACTGGGCTGATATTTGTGCCTATGTATGCCAACTATTTTAATAAGGTCTATGTGGGTATTTGTGATACCGAACAAGCTGGAACGTGGTCGTTCTTGGTGAGTATTATTTCTTACCCAGCTATTGCACTGATGAGCGTTGGCCACTTTTTATTAGCGCTTATACTAGGCTGGCGGATCCGCCGTATTTTAAAAATGACTGCTTTTGTTTCGGTGATTATGTTTACGTTGTTTACTATTGGCTATAACAGCCTCTAACTTAGCCTGACAGCTATCTAGCCAATCCTTCTCTATCTAAAAAGAGCGCTTTACAGGCGCTCTTTTTGTTTGTATCTGCTTTCAATATTATGGCATAAGCATTGGCTTTAGGAATCTTGCAGTGTGAGATTGCTCTACTTCAGCCACTTGCTCAGGGGTGCCGGTGGTTAATATGGTACCACCACCAGAACCGCCCTCTGGGCCTAAATCAACAATCCAGTCTGCGGTTTTGACGACATCAAGGTTGTGTTCAATCACCACAATGGTATTGCCATGGTCACGAAGGCGATGTAAGACTTTAAGAAGTAGTTGAATATCTTGAAAGTGCAGACCTGTGGTTGGCTCATCCAGAATATATAGGGTTTTACCTGTATCTCGCTTTGATAACTCTTTAGCTAATTTTACCCTTTGTGCTTCACCACCAGATAACGTTGTAGCGCTTTGTCCAAGGCGAATGTAGCTTAAGCCAACATCCATGAGTGTTTGTAATTTACGGGCAATAGCAGGGATGGCATCAAAGTACACGCGGGCATCTTCTACTGTCATCTCTAACACTTCATGGATGTTTTTACCCTTATATTTTACCTCGAGAGTTTCACGGTTATAACGTTTACCTTTACAGCTATCGCAAGGTACATACACATCAGGCAAAAAGTGCATCTCTACTTTGATTACGCCATCACCCTGACAGGCTTCACAGCGACCCCCTTTAACGTTAAACGAGAAGCGACCCGGTTTGTAACCACGGGCACGGGCTTCACCGGTTGCTGCAAACAGTTCACGGATTGGGGTGAAAATACCGGTATAAGTCGCTGGGTTAGAGCGGGGTGTTCGACCAATTGGGCTTTGGTCGATATCGACTACCTTGTCACATTGCTCCATCCCTTCACAGCGTCCATAAGGGGCAATCTCTGTGGTAGTGGCGCCATTTAACATATGATGCGCGATCGGATAGAAGGTACCATTTATTAGGGTTGATTTGCCTGAGCCAGATACCCCAGTAATGCAGGTTAATAGACCTATAGGAATGCTTAAGTCGACGTTTTTTAGGTTGTTACCAGTTGCCCCAAATAGCTGAATTTGTTTCTCTGGATCGTTAGGCGTACGTTGACTTGGAACGGCAATTTTTTTGGCACCTGATAAGTACTGGCCAGTAATCGAGTTAGGGTTGGCAATGATTTCGTCATAGTTGCCGCTGGCAATGACCTCACCACCGTGCACCCCGGCACCTGGGCCAATATCAATAATATGGTCGGCACAGCGGATAGCGTCCTCATCATGTTCAACAACCAAAACGGTATTACCTAGATCCCGTAAATGTGTGAGGGTATCGAGTAATCGTTCGTTATCTCGTTGATGTAAGCCAATAGATGGCTCATCCAGTACGTACATTACGCCTACTAGGCCTGCACCAATTTGACTGGCCAGGCGAATACGTTGGGCTTCACCCCCAGATAGGGTTTCGGCGCTGCGGCTTAGGGTCAGGTAGTTCAAACCCACATTCACCAAGAAACCTAAACGGGCGGTGATCTCTTTTAAAATTTTCTCGGCAATTTGAGCACGCTGGCCGGTCAGCTGTAAGTTTTCAAAGTACAGGTGACTGTCTAAAATTGAGTTGTTAGTGATTTCAGGTAAGGTCACGCCGTTAATAAATACATGGCGAGCCTCTTCACGTAAACGGGTGCCATGACAGCTGCGACAATTCTGGGTGCTAATGTATTTAGACAGTTCCTCACGCACCGAGTTAGATTCGGTTTCCTTATAGCGGCGCTGCATATTATTTAAAATGCCTTCGAAGGGGTGCTTGCGCTTGATAATATCGCCACGGTCATTGACGTATCTAAATTCAATTTCGGTGGCCCCCGAACCATTCAATACGATGTCTTTGGCTTTTTTAGATAGTTGCTTGTATGGCAATTCGACATCAAAGTCATAATGCTCTGCTAGGCTAGTCAGCATTTGGAAGTAGTAAAAGTTGCGTCTATCCCAACCACGAATAGCTCCGCCTGCTAACGATAAGTCTTCGTTAGTCAGGACTCTGGCTTCATCAAAGTATTGTTCAATGCCTAAACCGTCACAGGTTTGACAGGCCCCAGCCGGGTTATTGAATGAGAAAATACGCGGCTCTAACTCTGCCATCGAATAGCCACAGTGCGGACAAGCAAAGTTGGCCGAGAAAATAATGCCCTCGGCATCGTCACCATCCATTTCCACCACGGTGGCGATGCCGCCTGAAAGCTCTAGGGCGGTTTCAAATGATTCAGCTAAACGTTGCTGTAGATCTTGGCGCACCTTAAAGCGGTCAACCACCACTTCAATGGTGTGCTTAACGTGTAAGTCTAATTCTGGTGGATCGGATAAATCGCACACCTCACCATCAATGCGGGCACGAATAAAACCTTGGGCCGATAAGCTATCGAGCAGCTTGACGTGCTCACCTTTGCGCCCCTGAACTACAGGTGCCAGCAGCATCTGCTTAGACCCTTCTTCTAGCGAAAGCACTTTATCGACCATCTGGCTGATGGTTTGCGCCGCTAGTGGAACATCATGGGTAGGGCAGCGTGGCTCACCCACACGGGCAAACAGTAAGCGCAGGTAATCATAAATTTCGGTGATGGTACCTACGGTGGAGCGAGGGTTATGGCTAGTGGATTTTTGCTCAATGGAAATTGCCGGACTTAAGCCTTCAATATGGTCAACATCTGGTTTTTCCATCAAGGATAAGAACTGACGAGCATAAGCCGAAAGGGATTCAACATAACGCCGCTGGCCTTCAGCATAAAGAGTATCGAATGCCAATGAAGACTTACCTGAACCTGATAAGCCAGTAATGACTGTAAGTTTATCCCTAGGGATAGTGAGGTTGATGTTTTTAAGGTTATGGGTGCGAGCACCGCGTACTTCAATATTGTCCATTGGCCCAAATTTTTTACCGAAATTGATCCATGATTATGGCATAACCATCATGATATTGAACTAGTTTTATTGGTGGGAATGTAAACCTTAACGAGATATTTGAAAAATGTTACCTTGTAACATGTGGCTTGCTAACATACAATTGTGATTGTTCGTGATCTGCGTCACGCAGTGATATCGTAGCAACAAACATTAATTAGGTTTACCCTTATTCTGTATATTGGTGATGAAAAAACTATCCAGTGCTCACAAGCTAGTATCTATTGTACTTATGTTGGTGTTAAGTGCTGCTTCCGCGTACCTGCTTCATCATAATTACGAACATCAAATTCAAGATAGTCATCATTGTGAGCTGTGTGTAAATTTCAAAAACATCAGTGATGATTTTATAAGCTCACCTTTACATACAGTAGCTTCTTGCCCAACGGTAGCTGCCATTTCCGAGACGCAATGCATTACAAAAGCCATTTTGCTGGTGTGCGTAAATTGCCGTGGCCCCCCAGTAACCCCTCTAAGCTAATAAAAATTCGTTCACGATATGTAACAGCCTCATGATTCATGTTTAGGCTGCTTAGCATATTTCAAATTAAGCTTCGCCATAGTCGCGAATCATAAAAAGTGGAATTATAACAATGACTTTTAAGCGTAAGGCAATTGCCACTGCTGTACTTTTTGCCACCGCTGGTGCTTCTCAAGCGGCAGATATTAACTTTTCTGCGACCCTAAGCGGCCAATACACTAATAACTCTGAAACCCCATACTTTGAGGAAACCGTTGAAGGTTTTGGCCTTGGTGAAAACGAGATTGCGGTTTCTGGTTTTATTGATAAAAACTTCTACGGTAAGTTAACCGGTGTGCTAGTTCAGCATGGCGATAAAGTAGAGCTAGAAATTGAAGAAGCTTTTGTGCAGGCAGTAGACATTGGTGGTGGCGTGGGCATACGAGCAGGTCGCTTTTTATCGAACGTGGGTTATTTGAACTCGCGTCATATCCATCAAGATGCGTTCACTCGCCGTCCCGCAATGTACCAAGCGTTCTTTGGTAAACACTACTTTGACGATGGGATTCGTGCCAACTACATTTTACCAACTGATATTTATGCAAACTTTGGTGTAGAAGTGTTGGCTGGTGGCAAGCTAGCCCAAGGCCATGAGGTGAAAAACCCGAATGTGACGAATGTATTTGCTAAATTTGGTGATGATTTTAATGAGTCTCACTCTTGGCAGTTAGGCGCTACGGTAATGTTAAATCAGGCTGGTGCAGCTGAATTAGGTCATGAAGCGCATATTGAGCCCCAAGCGGATGAGCATGGACATGAAGAACATGGCCACAATGCTTTAGCTTCCGGTAAAAAAATGTATGTGTTAGATGGTGTGTATAAGTGGTCACCACAGGGCAATAACAAGTATCAGCAGCTAACTATTAGCGGCGAGTACATTCTTGCCGACGACATTTTCGATATTCATGAGCACGAAGAGCATGAAGAACACGGTGAAGAAGAGCACCACGATGAGCATGGTTATGATAATCATCAAGCATGGTATGCTAGCGCGGTTTACAAGTTCTTACCGAGTTGGTCTGCGGGTATCCGCTATGGTGAATTAACCATGGTTAATGGTCATATGGATGGCGAGGAAGCGCATTTAACCGAAGGTAAGCTGAAAGAAACCGAAGCTATGATTAGCTATCATGCCAGCCATAACTCAGTGATTACTCTGCAGTACACTCACCAAAACGGTGTGAATTGGGAACATGATCATGTGAACATGCAACCAAATAATATGATCATGCTGCAATACAAAATGAACCTAGGAGACCACGGCGCCCATGCGTTCTAAGTCTATTATTTTGGGGCTGCTGCTACTTGCAGCTGCCCCAGCTAAGGCGCTCTCTATTTTTGCCTGTGAGCCTATTTATGGCCAGCTGGCAAAAGAGTTAGCCCCTGATGCAAAAATTTATAATGCCACTAATAACCTGCAAGATCCCCACTATGTAGAGGCTCGTCCTAGCTTAATTTCTAAGCTGCGCCGCGCCGATGTCGCCATTTGTGGTGGAGCTTCATTAGAGCTGGCTTGGCTACCTATGCTGCAGCTTAAAGCGGGTAACCGCGATATGCTTGATGGCGAGCAGGGTATGTTCTACGCCGCTGACTATGTTGACACTGTTGATCAACTGGACCGTGTGACCGCCGATATGGGGGATGTGCACGCAGAAGGTAATCCTCACTTTCACCTTGATCCACACCGCTTAATTAAAATTGCTAAAGCTTTTGCCCAGCGCTTAACCGAGATTGATGGAGATAACGGCTATACAGCTAATGCATTAAAGTTTGAGCAAAGCATTTTAGCCGCGGAACAAGCTTGGCAACCTAAGATTAAGTACTTGAAAGGGGTTAATGTTGCGGCTTACCACAGTGATTACCGTTACTTGTATATGTACCTAGGTATGGAAAAGATCGCTGATCTTGAGCCGGTACCAGGTGTGCCACCAAGTAATGCCCACCTTGGCAAGCTGATTAAAAAGTTAACCCAGCAGCCTATTGGCGCGGTTGTGCTGTCTAAGCACCACAGCGTCGATGCTGGGCAGTGGTTATCTAGCAAGCTTAATAAACCTCTGGTGGTATTATCGATGAACCCTGAGGGTGAACAAACGCTAGCCCAGTGGTTAACAGACAATATTACCAAGTTGGCAGACAGTGTCGATGTTCGATAGTTTTTTTTGGGAAATTACAATCATATCAATGTGCTTAGGCGCATTGGTGTTGGCTACCCATGTTAAATTAGGGACGCAGGTGATTAGCCGTGGCATTGTCTTTATTGATTTAGCTATTGCCCAAATTGCCGGCCTTGGGGTGTTGATTTCACAGCAGCATTTTGTGGAAGAAACCTTTGGAGACAGTGCCCAATTACTGGCCTATGGTTTTGCCCTGTTAGGGGCGGGTCTTATTGCCAAATTGGCCAAGCGTTCTGCCAGTGAACGTGAGGCGGTGATAGGCACGGTATATGTGTGTGCCAGTGCCTTAGGGGTATTATTGATTAGCTCAAACCCTCACGGTGCAGAACAGTTTAAATCCATTTTAAATGGCCAAATATTATGGGTGCAATGGCATGATATGCTGCCCCTGGCTGTATATAGCTTAGGCTTTGCCGTTGCCTTAAAATATAAACCTAGGTTGCTCGAAAGCGATGCGTTTTATTATATCTTCGCGCTACTGATCACCGCCTCGGTGCAGCTGGTGGGTATCTATTTAGTGTTTGCTTGTTTAGTGTTCCCGGTGATTACCTTTAGGCATGCGTCTAAGCAATGGCTAAAAGGTGTCACTATGGGTTTAGTCGCCTTTCTGGCGGCGGTCGATTTATCCTACCACTGGGATTTACCCACTGGTGCGGCGATTGTAGTAACCATGGCAGCCTTTATGGTGAGCATCCGATTGATAATTTCTTTGCTAGGGAAAAAACGTGGCCACTAAAACCGAAAAGAGGCTTGAAAAGTCGTTAGTGCAGGGCTTAACCGTCCTGTGCGAACACCTAGAATCAGAACTGCTGGGCTTTTGTTGGTTAACTCATAAGTGCAACCTGAAAAAACTCGATGGCAGCTTACAGGTGCTATTGTATTTTAACGATGGCACGGCCCTTAAGCAGGCCCAAGCCAAACAAGCCATGGTTGATACCTTAACCCTAAGGTTATTAGCTCAGCAGGGGATCAAACTGTCGAAAGCTATTGGCTACCAATTTCTACTTGATTAGGTGGTGTTGAGCTTTGATGTTTGCTTGCTGTGAAACTTGAAACCGCGTTTGCTAGCCATTTCTACTGCGTTGACGCTTATTGGTGTGGAATAATCACAGGTCAATTGCACCACCCTCTTCTTCCTTCATAAATAATAACGACTAATAAACTGAAATAAATTTCCGGTCGATATCTTTTAACTTAACGTATCTATTATGGTAACTTTACATAAATTCAATGTGTTACCAAGGAAGCGTTATGTACTATGAATCTTTAGCCCTTTGGGTTGGTTTTGCCGTTGTCGGCATTTTAATTTTACGTTCAATTGTCAAAATTGTGCCTCAAAATGAGGCTTTTGTGGTCGAACGTTTAGGAAAATATTCCTCTACTTTAGAGGCTGGCATCCATATTCTGGTGCCATTTCTTGATCGCGTCGCGTACCGCCATACTCTTAAAGAGTTTGCTCTTGATATTCCTTCACAGCAAGCAATTACCAAAGATAACGTATCATTAGGAATTGATGGTGTGTTATACATGCGAGTGATGGATCCTAAAGGTGCCAGTTATGGTGTCGAAAATTTGATTTTTGCGATCACTCAGTTAGCGCAAACGTCGATGCGTGCTGAAATTGGTAAGCTATCACTGGATGAAACTTTTGAATCCCGTGAAAATATTAATGCAGAAGTGACTCAAGCCATCGATGAAGCCTCTAATGCTTGGGGGACTAAAGTATTACGTTATGAAGTGAAGGATATTTCGCCACCACGTACTATCTTAGAAGAGATGGAAAAGCAAATGGCTGCAGAGCGTGAGCGTCGTGTGGCAGTAACCACCTCTGAAGGTTACCGTCAGGCACAAATCAACCAAGCGGAAGGTGACAAGCAAGCGCAAGTTTTGCGTGCTCAAGGTTCAGCGCAGGCGGTAGAAATTGAAGCAGCCGCTCGTGCGGCTGCGATTAAAATGATTTCAGCAGCGATTAACGAACAAGGCGGCACCACTGCGGTGGCGCAGCAGTTATCTGAGCAATACATCAGTGCCTTTGAGAAGCTGGCCCGTGAAGGTACGGTGGCTCTTATCCCATCGGATGGTTCAGACGTTTCGTCTGTCGTGGGTAAAGCTTTCACCGCTTTTGAAACCCTGAAAGGTCAAGTTGACCAAGCCGGGAACATGAAGTCTTAATGGAGGTTGCTATGATGACTCCCTTTTATTTCTTTTTAATCTTAGCCATCGCGCTAATTGCGATTGAGCTGATGGTGTTCCAGTTATCTATATTTTGGCTATTGTTTATTGGGTTAGGCGCGCTTATTACGTCACTGGTATTAACCTCTATGGAAATGAGCTGGTTACCTTCGACAGTCGTGTTTGTTGGCAGTACGGTTATCATTTCATTGCTGCTTTACCGCCCGTTAAAGCGCTGGCAAGATAAACCAAGTAAGTTACCTGGGCACGATGCCATTGGCCAATCCGTGCAGGTGCTAGAGACCGTTAGCGCAACTGGTGGTAAGGTTCGATGGTCTGGTGTGGATTGGGCCGCCAAGTTGGTTGATGCCGACCAAACTCCCATTGAGCCAGGAACTTCCGCCACCATTGTCGAGATGAGCGGCATTGAGCTGAAAGTTAAGTAAAGATAACTTTTGCTTTTAAATTGAGGTCGCTGCATTGCGGCCTCTGTATCATCATTACTCACTTGATTTTATGATCTCCCCCTGCCTATTGGCGTGTCCCACTTTTCTTTTGTTGTATTAGCTTTGGATACGCTGGTTTATTAGTATCACATGTAGGCAAGCAAAATTTTAGTGCTGGTTTTAATTTATAAAGAGTAAAATGATGAAAAATAAGCTTTTTGGCTTGAATCGTTTATTTTTTATATAGGATTTATTTAATAATTTTAGGTGGTAGTTTTAAAGTTTTAAATATGTTGGGTTTTTTATTGCATGCTAAATATTTAATTGTAAAGTGAGCAGTTGGTTTGCTCACTTTATATTTTACAAAAATATATGGCTCGTAATTTAAACGTTGATATATTTGTTATAGCTTAGTTGGTTCTTTTTCCTTAGCTATAACTTTGTTTTGTGACTTTTTATCTTTTTTAGACTTTGTGTAAGTTATTAATATTTCAGATTCTGGCATTGAGAAAGAACCGTTATTAGTTGTGAAAATAACTCGTCCATCAATTCTTGATACTTCTTCCGCGAATAGATCAATTGGGAAGCCCGGAGTGAGGTATTCAGAACGAACAGTGCCTGGTTTTGCATTTGAAAGCTCTGACTTCCTGTCTTCATCATACATTTTTATCACTTCAGCAAAACCTTGCTGTAGCTCTGATTTTATTTTCTTAGATAACTTATCAGAAATCCCAGCACTTAGCTCAGAAAGGGTAATTGTTGTATCAGTGATATAAAAATATCTACCATACCAATTTTTTTTACTGTCAAGTGGAACTTGAACTTTTACCGCTGAAGCAAAATGCAATTGCGTAGCATCATTCTTTTCTACTTTCTTTATAAGGACATAAGGATGAACTTGAATGTCTGATTGTTTAAATTCATCAGTAAAGTGTACATCACCTGCCGGATTGTCCTTTATTGCTTTTTTAAGCATCTTTGATGGGTTAACATCAAACTTACCTTTAATTGCTTCAACATCTTTATTGGTTTGAGAGTTAATTAGAGCTATGTTAGTTAGCGCACCAATTAAACCAAAAGCGCCTGCAGCTGCCGAACCACCATTATTCTGGCTATATAGAACTTCATTTTCGGAAATCTTCTTAATGAAATGATTTTCTTCAAACTCTTTGTCAATTATTTGAATATTATGTTTGGCTTTATTATCTGCAGTAATTGGAAAGTTTTGATAGTTTGGAGAGGCGCATCCACTAGCTAAAATTGAAGCTATAACGACCAAGAAAAATTTTGAATTCATAAAATATTACCCATGAAATTAATGCGGCCCAAAATTAAAAATTTTGTCCGCATTAATTTCTATTAAAAATTTATAGTTTAACGCGACTTTCAAATGAAGCTAATTGAGTATCACATTGCTTAGACTTTGCTGCTTCTTGCATTGCTTTATAATCACCTTGTAGACGTGAGTATTCAGCAGCCTCCGCACCATCACCACCTTCTAAGAATAACCAAGCAGGCCAGAATAATAGTAGACCGATTGCAAATTGGGCTGAGTCAGTGTTAGCCGTTGACTTTAGATTTTGATAAAGCACTGCTGAACGATTTGCAATTTCATCCGATTGTGTCACAAGGTCTGGACAAGATAGGGCTTTAAACTTTGATGATTGCGTGAAACCTGTTTTTATACGGTCAGGGTGTGTTGCACAGCCTGATAATAACAAGGTTGCAGCTGCACCAGCAGCTAAGATTAGTTTCTTATTAATTTTCATTTTATAACTCCTTTTAAGAACTATTGTTCATGATATATATGCTTTTTATTTCTGTAAATAATTATATTTATCAACAACTTGTATATAATTGTATAGGGTTATTTAAAGATTTGATAAACGTTTTTTTGTCCTGCGTTTATCAGGGGTGGTAAGCCCTAGCAGCGACAAGGCGAAGTGGTCGGATGTCGATGGTGGGCAAGTTGGTTGATGCCGACCAAACTCCCATTGAGCCAGGAACTTCCGCCACCATTGTCGAGATGAGCGGCATTGAGCTGAAAGTTAAGTAAAAAGATTTTTAGCTTTTTCTGTTATAGCTGGTGCACTACTGCGCCAGCATCATCATTACTGCGTTCGCTGCACTTCCTAACCCGAGTCATCTAACGCACCAAACTCCCTTTTTGCTGCATTAGCATCGAAATTTCTGCGTTAGTTTCACAAAGCTACCCGCATCACTTAGCGAACTAAGCTCAACGGGCTAGCTTTGTTTACTGCCTTGAACTTTCTTCGCTAGCCTTGCAAAAACGGGCTTAGAAAGCTAGCTGCCTTGTACTGATTTCGCGCGGCTTGTAGGAGAAAATGTTTTTGGATATTAAAGTCTTTTTTGAAAAAGATCATGACTATAAGTTAGTTTTACAAGATTCTAAATTGGACTGCTCATGGTTAGATACTACTGATACAAATAGATATTTAAATTTAGTTTGGTTCACTGAACCTTATAATAATTTGATAAAAAATCTGAGATTTGATCTAACTAATGAGAGATTGAGATATGGTTTAAGAGCTTGGAAGTAATTGTTTAACTGCGAAATGCTAACAATGCAAGCCTTTAGCTTGCATTTTAAGATGGTGAGGGATTTTGTTGGCTGCGGAATACGGATAACCGAATACTGAAAAATCCGTAATCCGTAATCCGTAATCCCTCGAGCTACGAAGTAGCGTTCTCGCAGGCGAAGCCGCTCTCGAAGCGAAGCGCCCTCGCTCCCTCGAATCCCTTAAAACCTATACCCATAACTCAGAGAGAAGCCTTCCATGGATGTGCGGTCTTTATTGAGTAGATCAATAAATTCGAAAGAGACCTTATGCCCCTCAATAACGTCAAAATCAACCCCAATTCCATAAGTTAACCCTTGGATAGTTTGCGAATTTGCTTGCTCAGAGTTACTCGACTGCACACTCGCTATAGCAGCGCCGATAATAAGATAAGGGTTAATCGTCATGGTATTGTCATAGCTGTTTTTAATAAAAACACTGGCATAGGAACTTACCCCCAAGGACGCTTCAGAAAACTGGCTTTTAATGGTGGTCATTGCCCCTAACATTAACCGAGCTTCTGCAGCAAAATTTTCAGTTAGGGTTCGCTCTGCTTTAATGCCAAATAGGGTGGTATCCACTGTATCGGGTGCGGCTACAAGTGGTGGCGCAGCAACATTGGAGCTGTCTACAGGAAGGTCTGAAAATGCAGTGGCTAAACCAACATGAAACCCTTCAGCGTGAGCGGATAATGCGCAGCCAGTCAGTGCTGCTAGCAAAATTTTTGAAATACGCATACTTTCAATGACCTTTAAAAACTTCTAAATTAGTTACCACTAACTAAGGCGACATATTTTGCGGTAGGTAAAATAAAATAATTCGAACGTTTAAAAAATAAACCGCAGCTTTAAGCCGCGGTTACAGAGTTTAGTGATTACTTACTTTTAGGGTTTCAATCGAGTCTGTTTTTAATAATGGTTCTGAGCCTAATCTAAAGTTAAGTTGTATCTGAGTTCCTTGGGCACCAGCCTGACTTGGTTGGTATTGCCACTGTTGCAATGCTTTAACGGCTTCTTTATCGAATATCCCTTCAGGTTGACTGTCGATAACACTGACATTACTAACCTTGCCTGCCGCGCTAATATCGAATTTCATGACCACATGGCCTTCAATTCTTTGTTGAGCTGCCGCGATTGGGTATCCGGGCTCGATGCGAACGGTTGGCGCTGGCCCTTTGGCCTTTGGGGCTATTCCCGCATAACTAATGCCAGATAATAGGGTAATTGCAGCACCCATAAATGCGCTTGCTGCCAGCTTGGATGGACGAGTGTTTTTTTGCATATTCAATAACCTCTGTTTTAGGGTGTGTTTATCACCGTAATTTGCCATTAGCAGTCGCTCAAACGGCTTGTAAAGGTTGTTGGCGGCAACTTCCACGAGAGCTTGGGAGTAATCAATTTTGGTTTGTTTGTTTGCTTGTTTAAGCACTTGCTCATCACAGCTAAGTTCTTGTTGCTGCCTAAACTGCCGGTAACACATCCAGGCCAAAGGGTTAAACCACATAAGGGCTAACAGTACGAAAGCACACAGGTTCCAAAGGTTGTCTAGGCGGTGTTTGTGTTGCAATTCATGGCGGATGATCAGTTGCTGGACTTGCTTTGAATGACTGGCAAAGCGTTGCTGATTGACAATTAATTTAGGTTTAAGCAGGCCAACTAACATTGGGCTACTGGCTTGGTCGCTGTGGTGAATGGCCTCGCCCGATATTTGGGTGTAAGGCTCAGGTGTAAGCTTGCGAACAAAGCCAATATGACCCATCAGAGTGACAATAATAATGATTACGCTGACCAATGGCAGTAGCCACCAAAATTGAGTATCACTGGTTTGTAATAACCATTGCTGAGAATCATGGCTGATTTGATTGACCACAGTAAATTCACTAATAGGTGCTTTTATATACTGGCTTGCCAATGCATAGCCAACACAGCTCATCGGCAGTAACGCCCAGCTTAAATACAAGCTGGTGGCGCTAAGATAGCGGTTAAAAAGTTTGTGGCCGATAAGTAGCAGTGCAGCGCATAGGCTAAATGGCAGCAGCAGTTGTAGGCTAATCATTTTTTTGCTCCCAATCTTTGATGATTTGTTTAAGCTCATCAATGTCTTCCCGCTTTAGTTGCTCGGTTTTAGAGAACCCCGCCACTAAAGGGGCTAATTTGCCGTTGAACAGGCGATCTAAAAAACCTTGGGATTGGGATACGGCGTAATCTTGTTTTTCAATCAGTGGGAAATACAAATAACTGCGCCCTTGTTTTTCAAAGCCTACCGCCTGTTTTTTTACTAGGCGGTTTAGCAAAGTTTTAGCAGTTTTTTCATGCCAGGGCTTAGTTTGATTGAGTCTAGTAATTAACTCACTGGCACTGGTTGGGTGTGCTTGCCACAGGGCGTTGAGAACTTCTTCTTCGGTTTTGCTCACTTCAATCATGTTTTTGCCTTAGTTATTATCGATTACGAATGTAATTTATATTTAAGATTACACTTGTAGTCAATGCGGTCAAGTTTTTTTAACAATAATTTTACTAGAGTGATCACTCTAAGTTAGGCTAGATGCTGGGCAGCATATTACCGATAAAGGGGACTTTTTTATGGCACAGGCAACAGGATTCGCGTTGAAATTAAGTGATAGCGCGGATTTAGCATTATCCGATCGTATTGAAAAACAGACTAAAACTTTACCGGTTCTAAAAAAGGGACAGGTTCGGGTGAAAATGCACTATGCCCCCGTTAACCCCTCTGACTTAGTTCATTTAATGGGTAAGTACGGCGTCGATGCTAAAGACGGAGCCTTTGTTGGCTTTGAGGGCAGTGGCGTTGTGGTTGAGGCCAACGCTGGTTTGTATGGTAAATATTTAATGGGTAAGCGGGTGGCGGTATCTGCCCAGCCGGGCATGGATGGTTTATGGAGCGACTATGCGATTACCGCGGCCAATTTATGCCTACCCCTTAGGGATGATATTTCAATGCAGCAGGGTTCAACCTTAATTGTCAATCCTTGCACCTCTGTATGTATGGTCGAACGGGCGCGGCAGTTAGGCAGTAAAGGCATTGTCCTTAATGCGGCGGCGTCACAGGTGGGTAAGGGCGCCATTCGCTATGCCAAAATGCTAGGTTTGAGTAGCATTGCCATTTTACGCAGTGATGCGCAAAAGCAAGCCCTCTATGATTTAGGGGCGAGCGTGGTATTAAACTCTAACGACGATGATTTTCACAGGCAGCTTAAGGAGGCCTGTGAGCAGCATCAGGCTAAGGTGCTGTTAGATGCCGTAGCCGACAGTGCCACACCACAGACCATGCGCGCTATGCCTAAAGGCACTACGGCGATTGTATATGGGCGCTTAACTGATACCCATGACCCAATTGGTGGCCAATTTGTGGTGTCTGATATTATTTTTAAAGACCAAAAGATCGAAGGCTTTTGGTTAGCAAACTACTTTTATCGCTCTAGCCCTTGGCATATTTATCAGTTGTCTAAAAAGGTGCAAAAGCTGTTTGCGGAAGGTGTGTTTAATACTGATATTTATGGTGAGTTTGGTTTCGACGAATTTAAATCAGCAGTCGACCATTACAGCGTCAACAAAAGTGATGGTAAAGTGCTATTAAAGTTAATTTAGCTTTTGCAATGTGACGATTGTTTTTCGGCTAAAGCAAATGAGTGCAATGTACAGGGGGGACAAGCACAGAAGCGCATATTTGCTAACTTGATGCTGCAGTACAGCCGAGGACAGCCATTCGCCTGCAAAGGTGGCTCACAGAGATAATAACAAAGCTAATTCGAGACTCAATATGGACCGCATATACCCTAAAAGGTAAAGGTTTATTTGTTAACTTTTGCTATGCTTATCAAGCAAATAAACAATATCTTCAGTTAGGGGAATAATAATGCAATCACAGCGTCAAAGCTGGCTACCTATGGTGGCGATATCTTTATCAATGGTGATGATGTATATCACAAGTTTTGGAGTGAATGTGTTAATTAACGCCATCGTTAATGACCTTCAAACGACGGTGGTTACATTACAATCGGTCATTGTATCAGCGTCGTTTATAGCGGGTTCGTTGATGGTTACTGCGGGACGCCTTGGCGATAAATTTGGCAAAAAACGCATATTTGTTCTAGGTGTAGCTATTTACACTTTAGGTTTAACTGGAGTGGTATTAAGTCCCAATACCTTAGCTTTTAGTATTGCCTGGGGGGTGATCTGGCCATCAGGAATGGTATTGATCATTCCTACCTCTATTGCATTAATTATGCATTATTACCATGGAAAGCAACGGGCTCAAGCTTTTGGTATTTATGGCGCGATTCTGTCTGTGGTATCGGCGCTTGCTCCGGTGTTAGTTGGGGTGTTATCGGATCTGATTAACTGGCGGATAGCTTTAGCGCTATCACCCATTATGGGGGTGGCCACGTTACTGGTGTCAGCCAAATTGCCAGAGACCAATAAAGACGCAAGGGTTGAAATTGATTTACTAAGTGTGCTGTTATCGGTAGTGAGTTTTGGCTTGTTCTTGTATGCCGTCACCCTAGCTGGTCAGTATGGCTGGATATTTGAAAAACGCCCATTTGCCATGATGGGTATGCAGTGGGCAGTATTGGGCTTGTCTCCGGTACCGTTTATTTATCTTGCCAGTTTCTTGTTGTCGCTGGTGTTTATCTATCGTGGTAATCAACTGAAAAAACAGGGGCGTTCGCCGTTATTAGATAGCAGCCTATTACTGAATATCCCTTTTAGTATTGGCATGTGGATTGGGGCGTTGTTCTTTATGGTGGGGGCTGGCTTCCTATTTGCCTATTCGGTATATCTGCAGGCTGGGGCTGAAATGTCAGGCTTAGATACCGCGTTAACCACCTTGCCCTATGCTATTACAGTAGCTGTGGTGTCTTTTGCTAGCCCTAAACTTGCCAGTAAGTTAGCGCCTAAGTGGATCATTATAATTGGTGCCCTAGTGATGATTTACGGTATGTACCTCACTGGGCAACATGCCTCTTTGTCTATGGTGCCTAGTGATGTATTGGTGGCAATGACCATTGTGGGTATTGGTGCAGGATTAGTGATGGCGCAATACACCAATGTCACTATGATGTCGGTTAAGCCCGAAGACAGTGGTGCGGCCTCAGGTTTATCTGAAACCATGAAAGAGATCGTGGGGCAGGGGTTTGCGGTCGCCTTTGCGGGCTCAATTTTGTTTAGTGCCGTATATGCCAGTATGACGGACAGTTATGCTGAAAAAGAGGGGTTAACTTTAGAGTCTGTCGAGCACAGCCAGATTGTGGTTGAGCTGGAGGATACTTTTAATACTATCAGCCCAGAAGAGGAAGCTCAGTTTGTTGCCAGCCTGCCTAAAAATACCCGTGAAGCTTACCCGCAAATTGTGCAAAAAGCTGCAAATGATGGTTTGCAAATTACTCTGTACTTTATGATGTTAGCCATGCTGCTGGTGGCATTGATGGCGCTGGCCGCGCCATCACAAAGGGTAGAGAGTTAACTCTTAAGGGCTAAGATTTTGAACAATGACCACAGGCATTAACCTTAATGCCTGTGTCGATGTCTATGCGACCGTTGCTAATAAAGAACTCTAGCATTTGCTCTAAGCTGAGTCCCTCAACTTTACAAGTTCGAAACTTAGCATCACGACCAAACTCTTTGGTCGCTAACACGATTAATTCCTTTTTGGACAAACCTACATTTTCTGCTGCTAAATTTATAAGTTTTTTACCGTGCAACATACCGCACTCTCCGAATGACTTAGAACTTAATAATACTATCCTAAAAAGATGACTATTAATGTGATTGAGATAAATATTATTGCTTATAAGGGTTAAGTCTTAGGTATCCCATGTCGCCTTTGGTAGGAGTAATAATTCCTTGTGGGGCTGGTATGTTTTCATCATTTTTCGATAAGCTGCTTTTTGTTTTAATATTTTTATTGGTTGCCCAAGTGCCATCTATTAGTGACCAATATTTGGGCTATTTACAAGAATATAAAAAAACGAGCATACAAAATATTGATCAATTAAAAGTGAATGCGGATATGCATGGCTATAAAGATGTGTCGTCAATGCTATATGATTGGTTAACTTATGATATTCCTGCGGTCATTGATGATGCTGAAGGGAAGTTTAAGCTGTTACAGCAATATGAGCAGGTGATTGCAGATAAAGCATATCTTCAACAAGCCAATTATTTCGAACAGTTATTGTTTATTGCAAATCCATTAAAGTGGGGGGTGCTTAAGAATGTTCTTAAAGATTATCATCCCAGTATTCCTGTTAATGTTGGAGTGATCTCATTTGCGATTTTAGCGACGCTGTTGTTGCAGGTGTTGCTTTACTTGCCATTTTGGCTAGGAAAGGGCATTGGTCAGGGGATGTCAACTAAAGAGAAATTATTATTCTCTCGTTAATTTTATTATTGCTAGAGCCTTGTAAGATCCTAATTTTATCAAGAGCTTGGCAAACTGAATTAATTCCATCAATGGTTCTAGTCGTGGCTCGTTGGATTAGGTCAGTATCGACTTCAATTATCTTATTTGTTGCAACAGCCTTTATTATTGGCCATCTATTCCAATCCATACTGGAGAGATTGGCTGGTTCATCACTTTGAATGATGACTTGTGGCTGTAACTCTATAATTTTTTCCAGACTAACCAATGGGTAATCGGTGTGGCTATGTTCGAAAATGTTTTCCCCGCCACATACTTTAAATATCTGATTTATCCAAGAATTATTTGTCGCTGTCATCAAGGGGTTGCCCCATAACTGATAAAAAAATGTGACTTTAGGTTTTTTGCTGTAAGCGTTCTTAATTTGATTAAGTTGCAAAAGATACTGCCGTGCGAGTTGTTTAGCTTGAGCGGTTCTGTTGACTAATCGGCCAATATGATTGAGCTCGGTTGCTATATCCGTTAATTGTTGGCTCTCAGTTAAATAAACATTGAAACCTAGCTTTTTAATTTGGTCTATATCTTTACTTTTATTGCCCCCTCGCCAGAGCAAGACTAAATCGGGTTCCAAGGCAAGCAATTGCTCGATAGCAATGCCATTATGGTTGCCAATTCTAGGAATAGCTGTAGCTGCTTGGGGATAGTCAGCGTGTTCAACTGTAGCAACAATTTGCTCGCCTACCCCAAGCTTATAAAGGAGTTCCACAAGATTAGGTGATAGGGCAGCAATCCTTTGTTGGGCAGCGTCAGCTGGCAATGAAAGCGCCAATATGAACAGTAGTATACGAATCAAAAATCCAGCCCTTTTTGCGCCATCACACCGACTTCAAATGCATGTTTAGTGGGTTCTATGGTGCTAACCGTATCCGCCATCTCAATCAGCTTTCTGTGAGCGTTACGGCCAGTTATGATTACATGCTGCATAGCAGGCCTATTTTTTAAAGCGCTTAGTACTTCTTCAACATCGAGATAGTGGTAACTCAGCATATAGGTGAGCTCATCGAGCAAAACCATATCAATCGTTGGATCTTCAAGCCATTGCTTAGCTTGCTGCCACGCTTTTTGGCAGGCAATAGTGTCGGTTTCTCTATTTTGAGTTTCCCAGGTGAAGCCCGTTGCCATGACCTCAAACGGCACCCCAAATTTTTCTAATAGATTACGTTCACCACAATCCATGGTTCCTTTAATAAATTGAACTACCGCGGCACTCATGCCGTGGCCTACAGCACGACAAACATTACCAAAACCGGCGGTTGACTTTCCTTTGCCATTGCCGCTGATCACCATTAGCACACCTTGTACTTTTGTCGCAGCAGCAATGTTAGCATCGACTTTTTGTTTTAACCTTTGCTGTCTCTGTGAGTGTTTTTGTTGTTTATCAAGCATGAGCCATTAACCTTTGCGTCTTAACAAAATTAAGAAAAAGAAACTGCCAATAAAGGCTGTGATAATACCAACAGGTATTTCTTGAGCAACAATGGCAATGCGAGCTAGGGTATCCACCCAAATCATAAATATACCCCCTAAAAGCATCACTAATATAGGAGAGTTTTGCTGCTTAATAAGCATTTTGGTTATATGGGGGATCATTAACCCAACAAAGCCAATACCTCCACAGTTGGCAACTAATACTGCAGTCAAAATAGAGCATAGCGCTAACATTGTCAGCCGAATTCGGCTGGGATCCACGCCCAAACTATGGGCGCTATGATCACCACTGGCCAGAGCCAGCAATGGCCGATGCAAGCCTATGGTGGCAAATCCAATTAATAATAAACTGATTAAGCTTATTTTTACCCCTAGCCAATCGGCGTTGGCAAAACTGCCTAAGGACCAAAATAATACCGAGGCTGCAGCTTGTGGCGTGGCGAAATATAAAATGAAACTACTGATAGCGCTAAATAAGAAAGCGCAGGCGACACCAGCCAATACCATTTTTTGAGTTTGTTGCTGCAAGTTACCAGCAGCTAAATAAAGCACCACAAAGGTGGATATTAATGCCCCTACTAAAGCGCCAAAAGTAAGATTTAAGGAAATAGAGCTGGCCAAGGCGATGACAACTACAGCACCTAAAGACGCGCCGGCGGAAACACCAAATAAATAAGGATCAGCGAGTGGATTTCGAGTTACCATTTGCAGAATGTAACCAGCTAAGGATAATCCCGCTCCTGCCGTTAATGCTTGTATTATTCGTGGGAGTCTTAAATCAAATAAAATCTGCTGTTGAACGGTTTGTTCTCGCTGTGACACTAGCTGTTTGCAAACTTCGAACAGATCGATGGATACAGCCCCTATGCTAAGGCTAAGCATTACGCTTAATCCTGTAAGCATGCACATAATTAAAATAAGGATATTAGCACGGGTTAAGATCATGGATTCCTCGAACTAAACTGAATGGCTAAACCTTGCTGATAGTGTGCATCAATTTTGCAGTTTACCTTAAATACCTGGGCAATATTATGTTGATTCAATACTTGTTCAGGAGTCCCAAAATCAAACAAACTTCCTTCATTTAGAATGATCACTTTATCACAGAATTGCGCAGCTAAATTAAGATCATGCAGACTAATTAAGCTAGTAAAGGATTGCTTTTTTAAATAGTTAAGCAAATGAAGCTGGTGTTCAATATCTAAATGATTATTGGGTTCATCTAACAGCAGCAGCCTAGGTTGCTGAAGCAGTGACTTAACAATATGCGCTCTTTGTCTTTGGCCACCAGAAAGTTCACTTAATGGCGTATTGAGTTTGTCTAATAAATCAAACTGCCTTAAATAGGACTCAATTTTACCTTGCTGCTGAAAAGAGATTTTTTGCCATAGACCAAGTTGTGGCAGTAGTCCTAGACTGACAAATTCTTTAACCGATAATGCTATTTGTTGATCTTGATGCTGGCTAACACTCGCAATCAACTTAGCCACTGTATTAGAAGACAGCTGCTGAAGATCTTGTCCAGCTATCTGAATGAGCCCCGTTGCGGCAATAAAACCATTAATGCTATTGAGAAGACTGGTTTTGCCAGATCCATTGGGGCCAACTAATGCAACCAACTCACCATGGTCCAGCTGTAAATCTATAGCTTTAAGCACCTCACCATGGCCATAGCTAAGAGACACTTGCTTAAGTGATAAAAGGGGAGCTTGCTCTGCCATAAGAATTCAGTTTAGTGTGGATAACTATAGTTTATCGCTTCTTTGAAGGCTTGTAAAAAAGCCATGCAAATGCATGGCTTGAAGAATTTTAGTGGGCTGTGTTAGTGCCTGCTTGGCCGTCATAAATGGCTGCGATATCGATACTGTCAAAATTGTAAGTAGTATTACAGTAATCGCAGTGAAGACCCACTTTACCTTCCTCATTTACGATTTGTTCGATTTCATTGCGGTCAATTGAACGAATGGCATCTGCTGATTTTTTACGAGAACAGCGACATTTAAAGTTGACATCTGCCGCATCAAACAGCATCAACTCTTCTTCGTGGAATAACCGATGCAGGATTTCTTGGGCAGGTAGGCTGGCTAATTCATCTGCAGAAATGGTGTTAGTGAGCTGACTCAAATGCTCAAATGCATTCATTTGATCATCTTCATTTGAAGGCAGAACTTGCAACAGCATACCTGAAGCAAAATCACCATCAGCAAAGAGTTTAATGAAGGTTGGAAGCTGTTCAGATTGGGCAAAATAATTACTTAAGCATTGACTGATTGTTGGTTTATCTAAAGCAACAATACCTTGGTAGCGCTCACCTTTATTTGGAGTAATAGTGATTACCATATGCCCTTTACCAAACAGCGCCTGTAGGTTTGAATCTTCCGTTAATGCTTCACTATTAAATTGCGAAAGACCGCGAACTTGCAGCAGGTGATCGCTATTGATGACCGCTAAGCTTACAGGACCGTCCCCTTGTATTTGAACGGCAATATCACCTTCAAACTTCAACGTTGCTGTAAGCAATGTGGTAGCGGCTAACAATTCACCAAGAATATTTTTAATAATCTTTGGATAGCTATGGTCACTTAAGATTTGTTGATAGCTTTGCTGCAATTGTACAACTTCACCGCGTACAGATTCTTTTTCAAACAAGAAACGATTCAGGGTATCTTGGCTTGTATTGGTCATCTTTTACTCTACAGATTGTCTTGATTTTTAAAACGAATAATTTGTCTACGCTGTTTTTTATCAGGTCGACTATCGCTATGGGACATGCCGGCATTCATAGTTTTACGAGCCGCTGCTGCTGCCTCACGTTTTGCAAGTGATTGTTCGCTCTCGCGATACATTTCTTGTGCGATTGGAGCGGAAACACGCTTGTGCCCCAGTTCTATCACTTCAATTTCCCGTTCATCATGGCCGATCCTTAGGGTAATTTTAGCGCCGATTTCAACTTCTTTACTGGGTTTACATCTTTGCCCATTATAGTGGACTTTGCCGCCATTGATCATTTCTTGAGAAAGGGAGCGTGTTTTGTATAAACGAACGGCCCATAACCATTTATCAAGGCGTATTTTATTGCTATTTTGAATGCTTTTCATGAAACCTAATTAGAAAGATAAAGTCATATATGGAAGTATTTGCCAATATGTTTTACTGTTTAGAAATGTGAGGTCAAGCTCGCGAGCGATAATGCCCGCAACAATAGCATAAATCTTAGCCACAAGCCATGTTTGAAGAGATATTTGGGGGTTGTTGTGATCTACTTGGCAAGGTAATATGGGAAACAAATAATAAAAAATAAACAGTTATCGGCTAAAGGGTAGCCCACGATTATATGGAACAAGTTCAAGCAGTCATTAGCAAGTTAAAAACGTTACCTAAAGAGCCAGTGATTAATGCTGGAGTGTTGCTATTTGCAACACTAGCCCTCTATCAATTGGCTCAGCTAACGTGGCAAGTCATAACGCCTACCCAAACCTCCACAACCTGGAAACCTGTGATCTCAGTTACCGAGGTAGAGCAGGTAAGTATTGAAAATATAAAAAAATTACAACTTTTCGGTGAAAAAGGAAGCGCTGCTGTTGTAGAAAAAAAGCCTCAAATTGTTAAAAATGATTTACTTGATGCACCTAAAACAAGCTTATCAATTCAATTGACTGGGGTAGTGGCTTCCACTAATGAATCTAATGGCTTAGCGATTATTGAATCTGCTGGTTCTCAAGAAACCTATAGTATTGGGGATAAAATTAAAGCGACCAGAGCTTCGCTAGCAGAAGTATTTGCCGACCGCGCCATTATTAATAATAGCGGAAAACTTGAAACGGTCATGCTCGATGGGATGACATTTACTTCTGCAATCACAGATTCGAATGCTCAGTTGCAACAAGCAAAAATTCAAGAAAAATCAAAAGTCTTACCCAATTCTGACGTCTATAAAAGAATTAAAGAAAGCAAAGAAAAGTTATTGCAAGATCCATCGAGCATTAGTAATTATTTTAGGTTTTCTAAAGTAACCAACAAAGATGGCAGTGTGGAAGGTTATCGTTTGAATCCCGGTCAAGACAGAGATTTGTTTTATGATGCAGGCTTCAAAGCCAACGATTTGGCTAAATCGGTCAATGGTTACGACCTCACTGACCCTATGCAGGCCATGGAGTTGATGGGGCAATTAAGAGAATTATCAGAGGTATCAATTATTGTTGAACGACAAGGGCAGTTGATTGATATTTCATTGGCTGCGCCACAAGAATAAGAATTTGAGGAACAACATGACAATTACAAGGATAGGCAAACAGTTTTGCGCATCTATGTTGCTGGGCGCAAGCGTTTTAGGCGCGGCATCCTTACCGGTGTATGCTCAACAATATGCCGCCAACTTTAAAGGTACGGATGTACAAGAGTTTATTAATATTGTTGGTAAAAACCTAAACAAAACCATAATCGTAGATCCCACCGTTCGTGGCAAGATTAATGTTCGCAGTTATGATCTGCTCAATGATGAACAGTACTATCAATTTTTCTTAAATGTACTTCAAGTCTATGGCTTTGCAATAGTCGAGATGGATAACAACATCATTAAAGTTGTTAAAGATAAAGACGCTAAGCTTTCTAATATTAGAGTCGCTGATGATAACGCCCCTGGTATCGGCGATGAAATGGTGACTCGCATTGTGCCTCTATATAATGTTGAGGCCAAGCAACTTGCGCCATTGTTACGCCAGCTTAATGACAACGCCGGCGGCGGTAACGTGGTGAACTATGATCCTTCTAATGTATTGATGATCACCGGTCGTGCAGCCACCGTAAATAAGTTAGTTGAAATCGTTAAACGAGTCGACTTGCAAGGTGATACTGCTATGGATGTGGTGCAATTACGCCATGCCAGTGCGGGAGAGATGGTGCGTATCATTGATACTTTGTATCGCAGCTCTGGAGCTAAAGGGGCAAGTCCCGGCCAAAGCCCTAAGGTTGTTGCTGATGAGCGTACTAACGCAGTGATTGTTAGTGGTGATGAAAAGAGCCGTGCCCGAGTAAGAAATTTAATTGAAACCTTAGATGGTGAACTAAAGACCACAGGTAACACTAAGGTGGTTTACCTTAAATACGCTAAGGCTGAAGACCTTGTAAAAGTATTATCAGGCTTTGCTGAAACCCTAGAAAATAATGGTGAGCCCAAAACGACTAAGAATTCATCCAGAAATCGTATAACCATTGTTTCTCACGATGAAACTAATGCACTAGTGATTAATGCTGAACCTGATCAAATGCGCACCCTAGATAGTGTTATTCGTCAGTTAGACGTGCGCCGTGCCCAGGTATTGGTGGAAGCAATTATTGTAGAAGTGGCTGAAGGTGATGACGTAGGTTTCGGCATTCAGTGGGCAACGACAGCTGGTGCAGGTACTCAGTTTAATAACTTAGGGCCTACCATTGGTGAGATTGGTGCAGGCATTTGGCAGGCTCAGCCTAAGAAAGCAAATAATACTTGTACAGTGACCGCCAGTGGTGCAGAAAACTGTACTAATAATCCTGATCAGCGAGGGGATATTAGCTTGCTGGCTCAGGCTCTAGGTAAGGTTAATGGTATGGCCTGGGGTGTGGCCTTTGGTGACTTTGGCGCCTTAGTGCAAGCGGTTTCCAGTGACACTAATTCTAACGTACTAGCAACGCCTTCTATTACTACCCTAGACAACCAAGAAGCGTCATTTGTCGTGGGCGATGAAGTGCCTATTTTGACCGGTTCTACTGCTAGCTCTTCAAATTCAAACCCATTCCAAACGGTTGAGCGTAAAGAAGTCGGTATCAAGCTTAAGGTTATTCCGCAGATTAACGAAGGTTCAGGGGTTAAGCTAACCATTGAACAGGAAGTATCAAATATTAATGGTAAAACATCGGTGGATGTAACCTTTGGTACTCGCCGTTTAACCACTACGGTGATGGCCGACTCAGGCAAAATCGTAGTACTAGGTGGTCTATTACAAGAAGCGGTACAAGAATCGGTTCAAAAAGTACCATTCCTTGGAGACATTCCAATTATTGGTCACTTATTCCGTTCAAGTTCTTCAGGTGTGACTAAGAAAAACTTAATGGTATTTATTAAACCAACCATTATCCGTGATGACGTAACTATGCAAGGAATTGCAGGTCGGAAGTACAACTATTTCCGTGGTGTGCAACTTGAGCAGCAAGAGCGTGGCGTAAACCTAATGCCAAAAGTCACTCCTCCAATTCTTGATGAATGGAACCCGGAAGATGATATTCCAGAAGGGGTAAAAAAGGTGCTGGAAGGGTATCAATCTGGAGATGGCCTGGAAACGCGTATTCGTGACAGCGAACCTGCTTTAAAAGTAATCACGGACAAACCACAACACGGTGATGATAATGACTGAAGATAACCAAGGTCATTTACAAGTTAGCCATGATGAAAAGGATGCTCTTCATCTTGGTGTTGCAGCAGAGGAAACCCTCGAAATTGATTCGGTGGAAGTATTAGCAGCAGATAAACTTCCTTTTTTGTTTGCCAAAAACCATCAGTTGACATTTTATCGTGGGCAGCAAGGTGAACTGCCTCTGACCATTTTTCATACCGAGAAAACTGAAATTTCAGCGTTACTTGAAGCCTGTCGACATGCTGGCCAAGCATTGCCTTTAGAAGAGGTTGATGCGGTAGAGTTTGAAAAAATTCTTACTGAAGCTTATCAGCAAGACTCTTCAGAGGCCCAGCAGATGATGGAAGACATTGGCAATGAGATGGATTTATTCACCCTTGCCGAAGAAATGCCGCAAACCGAAGACTTACTTGAGTCTGAAGATGATGCGCCCATTATTCGTCTAATCAACGCCTTATTATCTGAGGCGATTAAGGAAGAAGCCTCTGATATTCACATTGAGACTTATGAGCAACAATTGATTGTTCGCTTCCGTGTGGATGGTGTTTTGCGTGAGGTGTTAAGGCCAAACCGTAAACTATCCAACCTATTGGTTTCCCGTATTAAGGTAATGGCTAAGCTTGATATTGCTGAAAAACGTGTGCCTCAGGATGGTCGTATCTCATTACGTATCGGTGGTCGCGCGGTAGATTTACGTGTTTCTACCATGCCTTCTAGCCATGGTGAACGGGTAGTATTGCGTTTGCTTGATAAAAATGCCGGCCGCCTAGTGTTAAAGCAACTTGGCATGAGCGACTCGATTCGCCAAGAATTTAACGCGCTTATCAGAAAGCCCCACGGTATTATTCTGGTTACCGGCCCTACGGGTTCGGGTAAATCAACCACCCTATATGCGGGCATTAACGAGATTAATTGCCGTGACTTAAACATTCTTACCGTTGAAGATCCGATTGAATATGATATCGAAGGCATTGGTCAAACCCAAGTAAATACTAAGGTGGATATGACCTTTGCTCGTGGTCTAAAAGCCATTTTGCGTCAGGACCCTGATGTGGTAATGGTGGGTGAAATTCGTGACCTAGAAACCGGTGCGATTGCGGTACAGGCTTCATTAACGGGTCACTTGGTAATGTCGACGCTGCATACGAATACCGCTTCAGGTTCGATTACTCGTCTGCAAGATATGGGCGTTGAGCCATTTCTTGTTTCGTCTTCACTCCTAGGGGTGCTCGCCCAGCGACTTATTCGTACCCTGTGTCCAACTTGTAAGTTGCCACATGTTGCCGATGCTGGTGAGCGTGAATTGTTAGGTTGCAGTGACGATGAAGGCGAGGTGATTATTTACCGCGCTAATGGCTGTGAAGAATGTAATCAGCATGGTTATAAAGGCCGTACTGGTATTCATGAGTTATTGGTGGTTGACGAAACCGTACGTCAACTAATTCATGATGGTGGCGGTGAAATGGCCATTGAAAAATATATTCGTACCCAAACCCCAAGTATTCGCCAAGATGGCTGTTCAAAGGTATTAGCAGGTCAGACTACCCTTGAAGAAGTCATGCGTGTGACCAGAGAGGAATAATAGTGGCAGCGTTTGAATACAAAGCGCTCGACGCTAAGGGTAAGCAAAAAAAAGGCATTATAGAAGCAGATACTTCTAGGCAGGCTCGTTCACAGTTAAAAGAGCAGGGGTTAATGCCGTTGAGTCTTAGTGAAACCTCAGCAAGAGCCAAGCCTAAAGAATCTTCAAGCAGTGATTCTGGCTTTAAACTAGAGCTGGGTTTTAAAACCCGGGTATCTACCGCTGATTTAGCGCTGTTGACACGCCAGCTGGCTACTTTGGTTGGCGCCGGGATGCCGATTGAAGAGTGTTTAAAGGCGGTGGCTCAGCAGGTTGAGAAAGATAAGCTTTCGAGCATGATGATGTCTGTGCGTTCGCGTGTGGTGGAGGGGTATTCCCTTGCTGAAGCTTTGGCTGACTACCCCCATGTGTTTGACCAATTGTTTGTGGCCATGGTGGCATCAGGTGAAAAATCAGGCCACTTAGAGGTGGTACTAAATCGTCTTGCTGATTATACCGAGCGACGTCAAGCGATGAAGTCCACTATCACCCAAGCTATGGTATATCCTGCAATGTTGACCATAGTTGCTGTGTCCGTGGTCGCCTTTTTGTTAGCAACCGTAGTTCCAGATGTTGTTGGCCAGTTTATGCATATGGGCCAAGACCTGCCACAAATTACTCAGGTGATGATTGCCCTTAGTGATTTTATTCTAGATTGGGGGCTGCTGTTTCTGGTGCTCATGCTGATTGCTATGGTCACGATTAACCGATTATTAATGAAGCCTGAGATTAGGCTGGCATGGGATGCTAGAAAGCTTAAATTACCGGTTATTGGTAAAGTGTCTTCAAGCTTGGAAACTTCTCGCTTCGCCCACACTCTAAGTATCTTAACGGCCAGTGCTGTGCCCTTATTGGAGGCGATGCAAATTGCTTCACAGGTTTTAGCGAATACCAAGGCTAAAGAGTTGGTTAAGGATGCTACTGCTAGAGTACGTGAGGGCACAAGTTTACGGGCGGCATTGCTTGATACCGGATTGTTCCCACCTATGATGATTTATATGGTGGCATCGGGTGAAAAGTCGGGGGAGCTGGAACAAATGCTCGGCCGTGCAGCCGATAACCAAGACAAGCAGTTTGAGGCTCAAGTGCAAATTGCATTAGGGATTTTCCAGCCAGTATTAGTGCTGATCATGGCCGGTATGGTGCTGTCTATTGTGATGGCAATTCTACTGCCAATTATCGAATTAAATAATTTAATGAATTAGTGAGAACAATATGAAAAGTCGTAAAAAAGCTAACAAACAACAGGGTTTTACCTTACTAGAAGTCATGGTAGTGCTAGTAATTATCGGTCTATTAGGGGCCATTGTGGCGCCTAACGTGCTTGGCAACAAGGAAAAGGCTGATCGCCAAAAAACGGTTACCGATATCACGACCTTAGAATCAGCGCTCAACATGTACAAGCTAGATAACAGTCGTTACCCAACCACTGAACAGGGTCTAGAAGCGCTAATCGAGAAGCCAAGTATTTCTCCAGAGCCACGCAATTATACTGAAGGTGGTTACATTATGCGTCTGCCTCAGGATCCTTGGGGTGGTGATTATTACCTGGTAAGCCCTGGTGAAAATGGCGTGATTGACATTTTTAGTGCAGGTCCAGATATGGAAGTGGGTACTGAAGACGATATTGGTAACTGGAACCTACAAGACAACTAATATGAAAGTTAAGCAGCAAGGTTTTACATTACTGGAAATATTGTTAGTGGTATTAATTATGTCACTAGCCGCAATGACGGTGAGCTTAAATTTTGCTGCAGACCAAGAACAACAGTTAGTTGATAAAGAAGCCAAAAAGCTTGCTGCTATTTTAGAATCCGCTTCTCAACAGGCGGTATTAGGCGGACTGATTTTAGGCATAGAAATGGATGACTATAGCTACCAATTAGTTGTGCGTAATCCAGATTATCAGCCTTTTGCCAAGCCTGAATCCAATTCTAGCTCCCAGGGGTTAACCTCAAAAGAACAACCTAAATGGATTGCATTTGATCACCCTTCCATGCGTGCTGAAAGTCGCTTAGCTGAAGGGGTGATTGCTCAGTTAAAGGTAGAAGGACTAGCCTTAGCCGAACAAGAGCAAGATGAGGAGTCATGGCTTGGGGAGTCGACATTTGAAGAGGCTAGCTTTAATGGGCAAAAGAAGCAGAAGAAAGTTGAACCACAAATTTTGATTTTACCCAGTGGTGAAATGAGTGCCTTTGAGTTAGTCCTGTCTTGGCAAGAAGATGACACTATTTGGCAGGCGGTCAATGTTGATGCTATGGGAAGAGTTAAAGTGGGTCGTGAGTTAGAGGACGAAAGCTGATGGCGAAGCAACAGGGCTTAACCTTGCTAGAAGTGTTAGTGGCGATGGCGGTATTTGCTACTGCGGCCAGTGCAGTAATGTCTTCTTTATCGACCCAGACACGCAACCTTCCTAAACTTGAACAGCGCACCTTCGCTAGTTGGGTAGCCAATAATCAAATGGTTGAAATTAGACTGACCGAGAAATTTCCCGCTATTGGTGAGAAACGTGGCGAAGTCGAACAGTTGGGTGAGACCTGGTATTGGCGCCAAAATGTAGTAAAAACCATGGATGACAAGTTCCGCCGTATTAATATTAGCGTGAGTCCGAATCAAAATATGAATCCTGTGGTTGTAGAACTGAGTAGTTATGTCAGCGATAACAACTAAGCAGCAGGGGTTCACCCTAATTGAGGTGATCATTGCTATTGCGATTCTGGCCATGATTGGTTTAGCTACTAATAGTGTACTGAGCACGGTAGTTAATAATAATGATAAAAGTAAGGCATTTGAAGTTCGCCTAAAAGGTTGGCAACAGGGGATGTCCGTAATTGAGCGAGACTTGGGGCAAATGGTCGCTCGTACTTTTCGGGGTGAAGAAGAACATGGTACCCAAGTATTTATGCATGGTACTGGAATGCTCGATTCAGACTCCCAGGAATTAATTTTCCACCGCTTGGGCTGGTCTAATGGTGATGGCATGTTACCTAGGGGATCTTTGCAAAGCGTCGCTTATCGGGTTAGGGAAAATAAACTTGAACGCTTACATTATATTTATCCAGAAGCAGTTACTGGGGTCGAGCCTTTTGTGACTGTGTTGCTTGAGGGTGTGCTTGAGGTTAATTATGCTTTCTTTTTAGATGGCAGTTGGCAAAATAAAACCGATATGCTTAATTTGCCCCAAGGTGTGGCCATTGAGATAGAGTTTGAAAATAATCATAAGCTGTTAAGGAAGTTTTTACTGCCTGATGCCATGTTAAGTGCTGATGTGGCCGAGCAACAATATAACGAAGCTGGGGAAGGTGAGCAAAACCCAGATGGGAATAGCGACCCAAACAATCCTAACGGTGCAGGCGGGGCTGTCAATGAATAAGCAAACAGGGGTTGCCCTGTTACTGGTGCTGATGGTGATGGCTATTTTAGCCACAGTGGCGGTAGAAATATCCGGTCGTACTCAATTAGCCCTCAAGCGCACCATGCATATGGCGAACAATGAGCAGGGATATTGGTATGCCATTTCTGCTGAAGAACTTGCTAAAAAAGTGCTTAAACAAGATTTAGATGATGCTAAAGGAAAGGTTAATTTGCAGCAATTTTGGGCCAGTGACAATATTGTTTTTCCAGTTGATGAGGCACAACTTGCAGGTAAGATTAAAGATATGCGCGCTTGCTTTAATGTCAATGCATTAGCGCAAGCCCCGAGCAATGCCGAACAACAGTTGTCTAAGCAGGCACTAGCTACAAGACAGCTTCAGAGTCTATTAGAATCTTTGCAGTTAAACGGTGCGGCAGCAGAACAGCTAAGCCATGGGATTGCGGATTTTGTGGATTCAGATTCAGAAACCGCGCCTTATGGAGCAGAAGATGCTGACTATGAAGCAAGGCCAATTCCATATCGAGCAGCGAATACCTTACTACAACATAAAAGTGAATTGAGATCGATTTTAGGTATAAATGAACGAACCTATTTTGCGATCAAGGATTTGGTGTGTGCTATCCCTGGCAACCAGTCGCAAGTGTTAAATGTGAATACCCTTGATCAAGAGCACGGGGCAATACTATCGGCAATGCTACTTGGTGCTGTGACTGTTGATGAAGCTGCGAATATTATCAGTCGCAGACCGGCTGAGGGTTGGGATAGTCTCAATGATTTTTGGCAAGACTCTGGGGTTGATAGCAATGCCTTAGAGGCCAACGTAAAGAGTACTTTGGTGATCAGCAGCGACTATTTTGAGCTGCAAGCTGGTGTCCAAATTGATGGGAATGTATTTTTGCTCAGCAGCATTTTAAAAAAGAGTAATAACAATCAAATGAAAGTGTTAAGTCGCCAATTAGGAGGGCAGCAATGAGTGAGCGTTTATATCTGCATTTACCTGCGCAGCCTAATCAAAGCTGTAACTGGATGGTTTACAACCATGCTGAGCAAGAAATTATTGCATCAGGTGAGTTGGTTAATATCCAAGAATTAAATAGGCTTAAAGGCCATGCCCTTGATAAACCTGTTGATGTATTGATACCAACACAGACGACCTCTATTTTAAGTGCTCAATTGCCTGAGAAAGGAACTCGCCAAGCGCTTAAGGCGTTACCTTTTATGCTTGAAGATGAGCTATCTGAAAGTGTTGAGCAATTACATTTTTGTGCGACTAAGGTAGTAAATAATCAAGTTGATGTTTGTGTGGTTAATCACCAGCAGATGCAACTTTGGTTGAGCTGGTTGGCTGATGCTCAAATCCAACCAAACCGCATTGTGCCAGACGCATTAGCGCTGCCAACTCCAGAAATGGGTTGCTGGAGTGTGTTAGAGATAAACGGCAAGTATCTCATTAAGACTGCTAAGTCTAAAGGTATGGTAATCGCACCTGACTGGTTTCCTATGGTCGCTCAACGAACGGTTAAAGCCGCGATTAACGATGAGCAACCGATTCCAGTAATTGAGGCGTATTCACCTCTTGAAGTGCCCATGATGTCGGTAGAGCAACAACAGCTCGATTTACCAATGTTATTACTTGCTAAAGGTGTCGACCAGGTTGATATTAATTTATTATCAGGGGTTTATGCACCTAAGAGTGACTTTAGTAATTACTTACTTCCTTGGAAAAAGGTCGCTATTGCGGCCAGTGTTTGTCTGGGGCTAGCCTTGGTTAACAAGGGCGTTAATCAATACCACTATAACCAGCAAGCACAAGCCTATAAAGAACAAGCGGAAGCTACATATAGGCAGTTGTTTCCCCAAGAGAAAAGGATAATTGGGGTAAAGAGGCAAATAGACAAAAAATTATCAGAACTCAATGGCGGTAATGGTGGTGGGCAATTCCTGTCAATGTTAGAACAGCTTAGCCAGGCGTTTTCCCAGGTTAAGCAATTAAAGCCAACAGGCATGCGCTTTGATAACAAACGTAATGAACTCAGGTTGCAAGTTAGCGCTAACAGCTTTGCTGAGGTAGAAGCATTCCAACAGTTAGCTGCTCAGAACTTTAAATTAAAGGTGGGTTCAATGAGTCAAAATGATGGTTTGGTCACCGGCACTATTACGATTACGGAGCTGTAACATGGAACAATGGTGGAAGGCGCTGAGCCAGCAGGAGCAAAAGCTGCTAATGATTGCTGCAGCAGCGTTAGCAATACTGATTTTTTATGTGGGTGTATGGCAACCTTTAACGGGTTCTGAACAGGCGGCATATAACAAGATGCAGCAGCAACAAAGAACCTTACTGCATGTCCAACAAGTTGGTAATAAAATAGCCTCCCTTCAAGCAGCTGGTGGAAGTAAAAATCAAGCCGGCACAGGCTCTATTAATAGTATTGTTAATAGTACTGCTAAAAATTTTGGTATTGGTATCGCTAGAATGCAGCCACAGCAACAGCAGCTGCAGTTATGGCTTGATGATGTTGCCTTTGATGATTTATTAAATTGGTTACAAGAACTCACATCCAATTATGGCATTACCATAGAAAGTATTGATTTTAGTAATACTGATGCAGCGGGAATGGTTAAAGTCAGACGTTTGCAAATATCAAAAGGGGCTTAATTAATGTCTAAAGTAAAATGGATAGTGTTAGCCATTGTGGTTTACTTGGTGTTTTTATTGGCGAGCTTTCCAGCGCAATTTATTACTAATAATCTTAAGCTTAAGAATATCAGCTTTAACGGGGTTACCGGCACGCTCTGGTCTGGAGCATCTTCTTCTATTGCGATTGATAATATTTCGATTGAGCAGGTGAGTTGGACCCTAAATCCATGGTCATTATTGACCGGTGAATTAGCCGCAGAAATGAAATTTGGGAAATTCAACTCAAAATTAAAAGGTCAACTAAAGATGGCCTATGGATTGAATGGAGCTAAATTGCAAGATCTGCAGTTTGAGGCCCCATTGGCGCAACTGGTTGCCGGAAAAAAACTATTACTCAATAGCAAGCTAAGTGGCGCGTTGTCGGTTGATATAGCAGAATTTAGTCAGGGGCAGCCATGGTGCATGCAGTTAGCGGGTGATATTAAAGTACAACAGTTACAGGTGAATAATGGTTTCGGCCAGTTTCCACTAGGTAATGTGCAAGCTGTATTATCATGTAAACAAGGCAATGTTAATTTGGCTATTGCAGAAAACCACAATCAATTAGGTTTGCAAGCTCAGCTACAAGTAACGGATAAACAATATAAAGTGGTCGGTAGTATCGGTGTCACCAGCGAACAGCCCGAGAAATTACGTCAAGGTTTAACTATGTTAGGTAAGCCTGATGTCAATGGTCGCTATCAAATTGATTATCAAGGAAAGCTTCCCATATAAACGATTAAGGCCTCATAAGAGGCCTTAATATTCGGGGATAAGGTTCGCTTAGAACTGAAATTGCAAGCCCATCGCTAAGCCTGAACGCTCAGTGTTGAATGGATAGTGATAGTAACTGTGATGATATTTTGTTTCTAAATAATGGTAGCCCACACGCATCACAATACCACGAGACAACGAGGCTTTAATGCCAGCTTGAGCCATATAGCCAAAGCCATGTTGATGATCATAAGCACTTTTACCTCTGACATTTCTGGTTACGCTAGCCAGACCGAACTTTAAATAAGTTGCTACATTTGCATTCAGTGGAAATGACATTACCGGAGCAAAACTCAGTACTTTGGTATCACCCCACAAGCCACTGCCGTTTAAATCAAAAGAATGATAGCCAGCTTCTAAGGCGACAGACTCATTGAGATTTAAACCGCCATAAAGCCCAGTACTGTGATTACTGTCATAGATACCATTGATATGGCTGCGCTGTTCATTCAGTTCAACACCGGCATACAAACCTTCGTGAAAAATTGAGGCTTGTGAATGGAACGGCAGCATAGCCACCAAGGCTGCAAAAATCACTTTGTTCATAATGTTTCCCATAAGAATTTTTAGCAGACAATAGCGTATTTTGCTTGCGCTAAACTGAATATAAAAAAAAAGCACCCCAAATGGAGTGCTTTGTAAATAAATGTTTTTAAATCAGTTATTTCTTGGCTGTAGCTTGTTTCATGGCAGTAAAGAATTCATCATTGGTTTTAGTCATAGCCAATTTATCAATTAGGAATTCCATACCTTCAATTTCCTGCATTGGGTGGATGATTTTACGCAAAATCCACATCTTTTGCAGTTCATCGGCCTTAGCTAGCAGTTCTTCACGACGAGTTCCTGATTTATTAAAGTAAATAGCAGGGAATACACGTTTCTCAGCAATCTTACGAGACAGGTGCAGTTCCATGTTACCAGTACCTTTAAATTCTTCGTAAATCACTTCATCCATCTTAGAGCCAGTGTCTACTAGCGCGGTAGCAATAATGGTTAAGCTGCCACCTTCTTCAACATTACGGGCTGCACCGAAGAAACGCTTAGGACGATGTAAAGCGTTAGCATCGACACCACCCGTTAGTACCTTACCGCTTGAAGGAATTACCGTGTTGTAGGCACGCGCTAGACGAGTAATAGAGTCAAGTAGAATAACTACGTCTTTCTTGTGCTCTACTAAGCGCTTAGCTTTTTCAATCACCATTTCAGCTACTTGTACGTGACGTGAAGCCGGCTCATCAAAGGTTGAAGCGACTACTTCGCCTTTAACTAGGCGAGTCATTTCGGTTACTTCCTCTGGACGCTCATCAATAAGTAGTACCATTAACTCACATTCTGGATGGTTGTAGGCAATAGATTGAGCGATATTTTGTAGTAGTAGGGTTTTACCCGCTTTAGGTGGCGCGACAATGAGACCACGTTGACCTTTACCGATTGGGCTTGCTAAGTCTAAAACACGAGCCGTAATATCTTCAGTCGAGCCATTGCCTCGTTCCATGCGTAAACGCTCATTGGCATGCAGGGGGGTAAGGTTTTCGAAAAGGATTTTATTGCGAGAGTTTTCTGGGCGGTCGTAGTTAACTTCGTTAACTTTTAATAGGGCAAAATAGCGTTCCCCATCTTTGGGCGGGCGAATTTTACCCGAGATGGTATCCCCCGTTCTTAGTGTAAAACGACGGATCTGTGAAGGAGAAACGTATATATCATCAGGGCCAGCTAAGAATGATGCATCTGCACTTCGTAAGAAACCAAAGCCATCTTGTAAGATTTCTAATACGCCGCCACCAAAAATGTCTTCACCGCTTTTAGCGTGATTTTTTAAGATAGCAAAAATAATGTCTTGTTTACGAGCTCTGGCATGGGTGTCTAAACCCATAGATTCAGAAATGTTTACTAGTTCGGCTACGGATTTTTTCTTAAGTTCAGTTAGATTCATTATAGAGAAGTCTTGTTTGTGATTGGGTGGTCAGTCACCACAGTTATTATCCTACAGGGTTTGTGAAACATGCTGGATAGTTGAGAAGGTTTGTGAAATGAAACACTGGTTAATAAATTAGCACCAACTGCGGAAATCGTCCAGTGCTTTACAAAAGAAATTGCACCTTTAGCGGCTAAAGGTGCAAAAAATTCAAAATAGAAACTTAAATTTAAAGGTTTTCATCGATCAGCTTTTGCAGATCGGTTTTAGAGGCGGCACCTACTTGAGTCGCTATTTTTTCACCGTTTTTAAGAAGCACTAGTGTCGGAATACCACGGACACCAAATTTCGCTGGCGCTTCTCTGTTATCATCAACATCAACTTTAGCTACCACAACTTTGCCTTGGTTGTCTGCTGCGATTTCATCAAGAATTGGTGCAATCATTTTACAAGGACCACACCATTGAGCCCAAAAATCAACCAGTACAGGAAGTTCACTGCTGTTTACGGTTTCTTCAAAGTTTGCATCGTTAAGGTGTAGGATTAAATCGCTCATTATTGGCTCCAAAGTTTATTTATATTGTGAATATGGAGATTTATTGCTAATAATTCAAGGCATAAAGATATAAATTGCCTATAAGCAAGTATTGTTAGTAGCGCAGTTTTTTCTTAACCATATGATATCTATATGTTTTGAGTAATCTTGTGCGGTTAATGTTTAACAAGTAAGTTAGTGTTTCTTCTTTATACTGGAACTGGTATTCTATGCGCCATGAGTAGCACACATTTATCAACGCAGAAATTTTCCGAACTTGGCTTACATGAAAAAGTAGCTGAGGCTTTGGCGACTTCGGGATTTGAGTTCTGCACCCCGATCCAAGCTGGCACCTTACCCCTAGCAATTGATGGCAAAGATATTGCCGGTCAAGCGCAAACGGGTACCGGTAAAACCTTGGCTTTCCTAGTTTCGACTTTTAATCATCTAATGAATACTGCAGCAGTAGAAGGTCGTACTCAAAACCAACCAAGAGCCATAATTTTGGCGCCAACTCGTGAACTAGCCATTCAAATCCATAAGGATGGTAAAGACCTTAGCCGCATTACAGGTCTTAAGATGGGCATTGTTTATGGTGGTGAAGGTTATGAAGTTCAACGTGAAGTGTTAGACCAAGGTGTAGATATCCTCATTGGTACAACAGGTCGCATGATTGACTTCTATAAGCAAGGTGCGTTTAAGCTTGATGGTGTGCAAGTAATGGTACTTGATGAAGCTGATCGCATGTTTGATTTAGGCTTTATTAAAGATATTCGTTATTTATTCAGACGTATGCCTGCTCCACAGCAACGACTAAACTTGTTGTTTTCGGCAACACTGTCGATGAAAGTGCAAGAGTTAGCTTATGAGCATATGCAAGATCCTGTGCATATTCAGGTTGAACCTGAGCGCAAGACAGGGCAGCGAATTCAAGAAGAGCTATTCTATCCTTCGATGCAAGACAAAATGGCATTGCTGTGTACCTTGATTGAAGAAGAATGGCCAGATAAGGCGATTATTTTCTCTAATACCAAGTATGGTTGTGAGAAAGTTTGGGGTCAACTTGATGCCGATGGCCATCGTGTAGGTCTGCTGACTGGTGATGTGCCACAGAAGAAACGTCTCAAGATTTTAGAGCAATTCACTTCTGGTCAAATCGATCTGTTAGTCGCGACAGATGTTGCTGCCCGTGGTCTACATATTTCAGATGTGACCCATGTATTTAACTACGATCTACCAGATGACTGTGAAGATTACGTTCACCGAATTGGCCGTACTGGCCGAGCAGGGGCGACGGGACATTCAATCAGCTTTGCCTGTGAAGAATACGCATTAAACTTACCAGACATTGAAACTTACATTGAACATGCCATTCCTGTAAGTAACTATGATGCTGATGCTTTAATCTCAGACCTGCCTGCACCTACACGTTTATACCGTAAACCACAGCCGGCAAGTCGAGCTCGTGGCGGTAATCGTAGTAATTCAGCAAACAAACCACGTCAAAGGCAGCATAAATCTTAATGACCCAGCCGTGCTTTGCCGTTATCACCTTGGGCTCTAACTCGTTTAATATGTTAGTGGCCCAAGAGATTGATGGCCGGATCGAACAAATCGCTAAATACAAACAAAAAGTTCGCTTGGCTGAAGGCATTAGTGCAGATTTAAGCTTAAGCGACGTTGTTGCTAAGCGTGGTTTAGATTGCTTAGCATGGTTTAATTCGAAGCTGATTGAGCATGGTATACCTGCCGAGCGTACCCGTGTGTTAGCGACTGCGACCTTACGCCAAATTAGCAATAAAGATGATTTTTGTAAGTTGGCGCTTACTTACCTCCCTGTTCCTGTTGTTATTATTAGTGGCGAGCAAGAAGCCGAGTTTATTTTTTTAGGAAGCGGAATCACGGATAGTGCGGATCATGCCGTGCTCGATATTGGTGGTGCTTCGACTGAAATTATTATTGGCAATAATCATCAGATTAAACACCTAGTTAGTTTAGATTTTGGATCGGTGCAAATTAATCGCAGCTATCAAGCTGATTTTAAAATAATAACCGAGCAAGCATATCAAACTGTAAAACAACAAATTTCCCTGCATATCAATCAACAGGCGCCTTGGCTTAAACAGCACCTTGGCTTAGTTTGTGTGGGTCGTTCAGGGGCCATACAATCAGTGATCGAAGTTATGCAAGCTCAAAACTTGGGAAATAAGATCACTGATGACATTTTGAAAAGATTAAATAGCCAAGTCATTGGTCAAAACTGGATGACCCCAGAAGTAGAAGGTTTATCGCTAGAACGACAACCTACTTATTGTGCGGCCTTGATGCAGCTAACCGCGCTAATCGAACTTCTGAAGTTTGAACATATTGCGCTTTCTAAAGGTGCGCTGCGTGAAGGCTTACTGGCTAATTGGCAGCGCATTTAAACTTCGATCAAAGCGCTTGCTTGATAATATTAAATAAATCTTGCTCAAGGCTGTCTTGAGCTTTTTCTACTATCCTACCGACTTCCTGATTATTAAGCATTACTATCGTTGTTGGAATCCGTTCAAATTGATAGTCAGCAAGGGCATCGTTCGGGGCTTTTTTAGCTCGGTCTACGCCAATAAATTCAAGCTTAATATTGGCATTAGCTGCCCGCTGTAACACTGCAATCAGTGCTGGTGTGTCTCGGATGCAATCTGGGCACCAAAGGCCAGTAATTTGCACAATTTTAATTTCATCAGTAATTTTAGATAATTGGCTAATTGCCTCGTTATCGGCTTGATATTGCTTTGCCTTTTGGGCTAAGTCTTCACGGGTTAATAATTGTTCTGGGGTAAGTTTGCCTAGCATAATGACAATTTCCTAAAATTGAGATGTCTCTATTGTAATGCAATACAGTTGTCATATGTGACTGCTAACATGACCTGTTCCATAAAAATTATAAAGAGTGACTATGTTTGAAGTATTTAAACGCTTTTTCTTATTAGGCTGGGTAAGCTTTGGTGGCCCAGCTGCTCATATTGGCTATTTTCACAAAGAGTTCGTTGAAAAACGTCAGTGGCTAAGTCAGCAAGATTATGCCCAGATGGTGGCTTTGAGTCAGTTTTTGCCTGGGCCAGGTTCGTCACAGGTGGGGTTTGCTTTAGGTTATCAGCGAGCCGGTATTCTTGGTGGCCTAGCTGCCTTTTTAGGGTTTACCATTCCTTCTGTCATTATCATGCTGGTGTTTGCCACGCTAAACCAATCATTGCTAAGCAATGAATGGTTTATGGCAATTATTCATGGCTTAAAGCTATTGGCTGTAGTGGTAGTCAGTGATGCCATTATTGGTATGTGGAGCAGCTTCTGTAAGCAAAAACGCACTAAGTTTATTGCCTTAGCTATGGCGGTGCTGATGTTGCTGTTACCTGGACTATCGACGCAAATGCTTGGCTTGTTAGCGGCGGCGGTGATCGGTTCGCTATGGTTGGGTAAAGACAAAGAAGGTCATAGTAAAGCTAAAACCATCATGCCAAACTGGCTGGCGTTAAGCGTATTTGCGGGTCTTTTTGTGGCGATGCCATTTATGGTCAGTCAAGGCTCTGTTGCGGGCTTGTTTAATGACTTTTATCAGGCGGGGGCATTAGTATTTGGTGGCGGCCATGTGGTGTTACCGCTATTGCAAAATATCGTCGGCGAGCAGTTATCTAGTGATGCTTTCTTAGCGGGTTATGGGGCTGCCCAAGGGGTGCCTGGGCCTATGTTCACCCTCGCTACCTTTTTAGGTTTTGAGGCCAATCCCGATATGCCAATCATCGCCGCATTAGTGGCGACATTGGCGATATTTCTGCCTGGACTGTTGTTAGTGGTGGCTTTCTTTAACAGCTGGCAATCGCTGGCGAACAATCCAGTATTCGCAGGTGCCGCTGCAGCTATTAATGCGGCAGTAGTGGGGCTATTAATTGCTGCGCTATATCAACCCATTTTTACCTCTTCGGTCGTTTCAGACGTTGACGCTGCCATAGTGGTTTTGGGCTTTGGTCTATTGCGTATTGCTAAGCTGCCTATTCTGGCATTAATTGGCTATTTTGTACTGGCGACTCAGGCTGCGCATTGGTTGTTGTAGTCTTTGAAGGGGCAGATTACTTAGGCTGACACTTACCCACCTCAAATTTATAACCGTATGGCTGCTGTTTATCAGGGGTGATAAACAGCATTTCAAATTCATTAATTGAGATCAGGTGCTGCTTAGGCTCTAGCTCACAGTGACTGTGTGCATAGCTTTCAAAATAATAAACAAAGTGCGCCACCATTTGAGTTAATCCTTTAGGGATCCCTGTATTCATGTTTTGCATTTCCTTCAACTGCTCTGATGATGGCGCTTCATTTAAAACAACAACTTGTTGCTGATTAAGCTCTTTTGCAAGTACAGATTGCTTTTGCTCAATACCCTCAACTATCTTTTCTATCTGCTCCTTATTTTTTTCACTTTCTTCCGCGGTGGTGTAAAGGTCTTGCACTATGTTAAATAAGGAAATCATGGCAACCGGGATCAGAATAAGTCGAGCCAACATACTGCGAATCCGGTAGTGCTTATCTAGAAAGAGTGCATCTTCTTGAATCGGGGCCAAGTGCAGGATCGGACTAAACAGCATCATAATAATAAGCACGATAAGTAGTATTAGCATGCAGGCTATCGAGAAAGCGGTAAACCAAAATGGGGCTAATACCATGACCGTAAAGGTCAGGCTATAGGTTAGTGCAGTTGGTTCAACGCCAGTGGTAATGTTAATTAACTGAGCTGATAGAGCAAGGGTGAGGTTGGTACCAAAAATGTAGCCAAAAATAAGTAGACCGCGCCCTATAGTGGTATCCCATACCTTCCGGAAAATTATTTGTAATTCATAAATGAGACCAATACAGGCGAGGGTGCTAAAAACAAAAGTAAGGTTGATAGTTACAGTGACAGGAAACAGTAAAATAGGGATGACAAATGCCAGTAAATAGCATTTTTGGCTGAAATTTAATTTATGCCATATCGTCTTAGGTTTGCTGGCTAAGCTTTCAAAAAGGCCTCTAGAATTATTGGCAATGGTACTAAAGATGCTTTTTATATTGTCTTTAAAGGTACCTATCTTTAACACTTCCCTGTGCATTGAATTCCCTTACAAATTATCTAGATGGGCACCAAAGTCATTAGCATTCATAAAACCGGTAACAGTTTGTTGCTGTAGGTAGTTACCTTGCTCATCAAAAAAGATAATGCTTGGCAGCCCTAAAATATTAAAGTGTTCCAGTAGCTCAATATCAGTTTCATCATTGGCGGTGACATCGGCTTGCAGTAATAGCATATTGTCAAACCTTGCCTGTACTTCAGGGGCATTAAAGGTTTGGTGTTCAAAGTCTTTACAGGCGACACACCAATCTGCATAAAAATCGAGCATTACTACTTTGCCAGAATTTTGAACTTTAGCAAGTTGCGCTTTCACATCGGCTAGGCTTTTAACCTGTATAAATTGGCTATGGGCAACAACTTGTTGGCTGCTGGTAGCAAAATACTTATTGTTAATGGCTAGCGCACCGATAACGACTAAGGTAAATAGCAGTACTTCCCTGGTGCTTTTATGCCAACTGGCTTGGGTGTTCTTATTGTGGTGATACCAAAAGGCAATGGCACCAATACCCAGTAGTGCCCACAGTACGTCGGTCCAGATGCCCACATACATTCTCTCAATAAAGAGGATGGCCACCGCCAGTAATAACAAGCCGAAGCTGCCCTTAACAATATCCATCCAAGCACCGGCCCTTGGCAGTAATTTGCCACCGCTGGCACCAAATAACAGTAAAGGCACACCCATACCTAGGCTGAGTAAGTAAAGCGCAAAGAAGCCCAATAGCATATCGCCAGTTTGCGCCACATAAAGTAGCGCACCTGAGAGTGGTGCCGTAGTACATGGCGATGCAATCAGGCCTGATAGCACTCCCATTAGGAATACGCCGGTAAACTTGCCTCCCTTTTGGTTTTGGGAAATGCCATCGATTTTTTGTTGCCATTTGGCGGGTAGGGTGAGCTCATAAACTCCGAACATGGATAAACTCAGCACCACAAACAGCAGTGCTAATGAAATCAGTAAGACTGGATGCTGCAGTGCAGCTTGGTATTGAAGCCCTGCGGAAGCGACAACAAGGCCTAATAGTGAATAGGTGATTGCCATACCCTGCACATAGGTAAACGATAGCAATAAACCTTTTTTAATCGATAGTTTGCCCCCTTGGCCGCCAATAATGCTGGCCAGAATGGGGTACATTGGGAATACACAAGGGGTGAAGGCTAGGCCTAGGCCTAGGGCAAAAAAGATGGCCAATACCCATACTGTACTTTCACTTAACAGCAGATCTGCCAGACTTGAGCTGGTTGCTGTGGTAACTTGGGTGCCTGCAACGCGACTTACAGTCTGTTTATCAGCGAGTTCTTGGGTAGAATAAGTAAGTTCATTAGTCGTGACTTGGGCGACTACTTTGGTCGGAGGGTAGCATAAGCGCCCCTCAGCGCAGCCCATAAAGGTAATTTCAACTTGGCCCTGATCGTTAACGTTGGCTAAATCAATCGAAAATTCAACGCCCTTATAAAATACCGCCTGCTCGCCAAAAAACTCGTCAAAGTGGGATTCGCCTGCAGGTAAATCTATCTTACCTAACTCGGCATTTACGCCCTTAAACTCGAGCTTGTCGCGGTACAGGTAATAGCCTTCTTGAATCTCGAAGCGTACTAATACTTGATTACCCAGTTGTATCGAATCAAACACAAAGGCACGGTCGACCGGCAGCAGTTCGGCTTGGTTACCAAAGAGGTTAAATTTTTTAGAATCAAATAGGCTATCAGCCGTGACAGGATTTATCAGGCCAATTAAGGCAACTAAAGCAATTACTAAGCGTTTCATAAAGGGCAATTATCGTTTATCCATTTTAGGTAATCCGCCAAACCGTTATTAAGCGGAACTTGTATGATCTCAGGAACATCATACGGGTGCAAGCTCAGGATGGTTTTTTCTATGGCACCAAAGTGCCCATTAAGTGTTTTACATTGCAATTGGACCTCACTGTCTTGGCAAAGTTGCCCTTTCCAGACATACATTGAAATCATTTGAGGCAGTATTTGGGCACAAGCGACCAGTTGTTTTTCAAGTAGTGTTGAGGCGATAGCTTTGGCGCTATCTACATCAGGGCAACTACAGATTATCATAGAGTGTTCATTCATAGGGGGCTTTTATCTGTGGAAATTGTGTATAACTTAGTGGATTTTTGTGACTACCTGCAAGTTTAGTTAGCGCTTCAAGATGGCTACACCTTGAAACTTTTTGTATTACCCCCCATCTAAGTAGGGCAATTTACTTTTAGGAGCCCTTATGCGCTTATTGTTGTTTTTGTTATTTGTGATTATGCCTATTCTTGAGATCAGCGTGCTGCTGCAAGTGGGCGAAGCGCTTGGTGGTCTAAACACCATTTTATTAATCATTTTGACGGCGCTATTAGGGGCAAACCTAGTTCGCAATGAAGGCCTGAAAACCTTTATGAAGGTTCGATCACAATTGCAGGCCGGTACTGCTCCTGCTCAAGAACTGGTTGAGGCGGTAATGTTAGCAGTGGCTGGAGTGTTGTTGGTGACGCCTGGATTTATCACAGACTTTATTGGCTTGGTAATGCTTACGCCGCTAACTCGCAAACCCATTGCTTGGTATTTTCTTTCTAAGATAAATATCACAATGAGTAATAGCTTTAGTACTCATGGCAGTTTTCATAGCCACGGCCAGTTTGGTCAAAACCCTTTCGAACAGCAATCCAAAAAAGATGGTGATGTAATAGAAGGCGAATACAGTCGCAAAGATGACGATAATAATCGACCTAACCTTCACTAATATTTCTGGCCAATAGGTAGCAGGCAATACCCATTGCCAAGTTGCCTATTGGTAAAGCGAGCATTAAGCCCTTCGCCCCCAACCAGATACTGGCTAACCAAGCTAGTGGCAGCATCACCGCAAATAAACGACAAACATTAATGACTAGGCCTGCAATTGGGCGGTGATAGGCATTTAAGGCATTAGCAACCAAAATCACGATACCTAATGGTCCGTAAGCCAGTGGCAGCCATTTCAGGTAGAAACTTAAATACTCAATAACTAAAGCATCATTACTGAATACTTTAGCGATGGTTTCTGCCCATATATGCACGGGCAAAAAAATAATCATTTGCAATAGCAGCACAAAATGAATGCTGCCCAGCAATGCCTGTTTAGCCCGTTCATTGTGGCCAGCTCCTAGATTTTGTGCCAAAAATGGCATTAAAGAAGAGCTTAATGCGGTAATTCCTATCAATAACAAGGATTCAATTCGGATTCCGGCACCGAAAGCGGCAACGGCCTGAGAATTAAAACCGGCCAAAATACTTAAAAAAATGGCATTAACAATAGGGTTTAACGTGGAAGTGAACGCTGCAGGACGGGCGACATGTCCTAGTGCTTGCCAATTGGCTAGTGTTTGCTTGACGTTGTTTAAGGAGCTAAAGAGCAGTTTTTTATTTTTTAAAATTAAGCCTGCTAACAAGGTGGTTAACAGCCAGGCAATCATGCTGGCAATGGCTGCCCCCGCTATTTCTAATCGTGGCAAAGGCCCAATACCGAAGATAAGTAAGGGATCTAATATGGCATTTAAGGCTCCAGCTATTGCCATGATAATCGCCGCTAAATGAGCATCACCAAGCGCTCTTAAAGCTTGGTTTGATACCATCATTAATGCGAGTAAAGGAGCGCCAATGCACCAATACTGCATGTATTGCTCAATTAAAGCGATAGTGCTTGGTTGGGCACCAAGTACACTAAAAACAGCTTCTAATCCCCAATAGGCAAGTAAGCTAATTAAACCGATGAGTAATAACGTTAAGAGTAAAGCATCCTGTAAATAGCGCTTGGCTTCCACAACTTGTTTTTTTCCTAGCAATCTGGAAAAGCCAACAGAAACCCCTGCTCCTATACCTATGGCTATCGCGCTTATCATAAGAGTTACAGGGGAGGTAAAGCCAATGGCGGTAAGGGCTTCAGAACCGAGTTGACTAATGAAGAAAACATCCACCAAGCCGAAAGTCATAATGGTAAGAATACCAATGACATTAGGTAGAGACATCCGCACCAACAAGGGCAGAGTTGGCTCTGTGGTTAATCGGTGGCTGGTTGGCATAGTACTTCCGAAAAGGTTTAAAACTTGATTATGGTAAACTGCAACCAATAAAATTGCGAAATTTTTTAGGGGTATACCCTTGTAATTGACACGAGTAACCCCATATCAACTGCAAACCAGCTATGCTGGAAATCAATTAAATTTATAAAAACATTTAGGAGAGTTTGTTAATGAAAATTCGTCCATTACATGACCGTGTCATTATTAAGCGCTTAGAAGTGGAATCAAAGTCTGCTGGTGGTATCGTTCTTACGGGCAGCGCTGCTGAAAAATCATCGCGCGCAGAAATTATTGCCGTAGGTAAAGGCCGTATTCTTGAGAATGGCTCTGTACAACCTCTAGATGTTGCTGTGGGTGACACCGTGATCTTTAACGAAGGCTATGGCGTTAAGTCTGAGAAAGTTGACGGCGAAGAAGTGCTGATCATCTCTGAATCAGACATCCTAGCCATCGTAGAATAAATTTTAATAAGGAAATCATCATGTCAGCTAAAGACGTAAAATTTGGAAATGACGCACGCGTAAAAATGCTAGCGGGCGTAAACGTACTTGCTAACGCCGTTAAGGTAACTTTAGGTCCTAAAGGCCGTAACGTCGTACTTGATAAAGGCTTTGGTGGCCCAACAATCACTAAAGATGGTGTGTCTGTTGCTAAAGAGATCGAACTAGAAGATAAGTTCGAGAACATGGGCGCACAAATGGTTAAAGAAGTGGCTTCTAAAGCGAACGATGCGGCAGGTGACGGTACCACTACTGCAACTGTACTGGCGCAAGCGATTGTCACTGAAGGCCTAAAAGCGGTAGCTGCAGGCATGAACCCAATGGATCTTAAGCGCGGTATCGACAAAGCCGTGGTTGCTGCAGTTGAAGAGCTAAAAGGTCTATCGCAACCATGTGCAGACAGCGCAGCGATTGCTCAGGTTGGTACCATTTCTGCAAACTCTGACAAGCTAGTGGGCGATATCATTGCAGAAGCAATGGATCGCGTAGGCAAAGAAGGCGTAATTACCGTTGAAGAAGGCCAGGCTCTAGAGAACGAGCTAGACGTAGTAGAAGGTATGCAGTTTGACCGCGGTTACCTATCTCCATACTTCATCAACAACGCTGAAGCTGGCACAGTAGAGCTAGACTCACCGTTTATCCTTCTAGTTGATAAGAAAGTATCAAACATTAAAGAGCTACTGCCAATCCTTGAAGGCCTATCAAAAGCCGGTAAGCCACTACTTATCGTAGCAGAAGACGTTGAAGGTGAAGCACTAGCAACCCTAGTTGTGAACAACATGCGCGGTATCGTTAAAGTTGCTGCAGTTAAAGCCCCAGGCTTTGGCGATCGTCGTAAGGCAATGCTACAAGACATCGCTATTCTAACTGGCGGTAGCGTAATCTCGGAAGAGATTGGCCTAGAGCTAGAAAAAGCGACCCTAGAAGACCTAGGTACGGCTAAGCGTGTGGTTATCTCGAAAGACAACACCACTATCATCGATGGGCTAGGCGATGAAGAGCAAATTAAAGGCCGTGTCAGCCAAATTAAAGCTCAAATCGAAGAAACCACTTCTGACTACGACAAAGAAAAGCTGCAAGAGCGCATGGCAAAACTTGCTGGCGGTGTTGCGGTAATTAAGGTTGGCGCAGCAACAGAAGTAGAAATGAAAGAGAAGAAAGATCGCGTTGAAGATGCCCTACATGCTACCCGTGCAGCGGTAGAAGAAGGTGTGGTTCCTGGCGGCGGTGTGGCACTTGTACGTGTTGCTAGCAAGCTAAGCGTTGATACAGACAACGAAGACCAAGCTCATGGTGTGCAAATTGCCCTACGTGCGATGGAAGCGCCACTGCGTCAAATTTCTGCTAACGCAGGTGAAGAAGCGTCAGTTGTGGCGAACAACGTTAAAGGCGGTACAGGTAACTACGGTTACAACGCCGGTAATGACACCTATGGCGACATGCTAGAGATGGGTATTCTCGATCCAACGAAAGTAACCCGTTCTGCATTGCAGTACGCGGCGTCAGTTGCGGGTCTTATGATTACCACTGAAGCTATGGTGACTGATATCCCTGCGCCAGAAGCGGCAGCTGCTCCAGACATGGGCGGCATGGGTGGTATGGGTGGCATGCCAGGTATGATGTAATTTTTGCTTGTCTAAAGCTGTTATTGCGGCGTTACTTTAGGACTCGTTTAGCGAACTAAACGTCGCCCTAAAGTGCCTTGCACTAACGAACTTTATTCAGCGCAAAATACGTTAAAATTTTTAGGGCCTCTAAATGCGATGCATTTAGGGGCTTTTTTGTTGAGAGTAGTTACTGAGCGGCTTTGCTCCTCGTTTGCGAACTAAACGTCGGCAGCAAGCGTCTTGTACTCGATTAATTTCTCCTGCGAAATACATTTGCTTGTCTAAAGCTGTTATTGCGGCGTTACTTTAGGACTCGTTTAGCGAACTAAACGTCGCCCTAAAGTGCCTTGCACTAACGAACTTTATTCAGCGCAAAATACGTCAAATTTTTTTGGGCCTCTAAATGCGATGCATTTAGAGGCTTTTTATTTTCTAGTAATTTAACGTCGCCCTAAAGTGCCTTGCACTTTTGAGCTTTATTCAGCGTAAAATACGTTAAAATATTTGGAGCCTCTAAATGGGATGCATTTAGAGGCTTATTGTTATCAGGATTTTATGACTTAAATTTAACAGTCAGTGTTTTTTGTTTAGCTATGATAGTTGCTTTCAACAGTCAAAAGTAAGCCGTTTATTGTTAATGATAATTGCTATCAAAAGGTTGGTCATCAGTTAAATTAGCGACACCATCACCATCTGTATCCACTGCATAATCTAAATCTGTAGGAAGACTAACGCTATAGTTGATGCCATTAACATTTAAATCAACCTGTTGATTTAGAGGATTAAATTCGATGCTAACGATAGGGGTTAAATTACCCAGACTGTTGTCACCTTTAAAAGGCACCAATGCGGTAACAAAATATTGCTCCCCCACTGTTCTAGGAAGCCGATAGGCAATCGCCCTTCTTTCAAATTCATTCATTCCAGTGGTGATCACTCCAAAACCCGCTCCAATTGCGTAAGGACCAGTTCCTTGCATTTCATCTTCTAGCTGCAATTGTGGTTGTCCCCAAGCTTTGATCAACAGATTACCGTTCCGAGAGTCGATGGTTGGCATTTGCGTATGCAGTTGCAGGTTTTCAGCATCAATAACACTGTGGTTAGGGTTAAATGCTTGAGTGCCATCAAGTTCATTTTCATTAGCTAATTGGAAGTGAGCTCGCAGTTGGCCAGCTGTTGTTGCGCCGCTGAGTTTATCAATGATGACAAAATATTGTTTGTTGATGAGTAAAACAGTTCGTTGATGTAATAAATCGCTATAGCTTTGGTTTTGCAATTCGATCACGTCATAACTTACGCCATTATTGTTTAGATCTTCAGCAAAACGGTTAATTTGATGGCCAAAGCCTGTGTTTTGGTTATCTAAAGTGACGGTATTATGAACTCGAGTTTGCTTGTATTTATCTCGCATAGCAATGGCTTCAGGATCGCTGCTCCCATAGGTTTGTTGACTCGCATCAGAAATTAAGGTGCGGCCATAGGCAGTCAGCTCAAAGGTGAGGTTATCTGGCTGGTTATGCCAAGATGCTTCATCTCCGTTTTTTAAAATCATGCCAATGCCATCACCTTCATTAAAGCCCCAGTCACTGCGCAGGCCATAATACCCCCCCCAATCTAAAATAGTATTCCTAAAAAATAACCCGTTGGTACCATAACTGGCCAAGTATTCATGCTTAGGATCTGTTGCACGGTACTCTTTAAAGTAACGAGTGCCAGTAATTCTTGGCCAACCATCACCAAAGCTGGTTCTGCGAAAGTTTGGTAAATAGAAGCCCATAGCAGCATCAAAGGTTTTTTTAAGTAATGCTAAATATTCTGCAGAGTAATGTTCACCATAGCCATTGTCAGAGGCTAACTGATAAAAGTCTCTAAACTTGAAAGCATAATCACCATGGTAATGGGCGCTGAGTTCCTTATTCATGCCATCGGGATAGACTTCAGCAAATAATAGGTTGCTGGTTTGAGTAACAGCATCTTCAATCCAGCCAATATCGGCTTCACTGGCTCGAGTGAGTTCGTTGAACCAAAAACCATTTTGCATAACATAAGTAAGTTCATAGGTTAAATGATTACCAGAAGCAGTGTAGTTTTGGGTGACAAAATCCAATGAGTGGAATAGGCTATTTAGTAAATAGGCAAGCATTTGCTGATCAAAATGGGGAGTATTGATCAACTGCGTAATGATTTGGCCTAAATAGTTCCCCCTAATAGAATTGCTAAATGGATGATCTACCCCATAATCGTATTTTAAATGTTGATCCTCGGTAAAGGGGTAGGCATGTTCAAAATAGGAGATTATTCTGGCGATGATTTCATCAAAAAAGACCTTGTTAGCAGTTTTTTGATAAGCATCAATCATCAATTGAATATCACCAAACTCTCTATTGTGCTGTATTATCCATTCGGAATAGATAGAAGGCTGAGTAACCCAATCATAACCGTCACCCATGTAATGCATTTCTGAGTCATCCCCCCAAAACTCATGGAAAAAGTTTTGCTGCTCTTTAGTTGATAAGCTATTTGGAGTAAAGCTAAGGGCTTTATCAGAAAATTTATTTTTATAATGCTCTAGCAGTTTGTCACCTGCCAAAACAATATCATTAGCGTCATAGGCAGCTTTAACTGATGCTAAATCGACATGAGATAGATCCAATCTTAATAGCAAGGCTTGCATATCAAATTCGCTATTTATTTGTTGATTTCGCAACAAATTTAACTGTTGTTGGATCTGCTCATAACGGCCAGTTTTATTATTAGGGATGTCAATGTTGTCATCAAGGATTCTTGATTCTGTAGTACTACTGCCGAAGTGCCAAGCATCAGGCAGACCATCTAAATCTTCATCGACACTGGCAGAGTAATCATTTGGGAATGCATCAAATTGATCGCTGCTGCCATCACCATCGCTATCGAGCTGGTTGAATAAGCCTTGTACCTGAGCGGCAGTCAGTTCTGTATTGAAGATCCTTAGATCATCTAATTCCCCTTTAAAGCGGTTACCAATCATAAATTCATCAAGTAAGCTAAAACCTTGATAAAAATTGGTCCCCTGTACGAGTAATTCATTGTTTAAGAACAGCTTGAATATACCACTACTGATATTCTTGGTGATTACCCAGTGATGCCATTGATTTTTATCGAGTTTACTGCTTGGTGTAATTGATATTCGGTCATAGATGCTGGCATCACCATTGTCATTACCCATATCTGCATATACTTTGTCACCTCGATAGGGCATATGGCTCCTGGCGACTCGATTACCTTGTGCATCATTGCCATACAATACATTATTGTCATCAGTATCTTGGTAGCCTTTTTGCCAAAATGATATACTCAATTGCTCATCCACTTCAGCCATAAAGCTGTGATCCAAAACTAATTGGTTACCATCAATACTATCGTTGAAGGCAATCGCCTTACCTTTTGGGCTTGGTAATAGGCTGTGTGTATTCCCTAATTGAGCTTGTAAACCATTAATGCTGTCATAAACAGCGCCATCTTGGGCTTCATTAAAGGTCCAATGGGCAATTAAGTGTACATCGCTAGCACTAGGATCCGCTTCTAACGGTTTAGGATCTACAAGATCATTGATCCCATCACCATCATCATCCAGATCGCTATTATTGCCAATGCCATCGGCATCGGTATCTAGAGTTTCACTAGGGTCGAGTGGAAAGGCATCCAAGTTATCCACGACACCATCGCCATCGTCATCTTGGTCGGCATTATTGCCAATGCCATCGGCATCGGTATCTAGAGTTTCATTAGGGTCGAGTGGAAAGGCATCGACACTATCGAGCACACCATCGCCATCATCGTCGTTGTCACTGTTGTTACCAATACCATCATTATCAGTATCTAGCCATTCTGTAGGATCATATGGAAACGGGTCTCGATCATCTTTAATGCCATCAGAGTCACTGTCAATGGCAACCCCATTAAATAAATCAAACACCTCTTGAGCATTTAGTTCGCCGTTAAATATTTTTAGCTCATCAACTTGGCCAACAAACTCATTACCAATTTTAAAGCTATTTATTAATTTGAAATCGAATACTTTATTGGTTGCTGATAGATATAATTGACCGTCAAAATAGGCTTTAAATTCGCCACTAATAAGGTTTTTTGTCATTACCCAATGGTGCCAATTGTCAGTGCTTAGTGTAGTGGGTTTAGGGCCAGAAAGTCGGTCATATTGGCTCGGGCTAGTATTGGCATTACCCCAATCAACATAAACATTACCATTTAAATAAGGTGTGTGGCTGCGAAGTACCCGATAACCGTTAATGTCATTAGCAAAAATGACATTATTATCGTTACTAAGACCATAACCTTTTTGCCAAAAAGATATCGACAATTGCTGATCAACTTTCTCCATAAAATTGTGATCTAGGACTAACTCTGCGCCACTGTTGGCTTGCTCAAATTGCAAGGCATAGCCCCTTGGGCTAATGACCTGTGAATGGTTGCTAGTTAGGCTAGCAGCAGTACCATTGATGGTATCGAAGACTTGAGCTTGAACTGAATTATCAAAGCTCCAATAGGCGACCAGTTCTTTACCACTTTCTATGGCCAAACTGGGCCCAATATAGCTGGCTAAGGAAATAGCCAAGAGTTTATTGTACTTTTTTTTGTTCACTGTATATCTCTCACTGCGTTTATCAGTTAGAGGGTAAGGCGACACCAAAAAAGGTTATATGACATTAATTATGTAATTAATTTAAAAGGTTTTTCTGTTTTAGTTGAAGATTGCTGGCATAGTTTTGCGAGAGCGTGGGTAGCTTCTTTGTGAGGTATTGTTGTGCCTGTTTGTTGGTTGGGGCAGAAGTAGTGATTTTTAGTTGTTGCTATTGTTCAGTCATTGGCCTAAATACTCCCCATGTCTTCGCCGCCTTAATTAACTAACCGTTGTTGGTCGTTGTTGAGGTAGTACCATGTCCAGGTTAATAAAAATAATAATCAGCCTTTCCCTTTCTATCTTTTGGTCTCAAAAAACTTGGGCTTATCAGTCTCCCCTTGAGAGGTATATTGCCACTCCAACCATCCAAGGTGTTAACAATGGCTGGTCGCTAGAGGTGGGGTTACTGACAGGCCATTTCCGTGACCAATACCGAATTTCAAAGGGTAATCAACAGTGGCAGTATTTTGATTACAATGAAGATAATAAAGTCATTGGCTTGGGTTATCGCATTGGTACGCTAACTTTTGCTGCGACTACCTTTGAAAATTCCTATTTTAAGCGCTCTTATATGACCAGTGTTGAGCATGACCTGATTGAAGTAGGCAGGTTTAACTTTGATGTTAATTTAGGTTTAGTCAGCGGCTACGATAAGGACATTTATAAAAGTGGTATCTTCCTTAGCGAGGAGTTGATGCTATCGGTGTTGTTGGGTGTCAGTTATCGATTTGATTGGCTCAACTTTGGCGGCACACAGTTAGTGCCTAAATTCAGATTAATGGGGACTGAGGCCTATTTGCTTAATTTGGAGTTTGAGTTCTAATACTAAATTTTTCATGTCTAAATACTAGCCAAATTAGGGTATCTTATTTATAAATGAGAGTCCTTTTGTGGATGAATGGTTCCTGTTTGGGGTTGTTTTCTACATAGATATGACGCTAACCTAAAGTGAGTGTCAGTAATAGATGGAGCTAGTAATGACGGAAGCATATGCCGCCCTTAAGTCGAATGTTAACATAATGGGGCAGATTTTAGGTGACACGATGAAAGAGCACCTAGGCCAAGAGTTTTTAGATAAAATTGAAGCCATTCGCGCCGAAGCCAAGGCTGCTCGTCAGGGAGAGAGCGGAGCCCAGCAGCAAATGTTGGATTTGCTGACGAGTATCCCAGATAATCAATTAGCCCATGTAGTTAAAGCTTTTAGCCAATTCTTAAATTTAGCTAATTTAGCAGAACAATTCCATGGCATTGCCCATGCGTCAGATCAGTTCGCCGCTGAAAATCCATTAGTTCCTTTATTTACTAAGCTGAGCGATAAGTCACCACAGCAACTGCTTGAGAGTGTTCGTAATCTATCGATTGATTTAGTGTTGACTGCTCACCCTACAGAGGTGTCTCGCCGGACTCAAATTCAAAAATACAACGAAATTATCGATTGCTTATTCGAGCTAGAAAATCCGATTATTTCGGAGCAATCCCGCCAAGATACGATGCTGCGTCTGCGTCAACTTATTGCCCAAATCTGGCATACTAAAGAGGTGCGTAAAGAGCGCCCAACCCCGGTGGATGAGGCCAGCTGGGGACTGAGCACAATCACCAATTCCCTATGGCAGGCCATGCCCAAATACTTAAGACAGCTCAATGACAAGTTATTTGAAGCAACAGGCTTTAACTTGGGTACAGAGGCAGCACCGATTCAGTTTTCAAGTTGGATGGGGGGGGACCGAGATGGTAATCCATTTGTGACCGCCAAAGTGACTAAAGAGGTGCTGCTAAGAAACCGCCTATGTGCTGCAGAGCTGTATTTAACCGAAGTGCGTGAGCTCATTACCGAGCTGCCAATGGAGCGTGCTAATGACGAAGTAACGGCGTTAGCTGAAGGAAATTTTGAGCCCTATCGTTTTATATTAAGGCAAATAGGCAGCAAGTTGCATGATACGATTGCTTGGCTGAAGGCTGAATTAAAAGGCCAAGGCTATGAGATTGATCCTCAGGCTATTATTTCTGATAAATCTCAGTTATTAGTGCCCATGACAGCCATGTACAACAGTTTAAAAGAGCAGCATATGGGGTTGATCGCAAATGGCCGCTTGCTCGATGTACTAAGGCGTTTGGGAACGTTTGGTGTGCATTTACTTAGGGTGGATATTCGTCAAGACTCTGCCCGCCACACCGAAGCCATTAGTGAGCTTACTCGTTATTTGGGATTAGGGGATTATGGCAGCTGGAACGAGCAAGAAAAGCAAAACTTCTTATTAAATGAGCTCACCAATAAGCGGCCATTATTACCCTTAAACTGGCAACCTAGCCCGGATGTGCAAGAGGTGTTTGATACTTGCCGCTTAGTTGCCAAACAGAACCCTGCAGCCTTAGGTTCCTATGTTATTTCTATGGCGACCTCACCTTCTGATGTATTGGCAGTGCTGTTATTACTAAAAGAGTGTGGTTGTCAGCATAATATTGGCATCGTACCGTTATTTGAGACCTTGGATGATCTCAATGTTGCTAAACAAACCATGCAGCAATTATTTAATATTGATTGGTATTTAGGATACTGCCAAGGCCAGCAACAGGTGATGATTGGCTACAGTGATTCGGCTAAAGATGCGGGGGTATTTGCTGCCGCTTGGGCTCAGTATCGTGCTCAAGAACAATTAGTTGAAGTCTGCCAAGCAAAGGGCGTTGAGCTGACTTTGTTCCATGGTCGTGGTGGTACCATTGGTCGTGGTGGCGGCCCAGCTCATCAAGCGATTTTGTCTCAGCCTCCAGGCAGTGTCGATCACCGCATTCGGGTGACTGAGCAAGGGGAGATGATCCGCTTTAAATTTGGTCTCCCCAAACTGGCAATACAGTCACTCACCTTATATACCGCTGCCGTGGTAGAGGCGACATTACTGCCACCGCCACAGCCTCAGCAAAGCTGGCGCGATTCCATGCAAGCTTTAGCAGAAGATTCTGTGCTTAGATACCGCGAGGTGGTGCGTGGTGAGCCTAAATTTGTTGAATACTTTGCTACCGCTACGCCAGAGCAAGAATTAGCAAAACTGCCACTCGGTTCGCGCCCAGCGAAACGACGCGCGGGTGGCATTGAAAGTCTAAGGGCTATTCCTTGGATTTTTGCTTGGATGCAAAACCGCATGATGCTGCCAGCTTGGCTAGGCGCCGGTGAAGCCTTGGCTAATGCCATAGAGGGGGGCCAGCAACAGTTAATCAAACAAATGATTAAGGAGTGGCCCTTCTTTAATACCCGCATTTCGATGCTGGAAATGGTCTTCGCAAAATCTGATATTGCGATAGCAAAATATTATGAAAATTTGTTAGTTGATCCAGAGCTGCATCATATTGGACAAGCACTTAGACAACGCTTGCAATTAGGTATTGAAACAGTCTTAAGTCTGACGGAAGAACAGCAGTTGATGGATCATCTGCCATGGAATAAAGAGTCTGTAAAATTGAGGAACCCTTATATCGATCCGCTTAACTATCTGCAGGCGGAGTTGTTAAAGCGTTCAAGGACTGAAGATACCGAGCAAGTAGAGCAGGCGTTGATGCTGTCTATCGGCGGTATAGCTGCTGGTATGCGCAACACCGGCTAGCTGCGGCCTCTACTTCGCTCTAACTGCGTTGACGGCGTTCACTCACCCCAATCACGTAGCGAACTACGCTCATGGGGCTGAGTGAACTTGTCGCCTTGTTAGAGCTTCCTAGAGATTGCAGCTAAAATTTCTTCGCTTTTCTCATTGATACTGCGTTAGCTTCGTAAAGCCTTGTCTCAATTTCGCCTAGCTTGTAGATACGTGAAAGCTTTTAGCTTGGTAGGTTTACCCTAGGTAAATATAATGCTGTTTGACGTTTGACGTTTGACGTTTGACGTTTGACGTTTGACGTTTGACGTTTGACGTTTGACGTTTGACGTTTAACTTTCAACTTTTTCCCAACTCAAAACCATCGCACTGATAAATCCTAGGCTGACGCCTATGATCAGTTTGTCGACGCCTAATGCGCTGAAGTTGCCTTGGGCGGTGTTGATGTGGATGTCGTAAGCGCCGGTGAGGCACAGGCCAATGCTCAGGCCGAACAGTAAGCCTTTACTGGATAGGGTTAGAATTGATTTTAATTGATTGTCCATAATCATCACCTCTACAAACCATGATGCTTTTAACTTAGCACGAATGTATGGTTTGCAAAGGTGGATGATCAATAAACTTTAAATATGGATAGTGCTGCCATCGGCGGTAGTAATTTCTATGGCTAATGAACCGCCTGTGGCCTCAACAAAGTCTTTTAGCTTAGCAAGATTGGTTTGCCCTAAAGATTTGTTGCCCATTTTACTGATGGTTGATTTGTTTAAATGCATCTCTAGTGCAATCACGTCTAATTTGGTGGCATCAGTGTTTAATGTTTAATGTTTTTATGAGGGTCTGCGGACCTTTCATGTTTCCTTTATGTGCGAATTAAAGGGCAAGATAGCAAGGCACTCGAATTGAAGCATAGTTATTCTATGTAAAATGAGAGCAACGCAGATAGGTTGACCTTTAAACGCACCCGAAGGGCAGCGTTTGTTAGCCATTTCTACTGCGTTGAAGCAATAACCACACGTCAATCGCTCCGCCTTGTATAAAAGGCTAACAAACTGCTGCAGAAACAAACAGCAAAGGTTCGCAGACCCTGCTGTGTTAATACCCATTTTACGTCTCTCTTAATTCGTTTTTGGGCATTAAAAAGCCCAGAATTTTCTGGGCTGTGCACATAGGCTTTGGCGGTCACCCAGAAGAACAAGATCTCCTAGGCAGGGCATAGGAAATCGAGCTAAGAAAAATTCGAACCGAAGCTTATGTACTGTAATCTCATGGTGTTACCTTTAAAAAATGAATGATAGTAAGGCCAACAGACCCTAGTTAAACAACTTAATAACATTGGCCAGTCTAGAACGCAGTTGCATAAATAGCAACCAGCTAGCGTTGCCAAAAAGGAAACGGTATTTTATTTTGTACTCAAAAAAGACAAGGAGTGTTGTTTATGAGCAGATTATTATGGGCATTATTATTTATTTTTACCTTAATTGTGATTTGTTTTTCGGGGGGGCAGCAAGGAGTTCGCGATCCAATCACTCCAGACTCTATAGACTCAAAACCTATGCATACCTCGAGAGTGGGGCATAGTTTAGAGCTTGATTACGAAGTCATCACCACAGGAGATACTCAGCCTGAAGAAGTTGTTGATGAATTAGAATTGCCGCAAGCAATCGCAAATATCGAGGTGGTTAGAAATAATACTCCCTTATATTGGAAATTAGTTAAACTATCTGAGCAATCAGGGTGGTGGGCTGTGCTAGATGAAAAGGTTTATTTACCAGTTAAAGCTAGAGATGAAATTATCCACTTTGTATATATGAGTGAGCTTGCTAGTGAACGTTTGCAAAATGATAAAGACCAATTTATTCAGGATATGCTCAATGCTTTTGTTCATGAAGATCAATCTGAGTGGGTAGATAATTGGGGAAATTTACCAAACCAAAATTTTCTGAGTGTTGACCTACAGTATTGTAAAGTACAGCGATGCATAATAACTGGAATGCACTTAGGCTCGGAAATTACAGCTAAACGTCTAATAGAATTCAAAAAAGCTAATCCAAGTATTTATGTCACCGAATATATTTTCGATGATGAGCATGGAGGCTATATTATTGAATATGGTTACTTTTGAAGTAAAAAAGCCCGCTAGTCAAATAGCGGGCTTATCATCTTTCATAGCTTACTAGCTGTTAGTGCGAACGCTCTACAGCGATTTTGGCAAGGCCAATTAATGCCTGCTTATAATCAGACTCTGGAATGCAGTTTAGGGCCGTAATGGCTTTCTCTGACTCTGTAATGGCTTTATTGGTAGCATAGTCTAGGGCGCCAGTCTCTTTTAGGGCCACTAAGATAGCTTCTAGGTTATCGGTACCATCACCTTTTTCGATGGCTTGTTTGATCATTTCTGACTGTTCGGCATTGCCGTTAGCCATGGCGTAAATAAGCGGCAGCGTTGGTTTACCTTCAGCAAGATCATCACCAATATTCTTGCCTAGTTCGTCGGCGTCTGCGGTGTAATCTAATACATCATCAATCAGCTGGAACGCAGTACCTAGGTACATGCCGTAATCAGCTAAGGCTTGCTCTTGTTCGGCATTGGCACCTGCAAGCACCCCACCTAAGCGGGTGGCTGCTTCAAATAACTTTGCGGTTTTACAGTAGATAACACGCATGTAGTTGGCTTCATCGGTTTCTGGGTCATTACAGTTCATCAACTGCAACACTTCACCTTCGGCCAAAATGTTGGTGGCGTCTGCCATCACTTCCATCACGCGCATGTTTTGCATTTGTGCCATCAGCTGGAATGAGCGCGTGTATAAATAGTCACCCACTAACACGCTGGCACTGTTACCAAATACGGCATTGGCGGTTGGTTGTCCGCGACGCATATGCGACTCATCCACCACATCATCATGAAGTAGCGTGGAAGTATGGATAAATTCAATGACAGCAGCTAGCTTTATATGTTGGTCGCCTTGATAATTTAAAGCATTAGCGGCTAATGTCGCCAGCATAGGGCGCATGCGCTTACCACCGCTATGAACAATGTGGTGACCTAGTTGGTTAATGAGCACAACATCCGATTGTACTTGCTCAAGGATCAATTGGTTGACTGCCTTCATGTTTTCGGCAGTTAAATTACGAATTGCTTGTAGATCCATGGATGACTCGTGGTAAAATCGCTTCAAATTTTGCGAAAGCTTTAATAGTTGGCGAAATTCTACCTGAAAAAATGAACGAGGGCAGCATCTATCTGTAGCAAGATCACCTTATTAAAGATTTTATCGATCTTTTTCAATTTATGCTTGCTTGATGTTTAACCTCCATGTAGAATCCGCCACCATTGTCTAGAAATTTAAGACGCAGCTAACATTCATTCATTTTTTGAATTTAGTTTGCGCACTAATGTGGAGTTAAATGGCTATGTACGCTGTTTTCCAAAGCGGTGGTAAACAACACCGTGTTGCTGAAGGTCACACCCTTCGCCTTGAAAAATTAGATGTAGAAACTGGTGCTACCATCGAATTCGATGAAGTACTTCTTGTTGCTGACGGTGAAAACGTGCAAATTGGTGCACCTTTCGTTGCTGGCGGTAAAGTAACTGCAGAAGTTGTAACTCACGGTCGTGGCGAGAAAGTTAAGATCGTTAAGTTCCGTCGTCGTAAGCACTCACGTAAACAAGCGGGTCACCGTCAATGGTTTACTGAAGTGAAAATTACTGGCATTAACGCTTAATAGGAGTCTGACTAATGGCACATAAAAAAGCTGGTGGTTCTACTAAGAACGGTCGCGATTCAGAAAGTAAACGTCTTGGTGTTAAGCGTTTCGGTGGTGAATCAGTTTTAGCTGGTAACATCATCGTTCGTCAACGTGGTACTAAGTTCCACGCTGGTACTAACGTAGGCATCGGTAAAGACCACACTCTTTTCGCTACTGCTGACGGCAAAGTAAAATTTGAAGTTAAAGGCGCAAAGAACCGTAAATTCGTAAGCATCGAAGCTGAATAATCAGTAATTCTTGCTAAGAATTTTAAAAAGCCCTGCCTATTGGCGGGGCTTTTGTTTTTTTAACGCTATAGTTATAGCTATAAAACCAAGTTTATAGCTATAACTAGAGCATATTTCTTTTTTGGAGTTTCCATGAAGTTCGTAGATGAAGTACAGATCCGTGCAGAAGCCGGCGATGGTGGTAGCGGCTGTAGTAGTTTTCGTAGGGAAAAATACATTCCAAACGGCGGACCAGATGGTGGTGACGGCGGCGATGGTGGTGATGTTTACCTAGTTGCTAATGAAAACCTTAATACCCTGATTGATTACCGCTTTGAAAAGTTCCACCGTGCTGAACGTGGTGAGAACGGACGCGGTTCTGATTGTACCGGTAAACGTGGTGCCGATTTATTTATTCCTGTGCCAGTGGGTACCCGTGCTACCGATGAAGAAACCGGTGAGCTAATTGGCGATCTTACCCAGCATGAGCAAAAGCTGATGGTGGCTAAAGGTGGTTTCCATGGTCTTGGTAATGCTCGCTTTAAAAGCTCAACCAACCGTGCACCGCGTAAGAAGACTTTAGGTACCCCAGGTGAAGTGCGTAACCTTACCCTAGAACTGCGTCTACTTGCTGATGTGGGTATGCTAGGTATGCCAAACGCTGGTAAGTCGACCTTTATTCGCTCTGTATCTAAGGCTAAGCCAAAGGTTGCTGACTACCCATTTACTACCCTAGTACCAAACCTAGGGGTAGTGAATCCTGATCCGGGTAAGAGTTTCGTTATTGCCGATATTCCAGGTCTAATTGAAGGTGCAGCAGACGGTGCTGGCCTTGGTATTCGTTTCTTAAAGCATCTTGAGCGTTGTCGTATTCTGATTCACCTGATTGATGTGGATCCTTTTGACGGTAGCGATCCTGTTGAAAATGCGAAGGCAATTGTAGGCGAGCTTGAAAAGTACTCTCCTGAACTTGCTGGTAAGCCTCGTTGGTTAGTGTTTAACAAGACAGACCTAATGTTAGAAGACGAGCTAGAAGAGCGCATCAACCACATTGTGGCTGAACTAGGCTGGGAAGGGGATGTTTACCAAATTTCTGCGGTAAACAAGCAGGGTACCCACGAGCTAACCCGCAAGCTGATGACCTTCATTGATGAGTTACCAGAAGAAACCGCAGTTAACCCTGACGAGCAAGAAGTTGAATTCAAATGGGATTCTTACCATAAAGCGCAGCTTGATGAGACAGGCGACGTGTGGGAAGACGATGACTGGGATGATGACGATTGGGATGAAGATGATGATCATCCAAACATCATCTACACCAACGAGTAATCGTTAAATCAGATTAATCCTAAAAAGCACCGACATTGTTCGGTGCTTTTTTATAGTTAGCGAATTGTGATTTATACAAATTGCTATCGGCCTACATTGAGAGGTAAATTTTTAACTCGTATATTGAAGTAAAGCCCCGACTAGCGAGGCTTTGGATTCAAATTAAAAAGTTACTCCGTTAACCGAAATATCTTCATAGCCGTTAAAAACTATTCTAAATTGTTGCTGTCCAGAAGTATCAACTAAGTCAAAGCCATTTTGGGAATTTAAATTGAGTCTTATAGACTGATTAGTTTTCAACCCCAAGATCACCACAGGCTCACCAATATCCAAGCTTGTGATAGAAATCACGTAATCTGGAGGAGTACTACTTAATGTTAATTCTCCATCTAATTTATAGAGTTTAACTCTAGCCAACTCATTGTCTAGATGCTTGCCAACTTCGGATAATGCAACAAAAGCATTGTTTGATAGGCATTCATATCTAGCAACAGTGCTAAGTTGATCACTCCCTAAACATTTTGAATTAGCTTGAGTGCAAGCTGAAATTAAAAGCAAACTCAGTGCGATAATTATTCTCATTGCTGTCCCGATACGTGTATGTGATTTCTATGTTTTCTAACAACATTTCTGTTGTAAGCCCTGCTTCCCCAAGGAGTTTTCGCAGTAGAATTAGGGTTTGCTCTATTTACAGTTGTTCCATTAGCTCCTGTAACTTCAACTCTAGAAGGGCCATAGTTCTCTCGGATATTTCCTTGATTTGCGAAAGCATCTTGTAGATCTTGAACTCCCTGACCATTTTGGTCAACAGGTTGTCCATTGACAGAGTTGATGTCTGCCGCTTGCCCATTTCCATGCCTAGGGGAACTTCTGTTTACTCCTGCACTCCCTGAAGTACTATTTATATTAACACTATCAACTCCCGAATCCCTCACAGCGTTTTCTATCATAGTAGCTGTCTCAGTAGTGAAGTCATTTGGAGGAGCTGGTGCTCCGCTTACATCGTTTACAAATGTAATATTAGTTTTTCCATCACCATTAACGTCCGTATCTACTGATGATCTGCTGCAATCTTCATTTAAGCACGTAGTCATGCCCGTAGGATCTGTAGCATTAACTGGATCATTCCCCACATAAGCATAAAGATTCATCTGATCTTCATAACCTATTGGGTCAGTCTGAAGGAATCGACCTAACTTTGGATGATAAATCCGTGCTTTGTAGTAGTAAAGGCCAGTAAGCGGGATTTGCAGCTGCCCTGTTTAAGAAAATAGATTAGAGCCTAAGTTATCTGCTTTACGGTAAGCATTGAGAGCAATAACCACATGATCAGTATTTTAGACAGTTTTTAGGGATAATTATCCCTGTTTTATTTTGTATGCTATTGTCAAAAGCTGGCAATAGATAGCATCTAGCATTGGCGTTAGCAGGCAAGAACAACTTGGAATGCAGGAAGCTTTTAGGATTTAAAGCGCCATACAAGTTTAAAGATCTTGTTTATCGAAAAGGTTTTCAAACATCATCTACACCAACGAATAATCGTTAAATCAGATTAATCCTAAAAAGCACCGACATTTCGGTGCTTTTTTATAGGTTATTTTTAGGGGGGATTGAGCTGCAACTAAGCTAATTTATTGATTAATATTCCGTACTCTTTCAAGTGTAACTGGGATTGAGTAAATTACATTCTTATCATTTTCTTGATGATAGACAAACTCAGTTCCAAAGATTCTATCATTTCTACTAGTGCTCCATCCCGAGAGCACAATATTACTAAATAGCTTTCCTTGGTAGTAACATTCTGAAACTGATAAATATTCCAAATCATTTAACTTTATTTTTGAGCAAGAAATATATTGACTATCACCATTGTCATCCAAAAAATAATATTTTAAAGAGCCATCAACTGAGATATGAATATATGATGGGGCAATATCTTGGTGCATATTTTTCCAGTTACCCGCAAATTCAGTACCATAAATCCCATCTGAGATTACTTTGAAAGGTGAAAGAGTCATCATTAATAAAAAGTAGTAGCAAGGTTTACTTTTCATCATTTCTTTTCCTATAAAATTGAACAGGGGTGCCAAAATAAACATAATCTGCCTCATCTCTCTTGTGACTTCCATGCATGTACTCAAAGCCAACAATACTAGGGCTACCCGCAACTTCTGAAATGGTTAACGATAAAGTTCTATATAACTTGTTATCAGAGTAGCACTGGTAAATTATTGCAAGGCTAACCGCTGTAGTTTCATATAAGTGACAATCCAAAACCGCTTGCCCTTCATAATAGTTCAGCTCTTTCCCTACAAACTCAATCTTGCTGACTCCCGTTAATTTTTCCATTTTACTATCAAGATACCAAACGCCTTGAAAATCAGTGAAGTTAAAGTAAGTATTGGCTGATACATTTATAGATAAAATCAAAGTTAAGCTAGTTAAAAGGTTATAAAAAGTATTCATATTTATTTATCACCTGCCGACTTCTGACATCTTGATACACATTGTTCATTAACATAGCACTCTTGAGTCGCAGTTGAATATACTCAGCTTCATTTTTTAGCTACTCGCGTATCCCATGCCTACCTATACATCTTCACACTAAGCGGTACTCTCACAACACTTCTAATAACTCTTTCTGTAAAATAGCTTTACGTTAACGTAAACGTAAAGTAGTATTTGGGTGTAATTTAACCAAATTAAATCATTTTAACTAAGCCCAATAAGAGAACTATGAGCCGTTACAGCATTTCCGATCTCGCTAAAGAGTTTGATATTACTACCCGTACTATTCGTTTCTACGAAGATAAGGGGTTGTTATCCCCACAGCGGAAGGATCAAACTCGTATTTATAACAGTGCCGATCGAGTGCGCCTAAAGCTAATTTTGCGAGGTAAGCGTTTAGGGCTGAGCTTAGATGAAAGCCGAGAAATCATTGAAATGTATGATCACTCAGGCAATAACATCGAGCAGCTGCAAACCCTAATTGCTAAAATCGAACAGCGTCGCCAGAACTTGCTGCAACAGCTTAACGACATTGAAATCTCTTTATTGGAATTGGACGAGGTAGAGGCACGTTGTAAAGAGGCCATTAATCAGGTTTCTTAGCCGTTCTGCCCTTAAGCTGAAGCATTAAGGAAAGACGATGAATACGCTATACCCAACCCTAAATTTTGATTTAGGGGAAGACATCACCATGCTGCGCGACATGGTGTATAAGTTTTGCCAAAACGAATTGGCACCCATTGCCCAAAGCATAGATAAAGACAATGCTTTCCCTAGCCAAATGTGGCAACAACTTGGCGAGTTAGGGTTATTAGGTATCACCGTGGATGAACAATACGGTGGTTCCAATATGGGTTATCTGGCCCACTGTGTGGTAATGGAAGAAATCTCCCGCGCCTCGGCCTCTGTCGGCCTTTCCTATGGCGCCCATTCCAATCTGTGCGTCAACCAAATACACAAAAATGGTACCCATGAGCAAAAGCTAAAATACCTGCCAAAGTTATGTTCGGGTGAGCATGTGGGGGCGCTCGCCATGAGCGAGCCTAATGCCGGTTCAGATGTGGTCAGCATGAAATTAAAGGCTGATAAACAAGGGGATAACTATATCCTTAACGGCAGTAAGATGTGGATCACTAATGGCCCCGATGCCCATACCTTTATTATCTATGCCAAAACCGATGTTAACGCCGGCTCTAAGGGCATTACCGCTTTTATTGTGGAGCGTGACTTTGCCGGTTTTAGCCGTAGCCCTAAGCTAGATAAGTTAGGCATGCGTGGCTCTAATACCTGTGAATTAGTGTTCGAAGATTGCGTGGTGCCAGCAGAGAATATCCTTGGCCATGAGGGTGGTGGCGTACAGGTGCTAATGAGTGGTTTAGACTTTGAGCGTACCGTGTTAGCTGCCGGTCCAGTGGGCATTATGCAAGCCTGTATGGATTTGGTGGTGCCCTATATTCATGATCGTAAGCAATTCGACCAAGCCATAGGTAAATTCCAGTTAGTGCAGGCCAAGGTGGCCGATATGTACACCGAATTAAGTGCCTGCCGTGCTTATCTGTATGAGGTTGCTAAAGCCTGTGACAGAGGCGAACAAAGCCGTAAAGATGCTGCAGGAGTGATCCTTTATACCGCCGAGCGTGCCACCCAAAAAGCCCTGGATGCCATTCAGTTGTTAGGAGGCGTGGGTTATACCAATGAATTCCCGGCAGGCCGATTATTAAGGGATGCCAAGCTGTATGAGATTGGCGCTGGCACTTCTGAGATTCGCCGCATGTTAATTGGTCGCGAGCTGTTTAACGAAACACGATAAGGGAATATCCATGGCAATTTTACAATCGAAAATTAATACCCGTAGTGATGCCTTTATTGCTAATAGCGAGCATATGCTCACTCAAGTGCAAGACTTGCAGGCCAAGGTAGAACAAATTCAACAGGGTGGCGGCGACAAAGCCAGACAGCGCCACCTTGAGAGGGGCAAGTTATTGCCAAGGGAGCGCATCGATGCCCTATTAGATATAGGCTCGCCCTTTCTAGAGATAGGCCAATTGGCAGCCTATGGCATGTATGGCGATAACATTGCGGCCGCTGGGGTGATTGCTGGGGTGGGCAGGGTGAATGGTCAGGAATGCATGGTGGTCGCCAATGATGCTACGGTAAAAGGTGGCACCTACTTTCCTATGACAGTAAAAAAGCACTTAAGGGCCCAAGCCATTGCCCAAGAAAATAACTTACCCTGTATTTATTTAGTGGACTCTGGCGGGGCTAATTTGCCCCATCAAGATGAAGTGTTTCCCGACAGAGACCACTTTGGCCGCATCTTTATGAATCAGGCGACCATGTCATCGATGAATATTCCCCAAATCGCTGTGGTGATGGGATCTTGCACCGCGGGTGGGGCGTATGTACCAGCGATGTCGGATGAATCCATTATTGTTAAAAATCAGGGCACCATCTTTCTGGCAGGGCCGCCATTAGTCAAAGCCGCCACCGGTGAAGAGGTAAGCGCCGAAGAACTGGGTGGCGGCGAAGTGCACACCCAAACCTCAGGGGTAGCGGATCATCTGGCGAATAATGATCACCATGCCTTGCAGCTCGCCAGAGACGCAGTTAAACGTTTTAACCGAGTCAAACAACCACAGTTAGATATTAAACCAAGTAAAGAGCCGTTGTTCGATGCCAAAGAGATATATGGCATTGTGCCTAAGGATGCCCGCCAAACCTATGACGTGCGCGAGATCATCGCCCGTATCGTTGATGGTTCAGAGTTCGATGAATTTAAGGCGTTGTTTGGCACTACCTTGGTGTGTGGCTTTGCCCGCATTCATGGTTTTCCAGTAGGCATTATTGCCAATAATGGCATTTTGTTTAGTGAGTCTTCGCAAAAAGGGGCGCATTTTATTGAACTGTGCGCCCAGCGCAAAATCCCACTGGTGTTCTTGCAGAACATTACCGGCTTTATGGTGGGTAAGCAGTATGAGCATGGTGGTATCGCCAAAAATGGCGCTAAGTTGGTGACCGCCGTGGCTACCGCTAAAGTGCCTAAGTTTACTTTGCTGATAGGTGGTTCATTTGGTGCGGGTAACTATGGCATGTGTGGCCGTGCCTATGATCCGCGCTTCTTATTTATGTGGCCCAATGCCCGCATCTCAGTTATGGGCGGCGAACAAGCGGCTAATGTTTTGGCTCAGGTCAAAAGTGACCAAAAGCAAAAGGCTGGTGAACCCTGGTCAGAAGCGGAACAAGCCGAATTTAAACGTCCGATAACTGAAACCTACGAGACCCAAGGCCACCCCTATTACGCTTCGGCAAGGTTATGGGACGATGGCGTGATTGATCCTGCCGACACTCGTACCGTGTTAGGTCTAGCCATTTCTGCCAGTTTAAATAAGCCGATTGAGGACACTCAATTTGGCGTGTTTAGAATGTAGGGGGCAGCATGTCAAAAGTACATTTTACGATTGATAAACGCGGCGTCGCGACCTTGACTCTAAATAATCCTGATAAACATAATGTGTTTGATGATCAGCTGATCGGTCATTTAACCGAATTACTGGAACAAGCCAATCAGGATGACAAGGTTAGAGTCTTAGTATTGGCAGCAACGGGCAAAAGCTTCAGCGCTGGGGCGGATTTAGCCTGGATGCAGCGGATGGCAAATTATGATTACCAGCAGAATCTGCAGGACAGTCGAGCCTTAGCTAAGTTGTTTTATACCCTTAATTTTATGTCTAAGCCGAGCATTGCCAGAGTGCAGGGCGCGGCATTTGGTGGCGCAGTGGGTTTAGTCAGCTGTTGTGATATGGCGGTTGCCAGCACCAATGTCAGCTTTTGCTTAAGCGAAGTCAAAATTGGTTTGATTCCTGCCACCATTAGCCCCTATGTCATTGCCGCCATTGGTGAGCGCGCCTGCCGCCGTTATTTTACCACCGCCGAACGCTTTAGCGCTGAGCGTGCCTATCAATTGGGATTAATTAGCGAAGTGGTGGAATCACCACAATTAGATCAAACCATAGAGCGTCTTATTAGCAGTGTATTACTAAACAGCCCTCAGGCAATTACTGCGGCTAAGCAGTTAGTCTTTGACGTGGCAACCACAGACATCAACCCGGCATTAATCGAATCAACCTGTGAAGCCATTGCCAATATCAGGGTATCAGCAGAGGGGCAAGAGGGGCTCAATGCCTTTTTGCAAAAGCGCCCGCCAGCATGGATAACTAGGGAGGGGAACTAGATTATGACTAATACTCAATTTTCAAAAATACTCATTGCCAACCGGGGTGAGATTGCCTGTCGAGTGATTAACACCGCCCGTAAGTTAGGGGTTGCCACTGTTGCGGTCTATTCCGATGCGGATGCCAATGCCATGCATGTTTCTATGGCCGATGAGGCCGTTTATATTGGCGCCGCCAGTGCAAGGGAGTCCTATTTAGATTATCAAAAGGTGATTGATGCAGCCCTTTTAACCGGGGCGCAGGCGATTCATCCAGGTTATGGCTTCTTATCTGAAAACGCCGAGTTTGCGGCGGAATGTCAGCGTCAGAACATCGTCTTTATTGGCCCGCCTATTGCGGCGATAGAAGCCATGGGTTCTAAATCCGCAGCCAAAACCATAATGGAAAAGGCCGATGTTCCTTTGGTGCCGGGTTACCATGGGGATGATCAAAGCCGAGAAAATATTCATGCCCAAGCCTTAAAAATTGGTTATCCGGTATTACTAAAGGCTGTCGCCGGTGGCGGCGGCAAGGGTATGCGCCAAGTGCATCATGATGATGAATTTGATGCCGCCTTTGATGGCGCCAAAAGGGAATCATTAAACAGTTTTGCCAATGATGATTTGTTAGTAGAAAAATACCTGACCCGGCCCCGCCATGTGGAATTTCAAATCTTCTGTGACAGCCAAGGCAATGGCGTGTACCTATTCGAGCGAGATTGCTCATTACAGCGCCGTCATCAAAAGGTGATTGAAGAAGCGCCAGCACCCGGCATGACAGAAGCGCTTAGGGCAAAAATGGGTCAAGCGGCACTGCGCGCAGCTAAAGCCATTAATTACCAAGGGGCTGGTACAGTAGAGTTTCTGCTTGATAGCGACGGCAGCTTCTATTTTATGGAGATGAATACCCGTTTGCAGGTGGAGCACCCGATCACCGAGATGATCACAGGGGTCGATTTAGTGCAGTGGCAATTGCTGGTGGCGGCAGGCGAACCACTACCAATGGCACAAGCTGAGCTCAGTATTAAAGGGCACGCCTTTGAAGCCCGCATTTACGCCGAAGATCCAGCTCATGACTTTTTACCCATGACGGGCAAATTGTCCTTTTTACAACTCCCACAACAGAGTGAGTTTGTCAGAGTAGATACTGGGGTGCGCCAAGGGGATGAGGTCAGTGTTTATTACGATCCTATGATAGCCAAACTGATCACCTGGGACACTGATAGAGACAGGGCGCTGCAAAGATTAACCACGGCGTTAAAGCAGTATCATATTATCGGGGTCACCACTAATATCTCGTTTTTGCATAACCTTGCCGATAGCCAACCTTTTAAGGATGGCTTGCTTGATACCAGCTTTATTGAAACCCATCATAAGTTAATTTTTAAAGAAGAGCAGATCAATACTCAGCGCCAGTTATGCCTGATTGGCTTGCTATTGGTGCTTGCCCACAAACTAAATCAGCAACAGCATAGTGCTAGCAATCAATTAGACAATATCTGGCACAGTGCTTTGGCATGGCGCATGAACGCCAGCGCTCAATTAAGTTTTAATGTTGAACTGGCAGGGCAGGAATACACATTAGTGGTAGAACCGATTGCTACAGGCTATCAAGTGATAATAAATGACGAGGTATTTGTCTGCCGTGGTGAGTTAGACGGCCATAACCTTAGGGCTTGTACTAATGGCCATAACAGTCAGTGTGTGATCAGTACGCTCGATTATGCTGGGCTACTACAAGGCGCAGCTTGCAGTATTTTTGATAATGGCACAGCCATTGATTTTACAGTATTACAACCAGACCTTGGTGATAATGATGCAGCTGCCAATGGCAACAATCTTTTGGCGCCCATGAATGGCACCATGGTGGCATTACTGGTAGAGCCGGGGCAAAGGGTTAAACAAAATCAACCGCTTCTGGTAATGGAAGCCATGAAAATGGAGCACACAGTACTGGCTCCAGCCGATGGTCAGGTTATCGACTTTTATTATGCCCAAGGGGATATGATTGATGGCGGCGCCCAACTGGTGAATTTTGAATTGGAGCAGGGTTGATTATGGCTTTTCCAAAACAGGTTTCTATTGTTGAAGTTGGTCCAAGAGATGGCCTGCAAAACGAGCCTACAATCATTTCCAGTGATATCAAAATTGCCCTGATTGAGCAATTGGCTGCAGCGGGTCTAAAGTCGATAGAGGCTGGCAGTTTTGTCAATCCTAAATGGATACCGCAGATGGCCAGCACTCATGATGTCTTAAAGGGAATTAATCGCCAAGCCGGTGTTTGCTATAGCGCCTTAACTCCTAATTTACAGGGCTATCAGGGGGCTATCGCTGCCAATGCCGATGAAGTGGCTATCTTTGCTGCCGCATCGGAGAGCTTCAGCCAAAAAAATATTAATTGTTCAATCGCACAAAGCCTACAGCGCTTTGAGGACATTATGGCCGTAGCCAAAGTAGATAATATGAAAGTACGTGGCTATGTCTCTTGCGTGATTGCCTGCCCCTATGAGGGCGAGATTCATCCACAAAAAGTAGCGCAAGTGGCGAAGCAATTAATAGATATGGGTTGTTATCAGGTGTCCCTAGGTGACACCATAGGCACGGGCACCCCTAAAACCGTTAAGGCCATGCTAGAGGCTTGCTTAAGCTTGATCCCTGCCAAGCAACTGGCGGTCCATTTTCATGATACCTATGGACAGGCGGTTGCTAATATTTATGCGGCACTTGAGTTTGGCATAAGTACCATTGATGCTGCGGTAGCAGGACTCGGCGGCTGCCCTTACGCCCCCGGCGCTTCGGGTAATGTTGCCACCGAAGATGTGGTGTATTTGCTCAATGGTTTGGGCATAGAACACGGCGTAGAGTTAGCGAAACTGGTTGAGGCGGGTAATAATATCAGTCGCCAACTTGGCCGTGACAATGGCTCTAAAGTGGCTAGAGCTTTAAGCGTTTAAATTTAAATTGGTAGCCTAGTGGTGTACTTAATTTGTTTAAGGGCAAAGGTGGAGTGAATGGAGTCAACATTGGGTAAATGCATTAGGGTGCGTTTAAGCATTTGCTCGTAGTGTTCAACATCTTCCACCACGACCCTTAATACATAATCCTTATCACCGCTGGTGGAGTAACATTCCACCACTTCTTCTATATTCTGCACCGCCCCTTCAAATGCATTTAACGACTCTTCATCATGGCTTTTAATGGTTAAGTAAGCATAAACGCAGACACTAAGGTTTAACTGCTTGGGGTTAAGTAAATTGACCTTTCCTAGAATAATTCCTTGCTCTTGCAAACGTTTTACCCTACGCCAGCAAGGTGTATGAGAAAGCCCGACTTTGTCGCCTAATTCAGCCATAGTTAGATCGGCATTTTGCTGCAATTGTCGCAGTATTTTTTTGTCGAAGTTATCCAACGTCATAAGTCAATTCCTTACTCTATTGCCAATATATTAGGACAGCTATCCTAATATGATGGTAAATATTGATATGTATGCAATATTTTCCTAAGGCAATAGGAGTAACATATTTGGAACAATATAGCCACAATGGTGACAACTATGGTCAATGTAAAGGAAATTACCCTAGATCATAAATATCAGACTTTATCTGGACGAGTGCTGCTGTCAGGAATTCAAGCACTGGTTCGTTTGCCTATCGATCAAATGCGGCTCGACAGAGCTAATGGATTAAATACCGGAGCCTTTATCTCGGGCTATCGGGGCTCCCCTTTGGGGGGTTATGATCTCAACCTAATGCGCAACCAAACCTTGCTGGAACAGCATAATATTAAGTTTCAGCCGGGATTAAATGAAGAGTTAGCAGCTACGGCCGTATGGGGCTCGCAACAGGTTAACTTATTTGAGGGGGCGACCGTCGATGGCGTGTGTGGCATCTGGTATGGCAAAACCCCTGGAGTCGACCGCTCAACGGATGCTTTTCGCCACGGCAATGCCGCAGGTTCCTCTGCTAAGGGAGGGGTATTGGTGGTGGCTGGTGATGATCACGGTTGTAAATCTTCCTCTTATCCTGGCCAAAGTGAATTCGCCTTTGTGGATATGCACATGCCAATTCTGAATCCAGCAGATGTGCAAGAGGTGTTGGATTTTGGTTTATATGGCTTTGAGCTCTCCCGCTTTAGCGGTTGTTGGGTAGCCATGATCACCCTTAGTGAAAATATGGATAGTGCCGCAACAATTAATGTTGACCCAGAGCGGCTGAGCATAGAGCAACCTCAAGATTTTGAGATGCCGAGCGATGGCGTCAATATTCGTCTTGGCGACACGCCTTTGGCCCAAGAAGAGCGTCAATGGCGTTATAAACGCTATGCCGCGCTGGCATTTTGCCGTCATAACAAACTCAACAAAGTCCTATGGGATAACCCTAACGCTAAGCTTGGCATTATTTCTGCTGGCAAGGCCCATCTTGATTTAATGCAGGCCCTTGATGAGCTAGGTATCGATGAAGCTAAAGCTAAACAGCTAGGGATAAAAATCTATAAGGTAGCCATGACCTACCCATTAGATGTACTGAACATTCGTGAGTTTGCGAGGGGCTTAGATTATCTTTTTGTGGTGGAAGAAAAACGCAGCCTAATGGAGGTGCAGTTAAAGGAAGAGCTGTATAACGTGGAAATAGTTGACCCACATTTTCCTAAAATTATTGGTAAATTAGACTCCTTAGATAACCCCTTGCTGCCAAGTTATGGCGAGCTCTCACCAGGGATTGTGGCTGATGTGTTAGTGCGTGCATTGCCAAATAATTACCAAGACCAAGGGATTCTAGCCCGCCTAGAAGCGATCAAAAAACATAAACAACTTGCTTGCCAAAATAAAATTGACACCGTTCGCAGTCCTTTCTATTGCTCTGGCTGTCCCCACAATACTTCCACTAAAGTACCTAAAGGTTCGCGCGCCTTAGCCGGTATTGGTTGCCATTATTTAGTGCAAAATATGGAGCGAGAAACCTATACCTTTTCGCAAATGGGCGGTGAGGGCATCAGCTGGGTAGGGCAATCCCATTTTACCAAGACCCCCCATGTGTTTGTGAATTTAGGGGACGGCACTTACTTCCATTCCGGCGTATTAGCGATTCGTGCTGCCGTCGCTGCTAAGGTCAATATTACCTATAAAATTCTGTTCAATGGTGTGGTGGCAATGACCGGTGGTCAGCCCCATGATGGCGAAGTGAGGCCCGATATGATTGCCAGACAAGTATTGGCAGAAGGGGTGACTAAGCTGGTTATCGTGATGGATGATATTAATAAATATCGCGGCCAGTTTGAGTTCCCACAGGGCATAGAAATAAAACACCGGGATGAACTAGACGACATTCAGAAGCAAATGCGTGAAATCCCTGGGGTTACTTGTATTTTGTACGATCAAGCCTGTGCCACAGAGCTTAGGCGTAAGCGCAAAAGAGGCTTGCTTGAAGATCCTAAAAAGCGTGTTTTTATTAATGATTTAGTGTGTGAGGGCTGCGGCGATTGCTCGGTGCAATCTAACTGCATATCTATCGAACCTAAGCCAACCGAGTTTGGGGTTAAGCGCCAAATTAATCAGACTAACTGCAATAAAGATATTTCCTGTGTAAAAGGGTTTTGTCCGTCGTTTGTTACGGTAGAGGGGGGCGAGCTTAGCCCGCCCGTTGGCAGTGATGTCGACTTTACTGCCCTTGGTGAAACGTTAAGCCTACCTAATCCTATTAATTTAGATAAACCATGGGGAATACTGGTCAATGGTATTGGCGGCACCGGGGTGGTGACCTTTGGTGCGTTAATGTCGATGGCGGCCTTTATTGAAGGTAAAGCGGTAACCACTTTAGATCAAACAGGTTTGGCTCAAAAAGGGGGCTCGGTATATAGCCATATTCGCATCGCCAAACATGAATCACAGCTGCATGCGGTGCGTATTTCAGAGGCTAATGCCGATGCACTTATTGCCGGAGATTTAGTGGCTTCAAGTGTTGACGCAACTTGTCTATCTAAGCTTAATAGCGATAAAACCCTAAGCTTAGTAAACACTAGGGTGATGCCAACGTCGATGTTTGTTTTGGGAAAGAATATTAAAGATGAGTCAGCGCAAATGTTGGATTTAATCGATGTGCGCTCGAAACAGTTAAAAGCCATTGATGCCACTAAGTTAACCGAAAAAGCCCTAGGCGCGGCGACAGCAACCAATACTTTTATGTTGGGTTACGCCTATCAAATGGGTATGATCCCCCTTAATTTTACTTCCATTTATAATGCTATCGAACTTAATGGCGTGGCGGTAAAAGAGAACATAAAAGCCTTTAACCTAGGTCGTTATGTGTGCGCCAAACCTGAGCAAGCGCTGCAATTATTAAATCAACAACAAAAGGATACTCAGCATCCTAGTTTGCATGACTTTATTGCTAAGCGAGCTAAGTTTCTAACTGATTACCAAGATGAGGCGTATGCCAAGCGTTATCTCGCTTTAGTTCAGCAAGTGCAAGTGGCAGAGCAAAGCGTGGATCAATATTCACAACAATTAACCCGCGCCGTGGCCCGCTATGGCTTTAAACTAATGGCCTACAAGGATGAGTATGAAGTTGCAAGACTGCACAGCAGTGATGAGTTTAAACAGCAGTTACAAAGGCAATTTAGTGGTAGCTATAAGCTTAATTATCACTTAGCGCCGCCCGTGTTTGATTGGTTTTCAGATTCTGCTAAAACACCAAAAAAGATCGCCGTAGGCCCATGGTTCAAAACCGTATTTAAGCTGTTGGCTAAGTGTAAAGGTTTACGCGGCACTGCCTTTGATATATTTGGCTATAGCGCAGAACGTAAGCAAGAACGATACTTGATAGAAGAATATGCGGCAACCATAGATGAATTACTACCAAGATTGAATAAAGATAACCTAGAACAAGCTACTGAGATTGCTGGTTTACCTGAAGGTATTAAAGGTTATGGCCACGTTAAGCGGGCATCCTTAGCTGAGGTGTTACCTAAGTGGCAGCAGTTGTTAGATGACTTTAAGTTAGGTAAAGCGTCTAAACAGGATTTAGCTGTGGGCCATATCAGCCCTGAGGAGCTAAGTTGATCTTGCTCTAGTTCTGGTTAAATTGAACTTAAGCCGAAGCAAATGCTTCGGCTTTTTTGTACCTGTTAACTTTTATTTTTAGTAGAATAAACTCACTATTTTTAAAAGGATCTTCATTTATGCAAATTTCTCTTATTGCCGCTATGGCCCATAACCGCGTGATTGGTAAAGATAACCAAATGCCATGGCACCTGCCTGAAGATCTGCAGCACTTCAAAAAGATGACTTTAGGCAAACCTGTGGTGATGGGGCGTAAAACTTTCGAGAGTATTGGTCGCCCTTTACCTGGTAGGCACAACATTGTTATTAGCCGAAATCCTGACTATCAGCCAGAGGGGGTAACGGTAGTTGATAGCTTTGAGAAAGCCTACCAGTTAGAGAAAGATACTGAGGAACTGATGGTGATGGGAGGGGGGCAACTGTACCTGCAAACGCTGCCAAAAGCCGACAATCTTTATTTAACTTTTATCGATTTAGAAGTGGAAGGTGATACCCAATTTCCGCACTGGGATGATGGTTGCTGGACTCAGGTTTGGGCTGAAAAGCACACTAATCTTGATGGCTTAACTTATGAGTTTGTAAAATACAGTCGAGCTGATTAAGTGATAATCCGCTGCTCTGGGTTTATTTAGGCCGTTGTTTTAGCGTGCAGATAAGTAACCATTTACCCTTCTATTTTAAATTCTAATAGTGGCAATGAAGGAACTTAAATGCACAAAATAAGCACCTTAGCAGCGATAGTGATTGCTGGAGCTTTGATGCTTCCAAGTGAAGCAAAAGCGACAGATGATCTTGCTTTGAGTATCTGTAACGATATTAAACTAGATAATAAAAAAAGGTTACATAAAACCTTACGCTCTAACCGAATTAAACTAAAAAACATCTATTCTAAATTTCAGTGTAATGGCCAAAGTCTTTTAGAATTTGCTTTTACTGAGAGCTCAGTTGAGGTTGGTTCATATATAGTAAAACGCATGCCCAGTAATGAGCTTGCGGCCTTAACACCAGAAGGTAAACCGTTAAAAGCTTGGATTGAAGCTAAGGGCTATAGTGATAGCCCAATTAATAAGGAATTGAGTGCTAAGCTCTAATGCCTAAAAAAACGAAGCAGTTAAACTGCTTCGTTTTTTTATGGACTTAATTTTAAAATAAGACCACTTAGGGGATTAAAGTTTGAATTCTTTGACCGAGGCTTGCAACTCTTCCGCGAGTTGAGCCACTTGTTGACTCGATTGCTCGGTTTGGTTAGCGCCAAGAGAGGCCTCTTCGGAAATGCTTGCTATTTGCTCTAGCTTTTCAGATATTTCAGAACTCACTTTATTTTGCTCATCCGCAGCTTGAGCAATATGGGTGCCAGCTGAGAAAGCTTTATGAACCGAGTTATTGATCGCCTCTACGGCAGTAGTTGCCTGTTCCGACTTTTCAACACAAGAGTCAGCAGAGCGGCGACCAGCTTCCATTACTTGTACAGCTTGCTCTGCTCCAGTTTGCAATTTTTCAATCATTTGCTGAATTTCTTGAGTTGAAGCTTGGGTTCTTGAAGCTAAACTTCTCACTTCGTCGGCTACAACAGCAAATCCACGACCTTGTTCACCTGCACGAGCGGCTTCAATTGCAGCATTCAGGGCGAGTAAGTTAGTTTGCTCTGCAATTCCTCTGATCACATCCAAAATTTTACCAATTTCTGCGCTATCATCATGGAGTGTATTAATGACCAGCGACGCTTTCGCCACCTCATCGGCGAGAGAAAGGATAGTTAGTTTGGTTTGCTCAGTAATTTCTTGGACATAACTGGCTTCCTCATCTGCTTGTTTAATTTCACCTAAGGCATCGTTAGCATTAACGGATACTTGTTGCGCGCTGGAGCTCAGTTGTGTGGTTGCACTAGCCGCTTGTTCTACTTGGTATTTTTGCTGTTGAACACCACTGCTACTTTGAGCGGTAATGGCCGATGTTTCTTCAGCGGCGGTGGCGAGCTGATTGGCTCTGTCTTGGATGCCTTTAATTAGGTTCGTTAGAGCATTGATTAATTTAGTAATATTTTCACCAAGATGACCAAATTCATCTTCCCCTAAATCTTCAAGTTTAAAGCTTAAATCACCTTTGGTATAAACTTCTAAGGCATCATTGATTACATTTAATTTATGAAGAATCGAACTAATAATGTAATAAGCAATACCGATAGCAGCAATAATGGCGAGCAACATAAACAGCCAACTGGTTAAGCGAGCACTGTCAGCAGACGCTAAGGTCTCTTCATTTAAAGTAATCGAATTTAGCTCAACTTCGGCCTGTAAGGTTTCCAGTAAGACTTGATTTGATGCTGCTAATTGGCCAATGCTATTACTTTGCTCAAGGATCTTGGCATTAAAATCAATTTGCTGATGCTTATATTGATTAATTTGTCCTTGTTCACCAACTAGTGAGTTGAGTTTATTGACTATATCAACCAGCTCTTTACTGATATTGCTGGTGACAATTCGACTATCAAGTTCAACTAATTTGCTAGTGTTAGAATCGATACTCTCAAGCAAGAACAATATTTCGCTGGCGTAATCTTCTAAATCTTCAACAGTCTTTACCCTCAGCATCTCCTGGCTATCAGACAGTAAAGAGAAAAAGTTGTCATCTAAATCTTCACTAAGGGTATAGGCTTTTTGTGAGTTACGATTAGAAAATTTGTCAGCATTATTCATTATACTGATAAGCAGACTGCTGCCTTGATCTGTCAGTATTTGCACCATTTCTGAAGATTCTTCAATAAACGTCAGGTTGTCTAGGCTTTGCATCTTTAATGCTAAAAACTGCTGTAAGTGCTCTTGCTGCTGCTTTGATGATTGACTTAAACTGCTAAGTAAGTCAGTTAATGAATCTTGGTTAGCGACTAACTGGGTAAGTTGCTTACTTGAATCATTAAAAGCACTGCTACTTAGGGTAAGCTGTTGTTTTAAAATATTGATATTGTCTGTTGTGGTTGCAAATTGTGCGGCAACTCTAATCCTTTCCTGCTGGGCCAATTGAGTCATTAATTGGGTGCTTGATTTAAGTGCAGGTAAGGAAGAGTTTTGTATTTGTTGGGTACCGCTTTCAATGGTGCTGATATTTGATAGTGATACTATCCCTGATATTAATAGCATCAATGCTATCGCCGCAAAACCGGCAATAATTCTAACGGCTACAGTGAGTTTTAGCCTCATGAACTTCTTCCTTAACAATAAAATAAGCTATAGTTTATAGCGTCATTTTTCTGCAATTGTTTAATTTATGTTGGTAATTAACAGGCTGTTAAGTCAATGATTTTTGATGAATAACTTGCTTAGTTTGCAGATCGAGTAAAGTCAGGTAATTACCCCAAACACAGCCAGTATCTAAGGCGATATAATCTGGATTATCGGTTCTGCCCATTAGTGCAGCCCAGTGCCCAAATATAATGGTTTGTTGTGTTTTTTGTTGGGGATGGACAAACCATGGCATTAAGCCCGCCACGGTTTGATTATATGGTGAGTGTTTGTACTCGAAGTCTAAGCCGCCGTTAATGTCTACAAATCGCATGCGGGTGAGTGCATTGATCGTATACCTCAGGCTCTGTTGTGGCGAGAGATCGGCACAGTAATACTTAGGTTGTTTACTGTACATGTTGCTCAGCAGCTGCAAGTAATCACTGCTTTGCAATTGTTGTTCAACCCTTTGTGCATGAGTCTTTGCGTTCGCAAGGTCCCAAGCTGGTGGAATGCCAGCGTGGGTCATAACAATATTGTGCTTTTGTGAGTGGCGCAACAAGGGTTGCTGCCTTAACCATTGCAGATAGATTGGTAGACGAGAATCATTGAGCAGTTTATTGAGCTTATCTTTGGGGTTTGCTTTTTTAAGGCCATGGGCAACAGCTAAAAGATGAAGATCATGATTACCTAAAACGACTTTAGCAGAGCCTTCCAATTGATATAAGAACGCCAACGTTTTCAACGAATCTGGACCGCGAGCAACTAAGTCACCCACGCACCAAAGCTCATCTCTCGAAGGATTAAAATCAACTTTGCTAAGGAGTTTTTGAAGTTCTTTATAGCAACCTTGAATATCACCAACGACATATTGCGCCATTAATGTATTACCCTTGGGGTTGCCAGTACGAAAGGGGGAATGCTAACTTTAAATTGATGACCTGAAGCGTCTGTAAACAAATAAAAGCCTTGCATCGTGGCAGTGTCACAAGAGACGATGGCACCTGATTGATAACTAAAACTTTGGTTAGCAGTTAAAGTCGGCGTTTTACCGACGACTCCCGGCCCAGACACTTGTTGTTGCTTGCCATTACTTTCTTGGATTAGCCAACTACGCTCAATGAGTTTTATATTACTAGGATTATTGTTCGTTATCGTGATGTTATAAGCAAAAACGTAACGGCCATTTTCTGGCTGACTTTGTTGTTCAATAAATTGAGTTTTAACCTCTATTTTTATGTTGTCAGCCAGAACGCGAGCCATTATTTATCCTTTGTTAAATAAAGGTTTGCTAAAGCCACATATTGCTCAACGCTGATATCTTCTGGTCGTTTAGTCGCATCAATATTCAAGCTGGCGAATTCTTCATCACTGAAGAGTTTTTTTAAGTTGTTGCGCAAGGTTTTTCTACGCATGTTAAAAGCGTTACTGACCACATGGTTTAGGGTGCCTAAATCCTGACATGGATGGGGATTAACTTTGTGTGGCACCAAACGCACAACCGCAGAATCAACTTTTGGTGGTGGCACAAATGAGCCTGGCGGGACTGCAATAACAGGAACCACTTGGCAATGATACTGGGCCATTACCGTTAATTTTCCATAAGCTTTGGTACCAGGAGAAGCCGATAATCTTAGTACCACTTCTTTTTGTAGCATGAAGTGCATTGAGTGAATATGCTCAGCATAATCAAACAAATGGAACATTAAAGGGGTCGAAATGTTATAGGGTAAGTTGCCGAAAACTTTCATTTGCTTGCCTGGTTCTACTAATGAACCAAAATCAAACTTGAGGGCATCCCCTTGGTTGATCTTTAACTTATGGCTTAGGGTTGGGTGAGACTGTAAGCGCTCGACGAGATCTTTATCCAGCTCTACCACGTTTAATGTATCTATTAATGCGGCAACGGGCTCAGTAATCGCACCAAGACCAGGTCCAATTTCGACACAAGTATAATCATTCGAAGGAGCAATAGCAGCGACGATACGACCGATAATACCTTCATCGGTCAAAAAGTTTTGACCAAAACGCTTACGAGCGGTATGGCCTAAGTGTACATTGTTACTCATTGGCTTTTTTCTGCTAATTCAATCGCGCGGTTTAGAGCGCATACAAAGCTGCCAAGGTCCGCTTCTCCAGTACCTGCCAGTTCAAGAGCAGTGCCATGGTCGACAGAAGTACGAATGTAGGGCAGACCTAGGGTAATATTGACCGAATTACCAAAACCTTGCGATTTTAATACTGGTAGTCCTTGGTCGTGATACATGGCTAACACCACGTCTGCTTCCTGCAAATATTTGGGTTGAAAAATGGTATCAGCTGGTAATGGCCCAACAAGATCAAGCCCCTGTTCCCTTAGCTCATTAAGTGCTGGAGTGATCACTTGAATTTCTTCAGTGCCTAAATGACCATCTTCACCTGCATGGGGGTTTAATCCACACACATAGATTTTAGGTTTGTCGATACCAAATTTTTCTACTAGTTCACTGTGAAGTATACCAATAATTTTATGTAATCGTTCACGAGTGATAGCTTTTGAGATGTAGGCCAAAGGAATATGGGTCGTTACCAGTGCAACTTGCATGATATCGTTAGCCAGTAGCATCACCACATCATTGCAACCGGCTTGATGGGCAAAGAATTCAGTATGACCACTAAATGAAATTCCGGCTTTATTGATGATGCCTTTATGAACTGGACCTGTGACCACAGCGTCGAAGTCACCAACCATATTTTTCTCACCTGCAAAGGTAAGCGTTTCCACTACGTAAGCACTATTGCGATCATCTAATTGGCCACAAATAGATTCCACACTCAGTGCAAATGGAGCAATAGTTAAGGTGCAGGCTTCTTGAGGCTGTGGCGGCTGTGTGGGTTGGTAGGGTCTCAATTGTAAAGGCAATCCTAACTTTTTAGCTCGTTGAGCTAACAGTTTTGGATCGGCACAAACGACCAGCTCAACTGGCCATGCCTGTTGAGCTAGTTTTACAGTAAGGTCTGGACCAATACCAGCGGGTTCCCCAGGGGTAATCGCAATCCTAAATGTCACAATATCTCCTAGCCGCGTCTTTTTAACGGGCTGATTTCTTCGACGTATGCTTCGCTGCGTATTTCACTGAGCCAGCTTTGTAGTTCATCATTAAATTTACGTCGATAAATAAGTTGATAAGCTCTATCGGTATTAAATTTGTCTGTAGCGTCACTGGTACGGCGATCAATAATTTGTACGATATGCCAACCATGACTGGAACGGAACGGTTTAGAAATACCGTTAATTTCTAATTGGGCCATAGCATCTTTAAAGGCTGGCACATATATGTTGGGATCAGCCCAACCGAGTTCCCCACCTTTTAAAGCGCTACCAGGATCTTCAGAGTATTTTTTTGCAAGCTCTTCAAATTTGGCTTCACCGTTATTTATCTGAACCAAAAAGCCCTCTAGCATTTGCTTGGCTCTGTCTTCAGAAAGAATTGGAGAAGGTTTGAGTAAGATATGGCGAGCATTTGACTCACTAATCTCTTGAATTTCTTGTCCCTTTATATCAAAGATAGTGATGATGTGAAAGCCTGCAGCACTTTTGATAGGACCGATAATATCGCCTTTTTTGGCGGTATTAGCAACTTCTGCGAATAAGGTCGGCATTTCATTGGCATTCATATAACCCCAATCACCTCCTTCGAGGGCTTTAGGGCCTGAAGACGCGGCTATCGCCGTGCGACGGAAGTCTCCTCCATCCTTTAGTACTTCTAAGGTTTTTTCTGCTCGTTTCTTGGAAGCTTCTAATTCTTCGCTGGAAGAGTTTGAACTCGCTTCAATTAGGATATGACCAATATGAAAAGCGGTATTTTGCATGCCTTGCTCTTTGATCAATTCAACCAAAGAATTCATTTCTTGAGGAGTGATCTGAATACGACGGCGGACATTAATGCGTTGAACTTCACCAATGGTAATTTCTTCACGCACCTTCTCACGATAAGAGGCATAATTCATACCACTTGCTTCAATTTGCTCTCGCATTTGATTAAGTGTTAATCCTTGCTCACGGGCAATATTCTCGATAGCTTGATCAAGTTGCAAGTCACCAATTTGTAAGCCCATTCTTTCTGCCATTTGCAATTGCAATTGCGTCAATACTAGACGTTCGGTGACCTGCACATTCAAGGCATTATCAGAAGGTAATTGTTGCTTATTAGCCTGTGCTGAACGCTTGATTTCAGCAACCATATTGTCGATATCGCTTTGTAAAATGACTCCGTTATCTACTTGTACGGCAATACGATCTAACACAGGAGCGGCATATAAGTTGCCACTAATCAGTGTTGCTGCGAGTAATAAATGTTTAAACGGCTTCATCCAATAAATCCTATTTGATACGTTTTCTATGTGCATTATCAGTTTATGACTCAATATTTTGCCTATAGTTCAGCAAGCACTATAGAGGTTTAATTTTTTAAATACAAAGGTCGACGATAATTAAATAAGCCTTCATTAAGCATATCGTCTATGCTGTTGCGATTGCTACCGCCTAAGCCTTTAATACTAAAGCTTAATGATACTCCTTCTTCAAACAAATCTCTTTGCTCAATTGGGGGTAAATTTTGGTCAGCATAATTGGTTTTAATGTGGCGGTGGTATGCTAAGCGAATAGACCAGCAACAGGTCTCATACTGAAAGCCGGTATAAGTTTCGACGCTGCGGCGCTCATTCAAGTCGTAATAAAAATTACCGACAAAATTCACTTTATCATTTATTGGCCAAACGGTTCTGAGACCCGCTTGGGCAATATCAGCCTCTTTAGCTAAATCAGGAACATAACGATAAGACATTTGCATAAGCTTATCGGTACCTGGACGGTAGTCTAATGTCACCTCAGAGCGCTTTGTGGATTCATTATCAGTATCATATTGCATCGCTGAGCTGAACACCCAGTCTTTAGTTAAGTGCAGATCAACTTCAGCAGCGAGTGCCGAACGGCCTGTTTGGCTCGTTACATTCTTAAACAGATTGTTTGTATTTTGATCTAAATAAAAGATCTGACCAAGGCTAAAACGACTCTTCTCAATATTAGCGCTATCGAAAAAGCGTGATGTTAAGCCTAAAGTGAATTGATTAGCCGCGGCAATTCTATCTAACCCAGAAAAGCTGCGATCTCTGAATAAACCGTCAAAATCTTGATAGAGCAAAGAGGTGTCATAAATACCAATATTTGATTGATCAACATCATCAACAAAAAGGTACTGTATTTGTGGCTCTAGGGTTTGCCTGAAGTTCGCACCAAACAAGTTTGAATCTCTCTCAAGATTGAGTTTTCCATGAACTTTAACTTGTGGAATAAAACGGTCAACAGACCGAGTCAGATCAGTTAATCCAGTATCAGGATTTACCCCCGCGCTTTGGTTATAGAAAGTTTGCATTAGTTTTACTTCACTAAGTAACGATCCTTGGGGGCTGTGCAGAGGCAAAGTTAAACTTGGCTCTAGATGCAGCCGAGTCGCAGAGTTATACAGTTTGTTTTGATGACTAAACTGGGTCAACTCACTATTAAATTTGAAATCTATTAATGAATAGAAATTATCTTGGCGATAATTAAAGTTAAGTTGAGGTAATACCTGATAGGGAGATTCTGTTACTCCTAGCACCTTAATGTCTTGTACTTTCGCAGAGAAATTCCAGTTTTCCTGGAAATAATCTACCTCACCAACACGATAGAGTTGATTGGAGGTTGAGCGATTTACATCTGATCGTAAGTCATTGAAATAATTGTTATCAGAAATGTCAGTATAGTTAGCGTGAATACGCCAATTATCATTTATTTTGCCAGCATGTTGCCAATGGTACAGGTATCTCTCTGGTTTACCCAACAGCTTCTGATCAGCATCTAAATATTCTATGTTAAATTGCCCTAACTGAGCCTCACCAGCTAAGTACCTAAATTCAGTCTTTAAATGTAAGCCCCTATTGGACATATAGTGTGGGGTGATAGTGGCATCATATTGGGGGGAAATATTCCAGTAATAAGGTAAGCCTAATTCCACCCCCTTGGTAGTACTGGTACCAAATTTAGGAAACAGAAAACCAGATTTACGTTTATTAGAAATCGGTACAGTCATATAAGGCATGTAGAAAATTGGGACACCATAGAGTTCTAATTTAGCGCCTTTAATTGCCCCCCACTGTTCTTTAGAATCTAATTTAATTTCTCTTGCTTTTAAAATCCAGGCCAAGTCATTATCAGGACAAGTGGTAAAATCAGCTTGGTTGAGAATAAGATCATTATTCTCATTGAGCTCCAATTGTTCAGCTGAACCATGTAATTGTTGACCATTAATCCAGTACTTAGCTTCAGACAGATTAGCTTGCTTATTCTGTAAGCTTGCCCTTAGATCTTCAGCGGTAATGGTAAACATATGGTCTTGGAATACCAAAGATCCGTTTGCTTTGAGTTCTTGGTTGAGGTGATCAATTTGAGCTTGGTCTGCTGAGATTTGTCTAAGACCTTGGTTAATTTTAACCTTACCTTTAAATTGGGCGAGCCGATCTGCAATTGCAGCGCTTTTATCAGAGCTTATTTTTATCTGCTGCTCATCAGCGAGATTTGCATCATAGCTAATGGTTGCAACAGGTGGGAGAATTTGGCACTGATTGGTTTCAGCAGCAAACGAAGACAGGCTGCTAAGGAAAAGTAAACCAGTAAAAAGAGTTGTGCGGTTATGCATTAGAGTAATTATTTGTCCATAAATCTGGTGGCTTTACTGCTAAGAGTCGCCTTAAAATAATAGATTAATGTTAATCAGTTATTTTAGCAGTTAATATAGATATCCTAAAAGGATCCTTTTTGCCTTAGTTAAGATATGATAAAACAATTTTTAAGTTTCGACCATTAAAGGATTTTTATTTTGGATCCTAGAATTGATGCGCTGGCTACTTGGTTAGCCAGCTTTATAGGAAAAAAGCCACAGCTTGAAGTAGTGAGTGGTGATGCAAGTTTCAGACGATATTTTCGCTTTTCCCATGATAACTGCAGTTATATAGCTGTTGATGCTCCTGTGGATACGGAAGATAGCCGTTTGTTCTGCGCTCTAGCAAATGCCTATCAACAGCAACAGATCAATGCTTCTGAGGTTATAAAGGCCGATTTTGAATTGGGTTTTATGTGGCAGAAAGATTTAGGTGATCAATTGCTGTTTAATTACTTAACGCCAGAGTCCATGCCCCATTGGTATCGTAAAGCTCTGAATATATTGCCTAAAATTAATAGGATTTGTGTAACGGAGCTGGGTTCTCTGGACAGTTACAATCACCAATTGCTCGATGCTGAATTAGAAATATTTAATGAGTGGCTGTTACAGCGGACCTTAGCGTTTGAGTTTACTGAACAATCTTTAGCGGCATGGCAGCAGCTTAAAGATATTTTAATTAGCTCTGCATTAGCTCAACCTCAAGTGGGTATTCACCGAGATTTTCATAGTCGCAATTTGATGGTCAACAATGATGAGCTAGCTGTTATTGATTTCCAAGGTGCTCTGATAGGGCCAATAACTTATGATTTGGTATCCTTACTCAAAGATTGCTATATCAATTGCCCACAACAAGTGCGTGCCAAGTTATTATCTGATTTCTATCAGCAATTAGATTTGCAGGGAGTGGAATATAGCCAATTTGAACGTTGGTTTGACCTAATGGGAGCCCAAAGGCATCTAAAAGCTGCTGGAATTTTCTGTAGGCTTAATTTGAGAGATGGAAAATCAGGTTATTTAAAAGATGTTGAGGCTACCCTTAATTATCTTGTCGAGATTGCCGATAAGTATCGGTTACCATTTATAACAGAAGTGCTAGAGAGTCAGGTGTTACCGAGTTGGAGAGATCAATGCGGGCAATGATTTTAGCCGCTGGCAGGGGCCAAAGATTAAGGCCAATAACTGATTCAATACCTAAGCCCTTAGTTGAGGTGCAGGGACAACCATTAATTGTGCATCATATTGAAAAGTTGGTTAAACAAGGGATCACAGACATCGTTATCAATCATGCTTGGTTAGGCGAAAAAATTGAGCAAGTTTTGGGTGATGGAAGTCAATTTGGTGCGACTGTGCATTACAGTCCTGAGTCCGAGGCCCTAGAAACAGGAGGGGGAATTAAAAATGCTCTGCCTTTATTAGGAGATGAGCCTTTTATTGTTGTCAACGGTGATGTTTTTTGTGACTGGAACTTTGATGATTTACCGCCATTGCAAGTGGGGCAGTTGGCTCACCTTTTTTGTATTGATAATCCTGAATTCAACCCAGAAGGTGACTTAAGCCAGAATGATGGCTTTCTGTGTTCTGTGGGTGAAAAGCTGACTTTTAGTGGTATTGGTATTTATCATCCAAGTCTATTTGATGGCAGTCCCCAAGGGGCTTTTAGGCTACCAAGCTTGTGGTGGCCGCATGTTGATAAGCAATTGATTAAGGTTTCAAAGCTAGAGCATTATTGGTGTGATGTGGGTACGCTAGAACGGTTACAACAGGTCAATAAAAGAGAGCGAAATCATGGCAATTAAAGGCAAGCTCTGGGGAGCTTTAATTGGGTTTGCTTTGGGCCGAATTTTCGGCGCTCTTATCGGGTTAGTCATTGGGCATTGGTACGATTTGCAGAGGCATCAACCCGCATTGCAAAAGCAGAATGCTTTTCTTTACGCCACTTTTTCAGTTTTAGGGCATATCGCTAAAGCAAGTGGTGTCGTCACTCGTTCGGATATTAATCTCGCGGTGGCTTTAATGGATAAATTAGAGCTTAATACCGAAGCAAGGCGGTCTGCACAACAGGCTTTTACAGATGGCAAGGCTGCGGATTTTGAACTGGCAAAAGTGATAAAGACATTACGTAACAATACCATTGGTAGACGTGATGTCAGGCAGATGTTTGTTGAAGTACAAGTTCAAATGGCGTTAAATGATGGTAAGCTTGATGCTTCTGAAGTGACCATTCTTTATAAAATTGGCCAGTACCTTAGCTTCAGTCAGAGTGAAATAGATAATTTATTAGAACAAACCAAAGCCCATTATCGAAGTCATCAAGGTGGTGGCAGCAAGATGACTCAATCTGATGCCAGAAAGATTTTAGGGGTCAGCACCGACGCCGATGCCAAAACCATAAAAAGAGCTTATCGAAAAGCCATGGCTAAACATCATCCAGATAAATTAGTGGCTAAAGGTTTACCTCAAGAAGCAATAAATCTAGCCAAAGAAAAGGCACAAGATATTCAATTGGCTTACGATTGCCTTAAATAAAGTAATTACAGGGAAGTTATGAAAAAACGATTAATAACAATAATGTTGCTCAGTCTCGGCTTTAATTGTTGGTCGCAGGTGTTTATTGAAGGGTATTCTGGATACTCATTTGCTAGTCACTTAAGGGTGGCCGAAGCAACAACCGCTACAGATAGCTTTGGTAAGCTCATTTTTGATAAATCAGAATTAAGCTTTAAATCAGGCAATAGTTTTGGGGGGAAGATCGGTTGGTATACACAAGACCCTGGTTCTGTATACCTTCTGTTTGACACTCGTAAAAGTGATATTGAGGTGACAGGAGAAGCTACTGCTCCACTTGAATTACAAATGGATCATTATCATTTAGGTGGTACCGCCTATTACCCAAGTGGTAACTTTTATCCTTATGTCAGTGCCAGTATTGGTGCCAGTCGGTTAACTTTATCAGAAGGCTACGGCAGCGAAACTCAGCCCTCGCTGTCTATAGGCGTCGGCTCAGAATACAGAATCGGTGAACATTTAAGATTAAATTTAGGCTTAGTTGGCTATGCTGTGTTACTTGAAAATGAAGAATTAATTTTCTGTGACCCGGAGATTCAATGTTCTTGGCAAGTCGATGGCAAGGCAATCTTTCAAGGCCAAGCCAATTTTGGTATTTCTGTGGGCTTTTAATTGGCAAAAGGAAACAGTCAAATTTATGACTGTTTCTTATTAATCTAGGCTTATTCTGTCTCTTCCATAGTAAATTCTTGGCTGCCACAGGACGAACACTCCAGCAGCCTAAATCCTATTTTTACAGCAATTCCTTGACCAAAATTATGCGCCACTTCGGGGGTGATTGAAAGCAGCTGGTGTTGAAACTGCACTATGGCATCGGCGGGATTACCTTCAAGATCTGCTACTTCAATGCGGCCATTGGCAAAAATTAACGCTTTGAGTGTATGATCATTAGAAAATATATGTTTGTCATCATAGCTGCAGCGATTGTGTTGTTGGCAAGAGTAGCAAATTAACGATCCTAAAAAGTCGTTGTCGCCAATGTTGATGTTCTCATCATTCATGATTATTTCCTTGTAAGTACTCTATACATTGATTATGGCGCTCTTCTTTTAGTACTCTGTAGTGTGCAATATTCTCTCGCTTAGGCAATTTTTTGATTCTAGGACAGTCTGCTATATAGGGGATGTGCTTAGGATCGGTTAAGTCCAGTTGCCAGCCATTAATAATAACTAGCTCAGCTATTGCTATTTTTATGCCGTAGGTATGACTCCATGGCATACCAGCTGTAATATCAGTTTGAGTTAAGCCAAAGAGGTGCCATTTATCGGTAGTTCCAAGGTACCTTGAATCCGTTTTTAAATGTCGCGGTTGGGCTTGGTAAAAAGCTTCAATAGCGGTTTCAAAAAGATCCAGACTTCTAGTGCCCGAGGCAAAGCCCGATGAAGTCATTAGCAAGCCTATAGTCAAGAATGTGGTTCGCAGCATCACTTTTCCTTGGTGGTTTTTTCTTCAGGATCGTGCTAATCCTGCTAAGATTATTATTCAAAAGACCTTACCAGTCTTTAAGATATACCTGTACTTAAACTAGCAAGGAATGCATATGCCTATCAAATATTTGTCATCATTGTTGGTGATTGTTCTCGTTGCGCTATTTTCATCTGCAGCTGTAGCCAAGTCTTCGGTTTGGAAAGTCAGTAAAGGGGGCAAATATTTTTATGTTGGCGGTACTATCCACCTACTCAAGGAAAGTGACTACCCATTACCGAGTGAATTTGATAAAGCCTATAAAGACTCAGATAAGCTCATATTCGAAACGGATATCGCCGCATCAGAAACCCCTGCAGCTCAGCAAAAGCTGATGATGGCGATGATGTCTAAAACCGGGCAGACTCTGCAGCAATCGTTAGGTGGTGAAACCTACCAAAAGTTGCAGGCTTTTTTAGCCTCGAGGCAATTACCCATTGAAAACTTTGCAGCTTTACAGCCGTGGGCGGTTGGCTTAGTGGTAACAGTAACTGAATATCAACGCTTTGGCATGATGCCGCAGTTTGGTGTTGATAAACATTACAGTGACAAAGCGATGGCAGATGGTAAGCCAATAGGGCAATTGGAAACCTTTGACCAGCAGGTGTCCTTTTTAGAATCCATGGGGGAAATTGAACCCAATTTATTCATTAATTACACCATGGAAGATTTAACGACTTTGCCAGAACTGATTAAATTTATGAAAACCGCTTGGCGCAGTGGCGATATTGAAGCTTTCACTGGCCATGAAATGATGACTAAGATGGAGCAAGATTTCCCATTGCTTCAAAAAGTATTGATTGTTGATCGTAATAATAATTGGATGAAACAGTTGGTCACTCTTAACAACAACGATATTACTGAGTTTGTGGTGGTGGGTACGCTACACCTTAACGGCGAGCATGGTGTGCTTAATCAACTTATACAGGCAGGCTTTAAGGTTAGCCAGCTGTAGTTTAAAAGTTATCTTAAATGATAAAGGGAGCCACCGCTCCCTTTATCATTTCTATTGTTTCAGTTAGTTATGACTCACCATTACTACCCTTAACGCATCTAATTGCAGTTTAGCACCGTCAATTAAGCTGTCTAATTGGGTAATTTGTTTAGCGATGTGATCCAGTTCCGATTGACGAATATTAGGGTTCACCTGTTTCAGTGCAGTTAAACGCTGTAATTCATCGTTGAGGCTTTGATGCATATTATCTTTGGCAGTGCTGATCAACAATTGCATTTGTTTCTCCGCGGCCGCTTCAGCTTGCGCCAGCATCGGGTGGATGAGTACTTGAGCAGCATTGACAAGTTTACTTGCCATATGACGATTTACGGAACTTAGCTGATTATCAAAACTTTGATAATCAATATTAGCCGCAATGTCATTGCCGTTTTTATCGAGTAATACCCGTATTGGTGTCGCTGGTAAGTATCTAAACAACTGTGTTGATTTAGGAGCTGAGGCGTCTGCAACAAACATCGCTTCTAAGAATATGGTCCCAGCAGGCAACGCTTTGTTTTTTAATAACGCTACTGATGTTGATCCAGACTCACTGGTAAGAATCAAATCAAGTCCTGCCAGAACAATGGGGTGCTCGGGGGTGATTAAGGCGATATCATCCCTTGAAAGTGCCAGTTCACGGTCAAAAGTGACAGTGATCCCATCCTCAGGTAGCCCAGAGTAAGTTGGGAACAGCATATGCTCAGTAGGGATCAACACAATGGCATTTTCACCTTTGTCCTGTTGCTCGACACCGATAATGTCCCACATCTTAATTACCGCAGCAATGAAGTTAACATCACCATCGAGTTTGGATAAACGCTCAGTTAGGGCTTGTGCTTTAGCGCCACCATGAGAGTTCAATTCTAATAATTTATCTCGACCATTTTGCATAATCTTAGTGAGCTGCTGTTGGCGTGCAGCCGTTTCGCTGATTAAGCTGTCAATGCCACTCTGATCTTGCAAGCACAGTTGCTCAAGCAGTCTCTGCGAAAATTCATTATAGATAATATGACCACTTGGGCTGGTTTGGCAGAAACTGTTTAAGCCTTGATGATACCAATCCATTAAGGTTTGTTGGGCGGTATCAGCAAAGAATGGTGCGTGAATATTGACATTGTTTTGTTGGCCAATGCGGTCTAAACGACCAATCCGTTGTTCTAATAAATCTGGGTTAAGTGGCAAATCAAACAGTACTAATTGACTGGCAAATTGGAAATTACGCCCTTCAGAACCAATTTCGCTACAGATCAGGGCCTGAGCACCAGCATCTTCTTGGGCGAAATATGCGCCTGCGCGGTCACGTTCAATAATTGACATGCCCTCATGGAATACCGTGGTAGCGATCCCTTCGCGGGTGCGTAATGCTTCTTCTAAGGCTAACGCAGTTTCAGCTTTGGCGGCGATTATGAGCACTTTTTCACGTTTATGTGCTTTTAAAAAGTCAATTAACCAATCCACCCTGGGGTCGAATCGCCACCAACTAGAGCTATCTCCTTCGAAGTCCTGATAAACCTTTTCCGGAGTTAACGCTTGCATCGCTTTAATTTCAGCACTTTGCTGACCAGCCATCATCGCTGCGACTTTTTGGGCTGTCTTATATTCATTGGGCAAAGCCAACGGGTGAGGGTTAAAAAGGCGTTTAGGGAAACCGGCAACCGAAGCACGCGAGTTTCTGAAAAGCACTCGACCGGTGCCATGGCGATCAAGCAATTGCTGCAGAAGTGATTGTTGCGCACTAATCACTGCTTGTTGATCATCGCTATTAAGTTGGTCAATAGTGACTTGTGCATCAGCACCTAATAATTGCTTAAGGTTATCGGCTTGTTTACCCGCGACCGTTGCGAGTTCTATGGCACTGGCGGCATTGGCAACTTTCTGGTAATCCTGTTCTTCTGCCAAGAAATCTTGGTAGTTATAAAAACGATCAGGATCTAATAACCGTAAACGAGCAAAGTGGCTTTCATGGCCAAGTTGATCAGGGGTCGCAGTCAGTAATAGCACCCCAGGAATTTCAGCGGCTAATGCCTCAACCACTTGATAGCCACGGCTTGGCTTCTCAGGATGCCACTCAAGGTGATGGGCTTCATCGACAACTAATAAATCCCAATCGGCATCAAGGGCTTGTTCAAGGCGTTTCTTCTTGCGAAGCAAATCCATAGAGCAAATGACTAATTGCTCAGTATCAAATGGATTATCTGCATCTGCAAAGGCTTCTATGCAGCGTTCTTCATCAAAAATAGAAAAATGCAGATTAAAACGGCGAAGCATCTCAACTAGCCATTGATGTCTTAATGAGTCAGGTAACACAATTAACACTCGTTCAGCGCGGCCAGTTAATAATTGTTGATGGATGATCATGCCGGCTTCAATGGTTTTACCCAAGCCTACTTCATCTGCTAACAAAACTCGCGGAGCATGTCTTTTACCCACTTCATGTGCAATCCATAATTGGTGTGGAATTAAACCAACTCGAGCCCCTTGCAAACCCAATACATCCGAGGTGTCAGTATTAAATTTTAATTGGCGTGCCTGATAGCGCATGCTGAAGCGATCGATACGATCAATTTGACCTGCGAATAGTCTATCTTGGGGTTTATTAAAGCGAATATTATGGTGTAGTAGTGTTTCCCTGAGTTCGATTATTTCATCGGTATCACTACGTTTACCTTTGTAGGTAAGGAGAAAATTGTCATCTTCGGTCACTTCACTGACTTCTATGTGCCAGTTTTCTGGCCCTTGCACAGTATCACCTGGATTAAATCTCACTCGGGTTAGTGGTGCCTGTTCATGGGCAAAAATTCTTGATTCACCAGTGGCAGGGAAAAGTATGGTGATCATTCGTCCTTCAATTTGGACGACGGTACCTAATCCTAAATCTGATTCCGTATCGCTGATCCAGCGCTGTCCTAGGGCAAATAACATGAAAATCTCGCTTTGTGGCTGTTCTTGGGAAGAAAAAGGCGCGTATAGTAACCCAAGCGCTACTTTGATTCTATGTCACATTGAACACATATCAAGCGTCTAATTCGAACGGTTCTGTCATCGGTTAAAAGAATTTGATTATTTAACTGCTAATTATAATTAAGGTGGCATTGATTATAGACATTGGTACTCACTGAGGGAGATTTTTTTCTTAAGAAACTTAGCCGCTTTGGTGTACCAATTCTGACCTTGGGTATACAATTATGTATGCAACCCTTTAATTCCTAAATGATAACTTTTAATGGCGCACTCTGATAAATCTCTGCTGCAAAAATTGCCGATTATTAAAAAGTACAACTTCGCAGTGTTCTACACCTATATAGGTGTGCTTGTGCTTGCGCTTATTGGTGCTGCAATAATCTTTAGTAATCAAAAGTCTAACCTGATAGAAAAACGTCAACTTCAGGTGGAACAGCATGTGGTTCAAGTGGACATGCTGTTAGAAAGTAGTATCCGCTCTTTAAAATCTTTACATACCCTAGCTAAAGATTATGTTAGACGTGGTGAACTTATTAGAGTCAATCAGCTCAGCCAATATATTAGACAGTATCCAGATTACTTTTTAATGGAAATTGTTGATCCGGTGACAGGGGAGAGATTTGAAAATATGGGTAAGCTCACTGGTTTAGGCCAGTGGCAGCAAATAGACCCAAACCTCTATCAAGAATTAGATATGTTGTTCGAATTGTCTTTATCTTTCCCAATTGCAAAAGAAACGGCACCTAAAGCAGAAGAAATTTATTACATATCTAAAAATAAACTGCTATCTACTTTTCCTTGGGAGCAGTCAACTCCATACTTTATGGAAGAGCAATTAACTCAAGATAGCTTCGTACTGGCCACGCCCCAGCAAAACCCACAAAGAAGTATCTACTGGACAAAGAGTTATATTGATAGCAAACAAAAAGGATTAAAAACTACCGTCGGTATTCCACTTTACAAAAATGATGAATTTATTGGGGCGATTAATATCAATATCGCATTAGAAGCACTATCTAGGCAGATAAGACAGTATTTTTCAGTACCTGGGAAGGTGATGCTGGTTGATCAGTTTGGCAATGTTTTGACCCATAGCGATGATAATGAAAATGCTATGGGCCTGATACAACATCTAAGCATGAGACTGCCTCCTCAGCTTCATGGCGTAAGCCAAGATGAACTATTGAGCGGCGAAATGGGAACCGTCTTTAACGGCCTATTGGTTTATTCAGTAGCCCTTGAAAATGCCCCTTGGCGAGTATTGTATTATCAAGATATTGACTCCTTATACATTGAATTATTTGAAACTTGGAAATGGAGCTTTGCGGTTGTTGGTTTAACGCTAGCCTTGTTGATTTCCATTGTGCATTGGATTTCCCGACGCGTATTCATCACTCCAGCAACCCAATTATTAAGTTATCTTGAAGCAATCGCTCAAAGACCACGACCGCTCCCGAACAATATTGAACCTGGGTGGAAACCATGGTTTCGACTGATTGAAAAGATCTTTGGAGAAAATCGGCGTTATACCGAAAGCCTGACGGAGCAAAATAAACGTCTAGATCGGTTAGTAGAAGAGCGAACGTTAAGTTTAAAAGAGACGACAGAATCTAGAGAAAGAGATTACGCATTAATGCGCTCGATAGTTGACTCTATTCCGGAAGCCATTGCATTTAAAGACATTGAAGGGCGGTTCTTAGGTTGTAATCATGCAGCCGAAAAATTACTCGGTTTCGCTCAAAATGAATTAGTGGGTATGTTGGAAGCTGAACTATCAACAGATGACAATCTGACTAGTGTCATTGAGTATGAGCAACAAGTAATGGAGCAGCAAACTCAAGTACGTTACCTGGAAGAGGTCTTGCTTGATGGTAAGTTACATCTGTTTGATACTTTAAAACTGCCTTTTTATCATAGAGATGGGCAATTGCTTGGGCTTATTTCAATTTGGCGAGATGTCACTAAAGAGCATGAGTCGGCAGAAAGGCTTCGTAATTCTGAGCAACGTTACCATTTAGCGATGGATGCTGTTGAAGATGGCTTATGGGACTGGTATTTAGATTCTGAACAGTTAATTTGCAATGTCGCATTCTATTCAATGCTAGGATACCAAGTGGATGACTTTCCACCACTTATTGATAATATCCATAAATTAATTCATAAGGATGATTTAGCCAACTTCGATGCCTATAACCAACACTTTTGGCAAGACCCAACCAAAGCTTATGAGATTGAATTTCGTTTAAAAGCTAAAAATGGTGATTATTTATGGATTTTGTCCCGAGGGCGAGTGGTAGAGTTCGATGCTGATAAGCCAATTCGCATGCTGGGTACCCACAAGGATATTACTAAACAGAAACAAAATGAAGTTGCTCTGATTGAAGCTAAGCAAGAGGCCGAGATGGCAAACCGATATAAGTCGGAATTCCTTGCTAATATGAGTCACGAAATTAGAACACCGATGAATGCTATTATCGGTATGTTGCAACTTGCCCAAAGAACCGAATTGACCAGTCAGCAAGCAGATTATCTTAAGAAGGCCGATTTCTCTGCACAAAATTTATTAGGGATTATTAATGATATTCTTGATTTTTCTAAAATTGAGGCAGGCAAGTTAGAACTCGAAACGATAGAGTTTGATCTTGAAGAGGTACTCGAGCAAGCCATTTCTGTTAATGCTCTCGCAGCACAAAAAAAAGGTAATGAGTTACTTTTATTTGCTCCTATTTCCCATAATTTAAAGTTAATTGGCGATCCATTAAGATTGTCGCAGGTGCTTATTAACTTATTATCTAATGCCGTAAAGTTCACCGAAAAAGGCGAAGTAGAGCTGGGTTGTGAGGAAGTAAACCAAGTTGATGGCCGCTTAGGGATTAAGTTTTGGATACGAGATACGGGCATCGGCATTGATGAGACTAAGCAGCAACAATTGTTTGAAGCTTTTGCTCAAGCTGATGGATCGACTACCAGAGAATATGGTGGAACTGGTTTGGGATTGTCTATATCAAGACAGCTGGTGCAATTAATGGGAGGGGATATCAGCCTTGAGAGTCAACTTCATGAAGGCTCTACTTTCAGCTTTGAATTGGTATTTGATCTGGCTAAGGTTGATCATCGGTCGAAACTTGAATTACCAGCAGGTTATCAAAATGCCAGTGTATTAGTTATTGATGACAACCCTACCTCAACAGAAATTTATTCTACCATGCTCAAGCAAATGGGGATGAAAGTAGACAGTTGTACATCACCTACACAAGGTCTGGCTAAGTTAATTACACAAGATTATGATTTATTACTAATTGATTGGATGATGCCAGAATTAGACGGTATTTCTTTGGTACAAAAGTTACAACAAAAGAAATCAAAATTACCCAAGATCTTATTAATGACTGCTCACAGTGCTCAGCCACTTTCAGAGAAAATTGCCGGCACAGCAATTGATTCAGTGTTACAAAAACCATTTAAAGCGAGTGAACTTTTGATTCACTTACAAACTCATCAGACACTAAAAACTGACTCTGCGACAGAAACAAAATTGCCCCCCAGTAATGATATAACTAAGACTATTTTGCTGGTTGAAGACAATATAATTAATCAGCAAGTGGCTAAAGAGTTATTGTTAAGTGCGGGCTATGTCGTTGATGTTGTGGACGATGGGCAGCAAGCCTTGGAACGTTTACAGAGCCAGCCCTACGACCTAGTACTTATGGATATCCAAATGCCCGTGATGGATGGTTTGACAGCTGCCAAAGCCATCCGAAATATGCCTCAGTACCAGGATTTGCCTATTATTGCTATGACCGCCCATGCCATGAGTGGTGATAGGGAAAAAAGCTTGCGGGCAGGCATGAACGACCATATAACCAAGCCCATAGATTTGGTTGCTCTTTTACAGATGCTAAAAAAGTGGAGCTTATGAGTCAGGCCTAACTCTTAGGAAAGTGGCAAATTTAGGCTTACCATTATTATAAAAACCATTATATTTAAAGGTAATTGTGGCCCCTATAGCAGGGGGCTGCTGGCGTTGTTTGAGGCTAAAACCGCTGCCAATTTTGAATCTGGTTTTATTGGCTGTCTCGACCAATAAAGCCCCCATCAAACCTTCATATTTACCTTTACCGGCAATGTGAGCAATGACAATAGCTTCGGTATCTTGCCATAGCTTAACCTTAATCAAATCATTGGTTCTTTTTCCATGATAATGACTGAGTTTCCTTTTCAGCATTAATCCCTCGGCACCAAGGGCAACCAATGCGGATAACTGCTGTTGCAACTGGTTATGATCTTGTATTGGCCATTGTTCCACTAAGAAAATGTATGGATTGCTATGAGAGTGCATCAATTGTTGTAAAAATTGATATCTTTCAATAAACGTTCCAGGATGTGCAGGTGCGTCGAACACCATAAAGCGGATTTGCTGCCAATCTTTGTGGTTATTTTTACTGCGGACGATGGCCGAAGTCTGTTCAAATTGCCCGCGGCCTATCCACAGTTCACCATCTAATGGGGTATTAGGAAAGCCACTAGTAAACCATTTGGGAGCAAAGATCGGATTCCCTTGGCGACTAAAGAATTGTTGACCATCCCAATACCCTCGAACGCCATCGTACTTTTCGCTTACTAAGTAATCACTTAGGTTTAACTGGGAATAATCGGCATTCGCTAATTGTAGTTGGCGAGGCTCGGCATGCGCAACAGTGCTAATGATAAATAATAGGCAAAGAATGTACTTCATCACTCATCCTTGAGGTTAAATCAACGGCAACAATTACCTTAATTATGGCAGGGTTCACAGTTTTGGCTAATTAATCATCACATTTGGTTTCGATAATGAGTCAATACGATAATTTTGATACACTCTAACTGTTTGGTTTTATGAAAGAGAATGTGATGCAAGAGCAGTATTTAATGCGCTTTGGCGGTATAGCCCGGCTTTATGGGCAGCAAGCACTGGCAAAGTTCCACGATTCCCATGTTACTGTTGTTGGAATAGGCGGGGTGGGCACCTGGGTGGCGGAATCCTTGGCGCGAAGTGGTATTGGCCAAATTACTTTAATTGATCTAGATGATATTTGCGTGACGAATACGAATCGGCAGATCCATGCATTGAAAGACACCATTGGTCATTCTAAGGTTGAAGAAATGGCGGCACGTATTGAAGCCATTAATCCTGATTGTATTGTGAACCAGATCGAAGATTTTGTTGCTGCAGAAAATTTATCTGAACTAATACACTCGGCGATGGACTATGTAGTTGATTGTATTGATTCCGTGGCAGCTAAAGCTGCGCTTATTGCATATTGCAAAAGAAATAAGATTAAGATTGTCAGTGTCGGGGGCGCTGGTGGGCAACTCGATCCACGCTTAATACAAGTGACAGACCTTGCCAAAACGATTGAAGATCCGCTGATGTCAAAGGTGAGAAATATCCTCAGACGTGATCACGGTTTTAGTAAGAACCCTAAGCGTAAATTTGCCGTTGAGTGTGTATTCTCAACTGAAAAACTTAAATATCCTCAACCTGATGGTAGCGCTTGTGCTGTGAAAAGTACTTCTGAGGGGATGAAATCTATGGATTGTTCTAATGGTTTCGGAGCGGTGACGCATGTAACCGGAGCTTTTGCTTTTTTTGCTACTTCTAGAGTGTTAATGAAGTTAGCTGAAAGATAGACTATTCTATTTATATTAGAGAGTTAGATAGACTTTTAATAGGAGCTTAATATGAAATTATCAAAAATTATATTATTGATAAGTACCCTTGCGATGGCGGGATTTGCGAGCGCAGAAAACAAGCAGGAAGCCCCTACTTACACCAATGGTGCCGTGACTATGGTCTGGCAAAACCCAGATGACTACCGTGATGTTCGTGCTGCTTCTGAATTGCAAAGTCGCTATCAAGAAAGAGCCTTTAGGGTTATTTCTAAGGAATTTTCTAAACAAGTTGAAAAAATTCTGAGCGCGGGACAAACCTTAGAGATTACTGTTTCTGATTTAGATCTTGCTGGTGACGTGAAGCCTACTTTTGGTGAATTTGGCTCTGACAACATTCGAATCGTCGAGTCCTTGTATCCGCCTGCAATTAAATTTGATTTTAAGCTTCTTGAAAATGGCAAGGTGATTGCCTCAGGTAAAGAAGAGTTGAGAGATTTAGGTTTTGACCATAGGATCCGTCGCGCTGGTTCTGGGCAAAATAAGTTTTACTTCGAAACTCGTATGTTGATGGCCTGGGCAAACAATACCTTTAAAGCAAACTAAATTTAAAAACACAGTACAGCTACTTTGAGTTCTGTGAATTATTAAAAGGGTTGCTACAAATGCAACCCTTTTTGGTATTTGTGTGACTATTACTAGCCCTTTAAAGACTCTTTAAATTGCTGTAGGGTCTGAAGCAGTAATCCTAGTTTGGTAACTAGATGCTGCAGTTGATCTGGGCTTGGAACTCCTTTAGATAACTTTTCGTAATCCGCACTAAGTTCTTCGACATAAGGTTTAAATCGATTGGATTGAGTCGTGAAACCAACATTTTTATCAAAAATATTATTGAATTTTGCTTTACCACTTTGGCTAAGCTGCTCCAGCGCTTGGTCGGCATCTAAGGCCTGCCGATAAGCTGTTTGAAGATTAGTTTTAATGTGGCTGAAAATAGAAGCAAATGACATGATTTGACTCTTTATAAATAAAAATAAGTGTAACAGAATCCAGAAGACAATCGCTATTTTTAGTCATGGACTCCAGCGTTACTGGAGCCGTCACCGCTTTATGTCTGTAGATAGTATGAGTCAATATTGTGACACAATAGGGCAGAAGTAGAAAATTTTTAATCATCATTTATTATTTTTTAAGTCTTGGATGAAACTAGACGCTTAAAAAACTGGTACAATGAGTTAATGTTTTGATGTTTTTTTGGATTTTATGAGCGCAATTATTGAGTTGGCGGCGATGCCATCACTGTTATCTTTATATCGTAAAGTATTTTTTCATAAGAAGCCTGGTTGGGACGGACAATTATTGCCAGAAACTTGCGTTCATCTTCCTAACCATAAACTGAACTTAAAGACGGTTGCTGCATATAACAAAGCATGTGGTTTTGAGAATCAAACCAATCTAGCGGTAAGTTATTTATATACTCAAGTTTTTCGTTTACATGTACTGCTCTTTACCCATGAAAGTGTTACTTTTCCGGCTCTTGGTTTGATTCATTTAAAAAACAGTATCAGCCAATATAAATCTATACCAATGAATAGTAGCTTCGATCTTAGGTGTCAGTTTGCTAACAGCAATGAAACCGATAAAGGGTTAGAGTTCGATTTAGAGTCAAAAGCTTATGTTGATGGTGAGCTGGTGTGGAGTGCAACATCAACCTACCTATATCGTGTACCAGGCAAAGTGGGTAAGCGAAGCCGCCCTGCGCGAGGTTCTGATATGGATTGGAGTGAAGCTAAGTTGTGGCAATTACCACAAAAAAGCGGTATCGAATACGCTATGGCTTCTGGTGACTTTAATGTGATTCATTTACATCCAGTGTTAGCTAAGCCGTTTGGTTTTGATCGAGTACTGGCACATGGTATGTGGTCGAAGGCTAAGTGTATAGCGGCACTGCCATCTGAACTGACCCAGGGTGCTTGTCAGGTCGACGTAGAATTTAAACTGCCACTGCTATTACCTAATGATGTGAGTTTTCACTATGTGCCAACAGATGATGGTTGTCGATTCGAATTACGAGATCCAAGAGGGCGTAGACCGCACTTAGTCGGTACTGTCAAGCCACTTTAATATAGTCAACAGCCCCAAATTTTGGGGCTGTTTTTTATTATAGTTCTAAAAACTTTTTCTCAGCTTTTTTAACATAATCCATGATATCGTGATAGCTTCTTTCGAGTTTATTAAAGTTTTCATTAGAGGGCTGTTGTTTAACAAACTCAAGTCGTTGGTGGAAGTCGTTAGCTTTATCATAGAAGTGCTCTAATATCCCACCTGGACGAGTAAATTCATTGGTTTGTGGGTGCGAAGCCACAAGAGAGCCAAATACTGTGTGGTCGACATCAGGGATGTTATGGTTCTCTTGTTGATGAGCTTGCAAATAAAGACTGCTGTATTCTAATAATGAGCTGGTTACGAAGTAACGAGTGGCACATCCAAGTAAGATTTCACCAGAATTAGCAGAAAAACCGATTAATTGCCTTGAGTCTTCAATTAATTCTTGGGCAATATTTGAAGTGTGATGTGTTTGCATCACTGTATCATTAATCGCGGCCTCGGTGACATGGGCGCTAGAGGTAATTTTGTTGACTAAAGTGGAGATTTCAGTGGCGGCTTGATTAGCTCGGTGAGCTAATGCTCTAACTTCATCGGCGACTACCGCAAACCCTCTACCATGAGTGCCTGCTCTGGCGGCTTCAATTGAGGCATTTAATGCTAATAGATTGGTTTGTTCAGATATTTGATGAATATGACTAACAAATTGGCCTATTTCAGTTGTTAATTCATTAAGCTGTGCAAAACTTTGCTGGTTACTTTTAGAAATCTTCTGCATATTAAGCAGAGATTGATTCATTTTTTGAAGTTTCTGTTCGGTATTGGGAAAGTCGCTATTGCGCTTTTCTATGGCATCTGTCTGCTGTATTAATTGGTGATTGTTTTGATGGAATGAATGGGTATACTGCTGTAAAGATTGACCATGTTCATTAAGAGTTGCGGCCAACATTTGTTGCTGTTGTAATTGTTGTTTAAGCTCACTGACCTGTTGCTGTAATTCTGAAATACTAAGTTGGTTGCTTTGTAATTGTGTGTTTTGTTGTTGAAGGCGCGCATTTTCTTGTTTTAGGTTTTCGTTATTGAGTCTAAGCTGCGTTAACTCTGTTTTGTTTATAATTTTAAACATGCTGTTCTCTTGCTTTAGTTACACACTTATAACAATAAGTTTTTGGTTTCATAAAGGCAATATTAGATAACCTCATTTTATTTAACTAAGGTATTAATTTTTATATATGAAATGCCCCCAATGCGCCAAGTTAGTTAGATTGGCAAAACTTGAAGAGTATCAGGTAGATGGTGCTCAAAGATACATGAAGTGCACTCATTGTGGCGCATGGCTGAAAAATTCAAAAATTGCATTGCTAGGTAAAGGTGCTGCGTTTTATCTCGCGGTGATCATGCTCGCTTGCGGTTATTGGCAATGGCTTGAGGCAAGTATAAGCTACCCCATTGCCATCATTGCGACTATTCTGATGTTTGTATTGCATCTAATGGATCAGCTTGCTGTAGTAGACGAGCCCCCTAAAAAATAGCGGTTTTACTTGGATGGCCAGCCTCTTCTTTGGCAAGAGTTGGCACCAGATAACCAGCAACCTTTGCCCGTAATTGCTGGATCAATTCTATCCCTACTTGCTGTTCTACATTGAAGTGAGCAGCGCCTTTTACTTTATCTAATAGATGCAAATAGTATGGCAGCACCCCAGTTTGATAGAGCTTTTCTGATAACTCAGTCAATACCTCAACATTATCATTAATCGACTTTAGCAATACACTTTGGTTAAGTAGGGTAATCGTTGAACGATGATAAGGTATTAGCCTATTTTTCAGTTCATCCCCAATCTCATTAGGGTGATTAATATGTAATACTATGCTTGCCTGTAAACGCGATTTATCCAGCATATCCTTTAACCTAAGGGTTAGCCGTTGCGGAATGCAAACGGGTAACCGAGTGTGGATACGAATTTTATTGATGTGTTTTATGGGCTCTAATTGAGCTAATAATTTTTCAATATGCTCATCTTTTGCCATTAAAGGGTCACCACCTGAGAGGATAACTTCGTTGATTTGGTTATTTTGTTTAAGATAAGTGATTGCTTGCTCAAGGTTATCTCTATTGGGCTGATTATCTTGATAAGGAAAATGCCTTCTAAAGCAATAACGACAATTAATGGCACAGCCGCCCCTAAGCATCAATAACACTCGATTACCATATTTATGCAAAAGCCCCGGGCTGGCGCTATCATGCTCCTGTAATGGGTCTAAACTAAAGCCAGCAACTTCTGTAAATTCATCTGCTAGAGGGAGCACTTGCTGCAACAGTGGATCATTAATGTTGCCTTTCTCCATCAAGGCGATGAAAGGCCTTGGTACCCGAACGGCAAATAGCTTCTTTGCTGGTAAGTGTTGTTGGTAATTTTGAGGGTTAATATCCAGTAGTTTTAATAACTTTTCTGGGCATGTAACCACTTGGGCTAACTCTTTTTGCCAATCTGAGTGTAAATTTTCGCTAATTCGGGTTATCATTTTAGAGTAGTTTCATAACGTAATTTAGAGATAAGAGAAAATGGCTTCTGTTAGTACAAATGAATTTAAGGCTGGTCTGAAAGTAATGATCGACGGTGAGCCTTGCAACATCCTCGAAAATGAATATGTCAAACCGGGTAAAGGCCAAGCATTTAACCGTGTTAAGATCCGTAAGCTTATTTCAGGTAAAGTACTAGAAAAAACTTTTAAATCTGGTGACAGCCTAGAGCGCGCTGATGTCATGGATACCGAACTTGCCTATCTATACAACGATGGTGAATTTTGGCACTTTATGGACAACAACACTTTCGAGCAAGTGGCCGCCGATTCTAAAGCCATTGGCGACATGGATAAGTGGCTTGTTGAACAAGATGTTTGTACTATCACCACTTGGAATGATAACCCAATTTCAGTGACCCCACCAAACTTTGTTGAATTAGAAGTGACTGAAACCGATCCAGGTCTAAAAGGTGATACCCAGGGTACTGGTGGCAAGCCAGCAACATTAGCTACTGGAGCTGTTGTGCGTGTGCCACTATTTATTGCTATCGGTGAAGTGGTTAAAGTGGATACGCGTACTGGTGAGTACGTAGAACGTGTGCGTAAGTAATTTAAATTAGGTTCTTGGTACATTACTAAGCGGAGCCAATAGGGCTCCGTTTTTTTATCTAACAGGATTAACTCGCTATGAATTGGCAACCCAGTGTTGATATTAAAACTTTACATGCACGCAGTGAAATAATTCAAAAAATTAGGCAATTTTTTTTGAGCAAAGGGGTCCTTGAAGTAGATACTCCCGCCTTCTCCCAACACTCAATAACCGATTTGCACCTCCATCCATTTACAAGTCAGATGGTTGCTCCAGGTTACCCTCATGGTAAGACATTATATTTGCAGACATCACCAGAATTTCACATGAAACGGCTATTGGCAGCGGGTTCTGGTCCGATTTATCAAATCTGTAAAGCGTTTCGCAATGAAGAAAATGGTCGTTTCCATAATCCTGAGTTCACTATGCTGGAATGGTATAGACCAGGATTTAATGATAAGCAGTTAATGGCGGAAATGGCTGAGTTACTGCAGTTGGTTTTAGGTTGTGATAGGGTGGACAGTCTGAGTTATCAACAGGCCTTTATTGAGCATTTGCAACTGGATCCTTTAGAGGCAACATTGGCGCAGTTAAAGCAGCTCTCAAGTTCTCTAGGTTTTGCCGATATCGCGGCAATTGAGGAGGATAAGGATACGTTATTGCAATTATTATTTAGTCAATGCATTGAACCCCAAATAGCCCAAATCAGACCCTGCTTTATTTATGATTTTCCAGCGTCACAAGCTGCGTTAGCTAAAATTGACCGTTTGGACGATAGGGTGGCAAAACGCTTTGAGGTTTATTTTAAGGGAGTCGAACTGGCTAATGGCTTTGACGAATTGACAGATGCTAAGGAGCAATTGGCGAGGTTTGAGAACGATAATATAAAACGACAACAGGCTGGTTTAACTCAGTTACCTATTGACCAATATTTAATTGCCGCTTTAGCAGATGGGTTTCCCGATTGTGCGGGTGTCGCTTTAGGGGTGGATAGGTTATTGATGCTAGCACTGAATAAACACCATATTAGTGAGGTAATCAGTTTCAATATCGAGCGTGCATAAGTTTAATTTATAACATGCTTTTAATTTTGTGGGTGAGCTCAATAAAATTTCGCAAAATGCAGCGCTTTTGTGTATGATCTGCCCGTTTTTTTGCCCTTAATGTGTTAGGAATGGTATATGTCTTCCCCTTCGAATGATCGTCGAATTGGTTTTATTGGTTTAGGTGTTATGGGTGGTAGCCTATCGCTAAATTTGGCAGATAATGGCTATCAAGTTTATGCATTTGACCTAGATTCAAAAAAGACTGAACACTTGATCAATCAAGATGCACTTGAACGTGGTGATAAGCCTCAACGTATATTTCCATGTACTGACTTCAAAGAGCTTCTCGAGCAATTACCTCAGCCACGAACAATTATTTTATCAATTCCAGCGGGCGCACCCGTCGATGCGGTTTGTGAGCAATTAATGGCTGCAGGTTTGAATCGTCAAGATATTGTGGTTGATACCGGTAATAGCCTCTGGACTGATACTAAAGAGCGTGAAGATAGATACAAAGAAAAGTTCAATTTCTTTTCAACGGCCGTATCTGGCGGAGAAGTTGGTGCCCGTTTTGGACCTTCTTTAATGCCATCGGGTCCAAAAGAAGCTTGGCATCAATTAGAGCCAATCTTCCATGCCATTGCAGCCAAAGTAGATCCAAAAACGGGTAAACCAATTGAGCGATTTGAACCTGGAAACCCTGTCAAGGAAGGCGAGGCTTGTGCCACTTATATTGGTGATGGCGGTGCGGGCCACTATGTGAAAATGGTACACAATGGTATTGAATATGCGGATATGCAGCTGATTTGTGAAGCCTACCATTTAATGCGTAGCGCTTTGGATATGACCCCAGCACAAATTGCCGACGTATTCCGACTGTGGGATCAAGGTCCATTAAACAGCTACCTAATTGGTATCAGTGCGGAAGTGCTGGATCAAGTTGAACCTGAAAACAATCAACCGTTAGTCGACATTATTGTCGATAAGGCTGGCCAAAAAGGCACAGGCTTATGGACAGCGGTAAGTTCACTGCAGGTGGGGGCTCCGGCGCCATCGATTGCGGCAGCGGTATTTGCCCGTGGCCTTTCAAGCTTGAAAGACGAGCGTATTGAGGCATCTAAAGTATTACAAGGCCCTGCCAATAAGGTAGAGCTAGAACAAATTGAGTTTATTGGGCAATTGGAGCAAGCTTTATACAGCGCTAAAGTGTGTGCCTATGCTCAAGGTTTCCACTTGATGGACATGGCAGCAAAAGAAAATGGTTGGAACTTAGATTTTGCTGAGATTGCTAAAATATGGCGTGCTGGCTGTATTATTCGTGCCGGTTTCTTACAATCAATTACTGAAGCGTATCAAGAAAATCCAGATTTGAAAAATCTTCTGGTTGCCCCTTATTTTGCAGAGCAAGTTAATCGTTTCCAAAACTCATGGCGTCAAATTGTTGCCAAGGGTGCCCTTGTTGGGATCCCATGCGGTGCCATTAGTTCAGCATTGAGTTACTATGATTCATACCGTCTAGAAGTTTTGCCTGCTAATTTATTACAAGGACAGCGCGACTTCTTTGGTGCCCACACTTTCGAACGTACCGATGTTGTAGGGAATGACAAGTACCATGTACTTTGGAGTGGTGATCGCTCTATTGTCAAAATTTAAAAATTTGTCATAGCAAGGTATTAAATGAGGCCAAGTATAGTGAATATACTTGGCTTTTTTTGTATCTGAGTTTGTTTCATATTTTAACTAATCTGTGGGTTAGATTTATCAATAGTCTTTACCCATGTTAGCTTAAGTTTATTAAAAAAATGAAAACAGGATGTTTTTAAAGATGTTACATAAACTAACGACAGCAATTTTAATAACTTCAGCTTTGGGTTTAAGTGGGTGTGCAGCCGACGACGCGCAACAAACAGAATCAGTAAAATATGCAATAGCAGAAAGGGGCCCTTTCTCTAGTGCGCTCGATCAGGTTGAAATAGCTAAAGTCATGCAAGCCAATGCTGATTGGATGCTAGCTAACAACAAAAACTACTTCATTGGCAAAACCGATGATGATATTAAGTTTGATTATGATCCAAAGGGTTGGATTAAAGCTGCCATGTATGTGGGTATGATGCACTGGGTAAAAATGCAAGAAAACCCTACTGAGTCGAAATACTATGCTTTCATGAAAGAAATTGGCAAAGGCAATCAGTGGGATATTGCTCACCGTCCAAAGCATGCTGATGATCAAGCCGTATCTCAATCATACATGGATTTATACACCCTAGAAGGTGGTGAGGATAAGCTCGCAACCGTACGCGCTAAGTTTGACAAGATTATTGTCGAAAACCCAGATAACCCATTAACTTTCCCCCAATGGGATTGGATGACTGACCTTGGTTATGGTTGTGCTGATCGTTGGTGTTGGGCTGATGCAATCTACATGGCACCACCAGCATGGTTACAACTGGCACAAGTAACCGGTGACAACAAATACCTAGACTATGGTATGAAAGAATTCTGGGCAACTACCGACTTCCTATGGAATGAAGAAGATAGCCTATACTTCCGTGATTCACGTTATTTTGAAATGAAAGAACCCAATGGGGAAGGCGTTTATTGGTCACGGGGTAACGGCTGGGTATTTGCGGGTATCGCTCGTATGCTGCAATTTTTGCCGGAAGATCATAAAACGCGTCCATACCTAATCGACATTTTCCAAAAAATGGCTAAGCGTCTTGCGGGCATTCAACGTAAAGACGGTTTCTGGCCTTCAAGCTTGTTAGACCCTGCCAAGTTTACTAATCCGGAAACTTCAGGTACGGCATTTTTTGTCTATGGTATGGCGTGGGGGGTAAATAATGGCCTGCTTGAATTGCCGCAATATCAAGATAACATTAGTCGTGGTTGGGATGCTTTAGTTGGTTCTATTCATAGTGATGGGATGATTGGTTATGTGCAAGAAGTTGGTAAAGATCCGCAGGGTACCAACTTTAATTCTACTGAGCTATTTGCTGTTGGTGGCTTTTTGCAAGCAGGTGCAGAAATGCACAAGCTAGCGGGTAAATTATAGCAATGTATTTACCTTAGGGGGCGTCACTTGGTGACGGTGGGAGCACTTCGTTTCAGGGCGCCTTCGGCTTCGATAAGCTAGAAAACAGACGACGGATTACCGAATAGTGAAAATCGGTAATCCGTAATTTATGGCAATAACTCACTTATTGTGATTTGACATTCCACAGCACATCAACGCCGTTACCCATAACGGTAGTTGGCATTTGGCCGTTCCACTTCATGGCCTTTTCATATTCGACTAAGGTTGAAGAGCGAGCGATTGCTCTGGCTTTTACTGTCATTGCGATAGCTTCCGCGTTACCTTTTAGTTCGATAGCCGCTGCTTCTGCCTCGGCTTCGGTTTTAATCTTGTAGGCAATACCGTCCGCTTGGGCTTTTTGAGCGTCACGTTGTGCTTGGGCGGTGTTTACAAGCTGCTGGGCCTGTAAACGTTGTTGCTCTAGCTTATGGTTTTCCGCATCCGCCAAGTTTTTAGCCGTTTGCTTGGCCTCAATCGATTGAAGGTATTTGACTGGCAGTACAATATTTTCAATTTGCAACGAGTCAATGCTTACTGGGAAGTCGGCCATTTCTTCTAGTAGCATTGATTCAATATCATTAATGGCACGACTACGATTAACCACCAAATGCTCGGTGGTGTATTTAGCCATGGCATCTTTAGAGGCGCTGCGCAAACGAGGGTTAATAATGCGATCTTCAAATTGGGCTAAACCACCGTAAGCTTTAAATAAATCTAACGCCTGAGCTTTATTGACCGTCCAGTTTAAGGAAACCTCTACGGTTAATGGCATCTGCTCTTTAGAGGCGGCAGGCAATTTTTCTAGAGTTTTGCGAGTACGGACTTCAATTTCTTCTACTTGATGTACAAATGGAATTTTGAAATGCAGGCCAGGGTTAACCTGTTCTTTTGCTTCACCAAAGGTTTTAACCACACCAATGTGGCCTTCTTCAATGGTATAAAAGGTAGAACTAACCAGCACGAGAGCGACAACCCCGGCAATGACTTTAATCGCCATTTTGGAGGTATTTGTGGCGTTTTGGTTGGCTTCTTTGATCCTTTCCTTGCTGCTTTTAGTTAATAAGTCACTCATAGTTAACCCCTTAATAGTTCCGTTATTTAACAAGTAGTTAGCTGTAGTTTAACACTGTTTGGTTAGGTTTTATACTATTTCCATAGCTTTTTAAAGCCTTCTAATTCAGCCAGTAACAAGGTCAATTGTGCATCTAAAGATGGGCTGATGGCTAAGGATTGAATTTCTTTATCTAAACTTAAATGCATGCCACTATGGTGCTTAGGATTGGGGAGCGCTTCTTTATCTTGAGCCTTATCGTTTAGCCATAACATCGCTTGTTCAATTTGATTGATTAATTGTTTTTGCGATGCGCTTAGGGGGTCATTATTTCTAAATTTTTCTAAGCCTGTAAGCAGTCTCAAAATTGCAGCGCTTCGCCTAGCGCAGATGAGCATTCCTTCAGAACGCTTAACCGAACGTTTAGGTTCGTTTAAGTAACTTTGCCAGCTATTGAACAATTCATTATCAGCGAGTACCGCCTGATAAAGGCTTTCTGATATTTGCTCCGGGGTTAGCGCATCATTTTGCAGGGCTTGTAAATAACTGAGGTATTTTGCTGTTGCTTGTTTGAAGAGCTGATTAAATTGGTCTTTTTGCCAGTTCGGGCTAATCAATAATACCGTCAGCGCTGGTAAAGCCACCCCTAGCAAAGTGTTCTCAAGTCTGGGTAATAATAACGGATTATTTTCTCCCATAATGGAGAAGGCGCAAAAAACTAATAAAGTAATAAAGAAAACCGAGATTGCATATTGGCGGCTGGCATAACGAAAGAAACCATATGCACCAATAATATAACAGCCGATTAATATATTTTGTTGAACGTTAAAATGAGATAGTAACCCGAAGGCCGCTAGGCCTAATAAGGTACCAACTAATCGGTCGATCAATCGACGCCAAGTCATAGAAACATTCGGTTTTAATACGAATAAACTCGTCATCATTGCCCATACCCCATATTCTATCGTTAATGCCTGAGTCATAATAAAACCCACAGCAATACAAATGCTGGCGCGTAGAGCATGCCTAAAATGGGATGATTTTAATGCCCCTTTACTCATTAATGAGTTACGCCATAATTGCTTCTGTTGCGCTTCTAAGGGGTTTTGTTTAAAACTGGTAGCAGGCATGGGACTTTCTATAGTCTTTAATTTTTTGAACATTGCCCTTAATGTTTTTAGGTAAGCGATTACTTGCTGGCCCTCTTGCTGGTAGCGGTTAGGCAATTGCTCAATTTTGATTTTATTGAAGTCAATCTCCCTTAAACCTAAGGCGCTATCTGGGCGTAAATCGATGGATGCTTCGATAGCATTACTGAACTTATGACTAATTAGGTTTACTTCTAATAACCAGTTGTGACAATCCACACGAATGCCATTACTGAGCATCAAATTAAGCAACCTTGACTGTCTGGTAAGGTGTTCGGCAATTTTTAGTCTTTGCAACATTAAAGAGTGACGCTGATTCGCATCACCAGAGCGTAGTTGCTCTTCTAATCTTGCTCTAAGGGTGCGAATGCGGCTAATGAGCCTGTTACGTTCACTCGCTGTTTCGATAAATTGCTCTCTTTCATTAATTTTATAGCTCACAAGAGCTTGCGAGTGAGTACGCACTTTATCGGCTAATTCACTGTAGAGTTCGGCTAATAAATCCCTTTCAGATTGATTGGGTAATATGGCACTGGCAATCGTATGACAAATACCAAAACTTAACCAGCCGAGTAATAGATAGGCAGTGATAGCATAATTTTCCCCTAAGCTATATTCCATTAATAAGGTATAGATACCAATGGTAACACTGGCGAAACCGATGGCCCCCATTCGAGGCCCAAGTTGAGCCAAATAAAGCAGGAGAAAACTCACAATAGGGAAAGAGAATCCTAATAACCAAATGTTGTTAGAGCTATAAATTACCCAAACACTGGTAGCACAAAAAAGTAACAAGGATATTAGCCAGTCATTAATACGATGGCGGTTGATCGTCGCCGAGTCGCTAAACCAACTGCTGATCACCCCTAGGGCGACGCCCACACCTATGTGTGCCTGTTCGATATAGAAAAAGGGCAGCGAGCCTACTAAAAAAGCTAGGCTAGTGACGATAGAACGTTGATCTAAGTATTGGCGTAACACGTTAGTTTTCTTGATATTTATTGATTAGATAAATTGTATCAGGGTTTGCTGCAGCTAAGGTATAAAAATACCTTTTTGTTAGTTTAGGAATATTATCTTTTGATAACCCAATTATGAAACCATTGCGGTAAATACAGCGGTAATCTCTTCAGCTAGTGGTGAGTTATCTCCATTGTATGTACCAGGGTCTGTTGACCTTTCGTGTTTACTTTATGTGCGAATTAATGGGCAAGATAGCAAGGCACTCGAATTGAAGCATAGTTATTCTATGTAAAATAAGAGTAACGCAGGTAGGTTGCCCTTTAAACGCATCCACGGACAGCATTTGTTAGCCATTTCTACTGCGTTGGCGCTCATTGGTGTGGAACAACCACACGTCACTCGCGCCGCCTTCTTCTTTTAAAATAGAGAGTAAAGGCTAACAAACTGCTGCAGAAACAAACAGCAAAGGTCAACAGACCCTAATGGATTGGATATGAAAATAACAAAAACCTTATCGGCTGTGTTAACACTAGCAGCACTGAACGCTTGTAGTCAGCCAGAGCAGCAGAGTACTCAACAACAAACCAAGCCCAATGTCATTATTATTATGACTGATGATCAAGGGTACGGTGATGTGGGTAGCTATGGTGCCCAAGGCTACAGCACCCCAAACCTAGACCAAATGGCCGCTGAAGGGCTTAGATTTACCGATTATTACGCGGCGCAGGCGGTGTGTACCTCTTCCCGTGCAGGCTTATTGACCGGTTCTTATCCAAACCGTATCGGCGTGCATGGTGCGTTTTTCCCTGGGGATGGGCAGGGCTTACACCATGATGAGGTGACCATAGCGGAAATGCTTAAAGAGCAAGGTTATGCGACAGCGACTTATGGTAAATGGCATTTGGGGGATGATGAGCTATTTATGCCCCATAACCACGGCTTTGATGACTTCTTTGGTATCCCTTATTCCAATGATATGTGGCCGCTGCACCCAGAGCAGGGCACTAAGTTTGATTTTCCACCATTACCACTGATTGATAACGGCAAGGTCATTGAGCATTTAACTGACCAAAGTAATTTAACTAAACAACTGACCGAGCGCAGTGTTCAGTTTATTAACGACAATAAAGATAAGCCGTTCTTTATTTATCTCGCACACCCACAGCCCCATGTGCCTTTGTATGTGTCTGATGACTTTAAAGGCAAGTCAGAATTGGGTCTTTATGGCGATGTGATCATGGAGCTAGATTGGTCAGTGGGTGAGATTTTAAAGTCTCTAAAAACCAATGGTATTGATGATAATACATTGGTTATTTTTACCTCTGACAATGGTCCATGGCTCAATTACGGTAGTCATGCAGGCTCTTCAGGCCCACTTCGTGAAGGTAAATCAACGGCACTAGAAGGTGGCCAGCGTGAACCTTTCATTGCCCGTTTCCCTGGTAAATTTGCAGAGGGTAAAGATATCAGCACGCCAATAATGGCTATCGATTTATTACCGACGATTGCCCATATAACAGGTGCAAACTTACCGATGCGTAAAATTGATGGCGTGAATGCCTGGCCAATTTTTACGGGTGAAACCACAAAGCCTGTGCAAGAAGCCTATTTCTTTTACTACAAGGTAAACGAGTTGCACGGTGTGCGTTGGGGCGATTGGAAAATGTATTTCCCCCACAGTTATTACTCGCTCAATGGTAAGCCAACCAATACCGATGGAACCCCAGTCAAATACGACTATAACGAGTTTACCAAGATTGAACTTTATAACCTAAGGGGAGACATCGGTGAAACTACCGATGTTGCAGCTAAACACCCACAGGTGGTGGCGAAAATAAAGCAACTGGCTGAGAAGATGCGTGCTGAGCTAGGGGATTCTTTGCAAGGAAAAGCCAAAGGTGCTGGCACTCGTGAACTTGGTCGAGTACCTGGAACCAACTCAGGACCGCAAGAATAACTTGGTAAACATACTCGCATAGAGCGTCAGTTGCTCATACAACTGGCGCTTTTTTATGGCTTATTTTACTTTGAAAATGCCAACAATCACTGCGAGCACTCCGCCACCCATACCTGCCCAAGCTTCTAATGGGGTATCCCCTTTAAATGCTCGAGTGAGCTGTGAACTGGCTGAATCATAAATGTCATAACCCCAAATGGCGGCCAGTGTGCCTGCGATAATGAGAATGATGCCTAAAAGCTTGTTCATGATATTTTCTTCCTTGTCTATATAACTTTATTGTTAAAGCGGCTAAAAAAATACCGCCATTAAGGCGGTATTTCAATTCAATAATTAGCATGATTACTTATTCGCAATCTTAGCCAGTACTTTATCAGCCGCAGCTAAGGTGGCTTCAATGTCCGCCTCAGAATGGGCTGCACTTAGGAAGCTAGCCTCATAAGCACTTGGTGCTAGGTAAATGCCTTCTTCTAGCATACCGTGGTAGAACTGCTTGAAGGTGTCCATGCAACACTTAGTCACTTGGTCAAAGCGAGTGACTTTTTCTTCATTGGTGAAGAAGAAGCCAAACATAGCACCAACATAGTTAATGGTCATAGGCACGCCGTGCTTGTCAGCAGCGGCTTTAAAGCCTTTGGCTACGCGCTCGGTTTTGTCCGTTAGGCTTTCGTATAAGCCTTCTTCGGTCAGTAGGTTTAGCTGTGCCAGACCTGCTGCCATGGCAATTGGGTTACCAGATAGGGTACCACCTTGGTAAACGCCGCCTAGTGGCGCAATATGTGCCATTACGTCTTTACGACCGCCAAACGCACCCACTGGCATACCGCCACCAATTACTTTACCTAGGGTTACTAGGTCTGGTTTGACGCCGTAGTGACCGTGAGCACCAGTCAGTGATACACGGAAACCTGTCATTACTTCATCAATGATCAGTAGCGCACCGTGGTCATCACAGATTTGACGAAGACCTTCTAAGAAGCCTTCAACAGGTGGGATACAGTTCATGTTGCCCGCCACTGGCTCTAGAATGATACAAGCAATATCATCGCCCACTTCATCAAAGAAAGCTTTTACAGAGTCTAGGTCGTTGTAGGTTGCCGTTAGAGTGTGCTTAGCAAAGTCTGCTGGTACACCAGGAGAGCTTGGCTGGCCAATGGTTAGTGCGCCAGAACCGGCTTTAACCAATAGGCAGTCGGCATGGCCATGGTAACAACCTTCAAACTTAAGAATTTTGTCACGACCAGTAAAGCCACGGGCAAGGCGGATGGCGCTCATGGTGGCTTCGGTACCCGAGTTCACCATGCGCACTTGATCAATCGCAGGGATCATCTCGCATACTTTATTGGCCATTTCAATTTCGGCTTTGGTTGGGGTACCAAAAGACAGACCATTTTGCGCAGCATCGACAACGGCTTGGCGCACCGCTGGGTGGTTGTGGCCTAAAATCATTGGGCCCCAAGAACCGACGTAGTCAATGTATTTATTATCGTCGGCATCCCACATGTAAGCGCCATCGGCTTTTTCAATAAAACGTGGGGTACCACCAACACCATTAAAGGCACGAACTGGAGAGTTAACGCCACCTGGTATGGTTTGTTGGGCTTGTTCAAATAGCTGCTGTGAATTAGACATGTTAGTCCTTACCTTATTCTTATGCTTTATTAGTGTGCCAGTTTACCGGGCACTCATATTGGCTCATTTGCTTTTCTACGCCTAGGGTCATGGCAAAAAGGGCCATACGCACTAATACGCCATTATCGGCTTGACGGAATACCGCTAATGATGGGTGTTCGTTTAAGTCGTTATCAAGCTCATTAGCCTGTGGGCGTGAGTCCCTTGGCAGTGGATGCATGATAACGGCTTTTTGTTGGCAATGATTAGTGAAAATTTGCTTGTTAATACGGAACTGCCCACGATACTGATCGGCTTCTTCTTGAGAAGCAAATCGTTCTTCTTGAATACGAGTGACATAAACGATGTCAGCATCGTTTAAGCCATCCACCAGTGATTCGGTTTGAGTCACTTTGTGTCCAGCATTATCCAATTCAGCAATAATGTAATCTGGCATGGCTAGCTCTTTAGGCGAGATCATGGTCACTTCAATGTTTTGGTAACGACATAGCAGCTTTGACAGTGAGTGCACGGTACGACCATGTTTCAAATCACCGACCATAGCGATCTTCATACCATCGATTTGGCGAGCATTATTCGCTAGCTCTTTTTCAATGGTGAATAAATCAAGTAGCGCTTGGGTTGGATGCTCGTTAGCACCATCCCCACCGTTAATTACTGGCACCGATGAACCCGTGGCAAATTCTGCCACCGACCCCGAATCGGGATGACGCATTGCCACTACGTCAGAGTAACTGGCAAACATACGGGCGGTGTCGAATAACGATTCACCCTTAGCGAGTGATGACGTCGCCATACCGACGGTTTCGCGTACGCTACCGCCGAGTAAGTTAAAAGCGGTACCAAAACTCACTCGGGTGCGGGTACTGGCCTCAAAAAATAGGTTAGCTAAAATTGCACCTTCAAGAACCTTAGTACGCTTTTGGCGCTTGGCATAGGGTTCCATTTGTTTGGCAACATGGAAGATTTCTTTAAGGGTATCTAAATCAAGTTGATTAACAGAAAGTACGTGGGAGCCTTTAAGTGAGGTCATCAGCCTTTATCCTAATATTATTTGCGTTTCATTGCAGGATTTACCCTGCATGGCTGAGGGCAAATTTTAGCAAAGTCCCAGTTAAAAAGCATTATTAGTGTTATACCCATTTGCCGTTATCTTCGGTAACAGTTATAGCTGTGGTTTGCGGATGATCTCTTGTATTTGGTCTTTATAGATAATACCTACTGGGCCTTGCTTATCTTCAATCAAGACTGCCCATTTATTGTTCTTATGGGTAGCCTTATAAACTTTATCTAAGGTCGAGTTAATATTAAGTCGTGGAATGGATTGACTCTCGCCTTGTTGATTTATTAACAGGAAATTATCTTCATCTTTAATTAGGCGGTAACATTGCTGTTGTTCTGTAAGGTCAGCGTCTATTGTAGGCATGGTGTTCATAATGGCCATCGCTGCTTGTTTTTGCAGTTCTTTTTCTGTGGGGCTTTGGCGATAACTTAATCCCCAAATGTCTAGCTGCGTATACATAATAGAGCGAGCTTTAAGAACCTGATATGACAATAAGAATCCTGGAATAATCACAAAGAGTGCGGGGCTTATGATTTCTTCATGACCAGTTAATTCAACTAAGGCCGCTAGCGCTGCTAAAGGAGCGCTCAAACCAATAGCCATCATTGCCGCCATGCCAATTAAGGCATACATAACGATGTAAGGTTCAATGGGGGAGAACTGATGGACAGTCCAAGCAAAAATGCCTCCAACTAAAGCTCCAATACCATATAGCGGTCCAATCAATCCGCCCGGGATCCCGAGACCGATGGCGGCAATTGTCGCAATTATTTTGGCCGCACATACCATGATAGCAAACCAGATAATGGTGTTGGCTTGAGTAATATATTCGAGTAGATTTTCTCCAGTACCCAGTGCCTGTGGAGCAATAATGCCAATTACTGCAGTAACCAGCGCTGCGCTAGCTAGGCGTCTAGCTAGTGATATTTGTAAGCTTTTTTTCGTTAACCAAAGCAATGAGTGATTGAAACTAGCACCAACAACACCTAGCACTAAACCAAAAATTATTAGCAGCGGATATTGTTCTATAGGAATGACTTGATAGCTAAAATCAGTAAACGCATTGCTGTCACCGAATACCATTGAATTGGCTAAAGTGCCACACATCGCCGCAATCACAATAGGGAACACGTAATGCAGCCGATATTCTCGGGTAATGACTTCTATCACAAAGATAATTGCCGCCAGTGGAGTATTAAAAATGGCACTAATTCCCGCAGCAGCACCACTGGCGGCAACGATTCTGATTGCGTTATGAGGCAGATTTAATGGCCAAGTAACTGCGCTGGCGGTTGCCGCACCTAGGTGGATAGCAGGGCCCTCGCGGCCTACAGAGAAGCCACAAAGCAAAGCGATGAAAGCGTGGTAAAATTGAGCAGGTGCACTGAGCTTAGGAAAAATACCATTGTGATGCTTAATACGATGAATGACATAGGCAATACCTAACCGGCGATATCTAAGGGGACTGAACTTCATCAACAAAAAAATTAAAGTTGCGCCTAAAATAGGGAGCAAGACTCGCCATTGAGTGTCGATAGAGGTAAACTCATCTGAGTTGGTGAGAAGTAGTTCCTGACTCTGATCAACGAGGACTTTAAAAGTAATAATTACTCCGCTAGCGACAATTCCACATATTAGTGCTAAAAAGCACATTTGAATGGAAACGTTATTATTAGCCATTATTTTCTGGAGTTTTTTCACTAATTGGAACACCTTTTTTGATGCATAATATGGACTTTTTACAATGCAACGTTATATCAGAAACTTTACTCGCTGGCGCAAAGGCCTAAACCCAAGCTTATCTAAGCAATTTTTTATTTTAACTTTTATGTTTGTTTCAGGCTATGGCATTAATTTCATGCAGGTCAATAGCCTAAGTCAAAAAGTCACTAGCTTGAACAGTGAATTAGATAAACAAACTAATCTAGCAGTGAATAACGCTAATGCCTTGGTTGCTGCTAATTTAAACGTAGAAGTAGAAAAGCAAACGGTCAAAGTATTAGAAAAAGAGCTAGCAAATGCACGGGCAACCCAGCAGCAGCAACAGCAGAACTTAAGCTTTTACAAATCTGTTATGGCTCCGGAAGGTGCCGCCGATGGGGTTTATATCGAATCTGCTGAATTAACCCAGGGCTCATTAGAAAATCGTTATTTACTTTCCTTTGCTTTAGCGCAACTCAAAAAACGTAAATCGGTAGTTAAGGGGGTTATTTCTGGGGCGATCAGTGGCACTTTAGATGGTAAGCCAAAGAAGCTGGATTTAATCAAGCATTTGAATCAAGATTTCAATAGCAGTTTTGGTTTTAAATACTTTCAGCTCGTAGAAGGCTTGATCACCCTTCCAAAAGGGTTCAAGCCAGAAAGATTGTCTATCAAAATTAGAGTGCCTGCAACCCGATGGTCTAAAGCACAGCAAGCAGAGTCAGAGTTTAATTTTACTGATATCTACGTTAGCCAGTAGTAGTGTGCGCTAAATACTTGACCTAAATAGTCGGGTAAAGGATAATTCGCATATTAATGAGAGTGAGTAAGATTATGAGCGAACAAGACACACAAGAATTTCCATTAAACATGAGCGAAGTGGCTGCCACTAAGATTCGCACCTTGCTTGAAGAGGAAGGTAATGATGAACTAAAGCTGCGAGTTTATGTAACGGGTGGTGGTTGTTCAGGATTTTCTTACGGTTTTACCTTCGATGAAAAAGTTAATGATGGCGACATGGTGCTAAATAAAGACGGTGTCGCTATGGTGGTTGATCCTATGTCGCTAGGTTACCTAGTGGGCGGTACGGTTGATTATACCTCTGGACTAGAAGGCTCGCGTTTCTTTATTGATAATCCTAACGCGACTAGCACCTGTGGGTGTGGTGCATCATTTTCAGTATAGAGCTTCGCTCTATGAAAAGGGTTAACAGCTAAGCTGTTAACCCTTTTTTGTGCCAGTCATTAATTCACTGCACTGCTACGCCTGCATCATAATTTCTGCGTTCGCTGCGCCACTTAACCCTAGTCATTTAGGCAAGCTAAACTCCCAGGGCTTAAGGGGGTTATTAAATACTTCCCTGTATTTAACCCTTCGGGCTAGCTAAAGCTATTCAAAAGTGTTCCTGAAACTTTTGTGCTGCCTTGAACTTATTTCGCAGAGCTTGCAGGTAAGCATATTTAAGTTTTCTTTAATGTAGAGAAAGATCTGGTTTTAATTCACTAAAATTATTTATTCTTTCGACCATTCGACCATTCGACCATTCGACCATTCGACCATTCGACCATTCGACCATTCGACCTTTCGCCTTTCTACGCCCTTTAGTGGTAAATTGTATACATTGTGCTTTTTTGTGACATAGATCCTGTTACACTCAGCAGATTATAAAATCACTCGACCTATAAGAGGTGAAATATGTCATCGGGAGATGCACAAAATGACTTAAGGGAAGTCAAACAGCTGGGGATGTGGGCAGCCATTGGCAGCCTAAGTTATGTATTCTGGCTAGTCGGTGGTATGGAGCTTATTGAGCGCCTGGCCTACTACGGCGTGAAAAGCTCAGCAGTATTGTACGCCAGTGCGCCGCAATCCGAGGGTGGTCTAGGTATTACCATGACCGACTACGGTATTATTCTGTCGGTATGGGCGTTACTGCAAACCTTCATCCCACTGTTCACCGGAGGTATTTCCGATAGAGTGGGTTACAAAGAAACCATCTTTGCTTCTACTCTCATCAAGATTGTCGGTTATTTGCTGATGGCTTGGTTCCCAAGTTTTTGGGGCTTCCTGTGGGGCGCGGTTTTCCTAGCGGCCGGTACCGGTATATTCAAGCCGGGTATTCAAGGCACCTTGGTACTGTCAACCAATCGTAATAATACTTCTATGGCGTGGGGTATTTTCTACCAAGTCGTCAACATTGGTGGCTTTTTAGGTCCGCTGTTAGCGGTGCACATGCGCCAGCTATCTTGGGATAACGTGTTTTACGCTTGTGCCGCCATTATCGCCCTAAACCTAGTGCTGATATTTGCCTATAAAGAGCCGGGCATTGAAGAGCGTTTAGCTCGTAAAGCTAAAGTAAAATCGGGTGAAATTAACCAAGAACCTCTATGGAAATCAGCCCTGACTGAACTAAGAAAACCCATTATTTTAGGTTATACCTTTGTGTTTGCGGGGTTCTGGTTCTTATACAATGCGCTGTTTGATGTACTGCCATTACACATTAAAGAGTGGGTCGATACGACAGTGATTGTGACCAGCTTATTTGGCGCTGAAGGCACTCAAAATGGTTTCTTCCAGTTCTGGCTAGGGCTTGATAACTCAGGCACCAAAGTCATGCCAGAGGGCATGCTAAACCTGAATGCGGGCATGATTATGGTTGGCTGTTTCTTGGTGGCAGCGATGACCGCTAAAATGCGGATTATGCAAGCCATGCTGATTGGCTGTGTGCTATCTATTGCTGCCATTTTTATGATTGGGAGCTTTACCTATGCTTGGACTATTGTGATTGCCATAGCCTTGTTTTCATTCGGTGAAATGATGCTAAGCCCGAAAAAGAACGAGTTTATGGGTAACATTGCCCCTAAAGATAAAAAAGCCATGTACTTAGGTTTTGTTATGCTACCACAGGGCATTGGTTGGGGCTTAGAAGGTTACTGGGGCCCGCGGCTATATGACATTTATGCTTCGAAGGAAAACTTTGCCCGTAAAATGTTAGAAGAGTTAGGTATGGCGGCTGAAAAAGTGGCGGCGATTCCTTACGGTGAAGGCTTTAAGTCTTTGGTTGCCTTTACAGGCCGACCTGAGCTGGAGCTAACCCAGGAGCTTTATGCTAAACATAATATTGGTGATGCTTGGTATATTATTGCACTGATTGGGATGATTTCAGCGGTAAGCATTTTCTTCTACGGCCGCTTTATTTACCGTATTGCAACGGCATCAGAAAAGCAGCATCAGTAATCATTTTCACTTAGCAAAAGGGGCTCCATTGGGAGCCCCTTTGATTACTTGTCTTGTTTCACACGACCGAACAGCTTAGGTCTTTCAACAAGAGCGTACAATGCAATGCCAACAGCAAAAGCATAAATGATTGATTTAGGATCAGGTAGAGCAAGAGTAACGGCAACGATACCTGCAACGCCGCGCTCATTAGGGTTAGTGAGCTTTTCCATGCCGACCATAATGCAGATATAGCCGGTTAGAATTAAAGTTAGGGACAGAGCGATAGGCAATACCGGCTTAAAGAATGTCACTAAAGGTAAAATAAATAAGGCCACTAGCGCACTGAACCAAAAAGCACCACCACCAGAGTAGACCGATTCCATCGCTTTTTTGCCCATATTGTAACGCTCAATTACGGTAGCATGAGCAGCTGTCCAAAGGGGACCAGCTAGACCAGGCCAAGGAGCAAAGAAAGCATGTATGCCATTTCTAATGGCTGTGACTAAATGAACACGGCTAATGTTGTTTTCAATATGTTCATCACCACGAACTTCACTAGCACGCTCAATCAAGCTGTTGCCAACAATAATATCACCAAAGGCAATGACATAAGCGATGATTGCCGTTGGGATCGCCAGCAAGAATACTTCCCATCCAGGGAACCCAACACTAAAGGTTAGGTATTGGAACATAAGCCCAAAATCTGGCTGGGTAATACCCCATTGCACTTCTGGTAAAGGATATTCACCGACAGCCCAGCCTACTATCATAGCAATCATCATACCGGTAACTAAACCAAATTTGGCTACTTGTTTCGCAAACCAGTTGTTCGGCAAGATAGATTTAAATGATAGTGAAAATAATACATAGGCTGAAATGACAGCGCCAATGATTAATGAATATGGCGTGGCATCCACTCTTCCGCCCACTTTAAATTCACCCATTAGCGCAGCAATACCCGCACCAATAATAATTCCAGACTTTAATGAGTTAGGAAAAATCTCGACCAGTTTAGCGCCCCAGCCTGTTGCCCCAAGGATTAAAAAGATGATGGCCACTTCTAATTGCAGGGCAAATAGGGCTTGAATCGCTTCTGGTCCAGGTTCAAAACCTTTTAAAAATAACAGTACAATTGGAATTGCTGGAGTAATCCAACCAGGCACCAAAGGGACGCCTAGTAACACTGGTAATACATATAAAATCCCTGCGACAAAAGTAAAAGCGAGTGCCGCTTCGTAAGGCATACCCAAGAACTTTTCTAATAAGGGGATCATCGCTAGACCAACAACAAACATGATCAAACCTTGGATCATGTCGGCGTTTTCCCAGCGGTAATGAATAAAAGGTAATCGGACCTTGAAAGGGCCGAATGGCCAGTAAGGTTGTTCCTTACCGTGCTCGCGGTGGTACATTTGCATAGCTTATCTTCCTTATTATTATACAAATATGATTGCACCAATTCGGTACAATCACACCTAAGCTACTGCACTGATAAAAATATTGCTAGTCCGATGAGTACGTGTTTTATATGAGGAAAAAAATAATAAGTCCCAAGCGACAGTCATTATGTGCATGCTTTGTGTTCAGTAATAGACTTTTGGGTGTCACAGAGATATGTTAAATATTAGTTATGGGCTTATTGGTTAGAAGCAACAGGAAAAATGTCATGGAAATATTGGCGTTAGTTTTTAATTTGTGTGGAGGCGTTATTAGCCTTGTGTTTGTTGTCAGTACCATGCAGTTTTTGATGGGTAAACCAACATGGCTAGAAAGCTATTTTAGCAAATGGTTTAAGTAATAATGGATTGATTTTAAAGGGTAATCCTTATTTAAAGAAGATAAGGGATGCCTTTTACGTTTAAAAACGCAGCATGGATATTTTTGCAGCCGTTTGCCTAGGCTAGGTTGTGCAGGTTTTTTCATTGGTGACGTGCTAGGGAGATGGGCCACCTCTGGCGTCCGTGTTATTCAGGCCAATGCTTGCTAGTTATTATTGGGCACCTGTCTGCTGATAAGCGGGCAAGTAAAAAGTTTTACTTTGGGACCTAAAACATAAAAATAGGGACGATAACGATGAGAAAAAATGAAGCTACAGCCATAGGCGGTTTGGCGGTAATGACCGTGGTGGTGATTATACTTATTTTGCTTTCCCTATGGGCGTGGCCCAAATACAAGGTCTATAAACTTGAACTCGATGGCATTGCCGCTTTAAAGGAGGCGGAATGGAGTAAGCAGATTGTAATCGAAGAGGCGAAAGCGAAAGAGCAAGCAGCATTAATGCAAGCGAAAGCTAAGGTGACCTTAGCTGAAGCCGAAGGCCAAGCAATGATTGTAAGAGCGAAAGCTGAGGGGCTGGCTGATATTGAAAGGGCGAAAGCCGCAGCTCAAGCAAATTTGATTATTGGTGAGTCTCTTAAAAATAATGAAGCTTATTTAAGGTATGTTTGGATCAAAGGTTTACAAGACGGTAATGGTGAGCGGATTTATATTCCAACCGAAGCGGGCATGCCAATTCTTGAAGCAGGTAAAGCTAAACATTAATAAACGCCCGCATTTTTGCGGGCGGTTAAGTCTTAAATTAACTATGGGGGGTAAAACTTCCAAGTACTGCCGGTCTTGAAGCGCCGGTTACTTGGACAACATTACCGGGTTGTCTTTCTATATGGCATTTAGCAAACCATGCAAAGGCCATCGCTTCCATCCATTGTGGGTCTACGCCAAGAGCACTTGAACTTTGTACCTTGTAATCGGGTAAGTCCTTAGCAATCGCATCAATTAGCACTGGATTAAGTGCGCCGCCACCACATACATAGAGATTACCCTTTGGGCTAAGCCAGCTAATGGCATCGCTAATGGTATCAGCGGTAAGTTGACATAAGGTCGCTTGAATATTTTCAGGTGGTTCATTAGCAAAGTGTTCTAAGTGTTGCTCCAGCCAGGCAAGGTTAAACAATTCACGACCGGTGCTCTTGGGGTAAGGCATAGCAAAATAAGGATGCTGTTTTAATTTATCCAGTAGAGCTGGTAATACTTTACCTCGAGCAGCTAGCGCCCCATTTTCATCATAGGGTTTTTTCAAGGTACGGCGACACCAAGCATCCATTAAGGCATTGCCTGGGCCAGTATCGAAACCAATAATTTGATCTTTGGTTAAATAGCTAATGTTGGCGATACCACCAATATTCAATATGACATTAACGTCATCTTCGCACTTTGGTGAGGTAAGAATATGATGAAAAGCGGGCACTAATGGTGCCCCCTGACCACCTAGGGCAATATCTTTGGAGCGAAAATCATGTACCACATCGATACCAGTATTGACAGCAATGGTGTTTGGATCACCAATTTGTATGCTAAACCCTTGTTTTCCTTCTGGGAAGTGGCGAACTGTTTGGCCGTGGCTGCCAATGGCGGTAATGCTGTTAGCAGCAATCCCTAGCTCAGCTAGCAGAGTATTCGTGGCCTCTGCGAATAGTTGACCCACCGCGCGATCCATTCTACCAAGTTGGTTGATGCTATCAAAACTTGGGTCTGCTAATTGATGCAGATGAGATAACAAAGGTTCAGTTATTGGGTGGCTGTGGCAGCCAATAAGCTTTGGTATGTCATTATCAAACTCAACCAAAGCAACATCGACACCGTCCATTGATGTTCCCGACATTAATCCAATAAAACGAGGCTTCATGTAATCCCTTCTTATTTGTGTTCTTTTAGAACGTTTTCTTCGTATTTATCTGAGCCATCAACTCATTTGCAATGGTAGTAAAGTTTGCTTTTTCTGAAGCATTAATAGGCTTTGGTTTCGGCATTTTTACTGTTCTTGGGTTGCGGTGGACGCCATTAACAATAAACTCATAGTGTAGGTGAGCGCCAGTGACGCGTCCAGTTCGACCGACAGTGCCAATGATGTCGCCTTGTTTTACACTTTTACCTTTACGCACTTTACGTTTATTGAGATGGAGATACTTAGTAATATAATTATTTGGATGTTTAATAAAAATATAATTGCCATTGTATTTAGAGTAACCTGCCTGGGTCACTCTGCCAGCGCCGGCAGCATATACCGGGGTACCAATAGGAGCGGCATAATCGACACCATTATGAGCGCGAACTCTACCAGTAACAGGATGTAAGCGGCGAGGATTAAAATTAGAGCTTACACGAGTAAAGTCTACCGGGGCTCTTAAGAAGGCTTTTCGCATGGATCGCCCTTCTTTGTTATAGTATTCGCCATCTTTATAATGAATAGCAGTAAAGGTCTCGTCTTGGTTAATAAATTCGGCCGCTAGAATATTGCCATTTTCCAGATACTCACCTTCTACATATTTTTGTTCAAACAATACAAAGAACTTATCCCCTGAACGAATATCTAACGCAAAATCGATATCCCAGCCAAAAATCCCTGCTAATTTCATGATTTGATTTGGACTTAAGCCCGCATCGGTAGCTGCATTCCAAAAATTAGATGAAATGCTTGCTTGGGCAAACTTGCGTCTGATTTCAATCTCTTTGGTGGTGGTCCACTCGCTCAGTTTACTGTTTTTAAAGCCAACGTGCAGACTGTTAATTTTGTCATATTGGTAGGTCAAAGAGTGAAATTGACTTTTATCGTCAAGGGTGATTTCAATGGTTTGACCTGGAAGAATTTTGGTCAGTTTTTTGCCCGCTTGTGTGAGACGGCTGACGCGATATAAGTCTTGAGGTGTTAAGCCTGCGCGGTCAAATAAGCGTGCTAAGGAGTCGCCTTCCTCCACACGGTAATTGTTGGATTTAAACTGAGGGGATTGCTGTTGTTGTTCTAGAGGATCAGTTTGGCTATGATCTTGCGGAATGACAAGTTGATGGCGTTCCCCAAGCTTTAGTTGCTCAACTAAGTTCTGAGTTGCACGGCGGTCTTGGTATGCCGTTTGTAACATAGCCAAAACAGCAAAAATGATCACCAGAATAGAAACTTTATGCTTAGCTGGCAGTAATGAGAAAAAGGTGACGAACTTGCGCATTATTTAAAATTTAAATCACTCTACAAATAAAAACTGTGGTAGTTTACACTCTTTCAATTAGGCTGGCTAACAAGTAACATAGCCGTTTTTGAAAAATTTCATTTTTTGTGACTCATCTAAAGGTGTCTGGAGCACTCAATATAATGTCTGATATACAAGCTATTTACGCAGAAATTGCCCGTGGAACAGAGGAAATTCTTGTAGAACAAGAGCTTAAGGATAAACTGAAAGAAGGTCGTCCATTACGTATTAAACTGGGCGCCGATCCTACTGCTCCTGACATTCATTTGGGTCACACAGTAATTTTAAATAAATTACGTCAATTTCAGCAACTGGGCCATGAAGTGATTTTTCTCATTGGTGATTTTACCGCCATGGTAGGTGACCCAACGGGTAAAAATGCTACCCGTCCACCGCTGACTCGTGAAGATGTTCTTGCCAATGCTGAAACCTACAAAGAGCAGGTTTTTAAAATTTTAGATCCTGCCAAAACACGAATCGAATTTAACTCAAGTTGGTTAGATGAGCTTGGCGCGACGGGCTTGATTAAGCTTGCGGCACAACAAACTGTTGCTCGCATGCTAGAACGTGATGATTTTAAAAAGCGTTTCGCTGGTAATACGCCAATTGCCATTCATGAGTTTTTATACCCGCTGTTGCAGGGGTATGACTCCGTTGCCCTTGAGTCTGATGTAGAGCTAGGTGGCACGGATCAGAAGTTTAACCTGCTAATGGGCCGTGAGCTGCAAAAAGGTGCAGGTCAAAAGCCACAGTCAGTACTGATGATGCCATTACTCGTTGGTTTAGACGGCGTTAAGAAAATGTCTAAATCACAAAACAACTACATCGGTGTCAGTGAATCCCCAGATAGCATGTTCGGTAAGTTGATGAGTATTTCAGATGACCTTATGTGGAGCTACTACGAGCTGCTGTCTTTCCGCCCGCTAGAAGAAATTGCAGGTCTTAAAGAGCAAGTGGCGAATGGTGAAAACCCACGTAACATCAAAGTTGCACTAGCTAAAGAAATTATTGCTCGCTTCCATGACGATGCCGCCGCAGCACAAGCCGAAGCCAACTTTGTGGCTCGTTTTGCTAAAAACCAGGTACCTGATGAAATGCCAGAGTTCACCTTTGACGCTGGGGAAGGCTTAGGAATAGCCAATATCTTAAAGGATGCCGATATGGTTAAATCTACCTCAGAAGGTATGCGTATGATCAAACAGGGTGCTGTTAAGATTGATGGCGAGAAAGTCGAAGATACTAAATTAACATTATCAGCTTGCGAACAACCACTGGTGATTCAAGTGGGTAAGCGTAAGTTTGCTCGTATTACCCTAGCGTAACTGTATTTAAATAAAAAGGCGCACCCTTTAATCAAGGTGGCGCCTTTTTTGTATCTAAGGGCTTAATTCAAAATTGTGTAACCACGATTGCGTAAACAATTTTTAACGACTTTATCTTTTTCTCGCTCTGCTTTTACTGCGCCTCGAGTGCCACCGCTGACCGCACCAACGCCAGCCCCTCGAACAGCACCTCTTTCACCACCAACAATCGCCCCTATAAGTGCGCCTACAACGGCTCCAGAAGCAGCATCACTGGCCGCATCTGCGCTAGTGTCTATCTGTTCAGTATAGGATTTACATTCAGCTAAATCTTGCTGATAGCTCTCCATGTTCTTGCCTTTAGTATCGACAATATAGCGTTCACGAGCGCAACCAGTAATGGTGCTTAATAGTGTTAAAATTAATAATAACTTCATAGCTTTACCCCCTTTGGTAACTTTAGATTAAAAGCGGAGGATATGCCTATTATTTGAAAAAGGATGTAAAGCTAGTATTGCATTGAAAGTTGTTCTTTCATGGCAGCATAATCGAGAAGGTCAGTGTGTTTTTTGATTCTGTGATTATTAACGTCCACGATTAAAGTGGTGACACCAGGTATCGCAACTTCGATGATTTTACCGGGTTTTCCAAATTGTTTACCTGGCCCTTTTAGGTAATAGTTGCCAATCATGATCACCAGTGAGCCAGAGTTATACATTTGTTCGATATTAAATTCATATTCATGGACGTGGGCATGGGCTCTTTTTAGAAAGGTTAAGATATCCCTTGCACCAGTGTAGCTTTTGCCGGCGGTTCTATCTTCAAAGGTACTGTCGCGATTATAAAAATTAAGAAGCTTACGATAATCATTATCGGTCACAGCTCTCATATATTGCAGTGCCATTTGCTGCTCTTTAGGTAAAGAATCGTATCCAAAACCGAAACTGAAGCTGGAAAAAAACAGAATAAGAATACTTAAGCATGCGTACATGGCTAATCCTTTAATTGTTGCTCTCTAAAGATGGGTAAACTTAAATGCCAGTATAGAGCAGCTAGCCTGAGAGTTAATGCAGATAATAGGGCTAAGCCTGCTGTAACACTATAATGCCAATTAAACTCAATGCCAAGGGTGTATACTATGCCACCTAGGATCGCGGCAGTAGCATAGATTTCAGTGCGAAGCACCATGGGAACTTGGCGACATAAGATATCTCTGATGACCCCGCCACCCACGCCAGTAATGACCCCCATAATAACAGCGATCATACCGTCATGACCAAAAGATAAAGCCTTATCAGCGCCAATCACGCAAAATAAAGCTAAGCCGCAAGCATCTGCGATAGGCAAAACTGACTTTGGTGCTTTAGTGGGGGTTTTCCAAAACAGCATCGTAAGCAGTAATGTTAGCATTACCACATAGATGTAATTGGGATCGGTGATCCAAAAAACCGGTGTTGCGCCTAAAGCGATATCTCGTACTGTTCCTCCACCGACAGCGGTTACTGCTGCTAAAACTAAGGCACCAAACACATCCATATTGTGGCGTGCTGCAGCAAGGATCCCTGTAAGGGCGAAGACAGCGGTTCCGACAAGGTCAAAAAAATAAATCCAATCCATCAATATGTAATTCTAGTAGGTCATTAACAAAGCTAAAGTGACTATCGCTAGCCAAATTACTATTTTCTGCATAATGTAGGGCTTTTGTGCTTGCTGAGCAACAGTTTCTACTAAAATTCTTGGGGTATTAAGTTGCCAGTGGGGGTAATGAATTAATTCTCTTATCGCTGTTTTGGGGGTAACAAAAATGAACCAGATAACAAAAGGTATAAATTCAATAATTTGAGTAAGGGTGTGTGACCAGCCATGCTGTTTTTGTTGGTTGATATGTTTGAGTAGCAGCCAACTAAAAAGTACCGAACTGCCAAAAACTAAAAATAAAAAGCTGCTACTGATGAATTGCAGCTTAAATTTGTCTTCATTTTGTAGGGCAAGGGCAAGTATATAAAGCTCCAACATCCACGGAAAAGCCATTATATCGATGATAAATTGGTAGCCCATTATCAGAATGAAAAGTCCAATGAGCTGACTTATACCAAGTGCGAGTTTGCTGTATTTTTTGATGCAGAAGGCAAGGGCGTCGATCCCCTGCCAAGGCGCTGGAAGCTGTGGTAAGCGAGCTAAGAATGAAAACCATAACAGGGTACAAATACATAAGCTGGCTATCACAGGGTATCCTTTTAAATCAATTTAAGCATCGCCATGACTAACTCGGCTGAACGCTTTCCTGCTAATTTAATGTAGCTTTCAAAATCTACCGGCGAATCGTTATTGGCATTATCGGACAATGAGCGGATCACAACGAAAGGCACATTGAATTGATGGGCTGTCTGAGCAATGGCCGCGCCTTCCATCTCACATGCTGCTAAATTAGGGAAATGCTCTAACATAACTTTGGTGCGATTAGGATCGGCAATAAAGCTATCACCCGTACCAATTAATCCGGTAATGCCTTTATTGTCCATAGGTTCTAAGGCGACCTGAGCGGCATTAATTAAAGTCTGATCTGCCTTAAAAGTGGCCGGTTGTTGCGGTACTTGCCCCATGACATAGCCAAATGCGGTCGCATCAACGTCGTGGTGCAGTACTTCATCGGAAATAACCACATCACCAATGTCAAGCGTGTCCACAAAACCACCGGCAGAGCCAGTGTTGATAATATGGCTTGGTTGGTACTGACTGATCAGTAGAGTAGTTGCCACCGTAGCTGCTACTTTACCAATACCAGAGCGGGTGATAACCACTTCTACACCATCAATTTGGCCGCTATAAAATTCTACGCCAGCAATAGTTTGCTGCTGTTTGTTTGTTAGGGCTGCAACTAATGAAACAACTTCTGGCTCCATGGCGCCGATAATACCGATTTTCATAAACGACCTTTAAATTAGATTTGAAACGGCCGAAGTTTAACCTAAAACCTTGATAGACACCAAAAGAAAAGCCCCTAGTCATTATTACATAGGGGCTAAGAGGGGGAAGTTCTAGTGTATGTTTAGTCTAGGTAGTTAAGAATACCGACCGCAGCCTTGCGGCCTTCATCAATGGCGGTCACCACTAAATCAGAACCGCGGACCATATCACCGCCAGCAAATACTTTTGGATTGCTGGTTTGGTAGGCCTTATCAACATTGCTCGGGGCAATGACACGGCCTTTACTATCTAACTCAATGCCGTATTGCTCAAACCATGGCGCTGGACTAGGTTGAAAACCAAACGCAATCACAACTGCATCGGCTTCGAGTACATGCTCGCTGCCCTTAACGGCAACTGCGGCACGGCGGCCTGAAGCATCAGGGGCGGACAATTCGGTTTTAACAAACTTGACGCCGCTCACTTTGCCGCTGGCATCCACTTCAATGCCTACTGGCTGCACGTTAAAGTTAAAGTTAACGCCTTCTTCACGGGCATTGGTCACTTCACGGCGAGAACCTGGCATATTAGCTTCATCACGACGATAAGCACAGGTTACTTCGGTTGCACCTTGACGAACCGCAGTACGGACACAGTCCATGGCGGTATCACCACCACCTAGCACTACGACTTTTTGCCCTGCTAAAGACACAAATGGGTTGGCGCTATCGGTCGTGCCCATCACATTGTGGGTGTTGCCTATTAGGTATGGTAGGGCTTGCAAAACACCTTGGGCATCTTCGTTAGCAAGACCCGCTTGCATGGCTTTATAAGTGCCCATGCCTAGGAACACGGCATCGTGGCTATCAATTAGAGTTTGAAAATCGATGTCTTTGCCGATTTCAGTATTGAGTTTAAATTCAATACCCATACCTTCAAGGATGGTGCGGCGTTTAGCGATCACTTCCTTTTCAAGCTTGAACGAAGGAATACCGTAGGTTAATAGGCCGCCAATTTGTTGCTGTTTGTCATAGACGGTAGCTTTAATACCATTACGGGCTAATACATCGGCACAGGCAAGTCCTGCAGGGCCGGCGCCAATAATGGCGACTTTTTCGTGACGCACAGGTGCATTGGAAAGATCCGGCTTCCAGCCCATGGCAATCGCAGTATCGGTAATGTACTTTTCCACGTTACCAATAGTGACAGCACCAAACTCATCGTTTAGGGTACAAGCCCCTTCACAAAGCCTGTCTTGAGGGCAAACTCGACCACACATTTCAGGTAGCGAGTTGGTTTGGTGAGACAGTTCCGCTGCCTCAAAAATTTTGCCCTGTTTGGCCAATTCCAACCAGTTTGGTATGTAGTTATGAACTGGACACTTCCACTCACAGTATGGGTTACCACAATCCAGACAGCGATCAGATTGTTGTTTTACCTGGGCTTCTTCGAAGCTTTGATAAATTTCTACAAACTCTGTTTTACGGGTTTGCTTGGCAATTTTCGTTGGGTCCACACGACCAACTTCGATAAATTGAAAATCGTTATTCATGTGACCTCCTAGCTAGCCTTAACGTTTAATTGATTAGATTGCTCAAGATTAAGTAAATCTTGGCTGGCAATATTTTTAGGCTTAACTAACACAAATCGTGGTAACCAGTTTTCAAAATCAGCCAATATTTGCTGGGCATGCTCGGAACCTGTGGCTTTCACATGTTCTTCAATCAAGCCTTTTAGGTGCTGAATTTGAATATTTGAATCAACCGGAAGGGCTTCGACCATTTCGGTATTTAAGCGACGACTAAAGCGCTTATAACGGTCAAATACGTAGGCAAAGCCACCGGTCATACCCGCACCAAAGTTAACGCCAGTTTTACCAAGGACTAACACAATACCTCCGGTCATGTATTCACAACCGTTATCGCCGACACCTTCAACCACGGCAATCGCACCAGAGTTACGAACCCCAAAGCGTTCACCGGCGCGACCTGCGGCAAATAATTTACCGCCAGTAGCACCATATAAACAGGTGTTACCAATAATAGAGGCTTCGTTGGAGGCAAAAGTACTATTACTCGGTGGACGAATGCTAATTTGGCCACCGTTCATGCCTTTACCTACATAATCATTAGCATCACCTTCAACGTTAATATTTAAGCCTTTAGCGTTCCAAACCCCTAGGGATTGTCCTGCGGTGCCTTTAAAGTTGAATTCAAGGGTGCTTGCCATACCATCACGGCCATGGGTTTTGGCAATATAGCCAGAAATAGCCGCGCCAACTGAACGATCAGTATTGCGAATACTTAAGTCCCAAGATTGATCTTGGTTGGCTTCAATCGCGGCTTTAGCCTGAGCCAGCATATTGAGGTTGAGCTGACCTTTGTCATCAGGAGTGTTGTTTTCAGTGCATACCGCCGCACTGCCTGCAGGAATTGCCGGCATATCAAGGATATCACTTAGCTGTAAACCTAGCTGTTTGTTAGTGACGCCTTCGACTTGTGCTAACAAATCAGTACGACCAACTAAGTCTTCAAGTTTGCTCACACCAAGCTTAGCCATATACTGGCGAACATCTTCGGCAATAAATTCGAAGTAGTTAATCACTTTTTCTGGCATGCCGTGATAATGCTTATCACGCAGCTCTTGGTTTTGGGTGGCAACACCTGTAGCACAGTTATTAAGGTGACAAATACGCAGGTATTTACAACCTAGGGCCACCATTGGTGCGGTACCAAAGCCAAAGCTTTCGGCCCCTAAAATGGCGCCTTTGATGACATCCATAGCCGTTTTCAGGCCACCATCGACTTGTAAACGAACCTTATGGCGTAGACCGTTAGCCACCAGTGCTTGATGAACTTCTGCCAGTCCTAGCTCCCATGGCGAGCCCGCATATTTAACCGAAGTTAATGGGCTGGCCGCCGTACCGCCATCATAACCAGACACGGTGATTAAGTCGGCATAGGCTTTAGCCACACCGGTGGCGATAGTGCCAATGCCTGGCTCAGATACCAGTTTCACTGACACCAATGCGGTTGGGTTAATTTGTTTTAGATCGAAAATAAGCTGGGCTAAATCTTCAATCGAATAAATATCATGGTGTGGTGGTGGCGAAATTAACGTCACACCTGGACGCGAGTGACGCAGACCAGCAATCTCTACACTCACCTTATGACCCGGTAGCTGACCACCTTCACCAGGCTTAGCCCCTTGGGCGACTTTAATTTGCAATACATCGGCATTCACAAGGTAGTGCGCTGTTACACCAAAGCGACCAGAAGCAATCTGCTTAATCGAAGAGTTTGCTAAACTATTGAAACGGCGTGGATCTTCACCACCTTCACCTGAGTTAGAGCGACCTCCAAGAGTATTCATAGCCACGGCTAAGGCTTCATGGGCCTCAGGGCTTAGTGCTCCGATACTCATCGCTGCAGTATCAAATCTTGGGTATAACGCGTTTGCTGCTTCCACTTTATCTAGGGCAAGTGGGCTATCTGCATATTGCAGCGCTAATAAATCCCTAAGGGTCGCAGGAGAACGCTCATCGACTAACTGATTAAAGGTATTAAAGGCGTTACGGTCTTTGTTATTTAATGCCAGTTGTAAGTTGGTGATCACATCTGGGTTGTAGCTGTGGTATTCACCACCTTCTACGTATTTCAGTAAACCACCATGGGCCAGCTTAACGTGGGCACGATGAGCCGAGCGGTGTAGTGACACTAAGTCTTGTTCTAATGCCTCAAAGCTGGCACCACTAATACGGCTAGTCACCCCTTTAAAACACAATTCGACCACTTCTTCACTGAGACCAATGGCTTCAAATAACATCGATGAACGGTAGCTAGCAATACAGCTAATGCCCATCTTAGACATGATTTTACGCAGACCCTTATCAATACCTTTACGGTAGTTCAGCATCAGTTGTACAAAGCTTTGATCGGAACCTTTTTGAGTGGCCAAAGCACCAATGCTTTCTAATGCTAGGTATGGGTATACTGCGGTTGCACCAAAACCAATTAATACTGCAAAGTGATGGGGATCCCTTGCCGATGCGGTCTCAACAATAATGTTCGAATCGCAGCGAAGACTTTGTTCGATCAGGCGCTGTTGCACAGCACCAGTTGCCATAGCTGCAGGGACCGCTAATGTATCTTTAGACACGGCACGATCGGTTAATATAACTAAAGCAGTACCGGAGCGGACTAGCCGCTCAGCTTCGTTGCAAATGCGCTTAATCGCTTTTTCTAGCCCTTCACTAGGGGCATAGTTAAGGTCAATTTTGTTGGCACGGTAATAAGCATCATTGAGCGACAATAATTGTTTAAAGTCACTGTAAAGTAGAATTGGGGATTCAAATACAACGCGATGCGCCTGCCCTGTAGTTTCAACTAATACATTGTGCTCTCGACCCACGCAAGTCGCCAATGACATCACATGCTGTTCTCGTAAAGGATCGATCGGTGGGTTGGTCACCTGGGCAAACATTTGGCGGAAGTAGTCATAAATACTGCGCTGTTTATGGGACAGAACAGCCATTGGCGTATCATCACCCATAGAGCCAATCGCTTCTTCGCCTTTGCTCGCTAGAACCCATAAAATCTGTTCGAGTTCTTCGCGAGAACAATTAAATTGTTTTTGGTACCTATCTAAGCTTGCTTGGTCAAATTCACAAATGCCTAATTCTTTGGCAGCGAGGGCTGAGGCATTGGTTAACTTTAAGCTGTTCTTTTCTAGCCATTCTTTATAAGGGTGACGTGCTTTTAATTCGTTATCAATTTCACCCGATGGCAGTAATTTACCCGTTGCCGTGTCTAATACTAACAACTCACCTGGGCCAACTCGGCCTTTTGAAAGCACCGAATCGTCGTAGTAATCCCAAATACCCACTTCTGAGGCTAGGGTGAGAATACGGTCTTTAGTGATCACATAACGGGATGGGCGCAAGCCGTTACGGTCAACGGTACAAGCCACATGGCGGCCGTTGGTAAATACGATCCCAGCAGGACCATCCCAAGGCTCCATATGCATCGAGTTAAATTCGTAGAAGGCTTTTAGCTCTTCGTCCATTTCTGGGTGGTTTTGCCATGCTGGTGGAATAAGCAGACGCATAGCACGGTATAAATCCATGCCTCCTACTAACAGGACTTCTAGCATGTTATCCAGTGAAGAAGAGTCTGAGCCACTTTGGTTTACAAATGGCGCGGCATCTTGTAAATCTGGTAGCAGCGGTGAGGCCAACTTATAACCCCTAGCCTTAGCCCACTGACGATTGGCGCTAATGGTATTAATTTCACCATTATGAGCTAAATAGCGGAAAGGCTGAGCCAACCGCCACTTAGGCTGGGTGTTGGTAGAAAAGCGCTGATGGAATAAACAAATGGAGCTTTGCATGCGCTCATCACCCAAATCCTTAAAGAACAGGGGTAAATCTGCCGGTAGCGTCAAGCCTTTATAAATAACCATTTGCCCTGATAATGAAGCAATATAAAAATCATCAGATTGGCCAATCTGTTTTTCGATTCGCCTACGAGCCATATAAAGTCGACGCTCAAGATCTCTATTAAGCCAACCAGCAGGGGCATTAACAAACACCTGTTCTATTTGAGGCAAAGATTGGGCAGCAATTTTTCCAAGCACACTGGGATCGATAGGCACTTCACGCCAACCGACAATGGGTAAATTTTCTTTTTCTAATTCCTGCTCAAACACTCGTCGCTGTTGCTGAGCTAATACGGGGTCTTGGGCAAGAAACACCATACCCACGGCATACTTTTTGGCTAGATTCCAGCCTAAGCGTTCAGCTTCATCGCGAAACAGCTTTTCTGGTTGGGTAAGAAGTAAGCCACAACCATCTCCAGTTTTGCCATCTGAAGAAATACCTCCCCTGTGCTTCATCCTATCAAGGGCGTGAATGGCTGTTTTAACAATTTTATGGCTGGCTTCGCCATCCATTTGGGCAATTAAGCCGAAACCACAATTCTCTTTCTCAAATCTGGAATGATTTAAGCCCATGCCTAAACCTCCTACTGTTACTATCCATAGAAATAGGAATTCATTACAATTATGTAATATCTATTCACATTAGGATAACAAGGTACTCATTATAAGCATAAAAATCAATGCTGAATTGATATGAAATTTTGTAATAATCTTACTAAAGATGGTGATTTATATTGTAAAAATATCGACTTAAGCCCCAGGCAAGCCCCTGTTTATGGTTGGTTTTGTCTACTTTTTAGTTGTGGTCAGAGCTGTTGCTGTATTTTAATTACAGGATTTCACAATGTCCCACTGTGAATTTAATCTCGTTATTTGTGACTAATTATTCTTATATAGAACGAGTTGTAGAGGGTTGCTTAATATTTGCTGTTGAAATATTGTACAAAATGGCTGGTTGAAGGTGAACGGTGATCTTTTTTAAACAATTGTTAAGGAGTTGTTTTGTTTCTGGTGTTAATTCGCTGGGAACGACTTTAACTGCTTGTCTTTTAGCACAATAGATAAGATATTGACCTTAAAAGTGATCAACTTAACATTTTTGCCGGAGATAATAATAATGAATCAAGAACCTCTCAATGAAATTTTAGATCTACATACTCTGGAACAATATATTACGGCGATAGGCGCAGCGACTTTGTTGAAAAGTGTTGTGTTGTTTGAAGGCCTAATGCCAGAGTACATAGCAAAATTAGAAAGCCACTATAAAGCCCAAGAAAAGAAAGCCTTATGTGAAGAGGCCCATAAGTTTAAAGGTGCTGCAGGATCGGTTGGTTTATTGCGTTTACATATGCTGGCTGAAAATCTTCAACATGGTGAACGTGAACAGTGGCAAGAGCAACACCCCATTTGGATTGAAGCGATTTTATCGAATGCTCAAGCGGACTTGAAATTGCTAAGCGATTACCTGAATTCTAAGTGTTAAATAAAATGCCCGTATCTGAAGATACGGGCATTTTTGTTTCACTTTAGCAATGCGCTTATTTAATACCTCTACGCTCTAATAGCGCTTGAGTTGTTGGCTCTTGGCCACGGAAGTTTTTATAGGTTTCCAACATATCAATAGTGTTACCTACACTGAGGATATGTTTTCGGAAGCGGTCGCCATTCTCACGTGTTAAGCCGCCATTATTTTGCATATGCTTAAAGGCATCGGCAGCGAATACTTCAGACCAAAGGTAGGCGTAATAACTGGCAGAATAACCCCCAGCGAAGGTGTGAGAGAAATAAGCCGATTTATAACGGGGAGGAACAACGTCTACATCAACTCCGTGTAATTTCAATGCTGCAGATTCAAATTTTGCAACTTGTAGGTCTTCGACTTTCATTTCTGCGCCAAAGGCATGCCATTGCTGATCCAGCATCGCTGCCGACATATACTCTAAAGTATCAAAGCCTTGGTTAAATTTATTGGCTTCTAATGCTTTGTTTAATAGCTCTTGAGGGATCACCTCACCCGTTTCATGATGTTTGGCGTAATTAGCTAAAATCATGGGATTAAGAGCCCAGTCTTCTTGAACCGTAGAAGGGAATTCAACGACGTCTCGGGCGACTGCTGTTCCCGCTAACGAAGGGTAGTAAACATCGGAAAACATACCGTGTAAAGCGTGCCCCATTTCATGGAACATAGTACCAACGTTATCTAGGCTTACAAGCTGAGGTTGGCCGGCGGCTGCTTTGGGGATATTTAATACGTTAACAATAACAGGCTTGGTACCTTTCATCGCGCTTTGACGAACGAATGCACTCATCCAAGCACCGCCACGCTTGCCTTCTCGAGCAAAATAATCACCATAAAATAGTGCGATAGATTGTCCATCTTGGTCAAATACTTCATAAGCCAACACATCAGGTTGGTAAACCGGTAAATCCGTGCGAGCTTTGAAAGTAATACCAAACAGTTTTTCCATAGTGAAGAACACGCCATTTTCTAACACGCTCTTAAATTCAAAGTATTGTTGTAGCTCAGCTTCATCAAAAGCATACTTTTGTTGCTTAACTTTGGCTGCATAATATTCCCAGTCCCAAGGTTGAGCCGTAAAGCTTTGGCCAGATGCCTCAATGCTATTTTGAATTGCCGTTAATTCCTTTTTAGTATTGTTTACGACTGCAGGCACCATTGACGCAAACATCTCCAGTACTGCTTCTGGTTTTTTCGCCGAAGCTGCTTGTAAGCGATATTCCGCCCAGTTGTTATAACCGAGTAATTCGGCCTTTTGAGCTCGCAATGTGGTTAATTTAGGAATGATGTCTGTGGTTTTATATTTACCAGTCGTGCCTCGATAGGCTGAAGCTGTCCATAATTGCTCACGAGTGTTGCGGTTGTTTAGCTTGGTTAACATTGGATGACGGGTAGTATTGCTTAGTTTAATCGCATATTTACCAGCGTGGCCTGTATCTTCGGCAAGCTCCCTTGCTGCTGCTATTTCCCCACTACTTAAACCATCTAGTGCAGCTGCATCAGCTACAACAACGACTTCTTCATTTAAAATACCCAATAACTTTTGGCTGAAGTCATTTTGTAATTCGGCAATTTGTTTGTTTAAGTCTCTCACTACTTGCTTTTGTTCATCAGTTAATTGAGCGCCAGCTCGAACAAAGCTTTGATGGGTGATTTCAAGTAGACGTGCCTGCTCTGAGGTTAAGTTTAAGTCGTTAATTTGCTTTAAAAGGCTATCAACACGATCGAAAAGTTTTTTATTTAGGTAGATGTCATCATTAAACGCTGACATTTTAGGGGCAAGTTCAGCCTGCAGAGCACGGATCCCTTCGGTACTCATCGAGCTGGTTAGGTTATAAAAAACATTGGTGGCACGTTCAAGTAATTCACCAGATGCTTCCATTGCTTCGATGGTATTAGCAAATGTGGCAGCTTGAGGATTATTAGCAATAGTTGCTATTTCTTTTAGGTTTTGGCTTATCCCGGCTTCGATTGCTTCTTTGAAATGGGACTCTTCAATAATATCAAACTGCGGAGCTTGATACTGTAGTGGGCTTTTACTCAATAGCGGATTGCCACTGTGTGCTTGCTCAGCATGTATCTGTTGTGTTTCTGGGGTTTGCGGTGAGCACGCAGATAATGCCAGAGCGATACTGAGAGCGAGACTTTTTTTAAGCATGAGAATTCCTTATTGTATAAATTATATTTTCCATAGCGGTACTATTGTTACTAAAGTTGTTTTTTAAATCAAATTTTTACCGAATATGCCTTTATAATTGTTTATATTAATGTTTTAAGTGACTTTTTAAGGATGAATTAAGTGCAAATCAAACAGCATATCGTGGATATTGAGACGCCTACAGGGTCAATGCGGAATTATATTTACAGGCCCAAGTCTGAAGGGGCGTTTGCTCCAATTATTTTTTACTCGGAAATATTTCAGCATACCGATCCAATATCAAGGGCGGCAGCAATTCTAGCAGGGCATGGATTTTGCGTGATTGTACCCGAGGTTTTTCATGAGTTTAATCCAATAGGTACCGTCTTGGGCTATGACGATATAGGCAAAAACAAAGGCAATAATGACAAGCATAGCAAACCTTTAACCCAGTATGATTCAGATAATGAAGCATTGATTCAGTGGCTGAGTCTGCAAGATTACACCACAGACAAGGTAGGGGTGATAGGTGTCTGTATTGGTGGCCATTTAGCCTTTAGAGCGGCATTGCAACCTCAGGTAAAGGCCGCATTCTGTCTATACGCGACCGACATCCACAGTGGAACGTTACCGGCACCTTCCGAGCAGCAGTCTTTAGCGAGAAGCCATGAAATCAGCGCGGAACTTGTAATGGTGTGGGGCAAGCAAGATCCCCATGTTGATGCATCAGGTCGTGAACAAATCTATCGTCACTTGCGTGATGCTGGGGTAAATCATGTGTGGCTTGAGGTCAACGCTGAACATGCTTTTATGCGTGATAATGACGCGAGATATGATCCTGCTTTAGCGCTACAGATGTATAGTGAAGCAGTGGCTTTATTCAATCGCACATTAAAATAAACCAGTAAAATCTTTCAAGGTCATTAGGGTTTTAGTCAGTTAGGCAATAGTATTATTAATAAAGCAGACAAGCGGATATTAATTTGCCTAACACTTTTGTTATGATAAACCTGTGTAAATGACTAAGCCCGATCAATAATGGCTTCCTTGCTTGATAAAGAGAGTTTTAATGGCACAAAATCGCAATCACCAAAAGATAGATAAACAAGTTAGCCAACTTAAGGTTCCGCCTCATTCTATTGAAGCGGAACAGTCTGTACTTGGTGGCTTGATGTTAGATGCGGAAGCTTGGGATAGGGTGTCCGAGGCGGTGACCAAAGAGGATTTTTATTCTCGTGCCCACCAAATGATCTTTGACGCTATGGCAACCTTGGTTGAAGGTGGCCAGCCACTTGATTTGATCACCGTGTCTGAATCTTTGGAGCTAAACCAACAATTAGAGGATGCGGGTGGCTTTGCTTACCTGGCAGAAATTGCTAAAAACACACCTAGTGCCTCTAATATTATATCGTACGCTGATATCGTCCGTGAACGTGCTGTGGTGCGCGATATGATCAAAGTCGCCAATGAAATTGCTGATGCTGGCTTCAACCCAGAGGGCAGGGACTCTGCACAGTTGTTAGACTTAGCCGAGTCTAAAGTATTTAAAATTGCCGAATCTCGCGGGAACGATAAAGAAGGTCCAGAAAACATTAAGTCTATTCTGGACAAAACCGTAGACAGAATTGAAAAGCTCTACAACAACCCACACAACGGTGTTACTGGGGTATCTAGTGGTTATAACGATCTTGATAAGATGACCGCTGGCTTACAACCGTCAGACTTAATCATTGTGGCAGCAAGGCCGTCTATGGGAAAAACCACCTTTGCCATGAACCTGTGTGAATACGCTGCCCTAAATGAAGATAAGCCAGTGCTTATTTTCTCATTAGAGATGCCTTCTGAGCAGATTATGATGAGGATGCTGGCATCGTTAGGTCGTATTAATCAGACCAATATCCGTACCGGTCAGCTAGATGATGAAGATTGGGCGCGAGTCTCCTCGACGATGGGGATAATGCTTGAACAAGGCAAGATGTACATTGATGACAGCTCAGGTCTAACACCAACCGAAGTGCGTTCCCGTGCTCGCCGTATTGCCCGTGAACATGGCGGCCTATCAATGATCATGATTGACTACTTGCAGCTGATGCAGGTACCGGGGTTATCGGATAACCGTACTTTAGAGATTGCAGAGATTTCCCGTTCCTTGAAAGCTTTGGCGAAAGAATTACAAGTACCAGTTGTGGCACTGTCTCAGCTTAACCGCTCATTGGAGCAACGTGCTGACAAGCGTCCAGTTAACTCTGATTTGCGTGAGTCAGGCTCTATTGAGCAGGATGCTGACTTAATTATGTTTATCTATCGTGATGAAGTGTATAACGATGATTCACCAGATAAAGGCACAGCAGAAATTATTATTGGTAAGCAGCGTAATGGCCCGATTGGTCGCGTTAGATTACAGTTTGTTGGTCAGTTCTCTCGCTTCGATAATTACACTGGCGTCGATTACGACGATGAATACTAAAGGCTTGTTTTGAAGGTATTTCCTAGAGCGCAAATTGACATTACTGCATTACATCATAATGTTCTGCAGTTGCAAAAAATAGCCCCTCATTCCAAATTAATGGCCGTGGTTAAGGCCAATGCTTATGGCCATGGCTTAACCTCAATTTGCAAACACCTAACCGAAGTCGATGGTTTTGGTTTAGCCCGCTTAGAAGAAGCAATGCAAGTACGAGCAGCTGGGGTAGGTGCGCACTTATTACTGCTTGAAGGTGTTTTTAGGAGCAGCGATTTATACTATTTAGCCAGCCATAACATTGATACCGTTGTGCATCACCAAAGTCAGGTTGATATGCTTGAAGAGGTGACGTTAGCCAAGCCGATTAATGTTTGGATTAAAATTGATACGGGTATGCATCGGCTTGGGTTTTTAGCGGAGGAGTTTAATGATGCCTACCAAAGGCTATTAAATAACCCTAACGTGGCTAAACCGATTAACTTTATGACCCACTTCGGTTGTGCGGATGATCAAGCGAACCCAGTTACCCTTCAGCAAATCCAGCGCTTCAATGAATTAACCCAGGGTCTAGAAGGTCAGCGTACTTTAGCTAATTCCGCTGGTATTTTAGGGTATCAAGATGCCCACCAAGACTGGATCCGAGCAGGTATTGCCCTATATGGGGTCAGTCCTATTGAGGGGGATAGGGCGACCAATCATGGTCTGCAACCCGCGATGAGATTAATATCGAAACTGATTGCAGTTAGAGATCACAAGGCAGGCGAGCCCGTTGGTTATGGTGGTAGTTGGCGCAGCGAGCAAGATACCAAGCTTGGGGTAGTGGCCATAGGATATGGTGATGGCTATCCAAGAAATGCACCAACTGGAACTCCGGTCTATATTAATGGTAGGCGTGTACCTATTGTTGGCCGTGTTTCCATGGATATGTTGAGTGTTGACTTAGGTGCTGATTCTATTGATAAAGTGGGTGATGATGCCATTTTATGGGGGCCAGAGCTACCAGTAGAAGAGGTGGCGGAGTATATAGGCACCATAAGTTATGAACTTGTCACTAAGCTCACTCCTAGAGTCATGGTGGATTGTGAATAAAACACATCTAATAGGGGCGCTTGGCGCCCCTTTTTTGTTACTGCTAACAACCTCAGTACTGGCGAATAATGCTCCATCAAAGCCAGTCATTGAAATAAATCAAGAGACACAAACCAATGATTTGGTTGGCGTCCCTTTTGTGTTTGCTTCTGAAGAAATGAGCTTCACTATGGGGGCAGCGCTCATTGCAAAAGAGGTTGGGCAAAAGCAGGCTTCGGCGATAGCTATCGCGATGTACTCGAGCAATGACAGTTATGCCGCTTATACGGCGTTCAATCACTATCAACTGCCCAAGCTTAATAATTGGCTTTTTTCTGCAGAATATTACGCAGGGCATTTTACTCGTGGTCGTTATTATGTTGATGGTGCGCCAGGATTCCATAATGAAATTGCGGGCACTAATGAATCAAGTTTTGAAAATCGCATTCAAACCGTTGGTGACGAGCGCATGTTCCGCGTAAAAAGCGAATATGTGCTGGCTATTGGAGATGGTGCAAATGGCGCAATTGCCAGTCTTTACCAACAAAAGCATGCCGCACTTGGTTGGAATCCATTGAAAAATGGTGTTACCAGTTTAGGCATTAACCTCTATGGTGAATCCCAGCACTTAAAAGCATATGCTAATCCTTTTTATCAGGATAAAACCTTAGCAGCAGAAATAGAGCTAAGCTGGGATAACCGTGACTCTAAAAGTCATACAACTAGAGGCGGAAAAACCCATTTTAGAGTCACCCGGGACTTTGGCAGTAGCGAACGCAACCAATGGACTAAATGGGAATGGCAGCAGAGCCTATTTGTGCCGTTAGGGGGCAACGGCTTTGCCGAGCAGCAAGTACTGGCGTTTAATGCTTATTTGGCTGATACTCCAACTTGGAACAGTGGTGGTGTACCGCCCTCGTTTGCCGGAGTGCGTTTAGGTGGCTTTGAACGTTTGCGTGGCTTTTCTAGCAATCGTTACCATGGACGCAGTGCCATTAATTACGCCATGGAATATCGAGTCTTGCCTGAATGGCAGCCCTTAGGTAACTGGCCGATCTTCAACTTATATGACTTTGCCTGGTGGCAGTGGGTGGCATTTGCCGAGGTCGGTAGAGTGGCGAATGAGTTTGATCTAGGTACGCTGCATAAAAACATGCAATGGACATTGGGAGCGGGGGCCCGCTTCAAAGTTGAAGGGGTGGTGGTGCGAGCTGAATTTGCCCAGTCAAAAGAAGATAATCAATTTTGGATCATGATTAACCAGCCTTATTAAGCACAGTAGAAACTAGAAAGTGAAGACATTATTATTCTTTGATCGATTTGAGCATGACATTAAATCGGCAAGTAAAACCATTACTTTAAGGGACCTTGCTGAATCCGACTACCACCCTGGTGAGCTGGTGCAGCTGGTGGCCCTTGAAAGCCAAACCAATTGGGGACAGGCCAACATTAAGGCTAACACCCAAGTGCATTTTGATGAGCTAACCCAAAGCCATGCCCAGCAAGAAAACATGACTCTGGCTGAGCTCAAAAAACTGATTGTTGAGATTTACCCTAACGAGCGTCAGTACTATTGTATTGAGTTTGAGTATTTAGGTGACTAGTTAGCACGGGGCTCTTGGTTTTAAGTTACGCTCGGCTTTTCTAGTCTTTCCATGGAGTGCCGGGCTGCCGGTTTTGTATGTTTTTAAGCTGCGCTTAGCTTTTCAGGTTTGGGAGTCGCGGTGGCGACAGCACCCAAGGGGAGAGCGGGCTGCGCCCGCCGATATTCCAGGCATCCTGCCTTCCACCCTACGGGCCCGCTAAAGCGGTTCAAAATTGTTCCAGACAATTTTGTGGACTCCCCTCCTGCCCCCAACAGTTCTTGCTAGGCATCCATGCCTAGCACCTCTATTAACTCAATCAAATTAAGCGCAGAATGAAGGGGGGAATTGAGTAACGGTGCGTTATCAATGATACCGTTAACTAAAACGTTTTTGGACAAAAACGTGTCAGGATTTCTAGTGGTAACGCTTCATTCAGAGGCAAATAATTGTTGGCTAAAATGTGAAGCGAAGCGAAACTGAGCCAACTGTTAGCAGTCCCGCTTGAACAGCTTGTTGAACGAAGCCGCTTCGCGGCAGAAAAAGCATAGTGGAGAGTCTTCTTAAATACTTCTAGTGACCAATAACGG
>NZ_WINH01000056.1 GCF_010993985.1 Paraferrimonas sp. SM1919 | reverse complement strand
TTAATGCAGATATATCAGCAAGCTCTGCTAAACGATCCACAAGTCCTACAAGCCAAAGCCCAGCGTGATGCCCAGTATGCCGGTATCGATGAAACCCGCGCCAACTTATTACCCACCATTTCCGGTAATATTGGTTTTAATAAAGGTTGGGATGACATCAATACTGAGCGCAGCTTGTCTAGCTCTTTTGGTGGCTTTGATGGCGGTATCAGTCTCAATCAAGTCATTTACAACCACAGTGCTTGGGTTGGACTCGATATTGCTGAAAAAACCGCTTCCCGTGCTGATGCCCAGTATGCAGGCGCCTTGCAAGGGCTGATTACCCGCGTTGCTAACGCCTATTTCAATGTGCTCACCGCGGCAGATACGGTTGACTTTACCCGCGCAGAAAAAGCCGCCATTGAACGTCAACTAGAGCAAACTAAGCAGCGCTTTGCCGTCGGCCTCAGCGCGATTACTGCGGTACACGAAGCTCAAGCGAAATTCGACTTAGCCACAGCCGATGAAATTCGTGCTGAAAACGACCTAGAGAATAAATACGAAGTGCTACGTGAAATTACCGGCATTGAGTATGACTCGTTACAAGGCTTAAGTGCCGAGCGCTTTTCGCCTTCAGCGCCACAGCCAAGCACCAGCAACGAGTGGCAAAAAATTGCAGAGCAATCCAGCCTTGAGCTGCTTGCTGCACGTTTAGGTATGGAAGTTGCCAAAGAAACCATTGGTTTCTATAAATCAGGCCATATGCCTTCTATCACTGCCAACGCAGGCTACAATGCCTTTAAGAACCAAGAAGCTAAACGCAGTGTTGGTGGCGATTTTATTGATAACTGGAACCAAGCCAACGTGGGTATCACCATGAGTATTCCCATCTTTGAAGGCTTCAAGGTGACCTCACAAGTTAAAAAGGCCCAGTTTGACTATGTTAACGCCGCTCAGCAACTTGAACAAAGCCACCGCAGTGTGACTAAGCAAGTTCGCTCTAACTTAAACAATGTGAAAGCCAACATCAGTGCCATCCGAGCTTATGAGCAATCTGTGATTTCAGCAGAATCGGCTCTAAAAGCGACTCAGGCGGGCTTCGAAGTGGGTACTCGTACCATTGTTGATGTGTTGAACCGTACTCGTGATTTGTTTAACGCTAAGCGTCAGTTATCACAAAGCCGTTACGGTTACATTACTGCCATTTTATCTTTAAAAGCCGCGGCAGGTAATCTAACTGAAGCCGATGTACAGCAAATTAATGCGGGCCTAACCGAGACTCGTACTGCCGAATAAT
>NZ_WINH01000055.1 GCF_010993985.1 Paraferrimonas sp. SM1919 | reverse complement strand
TTGTCGGCTGGTGTCGAGATTCACTCAACTGAACCGGCGGCCCGCGATTTACAGGCGTTCTCGGCGGAGCTGCCTGGCCAACTTTGAACTCTTGGTTCGCCTCTAGGGAACCGCTGATCAATGAAGTCGGCGAATGGAATCGCGAGTCATGCCATCTTGGTTTTTCGGATTGAGGAAGGGATGCTTCGATTCAGCACGGTTTTTCGCTGCTTTCGCACCTATCTTGGCGCGCTTTGCGCGCTCAGGACGCAATGCTCCCAGGACTGGCCAGCAACTGCCTCCTGGCGAGCACCAGATTGGCCAAACCAAACAGGCTGAACAGTTGCGCCGTGTTCTTGGCCAAGCCCTTGTAACGAACCTTGCGATGACCAAACAGATTCTTGATGACATGGAACGGATGTTCGACCCGAGCCCGAATCTGTGCCTTGGTTCGCTCCACCGCGATCAGCAAGTCCTTGATTGGGCCTTCGCGCATCGCTTTGATCTTGCCGCGCTTGATCGCGACATGCCACGTCGCTCGCTTGCCTTGCATCGCGTCGCGCTTCTCAACGCCGGTGTAGCCCGCATCGCCAAACGCATCCGTCTCGTGGCCATGCAGCAGCGCGTGGGCCTGCGACACATCGGACGCATTGGCTGCCGTGCCAACCACGCTGTGCACCAAGCCCGACGACGCATCGACTCCGATATGCGCCTTCATTCCGAAGTGCCACTCGTTGCCTTTCTTGGTCTGATGCATCTCCGGGTCGCGGCTCTTGTCGGCGTTCTTCGTCGACGGCGGCGCTTCAATGATGGTGGCATCCACGATCGTGCCTTCCTTCATCATCAGCCCCCGCTCGCACAGCATGATGCCGATCTCGTCGAACAGCTTTCGCGTCAAGTCGTGTTCGTTGAGCAGGCGTCGGAACTTCAACAGCGTGGTCGCATCCGGCACGTCCTCGACCGCCAGATCGATGCCGGCGAAGGCTCGCATCGCCATACTGTCGTGCAGCGCGTCTTCCAGACCTTCGTCCGACAGCCCGTACCACTGCTGCAGGAAGTAGATCCGCAGCATCCTCTCCAGACCAATCGGCGGGCGACCTCGCTCGCCTCTCGGATAGTGGGGCCCAATCGCCGACAGCAAGCGCTGCCACGGCACGACCTTCTCCATCTCTGCCAGGAAGCGCTGGCGTTTGGTCACGCGCTTCTTACCTGCGCTTTCCGCTTCTGCAAAGCTCATCTGCCGCTTCATCACTATGGCTCCGTTCCGTGAGCTACCTGCTACAACGGCCTCAGCTGCGTCAGCGATGACGGCTGAGACTGATAAATCAGCGTTTCCCTAGCAAAGCACTGCCTTCAGAAACTTGCCGGCATGGTCGATAGTTTCCTGATCCAGGAAAACAGGTATGTGCGAGAGTATGCGATGGTACGGTTCGCACGCCG
>NZ_WINH01000054.1 GCF_010993985.1 Paraferrimonas sp. SM1919 | reverse complement strand
GTTTTATATAGATGAAGTCTATTCTTTTAAAGAGGGGGTTAATTTGATGAACTCACGTTTCTTTTTTCTGCTTTTCTAATTTCTTCTGTGGATTTTGGATTTTGTGACTTTACGGGTGTTTGTGAAACCTCATTGAGCATCATTCACAGGTAGTGGTATAGTAGGTAGCAAGCAGTTAGTATAAGTAGCATAATGAGTTCTGTGGGGGCTCAAGGTAGGAGGGATTTTACTACTATAATTTTAGCCCAGAATATTGTTATTGGTGGAAGTCCTCCTATATTTCTTACAATTATAGTGGGAGCTCAGAATGATGAGGTTAATCTTAAACTCTTAGTAGATAGTGCTTTTAATCCTTTTAGTGTTAATGCTAGCGTGGTTCTGTAAAGCCCTAAGAATATTCAGAAGGGTGCTTGAGATGTAAGAGCAGCTGCTAGTAGTCACCCATTGTTGTTAAATGAGGAGAGGGCCAAGATTCTTTTAATACTTAAGTTGTATAGTAGATTTGTTAGAGGAACTAGTAGAGTAAGTACGACTAATCCTCCGATTAGCGTGTTTTGCCCAATTTTTTCTGTTAGTGAGCAGATAAATACTACGGGTATAATTTTTTGTCAGGTTATGATTACAAGCATTCTTATTTGTTTTATTTCTATAACTCTGATCAGCTTTATGTATCAGGTGTGCACAGGTCATGCTCCTATTTTTGTTAGAAGGCCTATGATTATAATAATAGTGGTTATCTGGGTTTCTTCCTGGTACGATCAAATCAAGATGACGATAGATGCTATTACTTGGATTAGGTAGTACATTAGAGTAGGTGTTTCTTGTAGTTTTCATTTTTTTATTTCTTTAGCTATAAACCCGCACATTAGGATGGTGTTAATTTCTAAACAAACTCAAATTATTAGCCATCTTGATCTACAGACACCTAGGAGGGTTGAGGTTATTAGTAGGGCTAGGATACTTCTAAATTTTCTTCAACATTGAAAAAGTTGCGTTCATTTAAACTATAGAAGAATTTTATAGTAGCACTACAGATGAGAAGTACATTACTGTTAATACTTGGCCGATTCTTACGAAAGGGGGCTCCACTGGGTTCGCCCCAATTCAGGTTAGTAGACAAACTAGGGCGATGAAGACTCAGAATGTTGCTTTTTTTGCTGGAGAGAATTTTCTGTTTAATTTGTTCGTTTTAAGTGTTAGTACTAGTAGAATTAAAATTGCCCCTACTATGGCTAATACTCCTCCTAATTTAGATGGGATAGATCGTAAAATAGCATAGGCGAATAGGAAATATCACTCTGGTTGAATGTGTGCTGGGGTTGTTGTGATCCTGGCCACGTTGAAATTTTCTACGTCTCCTAGTAGGTTTGGTCTTATAGACAGCAGGATAAGCATCCAGTGAAAGGTTGTTATGTGTTTATTGGCTCTATTTTTGTTACTGTTGGGTTGTATAATTTTTTAGCCT
>NZ_WINH01000053.1 GCF_010993985.1 Paraferrimonas sp. SM1919 | reverse complement strand
AGACAGTGCTAACCTCCTGCACATGGGTTAGCCTAAACCAGAGCCAAAAATATTCTTCAAAATATAATCAGGAGGTTAGCATGTCAAAACATAGCATACTTTTCATTGGTTTAGATACTCACAAGGAATTTAATCAGGTCGCTTATTGCGAAGATGTCCGGGGGCAAAAGCCTACCCATCTTGGTCGTATTCCAAATTCCAAAGCGTCAATAAAGAAGCTTTGTAAACAGCTGCAATCTAAATATCCCTACGCTACATTACACTTTGTTTATGAAGCTGGCCCATGTGGCTATTGGGTTTATCGCCTTCTTACCAGTCTTGGACATTGCTGCTATGTGGTTGCACCTTCATTGCTTCCTAAAAAGCCTGGTGACAAGATTAAGACAGATAAACGTGACGCGGCCAATCTGGCGAACCTCTTGCGAAATGGTGACATCGAGCCTATTTATGTACCAGAACCTGAAGACGAAGCCATTCGAGACCTATCAAGAGCTAGAGAGGTCGCGATGAAAGACCTAAAAGACGCCAAATATCAGCTAAAAGCTTTACTGCTCAGAAACAACATACAAGCCAAAATCAAAGACAACTGGACCAAGCAGCATCTGCGTTGGTTAACAGAGCTGGTGCTGCCGTATCCTAGCCAACAAATTGTCTTGCAAGAGTATATCCAGACTATTACTGAACGAATGAAGCGTCTGCAAAGGCTCGATAATGAGCTTGAGCATAATGTTCGTCTATGGCGCTATTACCCGGTAGTTAAAGCTATACAAGCCATGCGTGGTGTAAGGCTATTGGTAGCCGTAGGTGTCGTCTCAGAGCTAGGTGATTTAAGTCGCTTTGACCACCCACGAAAGTTAATGAGTTACCTTGGACTCGTACCAAGTGAGCACTCGAGTGGTGGCAAACGAAATCTAAGTGGCATTACTAAATGTGGCAATACTAGAGCGCGAAGGTTACTGGTTGAAGGTGCACACTCTTACCGCCACTCTGCCAATATCTCAACCGATTTACAGAAACGTCAAGAAAGCTTAAGCAAAGAGATAGTGGATATCGCATGGAAAGCTCAACTTAGGCTCTGTAGGCGTTATCAGCGACTGATGAAACGTGGTAAACATTACAACCTCGTAATTACAGCGATAGCCAGAGAAATGGTGGCTTATATTTGGGCTATCGCACGAGAAGTTGTATTAACCCCTGTTGATGTTCGCCAAAGACTATCTAGGGTACCTGCTTAAATGAAACCGATACGAGCTAATGCAATAGAAAAGCATCGGATGTGGCACAACCACCGACGGCGTTATGAAGGCGATGTAGTTTTACATTAATCCACGAACATAGACTGAAGACAGGTGCCACGTCGAAAAAAGTAAGGTTAGCACTGCATAGTCCGACTAAGTAACCTACGAATACCAGCATGAAAACCGACGACATTACTTGCTTTATCTATGCATTAGCTCATTTAATAGAGGCTGAAATCTAATTAGTGTTGGAGAAGAAAGAGATCTTTTTATTGACAAGGGGAGTCATACCAACGCCC
>NZ_WINH01000052.1 GCF_010993985.1 Paraferrimonas sp. SM1919 | reverse complement strand
TCAATTTAGGTAAGGAGGTGATCCAGCCCCAGGTTCCCCTAGGGCTACCTTGTTACGACTTCACCCCAGTCATGAACCACAAAGTGGTGAGCGTCCCCCCGAAGGTTAAACTACCCACTTCTTTTGCAGCCCACTCCCATGGTGTGACGGGCGGTGTGTACAAGGCCCGGGAACGTATTCACCGTGACATTCTGATTCACGATTACTAGCGATTCCGACTTCATGGAGTCGAGTTGCAGACTCCAATCCGGACTACGACCGGCTTTTTGGGATTCGCTCACTCTCGCGAGTTGGCTGCCCTCTGTACCGGCCATTGTAGCACGTGTGTAGCCCTACTCGTAAGGGCCATGATGACTTGACGTCGTCCCCACCTTCCTCCGGTTTATCACCGGCAGTCTCCTTAAAGTTCCCACCCGAAGTGCTGGCAAATAAGGATAAGGGTTGCGCTCGTTGCGGGACTTAACCCAACATTTCACAACACGAGCTGACGACAGCCATGCAGCACCTGTCTCAGAGTTCCCGAAGGCACCAATCCATCTCTGGAAAGTTCTCTGGATGTCAAGAGTAGGTAAGGTTCTTCGCGTTGCATCGAATTAAACCACATGCTCCACCGCTTGTGCGGGCCCCCGTCAATTCATTTGAGTTTTAACCTTGCGGCCGTACTCCCCAGGCGGTCTATTTAATGCGTTAGCTTTGGAACCCACGCGTCAAGCGCACAAGCTCCTAATAGACATCGTTTACGGCGTGGACTACCGGGGTATCTAATCCCGTTTGCTCCCCACGCTTTCGTACATGAGCGTCAGTCTTTGTCCAGGGGGCCGCCTTCGCCACTGGTATTCCTTCAGATCTCTACGCATTTCACCGCTACACCTGAAATTCTACCCCCCTCTACAAGACTCTAGTTATGCAGTTTCAAATGACTTTCCTAGGTTGAGCCCAGGGCTTTCACATCTGACTTACATAACCGCCTGCGTACGCTTTACGCCCAGTAATTCCGATTAACGCTTGCACCCCTCGTATTACCGCGGCTGCTGGCACGAAGTTAGCCGGTGCTTCTTCTGCGAGTAACGTCACAGCTAATGAGTATTAATCATTAACCTTTCCTCCTCGCTGAAAGTGCTTTACAACCCGAAGGCCTTCTTCACACACGCGGCATGGCTGCATCAGGGTTTCCCCCATTGTGCAATATTCCCCACTGCTGCCTCCCGTAGGAGTCTGGACCGTGTCTCAGTTCCAGTGTGGCTGATCATCCTCTCAGACCAGCTAGAGATCGTCGCCTTGGTGAGCCATTACCTCACCAACTAGCTAATCTCACTTAGGTTCATCCAATCGCGAAAGGCCCGAAGGTCCCCTCCTTTCCCCCGTAGGGCGTATGCGGTATTAGCAGTCGTTTCCAACTGTTATCCCCCACGACTGGGCAGATCCCTAAGCATTACTCACCCGTCCGCCGCTCGACGCCCTTAACGTTCCCCGAAGGTTCAGTTAAGTCGTTTCCGCTCGACTTGCATGTGTTAGGCCTGCCGCCAGCGTTCAATCTGAGCCATGATCAAACTCTTCAATTAAAGTTTTGGTTGATACAACTTAATGTATCTGCTCAATGAATTTACTGTCTTGCTTTGTCATTTACTCGTTAAAGTAAAATCGAAAGTTTATGTGAACACTAAAGTACATTGAGAAAATCGTTTTGTTGATTTTCAAATGCCTGTGAGTGCCCACACAGATTACTTGATTA
>NZ_WINH01000051.1 GCF_010993985.1 Paraferrimonas sp. SM1919 | reverse complement strand
GATCGAATCGTGCCGGTTCGCGCTGGTCACCGTGACGGCCAGTGGAATACCCTGGGCGTCTACGACAAGGTGTCGTTTGCTGCCGAGCTTGCCTCGATCAGTCGGGTTCGGGCCGGTTTCCTGGCCCCCCGGGGGCTGGACACGCTTGCCCCGTCGATGCTGGCCCGGCTCCAGTCGATTTGATCATGCTCGCGCAGGTGGCCAAGCATCGCCACATGCAGCTTGTCCCATACCCCAGCGGCTTGCCAGTCGCGCAGCCGTCGCCAGCAAGTCATGCCGCTGCCAAAACCAAGCTCCTGGGGCAAGTCCTCCCAAGGGATACCGGTCTGCAGCACGAACAGGATGCCGTTCAATGCCGCTCTGTCGTCGACCGAGCGGCGGCGTCCGCCTTTGGCCGACGGCACGAATTCCGGTATCAACGATTCAAGCACCGCCCACAATTCCTTGCTGATTCTTCTTCTCGACATGCCCCGCACGATACGGTTTGCCTCGCTCCATGTCCAGTTGTGTTAGGGATGGTGTTCAGAACTCATTCCGTCGAACTGAGTCATCGAAGCGGAGCGGATGCGTAACAGACGATGCGAAGCCTGACGCGAACGGAACGCTACGCGCAGCATGGAGAGGCCGATTCCCGCCCGCTCGGGGCGGTGTTCCTTCATGCGCGGGCCTCACGCATCAGTCGTCCGCGCATCATCCATAGATTGCTCAGGGCAAACAACGTATGTAACTGCTGCGTGTTCTTCACCAAGCCTCGATAGCGCACCTTCAAATGCCCGAACTGGCGCTTGATGACCCGGAACGGATGTTCTACGCGAGCACGAATGCGCGCCTTGACCCGCTCCAACTCATCGACGAGCGCACCCGACACGGTGTTCTTGTCCAAGGCGCGGCGTTTGCTCGGTCGCAATGCCACATGCCAACGCACCTTCAACTTCTGCACCTCTTCGCGCTTGTCGATGCCCTGGTAGCCGGCATCGCCGAATACGTCGGCCTCCTTACCGTGCACCAACGCATGCGCTTGCGTCACGTCGTTGACGTTGGCGGCCGTGCCCAGCACGGTATGCACCAGCCCCGAGTCCGCATCCACGCCAATGTGCGCTTTCATTCCGAAATGCCACTGGTTACCTTTCTTGGTCTGGTGCATCTCGGGGTCGCGCTTGCCGCTGCCATTCTTGGTCGAGCTGGGCGCGGCAATCAGCGAGGCGTCGACCACCGTGCCCTCTTTGAGCAGGTAGCCCTTCGCACTGAGTTGCGCGTTGACCGTCTGCAGAAATTGCTCGGCCAATTGGTGTCGCTCCAGCAAGTGCCGAAAGCGCAGAATGCTGACCCGGTCCGGCAGTCGGCTTATGCCTCCCAGCCCCGCGAATTGCCGATACAACGGCACGTCGTACAGCGCCTCTTCCATCGCCACGTCCGTCAGCCCGAACCATTGCTGCAGAAAGTGGATGCGCAGCATCGTTTCGACTGGAAACGGCTTCCGACCCGTCGCCTTGACCGGCGCATGCGGCGCTATCAACGCCAAAAACGCCTGCCACGGCACCACACGTTCCATCTCATCCAGAAATACCTGCTTGCGCGTGCGTCGGTTGCTCAGGTCCAGGCCAAGGTCGCTTTGTTTCATGGGTTCATCCAGCGTTGCGAACCTTCCTTCGACTGCCCGCGCTTGCGGGAGTTTTGAACACTATCCCTAACACAAGTCATCTACGAATCGAGAACAGATGATTGCAGCGGCGAGTGAAAGGAGCGCGGTGTGAATATCGAGTCGTCGTTCGAAGCGGATGCGTAGCTTGCCGAAGCCGGCAAACCAAGCATGCGTGCGCTCAACAACCCATCGATGCCGGCCCAGTCGCT
>NZ_WINH01000005.1 GCF_010993985.1 Paraferrimonas sp. SM1919 | reverse complement strand
GCAGACTCATCTAGCTTCGGGCTTGTTCAACAATCGGGATAAGGTCGCGGCTGCGCGCGGCCTATCCTTATTTGTTAGAGTTTCTTATGGCAACTCAAAAGCATATCTATTTCGGTGAATTTTTATTAGTTCATCATTTTCATTGAACGTAAGAGTAATACTATTACTGAAAAAGTTAGAACTAACTCTGAAATTCCAATTAGTATAATCTTTTACTAAATAATACTCTTCAGCTAACGCACCTGAAGGTAACCTGTAAGTACTTAAATTAGCTGCCTCAATTCTTAATTTAGGGTAAGCCTTATTAATCGTTAGTAACTTTTCATAAACAATCGAATAAGTATCTCCAATCTCAACTTTGCTAGAACTTTTAGATATTTTAAGTGGCCATTTATCAAGAGAAATGTAATCACCGTTACCAACATCTCTAATTTTATTGAGTACACCATTCTCAAACCCAAAATCAACTCGTTCTGATTGGAGTGTTTCTACACCAGTTAGAACCCAATAGTCCCAGCGGTGAAAATGCTCTTTAACGCGTTCAACATTTTGAGGGCTATACGTAAGATTATATGTTTCTTTTGGGTAAACGTAATCGAATCCAATCAATTCCCCTTGTTCGATTAGGCTATTTGCTTTCTGATAACTTACTGCTTTCGAATCACCAATGTTAAATCCGTAACCGCCATCACTATCGATAGTATTGTTAATTTCTACAAAAGTGTAAAACCCCCAAAGGCCAATTACCAAAAAGACCACTAAAGATATAAGCCCTAAAAATATAAAAGCTAAATATTTAATCAATCAGCGACTCCATGCTTGAAACTCTAACAGCTTATTAAGCGGAAGCTCGATAAACTGCCTTTATAAATTTAACTTACAAATAATATGTCATTTTAAGCTGTTGAAATAAAGTACAAATTTATCACTAAGGCAAGAAAAACTGAAAATCAGGCTCGGCAAAAACGAGACGGTTGATGTAGGGTTTCCCTACATCCCAAGGCACTTTTCATGTTAATCAATGACTTAGCTTAATTTTAGAAGATTATCGAGACTTAAATAATCGATTTTTGGCTCTGTTTTCTCGCAAAAATAACAAAATCAGTTATAACTGTATATATGTACAGTATTTTGTGATTGGTGAGTTTGAGGTGAGAGCATGGCAAATCTTGGTTTTATTGCGGCAGTAAGAGAGCAAATTAGAGTTCGTCACTATAGCTTGCAAACTGAAAAGTCTTACTTGTATTGGCTGAGGTATTTTATTCGCTATTGCGGTGTTAGATCAGCAGGTGAATTGACGCCAACCCATGTTGAACGGTTCTTATATTATTTAAGCAGTCAAAGAAAAGTCAGTGCCAGCACGCAAAAGCAAGCACTCTGCGCTTTAGTGTTTGCCTATAAGCATGTGCTTAAGACAGAGACAGAAAATTTACAGTTTCCTTATGCGAAAGGGCCGACTAGGGTGCCGCAGGTATTATCTGCAGAGGAGGCTAAACGGGTTATTCAGTTATTACGTGGTGAACATCAGCTAATCGCCAGTATCTTATATGGCAGTGGTTTACGCTTGAATGAAGCCTTGCGTCTGCGGGTTAAAGATATTGATATTCATAGCGGCACTATCTTTGTTTTTAGGGGCAAAGGCCAAAAAGATAGAATGTGCATTTTACCAGAAGCTCTTATTGACCCATTAAAGCAGCAAATAGATAGGGTAAGGGAAATACATGCTGATGATCTTGATGCTGGTTTTGGCTACACCTCGGTGCCAGCTTCATTGTTTAGGAAGTACAAACAAAGTTTAAAGCAGTTCCATTGGCAATATTTGTTTCCATCAACGGGCCGATGTGTGCATCCCCATGATGGTTATATATGTCGGCATCATATTCACCCAACGGCATTTGGCAAGGCGTTAAGGCAAGCAGTTAAAGTGGCTAATCTTACTAAAATAGTCACGGCACATACTTTTCGTCATACCTTTGCCACTCAACTGTTAGTTCATGGGGCGGATATTCGGAGTGTGCAAGAACAGTTAGGACATAGCGACTTAAAAACCACACAAATATACACCCATGCGGCAGGGTTAAACCAATCGGGCTTGGTAAGCCCGATTGACAGGTAGGCTATTTATTATGACGTTGCTCAAGGTTAGCCAACACATCTTGCATGGATAGGCCTTGAGCTTTTAGTAATACCAGTAGGTGATACATAAGATCGGAGGCTTCGTTTACCAGTTCGTCAGTGTCATTGACGGTAGCGGCGAGGGCACATTCAACGCCTTCTTCGCCCACCTTTTGGGCGATGCGTTTGGTACCACGGTCAAACAATGATGCGGTATAGCTGGATTTTGGATCGTCCCCTTGGCGCGATGCGATAACCGTTTCAAGCTTACCTAAAAAGCCTTGGGCATCAATGTCATCAAAGCAAGAAACATTGCCTAAATGACACGTTGGGCCAACCGGATTAGCTTGGATAAGTAAAGTATCATTATCACAGTCTACCACCATGGATTTTACTTCTAAGAAATCCCCTGATGTTTCGCCTTTAGTCCATAAACGCTGTTTGGTGCGTGAGAAAAAGGTCACTTTACCGAGCTCTAATGTGGTGTTTAGGGCGTCAATGTTCATGTAACCCAGCATTAATACTTGGGCACTTAAGTTGTCTTGCACGATAACCGGCAGCATGCCATCTACTTTCTGCCAATCAATTTTATCTATGTTTACCATAATATTCCTTAAACAGGGCGCTTCGCTTTACTAGGAAGCGAGGGCGTCACTGCGTGACTTTTAGGGTGCTAGGAGTATGATGCCTCGCACCCTGAAATATCTATTTCCTGATCTCAATTCCTTGGCTACGCAGAAATTGTTTTAATTCGCTGATATCAATAATGCCTTTGTGGAATACTGAGGCAGCGAGGGCGCCGTCGACTTTGGCCGTATTAAAAGCATCGGCAAAGTGGGCCATGGTACCAGCACCACCTGAAGCAATTAACGGCACGTCACAGACGCTGCGCACTTTCGTAAGTTGGGTTAAATCATAACCATCACGCACGCCGTCTTTGTTCATCACATTAAGTACGATTTCACCGCAGCCACGTTTTTGCACTTCTTCTACCCAGTCTAAGGTGTGCCAACTGGTGGTTTTAGTTGCGGCTTCACTGCCGGTAAATTGTTTTACCTGGTAATCGCCGTTCTCAGCTTGAAAGGAATCAATCCCCACCACCACACATTGGCGACCAAATTCATCATTTAAGCGTTCGATAAGACTAGGATCAGACAGTGCAGGGCTGTTTACCGATATTTTATCGGCACCATAGGCCAAAATTTGGCGTGCGCCTTCAATGGTTTTAATGCCGCCAGCTACACAAAATGGAATGTTAATCTTTTCGGCAATACGCGCCACCCAAGATTTATCCACCACCCGCCTATCCGATGATGCGGTAATGTCATAAAACACCAGTTCATCGGCGTGCTCATTGGCGTAGCGCTCGGCCAATGGCACAATATCGCCAATAATTTCATGGTTACGAAATTGCACCCCCTTAACCACTAAACCATCACGGACATCTAGACAGGGGATTATGCGTTTGGCCAGCATGTGATTGCCTCCTGTACGTTGAAGTTTTCAATCAACAGTGCCTTACCAATAATGATGCCATTGGCACCTGAGTCACGTACATCGGCAACATCATCTAAAGTGGCAATGCCGCCAGAGGCTTGCCAGGTGATGTTAGGGTATTCACGGGCCAATTCACGGTACAGATCGGTATTGGAACCTTCTAAGGTGCCATCGCGAGAAATGTCAGTCACTAACACAGTCTTTAGCCCTAGTGGGATAAAGTTGGCTAATACGGTTTCAATAGACACCCCAGAGTCTGAGGTCCAACCCGATACCGCTACGTTTTTCTCGCCTTTATCGTTAATGTTGACATCAAGGGCGAGCACGATTTTATCGGCGCCAAATTGGCCGAACCATTGTTGCACCAAATCTGGCTGTTTGACCGCAAGGGAGCCAATTACCACCTGCTTAACGCCGATATCCAGTAACTCTTGTACCTGCTCAATCGAGCGAATGCCACCACCCACCTGTACAGGTGCGTCTAGGCCTGCTACTAATTCTTTAATCAGCGTGATCTGGCGTTTAGCGGGATCCTTAGCGCCATCTAAATCCACAATGTGCAACAGCGCTGCACCTTGATCTTGGTAGCTTTTAAGTTGCTGTAGAGGTGATAATTTAAATTCGGTTTTTTGGTTGTAGTCACCCTGATAAAGACGCACTACTTGACCATTAATTAAATCAATTGCTGGAATGATCATCCTTGCCACCTTAAAAAGTTAGTCAAAATTTGCTCGCCCACGGCGGCGGATTTTTCTGGGTGAAACTGTAGGCCAATAAAGTTGTTATAAGCAATGGCAGCGCTAAAGCGTTGGCCATAGTCGCTGCTGGCTACTGTGTAGTCACTGATTGGCGCACAATAGCCGTGTACAAAGTACACATAGCTGCCATCTTCAATGCCAGCAAATACCGGGTGTTCTAGGTCTTTAATGGTATTCCAACCCATTTGTGGCAGCGGCAAACCCGCAGGTTCAAATTCAACCACTTCGGTTGGAATTAGCCCTAAACAGTCTTGCCTCCCTTCATCGGAGCGTTTAGTCATTAACTGCATGCCTAGGCAAATGCCCATCACTGGCTGGGTTAAGCTGGTAAGGGTATCAGCCAGACCAAGCTCAGAAATTTTAGCCATAGCAGCGTTGGCACTGCCGACACCTGGTAAAATTAAGCGTTCGGATTGCTCGATAACCCTAGGATCGTTACTTAGGGTGACACTAGCCCCAAGGCGCTCAAACGCATAACGAACCGAGGCTAAGTTGGCGCATTGGGTATCAATAATGGTGACTTTAGCACCATTAACACCGCCTGCTTGTTGGCTAGGCATTACAACACTCCCTTAGAGCTAGGCAGGGCATCGCCCTCAACTTTAATGCATTGGCGTAGGGTGCGACCAAAGGCTTTGTATAGACTTTCAATTTTGTGGTGATCGTTATCACCAATGGTTTTTAAGTGCAGGGTAGCGCGCAGGCCGTCGGCTAGGCTTCTAAAGAAGTGACCGACCATTTCTGTGGACATTTGGCCGACCATTTCGCGGTCAAAATCTGCCTCAAATTTAAGGAAAGGGCGACCAGATAAATCCATCAGGCAGTGGCCTTGGGCTTCATCCATAGGTAATGAGAAGCCAAAACGACCGATGCCACGTTTGTCGCCAAGGGCGTTGCGGATGGCTTCACCAATGGCTAGGGCAACATCTTCAACACTGTGGTGATCGTCTACGTGTAAATCACCCGTCATGTTAACCGACAATGCAAAGTCGCCATGGGTAGCAATTTGTTCCAGCATGTGATCAAAAAAGCCAATACCAGAATTAACTGTTATTGATGCCGGGGCATCCAAATCTACGTCTACTTGGATTTGGGTTTCACGGGTATTGCGAGTAAGCGACGCTACCCTTGGCGCTTCTAGTAGGGCTTTAGTTATATCGCCCCAGTTGCAAGATTCAGGGTGGTACTTAAAGCCCTTGATGCCCATGGCGTCAGCCATTTGCATGTCGGTATCGCGGTCGCCAATAAAGGCTGATTTTTCAAAGTTAATTAAGCCCTTTTGCAGGTAGTCTTTAACTAGGCCAAGCTTAGGTTTACGGCAGCTGCAGTTATCTTCTTCAAAGTGCGGGCAAATCAGCTGGGCGTCAAAGTGAATGCCCTGAGTAGAAAATACGCTGAGCATTTTGTCGTGGGCGATTTGAAAATCTTGCTCTGGGAACGAGTCAGTGCCTAAGCCATCTTGGTTGCTGACGAGCACCAAACGGTAACCCGCCGCCTGTAGCTTTAAAAGCTCAGGGATCACATTAGGTTCAAAAACCAGTTTTTCTAGGGAATCGAGTTGCTTATCAACCGGCGGCTCTTCAACTAGGGTGCCATCACGGTCGATAAAAAGAATGTTCTGTTTCATTGACTACTTCCTGTAATTTGTTCGTTGATTGTCGCTAAGGTATGTCTTACTCGGCGCATGTGTGGCGTCGAGCCAATAGAAAATCGAATGCAATTTTTAAGTCGTTCAGTGCGGTATCGTCTGGCAATAATGCCGCTGTCGCTCAGGGCATCAAATACTTCAACCGGGTGGCTAAACTGGGCTAACACAAAGTTACCCGCGCTCGGCCAGACTTGGTTACATATGGTCAATTGTTGTAAGGTGTCAATTAAGCATTGACGCTGTTCGAGGGTTTGTTGCAATTGGTTGTGCATCAGATCTAAGGCCACATTTGACAGTGCTTTAGTGGCTAACTTGGCAATTGGCACCGGCACAGGATAAGGCGCAATCACTTTTAACATGCAATCGATGATATCGACGTTTGCAATGGCAAAACCTACTCGAGCACCAGCAAGGGCAAATGCTTTAGACAGCGTCCTAAGTACCACTAGATTTTGCAGCTTATTAATTTCGTCCACCATGGAATATTCCGGGCAGAAATCAATATAGGCCTCGTCAATCACCACCAGTGTATTTGGCAGCGCCTGACACAAATCGATCAGCTCTTGCTTTGGTAGCAGGGTACCGGTTGGATTGTTGGGGTTACACACAAACAGTAATTTCGAACTGCTCGCCTGCGTGGCTAAGTCCTGGGGCAGTGAAAAGTCAGCCTCTAACTGTAACTCGTTAATCGCTACGCCACAGGTTTGGGCGCTAATGCCATACATGCCGTAGGTTGGGCTGCAAAAGGCCACTGAGTCTTTATATGGGGTACAAAAGGTACGAATAAGTAACTCAATGGCTTCATCGGCGCCGCGACCGACAATGATTTGCTCTGGATGAACCCCAGCGTAAGAAGCATAACGATTGAGTAATGGCTCCGGCTGAGGGTCTGGATAACGGTTAATGCCCATTTCCATACCATTACAATTAGGTGATTCATTGGCATTAATCCACACATCACCATTGCCACCAATACGGCGGGCAGATTGATAAGGGGTAAGCGCATTAATTTCTGGGCGACACATTTTTTGCGCAAAGGTTAACTCAGACATTACTTTCTCCCTGCCAAAATGGCTTGTTTTCTTAGGGTCACGGCATTCTTGTGGGCATCTAGACCTTCTGCTGCCGCAAGGGTTTCAACACAATCTGCCAGGTTTAACAACCCCTCTTCAGTTAGGGTCTGTACCGTAAAACGACGTTGAAAATCCGCCAATGACAAACTTGATACGGTTTTACTGTAACCATAAGTCGGCAGTACATGGTTAGTGCCAGAGGCATAATCACCGACCGATTCAGGACTATAGGCGCCCACAAATACACTGCCTGCGGCGCGTATTTGGCTGACTATGTCGCTGGCATTGTCAGTTTGAATAATTAGGTGTTCAGGGCCATACCGGTTAGACACCTTTACCGCTTCATCAATAGATTCTGTGATGATAATACGGCTGTGTTCAAGGGCACCTAGGGCAATGTCACGCCTTGGTAGGGCGGCTAATTGCAGCGCCAACTGCTCCTGTACGCTTTTTGCCGTACCTTCGCTGTTGGTCACTAAAATAACTTGGGAATCAGGGCCGTGTTCGGCTTGGGATAACAAGTCTGCCGCGACAAATGCGGCATTGGCCTGCCCATCAGCAATCACTAGCACTTCTGATGGGCCCGCCGGCATATCAATGGCTGCACCTTGAACGTCCTGGGACACCAAGGTTTTGGCCATGGTGACAAAACGGTTGCCTGGACCATAGATTTTATCCACCGCGTTTAAGCCATCAATGCCATAGGCTAGGGCAGCAATAGCTCCGGCACCGCCACTGACCAGTATTTGTTGTACGCCGCATGCTTTAGCAGCGTAAACAATGGCAGGGTGAAGTTTTGGGGTGGCCAGTACAATACGTTGACAACCGGCAATTTGGGCTGGAACCGCCAGCATAATAACGGTTGAAATCAATGGCGCACTGCCACCTGGCACATATAAACCCACAGACTCAATGGCTTCAGTGCGTAACTCGCAGTTCACCCCTGGCATGGTTTCTACCGCTAAGGTTTGTTGCTGTTGGGCGCAGTGGAAACGTTTAACGTTGCTAATGGCGGTGTTAATGGCAGCTTTAAGCTCGCAAGATATATCCGTTGTGAGGCTGGCGACTTCTACTAACAACTGCGCTGGCTTTGCACCATCAAAACGTTCGGCCAAGTCCAATAGGGCATTTGCACCATCTTTTTGCACCGACTCAATAATGGCCTGTACTTGGGATTCAAGCTTAGGATCATTGGTCAGCGGGCTCCGACTTAACACCTGGTTTTGCTGCTGGGTGCTAAGGGCACCCCATTGGACGCTTTGCATGATTACCCCAACATTTTCTCTATTGGCATTACTAGTACAGAAGAGGCACCTAGGTCGCGCAGTTGCTCCATGGTATCCCAGAAAAGGTCTTCCGAGCTTACCGCGTGAATCGCCACTTTGTCCGAGCCATCAGACAAAGGCAAAATGGTTGGGTTTTCCGCACCAGGTAATAGATCAACCACAGCAGCAACCTTATCTTTAGGGGCGTGTAGCATGATGTATTTAGATTCACGGGCTTTAATCACACCATTAATACGAGTCAGTAGGGTATCAACCAGTTGTTGTTGCTCAGGGGCTATCGCTTCTGTTTTTTGTACTAATGCCGCAGTGGATTTAAATATTACTTGGGTTTCGGCTAGGCCATTGGCCTCTAAGGTGGCACCAGTAGAAACAAGGTCACAAATACCATCAGCAAGGCCGGCACGCGGCGCCACCTCTACTGAACCTTTGAGCATACAGTCAGAATAATTTACCCCTTGCTCCGCCATGTAACGGCGCAGTAGGTAAGGGTAGGTCGTGGCGATACGAGTACCCTCTAGGGATTTTACCCCTTGGTAATCAAATTCGTTTGGCACCGCTAAAGATAAACGACACTTACCAAAGTCCAGTGGCTTAAGTTTGTTGTAGCTGGCACTGCGACCGCTGGCTAAACGCTCTAGCTCTTCTTCCTCGAGTACGTTCTCACCAATAATGCCTAAATCGACCACGCCATCCATTAGTAAACCCGGAATATCATCATCACGCACACGCAATAAATCGATAGGAAGGTTTTCCACATGGGCAATTAAGCGTTGCTCGTTAACGTTAAATTTTAAGCCACACTTTTTAAGTAGCTTTTGAGACTCGATTGCTAATCGGCCTGATTTTTGTACTGCAATTCTTAATCTTGCTTGAGTCATAACTTTTTCCTTGACCTAAAACTAAAAAACCCTTGGAAACTTCCAAGGGTTTTATGATCTACCATCAGAAGTTTCCCTTCCGACAGATGCGCGAAAGGCTACCAAAAAATGATATGAAGATGATGGTGAGCAATTCGAACGGTAGTCATTGAGTATTCCTATAATTTAAAAATTAACGAACAGTTTCGTTTCTCTCGTTAGTTGATTATTACACTACCTAGCAAAAAAACAATTTTCAAACAGTATTTAAGCTTTTAAGCTAAAAATTAATTTTATTCATAATCTAGCACAATAATCGCAATACTCGCTTGCAACTGTTGCAATTAAGCGCGGTGAGTACTGAAGGTTTTTTTCTTTAGAATTCAGTTCAAAGTGTTACAATCAAGTCTCTGTTTTTATTTGAGTTAGACTTTTGCAGGCAACTAGATTTACACAAGTTTTTGGCCGAGGTGGGCAATTAAGCAAGCTGGTTTTGGGCTATCGTGCTCGGCGTGGCCAGGCGCAGTTGAGTTATCGTTGCTTTAACGCGTTAGTTCATCAGCAAACTCATTTAATTGAAGCACCCACGGGATTAGGTAAATCCTTAGCATATTTGATTGCCGCTTTAGAAAATAAAAAAAATATCATCATTTCTACGGCCACCAAAAATTTACAACAACAGTTGTTAACCAAAGATGTACCGATTGCTTTACAAACCCAAAATAACAAGGTATCGGTTGCTGTCTTTAAAGGTTGGCAAAACTATTTATGTAAACAGTTTTTTGAAGAAACGCTGCATCAAATAGAGTCATTATACCCAACGACAAAAGAGCAATTATTAAAAGTACACCATTGGCAGACTTCCACCACTAATGGTGATTTAGATGAATACCCCTATGGCAGTTTGCAACCTCGACTTAAGCATTCTATTACCGCTCGCGCCGCAACCTGTTTAGGTGAACAATGCCCTAAACGGGACAATTGTTTTTATTTCAAAGCAAAAGCAAAAGCTGAAACAAGCAATATTTTAATCGTCAACCATCACTTGTTATTGAGCCATCATGCTCAGCAAGAATTGTGGTTAGCGAATCGCTATGGCGTTATCATTGATGAAGCTCATCGTTTACCTGAGCTGGGTTTGCAGTATTTATCAGATAAATTTGCATTAAATGGTTTATGGGTATTGAGCAGACAATTACGCTTGGCATTACAAGAAAGCGTTTATGTAGACGATGAGGCTGTCAATTTAATTGATTGGGCACAGCAGTTACATGAGCAATTACAGCAATATCTACATGGCTACCACTCTGATCTCTCTGCAAGGCAACATTTGTTAGCATGGCAGGACTTTGGTTTATGGCGTAATCAGATCAATAAACTGTTAACTGGCATCAAAATTGAACAACAACCTTTGTTAACCAGCTTATATTTTGATTTTAAACATTGGTTGAAACAGTTTGATAGCCTTATCCAAGATCAACGACATATGTTGATGCTATCAAATCTTGGGTCCACCTGGTATTTGCACCACCTTAAGGATGATTTGCCTAAGCGCTGGCAACAATTTTGGCAAAACTTACCTGAGGCCAAAGTGTTGTTATCCGCCACTTTGTCGGTAAACAATAATGCTAACTCTTTGGTGCAGACACTCGGCCTAAGTCAGGCCCGTTTTAAACGTTACGCTAGTATCTTTGATTATCGCAAGAGTCAAATGTTGCTGCCACAATTTGATAGCAATAGGGATTATCATGAGCAGCTTAGTCAATTGGTGATACAACTGAGCAATGCTTCGCGTGGTCGCACTATGGTGTTATGTACTTCCAAGGCAGCAGTAGAGGATATCGCTCAACGCTTAGTCCAAGCGAGTCAATGGCCGGTATTAGTTCAAGGTCAATTTGATAATGCCCAATTAGTGAGCAAGTTTAGATTGTTAGGTAATGCCGTTTTAGTGGCCACTCGCAGCTTTTGGGAAGGTATCGATATTAAAGGACAATCATTAACAACCTTGGTAATAGATAAAATTCCTTTCCAATCGCCCTACAGTATCAGTGCCCAGTGGTTAAAACTGCAGAATAATCAACCAAGCGATCCGTTTGTAAACTACTATCTTCCTCAAGCCGTGTTAACATTACGTCAAGGGGTGGGGCGCTTAATTAGAAGTGAAAAAGATGTTGGCCTGTTAGTGTTAGCAGACCCAAGGTTAACCAGTAACGACTATGGTCAAACCATTTTAAATAATTTACCGCCATTTAATTTGCTCGAAACCCAAGAGCAAGCACAAGCATTTTTAAGTGAGATCAGATGAATAAAACTATACTTGCCGTTGATACCTGTACCGAATTGTGCTCAGTTGCCTTGAGCCATAATGGCGAGATTTACCATCAAGAATTTGACGCTCCTAGGGAGCACTCACAACGTTTACTACCAATGGTTGATGAGATATTAAAAACTCAATCATTAAAAATAAAAGATGTCGATGTGTTGGCTTTTGGTCGCGGCCCTGGCAGTTTCACTGGCATTCGCATTTGTACGTCAATGGTTCAAGGTTTAGCCCTTGGTGCCGATAAACCTTTAGCGCCAGTATCTACCTTAGCGGCAATGGCAACCGAGGCCTTTGAACATCATGATTGTGATTATGTGGCAACGGCCATCGATGCCCGTATGGGTGAGGTATACTTTGCTTTATACCAGAAAAAAAACGACCAAGTTGAACTGGTGATTGACGAACAAGTGATTTCCCCAGAGCAACTGATGCAGGCGATTACCTTACCAGAGGGCGATATTATTGCAGTAGGTACCGGCTTTGAGGCCTACGAGTCTTTATTTGCCGACCTTAAGCGTTCAGAACATGGTCGTTTGCCCAAGGCTAAATATATGATCCCTGATGCACAGCGCCTTATCACTGCGGGGGCTTTAACCGATGTGGATAACGTAGAGCCGATTTATCTACGCAATACTGTGACTTGGAAGAAGCTTCCTGGCCGAGAATAAAGACGCGAATAAACGAATTAAAAGCAAGGAAGTTTAATGCAACCGATTAAAGGCACGTTATACGTACCCAATGGTAATGGCGTCAGGCTGTTTAAGCCTGATAAAAAAGCAAAAACTCAGGCAGAGACGACAAAGTCCGAACCTGAGTTAATGCCGGTACGTGCCTTAAATGAGCAACAGGTTGCCCAAATTGAATCCTTTATGGCCCATGAGGGAGTCTCTTTTCAAGGAGAACATGCCATAGAAGAATATTTGGCCACCAAAAACTACCAAGAGCGTGAGCGTATTAAAGCCATGATTGGCTTTGAAATTTACGTCTAAGATAAATCCCCTCTATTGAAAAACTGCTAGAAAAAACAGTTAACTTGTTGTTAAAGTAGATCTCATTTTCGTAAAGCTTAATGCCAAGCACTTTCTGAAGCGAATTGGTATCCTAGCCCTACTAAATAACAACAATACAAGGAACTGTTATGAAACTTGCAGCCCCAATTGCGGTCGCTATTAGCCTCGCCCTTAGTGCCTGTTCAGGCGCCAAACAAGAAGTCACCGCCCCGGCATTTCAAGCCCAAAGCGAGCTCCTAGCCGCAGTTAATGGTGAATTACGCCAAGATAAAAACAAGGCCCGTGATGCTTTTCGACATCCTTACCAAACACTCGAATTTTTTGATGTAAAACCTACCGATACCGTGGTTGAGTTATGGCCAGGTGGTGGCTGGTATTCTGAAATTCTAGCGCCTTATTTAAAAGACAATGGCAAACTGATTGCCGCAGGCTTTGAAACCAACCCAAGCGAAGATACCCGCGCGAGCCAGTTTTACAAAAAATCGGGCCTTAAATACCAAGCATGGTTAACGGATAATCAAGCCCAAGTGGGTGACGTGACCGTTACTGTGTTAAACCCACCAGCGAAAACTAAGCTGGCTGCAGATGGCACAGTTGATGCGGTGTTGACTTTCCGTAACCTGCATAATTGGGCCAAACGAGGACAATTAGAGTCGGTATTAAAAGCCAGTTATGCAGCCCTTAAACCTGGCGGTGTATTTGGCGTGGTAGAGCACCGTGGCCCAGAGGGTGAAGATTACTCTTCAGGTTATATGCAAGAGCAAGCGTTTATCGACTTAGCCATTAGCCATGGTTTTCGTTTAGCGGCCAAATCTGAAATTAATGCCAACCCTAAGGACACCAAAGACCACCCTAAGGGTGTGTGGACCTTACCACCACGCTTAGCACTAGGGGATACGGATAAAGAAACGTACCTAGCCATCGGTGAATCAGACCGTATGACTTTGAAATTCGTTAAGTAATAAAGCATTAACTAAATGATTTTAAATGAATTTCCTCGCGCTTATATTGAGCGCGAGTTACCTCTAGCACACCGTACGCTATCTGCCATACATTATGATGCGGATACCGATAAGCCGCTGTTAATTTGTCTTCATGGCTGGTTAGATAACGCCATGAGTTTTGTGCCTTTAGCTCAGCATTTAGATGAGTATCAATTGCTGGTGGTAGAGTGGCCGGGTCATGGCCATTGTGGTCATAGGGATGGCAGTTATGGTTACCATTGGATAGATTATATCTTCGATTTGCACTGCTTAATGCAAGAGTATCAGGGTAAAGCTGTTGCCATTGTCGCCCACTCATTAGGGGGCTTGATCAGTCGTTGTTATGCAGCAAATTACCCCCTTGATATCCCCATGGTGTTGATTGAAGCCATCGAACCGATATGGGAGAAACCAGAACAAGCGTCCGCCCGTTTAAAGCGTAGCTTTAGGCAGCAGCTTAAACAATTACAGCGTGATCCCCATAAAACCTATGAATTAGCACCTTTGGTTAAGTTAAGAAGTGACAAGAGTGACTTGCCAGAAGCATTATGCGAGATACTGTTACGCCGTAATATGATCAAGACAGATAAAGGATATATCTGGCGCTCTGACAATAAACTGAGGTTGGACTCTGTCACTCGAATGAGTTACGAACAACAACAATCTTTAAACAGCTCAGTTAATAGTCCTGTTTGTTTGATCGTAGGCGCTAGTGGCTATCAAGAAGTCAAAATGCAATATGTTCAATATAAGTCAAAATTTACCGATCTAACCCAAGTAACTATTGCCGGAGGACATCATTGCCATATGTCACATCCGCAACAGTGTGCAGATGTTATTAAGGGATTCTTAGGTTAAAAAAATCGCCCCATTGGGGGCGATTAGAGTGGTTAACTGCTTATTTGCTGGCTTCAAGTTTTTGCTTATGGTCAAGCTCGAATGCCGGCATTTCTTTACCATCTTGTTTTAGATAGTAATCCATCCAACGCATCAAGCGTAAATGGTAGTCATATTGAGCGGCCGCTTTACGGTTACCATGACCTTCACCCGGATAGTAAACTAAACGAACTTTTTTACCTTGGGTTTTCATATAACGATACATTTCCATCGATTGGGCTGGGTGAACTCGAGGATCTGCTTTGCCATGCATGATAAGTAGCGGAGTTTTAGATTGTTTAACCCAGTAAATAGGGCTGCGCTCAAGGTACCATAGCCATTTTTCCCAAGGGAAAGAACGAGCGTGAACTAAATTCATTTCATTGGAAATATCAGTCGTCCCGTATTTTGATAGCTGGTTTGAAATGCCAACAAACATGACCGCAGCGGCAAAGTGTTCAGTCAGCTTAGTGGCTCCCCATGCAGAAGCGTAGCCACCGTAAGACCCTCCAGTGATACCGACTTTGTTACTGTCGACCAGGCCAATTGCGACTAAGTGTTGTTTGAAGTCCACTAAATCGTCGAACTCTGCACCAGCGTAATCTCCTTGACCTAATTTAGAGTAGGCAACACCTTTACCAGTAGAGCCACGGTAGTTCGGGTAGAAAACCGCATAGCCATTGGCAGCAGCAATTTGCCCAGCCTTAGAGTAGGCGGTTAACCATCCGTCTTTATCGTGGGATTCTGGACCACCATGAACCGTCATGATTAATGGATAGCGTTGACCTTTCTTATAATTTAATGGGTATATCAAAATACCGTCGATCTCAACACCATCTCGAGCTTTAATTGCAATGGTTTGTTGCTTGGCGAAGGCTTTATTTGCTAGCCAATCGTTAGAGGTTGTCAATTTGCTATGCTTTGAGCCGCGAATCATGAAAACTTCATTTGGGTGTTTAGCGGTATTGCCTGTGGCAATGATTGTTTTATCTGAATCCGAAATTGATAGGTTAGCCGCAATAAACTCACCAGCTTTTACCACAACTTGGTAATCGCTTTGACTGGGTTCGATAACGGCAATTTCTGAAACCGTCCCTTGGTTGGCAACTAGGTATAATTGATTACCATCATTTGCCCATTCGATATCAGAGATATGGCCTTGCCAATCGTTAGGGATCCAAGGTTTGATCTTACCGCTTTTGGTGGTGCCCAGATATAACCGACCAGTTGCGGGATCATGTTTATCTTCAGCGCCTATAATCGCAACATATTCACCGTTATAGCTAAATTCAGCTGTCGTTACTTTGCCTTCTGTGGCATATGTATGTTTAAGCTTCTGACTGTTAGCATCGACCAAATGCCACTTTGAATTCATTAAGTTGTCATCAATCAAAGCGGTCGGCTGGGTTTTAATCAGGATGTTTTTACCTTTAGGGCCAAAATTTACATCAGAAACAAAGCCTTCTATATCCCAAGCTTTTGGGCTCAAAGGTTCATTTACTTTCTTTAGATCAACAACATATAGTTGCTGATTGGTTAAACCCTCTTCATAAACTTCAGCCATAAAGCCAAGTTCCGCTAATGTTTTGTCAGATTTGTCTTTTGCGGGTTTAGCAATTAAAGCAACCTGCTTGTTATCGGCAGTTAGCGTGTATTTGGCGATATTAGTGTCTTTTAGGCTGAGTAACTTTTGAGCTTCTCCTCCATTAAACGGTATTTGGTAGAGGGCATTAAATTTGTCATCCCCCATTTTGGCGAGGAAGTATAAGTTTTGGCCATCTGCGGACCACTGGATTGCAGCAACATTTACATTTCCGGTTATGTAAGCACGCTCGTTGCCTTTAGTATCGACAATATGAAGCTCATTGTAGCTGACACCATTTTTATCTTTGTAAATGGTGCGGGGCACGCTACGAGTGAAGGCTACGTGATCGCCATCAGGGCTAACTTGAGCGCTGGAAACTTGCTTGAGGGCGACAATTTCTTCTGCACTGATGACATTTTGTTTTTCAGAGGCAACAACAACCGAACTCAGTAGGCCTGTTGCAACCGCCAAAGCACTGAGAGGGCGTAATGATAAAGACATGGGGACTCCATTTTATTATTAGTCTTTCCGTTTCTTCAGCCATTATAAGTAGATGAACCTTTATTGCAATTTCTTAACCAAAGCTGAATAACTAAATCGCCATTTTAACATTCTGTTTACAGGTTTGTGGGTCAATAGGGCTTTTGTTGGCTTAGGTTAAAGTTTTGTTTAACCATTGACAAAATGGTTGCTCCGTTGCAGTGCAACTAAAATCATGACTATTAAATAGAAATACCGTGTCATCAACCTCTTTGCCTTCACCATTGAGGCAGTACAATTGGCCATGATCATCAGAGGCAAAAACAAACAGTGTTTGCGGTAATCCTAATTGACGATATAACAGGGTTAACTGAGCAACATCTGTTAAAGATAAAAAATCGATAGCGCTATTAATAGTTGAGCTTAAGCTGATGGTAGAGTTCATCACATTTGCACTTCGTAACAATCCATATTCGCTGATCAAATACAGATAATGAGGCGGCAGTTGCATGGCTAAATCAGCACAAAGCTGATCAATATCTTGCTGTGGACATGGAGACAGAGGGCGTTCAAATGCCCGGTTTTGAATAAAAGAGTCAATTGCTTGCATAATTTTAAAAAATGAAGTGTTAAAGGGCTATATTACCTTAGATGATGAAAATGTGCTTATTTGGAATTTTTTAATAAATTTTTTTAAGCTGCAACGATATTACTTGCGCTAAAGCATAACTTTATTATTCTGAAAAAAAATCGATATTTTAATGGATTAAGATGTACTTTAGATTAATGATAAGTGGTATTAGTCTGGCACTACTATTTACCTTTCCCTCTTTTGCTGACGATCAAGTTTTAACCTTCCCTGGTAGTAACAACAAAACCATAGTGTGTATTTCAGGAGATGAAGAATACCGCTCGGAAGAAACCTGTCCAATGTTGACTAAGATCCTTAATCGACATCATGGATTCACTACCCACAGCTTGTTTTCGATACATCCAGACGGTTATGTCGATCCTAACTATCAAAAGAACATCCCTGGCTTAGAAAAACTCGAGCAGGCTGACTTGGTGATCATGGCATTAAGATTTAGAGAGCTTCCCCCCGAGCAACTCAAGTATATCGCCAATTATGTAAAGCAAGGCAAAGCCATTATTGGGCTGCGTACCTCTACTCATGCCTTTCATAAAAAATTGGGCAAGCAATTCGATATCGATTGGAAAAATTTTGGCGCGGAGGTGTTTGGTAGTGGTTGGGCTGGCCACTATGGTAAACATAAAATTGAAGGGGCTCGCTCTAAAATTAATTCAGCAAAGCAAGGCCACCCAATATTAAATGGGGTGGATACGATTTTTGCTGCTAGTGATGTTTATGGCATCAAAACGGTTAACTCAGAAAATGCCGATATTTTATTACATGGTGTGGTTACCGATTCTTTAGATCCAGATTCTAAACCCGTTGAAGGCAAGCAACTGCAACCTTTAGCTTGGTTGAGGCAATATCAGCTAGCTAATGCAGAGAAAGGTCAATCCTTTACGACTACGATGGGGGCGGCGATGGACTTTAATGACGCGAATCTACGTCGACTGATTGTTAATGCCAGCTATCACCTACTTGATATGGATGTACCTGCCAAGGCCAATGTTGAGCTGGTTGATGCCTTTAGCCCTAGTGCATATGGTTTCATAAGAAAAGAAGGTTACTTTAAAAAGAAAAATTTTAATGTCGCTGATTATAGCTTTGGTAATTCTCCGCTTACGGGACCAAAATCCTTGTTACCGCCGCAACCACAAAGCACCAGGCCAAGCTACCCACAACCCCAACAAATCACTAATGAGCATTTACAAACCAAGTTGCCATTAACACCAAAACAAGGTGAGCGGATAGTGTTTCTGGGTAACGCCTTAGCCGAGCGCATGGACTTATATGGTTATTTTGAATCGTTATTACATGGTTATTTCAATGATAAGCAAATCACTTTTCGTAATATGGGGCGCTCTGCGTTTACCCCCGGTTTAAGGCCGGATGCATCAAATGCTAATCCTTGGGCATTCCCAGGTGCAGAAAAATTTCATCCTAATTTTAAAGTACATAAGGGGCAAGGGCATTTTCCCAGTGCAGATGAATGGCTGACACTCGCTAAGGCTGACACCATAGTTGCTTTTTATGGATTTAATGAGTCCTTTGCCGGAATGCAAGGGATACATAATTTTAAGCAAGAGCTATCCGCCTTTGTTGAACACACCTTAACTCGTACTTATAACCTCAAGCACGCGCCAAAATTGGTGCTGGCAACACCAATACCCAGCCAACCCAAATTAGATTTGCTACTGCCAAACCATGATGACAGGAACCGTCTGCTAAAGGCTTATGCTGAGGTTATTAAAGAAGTGGCTAACCAGTATGATGTTGGTTTTATCGATATTTATCAGCCAATGTTAGCGGCATTTGAAGCTCAGCCAAACTTAACCATCAACGGGGTGCACTTAAATGAGCAAGGTTATAAGACTTTGGCACCGATTTTAATGTCAACACTATTTGGTGAACAAGCAGCTAAGCAGGATATTAATAATCATTTAAGAAAAGTAGTCGTTGATAAGAATTGGTTTTGGCGCAGCGACTTTATTCCATTAAACGGTGTTCATTCTTATGGTCGACGTTGGCAGCCTTTTGGGGACAAAAACTACCCAGAAGAGATCCAAAAGATCAGGCAAATGACTGAACTGCGGGATCAAAAAATTTGGCAAATCGCTCAACAACTGACAACGGACTTGGTTGTGGATGACAGTACTACCTTAGAACTCACGCCAATAGAGACTAATTTTACTAAAAAGATTGAATATACCAACGCGGACAAAGCCGTTGAGCATTTTCAGTTACCTGAGGGTTATTCTGTAAATTTGTTTGCTTCAGAAGCCCAGTTTCCATTGCTGGAAAATCCAGTGCAAATGTCGTTTGATAATCAAGGCCGACTTTGGGTTGCGGTTTCACCAAGTTATCCCCACTACAAGCCAGGTGATGCCAAGCCAAATGATAAATTGCTTATTTTAGAAGATACCGACAACGATGGTCGTGCAGATAAGCAAACGGTATTTGCTGATAACTTGCATTTACCGATTGGATTCAGTTTTGCGCCAGAAGGTGTGTATTTGGCGGAAGCTGGCTATCTAGTGTTGTTACAAGATAAAGACGGTGACGGGATCAGTGACCATAAAGAGTATCTGATCAGTGGTTTTGATCAGCATGATAGCCATCATTCCATCTCTGCATTTAATCATGATGCAGCTGGGGGCTTATTTATGCTAGAAGGAACCTTTATCCATAGCCAGATTGAAACCCCTTATGGTCCACAACGTATGGTAAATGGTGGCGTTTGGCGTTTTGACCCTAATCGTTGGGCCTTAGAGCGGGTTTCGCAGTCGGGCTACGCCAATCCTTGGGGACTGGCCATAGATCAATATGGGCAAACGTTTTTGAATGATGCTTCTGGTGGGCGTCAACATTGGTTATTGCCCCTGTCTCTAAAACTGAACCATGGTCAATCTAATCCTAAAATTGAAATGTTTAATTGGGAACATCGAGTACGACCTACCTCTGGATCAGAGTTTCTCTACTCGGCACATTTTCCTGATGAGGTGCAAGGGGATTATTTGTATGCCAATGTGATTGGCTTTTTAGGGATCAAACAGTTTCAAAGCTATGAGAATGGCACAGGTATTTCAGGTAAGCATCGTCAAGATCTTATTCAAACTAATGATCCTAACTTTAGACCCGTGGATTTAGAAGTTGCCCCAGACGGCAGTTTGTATTTTATTGATTGGCATAATGCCTTAATCGGCCATATGCAACATTCAGCCAGAGATCCAAATCGTTCTAGTCAGTATGGCAGGGTATATAGGGTCACTTATGATCACAAACCGTTATTAGCCATTATTGATGTGACTGAGCAAACGGTTGCACAATTATTAGAGAACCTTAAATCTCAGCAGCTAAATCTCAAGGTGAGAACTTTGCGGGAATTGAGGTCCAGACCAAGGCAGGAGGTGATTGCTGCGGTATCGAAATGGCAACAATCACATCTTGAAAATGAACTGTATTTGTTAAATGCCCTATGGGTTCAGTGGGGACAGCAGCAATTATCCAACGATCTAATCGCACGCTTACTCACTGCCAAGTCCCATCAGGTGAGGGCTGCAACAGTTCGTGTGTTGCGTCATAGTTTGCATCTGATAGATAACCCAAGCAAATGGCTGCTATTAGCCGCTGAAGATAGTCATGGCCGCGTTCGCCTAGAGGCGCTAGCAGCCGCAACTTGGCTTGGCGGTCAAGCGGGCGCCAATATCTTAGTTGAAGTGGCAAAGCAGCCTATTGATAAATGGCTCGCCAAGCCACTCAATAGCGCCATGGAAACCTTGGGAAGCGAAATCAAACTGGCCGTTGAACAAGGACGTTTAACGCCGCAACAATTGCCATTGTTAACGCAATTACTCAATAGGAATGTTGCCGTTAAGCAGCAAGATGAACTCGCTGTTAGTCGCTTTAGTGATCCCAAGCTCCAAGCCCAATATGAACTTGGCAAAGAGGTCTATCAACGGGAAGCCCATTGTGGCACTTGTCACCAAGAGGATGGCAAAGGGCTTACAGGGATCTATCCTCCTTTGCAGGGAAGTGAATGGGTATTACAAAGCCAAGAGCGGCTAATCAAAATTGCATTACACGGTTTACAAGGCCCCATTACCGTTAAAGGCGTAACATATTCTCCTGAAAAGGGCATTCCACCAATGATGGGATTTGGCGGTTTACTTAAAGATAACGAGTTGGCCGCAGTATTAACTTATATTCGCAACAGCTGGGGTAATAAAGGATCATCTATTAGCCCTGAACAAGTCCAAAAGGTTCGAGCTAAAACGGCTCAACAGCAAACATTTTACACGGAAGAATTGTTGCTAAAGCAACACCCAATGGAAAAGTAATAATAATGAACATGAAGTACCTTTATGCTGCCTTATTGGCTGCTAGTGGCCAGACTATGGCCACAGATGATGTTGAACGTATAACCATTACCGGCTCTAATTTACCTTATGCCTCTGCCAGTGCTAAGGATATTGTTGAAATAATCAGTTATCAGCAAATTAAAGCCAGTAACAGTCGTTCTTTAGTTGAATTGCTTAACCAGTTCAATGGGGTTCATATCGCTTTGCAGGGTAGTGCTGGTGGCACCAGTAATCTTTATTTGCAGGGGGCTGAGCCAAATTACACCAGTATCATGCTTGATGGTGTTCAACTTAATGATCCAACCAATACCCAAGGTGGAGCGGTAGATTTAAATAGTATTAATTTAAATAACATCGATAGGATTGAAATCATCAAGGGGGCTTCCTCTGCGATTTATGGTTCTGGTTCAATGGCTGGGATTATTAATATCATTACTCAGGCGGGTCCACAGCATGATAGTAGTGTGATGGTTAACCTTGGCAGTTCTGATTATCACTCACAAGGGTTGAAGCTTAATACGGGTAACAAAAATCATCACTTTGGCTTGAATTTCAGTAATTCCCACAGTGGTGAGGCGGTTGCCGGCTTTAGTCAACAACAGCGGTCGGTCCACGCCAAATATCACCATTATTGGTCAGCCGCCAAATTAATCACTGCCAGCGTTAATTATCAGGACAGTCAGGGCAATGCCTATCCTGAGGATTCAGGTGGTCCAGAGTTGGCATTGTCAGATAAGCTTGATGTCAAACAGCAAACACGTTGGAGTTACGCAGTGAATGCTGATTTGGCCTTAACCGACCATTATCAATTACAACTTAAAGCAGAGCACCTCAAGCTTAATGAGCAACATGACTCTCCTGGTATTGCCCCTTATAATCAAGTGCCAGCAAATGGCACTGATAATCAGTTCAGCAGAAGCCGATGGATGATGAACCACCAACTAAATTGGCAAGCACTTGCCGTGAGTGCGGGGCTTGATTACCAAAATGAAAATGCCAACGCTCAGGGATATGTTGATTTTGGGATGTTGATCCCTACTGATTTTAATTTAAATAGAGATCAAGTTGGTGCTTTTATTGAAAGTCGGTATGACGGGGCTAATTCATATGTTGCAGCCAGTATAAGGCAAGATAGAGTGGCAGCATTCAATCATAATAGTTATCAAATTCAATGGGGTTTTGATTTATCTGATTCAGTTAGCCTTAAAATTAACAGTGCTTCAGGATTTAAAATGCCAAGCTTTTTCGCTTTAGGGCATGGTTTGACTGGCAATGCTAATTTACAACCTGAGTATGCCAAAACACATAACCTGTCATTAAGCTACATAGATAAAAAGCTTTCGCTTAATGCAACCGCTTATTTTCGCGACTTTACGAATTTAATAGATTTTGATTCCCATAATTTTACCCATGTAAATCGAGCGAATATCAAAATATCAGGCATTGAAATGAGTGCGTCTGCGCCACTATTAGATGTCCTGACCTTGGCTATCAACGGTTTCTATAATCAAACTGACTTGGCTGGCTCAGATACGCCACTACGGGGGAGACCAAATAACAAGCTAAACGTAAATCTGGACTATGCGGTGAATGATAACCTTGATTTAACTATGGATTATGCCTGGGTCGGTAAATCTTACCAATCCTCTCTGGTAACCGGGATGGTTGAGCTAACTAATTATCAAATTTTGAACTCCCAATTAAGTTGGCAACTAGCACCTAATTATGACTTGATAGGCAGTGTCAGCAATATTTTAAACGAGCAATATTATCAAGCAGTAGGCACCCCATCTGCGGGTCGACAATTTTTTGTGAAATTCGTTTTCTCCTGGTAAAAGCACACTAATATCAATAAGTTGAATTTATTTTTTCACGGTGTTACCTTGGTTTGTGCAGTATAAATATTACACAACAGAAGGAACTTAAGATGAAAATTATAGGAATATTATTGATTGCATTTGGCTTAATAGATTTGTTTGGTAGCTACGCTGATTTTGATCTGTGGGGTAATCTCGGCGTTCAGCTTCCCGAAATTATATGGCGTTTCAGTGCTTATATTGAAATAGCGTTAGGTTACCTGTTAGTCAAGCAAGGCTCAAACCCTTCAGAAGAAACACAGCAAGCTTAAATAGGGAAATTTTATGGATACCAATGTTTTTTCTAGAACAGATACTAATGACGAAATAATAAGTGCCGCAAGTTATAACCTGGTCATAGGGCTAACGCTATTATGGGGATTTATCATTAACTACTTTATGGTGGCTAATATACCCACGCAGAGCATTTTGGAGTTCGGTTTTTGGCCGTTCATAATTGCTTATTTTATTAGCTGCTTTTTTGGTATTTACTTGTTCAATAAATCCGACAATCCAGTCGTCAGTTTTATTGGCTATAACTTTGTAGTGGTGCCTTTTGGTTTAGTGATCAATATTGTTGTCAGTCAGTTTGATCCTGAAATTGTGCTTGCGGCAGTTCGAGTTACCGGTATGGTTACATTTGTGATGATGCTTTTAGGGTCAGCTTATCCGGCCTTTTTCGAACGAATCGCAGGGGGCTTATTTATCGCCTTAATATGCGTTATTGTCGTGCAGCTCATAGAAATGTTTTTCTTTGGTACCCAAAGTGGCATCTTGGATTGGATTGTAGCGTTAATTTTCTGCGGCTATATTGGTTATGATTGGGCAAGGGCTAACGCGATCCCTAAAACTTATGATAATGCCATCGATAGTGCTGCAGCCTTATATATTGATATTATTAACTTGTTTTTACGTATCTTGAGAATTATGGCAAGACGATGAAGTACATGGCCCTGTGCTACAGCAGGGCTTTTTTTATAACGGCTTTGACACCCCTTATTCGCTGAAGTTTTCGTGTTTTTGGTGAAACTATACTAAACTTGTTTGAGCAAGCTAACGTTAAGGGAATGCCATCATGAAGCTATACATTCAGGAAGAGCAATTAGTTAACCAGTTCAGTTCGATGATGAAGTTCGAAATTGGTGCCAACCACTATAAAGGCAATATGGTTGAATGGTCACCCGATGCCTTTGAGTTAATTAGTGAAACGTCCTACCATTTAGCGTTACTGCACAGGGCACTATTAGCGGTTGAGCAAGGTGGCAGTTATGCTGCTCGTCATGAAGTGGATGAATATTCTGCAGATGTTGCCAATCTAATGGCTAAAATCTGTTTAACTTTTGGTAGTCTCAAGCTCCATCCTGTTGGTCATGATTTATCTAGTAACAAGCAAGTATCTGATAGTTGATCTTTTCGTTTACGCCAGCAACCACAATCTCATCCCCAAGCTGTTGACCTAATAGCGCTTGGGCAAGGGGAGTTGCTTTTGAGATTAACGTGATTGTTTGTCCCTCATAGTTAACCTGTCCACTTGCCTGCACCGCAATAAAAATCAACTTTACTTGTTTTGATTGGTTAATAATCTCTACTAAAGATCCAATGGCTATCGGCATGTTAGGGGGATATTGTCGAATGTTAAGCTGTTTAATTTGTGCTAACTGTTCAATTAATTGTTGGGCTCTAACGGATTGACCATGGGCCAGATATGATGCCTCTAATCCGAAAGTTTCATATTTGCTGCGGGCAACAGAGTCACTATGGGTTGCTGTTGCTTTAGCCTGCTCTGCCGCATTGATCGCCACTGATAGCTTATTTGTTAAATCGGCTATATATAATTCAATGATTTTTGTTTTATTTATTTGCATAGGTGGTAATTAAATCGTCAACAGGCACACCGTTGATAATAACGATATATTTGTTAAATGCTATAGATCCAAACCACCATAGCAACTATTATTGCCAATCGCTAGCGAGCTGAACTTTGACGCAAATAGATTTGGTGACTTAACAGAATTAACACCACAGCAGCGAATAAGTAAGGAATGGCCTGCATCAGCACAGGTAATCCTAAAGGCTCAACAAGCTTACTGCTGATTAATGGGCTTAGCATGGCACCACTGGAACCACAAATCATGATTAATGAAACATACTTGGAACTGATCACTGGGGCATAATTCATTCCGTAAGCGATAAATGCATTATAAATAGCAGCGCAAATAAAGCCAAAAGCAAAAGTGAGATATTGAATCATTTCTAAGGAGTTACTATTGACTATCAACGCTGTAATAATTGCGGTAATAGCCATATTACCAATAACATAGCTCGCGATAGTAAAACGAGAAATGATCATTGAAGCAAAAAATCCACCAAATAATGCCGCAGACCAATATTGAGTAATAATGGTACCAGCTTGTTCAAAACCGATAGCAAACTTGTCATTAAGATACATGGGCGCCCAAGTTAAGAAGATATATAAAGCCCCTAGACCTACTAACATACAGCAAGCGGCAACCGCTACGCCAAGTGACATCGGGGCATTTTGAGCGGCTAACAACTGTTGCTTATTCTGCTCAAAAGGAGTTAATAGCGTTAAAATGCCTGTAGCGACTGCTACCGCACCTACCACTAAGTAACTGCTGCTCCAAATTAACCCAGTGGTCAGTGCGTAGGTAGTAATGATTGGAAAAATAACCCCTGATAGGTTGAAAGTTAAATCTTGTAACACCAACACAGTGCGCTGTTTTGGGCCTTGCCAAATACGAGAAACCGTTGCCCCTGCAATACATAAGCCCACACCTCCAAAAAAACCAATGGCTGCTAAAGATGAGGCTAAAACAGCAATCGAGTCGGTATAGCTCATCACCACCGTGGAAACGGCAATAACCAAGCAGTTTGCTAATAACATTGGTTTGTGTCCAATGCGCTCCAAAAAGAAAAAGCTAAAGATGGTTCCAGCCAAGGCTCCACCGGTGATGACTGAGAATAATGGCGCAATATCTGTGTGTTGGGCACTAAAAGCATGGGACAAAGGCTCGATAAGCATACCAAACTGAGTTGTAAAACCAGCCATAAGTAGGTTAATAAGAAGACTGATCAAAGTAAGAGTGTGTTTCATGTTTGATAGCACAAGGGGATTTGCTGGCAAGGGTATATCAAATGAAATTTGATATCCGAATAGGGTGTTAAAACTGTGAAGTCAGTGACAATTATTTAAGAATTAAAGCCAATAAAAAAGTCAGCCACTAGGGCTGACTTAATGACTTAAACTGAGTTAAGTTTAGAATGAAGAAGTATCCGTAAATACGCCTACTTTAAGATCTGTAGCGGTGTAAATTTCACGACCATCAACTTCTACAGAACCATCAGCAAGTGCCATAACCAGCTTACGGTTAATAACACGCTTCAAATCCAGTTTGTAGGTTACTTTCTTCGAAGTAGGTAATACTTGGCCGGTAAATTTCACTTCACCTACACCTAAGGCACGGCCTTTGCCGTCAGCACCTTGCCAGGCTAGGAAGAAGCCGACTAATTGCCACATTGCATCTAGACCTAAACATCCAGGCATCACTGGATCATCGATGAAGTGACAATCAAAAAACCAAAGGTCTTCTTTGATGTCTAGTTCTGCAATGATTTGACCCTTACCGTATTTACCACCTTCATCGGTGATTTTTACAACACGATCCATCATCAGCATATTGTCTACTGGTAGACGTGCTGAATTTGGGTTAAACAGAGTGCCATTACCACTGGCGATCAGGTCTTCCTTGTTAAAACTATTAGCTTTGGTCATTTCTATAATCTAGTTGTTGAGTGACGGCGGCTAGATTAGCGAACAGGTGTAAGCTAAACAAGTCCGATCAGCGCCAAAATAAAACTTTTTCAACTAGTCTGTCCAGTAAAGAGGGCTCTTCATCTAAATGACCGGCAAGCTCTGCTAACCTATTTTGCACTCGACCATATAAACTATCTTTATGAAAGATTTGGTTTTTATCGGCTTTACCAGCCTCACATGACATTAACAAAGGCACGGCTTGGTCAATATGGTCGACGGCATAGATAGTGAATTTATTTGAAGTCACTGCGTCGATAACTTCTTGGGCTAAATTAAGCTGACAGATGTTTGATGAAGGAATAATGACACCTTGATGGCCATCGAGCTCACGGGCTGCACAAAGATTATAAAACCCTTCGATTTTCTCATTGACACCGCCAATTGCCTGCACATTACCGAATTGATCGATAGCACCAGTGATCGCTAACGATTGCTTGATTGGCTGCTCAGTAATTGCAGATATCAGCGCGCAATATTCTGCTAATGAAGCACTGTCACCGTCAATCTCTTGATAACTTTGCTCAAACACAATGTTAGCGCTGAGATGTAGTGGGGCATCTGTCGCAAAAATACGATACAAGCAAGCGGTTAAAATCATCATACCCTTGGCATGAATATTTCCCGCAAGATCACTTTTACGCTCAATATCAGCGACCTCACCGTCACCGTAGTGAACTGATGCGGTGACTCGAGCGGGTTCACCAAAACTATGATCCAAAGAATCAATAACCGTTAACGCATTAATTTGACCGACCATTTCCCCTGTGGTCGCTAAATGAACAAATTTCTCAGTGAAGGATTGCAGTGAGAAATCCTGTTGCGAGTTTGCACGATATTGTGCTTCTTTAAGGGCCAGAGATATGGCAGCACCAGTGATGATATTGCTGTGGCTTATAAGCTTTGCTTGCTCAAGTAGCTGGCCAATTACTTTATCTTGTAGGGAAAGCTTATTTTGTTGTTCAGACAACTTACTGGCATAGGTCATTAAAGGCGCATAAGCGGATGGTTCTAGCTGACAATGGTATAGCTTAGCCACCTGTTGTAACCATTTTTGATAGTCACTATGATTCAATTGATGACCATCTAATTGTTGTTCAGCAAATAAGGTAAAACAGTCGTTAAAATCACTAAAGCTGTACTTTAAATTAGCGTAGTCATCATAATTTCCGACAATACCGACTAAACTGCTAATGGGCAGCTTATGTTGGCCTAACTGGTAAAACCCCTGTTCTAAAGTACTAAATAGTTTTCGTGCTAGACCTCGCTGTTTTAATAAACAGTCTGCGCTTATCCATACCATACTGGCGCTAAACAATTGCCCTAGCTGCATGGATCCATTATCTAAAGAGCCAAATAACTGCTTGATGCTGATCTGATTCCTGATATAGATAGGTTGGCTTTGTTGAGTGGTGATTACCTCAGAAGGCGGTTGCTGGTGCCACTGATATTGACCTTGTTCACACCCTAAATATTGCACTGGGCGCTTAGCTAATTTATCGAGAGCCTGCATGATATGACGCCAATTAGAGCCACCAGCTTGGTAGACATACAAATGTTGTAAAGGCTGAGTCTGTTTATTGGCAAGTAAATAGGTTCTACAAAGCCGATCTTGGCTTAATAGTAAATCTTGTAGGTCAGAGTTTAACTCTTGAGTAATAAAGTTAAACTGGGGAGCCAGTTGCGTTGGATTTAAAGTTTGCGCGCTCATAGGAAAATTCAGCTTAGAGTAATTAGCAGCAATATTAACATAGGCTTAGCTAATACGCTTAAATTTGCATTACAGTAGTTAAAATTAGTATGTGATATCAAGTTTTGGCGTGTTAGTATTTATTTAATTTTTACGTTAACTGTTGGTATGGTCATGGATGTTCATCACATAATGGAATTGTTCGAACGTTATAAACAGCGTAATAAGATCACTTCAGATAAAGCTTTAGCTGAAAATCTCGGAATCTCGAAAGCCTACCTTTGTGATATTAAAAAAGGTCGCCGCCGCCTGAGTGATAAGCTGGGGATTTTCATGGCTTACTCCCTAGGGCAAGATCCACAACAGTTATTAATTGAGTTAAGGGTGATTTATGCTAAGCAAGCGGAAGAAAAAATCACTTGGAAAAAAATCTTGGTTAATTGGAATAGGGCTCAACATATTTAAAGGTGCCAATGCAGTTCTTTATCCCTTTATTTGATTCACCTCAATACCTTTTACAAGGTAATCCACAAGTAAATCAATCTATTACAGAGCTTACAGTAACCAGTATTAGCGATGCAGGACTGAGCTATGAACTCGCCTGTGAATGGTTATATGAACAACGCCATAGTGAGAACAATTACAAAGCTTACCGAAGTGAACTTACTACGTTTTTACTTTGGTGTTTTTATGTGGAGAAAATCAGTCCTGCTGAGGTAACACGAAAATCAATGGGTCGATATATCGATTTTTGTCAAAGGCCACCTGAAGCGTTAATCAATTATTATAACGTTGCTCAATTTAAGCAAGATAAAGCTTCTGGTGAACGTTTCATAAACAATAAGTGGAAGCCATTTAGAGGTAAAAAAGACAATAATCAAGCCTTGCCTTATCAGCTTAGTGATAACGCCCTTAAAACTAAAATTGCGATACTTTCGGCATTTTATGGTTACTTATTAGCGGAGGAATACTGCGAACGTAATCCAGCACAAATGTGGTTATGTCATTCTCGTTTTGCTCACTCTAGCAAGTATCAACTCAGTAATGAAGACATTAATCAATTGGCATTTACCCCGTTACAATGGTCGTACATATTAGAGTCGACCACTGAATTGGCGCGCAGCAATCCACAAAAGCATCAACGCAGTTTATTCTTATTAAAGCTCATGTATGCATGTTACCTAAGAGTATCTGAAGTTGCGGCACGCCCCGGTTATAGTCCTATGATGAGCCAATTTCAGCTCGATCAAACGACTGGCAGCTGGCGTTTTAATATCCCAGCCAGTAAGGGAGGCAAAGCTAGGGCCGTCACTGTTTCTGATCAGTTACTTGAAGCATTAAAAGAATATCGAATTGCTTTAGCAATGGCACCGCTGCCAGGGCCATTTGAACAATCGCCTTTGTTCGTTAGGCATCGGGCTGCTGGTCGAGGTAGAGATGTCGGCGTATTAAATGCCAATTTGGGTATTCGTCAGCTTAGGGAAGACATCCATTATTTACTTGAACAGGGGGCGTTATTGGCTCAAGCTGATGGTTTTAACGATGATGCTGAGCATATTCGTTCGTTGACCTGTCATAATATCCGTCATACCGGAATTACCCATGACATCAACATTTATGGCAGACCTTTGTCACATGTGCAGGCAGATGCAGGTCATCAATCCATCGACACCACTTCTGGATATTTGCACACCAGCTTTGAAGAAAGACAGCAATCTGCTAAGCGCAAGCAGTTTGATGTGCTGTAGCAGCGCCATGGCTTAGGGGCTTTAAGCGGTTTTAGAGTGGATGACGTATTAGCTTTTGAAAAGGAGCTGATATGAATATTTACAACAGTAGCGAACAAGCCAAAAAACTTAAGGTAAGGCATTCAAAGTTGTTAGAACAAGCTTTTAAAGCAAAAAAAGCTGGAAAAGAACAACTTTATATGAGGATTATGGCTGAAGCTGAAGAGCTGTTTGTGGATATTAAGAGGCTAAAGTCTGATTAAACTGAGCCATTTAAATTATAAAAAAACTGCCATTGGCAGTTTTATTCAATTTCGATTTCGACATCACCTTTAGGGTAACAGATGCAAGGCAAGCATTCCTGATCATCAAGAAAGGTGAGGGGAGATTCTGGATAGTAAACTTCCCCCCTAATCAATTTGCTTTTACAAGAACCGCAATAACCATTGCGGCACTCTGAGTAAATTTCTACTTTTGCATCTTCTAAGGTGTCGAGTAAGGTTTTTGACTCATCTTGATAAAATATGGGTCTATGTTCCTTAACCGTAATCCATGACATGATTACAGCTCGAAATCGCCAAATTCTTCGACATTGACATTGGCATCGATTTGGCCAACCAAATAAGAAGATACCTCAACTTCTTGTGGGGCTACCTGAACAGCATCAGATTCTAACCAATTCTTCATCCAAGGTAATGGATTCGATTTAGCTTCATAAGCAGGGGTAAGACCAATAGCCTTCATACGTTGGTTAGTTATGTATTCAACGTATTGACATAAAATGGTTTCATTCAGACCAATCATTGAGCCATCTTTGAATAGGTACTTGGCCCATTCTTTTTCTTGTTCAGCGGCTCTAATGAAGATGTCTTTTACTTCATCTTCTAGTTCAAAAGCGATTTCAACCATCTCAATGTCATCACGGCCATTACGCATTAGGTTAATCATCTGCTGCGTACCGTTTAAATGTAATGCTTCATCACGGGCAATCAAACGGATAATTTTAGCATTACCCTCCATCAATTCACGCTCGGCAAACGCAAATGAACAAGCAAAACTGACGTAGAAACGAATAGCTTCAAGAACGTTAACTGCAGCAATACATAAATACAGTGCTTTTTTGATTTCACGTTTGCTAACACTAATAAGCTTGCCATCAATCTCATGTTCACCTTCACCGTGTAAGTGAAAGATTTGAGTCAGTTCAATGAGATGGTCATAGTATTGTGAAATATCACCGGCACGCTTTTTAATTTCTTCATTTTCAACAATATCATCAAAAACTTCAGCAGGATCGTTGACGATATTTCTAATAATGTGTGTGTATGAACGTGAATGTATGGTCTCAGAAAATGACCAAGTTTCAATCCAAGTCTCTAGCTCTGGAATGGATACTAGCGGTAAGAAAGCAACGTTTGGAGAACGACCCTGAATAGAATCAAGAAGCGTTTGGTATTTTAAGTTGGAGATAAAAATATGCTGCTCATGCTTAGGTAAGCGAGCAAAATCAATTTTATCTTTTGATACATCGACTTCTTCCGGACGCCAGAAAAAAGAAAGTTGTTTTTCAATCAACTTTTCAAAAACTTCGTGTTTTTGCTGATCATAACGAGAAACATTGACGCTATTACCAAGGAACATGGGTTCTTTGGTTTGATCGTTCGCTGTTTGGTTAAAAATACTATATTTCATTAAAGCTGCGCTCCATGTGCAAAGCTAATTAGGGGCCTAGAGACCCCATAATATTAAATCTTACAACCGCCGCCTGCGCAGCTTTCATCTTCTTTCTCTACGACTTCACCATCTGACACTTTGTCAGACGCACCATCACGGGTGTTATGGTAGTAAAGTGTCTTTAGACCAAGTTTGTATGAAGTTAACAAGTCTTTTAAAAGTGCCTGCATTGGCACTTTGTTGTCAGTAAAACGACTCGGGTCATAACTGGTGTTAGCAGAAATGGCTTGGTCTACGAACTTCTGCATTAGACCAACGAGCTCAAGATAACCTTGGTTATTAGGCATATCCCACAATAATTCGTAGTTGTCTTTAAGGCTTTCAAACTCAGGCACAACCTGCTTCAAAATACCATCTTTAGACTGCTTAACACTGATCAGCCCACGGGGTGGCTCAATACCGTTAGTCGCATTCGACATCTGCGATGACGTTTCCGATGGCATTAGCGCTGATAAGGTCGAGTTGCGCAGACCATGCTGAACAATATTCTTACGTAAACCTTCCCAATCCAGGTGTAATGGCTCATCACAAATCTGGTCTAGCGCCTTTTTGTAGGTATCAATTGGTAAAATACCTTTTGAGTATGTCGTTTCATGGAATTTTGGACATGCACCTTGTTCAATCGCAAGCTCATTTGAGGCTTTCAATAGATAATACTGAATTGCTTCAAAGGTCTTATGGGTAAGATTATTACCTGAACCATCAGAATATTTAGCGCCATTTTTGGTTAGGTAATAAGAGAAGTTAATCACACCTATACCTAGAGTACGACGATCCATAGAGCCTTTGCGAGCGGCAATCATCGGGTAATCCTGATAATCAAGTAAACTATCAAGAGCACGTACCGCTAGATCGGCTAATGGTGCCAGTTCATCTAGGCTTTCTATTGCCCCTAAGTTGAACGCTGATAGGGTACATAGGGCAATTTCACCGTTAGGATCATCAACATTATTCAACGGTTTGGTTGGTAACGCGATTTCTAAACATAAGTTAGATTGCTTAATCGGCGCGACTTTAGAATCAAACGGGCTGTGAGTGTTACAGTGATCCACATTCTGAATATAAATACGACCTGTCGAAGCACGCTCTTGCATTAATGTAGAGAACAGTTCGGTTGCTTTAACCTTCTGCTTACGAATGCTTTCGTCGAGTTCGTATTTTTTGTAGAGTTCTTCAAAAAGATTCTGGTCTTCGAAAAATGCATCGTATAAGCCAGGGACATCTGAAGGGCTAAATAGAGTAATATAACCATTATCCACTAAGCGTTGGTACATAGTGCGGTTTAATTGAACACCATAATCGAGGTGACGAACACGGTTTTCATCTACGCCACGGTTATTCTTAAGTACCAGCAATGATTCTACTTCTAGATGCCAAAATGGGTAGAATAGGGTGGCGGCACCACCACGTACACCACCTTGTGAACAACTTTTTACAGCTGTTTGGAAGTACTTATAAAAAGGAAGACAACCGGTGTGAAAGGCTTCACCACCACGAATAGCACTACCAATGGCTCGGATACGGCCAGCATTAATCCCAATACCAGCTCGTTGAGAAACATACTTAACGATCGAAGAAGCAGTTGCATTGATCGAGTCTAATGAGTCATCGGTTTCAATCAGTACACATGAACTGAATTGGCGCGTAGGCGTACGTACACCAGCCATAATTGGTGTAGGTAAAGAAATCTTGAATGTTGATACCGCATCATAAAAGCGTTTCACGTATTCTAAACGTGTTGCTTTAGGGTAATTTGCAAACAGACACGCAGCAACCAGTACATATAGGAACTGAGCACTTTCGTACACTTCTCCTGTTACACGGTTCTGAACTAGGTATTTACCCTCAAGCTGTTTGACCGCGGCGTAAGCAAAGTTCATGTCTCGCCAGTGGTCGATGTAATCGTCTAACTCATCGAGCTCTTGCTTGCTGTAATCAGATAAGATATGTCTATCGTATTTACCTAGCTCAACCATCTTGCTTACATGGTCATAGAGTGTCGGTGGCTCAAATTGACCATAGGCTTTTTTTCTTAAATGGAAAACGGCCAAACGTGCAGCTAAGTACTGATAATCAGGCGTTTCGGTTGAGATAAGTTCTGCTGCAGCACGGATAATGGTCTCATGGATAGTTTCAGTTTTCATACCATCAAAAAACTGGATGTGAGACTTTAATTCTACTTCAGATACCGAAACATTATCTAAGCCTTGAGCGGCCCATGAGATCACTCGATGGATCTTTTCTAGATCAATCAGTTCTCTGCTTCCACTGCGTTTGGTAACGGTCAAGTTGTTATTCATTTTAAGTTGCCTTGAAACAAAATCATTATGTTGTGTTGGCATCAAAAATATCCATATAAAAGGGCCAAAGTAGGGTTAACATATCAGTAACAAATAAGTATTACAATACTGATTTAAGTTATTTGCCAATTTGGTCGCACACGGGTGCCAAACACAACATCTAGTGTTTAAATTTAATTTGGCGACAAGATAGTGAGGTTTGCAGGTATTTGCAAGGGATAGCTTGTGGGCATATCTGTGGATAACTTGGGGAGTAAATAAGGGGTTAGTATTGCCTAACTGAGACCCCTTTTTAAAACACGCACTTAGATACTTTACTTAGCCTTTTATTGCTAAATAATTTTTTGATTAGCTTGTTCTGTTCGCTGTTTTTTTAATCTTGCAATTTGTTAACAAACTGAGCAACTCGGTTGGATTGTTGATATAGTATTCAGCGTTCCATTTTTGGGGATCATCTGTTGCTTTTATGTAACCCCAATACACCGCGACACTTTTCATGTTTGCTCCCCGAGCAGCATCAATATCTCTGAGGGCATCTCCCAAGTAATAAATATTTTCCGGGTCGACGTTAATCTGTTGCGATGCCAATAACATAGGGGCGATATCGGGTTTTCGAGTGGTGCATGAGTCACCACTTATAAAAGTCTGGGGCTGATATGGGAACTGCTTTAACAGCGGCCTAGCAAAACATGCGGGCTTATTGGTAACGACGCCCCACGGTATCTCATGGTCGTGTAAATGCTTGAGTAATTCTTCAACACCTGGGAACAATCGGAAAGCCTGGCCATTAATCCCATAAAATTGTTCAAAAAATACTTGCTTATACGCTTGCTGTTTGGTTTCGGGTAAAGGCCCGAGAGCCGCCTCTAACAGCCCTAAAGAACCATCCGAGGCATATTCTGTTAGATCCGCCAATTGAGAAGTATCGTAACCCAAATGCTGTAACGTAAGTTCTAATGTCTTTAATAAATCAGCAGCGGTATCTGCTAAGGTGCCATCTAAGTCGAACAGCACCCCTAAATTTTTCTTAGTCATATTAACTTTGCTTACGAGTGATGATCATGTAGTTCACCCCAAGATCAGCCGTTAACGAAAAGATTTCAGTTAATGGATTGTACTTAACCCCCATTGACCCTTCGCATACTAAGCCATTATTCTCAGCACATTGGATAAGCTCTGAAGGTTTCATGAATTTAGAGTGATCATGGGTTCCCTTAGGTAACATTTTAAGCACATACTCAGCGCCGATAATCGCCTGCAGGTAGGACATCACGGTACGATTAATGGTCGAGAAAAATGCAACACCGCCAGGTTTCAGCATTTGTTGGCAGGCATTAATCACTGAAGCAGGATCTGGAACATGTTCTAACATTTCCATACAGGTTACGACATCGTAGTGTTGTTGGTGAGTTTGAGCGTGTTGCTCTGCGGTAATTTGCTGGTAATTAACTTCAACACCAGCCTCCAATGCATGCAGCTTTGCCACTTCCAGAGGGTCGTGCCCCATATCAATGCCATCAACTTTGGCGCCGAGTTTGGCCATTGATTCCGCTAAGATACCGCCGCCACAACCAACATCGAGCACTTTCTTGCCGAATAAGCCGTTTGCGCCACGGTCAATGTAATCCAGTCTTAGATGGTTCATTTTATGAAGAGGTTTGAAGTCTCCTTGCAAATCCCACCATGTGGCTGCCATTTTTTCAAACTTACTTATTTCTTGTGGGTCAACATTTTGATTATTGGACATCTTTTGCTCTATTTTGGTTAACTTATGTCTTGTTTCATTATAAAGGCTAAATAAGATTTGCAAAGAGGATAAAGTGCCTCTAGATAATCAAATTTTCTGTGTTAGAATGCAAAGTTACTTGGCTGCACAAAGGTTGTTTATTGTCAGGGTTAAACTTTAACCAGACTACTGTTGTATTGGGCTATTAAGTTTTTCCATCATAAAGTTGATAACGTAATAGGGTTGTTGGAATAACTTTATTTTTAACTTTTCGACAAAGCAGTCTTAAGCATGAAGCTTTTGTCAGCATTTTTTTAGGGGATAGAACAAGTTATGACCGATCTGGCTACAGAAATTTCGCCAATTAATATCGAAGATGAATTAAAGGCGTCCTATCTTGATTATGCCATGAGTGTAATCGTTGGGCGTGCATTACCAGATGTTCGTGATGGCTTAAAGCCGGTACACAGACGTGTGCTTTTTGCAATGAACGAATTAAGTAATGACTGGAATAAGCCATATAAAAAGTCTGCCCGTGTGGTTGGTGATGTAATCGGTAAATATCATCCCCATGGTGATAGTGCAGTATATGACACTATCGTTCGTCTAGCTCAAGATTTCTCAATGCGTTATACCCTAGTTGATGGCCAAGGTAACTTTGGTTCTGTCGACGGTGATAGTGCAGCGGCAATGCGTTATACCGAAATCCGTATGGATAAATTGGCCCACCAATTGCTTGCCGACCTAGATAAAGAAACCGTTGATTTTGTCCCTAACTACGATGGTACTGAACAAATTCCTGCGGTAATGCCAACTCGTGTTCCAAACCTGCTGGTAAATGGCTCTTCGGGTATTGCGGTAGGTATGGCTACCAACATTGCTCCGCATAACCTAACGGAAGTCGTCAAAGGTTGTTTAGCCCTGATTGATAATCCAGAACTCACAATTGAAGAGTTAATGGCGTACATTCCAGGTCCGGATTTCCCGACTGCGGGTATTATTTCAGGCCGTAAGGGCATTATTGATGCATATAATACTGGCCGCGGCAAAGTTTATATGCGTGCTCGCGCTGAAGTGGAAGAAGAGAACGGTAAAGAACGCATTATCGTCACCGAAATTCCTTATCAGGTGAATAAAGCTCGTTTAATTGAAAAAATTGCCGAGCTGGTTAAAGATAAGAAGATTGAAGGTATTTCTGCGCTTAGAGATGAGTCTGATAAAGACGGCATGCGTATTGTTATCGAAATCAAACGTGGCGAAGTGGGTGAGGTTGTATTAAATAACCTTTACTCTCAGACTCAAATGCAAACCGTATTTGGGATCAACATGGTTGCCCTTGATAATGGTCAGCCGCGTATATTCAACTTAAAAGAAATGCTGGAATCATTCTTACTTCACCGTCGTGAAGTGGTGACTCGTCGTACAGTATATGATTTACGCAAAGCCCGTGACAAAGCCCATATCTTAGAAGCACTAGCCGTTGCGTTGGCTAATATTGATCCAGTGATTGAGCTGATAAGGCATGCGCCAACGCCGAGTGAAGCAAAAGCCAAGCTGATTGCTCGTGGTTGGGAACTCGGCACGGTGGCCGCGATGCTTGAGAAAGCCGGCGACGATGCCGCCCGACCAGAGTGGCTAGAGCCAGAATTTGGTATTCGTGACGGTCTGTACTACCTAACAGAACAGCAGGCGCAAGCGATTCTAGATTTGCGTTTACAAAAACTGACAGGTTTAGAACACGGTAAGATCATTAATGAATACGAAGAGCTGTTACAACTTATAGCAGAGCTGTTATACATTCTTGGTTCACCAGAGCGTTTATTAGAAGTCATCCGTGATGAATTAGACGAAGTTATCGTTGAATTTGGTGATGAGCGTCGCACAGAAATCACTAATGCTTCCCATGATATTAACCTTGAAGACTTAATTACTGAAGAAGATGTGGTGGTGACGCTATCGCATGCGGGTTATGTTAAGTATCAAGCTTTAACCGACTATCAGGCTCAGCGTCGTGGTGGTAAAGGTAAAGCTGCAACTAAGGTAAAAGACGAAGATTTCGTTGAGAAATTACTGGTGGCTAATACCCATGACACCATCTTATGTTTCTCTGACTTTGGTAAAATGTACTGGCTTAAAGTCTATCAGTTACCGCTTGCCAGTCGTCAGGCTCGTGGTCGTCCAATTGTTAACTTATTACCTTTACAAGAAGACGAGCGTATTACCGCAATTCTTCCTGTGCGCGAATACGCGGAAGATAAGTTCATTATCATGGCAACGGCCGATGGTATTGTTAAGAAAACCGCATTAACGGCCTATTCAAATCCTCGTGCTAACGGCATCATTGCCGTAAACTTGAAAGAGGGCGATCAGCTTATTGGTGTTGATATTACCAATGGTGATGACGAAATCATGCTGTTCTCTAACGAAGGTAAAGTCGTGCGCTTTGGTGAGAAGGTTCGTGATAGCGAAACTGGCTTGGTCAAAGTCGATGAAGAAGGCAATGAAGTGCTGGCGCTTCGTCCAATGGGAAGAACGGCTACAGGTGTTCGTGGTATCAAGCTTGAAGGCGAGCAAAAAGTGGTTTCTCTGATTGTTCCTAAGGGTGACGGTGACATTCTAACGGTAACTGAGAATGGTTACGGTAAGCGAACTGTTATTGGTGATTATCCTGCGAAGTCAAGAGCAACGAAAGGTGTCGTATCCATCAAGGTGAGTGAGCGTAATGGCCTAGTCGTTGGTGCGGTTCAAGTTAATCCTAATGATGAAATCATGCTCATTTCTAATCAGGGTACTCTGGTGAGAACCCCTGTTGAGGGTGTTTCTCAGGTTGGACGTAATACTCAAGGTGTTACACTTATCCGAACCTCTGAAGAAGAAAAAGTCGTTGGGCTAGAGCGTATCGATGAGATAGAACAAGATCAGGATGTTGAAAATTCTGAACTGGAGCAAGTCGAAGCGAGTGCATCCGGTGATGTTGCCGAAAACGCAACCGAAGAATAAAAATCTTCAATAAAAAAATGCGAGCGCCTATATGGCGCTCGCTTTGTTTCTGGCATTATATAGCTAATTTAAAAATATAATTTAAGGCTTTACCTTTAAGCTGTTCAAGGAATGTATCCATGCAAGTATTTAACTTTTGTGCTGGCCCAGCCATGTTACCTCCAGCAGTAATGCAGCAAGCTCAAGCTGAGTTTATTAATTGGCAAGATCAAGGTGTGTCGGTAATGGAAGTCAGCCACCGTGGTAAACCATTCATCGCTCTCGCTAATCAAGCTGAAGCTGACTTACGCGAATTAATGAATATTCCCGATGACTACCATGTCTTATTCATGCATGGTGGTGGTCGTGGTCAATTTGCCGCGATTGCTCAAAACTTTCTAGGCGATAATGGTAAAGCGCTTTATTTGACTTCTGGTCAATGGTCAAAATCAGCGGTGGCAGAAGCAAGAAAATTTGCTGACGTTGATGAGTTAGATATTACTTTTGCCACTGAAGATGGTAAAGGTGCAAAATTCCCAGCCCTTGATCCATCACAGGGTGATTATCGCTATGTGCACTATTGCCCAAATGAAACCGTCGATGGTATTGAGATTTTTGAAGAGCCAAATGCACCATGGCCGGTCATTGCCGACATGTCATCTTGCATTTTATCCCGTGAGATTGATGTATCTAAATATGGCCTTATTTATGCGGGTGCACAAAAAAACATTGGCCCATCTGGTCTCGCTTTAGTTATCGTTCGTAAAGACATGCTTAAGTTACCTAAATTAGCGATGCCGTCGATTGCTGACTATCAAATCACAGCCGATGCCGACTCTATGTTTAATACGCCACCAACCTATGCCATGTACTTAGCATCATTGGTATTTAAGTGGTTAAAAGCAGAAGGTGGAGTTAAGGCAATTGAACAAAAGAACATCCGTAAAGCAGCAACCTTGTACGATTATATTGCCAAGTCTGATTTCTATACTAATGGCGTGGCAACAGAGAATCGTTCTCGTATGAATGCAACTTTCCAATTACTAAACAGCGAATTAGATGGAGAGTTTTTGCAGCAAGCTGAAAAAGCAGGTTTACTAGCATTAAAAGGGCACCGAATTGTAGGTGGTATGCGTGCCAGTCTTTACAACGCTATGCCTGAACAAGGTGCGATTGCTTTAGTGGCTTTTATGGATAAATTTGCAAAGGCGAATCAGTAATATGCTTAACCTTGATAAACTTATTAACCAAGGGGTAGCGGGCTTACACCCGTACCAACCAGGTAAACCCATTGAAGAGTTAGAACGGGAATTAGGCATTACCAATATCGTTAAACTCGCCTCTAATGAAAACCCGTTAGGTATTGGTCCAAGAGCCAAGCAAGCGATAAAAAGCGCGATTGAAGATCTCACCCGTTATCCAGATGGTAGTGGCCATGACTTAAAGCAGGCTTTAGCTCAACAACACGGGTTAGGTTCAGACCAATTCACTTTAGGTAATGGCTCCAACGAAGTCCTAGAAATGATTTTCCGCACCTTTGTTGGCAGTGGCGACAACGTGGTTTATTCGCAATACGCCTTTATTGTCTATAAGCTGTTAACCCAAGGGATTGGGGCTGAACACAGAGAAATCCCAGCACAAAGCTATGGCCATGATTTAGAGGCCATGTTGGCTGCGATAGATGTGAACACTAAGTTAGTGTGTGTTGCTAATCCGAATAACCCTACAGGAACCTTTATAGAACCACAAGTCATGGCTGGTTTTATTGCCGCAGTGCCAAAGCAGACACTGATTGTATTAGATGAAGCCTATACCGAATATTTAGCAGCCAGTGAGCGATTAGATATTGCCCAGCTGTTGAACAAACACGATAACCTCATTGTTTGCCGTACTTTCTCAAAGGCCTATGGTTTAGCGGGATTGCGCATAGGCTATGCCATGAGTTCACAGCCGATTTCAAGTATGCTTAATCGAGTGCGCGAACCTTTTAACAATAACACTTTAGCCTTAGTGGCTGCCGAGGCAAGTTTACAAGATGAGTCATATTTACAAACTTCGGTAAGATTAAATGCAGAGCAAATGCAGTTGTTAGAAATGTTTTTGCAACAAAAGGGGATTGAATATATTCCTTCAAAGGGCAATTTCATTTGTATTAAAGTAGGTCCGCAAGCGAATGATATCTATCAACAACTATTAAAATTGGGGGTGATTGTACGCCCCGTTGCTGGATATGGTTTAGCGGATTATTTGCGTGTAAGCATTGGTACGGAATCTGAAAATCGCACCTTTATGGATGCTATGAACCTAATAAAATTATAAGAGTGACAGAGAGTAAAATGGAGCAGTTAACATTAAAGCCCATCGCAAAAGTGGATGGCGAAATCAATATTCCAGGTTCAAAAAGTATCTCAAACCGTGCACTGCTGCTAGCAGCTTTGGCAGAAGGTACAACTCGTTTAACTAACCTGTTAGATTCTGACGACATACGTCATATGCTGGATGCACTGACTCAGCTTGGTGTGAATTACCAACTATCGAGCGACAAAACCGAATGTGTGGTTGAAGGTTTAGGGCGTGGTTTTGAATCGACCCAGGCGTTAGAGTTATTTTTAGGCAATGCTGGTACGGCGATGCGCCCATTAGCGGCAGCATTAACGCTTTCAAGTGGTGAGTTTACCTTAACGGGTGAGCCACGAATGGAAGAGCGTCCAATTGGCGATCTGATCTCTGCCCTTGAGCCGTTAGGCGCGAAAGTGACTTACCTAAAAAATGAAGGCTTTCCACCGTTAAAAATTGAAGGCACAGGCCTAAGCGGCGGCAGTGTTGATATTCGCGGTAACCTTTCATCACAGTTCCTAACGGCGCTATTAATGGTTGTGCCAATGGCCAAAGAAGATGTGATCATTAATGTAGTGGGTGAGTTAGTTTCTAAACCATACATTGATATTACCTTGTCCTTGATGGCTAAGTTTGGTGTAGTGGTTGAAAACCAAAACTATGAGAAGTTCGTAGTTAAAGGTGGTCAAGTTTACCAAGGCGCCGGTGATTTGCTCGTAGAAGGTGATGCCAGCTCTGCTTCTTACTTCTTAGCTGCAGGTGCCATTAAAGGCGGCAGCGTAAAAGTAACTGGTGTCGGTACAGAATCAATTCAAGGTGACGTGCAATTTGCCGCAGCATTAGAAGCAATGGGCGCAGACATTGAATGGGGTCCAGATTACATCATTGCTCGCGGTTCACCATTAACGGCCATTGACATGGACATGAATCATATCCCTGATGCGGCGATGACTATTGCGGTTGCGGCTTTATTTGCTAAAGGCACTACCACCATGACCAATATTTACAACTGGCGTATTAAAGAGACCGATCGTCTGGCTGCGATGGCGACCGAGCTAAAAAAGGTGGGCGCGATTGTGGAAGAGGGCCATGACTACATTAAGGTTACACCACCAGCAAGGATCAATACTGCGGCGATTGATACCTATAATGATCACCGAATGGCCATGTGTTTCTCATTGGTCGCTTTGGCTGATTGTGGCATAACCATTAATGATCCTAAATGTACTTCTAAAACTTTCCCTGATTACTTTGAACGATTTTCACAGATCAGCAACTAAGCGTTAATCCGATAAAAAATGCCGCTGTGTAAGCGGCGTTTTTGTATCAATAGCATTTAAGTTAGTCAGTATATTTAGGCCGGCTGTCTTTGAGTTCGAGAAAACTTAATGCGACAACAAAGCAGCCAATGCTATAGCTGGCATAGTGTGAAATTATGAATATCAGTTGGTAAATCAGCGTGCCATTTTGTCCTATTAAAATAATAGGAATATACATCAGTAACTGATAGATAAGACATAACATTAATAGTTTAAGTTTTACCCCTGCCGTTAGTCGCTTGACTTGAGCTAAATTGACTTTACCTGTTTCTATATAGTTAGGAATAACCATAATCGACCAAAATAATACCGCAGAGGATAATAGATAAGCCAAATAATCTACCATCTGAAAGTTGGCCTTATCTAGGTTAAACAGCATTACGTAAAGCGCTAAGAAAATAATGCGCCCGATAAAAAGTAAGCCGGTAAAGCCCGCTAAGAGAACGGTTACACGGCCGTAGCAGGTTAATTTACGGCCCAAAGATAACGGTTTCGTGCTCACAGTAAGATAAATGCAATTTACCAGTAACATGGCGATGGCTATGATTTGAATTGCAAACCCAAGCCAAGTAATAGCGATAGAATCTGAGCCAAATTTTAAGGTTATGGCCCAATTCATAGTAAAAATAAAAAAGGGTAGAGTGACGGCATTAATAACCCGGCGGAAATTTACCACTGGATAGAGCAAACTCGCCAGTAGAACTTTAGTGATGTTAAAAGGCATTCTTCTTTAATCAACTGAAATTATTAATAAAAAATAACAAATAAACAGGGCTATTAAAAGTCACTATTCATAATAATTCATGGTATAGATGGTCAATCAGTGCTTTTGCTGCAGGAGCAATAAAACGCCTTGACGGGTAAACTAGGTAACCGGTGCCAATAAAGGGCTCTACGTCTTTAAATAAATGCACTAACTCTCCCCGTGCTATGTAGGGTGTGCAGAATGTTTCCGGCAGGTAAGCAATCCCTCGCCCCTGTACTGCAGCGCTAGTCGCTAGGTGAACAGAGTTAACGCATAATGTACCGGTTACAGATAAGCTGTTGCCATCTTTAAGGGGGAGATCATGGATCACTGGATTACCAGGCCATCGATATAGTATGAACTTGTGTTGCTGCAGTTGGCTCAGTTGAGAGGGGGTTCCGTGCTGAGACAGGTAAACCGGACTCGCGGTAAATAACAGAGGGTGGTTAACGAGAGGACGGGCAACGACTTCTTGACCGTTGAACGTATCTTGCACCATGAATGCCAAATCTATTTGATGCTTAATCAAGTCATAAGTTCCAGTTGACTGCATCAGCTCAATATTGACGTTGGGGTGTTTGTCCATGAACTTAAAAATGCTGTCTAAAATCATCATTAGATCAGGTCCAGGAAAAAGCAGCACACGAACTTGGCCACTAAGCTGTTGTTGACCTTTGTTGATAGCGGTAAGTGTGGACTCTAGCTGGTTGATAATATCGAGACTAGCTTCGTAAAAATGCAGCCCTGAACGAGTGGCTTGAAATTGGCGATTATGTCTATGAAACAACTTGGTACCAATATCGTCTTCTAACTGGCTGATCCGTCGACTTAGGGTTGACTTTGATTGGCCAGTCAATTTCGCAGCTTCAACTAAACTGCCCGATTCCATAATGCGTTGAAATAATATGATATCTTCTGTTTTCATTTTAAAGTTGTTGTAATAGTTGCAACTGTAAGTTCCATTCTATCTCATTTTTATCAACAGTGTTAAATGCTATTCTTAAGTTACGATATTTTAGGATAATTATTATGAAAGCAGTTTTGACTACCATTGCCATCAGCACAACATTGCTAATAGCGGGTTGTGATCCCCATCAACAGACGTTTAATGAGCCTGAGGGGGTTATTCAACCTGTTAAATTATTCACAATTGATCACAATCTGTCTGTAAAAAAAAGAACCTTTCCAGGTAAGGTTGCCTCAACTAAAAAGGTTGATATCGCGTTTCGGGTATCAGGACAACTTATTAATTTTTATAAAACAGCAGGCTCAACCTTAAAAAAAGGGGAGTTAATTGCACAGTTAGATGATCGCGACGCTCGTAATACCTTGGCAGATAGGCAAGCCCGTTTTGATATAGCGAAATTGCAATTTGAGCGCAGCGACAAACTTTATGCCAAACAGCTGACTTCAAGAGTAGAATATGACACGGCCAAAGCACAATTAACTTCTGCTAAGGCAGCTTTAGAACTGGCTAAAAGTAATCTAAGTTATCATCAAGTGTTTGCACCTTATGATGGCACCATTGCCAGTATCAATGCCGACAATTTTCAGGTGATTGGTATGAATCAGCCGGTGATCACATTCCAAAAAGCCGATCAGCTAGATGTAAAAATTCAAGTACCAGAATATTTGGCGAAATATTTAAATTCTGAACAGAAAATCCAATCAGTGGTGACTTTTGCCTCATTGCCAGAGCAACAATTTGCCATTTCCCTGCGGGAATATGCCACCGAAGTAACCCCTGGAACCCAAAGTTTTGAAGTCACATATACTTTAACACCTCCAGCGAATACGACGATTTTACCTGGTATGAGTGCAGAAGTTTACTTAGCACTGATAGAGCCGCAAACTACTGAAGTTATCGTTCCTATTCAAGCCGTGAGTACCGATGACCATACAGGTGAGAGTCTGGTGTGGAAATATGATCCGCTCACCTCTGTGGTTAATCCTATCCCCATTAAAATAGGTGAGATAACTAAAGATGGGATCCAAGTTTATGGCGATTTGGCCCATGGTGATAAAATCGTCAGTGCAGGCATAACTCAATTAACGCCTAATTTAAAAGTAAAGCCACTGGTTTGGAAGCGAGGAGTATAAAGCATGGATTTTGCTAAATACGCCATTAAAAACAAAGTGGTCAGTTGGATGTTTACGCTTATTTTATTAATTGGCGGCAGCGTGTCATTTTTGCAGTTAGGCCAGCTAGAATTTCCAGAATTTACCATTAAGACGGCATTGGTTATCACTAAGTATCCAGGAGCTTCGCCAGAGCAGGTGGAAGAGGAAGTTACCTTAGCAATAGAAGATGCCATTCAAAAATTACCCAATATAAAAAATATTACGTCCATAAATAGTGCCGGTTTATCTCAAATTCAGGTAGAAATAAAAGAGCATGTTCCCTCGGATAAGTTACCCCAACTATGGGATGAGCTTAGACGAAAAATCAATGATCTTAAACCCTATCTACCTCCGGGTGTCCAAAGCCCTCAGGTTATCGATGATTTTGGTGATGTGTATGGCATGCTGTTTAATATCAGCGGTGCTGATTATTCAATGCGAGAATTACAAAATTATGCCAATGAATTGCGACGTGAATTGATTCTAGTGAAAGGAGTCAAGAAAGTTAATTTATCAGGTCTACGTCAGCAGCAGGTAGTAGTTGAGATATCCCAGCAGAAATTAGCCGCTTTAGGGCTTAACCAAGATTATATCTATGGACAAATTTCCAATCAAAATGGCGTGTCAAATGCCGGTTCAGTATTAGTCGCTAATAATCGTATTCGAATCAATCCAACGGGAGAATTTGCCAGTGTTGCACAAATGGAGCAATTGTTGATAAGCCCACCGGGTTCTGCAAAAGTGATCCGTTTAGGTGATATTGCCAAAGTTTATAAAAGCGAAACGGACTCACCGAGCGTGATTTATCACAGCGACCAAGCAACTGCCATTTCCCTTGGGGTGGCTTTTAGCAGCGGTGTTAATGTTGTTGAGGTTGGAGCATTGATACGCACAAAATTGCAGCAATTAGAGGCAGAGCGCCCCATAGGGATAGAGCTAATTACTCTTTATGATCAAAGCGCACAAGTCGAACAAACCGTCAGTGGTTTTCTTATCAACCTAGCGCAATCCATTGCTATTGTGGTGGCGGTATTGTTGATATTTATGGGCGTACGTTCCGGTATTTTGATGGGTGCCGTTTTATTGCTTACTATTCTTGGTACTTTTATCGTGATGCAAGTACTGGCAATCGAATTGCAAATAATTTCGTTAGGCGCGTTAATTATTGCATTAGGGATGTTGGTGGATAATGCCATTGTGGTTACTGAAGGTATATTGATTGGCCTTAAGCGTGGTCAAACCAAATTACAAACCGCCACTAAAGTGATCCAACAAACAAGAATGCCGTTACTTGGAGCAACAGTCATCGCCATCATCGCTTTTGCCCCAATCGGCTTGTCCGATACCGCAACAGGTGAGTTCTGTGCGTCATTATTTTATGTATTATTAATTTCTCTATTTATCAGTTGGATCACGGCGATGACATTAACACCATTTTATGTGGATTTAATGTTTAAAGATGGAGATAGCGAAGATAATGACAGTGATCCCTATCAAGGTGCTATTTTCACAGCCTATAAAGCCCTTCTAAATTTCTCATTAAAGCACCGAATAGTGGTGATAATCTTAATGGTCTTTATTTTGGTGGCTTCTATTTTTGGCTTTAGCAAAGTTAAGAATGTATTTTTTCCGGCTTCTAATACACCAATTTTCTTTGTTGATGTATGGTTACCAGAGGGAACGGATATATTACATACTGAAAAAGTATTATTGGATATTGAACAAAGAATACAGCATCTCCAACAGCAAAATGACATTGGCATTGAAAATGTCACTGCGGTCATTGGCCAAGGTGCACAGCGGTTTGTACTGCCGTATTTTCCAGAGAAAAGCTATAGTGCTTATGGGCAGTTGATCATTAAAATGAAAAACTTACCCATGCTTAAAGAGCAGATCTTAGCATTACAAAAGACGATTCCAAATTTTTATCCTGAAGCTAAGTTTCGTTTTAAATATATGGAAAATGGTCCATCACCTGCCGCTAAGATTGAAGCACGATTTTACGGTGAAGATCCTGAGGTGCTGCGACAATTAGCAGCACAAGCTAAAAATGTGTTTGAGCAGGAGCAAAATGCAGCAGGAGTTAGGCACAATTGGCGCAATAAGGTCATGGTGATAAGACCAGAAATAGCTCAGGCTCAAGCCAGAGAAACAGGGATCAGTAAGCGTGATATCGACAACGCACTGCTGCTCAATTTCACTGGTAAAGTGGTTGGTGTTTATCGAGAACACAGTCATTTGATGCCAATTGTTGCCCGTGCGCCAGAATCCGAGCGACTTGATGCATCAAGTATCGCGAAGATCCAAGTGTGGAGCGAAAATAATGTTTATGTGCCACTTACCCAAGTAGTCAGTAATTTCAATAGCGAGTGGGAAAACCCTCTGATCATGCGCCGGGACCGTAAACGAATGATTGCGGTGTATGCAGATCCACTAAATGGATCAGGTGAAACTGCTGACTCAGTGTTTAAAAGGTTAAAGCCGAAAATTGAAGCCATTGTACTACCTGATGGTTACACCCTAGAATGGGGTGGAGAATATGAAACAGCCTCCCAAGCTCAGCAATCAGTATTCAGTTCGATTCCCCTTGGCTATTTGGCGATGTTTTTGATAACGGTATTATTGTTTAACTCAGTAAGGCAACCTTTAGTTATATGGTTTACTGTGCCTCTTTCGGTAATTGGTGTGGTATCGGGACTATTACTGTTTGATGCTCCGTTTAGTTTCATGGCATTGTTGGGTTTATTAAGCTTAACAGGAATGATAATTAAAAATGGTATTGTTCTGGTAGAACAAATTAATATTGAGCTAGACCTTGGCAAAGCCCCGCTTGCTGCGGTGGTTGATTCAGCAGTGAGTCGTGTTAGGCCGGTCGCTATGGCTGCTATCACCACTATGCTGGGGATGTTGCCGTTATTAACAGACGCCTTCTTTGGTTCAATGGCAATAACCATTATCTTTGGCTTAGGATTTGCCTCGGTATTAACCTTAATTATTTTACCGGTAATGTACACGCTAGTTTATCGAATTAAAATCTAGCTAAAATAAAAAAGGCACCACTCGGTGCCTTTTTTATTGATTGTCATTGTTAAATCAAGAAATCGTCTAAAGATTTACCAGCATCTAGCTGTTCTTTAAACACGTTAGGCATACGACCTTGGCCTGTCCAAGTAATAGACTCGCCAGCGACATCGATGGCATATTTAGCAGGTCTAGGAGCACGCTTTTTAGGTGCAGCTACACCGCCATCAAGATCGGCAGTTGATAATCCTAATTCTTGCATTTGTTTGCGTATTTCTTCGATTTTAGCAATCTTTTCAGCTTGTGAAGCTTGCAGCTCTTGCTCTTCTTTTTCTTTAGCTTGAATAACACTATCTAATTTTTCTGCAACTTCTTTTAATTCACTAGAAGATAGATCTTTTACTGCAGCTTTAAAGCGACGGCCATGGGTCAAAATACTGATGAATTCAGACATGTTGATTTCCTATTAATTATTTTAAAAATATAATAGTTAAAAAATCAGGGAAAGACAAATTTTAAATCTAATCCCTACTAAATTAATATCTAATATCACTTAGTATATACCTTAATATTATTTTTAATTAAATTTTCCAGAGATGAATACAGGCATAGCTGTTTGTAAATGTTACGAATAATTATCATCAATGATAACTTTTTAACTTAGGTAACGCTTTCTTATCCTGCTAACCCTGCAATATGCAAAAGAGGAAACTTATCCTAATTTGCATTAGTGAAACAAATGTTTTTTTAAATTTTGAAACATCAAGGTAAAAAAGTGTAAATTGAACTACTCTATGAATCAGCAATGGATTCTTTAAAGACTAATTATGTCAATGATTAATTATTCCGATTCAGCAATGTCACTGTTACCGCCACTGATTGCCATTTTCTTAGCGATTGTTAGTCGCCATGTGTTGTTATCGTTAGCGATTGGTATCATCCTCGCTGCTTTACTATTGTTTAATTTTAATATTGTGCACAGTACCGAGTATGTGCAGTCTCAGTTTGGTTCAATCATTTGGAAAGATACAGGATTTAACCTAGATAAACTTTACATTCTAGGGTTTATTTTATTGCTTGGCATGATCACTGCGTTGATCACTATTAGCGGTGCAACAGCAGCGTTTGCAACTTGGGCCAAAGAAAGGATCCGTTGTAAACGTGATGCTAAGTTGCTTACTATGTTACTCGGTATCGTTATCTTTATTGATGACTATTTCAATTCAATAGTGGTCGGTGCGGTAGCACGACCAATCACTGATCGCTTCTATGTTTCAAGAGCAAAATTAGCTTATATTCTTGACTCTACTGCAGCACCCATTTGTGTGATTTCTCCCATTTCAAGCTGGGGAGCATATATCATTGCCTTAATCGGTGGATTATTAACAACTCATGGTTTAGTGCAAATAGGGCAATTCAATGCTTTTGTACAAATGATACCAATGAATTTTTATGCGCTGTTTGCTTTAGCTTTGCTTTTTATGGTGGTTTATTGGGGGCTCGATATTGGACCCATGCTCAAGCAAGAACAAGCGGCTAAAAAAGGTATGTTATTTGATGAGCTTAAAGGCACGCCCCCTGGCGAAGCCACGGAGTTACCACAAAGTGACAATGGCAGTAAATTAGGCTTGTTTTTGCCGATTTTTTTGCTTGTTATTGCCACTATTGCATTGATGATCCACAGTGGCGCCAATGCGTTAAGTGCACAATCAAGAGCATTTAGTGTATTAGGGGCTTTCGAGAATACAAATGTCGCCTTTTCATTGTTCTATGGAGCAAGTATCGGATTTATTGCTACAGCATTATTTTTTTTAATTCAAAGTCAAAATGTTAAACACATATTTATCGCAGTGATCTCTGGTATACGCTCTATGCTTGCTGCGGTATGGATTTTAATATTTGCTTGGACGATAGCATCAGCTATTTCCGATATGCAAACCGGTAAATATATGGCTTCACTAGCCGCTCAGGCTGTACCAATAGCGATGTTACCAGCCATTTTATTCCTTCTGGCAGGTGTGGCAGCTTTTGCTACAGGCACATCTTGGGGAACATTTGGAGTAATGTTACCTATTGCCGCAGATATGGCGGCAGCGGCGGATATTAGTTTGATGCTACCTATGTTATCTGCGGTTTTGGCGGGAGCGGTATTTGGGGACCATTGTTCGCCGATATCTGATACCACGATTTTGTCTTCTACCGGTGCCCATTGTCATCATATTGACCATGTTTTGACACAATTACCTTATGCACTTATGACGGCAACTATCTCGGTAGCAGGTTACCTTGTATTAGGGTACACTGGGTCAGTATTAATGGCACTGGCAATGTGTTGTATTGTATTTTTGGTCATTATTGCCAAGCTCAAACAAAACGTTGTTTGTTAAATCCCAGTAGTGATGTTTTAAAAGCCTCTTAGCCGAGGTTTTTTTATGTAAAAGAAGGATATATGGCTCAGTTATATTTTTATTATGCCGCGATGAATGCAGGAAAATCGACCTCTTTATTACAATCGGCTTATAACTACCAAGAAAGAGGAATGAATCCTCAAATACTAACAGCGGCTATCGATGATAGATATGGCGTTGGTAAAGTCAGCAGCCGAATTGGCATTCAAGCTGATGCGTTAATCTTTAATGGTAATGATGACATTATTGAGATAGTTAAAACGTTAAACAGTGAACGTGCTGTTGATTGTTTGCTGGTTGATGAATCTCAATTTCTGTCAAAGACTCAAGTTTTACAATTGGTTCATATTGTAGACCACATGAATATCCCTGTGTTGTGCTATGGCTTACGCACCGATTTTTTAGGTGAATTATTTAGTGGTAGCCAATACTTGTTAGCATGGGCTGATAAACTTATTGAATTAAAAAGCATCTGTCATTGCGGCCGCAAAGCATCCATGGTCGTGCGCTTAAATGAGCAAGGAGATGCTGTAAAAGGAGGGGAGCAAATTGCTATTGGAGGCAACGACGTCTATGAATCCTTATGCCGTAAACATTATCGTCAATTAATGGATGCTTGATCGATAACTAGATGGGCTCTGCTGAGTTTCTCGTTTAAATGCACGAAAAAATGGAGCAGGGCTTTGGTATCCTAATAATATTGAGATACTTAAGACATCGAGTTTGGATTGTTCTAGGTAGAGCTTCGCGACCGCAATCCGAAAATCTAATACTAACTTTTTGTAATTAGTCGATTCATCGGCGAGCATTCTTCTTAAGGTGCGACTGCTGACATTATATTTTGCTGCAATTTTTTCTAAACTTGGCAACTCACCGCCTAAGTGTCTCAAAAGCTCTAATCTTATTTCTGCGATCAAAGATCCATCTTCAGTATCATCTAACTGTTCAGTTTGGATATTGATATTGCTAGTGATTTTTTTAGACAACCATTGTTGAGGAAATCTTAGTGCATTTTTGCTGCTATTAATAATAGGGTGGGTATCTAGGTATTGCCTGTATTGGCTTATTTTGGCTGGATCTTGGCTAGTAAGTAGCACCTGTATATGGGTTGGATTGACGTCAATTAGGTTTAAGATCCCGTAATAATAATGTACTAAGCAATCATCAATACTGATGTCATTGACTAAGACTATTGGTGCTTGGTTGGTCACTTCAATATAAGCATATTCACCATCAAACGACAGTTGTATCTTTGCATATAATTCAGCCATTTTAGGGAAGTGTAGGCTGTACTCTAAGGCTTGCTGTAAATTCTTACACGAGCGCATACCAAAAGCCAGTAAGCCCATATCATCCAGTTTACGTTGCTTACCTAATAGCAGGCCAACTTCTGGAATTTTTAATTGTGTGGTAATTAAATCTACCTTCTGTAATAAAGAACTAAAATCGACTAAATGTTCTGCATTTATTGAAGATAATGTAGAAGAGTCAGCAAAAATTGCTTGTAAATATTTGATGGTGTGCTTGATAAAGTTTTCTTCTTGATGGAATTGATTTAATGATTGCATTGGCCTGAAATGTCACTCTAGTGTCCGCAAAAGTCATTATATTGAATTGTTATCTAGAGGTAAACTGTCTGTGAAAATAATTAAAACAATGGATGTATAAATGTTCACACCTAAACGTATTGAAATTCCTAAAGCAGATCTTGATAAGTATTACGATATCTTTTGGAATAAATCAGATGCTGATTTTTATATCAATGCTGAATTTGGCCCAATGCAAAATCGTATGAGCGAACAGGGCGTTGAAGCTTATAGCTTACTGGGTAAACAGCATGTAGGCGCTTTTGGTGCACCGTATGTCAATGATCTCTCTGGTGCAGACATCGTTATGTATGGTTTAACCATGGATAAGTGTTCCCCTAATGCTGCAGGACACAAATTTGGTCCAGATGCGATCCGCGACGCCTCAAAAACTGGCATGGGGCTGATTCATCAAGATGGTACTATGCCATTTGAACTGTGTAATATCATTGATTATGGTAATTGGGATGGCCTAGGCCATTTTAACCTGGATCAAGAAATGCGCAGTGCTCAAGAAATTGTCGACGATATGGTGATCAATCATAAAGCGGTGCCATTTTTCTTTGGCGGTGATCATACTATTGCCTACCCAGGACCTTCTGCTTTAGCGAAAGTACATGGACCAATTTCTCTTATTCATATTGATGGTCACTTTGATCTGCTTACCCGTAAAGATTTCGATTACGAAGCCAACTCTGGCAACTGGTATATGCGCTTAGCTTCTGAAGGGGCGATTAACCCAGCTTCCAGTGTTAGTTTAGGTATGCGTGGGCGTTGGTGTGCAACTCAACAGGGTAAAGCTAAAGCAGTTGGTGGCAATTTTTATCTTGCTGATGAGATATATGATCTAGGTGTTGATCATATTGTCGATGTTATCCTTGAGAAAATGGGTGATGGTCGTCCGGTTTATCTAACGTTCGATCTTGATGGGCTTGATATGTTGGATCACAGTGCTAACTCTAGCCCAGATCCATTTGGTGTGTCTGCTCGAATGTATTACGATATTTTCCGTAAACTTCGAGCCACTAAGCGCATTAACTTAGTGGGTGCGGATATTGCCGAGTTTGCTCCACAAAAGAACGATGATGAAAAAGACGCGCTATTAACAGCAGCGTTTGGTTGGGAGTTCTTAGTATGGCTTGCAGAATGTCGTCATATCCGTGAAGACAAGAAAAACCCAACTAAATGGCCAATGAACTTCGGTCGTAATATTGAGTTCTAATCTCATTTAGTAATGATAAAAAAGGTCAGCAACTGCTGACCTTTTATTTGTATTTAATTTTTTATTAAAACTTGGTCGGGGCGAAACCAGTTACTTCTTGAATACCCATCTGCTTGCCTAATTTAGTCATAGGGTGAACGACTTCAAGACCGCGTACTGATTTTTTAAGCTTACCCATATCGGCTTGCTCAGCCTTAGTCAGTGCACGTTTAAATTTCAATTGCATTATTTTGTTTGCTTTATCCCCTAAGTCACGGCTTTGCTTTTGCTTATTGGATTCAATCTCTTTAGTAAGTTGTTTGATTTCTAGAGTAAATTGAATACTGCTTGCTTTGTCACCACGATCGTTTGCTGCTGTTAACTTGCGACGAGATTTTTCCAATTTATCGTATAGAGCCTGTAAATTATTTTTAATAGTCATTTGCTTTCCTGAAAACGTTTATTTTGGAAGTAGTTGGTCAAATTCTAATGGATCTAATATAACACCGTTACCTTCAGAATCTGGGTGGATGACGATGGCAAGCTCGTCATCCGCCAAACCATAACTCCAACGACTCTTCCATTTAGCAACCGAAATTTGTTGTGGCTGACAGTGTTGCCATTCATCTATAGCGAAAGTCTTAGCGGTTTCTTCACTTGGCCAAATAGGAACACAATCTTCGTCTTCTGTATTCAACATCATACAACCATCCGCATCGGTAAGGATCCAAATCTTGTTGGATGCTTTAACGGCATTAAGTAAATGTTTTAACCTTAATTCAGGATCTGAACTGGCTTGGGGTGCGATCATTAATCAATCCTAGTGTCACTTTAGGCTGTGATTGCCTAAATATTTGTTATTATAGCGCTTAAGTATATTTAAGTAAGCATTTGTGTATGAAGTTAATCACATTATCAAATAATGTCGCCATTCATGACTGGGAATGTCAAATCACGGCGATTCGAGCTCAGGGTGCTGGTGGACAGAATGTTAATAAGGTTTCAACAGCCATCCATTTAAGGTTTGATGTCAATAGTAGTGGTTTGCCTTCAGCATATAAGATCAAAATACTGGCAAGTAAGGACCATCATCTGACTTCAGATGGTGTCATTATAATAAAATCCCAAAGTCATCGAACTCAATTGAAAAATAGACAGCAGGCACTGGCTACCCTTGCCGAGATCATTACTAAGGCAATGGTTGTTACGAAAAAAAGAGTCGCGACCAAGCCCACAAAAAGTTCCCAAAGACGGCGCTTGGAAACTAAATCACAACAGAGTCAGAAAAAAACAAACCGCCAATCAGTCAAGTTTTAGCGGCTGTGCAGGACATTATTCATAATGTCTGGGTTGTTTGGTGGTGATTGTTTCTAGGTAGCCATGCCAAGTTGCATAGCCTAAGAGAGGCATGATCACCATCATAGCAATTCCAGCAGTGAGAATACCGACGAGTACACCAATGACAATCATCAGCGCCCAAATTATCATGGCTTTTTTGTTGGCTTTAACTGCTTTAAAGCTGGAGATGATGGCAGTCATTAAGTCCACTCTCCGTTCCATCATCAATGGCATAGAAAATGCTGATACCATAAATACAAAGGTCATAAGTACCAGTCCAAATAAGCTACCGATTAATAGGAATGGCAAAAATTCGAAGATAGGCGCTCCCGTTTCACTTGGGTAAAACACATGCAGTAATGCGGCGATGCGCATCCACAGAATCATAGTGACTGCCAAGAATACTGCAAAACCCCATTTACTGGTTTTGTTGCGAGAGATCGCAAACAAAGCGTGTTGCAATGTCGGTTGTTTGTCACGGGCGAGGTCCCAGCTTATGGAATAAAGGCAAGAGGCTAAAAATGGCCCCGCAAGTACAAACAATACGAGCGAGGGTAATATCACCAGATGTGAACTTTGCAGGTACACAAAGTACATGATTGCGAACGTAGCGACAGCAAAACAAGCGCCGAACAACAAGCTCAACCCAGGGGCTCTTAGAAAATCTTGCCAAGCTAACTCAAGCCAATGAAATGGGGCATTAATGTCGAGTTTGGTTGATTCGATAGTTCGAGCGAAATCTTTGTTCGTTGGTTTTACTACCCCAGAGTCGATAACTTTAGGCATGGCAGGCTCCTAATGTTTATGGCTGAATTTGTTTATGTATATTATTTTCAAACTGCTTCATAACAAATGTAGTCTGTTTTACGGCGTTTGCAGGACAATCGATAATTAATAACACTTCACCTTGGTCTAATTCAGATTTAAACTCATGATATCTATAGTTTTCTTTCTGAAAGCCAATGAAGCCACCCAGCCAGGAACCGAAAAGAATGCTAAACAGACCAATGCCGATAACCACCACTGCGGGCAGGGTCAAAATGTTACTCAATTCTAACAAGGTGATCAGCAAGCCGCTTATCCCGAAACCTGCAATAGCTCCTAGAACACCACTGTGTATGGCATCCGATTCAATAAAGAAATTGTATTTAGGAAGCTTGGGGTTTGGTTGTTTGGCATGGCTGACAAAATGAACATTGTTCTTGAGAAGAGGGGCTTTGGCGAGTAGCTTATAGATCTCACTGGCGGCTCTTTCATTTTTCAACAAATAGATGTACTGGTTCATAGTGAACTCTCCGGTTGAGTCGTACAATAATCCGTTATATATGGGCAAATTAATTCCTACATGAGTTAATTATACGAAGACAAAGTGTTTTAGGCTTACTATTGGCAAAAATCAATCTTGAGAGATATCAGTTTTCTTGCTTGTGTCAACATTATGATACTTTAGTAGGGTAACTTCTAAGTAGATTATAGGTTTGTGATGAGTAAGCTTAAACCACTTGATGGCATAACAATTATTGCAATTGAGCAATACGGAGCAGGCCCTTATGGTAGTGCTTATTTAGCAGATTTAGGTGCCAATGTAATTAAAATCGAGCAACCTCAAATGGGGGGAGATGTCTCAAGGCAAACCGGGCCATTTTTTATTGCTGAGAATGATAGTTATTTTTATCAAACTTTTAATGGCAATAAGCATAGTTTGGGTATTGATTTAAAGACCAAAGAAGGGACAGCGATATTTCATCAACTGGTTAGCAATGCTGATGCTGTGACTAATAATCTCCGAGGTGATCAAGCTGTTAAACTGGGCTTAGACTACCAAAGCTTAAAGCATATTAATGCCAAAATCGTTTGTGGCCATCTGTCAGCGTATGGACGTGATAACGACAGGGCCAGTTGGCCGGGTTATGATTATTTAATGCAAGCCGAAGCTGGTTTGATGTCTCTAACCGGTGAAGCAGACACTCCACCCACTCGTTTCGGGGTGTCTATGGTTGACTTTATGACGGGTTCGGTTGCCTCAATGGGATTGTTAGCAGGCATTATTGGTGCGGGCAAAACTGGACAAGGTTGTGATGTTGATGTGTCTTTGTTCGATGTTGCTTTGCACCAGTTAAGCTACCTCTCTAGCTGGTATTTTAATTGTCAGCATATCACTGAGCGTATGCCCAGAAGCGCCCATCCAGCAGCGGTGCCATGTCAACTTTATAAAACCGCAGATGGCTATATTTTTATAATGGCAATGACAGACAAGTTTTGGCGGATTTTAGTGAATCAATTAGGGACTGCTGAACTCGATAATGAACTCTTTGCCAGCACTTCATTACGCTCCCAACATCGTGATCAAATCCAACAATTATTAGATAAAATATTTTCTAAAGAAAACACCAGTCATTGGATAGGCATGTTACAAGGAAAGATCCCTTGTGCTGCAGTTAATTCCTTTGAGTCAGCTCTTAACAACCCTTATATTGAACGCATTGGCATGGTACAAAGTGTTGACCATCACAGTGGCAAGCGGGTGACTAAACTTGCTAATCCGATTAAAATTGATAATCAGCGTTTATCAACGACGGCAGCCGAAGCGCTTGGTGCAAGTACCGATAGCATTTTATTAGAGCTAGGGTTAACCCTAGAGCAAATAAGAAAATTAAGGCTCCTCGAAGTAATAATTTAAAGTGCAAAAGGCGCCTTTATGCTAGTATTGCAAGCAAAGATATAATCATAAAGGCTGTAACTTGGATTACCATCGACTACCAAAAATTGACTTACACTGTCACCTTGATGGAAGTGTGAGACCTACCACTATTATCGATTTAGCTATTGCTCAGAATATCGAGCTACCCAGTTATGATGTTAACGAACTTAAGCGGTGGCTAGTTGTGGATGAAAACTGCCAGTCCCTTAGTGAATATTTGCAACGATTTGAGCTACCTCTTAAAGTGTTGCAAACAACAGAAGCGATTGAAAGGGTAACGTATGAGCTTTATGAAGATGCTGCTAGCGAAAATGTTAAATATTTAGAAGTACGCTTTGGTCCGCAGCTTCATAGAGTTAATGGCTTAAGCTACCAACAAATATTTGCAGCAGTCAAAGCAGGGCTTTCTAAGGCTGTTCAGAATTTGGACATAAAAGGTAATGTTATCATTTCTATGCTTAAACACTTGTCAGTGGAATCCATGCATGAGGTACTAGAACAAGTACAGCCATTTGTTGGTGACCCTATCGTCGGTTTTGACTTAGCGGGTGCAGAAAACCCCGGCTTCGCGCAACAATATGTGGATGTCTGTGACAAAGCACGCCGTTTAGGGCTTAATATTACTATTCATGCGGGCGAGCAGGGTGATAGTCAAAATGTCGTTGATGCCGTGTCTTTGCTCAAAGCACAAAGAATTGGTCATGGTCTTGCGTTAATGAAGCGAACAAGTGATATCGATTTTGTCAGGAATAACATCACCTCTATTGAAACTTGCCCTACCAGTAACACCCAAACAAAAGCGGTTGATAGCTTAGCAAAGCACCCGCTACCACAGATGTTACAGCAACGACTGCCTGTCAGTATTAATACTGACAATCGCACCGTTTCAAATACCACTATGACCAAGGAAGTAGAGAAAGTTTTTAAACAATTTGCTTTGACCAAAGAAACCTATGCAACCATCTACCAATCCTCAATAAATGCATGTTTTGCTGATGATCAAGTAAAAGCCTGGCTCAGCAGCAGAGTAGACAGTTGATATTGCTAGCCATCGATTTATCCCCCTAAAGGGGGATTTTTGTTGCTGCCAACAGCTCTCGCTGGAACTGTGTCTTTTAAACTGAGTAAACTGTACCCATCTTTGGCTGCGACTAACCCTTTCAATTACGTGATTTAACAAGCATACTCTTGCCACTTTTAAAATTGATGGCCATCACATGACTCAATGTCACCCATATCAATCAAATCTAGAAATTAAGGTTAACCCAAAGCACACTGGAGCGGTTGTCGTGTTTTGCGACAATATCGAAGTGGCTAGGGTTTCCGCTCTGAAAGAGGGGATGATGATTGCTAAATATCTCTGTGAAAATGAGTATTCAGAAAAGCGCATTAAGATTGAGGCTGCACCAACAGGCGAGGTATGTTCGACAAGTTTTGAGGCTTGGCTGCTAAAACTAGAAGACGATTTTGATTGAACAATGCATCCTGATTAGGTAGCTTAGTAAATGAACTGTAACCACGTTAATTATCCATGAAGTATTTGTTATCATTATTATTATTTGCTACTTGCTATCTAACGAGTGTGTCATCAATAGCGAATACTCAGCTTGCCATAAAAGATTACCTCAACGCTGGTGAGCAATATCAGCTTGCCAATGATTACACTCAGGCACTTGAGCAATACACTAAAGCTATAGAGCTTGGCGCCAGCAGTGATGATGTTCATTCATTAGTTGAAGCTTATCTTAGTCGTAGCTACCTTGTTTATCTGCTCACAAATAATCGTAACGAATATTGCCCAGATAGAAAAAAAGCCACTGAAATAGCGCTTACTAGGGGCAGCGATAAAATTAAATTAGCGGCTTTTAATCAGTATTTATTTTGTTTCACAGAAAAAGATGATTTTGTCGAAGGTCAGTATTTAATTAAACAAGTCATGAATATTGCACTAAATGGTGAAATTGATGATTCTATGGAATTAGCCATTTTTTATAATGCTGTTGGTAGTTTTTATTCTTCCCATAAGTTATACAAGAGCAGTTATGATTTTCTGACAAAATCTTACGGGATTTGGCTGCAACGAAGAGCCATTCAAGGTCAGCTCGATCTATTACACTTTATGATCACTGTGACAATACAGTTACGAGATTGGGAGTTAGTCGAGCTTCATTTACAGCAAATGCTTGCTCTGTCTAAGAACTATTGGCAGGGGACGGATTTTCAGTTCTTTTATTGGTTCAATAAAGGTCGCAGTGAATACGCTCAGGCAAACTATCAAGATGCTGTTGAGAGCTTTATCCAAGCCATAGAACTCAAGACCACCACTCAAGAACACTATTTTGTTGCTAACAGTTTCTATCTACTGGCACTGAGTTATTCAAAACTAGGCTTAATTGCTGAGATGAAGTCAACCATTGCTCAGTTTCCTGAGATAGAAGGGGTGGAATTTACACAAGAGCAACAGGACAGGATTGATATAGCATTATATTTAGGCGAACAAAACCCCAAACTTCTTAATCGCTATAACCAATTGGTTAAAAGCATTGCCGACAATGGCTTTTATACCTCTACTGCACTTACTAGTGATGTCTATTCTAACCAATTTAAACAACTCATTGACCTTGAAGAAGAGCTCCAAGAAATTAAAAGTCAGTCTGATGATATACAAAATAAAGTGAAGTTAGCTATCATCCTTGTTGTACTACTTGTAATGGTTATTATTGTAAGTAGCTTTTATGGACTTCATCAATCCAGATTAAGATTCAAGCATAAATCGCAAACTGATTACTTAACTGGGATACCAAATAGACGTTATTTGATGGAAAAAGCAAGTTTATTGTGGAAAGAACTGGATAAGAAGTATCTAGAGTGTTCAGTGTTATTGATTGATATTGATAACTTTAAAAAGATCAATGATGGTTTAGGCCATGATGTTGGAGATATTGTACTTAAACATTTATGTAATACATGCGTTAAAATATTGCCCAAAACCGCTATTTTTGGCCGATTTGGAGGGGAAGAGTTTTTAATGTTATTGCCAACATACACATCACTTCAAGCTAAGGCCGTTTCCGAGCAAATTATTAAAACCATTGAGCATACCAGCATTGAGGGTTTACAAATTTCTCCTAAGATTACTGTAAGTATCGGTCAAAGTACCAATAAGTGTGAAGAAACTAATTTAGAAACTGGTATTAAAAGAGCTGATTTAGCCTTATTAAAGGCTAAATCTTTAGGGAAAAATCAGTTACATATTTATAAAGTGAGCAAAAATCAAACGTTATCGAATGTGGTTAATTAGACAGAAGTAGACTGAGATTGTTTGGTTTATTGTTGTCAGCCAAGTACTACTGTTTAGGTAATTGCTTGTTTTAAGGAAAGTTTCACTATTAGGTTTATGGCATTTGGGGTTGCTGGCGATATCTTTAAAAATCCATTAAGACTAAAGGCACTTTATGTTGTAATAAATGTTCTTGGGTTCTTGTTTGATGGTTTTTGGTGATTTGCTCGAGCAGCTGCTGACAAGTGATACTGTTGAGTGTTTGCTTTAAATTATCAAATTGTTGCTGTTGCTTATACAAACGCTGTTCATTGCCTATCAGATCATTCCATTGTGGGCTGAATAAAGACGACCATAGCTGTTGTGGTGGCAGTAAAATCTGGTCTGGTTTAAGCTCCTTGATCATTTTTAATCCACTAATATCAAGATCATAAAATCCAATTATGGGCTTGCTCTTGCGCCATTTGCATATGAAGTGATCGCAGGCCGAGATGGTTCTTGAACTCTGAGCCGTACCCCGAAATATAAACAAAGCATTTTCTAGAGCGGGTGGCAAAATCAAATCATGTAAATGACTCATAATAATTTCATTTTCAACAACCACTATAGAGTGAGCTTGTATACTATCTATCAGCTTATAGTTTAGGTTGAGTTTGGCGCCGAACAGGCTGCATGGAAATTCGACGATTGAATTATTTATTAGTAGTTTACCAGATGGGCTGGCGATTAATATTTGATTTTGATTGACCTGAACCGACCCACACTTTTCATCATGAGATCGGCTTGCGGCCTGTAATCTTGTTTGCGGGGCCGTGAATTCTTTAGAGCGAGGACTTGGGTAACGATGGTTTTTTAAGCCCACCTCTATGGCCCTTAGCAACCGACCAGTAAGAGGGATCTGGTTAGGGGTAAAATCAATATCTAATTGTAATTGATGATTTAAAAAGCTGAGGGTTTTATTACTCGAACTGATGAATTTTGGCCTTTTGTTAAACCAATCGCTGATGGTTGCCATTTGTAATTTATTTAAGTTCATGATGCCAGAGTAAAATTAAGATCACTAAAAGTGAAATTATTATTGGTTTGGCATACTTGCTGCTCCTCTAATTCCATTCTAAAGCTTTGTTGTAACCTCGGCGATAATTTACAATAGTAAGCGAAGATCAGTTCTAACCACAGTTTAGCGGGTAACTCCTGTTGATGCTGATGTAGCCACTTTTGCTGATTATGTTGCCAATACTGTAGCGCCCACAATTGTCCTTGTTGCCCCGATTCAATAATGGCCGCTTCTAAGTAATTTTCAATTTCATCATTCACCCAATCTGGAACCGCTTCAATGGTGATTTGCTGAAGATCTTCAACACTTCCTCGTTGTCGGTCGAGTTTCGTAAAATCTTGACTGAGCTTACGTAATCGGTGAACAATTTTAGTCAATGGAACAGCAATATTTTCTTGCTTTAAGTCTACCCAAGCTTGATTGGTTAACGCTGGAGTAATTTTTAGGGCCTGAGGCAAAAGCTGATGCTGATATAGGTTTTCTGGTATTTGATAGTCTGCTCTTTTTCTAAGCATTCTCGCCATCGCCTTAAGTTGTGAGGCTTGCTTTTCTTGCTTTCTCAGGCGGAACAATGACTCACTCATGCGCTCAATTAGGTGACGAATACGCCCTAAGATTTGTTGATACCAGCGGATAAAGTTACTGATATTACGTGCAAATTCATTGGGGCAAGCCCAATCGAACCAAGCATAAAAGTGCTCTGGATTAATTTGAGATAATTCAGTTAATAAATTTTGCGAATATTTCAGCGCTCGTTCATTTTCTCGCACTTTAGCACTAATTGAGCTGACGAAACCAAATTGGTTTGATATCGCATAGGCCATAGATTCAATAGAGCGCTCAATTGAATCTCTGGCATCAAATAACAGATCTTCTAAAGCGTCGAAATAATAATCGGCATCGTCATCGAAGCCATTGAGGAGTGAGTATTGATAATCATCCGCATACTCTTGGGCTTGATTGACTAAGTCGCCCATTGCCGTTTGACTACGGTAATGAGTTTGTTGCTTTAAGAGTCGATTTAACATCCGCTTTAAATCGGCATTTAAGCGGTATTGATTAGCATCATTACCCAGCCTAATCAGCTTTGCTTTTCTTAACTCACCAATTTGTTTTTCGTTTTCTTTGCTTTGGGTAATGGTGCCAAAGGTGTAACTTTGGCTAAGCACTTCTGCGCCGCTTCCAACACGTTTTAACAGAGCAATGACAGAATCAAGATCAGCGGTGGCCATTAAAACTGTAACTCCTCTTGCTGCTCAGGGCTGTCTTCAAGCTCTAGTTGTTCGACATCGTTGATAAATTCGATTAACAAATAAATCAGGTCAAACTTAGCTGTGGCATAATAACTGTTACCCGTTTGCGAATGACGAACTAAGTAGTCGAGCTCTTCAAGTCTTTTAAATACATGGCTTAACTGCTCTTTGACTTCTAATTTAGTTGTTTTGAAAGGAACTAATGACGTTAATTGGCGAAGCCCCTCGGTTAAACTGCTGTCTTGCTCAAAAGCTTCCAATAATCGACTAAAGTGCAGCTTATCTTTACCTCGTAAGGGTAAATCGGCTCCCGTTGCTCGTAACAACATATCTAACCATTCAACTAACGGGCGGAAATGTCTACGAACATCAGAAAACAGATGACTGATCGCTTCTTCGTTACTGGCATCAATGTTTTGATAGGTACAGTAATAGGCACCAGCCAGTTCAAATTGAGTAACACTGCGGTCAATTTGCTGAAGATATTCATTGACTCTATGCAAATGTGCGGGCTCATTTAAGTAATTAAATTCATCCTCATAGGCGGTGACACAAATGACCTTACCCGCTAGCAGAGTTTCAATTGTTTGTTTAAACATGGGCAGCAGCTCCTTTAGCCGCGAGCGCCAGCTTTTCTAGCTTGGTAACAGGCACTTTAGCTTGATAAATCTTCTGGTTTTGTAGCTTATAATGGGTCTTATAGAGAATCAAAATTTGCCTATCAGTAGCTGGAGATGCTGAAAGCATTTGAATATTGTTGTCAGAAAACATATTCAGCAGCAACTCAATATTTTCAGCCGCCAATTCCCCAAGTTCATCGACTGGCAAAATAATATGTGATGGGATTTTACATGCTTCTCGAAGCATCCCTAGCAGCCCACAAAACAGTGATAACATTGCTAGGTAGGATAAACCTGTTGAAGAAATTTTCTTAAGTTGACGGGCATTACGTGCTTTTTTAACTTGCCCTTGTTCGGCAATAATAAATTCTATTTCAAATAAATCTCTGTGATTAAGCATCAGTCCTTCACTTGGTAAAACTCGTGCCAATTCTTCCATAGCAATAATCAATTCTTCTGGAATATCCGCATTAGCATTAAAAAGGCTGTCTTTGGCAATTTCATAACATTCAGCAAAACTCGATAGCGGCGCCCAGTATTCTTGCTGATCCAAGCGAGTAACTATATGTGCATTAATATCTGCGAGGGCTCTGAATCGTGCCAGTGAAGTGACTTGCTTTGAAAGTTTGGCACCAACAGCCTTAATTTGACGGTCGAAATTTTCAAGATGTCGATATAACTCATTAATAGAGTTAGCATTGGCAACAACTTTTTGTGAAGTTAAACTTTTTAATTGTTCAGCAGCGTGCAAAATATCGATTAATGGTTGCTGGTATTTCAGAATACTTTGACCTAGTGCTTGATCTTGACTGTCGAGTAATTGTAACCAAGTATCATACAACTGCGAGCGCGGGAATCGTCTAATAGTGTTTTCAAAATCATTGCTATATTTTTTTATCTTTATGCTGAGGGATTTGAATTCACTGATCCCACTATCAACAAAACTGGCGATAGTATCCGCACTAAATTGTTGCCGGTCAGTGGCTAATTTTGCTTCTACCTCAATCTTTTCTAATTCACGAATCGCCCTCAATAGTAAAGTTTGGCGATGTTCTAAAGCTTCTAATTGATGATTAAGTTTATTTTTTCCAAGGTTAAACTGATCCCTACAGGCTTTAAGTTGGTGCTTAGCCTGATCTAGCTCAGTCTGCTGAGCTTTGACAATGCTTTCAAGCTCATTAACTTTATTAGATAAAACATTGCGATTAATATATTGATGCTCCATAAAGTCTTGGTACATACGAGCTTGATTAGCAAATTCACTGCACTGTCTAATTTTATCGAGTAATGCTTGACGACGCTCGGCTAATTTAGCAATAGTACCGTCACTATCAAGCTGCTTGATGGCATCTTTTAATTGTTGTTGATAGTCTTTTTTATCTTGAGCACATTGTTCAATTAACTGCTGCTTTTGAAGTTCAAGTTCTTCAATCTGACTGCCAAATTCTGATTCTACCTGAAGCCTTTGCTCTAAGGAGTTATTGTGGAGGCTTTCAAGTTCATCACTTTGTTGCTCTAAAATTGCACTAAGCTTATTTTCGAATTGTTTTGCATGATCATTCTTTAGTGCTATTTGTTTTTGTAAATCTTGCACGACTTCTTTTAAAAGTTGCTTAGCTTTGACACTTAAAGCATCTAATTCTTGCTGTAACTGCTTTACTTGTTGAGCAATTTTTTGTTCTTTAGCAGCAGTGGTGGCAATGGTTTGTTGCTGTCTTTGGTATTGACTGTTGGTTTGAGTAAGTTCTAATTCAGCTTGATGTATCTGTGCCTGTTTGTCATTACGTTCGTTATCCAGTGCATCAAGTTGTTCACTAAGTTGCTCTTGGGACAATGCCAACTTATTATTGAGACTTAATACTTGCTTATCGAGTTTAAAACCATATAGATTTTGCTCACCAGCAACCCATTGGGGGTTCAAGTCTGTTCTTTCTAATGTTTGCTGGGATACCAGGGCGCCAATATCATTGATCCAGTCTTTATGGTGCTCTTGTTGCGTTAAGAAATGATGTAACGAGCCCGCTTCAGGATAAAGCTGCTTTTCTAGGGCTAAGTATTGTTTATCGAGTTCTTGATAATGTTGCTTGAGAACGCTTAGTTGCGCCAATTGTTGTTGACGCTGTTTGTCTAAATCTGCAAGTACCTTGTCTTCTTGACTTAAAAGTCTGAGTTGGTAGTTCAACTCTGCTTGTACGTTATTTAAATCATTTCGACTTTGCTCGACTCGCTCTATATGCTCCACAGGTAATCGAGGGTTTTGCAGCTGTTGCTGTAAATCGCTTAGTTGTTGTTGCAGTTCGAGTTGTTGTTTATTAATTTCAAGTTGTCCAGCATGATGACTCTGTACCAGCAGATTGCGTTGATCGTTGTAGTGACTTTCTATTTCTGAAAGCTGTTTATTTTGCTCATTTTGCAGCAGCTGGATCTGTGCTAATTTATCCCGCTCTCCTTGACTGCGTTTTAAATTTAACTTTTCTATTAATTGATGATAATGCTGCTCAGTTTTGCCAATTTCACCGCTGTAACTATTAATCGTCTGTTCGACATCGATGAGCTCTTGCTGAAATTGATTGAGCTGCGCCGCCTTTATTTTGAAACTAGCTGCATCTTGCTCATCAAAGTGATCTTTAGCTCGGTCTAAGGCTTCTAATTCTGCGCTATATCCCTTTAAATCAGCTTTGTTTTGGGCCTTGCTGTCTTCAATGCTATCAATTGTGCTCGACAGCTCTGCCGATTGCAGTTTAAATTGGGTTTTAATATCAGCCAGTTCAGCATCCAGGCCTTGTTGCGTTTGGCGGGTGTCAATTTCTCGCTGCTGCACCAAAGCATAGAGGTGACCTAAGTGTTCTAATTTATCCGCATATTGGATAAATAAACTGTGGCAGTCATTAATCGCTTCTCGGTAGTTTAGGATTTGACGAGACGCTTGAATATCACTGAGCCAATGGGCGATTTCTTCTTTGTTTAAAGAGATTTGCTCTTTATTGATTTGATTGGATTGCCTTGCTAAACGATCTTCACAAATAGCCACCAGCATATTTTTAACGGTGTCGAAATCAAGGTTCTTCTCAATGGTGCCGGCTACTACCTTATCTATGTGGGGCATAGGGCGATCGCTAAAACTGAACCTTTGTTGCTCATACTTTAATTCAGAAGTCCTATTTTGATTAAGATTCTGGATGACTTGCTTATACTGATCTACGCCTAGTTTACGAGAAACGTAGGCCCCAATTTTTTTATAATGACGCTCGATTTCCGTTAGCTTAAATGGTTGACCATCTACTGCAATGAAGCATTCACTGCGGTATTGATCTTCAATCAGTTTATAATTAACACGGCGACCATCACTGGTCGCTATCATAATACAAGTTTTTAGTTGACCTAAGGATGGTCGCTGATATTCATAAACTAAAAAAGAGGAATCTCTAGGTAAATAATAGTCCGCAAAGTTCTTGCCTTGATCGACCTTAGAAGCAATTTCACTCGGTCGCATCCCATAAAAAAGAGGCAATAGGCGCATAATAGTCGTTTTACCTGCGCCATTGGTTCCTTCTAATTGGGTGTGTTCATCGAAACGTATTTCATTGGTTTTGCCTTTCCAAAAACTATCAATGATAAGTATTCGCTTTAGCTGGAACGTCAATTGCGACATACCGAGTCCTTGTTTTAACTATTATTTTATTAATGCTTTAGATTACTTGTGCTGCCAAGCTAAGGCAAGAGTTTAGGGCTACAAGCGTTAGTTAACCGAGCAAATTAACAGCGGCTAGGCAGAACTAGGTTTTGTTGACCTTTGCAGTTTATTTCAGCAGCAGTTTGTTAGTCTTTTATCAAAGGCGGCGTCATTGACCTGTGGTTGTTCCCACCAATGAGCGCCAACCCAGTACAAATGGCTAACAAACGCTGTTACCTAGCGGCGTTACTGTCATTTTACATAGAATAACTATGCTTCCATTCGAGTGCCTTGCGATCTTGAGCTTTAATTCATACATAAACTAAACATGAAAGATTAACAGACCCTACAAACTGGCGTAAAATACTCAACTTGCCTCTTTACTGTCTGTTATATGAATTACCAACGACTTTTTGAACAATTGAACCAGTTGCTAGAAGACACACAGCCGCTATGGCAGGTACGTAGCTTTGATCATCAATGCTTACCTTGGCTTGAGCAATATCCACAGTTCTGTCGCTGGCTTAGTGAACTTACTCTTGAGCAGACCCATCAACTTAATAATGACCAAGATAGGTTAAATGAGTGCCTTTTAGCTGAATTACAAGCTGAGATGGACCAGCACTTGCACCAACAGTTAAGCCAGCTATTAGACTTCAGAGTGAAACCATTAGCTGCCACTGAAGATATTGATTTTGAAGATAAAAGCTATTTCCAAGCCCATATTAAGGGGCCTAAATGGCAGCAGATCGTTCGCTTTAATCAGCAGTTGGATGATTCATTAGATACGCTGGAATGGTGTGGAGGGAAAGGGCATTTAGGCAGATTGTTTGCCAAGGTGAATAATCGCAAGGTGACCACCTTAGAATGGCAAGCATCGCTTTGTGAACAAGGAGAGCAGTTTGCTCATCTATGGCAATTACCGCAAAAATTTATTTGTGGTGACGCTTTTAATGCGGATTCAGATGTATTTAGCCAAGTACAACAGGCAGCGGCATTGCATGCTTGCGGAGATTTACATGTGGAATTACTCAAACAGTCATCGCAGCAGCAGTTACAATCCGTGGTGGTTTCGCCCTGTTGCTATCACTTAATCAATGTTGATTGCTATCAGCCCCTTGCTGCCATTGCCAAAAATAGTCGGTTACTGCTTGCAAAAGCAGATTTACAAATACCTCTGCAAAAACAAAGGCTAGAATCGACTAAGACCCAAAGTCAACGTGACCAAAAGATGGCTTATCGACTCGGGTTTGATGCCTTGTATAAAGCTCAATACCCGAATCAGCCTTATATGCCAGTCCCAACCATCAAACCGCAGCAGTTAAATGCAAGCTTTAAGGATTTTTGCTTATGGGTAGCTGAGGTTAAGTCAATTGAGCTCGCTAAGTTTGATGCACAACAATACTTTGTTACTGGTAAAAACAGGTTAGTTCTGATTAGGCAAATTGATTTAGTTAAACACCTGTTCAGGGATTTAATTGAACTTTGGTTAGTTCTTGATAGAGTGCTTTTCATGCAAGAGCAGGGTTATCAAGTAGAATTGGGTAGCTTTTGTGATGAAAGCTTAACCCCACGTAATATATTGATTAAGGCAAACAAAGCTTAGCCTTACTGTCGAATAGGAATAAATGAATAATAAATGGAAATATGTATATTCATTGGTCAACTTGTTGATTAATAAAGCATTCAAACCATTTTTTGTGAATTAATGGTTTACAGGGAAAGGGTTTGCCTCTATTATTCAAGCCGCTTCGGAGAGATGGCTGAGTGGTTGAAAGCACCGGTCTTGAAAACCGGCATAGGTTAATAGCCTATCTAGGGTTCAAATCCCTATCTCTCCGCCACATAAGAGAAACCCGCTACTTGTTAGCGGGTTTTTTGGTATTAACCTCAGGTTAATAGCGCCCTTTACCTTGAGGGTTCAAATCCCTATCTCTCCGCTAAATTAAAGCCCGCTCAATAGAGCGGGTTTTTTTGGTTTTAAGCTCAGGTTAATAGCGCACTTTAACTTGAGGGTTCAAATCCCTATTTCTCCGCCACTATCAACAAAGGCCAGCATTTATAGCTGGCCTTTTTTATTAACCTTAGGTTAATAGCAACTCTTTATGCTGAGGGTTCAAATCCCTATCTCTTTGCCACATATAAACAACCCGCTCAATCGAGCGGGTTTAGTACTCAGTCTAAGGATTGAGTTTAAATTCATTTTTAGGCAGCTGCTTAGCTTGTTTAAGCCATTGATCAACTTGTAGTTTAATTTGTTTTCCTGGAATATGTTTACCCCCTTTAGGGCCGTATTTGGCTTGTTGCCAAGATTGTACTAATTTAGCGAGGGGATCTGACTCTCTACAGCGCTGTGCCAGACTTAACTGTCCCCCCAACTGCTGATCTAAATAGTAAGGTAGACTTGTTAATATTGCACTCAGGTCATCTTGCTTGCAGGCCATTTTAAAATCATACTTTTGGGCAAGTTTATTTGGTTCAGTGTTGCTCGCTTGCTGTATTTTTGGCCTTTTAACCAGTAGAACTAATGTAATTAACCAAGCAACAGTCATTAAGGCGAGGGCAAGTTGCCAGGGCCATAATGTAGAATTGTCTACTTGTTTAGTCTCCGTTGTTGGCTGTACTTGCACGGTTTCAGTTTGATTATTAGGGGTTAATAACAGTGGCTGGTCATTATTCACCAACACTTCAATGGTTTGCGCAGGCACCGTTAACCATTGTTGTTTGCCTTGTTGAGTGCTAAACCAAGGTATTTTGACCTCTGGAAGGACATAAGTACCTGGCTTAGTCGCGATAATGGCGTAGGTTTGGCTAAGCTGTGAAATCACATTGCCATTCCGATGGTTAGTTTGAACTTCTGGTGATTCTGGGTAACTTCTAAAACTATCCGGTAAAGCTAGGGGCAGAGTTGATAACGCTTCACTGTCTGCATTTACTGCGATAATGTTGTATTTTAAGCTGATAGGCTCTCCCTGAGTCACTTGTGTTGGGAACCCTTGCTCTACTTGCAGTTCTAGTATATCGGCTACTAGCCAATCCCCTTGGTAACTACTGGGCTTATCTAACACCTTAATGTTGGTTTTTGGACTAACGGCGCGTATGCTTTTGGTATCGGCAAAGCCAAAACCACGATTACCTTGTACTATCGTTCCATCGAATACCACCTGTGGCAATTCAATTTGACCTGCTTCGGTAAGAGTGACCGCCCAGTTACGCTCAATAATTCGGTAGCGAACACCATTAATGCTGGTGACGTTATCGCTGTCTTCCCCTAGTTGTTGTAATTTAAGGTCGGATTCGGCAGTTTGTAACGAACCACCATTGAGTTGCGCCCGCAAAAACAGCTTAGCTTTATAATTAATGATTTGGCCAATATAAGCACTATCTTGGCTGACGCTGGTCTCTAAAAAGGCTAACTTTTTAGAATTATCACGCTTATCTTTAGTAACTTGCAGGTTAATGGGCTGGGTCATCTGGTTACCCACTTTTAAGGCAGGAATGGTAATGCTGCCTAATTCATCGGCGATAAGGGTGGTTTGCCAGGTGGTGGTTTTAGTTGTGCTAAAGTTGACAATTTGGGTACTACGTCTGACGTTGGTACGGCCAACAATAAAGTCTTTCTCTAATATAGTTAAGTCTAGATCCCCTGAATCAACATTATCATCTGAGGTAATAGTCAAAGTGAAAGGCTGCCCAAGCAACACTGGATTGTCGCTTACAGTGGCTTGTAGTGCGGCATATGCTTGAGAAATAGCAGTAATCCATAGGATAGCAGCAATAAATAAAGCTCTTACCATATCTCTGTATTCCTTTGTAATGTGTTGTTATTTTGTCGTTTTTGATATTCTAAGCGCATTTTATTTCGAATTAATAAGCTTGGATCTTCATTGATCCTATCGAGCTGTTTTTGCATGTGAGCAGGCAATTGTGGCCCCTGAGGCTCATCACTTTGTTCAGCGGCTTGGGCCTCAGCTTGTTGTTGCTCTGCATCGTCCGAGCTTTGCTGTGGTTGTTGTGAATCTTGTTGCTGTTGTTCTGATTGTTGCTCTTGATTTTGTTTATCATCGTTTGTCTGCTCATCAGAGTCAGACTGTTGTTCATTTTCTTGCTGAGATTGATCTTGTTGCTGTTGTGACTCTGAATTTACAGAATCATTTTGATCAGCTTGGGAGTCGTTATCTGAATGCTCAGATTGCTGATTTTGTTCAGAATCTTTAGAATTTGATTGATCTGAGTTCTGTTGTTGTTCAGATTGGTCACTATTATCCTGATCTTGCTGATCTTGCTGATCTTGCTGATCTTGCTGATCTTGCTGATCTTGCTGATCTTGCTGATCTTGCTGATCTTGCTGTTTCAGCAACTCTTCAGCAATCGCAAGGTTTTGCTTAGCCCTAGAGTGTTCAGGGTTTTGCTTAAGTACCTGCTTATATTCATTAATGGCTGGCTGCAATTGCATCAATTTAAGTTGACTGTTAGCCTTATTAAATTGATTCTCAATCCCAGTTAATTCTGAATACAAAGCCAACGCCTGTTCATAATTACCGAGTTGATAATGGTTTGCTGCTTGCCAAGCTTTATCTTGAGTGAGCGATAGGCTTTTATCATATTGTTGCAAAGCATGAGCCGCTTCCGCTTGCTGTTGATCAGATTGCCACCAGCTGGCATAGGCGGACTCTGGTGTAGAAAGCATCAATAACGGTAAGGCAATAGCGGTTAAATAGCCACGCTTAAAATTGATAAGCAGCAGTAGCAATAACACAGGCATAAAATACACCCCTAAATCTTGCCATTGTTCAAAGTCATGATCGCTGTTGACTAAGTCAGTCTCATTAATTAGCCGCTGTTGCAGAAGTTTTAGGTCATCGTCATCCGCCTGCAATAGCATTGGGGCTGGAAAACCTATAGGCAGCTGCCGATATTGGCTGATTTGTAATTGTGGTACCACTAATTGTCCCGTTTGGTCTTTTAATAGCTCACCACTTGGCAGCTTAATTGGCGCACCAATTGGCGTACCTACTAGCATTAAATGCAGCTGATATTTATTGCCTACTAAGGCCACTATGTCTGCCAAATCAACAGAATCAATACCATCGGTAACCATAATAATGTCGCCACTTTGTTGGCCAGCGTTGTTCAATAATTCCAAGCTTTGCTCAATTGCACGGATAGGATCAGATCCTAATACCGGCATTAATTCAGGACTCAGTGGGTCGATTAAATTAGTCAGGGTTGCTTTGTCTTGAGTTAGCGGCGACAACACAAAAGCATCACCGGCATAAGCCACTAAACCAGTTTTAGCGTTATCTAATTGTTTGATCAGATCTTTAATTTTGTACTTAGCCAGAGTTAAGCGGTTAGGGGCAAGATCGGTAGCATACATAGACAAAGACATATCCATCACCACCACTCGTGCACGCTCATTGGCCATCACTGGCACTTTCACTTTTTCTAAGCTTGGGCCAGTTAAAGAAATTATCACAATTGTGCTTAACAGGACCAATGGCCAAGGGTTAGACCGGGTTTGTGCACTGGCGCCAAGCAAATGCTTGCTTAAGTGTGGTGATAACCATTTATCCCAGCTAGAACTGGTTTTGTTACGTTTAAACAGCAACGCTAATAACGGCACCAGCAATAATAAATAAAAGGCTTCAGGACGAATAAAATGCATTATTATTTCCTCCTTGATTGCCATAACACTAATAAACACAACATCAGCAAACTGCCCGCCAATGGCCAATAGTAATATTCGGTTTTAGGTCGATAACTCACCACATTAGATTCTACTGGTTCAAGTAGATTAATGTTGTCGTAAATAGCTTGTAGATCAGCAGCAGACTTAGCTCTAAAATATTGACCATCGGTTAACTGAGTTAATTGCTTTAGTGATGCTTCATCTAAATCTGAAGATGCTGGGATCATACGGCTGCCAAAAATACTACGTTGTTCAATCATATCGGCACCAATACCAATGGCATATATTTTTACGCCGGCGGCTTTTGCTAACTTGGCAGCTTCCATCGGGGTAATGTTGCCCGCTGTGTTGGCACCATCGGTGATCAGTAATAACACCTTATTAGAATCCGGTTTATAGCTAAAGCGTTTTACTCCAAGGGCAATGGCTTGGCCTATGGCAGTACTTTTGCCAACAAGACCAATTTGAGCCTCATTTAAAAAGGTAGAGACTGTGGCTAAATCTCGAGTAAGAGGTGCTTGTAAATAGGCATCATCGGCAAACAGGATCAAACCCAGGGAGTCACCAAGACGTTGCTCAATAAACTCTGTCATCAGGGTTTGTAACATTTCAAAGCGATTAACCACACGACCATTGAAACTCATGTCTTCCATTTCCATTGAGCCAGATAAGTCAACCGCCATCATTAACTCGCGGGATTCAGGTGCTATTTCGATAGGGTCGCCATGGTAAACAGGGCGACTGGCGGCAACGACGAGGCAAATCCAAGTCAGCCATAGCAAGATAGGATGTTTAGCAATCGACTTAGACTGTAAACTCTGTTGCTGTTGGCCTATGCCGGGTAGCGTCAACGCCGCCCCGAGTTCTGCTGAGCGTTTGGGTTTTAATAAAAGCGGCAGTGGTAGACAAAATAATAGCCACCACCATTCAAGTTGAAACATTTAGCAGGGCTCCTTGCGACCAGCACGGGCAAATGAACTGGTTAGTGCCGTTGAAATACCAATAAGTTGCTGGTTTTGTTCTGCCGTTAAACTTTGCAATTGGTAGTGATTAAACCAAGCCAACTCATCTTTCGTTGCGTCAGTGTATTTGGCTAAAAATGCTAACCAGTCGTTACCCGATAATTGAGCACATTGACTTCTACCTAGATAATGCATGGCACTGAGCTTGACTAAGCGATTACAATCTTCACGAATGTCTTTATTGGTATCGAGTTTATTCAATTCGGTAATGATCACTCGCTTACGAAAATGGTAGGTTTTATGTTTGTTCCATAAAACAATCGCAACTACAAACAAGCTGACAATTGTTATAAGCAGCGCATAAAACAGTGGGCTAAATTGCCACCACGTTACCATTGATGGGGGGGGGGTATTGGCGGCCATTTGATCTAATGGGTTCATACCAAAGGCCCTCCAAGTTGCTTGGCTAAGGCGGTGCCGGCTGACAATTTAATGTGTCTGGTGTTTAAAAAGCGGGCAAGATTATCGGCTTCAGCCAAACTTTGCTGCTGTTTGGCAAGCCAAATTTGATATTCTTTGTAATCAAGAATACGTTGCTGCTGACCATCAAATACGGGCAGGGCAATATTAGTAGGCAAGGCTACGGTGCCATCACGGATAGGATCCGTCACCGAAATAATAAACACCTGACAGTGCTGACTAATATTACGCAGCACCTGCTGGTGGCTAGCGTTGAATTTACTGCCGTCACTGAGCAACCAAATTAGAGAACCTGGTTTTGCCAATTGCTGCAGCCTTGCAAGCGCATGATCAAAGTATTGACTATCCAGTTTATTACTGCCGTGGTTGTGCACATCTAATAAGCCCCTCACTACGCCGAGTAAACCTGAACGTCTTGATCTGGGTTTATATTCCTTGTGGCTATGTTCACTAGAAATCACCGCACCTACTCTGTCGCCAGCTTTAATGGCTTGGGCGGCGAGGGTGCTGGCAATATGGGCAATCTGTACCGATTGCAGCATTAGGGCACTGCCAAAGCGACTGCTTAAACCCAAATCACAAAATAAAAGCACTGGGCGCTCGCGCTCTTCAGAGAACAACTTGGTATGGGCTCTGCCAGTACGGGCAGTTACTTTCCAATCAATCGAACGTACGTCATCACCGGCTTGGTATTGTCTAAGCTCGGCAAACTCCATGCCTCGGCCTTTAATTTTGGTATTAAATAAACCGGCACGGGCTGACTTTACTTTGGTCTTTGGCGGTTCGAGCAAGTTAGCCAGTTGCATATTGGCCAACAATTCCTGCTCACATAGGTTAATCCCGTCACTATGACGGGGTAACGCTTGATTTTCCATAGGTTAAGGTACTGCTACTAAAGATAGGATTTTGTTGATAATGGCTTCTTTAGAAACCCCTTCGGCTTCACTGTGATAAGTAGTGATCAAACGATGACGAAGTACGTCAGGTAATACCGCTTGAATGTCTTCTGGGGACACGAAGTCTTGGCCATTTAACCAAGCGCGAGCACGGGCACAACGCTCAAGGGCTAATGTGGCACGGGGCGACACACCACACTCAAGGTAACTGGCCAATTCATCACAATATTTTTGTGGCTGACGGGTAGCATTAATTAAATCAACAATATAGCCCTCTAAGGATGGCGCTAGGTAAAGCTCTAGTGCCTGTTTACGGGCGCTAAAGACTTGCTCTTGGGAAATAGCCTCAACCGTTGCGGTTTGTTGCTTTAAGTCTTCATTTCTAGCCAAGCGTAGAATTTGTAGCTCTGTTTCAGCACTTGGGTAATCCAGTGATAGATGCATTAAAAAACGGTCTAGCTGAGCTTCTGGTAGTGGGTAGGTGCCTTCGTTCTCTAATGGGTTTTGGGTCGCCATTACTAGGAATAAGTCATCCAGCTTATAACTTTGCTTACCTACGGTTACTTGACCTTCAGCCATCGCTTCTAATAGAGCTGACTGCACCTTGGCTGGGGCTCGGTTAATTTCATCGGCTAATATAAGGTTATGAAACAGCGGACCTGGCTCAAAGCTAAATTGACCGGTTTCGTTACGGTAAATATCAGAGCCGGTTAAATCAGCCGGTAATAAATCTGGAGTAAATTGAATTCGTTGAAAATTCCCATCAATACCATTGGCAAGGGCATTAATTGCACGGGTTTTTGCAAGGCCAGGAGGACCTTCTACTAATAAGTGACCATCGGCAATCATGGCTATTAACAGGGCTTGGGTTAATTGTGGCTGGCCAATGATCATTTGATCTAAATAACTATGAAGAGCTTTGAATTGAGATAAAGGCATGTTCACTACTTTATTGTTCTTATCTAGGTTGAAAACTAATACTAAAAATTTTTAACGCAATTAGCTAGCCCATAGACCCATGAAAATGAGGAAAGTTCCTAATTTTTTTGGGATATTTGTTAGATAATTGTTGATTTTTCTGGTCTGACCTGTTGAAGTAAGTATGTGGTATTGATTATGGATAATAAAATGACACAAAAACAATCAAGAGTGGCCATTGTTACTGGCCTTAGAACCCCTTTCGCCAAACAGGTTACGGCATTTAAAGATACCAGCTCCGTTGATATGGGCGCCATGGTCGTCAATGAAATGCTGGCTCGCACCAATTTAAACCCAAAAGAAATTGAACAATTGGTCTATGGCCAAGTGGCAACATTGCCTAATGCGCCCAATATTGCCCGTGAAATCGTACTGGCCACCCAAATGAATGTTCATACCGATGCTTATAGCGTGAGCCGTGCCTGTGCCACCAGTTTTCAGGCGGTGGCCAACATCGCTGACCGTATTCGTCTAGGTGATTGCCATATAGGCGTGGCAGGCGGTGCTGACAGTAGCTCGATTGTGCCAATTACTACCTCCGATAAACTGGGTAAAACCCTGGTTCGTTTAACTAAAGCGAAAACCTTTTCGCAAAAGTGGGCATTACTAAAGCAGTTAAAACTTAAAGACTTAGCGCCAGTGCCGCCTGCGGTAGCAGAATACTCAACTGGCCTGTCGATGGGGCAAACCGCTGAGCAAATGGCTAAAACCCATGGCATCAGCCGTGCCGATCAAGATGCGTTAGCCCACCGCAGTCATACCTTAGCTCACCAAGCTTGGGAACAAGGGAAGTTGGCCAATGAAGTAATGAACTGTCATTTATCGCCCTACAAAGAAGTATTTGCCCGTGATAATAATATTCGCGGCAATTCATCCGTAGAGAGCTACGCTAAGTTACGCCCAGCCTTCGATCGCAAATTTGGTTCAGTTACTGCCGCTAACTCAACACCATTAACCGATGGCGCCTCAGCAGTCCTGCTTATGAGTGAAGAGCGGGCTAAAGCGCTAGGTTACGAGCCAATTGGTTACCTTAAAAGTTATGCCTTCTCCGCCATTGATGTTTGGGAAGATATGCTAATGGGGCCATCATACGCCACCCCGAAAGCACTGGCACAAGCTGGCTGCACCTTAGCAGATATGGATTTAATTGAGATGCACGAAGCCTTTGCGGCTCAAGCATTAGCCAACGTTAAAATGTTTGCCTCAGACAAGTTCGCCCAAGACAAACTTGGTCTTGCCAGCGCCATTGGTGAGATTGATATGACCAAGTTTAACGTGATGGGGGGCTCGATTGCCTATGGCCATCCTTTTGCCGCAACGGGTACTCGTTTGATCACTCAGTTATGCAATGAATTGAAACGCCGTGGTGGTGGTTTAGGATTAACCACAGCCTGTGCCGCCGGTGGTTTAGGTGCCGCCGTAGTCGTAGAAGTGGAGTAATAGGGATATGAATATCTTCAACTTACAAGTAAAAGACAATGGTTGTGCCTTTTTAACCATTAACGATCAATCTGAATCGGTTAACACCCTAAAAACGGCGTTCTCCGAAGAAGTGACTCAAATCATTGAGCAAATTCAAAATGACAGCAACATTAAAGGCCTAGTCATTGCTTCTGGTAAAAAAGACAGCTTTATTGTTGGTGCTGACATTAATATGTTAGCAGCCTGTCAAACCGAGACCGAAGCCTATGAAGTGTCTAAGGCTGGTCACCAATTGTTTGACGCCCTTGCTGCATTACCATTCCCAACGGTAGCTGCGGTCAATGGCATGTGCCTTGGGGGCGGGTTAGAGCTGGCTTTAGCCTGTGACCACCGTGTTGCTGCGGATACGCCAAAGTGCGTACTAGGTGTTCCTGAAGTGCAGTTAGGGCTATTACCTGGTGGCGGTGGTACCCAGCGCTTACCTAAATTAGTCGGGATCCCGAATGCCTTAGATATGATGCTAACAGGCAAACAAATTCGCGCTAAAAAAGCCTTAAAAATGGGCTTAGTAGATGAAGTGGCACCAGTGGCAGTATTAAATGATGTTGCCGAAAAAATCGCACTTAAACAGCACAAGCTAAAACCATTTAAGTTACCTTTAGCGGTACGTCTAATGGCAAGCGTGGCACCACTTAAAGCCTTTGTACTTAAGAAAGCGACTGAAAAAGTGCTGTCGCAAACTAAGGGGAATTACCCTGCACCCATTGCCATTATTGCTTGTGTGGCAAAACTTGGCGGTGCTAAGGGGTATGATTTTGAAGCAAGACAGTTTGCCAAATTAGTGGTTTCCAATGAATCCGCGTCCTTACGTCAGTTGTTCTTTGCCACCACTGAAATGAAAAAAGAATACCAAGTTGAAGGCAAAGTAGAAAACCTTTGGGTCATTGGTGGTGGTTTAATGGGCGGCGGTATTAGTGCAGTCTCTAGCCTTAAAGCCAAAGCCAGTGTCCGTGTAAAAGACATCGCCGAAACTTCACTTGCGGCTGTCTACCAGTATCTAGAGCCTATTCTTAACAAGCGTGTTAAGCGCCGTATTATTACTCAGAATCAACTTAAGCAGGCGCTAAATCAGGTCACCACCTCTACCAGCTATGATGGGATCGGTAAAGCTGAGTTTGCCATTGAAGCGGTATTTGAAAAGTTAGAGATCAAACAGCAGGTATTAGCTGAGATTGAAGCTAAAGCCAGTGATGAGCTTATTTTTGCTTCTAACACATCCTCAATACCAATTAGTCAAATCGCGCAAAATGCCATTCGTCCAGATAAGGTCATTGGTCTTCACTATTTCTCACCGGTAGAAAAAATGCCTTTGGCAGAAGTGATCCCCCATGAAGGCACTAGCGCCGAGACCATTAATAAAACGATGGCACTAGCCAAGGCCCAAGGTAAAACCCCAATCCTAGTTAAGGACAAAGCCGGCTTTTATGTAAACCGTATCCTTGGCTTATACATTAACGAAGCGGCATTTGCCATTAGTGAGGGGCAGCCCATTGATAAAATTGATAATGAGATGGCTAACTTTGGTTTCCCACTAGGGCCATTTAAGTTATTGGATCAGGTAGGTTTAGATATTGGCGCCCACATTACGCCCATTTTAATTGAAAACCTAGGCCACCGCTTTACGCCAACGCCATTAATGGAAAAGCTGATTGCGGACGACCGTAAGGGTAAGAAGAACAATCGTGGTTTCTATTACTTTGATAAGAAGCGTAAAAACCAAGTTGATGATAGTGTTTATGCTGCTGCAGGGCTTGGTGTTGCCACTAAACCAATGCAAACGGACATCAGCGATCGTCTATTGATGCAAATGCTTAATGAAGCAGCGCGTTGTTTAGAAGAAGAGGTGATTGCCAGCCCACGTGATGGTGACATTGGTGCTATCTTCGGCATTGGTTTCCCACCGTTTTTAGGTGGTCCTTTCTGGCACATGGACAAAGTGGGTGTGCAAACCATTGTTGCCAAGCTTAAGGGTTATCAACAGTTACACGGTGATCGTTTTGAGCCTTGTCAACTATTGCTTGAGATGGCGAAAAGCCAAGCCAAATTTTATTCGTAAGTAGTGTATATTAGCAGCCAAGTTTGGATAACTTGGCTGCTAATAAAAATTAGTCTAAGTCCAAAATATCTTCATCAAAATCGTCATTGTCTATTATAGGGTTAGAATTTAATCCATAACTGGTTTTATGGGTGTTGGTTAATTTGACGTACTTGTTCCAAGTCGTTTCAATTTTGCAGTTTGCGATTTGGGGATTGCGTGTGGACTGAACAAAATGGATTTCGTCTTCATTTTCAGGGATCATTTTACCATCTTGTAAGCCTTTTAACGTGTCTCCGTACTGTTCCAGCAATTTACTTTCTGTCAAAGTAAAATCCCCGCTTTTACTAAATCCCTTAGCAAAATTTTTGTTGTCAAAGAAACGTCTTTGACCTTGGCGTATGCTTGTCATGTTTGCGTGCTCCTAGACAATAGTAGTGCTAAATTAAAAATAGACTTTCTTTTTGATTTTGGAATCCTAGAGAAGAATTTTTTTTGGTAAACTTGTGAGATGGGTCATGGTTGAATTGACCAGCCACATAAACCGTTCAGCTAAATGCTTTGTTATCAGCAACGTTGTTAGTTGCTATGGTTATAACACCAGCAAAAAAATCACCACCGACACTCAATAAAAAATGGAAAAATAATGAAAGCGGTCATTTTAGATTATGCCACCTTGGGTGATGGCATTGATATCGAGTTAATTAAACAACAGTGCGATGAGTTAAAGCAATATCCAAGTACCAATGAGCAGCAACTACTTGAGCATATTGGCAACGCTGAAATTGTGATTACCAATAAGGTCAAACTTAGTAAACAGCAATTGGCTCAGACACAAATTAAGTTGATCTGTGTTGCAGCAACTGGAACCAACAATATTGATTTAATTGGTGCAAGAGAGTTAGGGATAACGGTTGCGAATGTCAGTGGTTATGGTTCCAATACCGTGGCTCAACATGCTCTGACCTTAATGTTGATGCTAGCGACTAATGCCCATAAATACGATCAGGCGGTTAAGCAAGGACGTTGGGCTCAAGCCAATATGTTTTGTATGCTTGATTATCCTATTTTTGAATTACAGGGAAAAACCCTTGCTATTGTGGGTCCTGGTGCAATCAGTGCCAAATTACAGCAAGCTGCGTTAGCACTGGGGATGAAAATATTAATCGCTGAACGAAAAGGCACTAGTGCCGTAAGGGAGGGCCGTATTGCATTCAATGAAGCCATTGAAAAGGCTGATGTGATTTCAATACATTGCCCTTTAACCCCAGAAACGGCAAATCTTTTTAGCATGAACGAATTTCGTTTAATGAAAAAGCAGGCTTTCATCATTAACACCGCTAGGGGAGGGATCATCAATGAACAAGATCTCGTGACAGCGTTGCAACAAGGTTTAATTGCTGGCGCTGCGACCGATGTGTTAGTCACTGAGCCGCCTAGATCTGATGACTTTATGACATCAACACCAGTTAACTTAATTGTTACGCCGCATACGGCTTGGGCGAGTATCGAAGCGAGACAAACATTAGTTAATGAGATCGCTGAGAATATTCAGGCTTTTTACCAAGATCAACGTCGAAATGTCGTTAACTAAAAGATATTTTTACTATAATTCAGCTAATTAGGTAAGTTAATGGACTTTGGGAATGCTTAAATATTCAGAACGGCATTTTATCGATAAAGAGCTTTCATGGTTATCTTTTAATGAGAGGGTGCTTCAAGAAGCACAAGATACTCGCGTGCCGTTAGTTGAAAGGATGCATTTTTTAGGAATTTTCTCATCTAATTTGGATGAATTTTTTCGAGTGAGGGTCGCAGCAGTAAGGCGTAATATGTTGCTTTCCTCACTCGATGATTATGGCAATCATCCTCGTCATTTAATGACAAAAATTCAAAATAAAGTCGTAGCTCTGCAGCAGCAGTTCGAAAGGGTTCATGGTGAACTTATTGAATTGTTGGCAGCTAACGGCATAACCTTTATTAATGAAGCACAACTTACTTTTGAACAATCTACTTGGTTAAAAGCATATTTTAAGCAAGAAATATTGCCCTTTTTATCCCCTATTATTTTAACAACAAGCGTCGATCAGACTAAAGCATTAAAGAGTGATGTTACATACCTTGTTATTTGTATGTATAGGCAATCTCAGCGGCAATATGCTTTGCTAGAAGTGCCCAGTGAAAGGCTTAAACGATTTTGTAAACTTCCTAATTTCAATCAATCTAGTGACAGTCTAATTTTACTGGATGATATCATTCGGCATAATATAGAGACGTTATTCGAGCCTTTTTTTAGCTATGATGATATCGATATCTATTCGATGAAACTGACCCGAGACGCAGATTTTGATATCACCGATGAAATTGAAAGCACCGAACTTGAAAAAATGACTAAAGGCTTAAAGAAACGTTTAAGTGCCCAGCCCGTAAGGTTGGTTTATGACAAGCAGATGCCAGAGCATATGCTGAATCGTTTAACCGAATTAATGAAAATCAGTTCTACTGAGTTTTTGATAGGTACGGGTAGCTACCATAACTTTTTGGATTATCTTAATTTCCCGGATTTAAACCATAAGTCGTTGCGCAATCCCAGTTGGCAGCCATTACCAAGTTATGAATTTGAACAAGCGGATAACGTTTTTGATGCCATATTTAAACAGGACATATTACTGTATTACCCGTATCAAAAATTTGACTACTTTTTAGAGTGGTTACGACAAGCTGCCATTGATCCTAAGGTTACTCATATTAAGATTTCCCTATATAGGATCGCCCCCAATAGCCTTGTTATAAAGTCATTAATTGATGCTATTAATAATGGGAAAAAGGTCACTGCAATTATTGAGCTGCGGGCCAGATTCGATGAAAACTCTAATATTGAATGGTCGCGTCAACTCTCTGAAGCGGGAGTGAAAGTTCATCATGGAATACCCAGCCTGAAAATACATTCAAAATTGTGCCTTATAAGTAGAAAAGAGCAGGACAAGTTGGTCAAATATGCCTATGTAGGGACGGGCAATTTCAATGAAAGTACCTCTAAAATTTACACTGATATCGGCCTATTTACTGTGAACCAAGAAATCGCCGAAGAAGTAAAACAAGTCTTTAACTTAATCAAAAAACCTTACACCAAAGACAATTTTAATCACCTCATCGTCTCTCCATACGACTCAAGAAATAAATTGCTTGAACTAATAGATGCTGAAATAAAGGCTGCGCAATTTTCTAACAAGGCCTTTATCAAATTAAAACTCAACAACTTACAAGATAAGCAATTAATTGAACGTTTGTATGATGCTTCTAAGGTGGGGGTCAAAATTGACCTAGTGATCAGAGGGGTATGTTGTTTAATCCCTGGGGTTAAAGGACTGAGTGATAACATCAGAGTCATCTCTATTATCGACCGATACCTAGAGCATGCAAGAATTATGCACTTTTATGCTAATGGTAATAATCGCATTTTCATAGGCTCGGCAGACTGGATGACTCGCAATATCGAAGATCGGGTAGAAGTCATGGTGCCAATATTGGATCAAAGGTTGAAATCAGCAGTTAAGGACTATTTAACCATACAGTTACAAGATGATTTTAAAGCCAGAATATTAAATCCCGAACAAAATAACGCTTATGTTTATACTCCAGAGCAAACAAGCTATCAAAGGGCACAGTGGCAAACTTATCAATACATCAGTCAGTGTCAACAGCAGCTTGTACAACAGGTTGAGCTAAAATGATAAACCCGCAACAACAGTTTGTCGTCATCGACATTGGCTCAAATAGCTTTCATTTAGTCATTGCCCGTTTGCAGGATGGTCAGTTGCAGATCCTCCATAAAGAGAAGCAAGCAGTACAACTGGCGCAAGGTTTAAATAACAACAATTATTTAGAGCATAAGGCATTCAATCGTGGACTTAATTGCTTAGCTGATTTTAATACTCGTTTTAATCAGCTTAATGTATCTAATGTGAAAATTGTGGCAACCCACACTTTACGGGTCGCGATCAATAGCAAACAATTCCTGCAGGCGGCTTTGAAAGTCATACCATACCCAATAGAGATCCTTTCAGGTACAGAAGAGGCCCGACTGATATATCAAGGGATATGCGTGAGTCAAGATATTCATGGCGATGCGATTGCACTTGATATAGGCGGGGGATCAACTGAAGTAATCGTTGCTGAAGATAAACACCCTCAGCAGCTTCAGAGCTTACGGTGTGGCTGTGTGAGTTTTACTAAAAAGTATTTTAATGACGGTAAGTTAACCCCCAAAAGCTTTGCCAAAGCCATTGATGCCGCAGATCGCTTATTTAAAAATTTACCTCATCATTACTTTAATGAGCATTGGCACAATGTGGTAGCAAGTTCAGGTACCGCTAAAGCCATTGTTAATATTATCAATGGCAACACTGAACACCCAATCAGTTTGCATCAATTACAGCACTTAAAGCAACAATGCATAGAGCTAGGGCATTGTGATAAATTGAATTTTGAAGGGGTTGACGCCAATCGTAATCAGGTTTTAGCCGCAGGATTAGCCATCTTGATTGCATTTAGCCAAAGGTTAGGAGTGCGTAATATTAGCTATGCTGCAGGTGCTTTAAGGGAAGGGGTGTTGTATGAGATGGCTAACATAGAAGGCTTCCCTGAAGTACAAACCAACACCATTGAGAACTTGATAAAGCTTTATCATATTGATCGTAGCCACAGTGCTAAAGTCACTCAGACTGCACTGGCCATATTTGATAGAGTTAAGCAGAGTTGGCATTTGACAGCAGAGCATAGGTTATTACTACAGCAAGCATCATTATTGCATGAAATAGGCATACATATCAGCGCCAAATCCCATCATAAACATGGCGCTTATATTATAAAAAATAGTCACTTATCAGGTATTTCTGCAGAGCAACAAATGCTTTTGGCAGAACTTGTAGGCCACCATAGGAAGAAAATAGATGATGCGCTTTGGAAGCAATTTTCTACTACACAATATAATACCTTAGTTCCCTTAGTGACCATTTTACGCCTTGCTGTCATTTTTAATTTGGGTCGCAAACAGGTACAACATTTAGCCGACCTAGTTACCGCAACCTCCAGCAAAACCATCACCATAAATTTAGTAAAGGAGAATAATAGGTTGCTATACCAGGATTTAGCGAATGAAACAAAAAAGTTAAAATCTTTAGCAATTGCCATCAAATTGATTTAAGTTGCAGCAGTCAGAAGTGACAGTAGACTGCTAAAGTAGACATCGGAAGATAAATATTAATAATTAGGAAAATTTTTTAATTATGGATTTTATGGAAAGAACGATAGAAAGACTTATGTACGCCACCCGCTGGCTGTTAGCGCCGATTTATCTTGGATTATCAATTGCCATTATGCTGTTGGCTGTTAAATTCTTCCAAGAAATGCTACATGCTATTCCCAATATTTGGGATATCAAAGAGTCAGATTTAATACTACTAACACTCTCGCTTATCGATATTGCTCTAGTCGGTGGCCTATTAGTGATGGTTATGTTCTCGGGTTACGAAAATTTTGTGTCTGAGTTAGATGTGGATAATGAAGAGGCAAAACTATCTTGGTTAGGAAAAATGGATGCCACCAGCTTAAAGAATAAAGTGGCTGCGGCAATTGTAGCGATATCATCCATCCATCTTCTTAAAATTTTTATGGACCCAAGTAATTTCGAAGGTGATGGGACAAAGATTTACTTGTATGTGTTGTTGCACCTTACCTTTGTTGCATCCGCTTTTATAATGGGTTATCTAGATAGCATGACCAAAAGTACACATAAACCATAAGCAAAAGGCTGAGTTCTAACTCAGCCTTTTTATTAAGCACTTAGTGCTTCTGATATATGAACTTCTAAGTCAGCAGGGGATGTTGTCGGTGAAAAACGTTGAATAGGCTTGCCTGTTTTATCTACAATAAACTTTGTGAAATTCCACTTGATATTTTTACCGAAGACGCCTTTTTTGGTATCAATAAGATACTGAAATAATGGTTCAATATTATCGCCTTTTACATTCACTTTACTCATTAATGGAAAGCTAACATCGTAGTTAAGTGTGCAAAATTTGGTTATTTCTTCCATATCACCTGGTTCTTGTTCACCAAATTGATTACAAGGAAAGCCAAGTACCACCAGTCCCTTATCCTGATATTTTCTGTGTAAGGCTTCTAAACCTTTGTATTGTGGAGTAAAACCGCACTTAGAGGCGGTATTAACAATCAGCAATACTTTCCCTTCAAATTGATTTAATGGTAAATCATTACCAGAAGCATCTTTTACCGAATAGTGATACACACTCATGGATCTTCCTTATTAACAAAGTTGCACTGTTCATTTTACATAAGTTTGTCTAAAGTTTAAGTTATAACAAGATGTTAAGCCAAATAATAGTAGGGGAATTTATGTTAACGCAAACTCAGCCAGAGCTATTGAATCGACAACTGGCAGAAATCGCCATCGAGCATTTCAAACAATTAAATATTATGGTTGAATTGGGCCCTAATCAGCGGCAATTAGTGGGGCAACTTGGGAATATTGTTTTGTGCCCAAGTTTATCGCCGAATCCTAATGACAATCTCACTTTACCTGAAAATTATAATCAAAGTGAATGGGTGTTGTTTGCATGGAATACCATGAATAAAAGAGTGTTCTTTATGATGGTTGAAACATCAAAAATCATCCCTAAATCGAGTTTAACTCGGCACGAGATTACTTTGTTACGAGACCAAAAATTATCAAAGGTTATGGCTTTAAACTAACCCCACAATCAATAACTAAAGAACTTCCTTCTATTGACTCCAGCAAGATTACTATTAATTTTGTTGGGGTGTTTATACTCATCCCAAGCAGCGACCCTTAAGCCTTGATTGTATACCGAAAATCCATCGCTGATAAAATCTAACCCTAAAAAGTGACTGAGCTTTTGAGCCCCATGGGGGGCCTCTATGTCGATACTGATAAAGTTGTTATGGTCTTTAAAATAATTCAACACTTGCTGTTGATGTTTTTGGTAGCAATTTTTCAAATAGCACTGATCACTTATATCAATGTTATTTAGATCACCAAAAACTTTCGTAAAAGCACGCTTCATTATCGGATGAAACTTGCCTTCTGGTGCTAAATGAGGCTGCATTTTAGCCAATAGCATAGTAATTGAAGGCAGCCAAGTTTCAATATTTCTATTCAAATAGACAAACCTAGCATCAGCGAAGATCTTATGTAATGACTGGTAGTCACTAAAGCATGGTGCGTCGCTTATGGCATCAGCCGCATAAAAACAATCTTGAGTAAATCCCATATGCGCAACATTAAGGCCAGCTTCAAGTAAAAATATACTTACGCTAGTGGTGCCGGTTCGAGGTAGCCCGATAATAATTATTTTTTTCAAATATTTACAACTCTTCATATAAAGAAGTAACCACCATAAAAGGTGAACTTCTAGTAATTTTGGCGACATTTTAAATGATTTATAGGCTTTGTGAACGATTTTTACGTTATTTAACAACTGCTTTTTTTGTAAAATTTACACTGTGTAATTTTATTTGTGAAATTTTATTGAAAAATTAATTAGGGTTAAGTCATAGGCAAGAAACAAGGAAACACTATGACTTTAGCCGCCACCAAACAGTTACAGTTTAATAGCCAGTTAGTGCAATTCATTGATGAGCAGGTATTGCCGTTTACCAAACTCAATCCAACCGCATTTTGGGATGGTTTTGCACAGATTGTAGAGAAACACAGCCCTCGAAATATTGAACTGCTGCAAAAAAGAGACCTATTGCAACACGCCATCAATGAATACTTCAAAAATGGTGGTAGTGTTGAAATTGAAGCACAGCAGCAATTTTTAACCAAGATTGGTTATATTGAACCTGAGTGCGAAAATTTCACGATTAACACCAGTAATGTCGATCCGGAACTCGCGAGCATTGCCGGCCCACAATTAGTGGTCCCCATTAGTAACGCTCGTTTTGCCCTGAATGCGGCTAACGCCCGTTGGGGAAGTTTGTTTGATGCTTTATATGGAACAGATGTTATTGAAGGTCAAAAAGATGGCACTTATAACCCTGAACGCGGTAGTCAAGTTATTGATTACGCAAAAGCATTCTTAGATAACTATTTCCCTCTCTATAAGGGATCCCATAAAGATGTGATCGAGTATCGGGTTTATTATCGACATTTACTTGCCACCCTAAAAGGGGGGGAGGTGGTTGCACTTAAGGATGCCAGCCAATTTATAGGTCAGTCAGAGCAAGTGGGCCAAGGTTTTAGCCTGTTTTTCAAACGCAATGGTTTGCACATGGAAATGTGCATCGATAAACAAGGCAATATAGGTAAGACAGATAGGGCGGGCCTCAACGATATTAACCTGGAATCGGCTATCTCAACCATTATGGATTTTGAGGATTCAGTAGCCTGTGTTGACAGTGAAGACAAAATTGCCGCCTACAAAAACTGGTTAGGGTTAAACCTAGGCACCCTTACCGATACCTTTAATAAGGGTGATGAAATTATTACCCGTAGGCAAAATTCTGATAAAACCTACCTAGATACCAGAGGTAACGAACAAACTTTAAAAGGTCGAGCACTGATGATGGTGCGTAATGTTGGTCACCTAATGACAACAGACTTAGTGATCAAAGAAAATGGTCAGCAAGCCCCCGAAGGAATTGTTGATGCGGTGATCACCAGCCTTATTGGCAGCATTGGTATTACTAACCAAAACGTTTGTAAACATATTAATTCTGCCACTGATTCTATCTACATTGTAAAGCCGAAAATGCATGGTTCAGAGGAAGTGGCATTTACCTGTGCGGTGTTGGCTGATGTAGAAAGGCTGCTTGGCTTGGCAGCTAACACCATTAAAGTTGGCATTATGGATGAAGAACGCCGTACCTCGCTAAACCTTAAAAACTGTATTGAACGGGCAAAAGAGCGTGTGGTGTTTATCAATACCGGATTTTTAGACAGAACCGGCGATGAAATCCATACCAGCCACTTCGCCGGCAGTTACGCGGTAAAAGGTGAACTTAAGCAGCTGTGGAATAGCTGCTATGAAAATAATAACGTCAATATCGGTCTACAAACGGGTTTCTCTGGCAGAGCACAAATAGGTAAAGGTATGTGGCCTATGCCCGATGAGATGGCGGCGATGATGGCGCAAAAACTCAGTCACCCTCAATCCGGCGCTACCACCGCCTGGGTGCCATCACCCACCGCGGCTACCCTACATGCCATGCATTATCAAATGCATGATGTATTTGCAGGCCATAAACAATTTAGTTGCAATACCGATCCTTTAGGCATGTTAAGCCTGCCGCTGTTGGACAATAACTTATCGAGCCAACAAATTGCCGATGAGTTACAAAACAATATACAAGGTATTTTAGGTTATGTGGTGCGCTGGGTAGATCAGGGAGTAGGTTGTTCAAAGGTTCCAGATATTAATAATGTGGGCCTAATGGAAGACCGAGCGACCTTAAGAATATCTAGTTGTCATATCAATAATTGGTTAACCCATGGTTTAGTTACCGCTGAACAAGTTGAAACCACCATTGTTGAGATGGCTAAAGTGGTTGATCAGCAGAACAGCCATGATAGTCAATACCGTTCTCTACTGAGAAATAACCTGAATAATCCAGCCCTGAACTGCTCGAGGGATCTTATTTTCCTATCCCACAAACAGCCTTCAGGCTATACCGAACCATTATTACATCACTACCGTAAACTAGCTAAACTACAGCAATCACAAGGAGTATCCGCATGAGCTACCGTTTAAACATTGATGCCAACCAAGCACACCTTAACCAGGCACCATATATTAGTCATAATATTAACCCTGAATACGTGGCACGTATGCAACTGCAAAACCGTTTTCGTACTGGTTTAGACATTGCAAAATATACGGCAAAAATCATGCGAGCAGACATGGCTGCCTATGATAACGATCCGAGTCAATACACTCAGTCACTTGGCTGCTGGCATGGCTTTATTGGTCAACAAAAAATGATTTCAGTGAAGAAGCATTTTGAAAACACTAAAGGTCGTTACCTATACCTATCAGGTTGGATGGTGGCGGCCATGCGCAGTGAGTTTGGGCCATTACCAGACCAATCCATGCATGAGAAAACCTCAGTACCAGCATTAATTGCTGAGCTGTATGACTTTTTAAAACAAGCCGATGCCCGCGAACTGAACCATTTATACCAAGCGTTAGATAACTGTGAAGATAAGGGCTCGATTGAAGCGCAAAATATTCTTAAGCAGATTGACAACTTCCAAACCCATGTGGTGCCAATAATTGCTGATATTGACGCCGGTTTTGGTAACGAAGAAGCGACATATTTATTAGCGAAAAAGATGATTGAGGCAGGGGCCTGCTGCATTCAAATTGAAAACCAAGTATCTGACGCTAAGCAATGTGGCCACCAGGATGGTAAGGTAACCGTACCCCACGAAGACTTTTTAGCGAAAATTAACGCGGTACGTTATGCCTTCTTAGAGTTAGGGGTTGAAGATGGTGTGATTGTGGCCCGTACCGATTCATTAGGTGCAGGACTTACTCAAAAGATCCCTGTATCCCAAACTCCAGGTGATTTAGCCGAGCAATACAATGAGTTTATTGACGGTACTCCAGTGACTAGTCTTGAAGACATTGAAATGGGCGACATGGTTATTCGCCAAAAAGGTGGCATTATTAAACCAATCAGACTGCCAAATGCGCTAGTACGCTTTAAAGCGAACACGGGTGAAGACCGTGTGGTACTTGACTGTATTACCTCACTGCAGCAGGGTGCAGACCTATTGTGGATTGAAACCGAGAAGCCGCACATTGCCCAAATTAAAGCCATGGTTGACCGTATCCGCGAAGTAGTTCCAAATGCTAAGTTGGTGTACAACAACTCGCCATCATTTAACTGGACGCTGAACTTCCGTCAGCAAACCTTTGATGCTTGGTCAGAAGCGGGCAAAGACGTATCAGCCTACGACCGTGAGAAGTTAATGAATGCCATTTACGATGATAGCGAGTTAGCATTAGAAGCAGACGAACGTATTCGTAACTTCCAACGTGATGCGGCGGCCCAGGCGGGTATTTTCCATCATCTCATTACACTACCAACCTACCACACAGCGGCATTGTCTACGGATAACCTTGCTAAAGATTACTTTAGTGAAATGGGCATGCTCGCTTATGTTAAAGGGGTACAACGAAAAGAAATTCGCCAAGGCCTTGCCTGTGTGAAGCACCAAGATATGTCAGGCTCTAACATTGGTGACGACCACAAAACCTACTTTAGCGGTGACAATGCCCTTAAAGCTGGTGGAGCAGCCAATACCATGAACCAGTTTGGCTAACCTTTATCGAAACTATACCTAATCAAGCGCTGCCATTTGCCAGCGCTTTTTTGTTTTAAAAATAATTTTAATGTCAGCAATAGTGTTAAAGCTCCATTAATAAGATCCAGCCATTGTTTTTATTCTTAACCAAGTACTTAGAATAGTAACTGGCTATGGTTGCTTATTTTATGATTTAATAATTAAGGCTAAAAAACAAGCAATGCTAGATAGGTTTATGATCATGAATTTGAGTTTTAATACTGAAGACGCAAGTCAGGTGACTGTTGGCGCTTTCGCATTGGCAGTGCCGATTTCATTCTCAGAAGAGGCGTGGAGACTTGGCGAAGTGCTCCCCCTAGGCAACCTTATTCTGCTTTTTATTCTGTCGGTTATTTTCCTAGGAATTTTCGCCTATCAGAATGTTTTTCAGGGAAACATCAAGTATCGAGTGCCTGTGTTCTTAAGTCGCATTATTATCGCTTATGTCATTGCCGCACTTGTGGTGGCTTTGGTATTGTTCGCTTTGGATAAGTTTCCGTTATTTGATGAGCCAGTAACGGCATTAAAACGATTAGTCGTGATCACAATGCCTGCCTCAATGGGCGCAATAATCGTCGATAGTTTTGATAAAGAATAACGGTTAATAGTAACGATAAGATACATTTAACCAATAAGTTTTCGGGCAATGATGTGACTGTTAATGGCCTGTAATATTACAACAGGTTAGTTAATTACACAGTATTGCAAACCACCTCAACCATATCGCTATTTTTCACCATTAGAACTAAAAAAGTTAGCCGTGACCGCTAGCAAGCCTGACAAATAAGTTCCTCATTCAGTGGTTAAACAACTTGATCGTCATTTTCTTGCGGTTGTAGCAACTCACTACCATACTTCACTTGATGTAAATACTTAAATAGTTAAATTAATATGATCTCTTATCTTTATGGTTGACAATAATAAGCAATTTGAACAGATCTTTTTTGAAGAGATGAGTGAGCATCTCCAAGAAATGGAATCATTATTATTAGATACCGATAATCAAAGGGATAATATCGAATTATTAGATGCACTTTTTAGAGCTGCGCATTCAATTAAAGGTGGTTCAGCCATATTCGGTTTTGATGACATAGCAACCGTCACCCACACTTTAGAGCATTTCCTATCATCCATTAAAAACAAAAAAATTAAGATCAATCAAGCTATGATTGAATTGCTGCTGCAGGCTAAGGATATCTTACAGTCATTAAAGCAGGCCCATCAGAATGACGCTTCGGGCAACGTCAGTGAAAACAAAATTAACACTCTTTGCGATTCACTGCGTCAGTTTTTTGCTAATGAAGAGCCAACTAATGAAATTATTAACCATGACTTTGCTGCCATTAATATTCTTATTGTTGAAGATAGTGCGGTTAATCAGAAATTGGCCACACATATTTTAAAAAAGATAGGGATCAAAAATTATGCCCTTGCAGAGAATGGCCAAGTTGCACTCGCGAGCCTGCAAGATGCGCAACAGCAACCTTTCGATATTATTTTATTAGACTGTCATATGCCGGTGTTAAATGGTTATCAAACAAGTATGGCAATTCGTAATGGTGAAGCCGGAGAGGCCGTTAAAACAATCCCCATTATTGCCATGACTGCCATGATAGGGGAGCAAGAAAAACAAAAATGTTTAGATGCAGGCATGGATGATTACCTGGTCAAACCGATGAAAGTGGAGACGGCAAAGCAAAAAATATGGCATTGGTATGGCCAATCCAAACAACCAGAGTCGTTATTATCCTCAATTGAACATGGCGATAGCAGTCAAGTAAACCTACCCAGCAAGGATAGCCCTGTCTTCAAAGTTCAAGAAAGTACTTCTATTAGAGTAAGTACCCATAAAATAGATGAATTAATTAATCAGGTTGGCGAGCTGATCATTACCCAATCAATGTTACAGAATCTTATCGTTGATCTTGGGCTGGATAACCATGAATTGCTAACAAGCAGAATACATCAACTTGAGGGCAATACACGGGAATTACAAGCTTCAGTCATGTCAGTAAGAATGATGCCCATTGGCACTTTATTTAAACGATTTCCTCGTGTGGTGAGGGATTTAAGCCAATCAATGAACAAACAAATAAATTTAATAATTGAAGGTGAAGATACCGAGTTGGATAAGGGCTTGCTGGAAAAACTGGTTGACCCACTTACCCATTTAGTCAGAAATAGTATCGATCATGGCATAGAGATGCCAGAGCAACGACAAACCCTTGCAAAAAGTGAACAAGGCATAATTAAACTGATCGCAATGTACCGTGGTGGTGATGTCGTCATCAACATAGAAGATGATGGAGCGGGAATCGATCCTAGAAAAATACTCGATAAAGCACAGAAGCTTGGTTTATCAATACCAGAGAGTCAGCAAGAACAAGATATTTTTCAGCTTATATTTTCTCCAGGATTCTCAACTGCTGAGTCTGTCACCGAAGTTTCTGGCCGTGGAGTAGGGATGGACGTAGTTAAACGCAATATTACTGCGCTAGGTGGACGAATAGAAATCAGCTCAATAATCAATAAAGGAACGACAATTTCCATTCGAATGCCCCTAACATTAGCCATTATCGAGGGCATGTCTGTGGCCGTAGGGGAGCAGACTTACATCATACCATTGACTTATATTATCGAATCATTACAACCAAATAGCACCGAAATTAAACAATTAAATAGCCACCATTCGTTGATAAAAGTACAGGGTAGTTATGTTCCAATCTTAAGACTGGATCGCTTTTTTAACATTGAGTCACAATATAGTAAGCCACAAGATGGCATCATAGTATTACTCGAGCATGGCGATCAGATGGTTGCTTTGTTGGTTGACAGGTTGCTCGGACAACAACAAATTGTCGTTAAAAACATAGTGGATAACTATAAGAAATTACCATGTATTTCCGGGGCGACTATAATGGGTGATGGTCGGGTATCTCTGATATTAGATGTCGCCGATTTGGTAAAAACAGCAAAATGCTGACCATCAATTATGCTTAGTACTTTAAAGAAACATGGGACACAAGCTTGACGCATCTAACCGATAAGCAATATTTCATTGCAGAACAGACAACTAATATGAATGAGTACCTAACTTTCTGGTTAGGTACTGAATATTATGGAATCGATATTTTAACTGTTCAAGAAATTCGCACTTATGGCTATGTCACCACCATTCCTAACCTCCCTCAACATATCAAAGGTGTCATGAATTTAAGAGGTTTAATCATTCCTATCATTGATATGCGACTTAAATTTGGCATGACAAATATTACTTATAATGACATGACTGTCGTGATCATTATTAAGGTTTATGACAAAACCATTGGTATTGTTGTCGATGCCGTTGAGGATGTTGTCCATTTACAACCAGCACAGATCCAGCCCCCGCCAAGCCTTCACGCAGTCTTAAATATCGAATATATAGAAGGGTTAGTCTCTTTAGATAAACTGATGCTGGTTATTTTAAATATCACTCAATTGATAGCCAATGAAGAAATAAAAGCGTTAGAACCGGTAGTTAACGACGGCGACACAATCAAACCAGAGGTCTAATAGGCAAAAACATTATGAGTAATGAGAGTAAAGAATATATATTATCTGAAAATGAATTGTTAATTTGTACTACTGATTTGACAGGAAAAATCATTTCTGCGAATGATGGATTTATAAGAGTGTCAGGTTTTTCAGAAGCAGAAATATTGGGCAGTCAACTCAATATTTTACGCCACCCAGATATCCCTGCGGCCATTTATGAAGACTTTTCCAGGCAAATAGCAGCTGGCTACTCCTGGTCAGGAATTGTCAAAGACAAACTAAAAAATGGCGGTTACTGTTGGGTAAAAACGGATATTACCCCATTTTATGAAAACGGCATTCAAACTGGCTACATAGCGGTACGATCTGCACCAAATGCTATCGACCTACAGAAGGCAAAATTGGATTACCGTCTCCTTAGTGAATCCCAAGATAATCGCTACATCGTTAAAAGAGGTAAAGTTGTTCGTAATAAAGTGTCGTGGATACCAGAATTGTCAATAAAGCAGAAGTTATTTGCGATGGTTGCAATTGGGACAATTTCTCTGTTGTCGGTTTTAGCCGTTGGCATTCATGGGGCTTATAAGGAAATGCAAGGAATTGAACAACTGCATCAAGTACATATCAAAATGTACGCCAAGCTGATTGATTCTCAGAGGATTTGGATAGACAGCAAGCACCGCTTAGAAAAACTAAAAATGACTTCCGATATTGGCGCAAAAATGGTTGAAGTCAGTAAAATTAAAGAAAACAATCTTAAACTTGTAGAACTTGATAGTATTCTCAATGAGCTTATCAATAATCATCATACTAAGCTCGACTCAAGTTATCGCGCCTTTTTCAGGAGCAATAAAAACCTTTTACAAAACTTCAGCTCAAATGTAACGGAACAATTAGCAGACATTCCTAAACAAATTTTTTCAGAAGCGACTTTAACTTCCTTTGTTGATATCTCAAAAAAACAAATAGATGACTTGCTTATTGAACTCGAGACGACGCTCGCTGCTAACCTTCAGAGTTCCGATAAGATTATTGCGGATAGTAAATTTATTTATATTTCAGATGTGATGATTTCTGTTTCATTGACGTTGTTTTTTATCGTCATTTATCTGTCGGTTGCCTACTTGTTTTCTAAGGATATTAATCATCGCCTCAACGATATCAAAAACTACTTTTTTAGGTTAGTTAGGCAAGATTACCTTTTTGATGTAACAATCAATAATGATGATGAAATTTCAGATGTTCTACAGTCCTTAAAGTCAATGAAGGTGTTGTTGGCATACAACATGGAAAATGTGAAGCAACAAGCCATCTCAGCAACTCAAATTAAAATTGCTTTGGATAATGTAAGTACTTGTATGATGATCCAAAACAATCAAGGTAATGTTATATATGTAAACCCTTCACTCATTTCAACATTTAGTCGTTTTCAAAAAGATTTTAGCACAGCCGATCCTGAGTTCAATTCAGAGCAGATTGTTGGCTTTAATATGAAACAATTGCTGTTAAAGCTCAGCCAAGATAAAGATATTTTTAAGTCTAAAGCGCAAAAAGAAGCCGTCGAATTACAATTAGATATAGGCTCGCGTCAATTCAGCCTCAATATTAATACGGTTATTGATACCCATGGACACCACATTGGCTATATAACAGAATGGAATGATCGTACTCAAGAGTTCAGCATTGAATCAGAGATCCAATCGGTGATTCAAGCGGCAGCAAAAGGGGACTTTAGTAAAAGAATGTCCATCTCAGGTAACAACAAATTCTTTAATATGCTTTCCGAAAACTTAAACAGTGTTTTAGAGGTTAATGAGACCTGTTTGAAAGATGTTGCGTCGGTATTGTCATCCCTTGCTGAAGGGGATTTGACAGTACAAGTATATAATAAATATTCTGGTGCGTTTGGTGAATTGATGGAAAGCACTAATTTAACGGTTAATCGACTCAAAGAAATGATTTTGCAGATTCAGCTTTCCGCCGACACCATTAATACGGCGGCAAAAGAGATAGCCATTGGCAATATCGATTTAGCTAAGAGAACTGAAAAACAAGCTCGCAGCTTAGAGGTTACGTCATCAAGTGTGGAACAACTCAGTGTAACAGTAAAACAAAATTCAGAACATTCCATCAATGCAAATAATTTAGCGAAACAAACCGCCAAAAATGCCCTAAATGGTGGCGAAATCGTTAAGCATGTTGTTGAAAACATGTCAGAAATAAATTCAAGTTCACAAGAGATCATAAACATTATTTCAGTGATTGATAGTATTGCATTCCAAACCAATATATTAGCCCTCAATGCTGCAGTAGAAGCCGCTAGGGCCGGTGAGCAAGGACGCGGATTTGCGGTAGTGGCGACCGAAGTCAGAAACTTAGCGCAGCGTTCTGCAACGGCAGCCAAAGAGATCAAGGAACTGATCAATTCATCTGTAGATAAAATTGAGTCAGGTGTGACGTTAGCTGGACAAGCAGGGCAATCAATCACCACAGTTGTAACGGCGATTCAATCTGTGGCGGCCTTAATTGAGGAAATATCGAATGCATCCATTGAACAAAGTGAGGCGATTGAACAAGTCAGTCATGCAATGTTAGATGTTGATGATGTAACCCAGCAAAACTCTGCCTTAGTAGAGGAGGGAGCCGCAGCGGCAAGTTCACTAGAAGAACAAGTGGCTAATTTGGCAAGTTACACAAGCGCTTTTGATACCGGTCACACTAGCGGCGTTAATGCGCAAATCGCTGCTCAACCCCATCAACAGCCAAAACTTTCAAGTTCAGATATTTATGATAATGATTGGTCAGAATTTTAATGCCTACCATTGATCATAGGCATTTTAGTGACAAGGAATTTCTAAGAGTCAAGGAGTTACTCCTGGCAAATACCGGTATCACTTTAAATAACAGTAAGAAAAACCTAGTTTATAATCGTTTAGTTACTCGCTTGCGAGCAACCAAAATCGACGATTTTACAACTTATATAAATCTTGTTAGCGATACTAATTCTTCTGAAATGCCTTATTTTATTAATGCATTAACAACAAATCTTACTTACTTTTATCGAGAGCAATATCATTTTGAAATGTTGCGTGCTCAGTTAATTGCAATGATTAGAGCGAAACAACTCGATTATCCCATTCGAGTTTGGTCTGCTGGCTGTTCCTCCGGTGAGGAAGCTTACACCATTGCGATAGAAATGATTGAGTTGTTTGGCAGCTTGCATCCGCCAATAAAAATTTTAGCAACAGACATTAATGTTGAAGCACTTAAAAATGCCGTTAAAGGGATATATCGACTTGAGCAACTTGAAAGGTTAACTATTGAACAAAAGGACCGTTACTTTATTTATCATAAACTCGATAATAGTTATCAAATTAGAGAGGAAGTTAAATCGCTGGTGCAATTCAATTATCTTAATTTAATCGATAAAGCTTGGCCGTTGACACGGAGCTTTGATGTCATATTTTGTCGTAATGTCCTCATTTACTTTGATAAAGTCACACAACAAGCGATCACTTTGCATTTAGCCAAATATTTAAAAAAAGGTGGTTTCTTGTTTTTAGGACACTCAGAAAGTTACCACAAAAACAATGATGATCACACTCATGAAGCTCTACAGTTAGTAAAAAGAACAATGTACATTAAACATTAGCAATAGTAGCAACTGGTATGAGATATCATGGCTTCACCACACTTAAACCGTAATTGAATAACATGAAAATCAAAGTTTTAATTGTCGATGCTTCGGTCAGTGTGTGTCACGCAATGAGAGCTATTATTAACAGTCAAAATGATCTGCAAGTGGTGGGTTTTGCCCAGGATCCTTATCAGGCTCGAACCTTAATAAAATCCCATAAACCCGATGTGTTAGTATTATCCATCGAATTGCCCAAAATGGATGGGATGAGTTTTTTAAGAAAAATAATGACACTTAGGCCAATGCCAGTAATTATTTTTTCTAAGCTTTTGGCTGTGCAACCTGCACTAGTAAAAAAAGCAAAGGATATCGGGGCTTTTGCCTGTCTTGAAAAGCCCCAGACAGAGGCAGAAATAGCTAAAGTCGCTCCTTTATTAATCAAGTATATTCACAGAAGCTACTTTCGTTTTAATCATCAAGAGGTGGCTGAGCATCCCTTAGGCATTAAGTCCGAACCAATGATTACCATTGCTCACAAGATTATCGCTATCGGTGCCTCCACAGGGGGGACCGAAGCGTTAACAACATTGTTACAGATGATGCCAGTAGATTGTCCTGCAATTGTTATCGTTCAGCATATGCCTTTTGGGTTTACAAAATCCTTCGCTTCACGATTACAATCACAATGTCAAATAGAGGTCTGCGAAGCCAATCATAATCAACTTTTAAAAAAAGGTACGGCTTATATCGCTCCAGGTGATAAACACCTTATCATACAGAAACGTTCGGGCTGTTTTTACACTATTTTAAGTGAGGAAGCCCCTTTAAATAAACATCGACCATCCATTGATTTGCTTTTTGATTCTGTGGCTGAACATGCTAGACACAATAGTATAGGAGTGATTTTAACAGGTATGGGAAAAGATGGCGCTAATGGGTTATTAGCTATGAAGCAAGCAGGGGCTAAGACCATTATCCAAGATGAACAAACCAGCGTTATCTATGGCATGCCTTTTGCGGCTAAGAAACTCGGCGCTGCTGATTATGAACTTGCCTTAAATCGAATTGCGCCGACATTGATTCAATTAGTTAAAAAATAAACCATCCCATTATCGGATTCTGCATTAACCTGCATATTACCCAAAACGAACATATAAGAAGTGGTTACAGCCCAAATAGACGAGTGGAAGTGTTTTTTTACAGTGATGCTGTTTTGATTTTATTAAACTAGAGAATAATTTATTGTTTATCGCAAGTGAGTTGGTTAAGGTATTGTTAAGATTAACTGTTATAAATCTCTAATGCATAGAATTGTATATTTGTTTTTGTTTTTGTTTGCCATTGATGGGCGAGCGTCTAACACTTCAATCGAAGAGCTGTATCAGCAAGGCATTGCCTTTCAGCGTGCTCAACTCTACAGCAAAGCAAAGAATGTTTATACTGAAGTTATCGACCAATCTGATAGGCAATCAAATCATCAACTTCACATCAATGCTTTATTGAGTCGAGCTTACATCGATTATCTAATGTCCACGGATCAAGCGCTGTACTGCCCGGATAGAAAGAAAGCGTTAGATATTGCCCAAAAACACAATATTTTATTAATTAAAGCCACTAATCAGTACCTCTATTGTTTAAATACTATCAGTGATATTGAGTATGGCACTAACCTAATCGAAACTGCTCTGCAACAAACCCTTGCTACGGAACAGCCAGATCTGGAACAATTAGCCATTTTTTATAATGCCGTTGGTGGTTTTTATTACAGTCATAAACTGTATAAGAAAAGTTATGACTTTCTTAATAAATCCTATGGGTTATGGCTACAGCAGGATGCTTTATCTGGGCAGTTCAATAGTCTGCATTTTTTAATTAGTAATACTATTGAGCTTCATAATTGGGAATTAGCCGATTTACATTTACAGCATATGCAAAACCTTGTAGATAAGGACCCTGTTGGTGATTTTGCGTTTTTTTATGAACTTAACCGAGGTCGAGTTTATTACGCGCAAAAAGACTTTCAAAATGCAATCAGTCGTCTTCAAAAAGCACTGAAAATAAGTGATACCACAGCGGAAAAACGCTGGGTTAATGTCGCTTATTTTATGCTTTTAAAGTCATTTAGTCTAACTGAACAAACATTCGAGTTCGAACGTACATTAGAACAATGGCAACAAAGTGATATTTATTCTCCTTCGCAACAGGAACAGCTGGAAATTGATTTCATCAACTATCTTACTGGGCAAGGTGAGCATCTTAAGTTTTATTACCAGAGACTTGAACAATTACAATCTAATCATCGACAAGAACGTGATGCTGTAGAGTTAAACCAGAACAATACTCAGGTCAAAGCGCTTATGAGTCTAGAGCGTCAATTAAGTCGTGCCATAGCTAAGTCTGATGACAATGAAAGCAAATATATATTGGCCTTATACACTGGTATCACGTTATCTATCCTATTGCTATTGAGCATTTTTTGGTTCTTAATTCAATCAAGGGCTAATTTCAAATTTAAAGCTCAGACTGATTATTTAACAGGGATAGCTAATCGCCGTTATTTAATGGAACGAGGGATCCAACTTTGGGGGCAATTGCAGAATAAAAAGCAAAACGCTGGTGTACTTATTATCGATATTGATAATTTTAAGAAAATTAATGATGGCTTAGGGCATGACATTGGTGATTCAGTGTTGAGGAAAGTGGCTTTAATATGTCAACAATGCTTGTCGACCGAGAGTATTCTTGGACGTTTTGGGGGAGAAGAATTTATTGTTATCCTACCGGATTTTAATTTAGCTCAGAGCCAATCTGTTGCTCGCCAATTGCTCCGTGAAATAGCTAATTCTAAACTTGAGGGACTTGAAATCTCTCCTAAAGTTACAGCAAGTATTGGAATTTGTGTAGAAAATTGCAGTCAGATTAGCTTTGACACCGCGATAAAGCGAGCGGATATTGCTTTACTGGATGCTAAATCTAGCGGTAAGAACCGCTTTGTTGTATTCCAACCTTCACAAGCGACGGGATTTTATGTGAATAATTAGTGCAATTTATACAACCATATGTCCGCAGGATTATTACAATAATTAATCTGGGTCAGTATTTACTTAATCAACTGTTCATAAGGAAGAATTTCAAAATGAATAAGACCTCAATTTTTTTTGCTTTACTACTTGGTTCCAGTCTGGCTTTTGCCACCGAAAATGTTCAATTAAATGTAGAAGTAAAGAAAACACAAACGGCGACTCAAATTGAGATCACTAAAAACGGTAAGTTACAGGTGATTAAATTAGCCAATGATGAACTTCATAATCCACAAATGCTTGGTAAGATCATGCAAAAGCTAGATCCTGATGCCCAAAAGGTGGTTCAAGATTTGGTAGACAATATTGAGAGTCACTCTGTAGCTGCAGGTGAAAAGAAAGTAAAAATAATATCCCTTGACTCAGAGAATACCCATCAGTGGCATGAAAAGGGAGCTGATAGTACAGATTTAATCATCCGCCTTATCAAGGATTCAAATCTAAATGAACAGCAAAAAGCTAGAATTCAAGCAGCATTAGATGCTCAATAAGTGATTTATAGATGTTTAAGGCCGCGATAGCGGCTTTTTTTTGTAGGAAATAAAATGACAACAGAACATGGATTAGACAAAACTCTTAGCACTTTAGATACATTAGCTCTGGCTTTCGGTGCCATGATTGGCTGGTCTTGGGTTGCGTTAATGGGGGATATCTTAGCTAAAGGAGGAAGCATAGGTGCGGTTATTGGCACGCTAATTATAGGGGTTGTAATTCTAGTCATTGGTTTTATATACGCTGAATTAGCCAGTGCCATGCCAAGTGTTGGCGGCGAACATGTTTATGCAAAACGAGCACTTGGTGTAAACGGTGGTTTCATTTGTACTTGGGCGATTATATTTGTTTACGTGGCGGTATGTGCTTTTGAAGCAGTGGCTCTGCCAAGTGTGATGCAAAACCTGTTTCCGAATTTAGGATCAAATCCAGTTTATAGCGTGGCGGGCTCCCAAGTATCCATGGATATGGTACTCATCGGCAGTGGTGCCAGCCTAGTGATAATGGGGTTAAATATTATCGGTGTGCGTATGGCAGCATTTATCCAGACCATTGTGGTGGGAGTCATTTTGTTGGCTGGGGCAATGCTTATTGTCGGTATTGGGCAAGTTGGACAAATACAAAACATGCAACCATTGTTTGTTAATGGTGGCATTGGTATTTTAGCGACAATGGCTATTATGCCTTTTTTGATGACTGGGTTTGATGTGATCCCACAGACTGCAGAAGAAATTAATTTGCCCCCTCGAAAGATTGGAATTTTGCTGGTTAGCTCTATAGCATTTGCGATTTCCTGGTACGTACTTATTGAATTGAGTGTCGCGTTGATTTTAACGCCAGAGGCGAGGGCAGAAGCCCCGATTACAACTGTGCAAGCTGCTAAGCAGGCGTTTGGGGATTCAGCCGCTAGCATGGTATTAATCGCTGGTATCGCCGGTATATTAACCAGTTGGAATGGTTTTATGATAGGGGGCTCAAGGGCTATTTTTGCTATGGCCAATGATGGCATGTTGCCTAAATGGTTTGCTAAAGTGCACCCTAAATACAATACACCTGTGAACGCCTTATTGTTTATTGGAGTGTTAGTGACGCTGGCGCCATTTCTAGGGAAGAGGGCACTCATATGGTTTGTGGATGGCGGTTCTTTTAGTCTGATGATTGCCTATGCGCTAGTGTGTTTGTCTTTTGTAAAACTAAGAATTAACGAGCCCGATATGCCACGTCCTTTTAAAGTCAAAGGTGGAGTAGGGCTTGGCTACTTTGGTTTTATTGCCGCAACTATTATTGGCAGCTTTTACCTGCCGAATATGCCGGCAGCGCTTGTATGGCAAGAGTGGTTATTAGTTATTGCTTGGTTTTTATTTGGCTATATTTGTTATTTAACAATGCCTAGACGTAAAGTTTATCGTTAACTTTTATCATTCTATTTTGTTATCTATGTTAATGCCGATAAGTATCATTATCGGCATTAAAACTTAACTGGATTACCGCAGCCAATGTCATCTAATAGTAAATTTATTGTGACTATCTTCCTTATTTTTGCTCCCTTAATCGAGAGTCTAAGCCCAGGGGTTTTTGGTATTCAGAATTTTGATTCGCCTAAAACAATGGCACATATTGGTATTATTGTTTTTTGGGTTAAAGGTGTTATGGTGGTTTTAGGTTGCTATCTTTTATCTGGGATGGGATCGAACAAACGACTTTTCAAAGCAAAGCTCCTCAATACCTTAAGTCAGGGCAAGCTTTGGCGCCTAAGCTGAGCTATGCCCATCAGCAGTTTAATGTTGAGCAACTGCAAATTTATGTGAACACAATCGATCCAAGTGCCATGGCCGCTGCATATCACTATGTCCATTTAAAATGTGATAAGCCATTTAACCGCTTTGAACTCATCAAACTTGGTAAAGTCGACTGGGCCTATGAGTACCGTTTCTATGTAAACGGCAATAAGCTGGTTATGCATAATGATCATAATAACCAAACCCACGCCGAATTTTCATTGAAAGATCTGTCTTGTCGTTAATCGCTTGAGTTAGCCATCATAGTTACATTCAACCATCTAAACGTACGTGAATTCTGTAAGGTAATCACCACCAAAGCATGGTAGATTTTACGTACAAGCGCGTAATAAACACAACTTTGCCTGGCTTAGAAGTCATTAAGGATTATGGACTATGGTTTTACTTATCTACAGTTGTGCGCACAATATATATTATGTTAAATAGGGTTTTACATAATGGTTTGAACATTTAAAGCTATCAATCCTATTTACCTTGCAATTGTACTCTTATTTAATCAGACCCTAGTACTTTGAGTTTGTTGCCAGCCTGCCTAAAAAGTACCTACCTCATAATCAGATTAGTTTAGTTGGTGACGATCGTCATCCGTCATTAACCCTGCCCTGGTTTTACGCAATGGTATATCTATGCCATTATAATAAAAGATAAACTACTGGGTTCATGCCATGGTGAAGCATATTATTGCTGTATTAAGTCTTTTTTTTAGCTCAATATCAATTGCTGTCGAAGGCTATAAAGATATTTACATAGATAGAGAACAAGATATTGTCATTCATGGGATCCTGTGTGGCCCAGATATTAATAATCTAAAAACATTCAAACCCTCTTATGTTTTTACTAACACGACCACGATTTCAAAAGGCACTTATTACTATGACTCCCCCCATGGTAACTACTCTTTAACCTTTAACCCGACCCAGAATTCATCAGTCATGGGACGAGGCTTATTAAAGCAAGGACAAACCAAAAAGGAGCAAATGCTTAAGCATATATGCATAGTGTCTAAATTAGCTGGCCTCCCAAGTGCTATTAACAACCAACTTAACCAAATAACACTGTCGGCAGAGGATCCTAATTGGGATGAAACCATGGCCAAGTATACTTTTGTGTCGGGCAAGCCTGCTTATGGTGCTGGCGTCTACCAAAATCAAAGAACGACGGCAAAATTTGACCAAGCCGATAAAGCTGTATTTGAAGCGAACCAAGCTTACCTAAAAGAAATGGAAAAGATATTCAGCCATGAATCCAGTTTAATAGCTAAAAAGTTACCACTTAAACTGCAACAAGCCATTGAGTATGCCCATGAGAATGATGGGCGTTTTGAAGGTAAAACGTACCCTGCCATAAAAGAACCTGCTGTTTGGACTCCAACTTCTAAAGAGCGTTACAACGATCTGAATCGCTTACGCAGACAAACAATGGATTGGGATAAGGTCACCCAACTCAACTTCGATTGGTTTTTTGGTTTAGTGGGTAAAGATAATAAGTTAATGTCGACACAACTTTTGCCAAGCTCTAAGGTACGCTGGAATGTCCATACACTTGAACAGTTAACAACAGTAAAAGCGTCATTTGAAAATGGTAAATCATTGGAATTAGACTTTTTAATCACTTCCAGCAAAGTTAACCCTGAAGTGTTTGATAATATGGAAACGATTAAAAAGAAAGCGCTTTTAGTTCGTAATAACCCTATTGTGTCTTCCAGAGAGCCTAGGAAACCAGTATCGCTACCGAACTCAGACAGTATTGATGTTTACAGCCCCACAGACAAAATATCCATCTTTTTTTCGCCATTTAGAGACAAAGCTTTAGGTGATACTTACCGTTATAAGTAAAAAATTAATGAATATATTTTTATAAGCTTTTGCGTTTAACCAATGCTCAACGTTTAATCTGGCTGATTATTTAGTGCAAATTGCTTTAGTTGTTCTATTTTTGCTCGGTATTGGTAAAGCTTTACTGCGTTTTTATATACCCTGTCGCAATTGAGATCTTTTGCTTGATGCTTCTCATACGCTGCCGTTAACTCTACTAACCTTTGGATGATGTATTTCATCTCATTCGTTATTTGCTGTAACTGTTGTCGCTGCGGATAAATATTCGGGTTTAAGCTTTGTTGTTGTTTAAGTAGCGGTTTAATCTCACTAAACTTTCGCTCTGCTACTAATGTTGCAGCATATTTATCGCCTGCTGCGGCAGCCATTTCAAACCAATGCACAGCCTCTGCTAATGATTGCTCAGCTGAAATCCCCACAAGATACATTTTGGCTACTTGCCCCATTGCGGCTGCGTCTCCTTGTTTTGCTAGTCTTAATTGCTCTTCAAACCTCCTATTAAATTGGTATGGATTAGTCTCATTAGCATCAACGTTTTGTACCTGCTCAGATGTTTTTGATTTTAAAATATCTGCCTGTAATGCCCAATAATCAGACTTTGCCAAGTCCTGGGCAACATATTTCCCCTGTTGGTACATGTGAGATAATAATAACATGTCTGTAATGGTCATTTCAGCTCTCACTAGGGGTTTGAGTTCGAGCTGTTCTGGCTGCTCACAAGATAGTGCCTCTGCCTCATTATTTAGCAATATTGCTATTACAAGGCTTAAAAATATAAGCTTAAATTTAAGTAAATGCTTCATTGGGTAACCCTCTGTTATCATCCTAATTTTAGTTCTGGGCGATTACTTTTAATAACTCATTAAAATCCTTTGGATTGGAGTTATAAGGCAAATGGTCGGCTGGTATTATATGAGTTTGCCAATTTAATCCCTTAGCCCTTTGATAAGCCTTATAATAATCATCTAGTTGTGGTTTATTGATGTGCTCGACGGTTAAAATAAAATGGCTTGGCTTAAATTGAGGTCTAGGGGGATTCAGTTTAATTGGCTCTAGGTATGTCGCCAAAGGATGTGGGTTGTCCTTTGGATAAGTTTGCTCTGTTTTAACCCAAGTGGGGACTAAATAGTCCCCTTGGATTAAACCTTCAAACTGTTTTGCGCGTGGGCCTAATAAGGCCATAAAACTGTCGTTATTAAATGGAATATGACCATCTACTACGACTAATTTAGCAATGCTGCTTGGCCTTTGTTCGGCAACAGCAGTCACCACCATACCACCATAGCTATGGCCAACCAGAACAACATTATAAAGTCCCTTAGAATCGAGCAATCTGACAATATCATTAATGTGTTCGGTTAAGTTAATATCAGCGCGTAACTGTTCTCTATGTTCGCCTAGACCAGATAAACTTGGGGTAAAGACCTCAAAACCTTGTTGGCGTAAATGGTTCGCTGTGCTGTCCCACACCCAACCGCCACTGAAGGTGCCATGGACGAGCACAAACGTAGGTTTAGCAATACAGTTAAGTAAATCTCTTGTTGGAATATGACTTAAGGAACAGCCATTTTCAGATAAAACCCTGTCCCTATTGAGCCCTTGGTAGAGGTACTTTGCGCCACTGACGACTGCCCTATTAACTAATTTTAAGCTCAATTCATTGTAGTATTCTGGGTTAACATCAATCTGCAAGTTCTCAGGACAATTCAGGCTAATTTCACCAAACTGATCCCTATTGCAGGGGTAATGCCCAAAGCCAGTGACTTTACTCACGGCAGTTGGCCAAATCACCTGCCAGGTTAACTGGCATAGTTCAGCTTCATTACTGCATATTGGCTGTTTGATCTGTTCAAGAGTAAAGTTTTGGTTTTCTACTAATAGCTTATTCGCGGTTGTTGCCTTTGTAAGTTCATCGCAATCAATGGCTTGGCTGATTACTGGCAATTGTTGGTAGTCAAAGTTATCAAAATCGACTAAGCCTTTCGGGTGAAAGATGGGGATCGCATGGGCTGGAACGGTTAAGTCTTGTAAGTAATGTAATCCTGCGCCTAAAAACGTGGCTTTTTCTTCAATGGTTCCCACTCTTAAAGCAGCAAAATTTAAGTATGAATACCATTGATTGAATGTGGTGCTGTGGACCATCTTGCCATATAAGCTATGCCCTATGGTTTTAGGCTTGGTCTGTTCAGGGGTTATAGGTTTTGGAAAGTGCCAAAGAATGGCTTTATTGAATAAAGTATCTTGCTGTTTATTTGCCAATACCAGTGAATCGATTGCTGCAGAAGTAAAATTACTGGGTAATAAATGGCATTGTTTTAGCAAAGCGACGGAAGCTTCGGTTAATTGCCCATGGTTCGCTGGCGAATAGGCGTATAAATTCAGCGGGGCTATCACCATAAGCGCCATTAGTGCCTTTAATTTAAGATTAAACAGATTCATACAAGGCGAACTCTATGGCTTGCTTGGCGTGAATCTCAGTGGTATCAAACAAGGGAATACTGGTATCCGCTTGTTGCACTAATAGCCCTATTTCAGTACAACCTAAAATAACCCCTTGAGCGCCCTGCTGCTGCATCTCATTAATAATATTAAGGTAGATTTGTTTTGATTTAAGGCTAATTTGGCCTAAACAGAGCTCATCGTAAATCACTCTATTCACTTCATTGACTTGACGGTTACTAGGGATCACAACCTCTATTCCATGGTCGATGATGACCTGCTTGTAAAAGTCCTGCTCCATGGTATAGCGAGTGCCTAACAGAGCAACAGTCGTTATCCCCTTCTGTTTCAGTGCTCTGGCTGTAGCCTCTGCAATATGTAACAAAGGAATATTGATGGCTTGGGACACTTCTGGTGCGACCTTGTGCATGGTATTGGTGGCGATTAACAGAAAATCAGCACCGGCATTTTGCAGTGACACCGCCGCTTTGGATAATATAACTGCCGCCTGTTGCCACTCTCCTTTGGCTTGCAGGGCTTCAATTTCAGCAAAATCAACAGAATTTATTATCACTTTAGCGCTATGCAAGCCTCCTAAGCGTTGTTTAATTCCTTTATTGATTAGCTGGTAATAACTCATCGTTGATTCCCAGCTCATGCCACCGATGATCCCTATGGTTTTCATTGTTCGCATTCCTTTGCTTTGATTAACTGTTTACCTTTAACCCTTTACCAGTAACTTGCATCCATTAATGGCTCAATGCAAGTAGATTGCCCGCCGATAGTGGGTATTTGGCTACCATCTAAGGTTTGTGCAATCCAACCAAATGGCATACTTAGTGGCTGTGGCGCTGGAATTTGTTCAGTGGTTACGGCTTGAAAACCCACTTTACCATAGTAGTTAGGATCGCCATAGGTCACTAATAGTTCAATACCTTGCTGTTTCAGCTCGTTTTTAGCAAACTCAATTAATTGCCGTCCAAGCCCTTGCCTTTGATAACTGCTCGAAACCGCCACAGGGGATAATAATTTTGCTTTGATCCCAGAGGCGGTAAACATCAGGCTTGATAAATTGATCGCGGCAATAATGGTGTCACCTGCGGTAGCAATATAACATTGCAATTGCTCATTTGAGCATTGCGCAAATTGTTTCGTTACCAATGCATTAATCGCTTCGCCAGCATCCTTTCCCTCAGAGTTGCTAAAGGTATCTGTAAATAGAGATATGATTTCTTGGGTTTGTTGTGGTTGATAAGCTTTAAATAAAATGGTCATGGTGTTCTCTTTTTAATATTATCTAATTGTAAAACATTCCTTAGGTTTAGAAAAATAACTACTTTTACCCTTTGTGTTTCATAACTTAACCAAATTACTTTTATTGCTATCACTTCTTAATTGTATTCATACAATCAATCTGAAGATAAAAATAAAAGGATGGTGATAATGACGTTCTCTTCTATAACAAAAGCCAGTCTTGCGCTTATGGTTGCCTCGGCACTGTCAGCCTGCAATCAAACCGCAGCCCCAAGCCCTGAAGCTAAACAAGCCAGTCAAAGCCAAACCAAACAAGCAAGTTTTGAAGTTTCTAAAATCTCCCGTTTTGTTAATGATACTTCAGGTTCTTCCTCTATTGCTGTTGCGGATAAGCATGCATATATCACCTATACGGATAGCGCCGACTACCTTGGTAAGATAGTGAAGGTTAATATTGAAACGGGTGAAGTTGAGCGTTCAGAGCAAACTTTTTTCACCATCGGAGATGGCGACCGCAGCCATAATGATTCGGCAATGGCGATTGATGGCGATGGCTTCGTACACGTCTGGATTGGCATGCATAATCACCAAATGCGTTATTACCGCTCCAATGCTCCATACTCAATAGAATCGTTTACTAACCTCAGTAACAGTAACACTTGGGCTAGCTACGATGACACTTATAATGATTGGCAATACATACCCACTCCAGCAGATGGGAATAAAACTTATTATAGCCATATCAAAAAAGATCAAAATAAAAACTCAGACATCCGTTTGTATTCATACCCTCATGCAGTCTCGCTGGCCAATGGTGATATTGCCATAATTTTGCGTCGAGCCGGTATCGACCTTAACGGCGTTAATGGCTCTATTCGAGATATTAATTTTAACGAAAAACAAGACTTTTATTATTACGATCATAAATTGAAAACGTGGACTGAATATGAGTTGTTACAGCAGCAAGGTAAAAACGCTTATATGAGTAAGCTCTATGCAGACAAAGATTCTAATGTTCACATTGTCACAGCTTGGTCTCAGCTGCATCGTGGTGGCAATACCTTCCAGCGGGGCACGTATTTAAAGTTTAACAGTCAAAATAAAACATTCCACCGTGCCGATGGTAAGCAAGTGGACTACCCACTTGCTGCAGATGACCCTCAAATGGATCATTTTTATGAATGGTCAGGCACCTGGGGAGATAAAACCTCAGAAATCCAAACTCCCCAAGTCACCCTCAATAGTGATGGCTACCCGGTGGTTACTTACCCTTATAATATTAATGGTTTTAGCCAAAATAACCCGCTATGGGTGCTACGAGTTTCCCATTTTAACGGCGAGAAATGGGTCAGTACCAACGGCTTAGACTCACTTCGTAACTATAATCGTCCACCTCTAACCAATACCTCAGGCATGATAAATATTTTCTCAGCTGATTTGCAAAAGAATGTCACCATACACCAATCAAAAGATGGAGGTAAAACGTTCGACCAATTTAAACTTGGCAAAGAGCGCTACCCTTTTCATGCCATTCAGGTGGATGCAACAACTGATGTATTTCTGAGTCTCAATACTCTTTACAAGGTGGTTTACTGAGATAGGCAGTGATTAACAAACGGGCGGTTTGACCGCCCGTTTGTTTTTGTCTGTTTTATTACTACAGCTTAAAACTCTTCACTAGCACTTAATTTATCAGTTTGTAGAATATCTAAGCTGATTTCACCCTTTTCATCCAGTTCGATTTTTGTGCTACCCGTTAGTTTTGTTTGCGAGCTAATATCCTTACACAAGGCAAAGATATTCACTCCAAATTGGTAGTTTAATTGATACTTATTGTCCTCAATTTCTGTAACTTCAATAATCTCTATCCCTTCTGGACTATAGGCTCTATGGTGTAAATAGCTTAAATCCCCAATGAGTTCATATTCAAATAGTTTTTTATTTTTGGTTAAAAAGTCATGCAGGCTTACTAAGGTGTTTTGCTTTGCAGAATCTAATAATAATTTTCCAATCGCTTTCATGATTCATCCTTTAGAAGTGATAGTGGCTTGCATTTAAATGGTAGCGAAACCCAAATGACATTAAAACACCTAAATCATTGTTTTTATTTTACTTTTTAATTGCTTATTTACATTTTGGTAAGTTGTTTTCATTATCTAATGCCTGATGAGGAGCTCAGCTCTCCATATATGAATTTATATAACAAAAGTTAACCCTCTTTGCCGCTAAGTTCTTGAGCAAACGCCTTGGATTCCCTAACTTATTCACTGCATCACAATATAAAGGATTTATATATGTTTAAGCTCAATCTCATTACTAACAGCCTGGTTGCTTTGACACTAGCAAGCAGTATTATGGCGATTTCTGCTAGTGGATTTGAACAGGATCAGCAGGTTGCTCAGGTTGTCAATGGATTCACTCATAAATTTGAAAGCGGGCAAATTACCGCCCCTATAGATATTAGCCCTAAAGCGATTCTTTCCTTATTGGATTTCTCCCATCCTGGCTTAGAAAAAGTAAAAGCTTTAGCGGATATTGGCCAAGAACAGCAAGCCATGGAAGCACTGCTTGCTTATTTTCGCGCCAAATATAAAGACAGTGATCAAATTAGCTTAGATAAATACCAGCGCGAGTATGCTCAACTAACGTTGAACCACATTATTAAAGGTAACAAAAACTACCCACCGGTATTTCGTGGCGCCAACATCCAATGGCCAGATCTTGCGGTTATTGATGGTAAAACCATTCATGATAAGGAGTTTTTATATCAGTACCATCGCCTTCATTGGTGGAGTTGGATGGCAAAAGCTTATCAAGAAACCCAAAATGAAGCTTACTTTGACGAATGGCGCTACCAATTAGTGTCATACACTAATGAATTACTGCCTATAACTAAGCAAACCCCTTGGTTTATTCGCCGTGGTATGGAGTCTTACTACCGAACATTAAGTGCCACAGAAGCCTTCCGTTACTTTGTGCATTCGCCAAAGTTTGATGTAGCTACTTTGCAGTACTTCTTGGGGTTCTTCCATAATCAGGCTGAGCATATTCGTACTGAATACGCTAAAGCGGGTAATCATTTATTAGGTGAACTCACTCAGGTATTTAAAAATGGTGCCGAATGGACAGAGTTTACTAAATCGGCCGAATGGCGTAATGAAGGCTTAACCCGAATTCCTGGCTTGTTAGATGAGCAAATTTACTCAGATGGCATGAATAAAGAAACCGTATTTAGTTACCACACTATGTATGCAGAACTTTTCTACGGTTTTTATCAGGCCCTAAAGCAAGCCGATATGCTTGATCAGGTGCCAGCTCACTATGCTGATACCGTTAAAAAGATGCATGACATTAAAATGGTGTCATTATTCCCTGATGGCTCGACCACTCAATTTGGTGACGCCTGGAAATATCGTAAAGAAGATGGTATTTATAAGCCTCGCTATGCCGATTGGATATATAAAACTTGGTCCGACCGTTACCCAGACGAACCACACTATAAATACTTAGCAACTGACGGTAAAAAAGGCCAACTCTGGCAGCAAACCAGCTTTAACTACCCTGAAAGTGGGTTCACCTTCTTTAAATCTGATTGGTCTAAAGATGGTATTCATTTAGGGTTAGAGTCTGCGTCTTCACAAGCATGGCATGCTCAGCCAGATACCCTTACCTTTTCGATGGGTGCATACGGTCGTAGTTTTATGGTGGACTCTGGGGCTTACATTTATGAAAGTGACGATCCTGAAGAGAAACGCTTACGCAAATGGTTCCGTGATTCCCGCGCTCATCAAACTGTCACCCTAGATAACAAAGACGTTGATCAAAAGCCTAAGCATATTTTATGGCATGACAGCGATAACCTAAGCGTAGTAGTAGTGGATAACCAAAGCTATGAAGATCTTAAGCACCGCCGCAGCATTATCTTCGTTAATAAAGAGTTATTTGTTGTTCACGATGAGCTAAGTGGTGAGGCAACGGGTACTGTGCGTGCCCATTACCAATTTGTACCAACCACCCCAGTGTTTAGTGACAATGGCTTAACCGTTGATTCTAACTTTGCCGATGGGGCTAACCTGCTGGTTAAAACGTTCGACCAAACCGCTTCTGATTCATGGTTTAGTTCACTATTTGGTGGCGAATCTAAGCTAAAAATGGAACAAGAGGAAGGTTGGGTATCTTACCTAATGAACGATAAGTTAGAGCGCCCTGCTTGGGCTTATGCCATTGATAAGACCGACGCTAAAGATGTGGCTTACCTGACCGCCCTTTACCCACAAAAAGGCCAAGTGTCTGATGATGTGAAACAAGCGCTACAGGTAACCGTTGAGAAAAGCGCCGATGGCGTCAATGTTTATCAGATCACCACCGAAAAAGGCATCTGGCAGGTAGAGGTTGATACCGCCAATAACAAGGCCAGCTTAAAGCTGTAGTGCCCTCTTTTCTGTGTTTAAGCCCAAGCTTATTTAAGCTTGGGCTTTTTTATTGATGTATGTTTATTTGACCTTAACTACAGGATAAATTAACTTTAATGGTTATATAGATAACATTGTTTTTAAGTGGTTTTCAGTGTTGTAACCCAAAAGGATTTCAACCTATGACAACCTCTGCCCAAGTCACCACTTCAAATCGTTCTAATTTTCGCACTTATCTGCTTTTACTGTTAGTTGCTGCAGTTACTTTTGGGATTTTCTTTTATTACCATAACCGAAATTTGCATCATATTGATCAAGACTATTTATACCAATTAAACGAGGTGCAACAGCAGTTTTCGCAACAGATCACTCGAGTAGGCAGCCTGTGTCACTGGGGAGACAAAGCAGCATTAGAGGCCAATTACCCGAGTATTTCAGACGTAAAAAACTGTAAACCTGGTGATAAGACAAGTTTTACAATTGATCCGGGTAGATTATCTTTTGTTATTTCTAGCAAAATTAATGTTTCACTAATCGATTTATTTAGTAAGCTAAACCATAGTTTTAGTGATCTTTACCTTATTGATAGTAAAGGCAATGTTTATGAAAGAACCGCGCATAATACTAGCCAATTTAGTGGCTTTAATGGCTTAATCCCGCACTTTAAGGAACAGCAACGCCCTAGTTTACAAAGGCTATTTACTACAAACCCATCAGTAATGGAGGGAGTTACCTCCCTTCCTCAACAGTCCTCTGTTATTGACTATCATAATGCTGGTGACGCTTTTCGCCTTTATTTGCAGCCGCTTTTACTCCCCCAGATTAAGTATTTACAACACACACAAAATGAGCAGTTCTTCTTAATTGGTTTAGTTAACAAAGCACACATAGAAAATAGAACTCCTATTAGCCACAATATTGCTTTTTTACTTTGGGGAATACTTGGACTTGGCGTGGTTTACTTTGCCGCCTTTATGTACTGGTTTCCGATAAATCAGTCGCAACCTTTATGGCTTAAACCATTATCTTTAACGATTTATTGTGCTTTTTTTATTGTTTCTTGTGCCTTTGCCCTCTCGCAGGCATACAAATATGCCCTTATTGAGCAACGGCTCGATACCACCAGCGAGTTTTTAGCGCTAAAAATAGAAGATATTGCAAAGCAAATAAAAACAACGGCAACCGCTTTAAAGCAGCAACAAACCACTTTTAATAGTGACGTTAATCTAGCTGATTATTCAGACTATAAAGCCGAGAAAGGCTGTTTTGGTAGCGGTCTGAGCAATAACAAAACAAATGACTTATCCCAGCCAAGCCATACTTGTACCCTAGCTTTGTTATCTAAAAATTTGTTGAAAAGCTCTGATGATGTCTATGCCATTAACAGTGATGGCCGATCCTCTGCTTTTGATATTAATCAAGAGCAAATTGTGACGAGTTTTGCAGCTAACGCTAAAGGTAAAATTTGGCGTTCAGTCAATTACAGTGAAAAACCACTAGTAACAGATAATTATACGGTTGGTCATAGGGATTATTTTATTAAGCAAAGGCAGCATAATGCATGGGTATTAAATGGCAGCGCATTTTATTTACAACGTTTATTTAATATTGCTGATGGCAGCCTAGGTACCACGATAAGTTTACCCATGGACTCAAAACCAGGGTTTATTCTGGGGGCAGATCTTTATCTTCCCAGTATTTATCAGCTGACTCCAACAGCCAAAGATTCTGCCATTATTGGTGATTTGGTCACCATGATCATAAACCCCGTAACAGGAGAGGTATTGTTCCACAGTGATAACAGCCACAGTTTGCAGGAAAATTTCTATCAGTTTAACCAAGAACAAAAACTATTTAAAACCTGGTTAATGCCTGAATCTTCTGAAAAACCGCATATTCGCGGCTACTACCACGGCGATTACGGCTACTTTTTACAACAAGACTTAGGTATAGGGCCTTTAAAAATTGTGGGTTTCATTCCAAGTTATAATCTGCGTACTTTTGCTAATAATCAGTTTGTCTATTTAACTCTGGTTCTTACGGCGTTGGTTTTATTAATGCTTATTGCCACAGCAATAACTAAGCACAGCAAACAAAAGCTCATAGCACTGCCCTCTTACCCTGTTGTCGCTCTCCTGAGTACCTTGATGGGGTGCAGCATTTTGCTGACTTTAAACTTTACCCTTGATTGGAGGTATGACCTACAAGCACTGTTGCTCGTTGTAGTTTTTGCCATTTTTTACTTATTAACCACACGCATAATGATGCAGATGCCTAAACGTCAAACTATATCCATCATGGTGATATTGTTAGCCTGGGCCTTTCTATTGCCATTTCAAAGCTTTAAGGGCAGCGAATTCGCTCTTCAACAGCAACAAAAGCTGCAACAACAATTTACTCTGCAAAACAATGCTCAGCAGCAATTGGCTTTTTTTAATGAATTTTATCCCAATAGCATAGATAAGATCACTGGCTTAGATGAGCTAATTAGCAAGGCTAATCAATTTGGTGATAGTACAGCAAGACCTGTTCGTCAATTAACCCCAACCAACCTAGAGCAGAGCACTCAATTAAAACTTTTTCTTCCTTGGCTTGAGCAACGATTTGAATCCCCAGAGAGTTCCCCTTCCCCCTTGATGCAACAAAGTGGACTTGCGCGTTTTCTTTATTTTATTGGCATACTCGCATTAGCGGGATTCATTTGGGTATTTTTAAAGCTAATTAAGCCTCGAGTTTTCTTAAGTTCTTCCTTAATTAAACACATTCAATTAATGCAGGAGATGAACCAGCAGGCTTATCAACAATTATATGAACAGCAGGATCATCAAACTCGTCAGTTATACATTCAATTAGGAGTCACTAAAATCAATGGTGACCTATGGAGTGCAAGATTTACAACTTGCCATAGGGGTTATTTTACCTATAAAAATGCTTTTAACTTGGCTAGCTCAAATGATCTAGTTGAACAACAGAGTTTCCCTGGATTAAAGTTTAACCTTAACCCGGATACCGATCATATTGAGCTGTTTGATATTGAACTCGCGCTCGAGCACCCCGATACTCGTGTAGCTTTATTCGACTTAATCTGTGAAATTAAGCAGAAAGTGGAATCGGGTCAATTTAAGTACTTTACCCTTCATTGCAACAGCGCCAGTTTACAAAAATTGAGTTGGCAATCGGGCCTTGGTAGTAGCCATGACATCGCTTTTCAGCCCTTAGACCATGCTAACCTTTTACGTTGGGCCGAGTGTTTAATGGATTTTCAGGTCATTATGGGACCGGAACTGCAGCGTTATTACCATCAATTAGACAAGACTTTTTGCTTGGACGAACAGCAAGCATTACCTGAATTATCCCACTTAGATTTAAATTTACTTAAATTTTCTCATTCGGGACAGGCTAGCCGTTCCCATACCATCAGCTATTTATTGCACTTATTTGAAGCGACTTACCGCTATAAGTGGGAAAATTGCAGTGATTTGGAAAAGTTGGCGCTATATCAGCTAGCGGCCAATAAGCATCAGCCTAATCCGTGTAATGCAGCATTAATTAGTGCCTTAGCCCAAAAAGGATTGATTAAATACCATCAAGGCAAACTTGAAATCATTAACCATAGCTTCAAAGTATTTATAAAAAGCGCTCAGTCAGATGAAGAGTTTCGTAAGCTTGAACAACAGGCCCAAGTGGGTACCTGGCAGCAATTTAAAATACCTTTCACCATCATGATTATTATTGCTGTCATTGGCTTAGCAATGAGCTCTGGTGAGTCAATATTTGTGGTGCTAGGCGCAGCGAGTGCCGCGCTATCGTCGATCTTTGGGATAAAATCTCAGTTCGGTGCCAAATAAAAATGCCGCAACGCTCTGTTTTATAAATCTGAGCATTGCGGCATTTTAGTATTTAAAGCTAAAACTTTAAATACTCATTAAGCACGGCTTAAGAACTTCTTATCTTCTACGTGTACTTTAATTTTGTCGCCAGTAGAAATGTGCTCAGGCACCTGAACTATTAAACCAGTAGACAAAACCGCAGGTTTAGTACGGGCCGTCGCTGAACCGCCTTTAATTGAAGGATCAGTCTCTGTGATCACTAGCTCAACGTTCGTTGGTAAATCTAAACCCACTGCTTGTTCGTTAACGATGACGACTTGTACACCATCTGTGTCTTCGGTAATGAATTGTAATTCATCGCTGATAGATGCACTGTTTAAATGATATGGCGTGTAATCTTCGTTATCCATGAAGACATGCTCTTCGCCATCAATGTATGAAAGCATGACAGGACGACGAACAAGGTCCGCAAGTTCTAGCATTTCTGAATCTTTGAAGCTTTCATCGACTTTTTGACCCGTTACTACGTCATACATACGCATACGGTAAATACTGCCACCAGCTCGACCCTGGGGTACTGAACGCTCGATGTCTCTTACGATGAAAGTACGGCCATTGTAATCAATCGCCATGTTCTTTTTGATTTCACTTGCCTTAGGCATAATCCAAATCCCAATACTTAATATTAAATAGCACTATAGTGCCCTTGTTATACTCCCCTTAAGGGTACCTTATTTTGTATCTTGTTGCGATAGTTACTACTCTGACAGGCTTTTCTTCCACCGTTTTTAGCTTTCGTTTTATTTTTTATGGTTAAAATTAATGAAAATTTATTATAAAAAATCACCCGTGATGGTTATAAAGTGAGCTAGTATTTAAGTGCTAATTTATAATTATAATCATGGAAGAGGCTTAATATGCATAATAATGCTATTAACTTAGAGCTGTCTACTTTTGTGGAGCAAGCCTTTAATAAGGCAGCAATCAATAGGTTTTCCTTATCTATTGAGCTTAGTTGCATCCAAGGGTTTATAGGTCAAAAGCCTTTTAATTATATAACAGGACAGTGGCAACCTAATGAAGAATTGTCTATTGATAAATCACTCATTTTCAACAATGAAATTATTGGAAAAATTAAAATCCCAGCAAGTGAATGCCTGAATAATTATGAATACCAAGCAAGAACCCTTGATCATATTATTGATAGTTTACTGTTAATAATTAAAGAATATCAAAAGAAATTTAGTGTCCCCTCAAGCAATCAGTTCAATTTGAGCTGGATTGGTCAATCAAGGGCAATTACTGATATTCAAAATCGAGCATATAAGTATGCAAATGTGAATTTTCCAGTTCTTATTCATGGAAAAAGAGGAACCGGTAAATTTATCGCCGCTTATTCGATACATCAACTAGGAGCTCGTAAATCCCAGCCTTTTGTCGAGGCTTGTGCGATCCAGTGGGTGAATGAAAATCCCGTAAAGATAATGAAGGAGTTGTGCCAGCAAGCAAGTGGTGGAACGCTTTTTATTCGCAATATCAACAGCCTTCCTAATGAAAGCCTTAAACAGATTAGGCATTATTGGGAGAGCATCTACCTTGATACAAAACCTGAGGTTCGCATTATCTGCTCAACATCACCAGACCATGACTTGCAATCGATTAATGATTCCACTGCGCCCTGGCTATTATTAGAGCTTCCCAATTTACAGCAGAGGGTGACAGATATCGAATTGTTAGTACAATATTTTTGTACTAAGTATCAGGGGATTAGCAAGCTAGAGTTTGCTGATTGTGCTCTCCAATTATTAAACCAATATGCATGGGTTGAGAACGTTAAAGAGCTTGAAAGTATGATAGTTACTCTAGCGGTAAACCTTGATAGCACCAAACTGACTAAAGCTTCCCTAATTAAGGTCTTCCCTAAACTTACCCAAGTCACTGAACCTCTTGTACTGCGTCACCTGCAGCAACAAACATGTGAGCCAATGCTAGCAGGCCATGCACAAAATCAATCTTTAGAGTTGGCTTTTAGCATATTGGAAAGTGAAAATATTATTAACTCTATTGAGCATCCTGCTGTAAGTAAGTCTCTTAGGTACCTAAAAAGTAATTATTTAAATAAACTCTCCATCGAAAAAATTGCTAAAGATAACTATATTAGCCCTCAACACCTCTCTCACTTATATAAAAAGAATTTGAAGATATCCATTAAGCAGTTAATTGTTCATTTACGAATTGCCAAAGCTATTGAGCTCCTTAATAGTGTTCCTAAGAAAAATGTAACTAGCATATCCTATGAAGTGGGTTTTCATGACTTAAGTCATTTTGAAAAATCATTTAAAAAAGTCACCAATAAAACTCCGTCCCAATACTTAGCATCTTAATATCTGCCTTAGTTTTTTACATTTTATTATAAATATACCTTCGTTTTTTACACTTACTAATTTAATACCCTTACTTCATACTCTTTTACCCTAGGATTTTACATTTAATTACTTCAATTTCAGCTTAATATCTTAATACTTGTTATAAAGATGGAAATCATCAGTTCAAGTACTCAGGAAGTTCGTTGGTAGTATCACTAATTTAATTAAAGGAGTTATCTATGGCATTTCCTACCTCAGTTAATGACCAAATAACAGATTCAGTTACTCAAGCAAATGTACAAGTGCTTGCTGATGCCCCTTCTTTATCGATGGGAAATCTCTTTCAGGCCACATCGCAAGCGCTGGGTAATGCCGCACACAATGCGACCAGTGCTCAACAGCAGACTGCTGTAACTGCTCAAGCTGCAACCACTATGGGAGTGACTACATTGTATTCCCTAGATACCGCATCAACGGGTAAAGCCACTCGGGCAATTCTGCAGTCAAAAGTGGCCGGTTTAGGTTAAACACTAAAGCATTTATCCATTAATTTAATCAACTAAGAGAGAAACATTATGGCTTTTCCAACTTCAGTTAACAGTCAGATCACTGACTCAGTAACCCAAGCTAATGTAAAGGTACTAGGTGATGCCCCTGCCATCGCTATGGGTAATTTATTTCAAGCAACCTCACAAGCTTTGAGTAATGCGGCTCACAATGCCACCAGCGCTCAACAGCAGACAGCAGTAACCGCCCAAGCGGCTACGACTATGGGCGTTGCGACCTTATACGCCATTGATACCGCATCAACAGGCAAAGCAACCAGTTCAATTCTAGGTTCATAAGGTAAATAGAGTTTGATATATGGCATTTCCAACATCTGTTAATGACCAAATTACAGATTCGGTTACCCAGGTTAATGTAGCAGTATTGGCTAATTCGCCAGCGCTATCTATGGCGAATTTATATCAAGCAACCAGTCAGGCCCTTGGTAATGCTGCTCATAATGCCACGCTTGCTCAACAGCAGACCAACATTATTGCCCAAGCAGCTGCTACTACGGGAGTGAGTTTATTGTACTCACTTGACACAAGTGCAACGGCAAAGACTACTAAATTAATTTTTAGCAGCAAAAGTTAAATCATAAGGAAACGACAATGGCATATCCAACTTCTGTAAACAGCCAAGTAACTGATTCTGTGACACAAGTTAACACCAAAGTCCTTGGAGATGCGCCAGCATCATCAATGGGTAACTTAATGGTGGCAACGTCACAGGCGCTAAGTAATGCAGCCCATAATGCGACGACTGCCCAACAGCAGTCAAGCATTACTTGGCAAGCTGCTACCGTTCAAGGGGTATCAAACTTGTATAGCATTGATACTGCTTCTACTGGTAAGGCGACTTCACAAATATTTGCTTAATCAACTATTTGTTTGCACCTGGAGTAAATAAGCATTGGCTTTATTTAGGTGCTTTTTAACAGAATAAAAAAATGAACACTGATACCAGTTTACTTAATACTGCCATCGCCCCACCGTTATCCATGGGCTTAACCTACATTGCTGCAGGTCAAAGTGTCGGAATGTTGATGGAGAATGCGGTATTCAATGAAAAACTTGCCCAAATTACGGCGAACACCAGTGTTAATCAATGCTGCGCATTAATGGTTGCCTCAGGTGTAATAGGAATATCCAAGGGAAAATAGCGAAGGGATAAATCATGACAAACGCCAATACGACTAATGATGTGATCACTGATGCGGTCACACAAAATATGACTTTACTCACTGGTACGGCAGCCCCACAAGGGATGGCGATGATTGATGTCGTTTCTGCTGAGACTTTAGGGATGGCGATGCATAATGCCATTTCAGCACAGCAAAACGCTCAATTAACTACCAATGCCTCTATCACCACGACCTGTGCCAAAATGCTGGGTATTCAGCCCCCGGTTCCTGAGCCGACACCTAAAGCCGAAGTACCGCCATTTATGAAACTTGGGCCTGATAGCCCACAAGTGTCTGGTAAAGATAACAGCGCGCTTATGGATAAAATTAATGCAATTAAAGATGCGTTAACCAAAATTGATACTAAGGGGGAGTCCACTGCAGATGTTGAAGCGGGTGTCCAATCTATCACCAAGCAACTCGATGCTATGAAAGCATTCATTACTGAACAAAGCACCAACTCGGCAAGTGCAGAGCCTTCACATAATGAACCTAAGCCTCCGGCTACATGAAAGTCGATTCAAACGAATAAAAGCAGATTATCTCACACCATAGGGAGTGCCAAAAAATGGCTAACGAAGTGGTAAATCAACAGGTCACTAATTCATTGCAAGCTGTGCAGCAAGCAACCATGACAGGTGACATTATCAAGCATGCTGGGGCGGGTAAAGCTTATCAGTCGGTGTCGCAATCTACCGCGATAGCGATTCAAGATGCTGCCGATCAGTTGCGTAATATGAGCACCATCAGTACCACTGCGGCTGGTGTGGCTATGTCACAATTACTGGCGACAGGTAACGTAAAGGAATTCACCCAGGTATATGCCGAAATCAATACCATGGTGACCAACAGTACTGAGAATTTTTCGAAAATTGGTGAGGCCGCCAGTAAAGTGCTAAACGGATTCCCTACTGGGGATTAGAGTTTTTAAGTTCAAGGGGGTAAGTGATGATTTCAGTCCAGCATGCGGTTATTGACTTAAAATCGCTATCAAATAATGCACAAATGATCCTAAGCTGGTCTGACTGTAATCTCAACTGGCTTGAAATGGCGAGTAATGATCAACAACACCATCAATTTAACTCTGAGTTGGCGTTAATACAGGCTGTGTATGAGGGGCTGCATAATACTAGCAGTATCAAGCCGCAAAACTGCCCTCTTTTCGCTGATTGCGAGTTTTTCTATCAAATGTCGGAAAGTGATCTTGCCATGATAGATAACCAAGTTAAGCAGCCATCAGCACAGAATAAAAAAAATGTCCTAAAAATCATAAATGAACAGCAACTCATTGGTGATAGTGATTATCAAAACTTAAGTGAGTTGATGGGGCTATTAGGTTTTAAGCAAAGCTTTGAGTTGGGCATGGTTGATATTGAAGCAGTCATTCAAAGTAAATCGATTAAAAATAGCGACTTAACTACATTAGCAGCCAGCCAAATAAATAGTTTAATTAAATTAGCTCGTGCCCAATGTGTAAATTTAGCTGGTTTCTTTATTGCTCTTAGTAGTTTTTATGATTTATTTCAATTACATGGTTTTAACTCAAACTCAAAACCATCCAATAAAGATACGGCTTTGCTTTTAAATGAATATCAAAATTTAAAGCAGATTAGTTTAGATCTTGGCCATTGTCCCAATTTAGCTGACAGTAACACCATCAAAAACGTCACTACCTTAATTCAATTCTGGGGCAATAATCACAATGCAATTGGTTTTATCGATATTCAAAGCGGCATTAAAGCGCTCAGTCATTACCTCCACTCTAACTCTATCACAACCGCTAACTACTCCGAATTATCGCAAACGTTTTCCAAGTTGTTAGTTAATTTTCAAAAGCAAGCGGAAATTAACTCTATGTCGATGAGTCAAGACGGACAATTTTGGTTATATCAAGCCAGTAGTGCCAATGCTCATGCCCAATATGTGCTGAGCCCGGATGGACGCTTAATGCTTGACTGGTTCTATGTTAACTCACAATAAAGGAAATGATGATGACCACTCCAACTAATAAAGATCTCATGCAACAAGTCACGCCCGTTAATATGCAGAAACTCATGCAGCAGGTTGATGACCACCTTAAACAGGCGCAGGCACAAATTGATCAATCGATTAAGAATTCATTTGCGCTATCGGCACAATCCAAATCGGTGCTCACTCCGCCCAACGACACTGCAACTGAGCAAACTCAAACTGCCAGTGGAGTTGCCAATGTTGCGCAAGTGGTCAATCAAACGGCTGATTCAGCAAGTGACGATGCTGTGGCGCAAAGCACTGCCACGATTGAGCATGCCATTGCTCAAACTACTCACAATATGCAACAAGCGATTGCCAATACGAGCGCTGGAGTCGCGGGTATTAGTCAACAAATGCATCAAGCAAACTCTGCAACAGAACAATCAGTGGCAAACATGGCCAATGCAGCCCAACCTGACCCAGAGCCTACCAACCCTGAGTCTGCTTCATGATAAATATCATCAACAAGGCTATTACCCTAAATGCCGATACTCAGGTAAAGCAAAAAGCAGCGGTTAAGCAAATGCAAGATTTGATTGCCGATGTCAGTACCTGGGTCAAGCATAAGGTATTAACCAATAAGGATAGGGCCAACCTTGAAGCCAAAGGTTATGCCCGCGATCTTGTTAATAATCTTGTTTACTTAACGGAACGCCCCAGTTCCCAAAGCAGCGAAGATAGCCATGTAACTGGGTTTACTATAGAAGCCTTTGATCCTTCGATTTATGCCAGTGACGAGATTTATCAGCACTTTACTAATATCAATCATCACAAGTGTTGCTGGTGTGAAAGAAAAGTAGCCAGTGATGGCATTATCAGCCATTTTCGGCCAAGTTATGGCCGCCGAGAAAATGGCCAACTGCAGCGTTTAGCTTATTATAAGCAAGCTTACAATCTAGATAACCTGATGTTTAGTTGCCGTGAATGCTCAGAGCATTATAAATCTGACCGCTTTCCTACGATTGAAAAACACCAAGCTAAAGCCCATGGTATCGATGATGAATTGCCTTTACTGGTTAACCCATATTTTGAGCAGCCTAGGGATTTTGTTCGCTTTAACCCAGTCACTGCAGAGGCTTACCCTTTTGATTTAATTTGCCAATTTTATAAGGATAAATTTGCACTAAACCAAGTAGATATAGTCACTAAGCTTCAGTCTGATATTGGCAATATCCCCTCTATTAACGGCTGTAGTGACCTTGATAAGGAATACCAACAATGGCTTAAAAGCTCTATTTCTGCACAGGTGCTTTCTAAGGGTTCGACCACCATTGACGTACTTGGGTTAAACCGCCCCAGTCTGGTTAGACAACGGCTTGAAGTCTGTAAACAATATCGTGCGATATGGCTTGCCAGTAACAGTGAACCAAGTACTCCTGAAACCAACAAAATTAAGCAACATCTCGAAAATATTGCTAATGCTGAGGCTCCCGAACTCACTTTCAGCGCTTTACTGATTGACGCCCTTTGTTATTGGCAGCTTGATAACAATCAAGATTGGGATAGTGACCATCAACCGACCGTCAAAGAAGAAATAGCGCCATTAGCCATCAGCCCCTTACTGCGTTCTAGCTTGATTTATATTGTTCTTGATAATGAGCTGTCTCTTAAAAATAAGCGCAGAATTATCCAATTAAATAATCAAGATTTACTGTATTCCAGCACCACTGGTAAATGTGTTTTTCTCCCTATTGATTGGAATAATGACTTTAGCAACGTCATTAAAGTCCATGAAAACAACCACACCTGGGAAACGTCTTTTTCTGAACTCAACGCATCTCGAGCGACCGCTCTGAGCAGCTTATTTGCCAATGCCGAAGTATGGGCGGAAGGCAATTACTGTTCTATTAGCTAGCACTTAATAGGAACCCTGATTATGGCCAATCGACTCAATCAACTCGGAATCAATCATGTGGTGGTTCTTACACTAGAAAACCGTGGCTTTGATCATGTCATGGGTTGGCTGTATGACAATGAAAACCCGGATGATTTACCTAGTAATGTATTGCAGGTTGGTGGTGATAATAAGCCAAATTTTATTGGTTTAAGTGGGGGCTCTAAACAGGAGACCAGTGCTTTATTAAAAAAGTTGGCGAATAAACCAAAGTATGGCGATCAACCCATTGAGCCAATTAAAGGTGCCAGCACCCCTAGAACCCCCTCTTTTAACCCCGGTGAACATTTCACTCACATCATGGCGCAAATGTATGGTAAACCCAGAAGTGAAGTGGATTGGGGGGATCCTACTATTCGTGCGCAACAGATAAGTGATATAGGTTCAACACCTATGAACGGTTATGTGCTCGACTATGCTGAATCTATCGAGGAAGATGTTGGCATTCGTGCAACTGATGCCATGGCCAAGGAAATTTTAGAAACCTATGTTCCTGAACAACTCCCTGTATTAAGTGGTTTGGCCCGCCATTATTGTATTTCGGATTATTGGTTTTGTTCAGTGCCTTCGCAAACCAATACTAACCGAGCGTTCGCCACCGCTGGCACCTCTTTAGGCTTAGTCACAAACAACTTTTATGATGCCCACAAAAATACCAAGAACCCCGGCTTAAAAGGTCTTAAATGGTTGCTTAAGGGCTCCCATGCAGATCGTTTACCCGAGTATCCAAATAATTTATTCAATTTATTAAATGATAATGGCGTTAGCTGGAAAGTCTTTTGGCAAAGCGAGTGGCCACCGCTTGATGCCTCTTTGGGTTTTGAACATCAGTACGTTCGCACCATGTTTCGACAATTAGACGATAAAAAGTACAACGATAACTTTGTTAAATTTAACCCTGATGACAGTGATAATAAACTGTTTAAGGCCGCCCGCGAAGGCCGCTTGCCCGCGGTAAGTTGGATTGAACCTAAATGGGGCGGCGGACCAAGCTGGGACAGTACCTATAAAAGTAAAGCTCGAGTCGTCGGCAATGATATGCATCCTGTTAGCGACACCCTAATAGCTGAAAACTTTGTTCAGCGTTTATACGATGCCCTTTCTAAACGTGAAGATGGTTCAGAGAACCCTTTTTGGAAGCAAACCGTTTTTGTTATCACCTTCGATGAAAACGGTGGCACTTATGATCATGTACCGCCACCAAAGGCAACCCCAAGTGCCCGCGATAAAGCCCCATACCCTGGGGAGTACCCCAATATGGATAAAGACACCCGCACTCAATTCGGTTTTAAGTTTGATCGCTTTGGTATTCGTATTCCGACGATCATCGCTTCTCCCTATGTAAAACCTAAAACCGTTTTCCGTAATTTAACCAAGCCCTTTGACCATACTTCCGTTATTGCCACTATATTGGATTGGAAAAATATTGATAGAAAGTCTTGGTTACTTGGTGAGCGAGTGGCTAATGCACCTCTATTTGATTCGGTACTTGAACTTGATCAAGCCCGCGACAAAGACACCAATATCATGGCGAGTCTAGGTACACCTGTTAATAATGGGGCTGTGATTAATTATGGGGATGAAGTGCTGCTCGAGTTTATTGGCAGTAAATGGGGTAATGGACAATATTCCAAATACTTAGCCAAGTCTTCCCGTACCCTGAAAACCTTTTACCCCACCCTAAGCAGTAATAAGGGCAACGCTGCCGTGTTTAAGTTGTTCGCTGATAAGTCTAAAGATACCGGTAAACCTATTAAAAACATGGCGACCATTAGAATTGCCTCCACCGAGCAAATTTTGGGAAATAAGAACGTACTTAGTGCTTTTCATGATTCCCATTATTTGTATTACTACACCCCAGATGATAACACCACAGATTACTGGCACGGCGAACGCTGGCAAATTGTTAATTTTTCTAGCCGTGATAATCAACAAACCCTGCGTGATGGCGATGAACTTTTTCTGTTAAGTTTTTTAAGGCCATTGCAGCCAGGCTATTCAAGGATCACACCAGATCCCTTTTGTCGTATGACCATTTCTCCTAAAAATGCCGATTATCTCACCACTTTAGCGGGTGAATGGGCCATCTGGAAAATAACAAAAGTGAACAACTAAGGAAGCTCTAATGACAACACCCACTACACGTATAACAATATTAGGCAAAGAATTAGACTATGAAACTAATGATAATAAGCAAGCATACAATAAACAGGTCGACCTAGAGTCCGATGTAATAATCACTAGCGTGATTATTGGCTTTATTCTCACCAGATTTTATCAAAATCAACCTTGTCAGTTTGATATAGAGCACCCTACCCTTGGTGAAGAGCTACTGCTCGAGTATTTCAGTAGTGGTGAAGATGCAAAGAAGCAAATTGAGCAAAAGGTCGAAAAGTTATTACTTGAAAACATTAAATGTGTCGATGCTAACTTTTTTAAGCAGAGTCTAAAGGCTATAAACCTCTTAACAATGTATTCCGAAGGAGATGAAGCAAAACAAAAAGAAGCAGAAGCCACAGTCGCGAGCGTAAAAAAGCATATGCCAACAAGTAGGACGGTTAAGCTTTTTGAAAAGTATAAAAACCTAAAAGACATTAATTATGGAGAACGTATCGTAGAAGATTTCGTCAAGGAGATGGAATTGAACTCTTATAACTTACTTGATGCCCTCTCATTTGTTGTAGGCTGCGAAGTAGAAATCGGAAGTTTTATTAAAGATGGTCAATCCCCTTTTGGTTCCGAAGGTAAATTGATCACAGGTAAGCAAGGCTCTGCCACTGAGAGCGCTAAAAAACGTAATCGGCCATTAACTTATTCTAAAGCCGATATGATTAAAAATGCGATAGCGGAAATTGAAATAGACCGTAATAAAAAAGCTCCAGATCAACCAACCATTTATACAGGCCGTGGTGCCTATACAGGGTTAGTTGATAACCCCATAAGTGCTAACCATAAACTGTTTCCCACCCGCCGTGTTAATGTGACTACATACACAATGCGAAAATGGCAAGGCAAAACGGTAGATAGCAAAAATGAACCTAGAGAAAATTGGGGGTTAATTGGTTGGGACAACCCAGACCAGCCAAACCTAAAGCCACTCCCCAAGGGCTTTGGTCAAATTAACAACGATAAAATCAAAGTAGCTTACATCCATGGCATGTGCAGCGCCATTGTAGAATCGAGCAAATATGGCCCCTGGTGCACCCCTTATGAAATGGCTACCGGTACCGAAACTACTAAAATGGCCTCCTGTTTTCCTTGCTCTACCTATATGTACAGTACTGGCTTTCCGCCATCATCAATTCATCTCGGCCGGGGTGAGTCTTGGGTACCACCACACAGTTGCAAAGTGTTCGAACAAAAGCTAGGACAACCTGTCGATGAAAGCTTATTTTCTCAATGTGAAATTGCTGATGCATTTCAAAAAGGCTGGAACCGCGACATTTACCATCAAATGAAAATTGGCCTTGACTGCATGTTGAAGGCAGAAAAATACATAGATAATGATCACTACCCCTTAGTTAGCGATACAAAAGACCGCTTACAGCAATTATTTGGAAATGATCCAGGCCAGCCCTACAAGCTAAAAGAAGTCAACGCCAGTGGCGGTGGCCTATTTCTGGATGCCCTAAGTAATCATGATAGCGAAATAAAACGTCTGACTAGAACTTTAAAGCCTGCATTAGACGTCATTAAAGTCATGACTAAACATTCTTATACATAGGTGGTATTCGCCAATGAAGATTTTTAAATATTTTCTGTGGTTATTGGGCTTAACTATATTAATTTGGCGTCCACACTTTAGCTCAAGTTCAATAACAACGGATTCTACCGCTCGACCTATGGCAACTAGCTTTTCCCATAAAGGGCTAAGCTATGGCGTTGATGTATCCCACTATCAGGGAAAAATCGACTTTTCCAAGTTACAAACTGAGGTTGACTTCATTTATGTGAAGGCTACAGAAGGCGATACTTTTATCGACCCCATGTATAAAGCGAATGTCGAAGGGCTACAAACAATTCAACTCGCCAACGGGGCTTATCATTTTTTCAAACCTGATATTGATGCAATACAACAGGCTAAATTGTTTGTCAGCTTAGTTCGTCACTCTAAACACACATTGCCTGCGATGCTCGATGTTGAAGTCATTTCTACAGTGTCCACATCAAAATTGCAGCAAGGGGTAAAAGCCTGGCTCGATTACGTAGCAAAAGAGCTAGGCTGTCAGCCTATTATCTATAGCGATCTTAGCTTTTGGCAGGATAATCTCGCTTCAACCTTTCCCAAACAGCCACTGTGGGTAGCGGATTACCAAAGCATAAATAATGGCCCACCTAACGCTGGTACTAACCAGTTGTTATGGCAGTACACAGATAAAGGCCGTCTAACAGCCATAAGTGGTTATGTGGATCTTAGTGTGGCCCAACACTCTACAGGAGCCTGCTATGCCAGCTAGCATTAATCAATGGCGCAAAAAGTTAAGTGGGCTATCAATTTGGCCAGTATTAAGGAAAGCCATCCCCTTATTATTGGGACTAGTGCTGGTATTGCTTATTCAGTTTAAGATTAATACCGGCTCAGAACATTCCATTATCGACAGTAACGACCGTTACTTGGATCAAATAAGCTTACAGGCCACCACAGATATATTACTGCTAACCGAAGTTGATGCTGTATTAAACATACTTAAGAGCTCGCAAGTTGGGGTGTCTTTTATTGCTGATTTTAACGTTACCGTAGGACAGGCCATCAGCGAAGTACAGAGCACGACCAGCGAAGCCAAAAAAGTGATGATGATTTCTTTAGTGCTCATCACTGTGCTTAAAACACTCAATGATCTTTCTTTATTATTATCAGAAGTGGCGTTATATATTGCAGCTGGCGCAGGGTTTATTCATTACCTTTTATTGCATTTTAAAACCCTATCGATGATCCCCCACACAGTATTAAATAAATCCGCAGCGATCACTAAAATTGCAGCCATGATTTTTATCAGCTTTTATTTACTCTTACCCTACAGTATTCACGGCTCAGGAGTGTTAAGCGAACGACTGCAGCAAAGCACTCATGTCGATAACAGCCAAAGCTTGAATCATTTACATCAACATATCACACAGGGAAAAGGCACAAAAGAACTTTCTAAAAGCGCCAAAGCCAGTATTAGTCATCTAAGCAGCATGAGCCACTCTAGTATCAAAGACAAGGTACAAACACTAATAAAATACACCATTACCGCAGCCACGTTGTGGTTGTTTAACCTTATTCTCATGCCCCTTGGTATTGGTTTTATGTTGTATAAAATCACCCTCCAATTACTCAGTTATGAGTACTACCAGCCGACTAAAGATCACTGATAACTTGTTGAATTTAAATTTTTATCCATACTTATAGGGAATAAGTTATTGGGACTATAAATTTGTCTAACTATATAAATGACATTAGCTGTGCTGAGTTTATAGACTTCAGCGAAGAGCAGAAACGCAGTTATATTCTCGGCTTCTGTCATGGTCGTTATTTCACCCTATCCCTATTAATAAAATACGCTCGCCAAGCCGCGGGGCCGACAGTAAACGATGCCGAATCCCTAGACTATATCGATAAGCTAACCAATATTATTGAGTATGTACAGCCTTTGGTTGAAATGCCTGAAAGCCCACTCCTAAAAGGCCTCACCGCCCTGTGCACCCAAGACGAGTTACAGCATCAACCTATCAGTAAAGCGTTCTTTATTATGACCGCCTATGTCGCCCATTTAGATCACTATTAATGGAATGTCTCAGTTCACAATTTGAGCGCTCCGTTTTATTTAATCTGGATCTATTGCCACATCAACCATATACTGTATAAATAAACAGTTCTTTTTTTGGTGTGTATAATATATGCAGGTTATTCCCCTATATGCTGAAGCTGGGATCACGGGATTTGAATCTCCAGCGGCGCAATATTTAGAACTCGGTTTATCCCTTGATAAACTGTTAATTGAACACCCTAATGCTACCTTTATTGGTATTGCCAATGGTGACAGCATGCAAGGGGTTGGCATTTATTCTGGTGATTTATTATTAGTCGATAGAGCCATTACCGCTGTCCATATGGATATTATTGTTGCTAACTATAATGGCAGCTTTGTGTGTAAGCTATTGGATAAACAACGACGGCAATTATGTTCTGCGCACCCTAAGTATGGCCCTGTTGCTATCAATGAATGGGATGAATTTCAAATTGAAGGTGTCATTAGCACGTCAATCAGAATACATGCTGGGCAACGATTAACAGAGGTGATCCAAGCGTGTATGCCTTAATTGATGGCATTAGTTTTTATGCCTCCTGTGAGAAAAGCCTCGATCCTAGCTTACGCAGCCAACCTGTTGTGGTATTAACCAATAACGATGGCTGCATTTGTGCGGTTTGTCCGCTGGCAAGAAAGTTTAATATTCCTAAATTTGAGCCCTACTTTAAGCTCAGGGAGCTCTTAGCCAGTCATAACGTAGTGATCCGCTCCAGTAACTATGCCCTTTATGGGGAGCTTAGCCGGCGCATGATGAACATTTGCCAAAGTTTTTGTGATAACCAGTATGTGTATTCTATTGATGAGTGCTTTCAGCACTATCAAGGATACCAACATAGTTTTGCCAAATTAGGATTAACTATACGTAAACAGATATGGCAACAGTTGAAGCTACCGGTAGGTGTTGGGTTTGGCCCAACTTTAACTTTGGCGAAAGCCGCAAATCATGCGGCTAAAAAGCTATCAGGTTTTAGTGGTGTCGCGGTAATTGATGGCGAAATCAGCCGTAGTCAGATTTTAAAGCAGATGAAAGTCGAGCAAGTATGGGGCGTAGGTCGTAGACTGGCTAAGAAATTGGCACTGATGGATATCCATAGTGCTTGGCAATTAGCTGAGCAATCACCTCAGCGTATCAGACGAGCTTTTGGTAGGCCTTTAGCTCGCACCGTGTTAGAGCTAAAAGGTCAAGCGGTATTAAAATGGGATCAATTGCCAGCGGAAAATCAGCAAATTTTTGCAACGCGCACTTTTGGTCAGGGCGTCAGCAATATTGATGAACTGACCCAAGCATTGGTCAGTCATGGGGTCGAAGTATGCACAAAAGCACGCAAGCAAAGATTATTAATTAAAAAAATGCTGCTTTTTGCCCATAGCTCACCCCATAAGGAAAATTATGTTAGGCGCAGTAAAATAATTGAATTCCCCTATGGTTTCGATGATGACCGAGTTATCAGTCAGAGTATTGCAGCCTGTGCAAAATATCTCTATCAAGCAGGCATACCGTTTTACAAATGTGGTGTAGGAGCAACCCTATTAGAGAGCAGTCAGTATTATCAAAAAGACATGTTTAACCAGTACCCTAATTGCCCACAATTAATGAATTGCGTAGATGAAATTAATGCTAAATACGGTCGTCACACCATTACCCCTAGCCGCATGGTAGGAGAACGACCTTGGCAAATGCAGCGTCATTTTTTATCACCTAGCTATTTAAGTTCCTGGCAACAGCTTCCCAAAATTAATTGCTAATACTAGTAAGTGTCATACAGAGCGAACAGATGGCGAATAACGAATTATCACCAAAACTTATACGCAAAAAAGCGTACAGCAAGGATGCTATAGATAAAGAAGTATTAGCGCTGGGCTGAGCAATGCTTTAAATGAAAAAGCGATTATAGCTAGGCTAATTTTTATACATAATGTTTGAGGTTAATTGACCTTAGTTAGTGGGTGGATGAACTTTGAACAAACAGAAAGAAAAGTAAGTCAGGAACAAAGGTTCAAGTTAAATTGACTGGAATTTGCCGTTATTACCTTATGTTATTGTGTTGATTGCATTTTGCTGAAGTCAAAATTGCAATAATTGCTACCAAATTTAAGCCTATTTCAAAAATTTTAAATAACAATTTGTTTGTTAAAGTTCTATTATGGTGTTAATGAATCAATAACAGCAAAAGCCTATATTGGTCTACTGTAAAGAATAAAGAGGTAGCATATGGAAAGGTTATCGGGTGCGGACATGATTGTTCGTTCACTGATTGATGAGGGGGTTAAGACGATATTCGGTTATCCGGGTGGCTCTGTCTTAGATATTTATGATTCACTGCATCAGCAAGGTGGCGTTGAGCATATTCTTGTTCGCCATGAGCAAGCCGCTGTGCATATGGCTGATGGCTATGCCCGCGCAACCGGCGAGGTCGGGGTTGTATTAGTGACTTCAGGTCCAGGTGCCACCAATGCAATTACGGGTATTGCAACGGCGTATATGGACTCTATACCGTTAGTGGTTTTATCTGGTCAGGTACCAAGTAATCTTATTGGTAACGATGCTTTCCAAGAGTGTGACATGGTGGGTATTTCTCGCCCTGTTGTAAAACACAGTTTCTTAGTAAAAGAAGCCATTGAAATTCCAACTATTATTAAAAAAGCATTTTATCTAGCTGCAAGTGGTCGTCCTGGCCCTGTGGTCATTGATATTCCGAAAGATGTATTAAATCCTGCATTACTGCATGACTATTTGTATCCAGAAAAAATTAAAATGCGTTCTTATAGCCCGACCACTCAAGGGCATAAAGGCCAAATTCAAAAAGGGTTAACGGCTCTGCTTCAGGCTAAAAAGCCTGTGCTTTATGTCGGCGGTGGTGCGGTTATGGCAGAGTGTTCTGAACATCTGATTAAACTCGCTGAAACGTTGAATATCCCAGTGGTTAGTACCCTAATGGGACTGGGTGCTTTCCCAGCGACTCATGAGCAAAGTTTAGGGATGCTAGGTATGCATGGTACTTACGAAGCCAACATGGCAATGCATAATAGTGATTTGATTTTTGGTATTGGTGTCCGTTTTGATGATCGTACCACCAATAATCTGGAGAAATACTGCCCCAACGCGACGATTTTGCATATCGATGTCGATCCATCGTCTATTTCAAAAACAGTGAATGCGGATATTCCAATTGTTGGTAGTGCGGATAAAGTTCTCGAACGTATGTTGCATATGATTGCTAAAGAAAAGTTAACCGGCAATGATTTAAGCGCATGGTGGGATGATGTCGGTGCATGGCGTGCTAAACAATGTTTAAAATACGACACCTCTGGCGATCGAATTAAACCTCAGGCGGTTATTGAAAAAGTATATGAGATTACCAATGGCGATGCTTATGTGACTTCTGACGTAGGCCAGCACCAAATGTTTGCCGCGCTGTATTACCCATTTGATAAACCACGTCGTTGGATTAACTCTGGCGGTCTTGGCACCATGGGCTTTGGTTTACCAGCTGCTATGGGTGTTAAAATGGCCTTCCCTAATGACACCGTGGTTTGTATTACCGGTGATGGTTCAATTCAAATGAATATTCAAGAGTTATCGACAGCACTGCAATACGATACACCGGTGGTGATTGTAAACTTGAATAACCGTTTCTTAGGTATGGTTAAGCAGTGGCAAGACATGATCTACTCAGGACGCCATTCTCATTCTTATATGGATTCAGTCCCTAATTTCGTTAAAATTGCAGAAGCTTATGGTCATGTTGGTATTAACATTAACCACCCGGATGAATTGGATGAAGGCCTCAGAAAAGCATTCAGCATTAAGGACAAGTTAGTCTTTGTTGATGTTAGCGTAGATGAAACTGAGCACGTTTACCCAATGCAAGTTCGTGGCGGTGATATGAGTGAAATGTACCTAAGTAAGACGGAGCGTACATAATGAAAAGGATCTTATCATTATTACTAGAAAACCAACCAGGTGCCCTATCTCGTGTGGTGGGTTTGTTTTCACAGCGTGGTTACAACATTGAATCATTAACGGTATCGCCGACGGATGACCCAACCTTGTCCCGTCTGAACATTACCACCAGTGTTGATGAGAAAAGCCTTGAGCAAATTGAAAAGCAATTGCATAAATTGATTGATGTTCTAAAAGTGATGAACATTACCGAGTGTGAGCATATTGAGCGTGAAGTGGTATTAGTTAAGGTAAAAGCAACCACCCCACAGCTTAAAGACGAATTGAAACGGATTGCTGATATTTTCCGTGGCCAAATCGTTGATATGACCGCGAAGCATTACACCATCCAAGTGGTTGGTGATTCAGATAAAGTCGATGCTTTTGTTAAAACGATTGACGATAGTGCCGAAATTATCGAGACTGCCAGTACTGGCATCGTTGGCATTGCCCGTGGTGAGCGCGCCATGAAGGCTTAGCCCTAAGCTTTGCAGTTAAAAAGCATCGATTACACCAGTATCGATGCTTTTTTTATGCCCCAAATAACTGAATAACCACTTCACCAGCAAACGTTTACGATTATTAACAACAAATGTCCCGGCGCTAGATACCTAAAACAGCATGATTAATCGCACTGACTTTACTTAAATGCTTGATATAGCAAGTGAGCAGCATTATCAGTAAAGGCTTTACCCTCATCAATGTATTGCCACAGGGTCTGATCACTACGCCAACCACCCTGCTTCTTAATTAAATTGAATTCCACTCCGACTTTTGAAGATTCTGTAGCCATGCCACGACGTAGGCTATGACCACTGAGCAATTGATGATCTTTTATGCCAGCCGCTTTGGCACGATTTTTTAAGATTTGGTTAACGCTCGTGTCTGAGATGGCATTGGCAGAAAGCTGCTGCCAACGGTTTATCCCTCTAAACACCGCTCCACTGACAATATTCCCGTGCTCTAGCCACCCTTGCATAGCTCGAACAGGGCATAAATCCTCAAAAGGAGAATATGGGATAGCTTTAGTGCTTCCTTGGGAAAATTGATCGGTTTTGCTTCTTTTGATTTTGATCAGCAAACCTTCTTCAGTGAACGTCAGATCGTTAAAATCAATAGCGGTTAACTCACTTCGTCTAAACGCGCCAACGAAGCCAACTAAAATCATCGCCCTATCTCTGATCGCAGATAAATTTTCATTATCTAAGGAACCACAGATCAATTTTAATTCGGCCACGCTAAGGGCTTTAGCTTGTTGCTTTGGCTTACCGTGAACCCGTCTGAGTCCTTGCATTATTTTTTTTACTTCAGGTGAACGGACAGGGTCGGAGAATTCCTGCAAATAATGCCACTGACTGATAGCCGTTAGATGGAGATCTAAACTGCGAGTATTCAAACTTTGAGATTGCTCTGAAATGTAATTAAGAATTTGGATTTTGTTGCTGGGTAAACGGCCACCCCAAGCAATAAATTGCTTAATAGCACTTTGGTAACTCTTACGAGTGTTTGCAGAAGTTCCATGACTCATCAATTCCTTTGCGGCTACTGACAATTGTTGCTCTTCAGGATATACAGCGCTGGCTTGCGGCAGTTGCTGCTGTGATTGTGTAAAAACAGACATGATTGCTGGTTGTGATTGTTTCGCCATTTGAGTGCCAAAATCCCTATTCGTCACTGTACCGAACAGTACAGCTATATCGGCATATTTTAACTCATTAAATTTCGATAATATACATTATCGAAACTAATAAATGATAAATATTTGTATAATTAGACCACTTAAATTAAAATAATTACATATTACATAATACGTTACAAATAGTGAGTTAATTACCATGGCAAGAATAGGGATTGTTTACGAACAGGTAAAACAGGCTGCTGAAGAACTGGCTGCTAAGGGAGAAAATCCTACAGTAGATAAGGTTAGAGATGCGTTGGGCGGTGGCAGCAAAAGCACTATCGCGCCAATGCTTAAGCAGTGGCGTCACCAACATGAACAACCCACTAGCCTACCCCATGGGCTAATTCAAGTGATTGAATCTTTGTACCAACAATTACAAAAAGATGCACAGTTCAAATGGCAACGATTAGAGCAAGAGGCCCATCAGTTACAACTGCATTTACAAGACGAAGTGACAAAAACAACCGCTAAACTCGCAGGGTGTGAACTTGAACTCGAACAGAAAAGGATTGCTTTGGAACATACCACTGCCAAAGTTGAAGATTTAAATGAACAGAATCAACACTTAAAGACACAACTGAAAGAGCTCCAACTGAAATTGGAGCATCACCAAGACAAGCAACAACAACAGCAGCAACATAATAAACAATTGCAGCAAGACAACGTACAAATGCAAGGGCAATTGCAACACCTTAGCGAGCAAAGTTTACGGGAAAGGCAACAATTGCAAGCTTATGCTGAACAGCAACAACAAAACCACTTGCAACAACTGAATCTGGCATCGCAGAAGATAGAACAAATGCAACAGCAACAATCCTTAAGTAACCAAAATAATCATCAACTGCAATTAACCAATGACAATCTTAATGACAAAGTTAACCAGCTCGAAGAACAATTAACTCAACAACAGCAAGTCATCCAAGACTTAACGCTAAACCATTCAATAGCTAATGAGAAATTACAAGACCTTACGCAGCAACTTAAACAAGCTGATGCATCACTTCGTATCGAAAACCAACAAATATCATCACTCAAAAATGAAAACCAGGCCCAACAATTATTGATTACCAGCCTAAGTCAACAAAATGAACAAAACCAACAACTTATACAGCAGTTCATTCAAGGTAAGAAAAATGACTAAACTCGTCAAATTAATCAATCAATTAACTTCTGATCTCAAGCAATTTGGCGATATCATTGAACAGGCTCAACCCCATCAGAGTCAGTTTACGGAGCTGTTTTTTAAACATAAGGAAAATGACCTAATCACAAATATAGAGTCACAAACCGCCATAAAACAAAGTTATCTCGACCAAGGTGCAGATAAAAAAATCAGTCAGGCTTATCAAGATTTAACATTGATTGATGGGCTATCAGGTAAGTACGCCAGAAGATATCCTGGTTGCATTAGATTTTCACATCAACAAGCAAGAAAATATCAACTTGACGCATTAGTCGAGGGAATCAATGCTGTTAAAAATCAAATAAAAGTGTTTGTTACCGATAATTATCATGACAGATTCACTCGTTTTGACGCCCTCCATGATGCCCTTCCCGGGGTAATGACTTTGCACCTATATCGACAAATACACTTAATTGAAAAAGATGTACAGAAAGTTAGATTCCATTGGGTAAATAAAGCCAATTTACAAAAAGTCAATAAACAGCAATTAGTTGCAAAACTAAACGCAGAGGCACAAACTTCAGAGCAACTTTATATAAAGCAATTGCTCAACAAGGTTGTATCCGTTAAAGAATCAAAATTAAGATATCGCCGCCCTGTCAGTATCCAGCCGGTGAGTAATATTTGGTTTGCAGATAAAAGTCGTTTAACCAAAACTGCGGCCTTACCCATGGTGATCATAAGTGATCAGCACTGCCAGATTTATCCATTAAACCAATTAAAACCCATAACTAGACAGGCTCGAAGTGATCAAAGTCATAATGCAGTGTTGGGGAATTATCACGGTGTTAATATAGAAATGATTAAAAATTAGTGAACAATTATTGAAAGATGGTAAGTTAATTAAGTTAACCATTACAAAGCTAATGTATGTCCTACAACAAACAACAATCACAGCAATTTTGGCTAAAATTTGCCTCAATATTTAGTGTGCTTACCGCCTTAACTTTGGTGGTAATAAAATTGATTGCTTGGCTAATATCCGATTCCTCTGCGATGCTCGCTTCATTAATGGACTCAAGTGTTGATGCCTTAATCGCTATTGTTAACTTTGCTGCTATTCGCTACATATTGACTCCTGCTGATGATGGCCATCCTTTCGGTCATGGCAAAGCCGGTTCCCTAGCGATTTTATTACAAGCGCTATTTTTCGCGGGTTCCGCCATTATTTTGTTAGTCAATGGTGGTAGACAAATTGTTGATCCACAAATAATTCAAAGCAGTACTATGGCTATAACGGTGAGTATTGTCGCGATCATCTTGACCCTTGCTTTATTGCTTGTCCAGAGAATCGCCATTAACAAAACAGCGAGTATCATCATCAAGGCTGACAGTCTACATTATCGTTCTGATTTACTGCTTAATTTAGGCGTGATTATGACCTTAGTCAGTAGCCAATATTTAGGTTATTGGCTAGATGGTTTTTTTGCGATAGCTATTGGCATTTGGCTAGCGATACAATCGCAGCAATTAATCAAGCAAGCCATTGCAGAACTCATGGATACTCAACTTGATGCAACATTGCTTAAGCAAGTGACCAAATTAATTCGCCAAGACGCCAAAATTATTGAAATACACGACCTTAAAACCAGACAAAGTGCGGATATTCAATTTATCCAAGTTCATTTAGTGATAGAGGCTACAACGCCACTCATTGATGCCCATGAAATTGGTGAGCAAGCCCGATTAAGGGTTCTAACTTTACTTCCTAAGGCTGAAGTAATAATTCATCTCGACCCAAGTTAATTATGGCTATTATTAACTTATAACCAATAACTAGGATTAATAATATGATCGCAGCAGCTATACCCAAAAATGAAGAAGCACGCCTAGCAGCCGTCGCGGCCTTGAATATCCTAGATACGCCTAGTGAAGAACGATTTGATCGTATTACTCGAATGGCCAAAAGGATGTTTAACGTCCCTGTTGCCGTTTTTAGTATCATTGATAGTGACCGTCAATGGATGAAGTCTGCCGATGGACTAGAACGTGCAGAAGTCCCCCGTGATATTTCATTTTGTGGCCACACCATTTTACAGCCTGAGATTCTAATGGTTGCAGATACATTTAAAGATGAGCGCTTTGTAGACAACCCATTTGTCGAAGGGGAACCTTATATCCGCTTCTATGCTGGCTGCCCTATCAGATGTATTGATGGCAGCGCCTTGGGTTCATTATGTCTGGTGGATTATCAACCTCGTACCCTAACTGATGAAGATATTCAGGATCTAAAAGCATTAGGACAAACAGCTGAAAATGAGTTAGCAGCGATAGAGCTAGCGATAATGGATGAATTAACTCAGATCCACAACCGTCGTGGACTGAACGCCATTGCACCACAAGCGCTAAACTTTTGTTTAAGAGAGCAACTAGCTGCTACGCTGGTGTATTTAGACCTAGACAAATTCAAACCCATTAATGATACCCATGGTCATGATGAAGGTGATTATGTTCTAAAAACTTTTGCCAATGATATTAAGACTAACTTACGTGAATCTGACATTGTTGCTCGAATAGGTGGGGATGAATTTGTAGTACTGCTAATGAACACCAATGAAAACTCAGCCAATGACTTCATTAAACGATTTGCCAATACGGTTGCAGCCCACAACCAACAAGCTGGCAAAGGTTATGACATAGAGTTTTCTTTTGGCATGACCGAATTTGATTTAGATAACCCACAAACATTAGATGAACTGCTTAAGATCACCGATGAGAAAATGTACCAGCATAAGAAACGCTAAAACAACCCGATCAGCAACTGCCATGCTTACTGATTTTGCGGTGCTGTATTAATTAGGTTTGAATCGCTCACTTATGTTGGCACTGCGACTAATTAGCATATAAGTGGGTTTACAATAATTAACCTAATAAGAAACTAAACTTACAAGGTATCACTTGAGGTGATGTCCTTTTGCAAAGTGCTGCTAAATTATTGATCAAAAGTAAACTAAAGATCATAATGCGGTGCTTTTTATGTTAAAAGTTAATCCTAGATAATTCTTAAGGTTTTAAAAATGAAAAAGTATTTTGAAAATTTAGCCAAAGCCTTGCTAGGTCAACCCTATGGCAGTCTCAGTAGTGGCGAAAAGAACGTAATTGACAGTATTGCTGAAAACAAAACGCTAACTAAAAATATCAATGAAAGCTTCCATGAAACACTCACATTTGGTCAATTAGTGGCAGACAAAATAGCTGCATTTGGTGGTTCATGGGCATTCATAGGGATATTTTTTACCTTCATTGTATGTTGGATGGTGGTCAATACCCTATGGTTAATTGGCGACGCGGCATTTGATCCCTACCCATTTATTTTACTAAATTTAGGCCTTTCCAGTCTGGCGGCATTTCAGGCTCCTATCATAATGATGTCGCAAAACCGTCAAGTTGCCAAAGACAGATTAGAACAAAAAGCAACCTTTGAAGTAAATTTAAAGTTAGAGCTTGAGTTAATGAGGTTACATGACAAATTTGATGAACTAAAAAAAGAGCTCAATAAACAATGAAGATGTCCTTAGTTATCTTAACTTTAGTAATAATGTATTTTTGCGTGCGATTTTCTCGTATCGCAATTAATAAGTATGGACAAGGTAAAGGCGTAAGCCCGTATCGGATTAAATATATCTCAAAGACGATAACATTTGCCATTCTGGCTTTTTTTCTAATTTTGATGGCAAACATTTCAGGAGTGGAATATTCACAAATTTCGATATTCTTATCATCTGTTTTCGCGGTGATTGGCGTGGCCCTATTTGCACAGTGGTCCATTCTTAGCAACATAACCGCCAGTTTAATTATTTTCTTTGGTTTTCCTTACCGTGTGGGGGATAAAATTAAAGTGCTTGATAAAGATGATGATATTTCGGGTGTTATTGAAGAAATTACCTTATTCCATGTCCTCATAAAAAGAGGCGAAGAAGTGATAACCTATCCCAATATTTTAATCCTACAAAAAGGTGTGATTAAAAACCCAACTAAAAAACTTGACTAAAGTGCTGCTTCACGCTGAAAGTCGTGAAGCAGCAAACTATAAACCACAAGCTCATGCTATTTCGTAAAAGGTCTGCTGTACCCATAAAACAGCAGCCCATTTAACACTATTAAGCCAGTTCCAAACCAATCTAGCGCGGATATAAGGCAAGTCATTGTGCCACTATCAACCTCAGCATTTTACTTACTTGAATGATACTAAAGCACAGCTAATTAAACCACGGCAATACTCTGTATTGGTTTGACTCTATCGAGCTGTTGTTTCTGTACTAATTCATCAAAGCTTGCCGCTAACCGTTCGGTTTCTTTCAGTACCAGTGACCAATAAGGAATACGCTGCTCTGGGGTCATGGTTTCAAAGTCTTTACGATCAGGAATTTTCTGATACGGCAAAGAAGCCACAAATTCTTCCGAAGGGCAAACCACTACGGTATTGTGATAGTTTTCTGGTAAGAAGCTGCGGTTGGAGTTTTTATCAAACCAGCCTGGTTTAATGGTTTCACTAAAGTGTGGGTATAGGGTTAAACCCGGTTGTTCAATTTCAAAATCAAAGTGGTAATCAATAATGCCACCATCACGGTACATGCCCGTTGGCGCGCCTAAAATATTTTCAATGCCGCTCATTACCAAAGGTATCGAGCCCGAAGCCACTAGTGCTTGTCTCAAGTTGTCGTGGGTTAGCGTTACCTTTTGAGTATGAATATTGGCGTGATCGCTGATGGTTAGATCACTACCCGGGGCGCTGAAAATAAAGCGCTGATATTGATTGTTTAAGTTTGAGCGTGCATGTTTGTTTAATAATAAACTTTTAGCAATACCTAACCCCTGAACTAGGCGGTTTTCACTCGCCACAAAGCCATTGCACTTGGCCACGATAAAGTGCGCTTTAAAGATTTTATTATCTAAAATTTGCCTAACGCCGGTTTCACCAAACATAGGCTCCAGCATATCGACTGCGCTTTGGGTAATTTCAGCAGGGCTTGGTCGGCCTTCATAAACGGTTTTATGGTAGTGTTCAGCCAAAGTAGAAATGGCTAGCACAGGATCATTTTGAGCAAAGCAGGCGGAACGGAACGCACCGGCGCTTGAGCCAATTAGGTTTAAGGTTTCGGTTCTGTCTTTAAAAAACTCACCGAATAGATATTTATCTAAGCCAAATAAGGTAAACCACTTAGGGCCGCCACTGGCACCCAAAAAGTGACGAAACATTTGTTGCTGTATGCCCTGCTGTTGTATTTGTTTAAGGGCTCCCTCGCCTGCATAAATGTTTAACATCAAAAATCCTTAACCTAGTATTATTATGTGATCCTAAAAAGCCCGTGAGTAAAATATCCATATTTATGAACGAACGGGTTAATTTTGCTTAGTTATGGCGCTAAACGTTCGTTTTGCCAATGACCATTATCATCTTTGTCGAAAATAAATCGGTCATGTAAACGGCGATCGCCCCCTTGCCAGAATTCTATGCTTTCAGGTTCAATCACATAACCGCCCCAAAATGTGGGTAATGGTACTTCACCCTTTGAGAATTTGTTTTTCATTTCTAAAAACTTGGCTTCAAGTACTCCACGGGCACTAATGCGTGACGACTGCTCAGATACCCAAGCACCAATTTGGCTATCTTTCGGGCGCGAAGCAAAGTAACGCATGACATCGGCTGTGGGTAATGGTTTAGCGATACCACAAATCGCCACTTGGCGGTCTAAATCTGTCCATGGAAACAATAAACTTACCTTATTATTCTGTTTAATATGGCTCGCCTTGCGTGAACCGGTATTGGTAAAGAACACAAAGCCTTGTTCATCAAACTTTTTCAGAAGTACCGTACGTTGAAATGGCATGCCGCGTTCGTCAACAGTGGCCACCACCATTGCGGTTGGGTCCATCAAACCCGCATTTTGTGCTTGCTCTAACCAGAGTTCGAACAGTTTAAGAGGGTTTTCTGGTAAGTCTTTCGAGCGCAAACCACCTTGTTTGTACTCTCTGCGTAAGTCTTTAATATCGCTCATTAATATTTCGCCTTAATGTCATTCATCGCTTGCTTGATACGCTTATCTGAAATGGGGTACTTAGTCCCTAGGGTTTGCGCAAAGCTCGATACTTTTAATTCTTCCAGCATCCATACAATTTCATTTAAATCCTGCTCCGCTTTATTACCTAGCTTATTTTTTAATGCTTGGTAGTCTTTTTCAACCGCCTGTATCTTTAGCATATGCAGACGGTCGCGGTTAGGATCAACCGCCAGTTTTTCTAATCGCTTAATCATGGCATTCATATAACGGATTAAATCAGGTAAGCGCTCGGCACCGGTTTTACTGACAAAGCCAGGATAAACCAAGGCATCATGGTGACCGCCGATGTCTGACATCGCAAACGCCAACTCGAAAGAGATTTTCCCTTTGAGTTTCTTTTTCACCTGATTACTGATGGTCAGCACCTGCTCAACGTTAAGGGCAATTTTTTCAGCGTAATCGTTTAAGTCACTGCGTACAATATCTTTCATAGATTCAAACGCCTGCGGATCTCGCACATCTTTGCCGTGTTCGGCCAGTAATTGATCTATCGCCGCATCAATAATATCGTCAATCAGCAGTTGTACTTTACCAAATGGGTTAAAATACAAGGCCAATTTCGCCTTATTTGGCAAGTTTTGCTGCAGGTGCTTAATTGGTGATGGAATATTTAATAACAATAACTTACGTAAACCTGCCTGATGGCTTTGTGCCGCTAGCTTAGCATCATCAAACAACTTAATTTCAACACTATCCTTTTGAGGCGCAAGGGCTGGGAAAGCTTTCAAATTAAAACCACCCTGCTTACGTTCGTATTCGCTTTTTAGCGTACCAAAAGTCCACTCAGTTAAGTTTTGCTGCTCAATATCATCCTCTGCCAGATTGGTCATAGCAGCAGCGACTTTATCTTTAAGTTGCTCTTTTAAGGGTTCAATCTGCCTAGATTGGGCCAGCAACTTATTTTTATCCCCCATAACCTTAAAGTTCATATTAAGGTGAGCAGGCAGTTGGCTGATATCAAAATCATCTGGGGTAATTCTTACGCCACTTTTGCGCAATAACTGCTTACACAGGGATTCCAGTAATTTACCTTCACCAAACTCCATATTATCCAGCGCATATTGGGCATAGTTTGGCGCCGGTACAAAGTTACGACGCAAAGTTTTAGGCAGAGATTTAATCAGTGCAATCAACTTGTCTTCAAGTAAGCCTGGTACCAGCCAATCCGTACCTGAATCGGTAATTTGGTTTAATAAACCCAATGGGATCATTAAAGACACGCCGTCATCGTCATGCCCAGGTTCAAATTGATAGGATAATGGCAGCGCCAAGCCCTCTTGCACAAAATGATTGGGGTAATTGTGCTCGGTAACGTTGGCCGCATCGTGCTTCATTAGCTCTTCGCGGCTAATGTGCAGCAGTTTTGGCTCAGTTTTCTTATGCTTTTTCCACCAGCTTTGTAAGTTTGCACCGCTATAAATATTGGCAGGCAATCGCTCATCATAGAAAGCAAACAAAGCATCTTCATCGGCAACAATATCGCGGCGACGGCTCTTATGCTCAAGGTTTTCTACTTCGGTTAATAGCTGACGGTTAGCCTGGTAAAAACTTTCGTTATTGCGCCAGTGACCCTCGACTAATCCTTGTCTAATAAATATCTCACGTGAGGTTTTAGGATCAACTTGGGCATAGCCCACCCGACGACGGTTAACAATCGCCAAACCGTAAAGGGTTTGAGTTTCAAAGGCCATCACCTGCGCCGACTTTTTATCAAAGTAGGGTTCGGCATAATTGCGTTTCACCAAGTGGCTGGCTAATGGTTCTAACCATTCAGGCTTAATCTGACCACACATGCGGCCAAATAATCGAGAGGTTTCCACCAGCTCCGCTGCCATCAACCACTTAGGGCCTTTTTTGGCTAAAGAAGACCCTGGGAAGACAAAGAACTTACGGTTGCGAGCCCCTAGATATTGGTTATCTTTGTCCTTAAAACCAATATGGCTCAGCATACCCGCTGCAATCGACTTGTGAATACTGTCGGCATCTTCACTGTTTGAGGTGACTTCGATGCCTACCTCTTCAGCAGCCCCTTTTAATTGGTTATATAAATCTTGCCACTCGCGAATACGCAGGAACGCCAGATATTCAGATTTACAGGTTTTACGCACATGGTTCGATGACACTTCCCGCAACTCTTCAATATAATTCCACAGATTGACAAAGCTTAAAAAGTCGGAAGATTTATCTTTAAATCTGGCATGGGCCTGATCCGCTTGTGCTTGTTTATCTGCAGGACGCTCGCGGGGATCTTGAATCGATAAACCCGCGGCAATGATCATCACTTCTTTTACTACCCCATGGGCTTGGGATTGCAACACCATTCGGGCTAAGCGAGGGTCTATCGGTAAACGGCTTAAACTACGTCCTAGTTTAGTCATTTTGGGAAGACGGTTGTGAAGTTCAATCGCCTGTAACTCTTCCAGTAACAACATACCGTCTCGAATGTGGCGGTTATCTGGGCTTTGCACAAATGGGAAGTCTTCAATGGCACCTAAGCCAATAGACAACATCTGCAAAATCACAGATGCGAGGTTGGTACGCAGAATTTCAGGATCGGTAAATTCTGGGCGCGATTCAAAATCATCTTCGCTGTATAAACGAATACAGATACCTTCAGCGACACGACCACAACGGCCTTGTCTTTGGTTAGCACTGGCCTGTGAAATCGGCTCAATTGGTAGGCGTTGTACTTTGGTGCGGTAACTGTAACGGCTGATACGGGCTAAACCTGGATCAACCACATAGCGAATGCCTGGCACAGTTAACGAGGTTTCTGCCACATTGGTCGACAGTACAATGCGTCTGCCGGTATGACTGGCAAAAATCCGCGACTGCTCAGAATAAGATAACCTTGCATAAAGGGGCAACACTTCAGTATCGCGCAGTTTCAGCTTAGACAGCGCATCAGCCACATCCCTAATTTCACGCTCACCGCTTAGGAACACTAAGATGTCACCCATGGGCTCTGAGTAAAGCTCTTTTACCGCTTCACAAATGCCATCAATCATGTCTAAGTCGGGACCGTCCTCTTGGATAAGCGGGCGATAGCGGGTTTCAACCGGAAAAGTACGGCCAGACACTTCAATCACTGGTGCGTCATTAAAGTGTTTTGAGAAACGATTTACATCAATGGTGGCAGAAGTAATGATCACCTTGAGATCAGGGCGCTTAGGTAAGAGTTGTTTTAGGTAACCTAAGATAAAATCAATGTTTAACGAACGCTCATGGGCCTCATCAATAATGATGGTGTCGTATTGCCACAGCATTTTGTCTGAGGCTAATTCAGCCAACAAAATACCATCGGTCATCAATTTGACCGATGACTTATCAGAAAGCTGATCGTTAAAACGCACCTTATAACCAACTAAATCGCCTAACGGGGTGTTAAGCTCCTTAGCAATACGGTCTGCCACCGAGCGGGCAGCCAGTCGTCTTGGCTGAGTATGACCAATAAAGCCCCTAACCCCAAGGCCAAGCTCTAAACAAATTTTAGGCAGCTGGGTGGTTTTACCTGAGCCGGTTTCACCCGCCACAATGGTCACTTGGTTATCCCTAATGGCTTCGAGGATAGCTTGCTTCTTTTGGCTTACGGGCAGCGCCGCGGGATAATCAATGCTCAAACTACGGCCAGCCTTATTAGCCACCTTAATGCTTGAGCTTTGCTGCAGTTTCTGCAGTTGCTGATAAATCTTTTGTGCTTTGGTTTCGTCTTTAATCTTCTTTAAACCAGAAAAGCGGCGACGAATGGCGCTGGCATCACTTAAAGTACATGCAGCAAGTGATCCTTTAGAAAATGGCTTCAATGCCCTAACCCAATGTAAAACCTAAAACTTAGTACTAATAATACCACTGCTCACTCCTGTTGAATATAAAGTGCCTATGGATACCGACTATTCGAGTAAAAAACCAGCACCATAGCCGACGTTAGCCACAAAAAAGCCGCCCAAATGGGCGGCAGGATAAGTAGTTCGATGACTACACCGCTTTAGAGTAACACTCATGGATATGTTCAGAGAGGGTTTTGAGCACATGATTACGAGTGATGACACCAACAAGTTGGCCGTTTTCAAGTACTGGGTAAATCTTTGGTTTGCCTTCTTGCATCAGACTTGCTACTTGCAAAATGGAATCTTCTATATCTACCGTTAACACATCAGTACGCATGATATCTTCGGCATTAGCAATCACCTCACAGTGATAAGTGGCACTGACCATTTTAGCTAAACAATCCTGCTCTGAAACAAAGCCAATAAGTGCTCCATTGAGATTAACTACCGGAGCACCCATTTGCTTAGCTTCGACCAATTTTGCAACAATTTCGGATAAAGGAGTATCAGCCTTTAGCAATAAAGGATGACGATTCATATGATCTCTTACTTTAATTGAATCCATAAACGTATTTCCCCCTAAATGATAATCATTTTAAGTGTAGCTAGGCCAAGATAGTTTTACCTAAAATATGTAGAAAAAACCAAAGGTATAAAATCTAACCGAATTCACTCATTCTTTATCAATCGTATCTGCGTACCCGATCGGCGGTGGGTTCCAATTGCGATCCATACCCGATTGACTGTGGTGCCTGCCCTTACCCATATGTTTTTCAAGGGTTTTATTAAGTTGTACGAACAGTTCTCGATAATTATTACCGTATTGTGGTTCGTCACCATCCCCTAGCCATAATGTAAACAATTCATCGTGATGCTCCGCTTCGACTTCTTTAAACAAAGACGCTTGAGTATAAGCATGGTAAGGATGGTATCCCACTTGTTCTAAAGTTTGTTTCCCAGCCTCCAAGGCTGAATAATAAGTTTCGGAAATAATAGTATCAGCGCCACTGCGCTCTAATTGATAACCGTGACCTCTATCAAAACTTCGGGCAATCACCTTAACCTTAGGATGGGTTCGTTTGACATATTGAGTCAATTCGACCGTTTTATGGGGATCATCAAGGGCAATCACAATCGCCGCGGCTTGGTCGATACCCGCGGTATGTAAAAGATTAGGATCGGTGGCATCGCCATAGTAACTGCGAATCCCCACTGTACGCATCCGTTCGATTAAACTCACCTGAGAATCAATCGCGACACAGGGCACCTCATTAGCCACCAATAACCGATTGACAATCTGTCCAAAACGACCGACACCGGCGATGATCACTGTGCCTTTTTCAGTAATGGTATCCGCCTCTCGCGCTTCTTCTTTGGCCACATACCTAGGCACGATGACTTTCTGGTAGAAAATAAACAATAGCGGCGTCAATAACATAGACATGGCCACTACCAAAGATAAGGTCTGCCCAAGCTCATGACTAATAATTGAATTAGTTAAGGTATAACTGATTAACACAAAACCAAATTCACCTGCTTGAGCCAAACACAGTGAAATCAACCAGCGATCGCTGCCCTTAATCGCAAACACGGGGGCTAGGAACCAAATTACCAGCCCCTTAATGGCCATCAACCCAAGGGTTAACCCAATAATTAAGCCAAAGTCAGCCAGCAGGCTATCAATGGCAATACCTGCACCAACGGTAATAAAGAATAAACCAAGCAATAAGCCCTTAAACGGCTCTAGGTTAGCTTCAAGTTCATGGCGAAATTCTGAGTTCGCTAATACAACCCCAGCTAAAAAAGTCCCCAGTGCAGCCGACAACCCAACTAGGTTCATTAACGCCGCAATACCAATCACTAACATTAAACTGGCAGCAGTGAAGATCTCACGGCTGCCCCAGTTAGCAATGAATCGAAATAGTGGCCTAGATAAATAATGACCGGCCACAATCACCCCCCCAATCGCGGCAATCACCACCAGTGCATGCCCCCAACTAGGTAAATGGGCGACTAACGACAAACTTTGATGGTGTTCGGCAGCCTCCTTAAGATTGTTGCCCGCTTGCATTAATTCAGGGATGGCCAACAACGGTAATAGCGCCAACATGGGAATCACAGCAATATCTTGGAACAGCAAAACACTAAAGGCCCCTTGCCCACCTTCCACCTTATTCAGGCCTTTTTCCGCCAGAGATTGCAAGACAATAGCGGTGGAAGATAATGCCAGTAATAAGCCAACCGCTATTGCACTTTGCCAGGCAACACCAACAATTACACATAGTCCTGTAATCACCGCGGCTGATAAACCTAACTGTAATCCACCCAGTCCGAATAAACGACCACGCATTTGCCACAACTTTTGCGGCTCAAGTTCTAATCCCACTAAGAACAGCATCATCACCACACCAAATTCAGCGAAATGTTGAATAGAGGTGGTGTCATTACCAAACATTTCAATCATAGGGCCAATGGCCAAGCCTGCAATTAGGTAACCTAAAACTGAGCCAAGACCAAGTCTATTAGCTAGGGGAACGGCAATAACTGCCGCGACCATATACAACAGCACATTTAAAAACAACTCAGTCATTATTATGCTCCTTAATGATCTGCCCATTAATCGGGGTACTGTTATCAAGCGGGCTAAAATCTTCTGTATTGACTAAATATTCTAAGAATTGCTGCCATTGAGCAATCACCTCTGCTACTTTGTGTTTTGCATCAAAGCTACGGGCATTTGTAATTTGAAAGTGTGGCAGCCAAACCATAGAGCACAGTTTACTGGTTTGTTTTAATGGCAGTAAAAAATCGCTTATCGGATGTTGGTTAATGCCATCAGCAATGTAAGCAGAATCTTTACCACCAGCTGTCAGAGCACATACAAACTTTTTGTCTAATAATGCTTTACCCTCATGGCCATAGGCAAAACCGTATTCAAGTACCAGATCCTGCCACTCTTTTAATATTGATGGAGTGGAATACCAGTAAAAAGGAAATTGAAGCAACACGATGTCATGTTCAAGTAACAGTGTTTGTTGGGCATCTACATCGATGCGGTGATCAGGGTATAACGCGTATAGATCGACACAGGTTATCCCTTGTACAGCCTGTGCATGCTGAAACATTTTAACGTTAAGACGTGAATGTTTCTGGTTTGGATGAGCAAACAGCAATAAAACACGATTAGCCAAGGACAACTCCTGTTACTTTTGAAAATAATCGATTACTATTTATCTTAACTCATTTATAAATCTACGAAATAAATTTTCTGGACCGTGATGAAATTTAGACTTGCTTTGACAGTTTTGTTGCTACTTCACGCCTTTGCTGGATTCACAGTCGAGAACAAAACTGCCGCACCTAATTTAGAATTCACGATAGCAGGTGCAGATCAAACTCTCGCCAATAACATCAAAGCCCATTTAGGCGCTCTACCCACTAATGTAAACCAAAGAAACAATTTCATATTCTCTGTTGAAAAAAAAATGCCAGAAGCATTCCAATCTCTCGGTTATTATCAAGGAGAATTTAAAACCGAGTTAGACCAAAGTAATGAGTTATGGAAACTTCATATCATCATATCCACAGGCCCTCGAACCACCATTGAGTGGGTTAAAATATCAATTGAAGGTGAAGCTGAGTCTGATCCGGATTTTGATAAATTACTCGATAAAGTCAACATCAAACCAGGAATGGGGCTTAACCATGGCAGCTATGAAACGCTGAAATCTAAAATACAGTCACTAGGGTTAACCAAGGGATATTTCAATGGTAAATTCATTGAACAACAACTAAGAGTGAATCGCTTGACCCAACAAGCACAAATACTCCTTCATTACGACAGTGGCAAACGGGCCCGTATTGGTCGAGTAAGCTTCTTTGGGAGTAGCTTGGATGAGCAGCTGTTAAATAATCTTGTCCCCTTCAAGTTTGATAGTCCCTATTCGAGTCGTGCCGTTTCAAAACTCAATCAAGCATTAGTCAAAACCAATTACTTCAGCTCTATTAAAGTGTTACCACTTATAGATGAACAAAACCAAGGTCGTATACCCATTAAAGTAGATCTGCAGGACAAGCCCGATCATTCATTGGAGCTAGGTCTCGGTGCCTCAACTGATGACGGTCCTCGTTTTACCACGACCTGGCGAACACCATCGATTAATGAGCAAGGTCACCGCCAACAAACGACTTTAGAATTATCTCAAAGACCTAAAGTGCAGAGCATCTATACTATTCCATTAACACACGCCAATGATGACCTACTTAATTTTTATGCCAGTTATACAAATAATAAATACGGCCTAATTCAGACACTTAACGATAATGGTGAATTTGATGGCAACACTCGCCGTCAATCAGATCTATTCAAGATTGGCAGTTCTAGGCAATACCAATTAGATAATGAGTGGCTTTTTTCCTATTACATCGAGGCTGCAAAAGAGAATTACACAGAAGACAATATCAATTATTCACCTTTTTATGCTTATCCTGGATTAACTTTTTCAAAGGTATATCGTGGCGATGCAAGTCTCGATCCTGCCTCTGGTTATCGACAACATTACCGTGTTGATTACGCGGATCCCTTTTGGGGCTCAAAAACTAGGCTCATCAGACTTGATGTGAGTGGCAAATGGATAAACACCTTTAATCGCAGGCACCGTGTTGTATTAAAAGGAGAAGCTGGAATTAATTTGGTTAATGATCAAGAAGTCAATCAAGTGATCCCTTCGCTACGATTTTATGCGGGTGGCGATAACTCCATTCGGGGCTTCGAGCGAAATGAACTTGGACCAAGTATTGGCCGCATTGACCCATCAGATGGCACTGTCTATCGGGAGATCATTGGTGGCCGTTATAAATTAGTGGCAAGTGCCGAATACCAGTACTATTTAAATTCTGAATGGCGAGTAGCGGGGTTTGTTGATGGTGGTAATGCTTTTAACAGCCATGAGTTTGATCCTATTGTTTCCGTTGGCAGTGGTATTCACTGGATTTCCCCCATTGGCCCAATCAAATTAGATCTCGGTGTCGGTGTCGTTGGGGTAAGCGAACGAAGTCAACGCCCTTGGCGCGTCCATCTTGTAATTGGTTCCGAACTATAATGATAAAACTACTCAAAGCAATTGTACTGTTACTGTTCACAAGCTTAGTGGCAATCACGTTGTTGATATACACCAATATCGGTAATCAAATACTACTAAAGACCATCAACGCCTTACCCTTGGGGATCGCAATTGAATATCAATCTGGTACCCTCAATCAAGATTTAAAATTAACTAGGTTTCATTATGCTGATGAAGAACTGGCCATCATCATTGATAATATTGATTTAGACCTACAACTAAGTTGCCTGTACCGATTCAAAATTTGTGTTAATTCAATTCAAGCTCAGCAATTGCTGCTTACTTTAGAAGATAACCAAAACCAAGCGGACATCAACTCTGAGCAATCTAGCATTGATGCAAATCATGCCAATGACGCATTTTTTGGTTTTAATTTGACTGCTGAATATATTCAACTGGCACAAGCGCAGCTGACTATTTATCAAGACCAATACCATATTAAAGGGCTACAAGGGGGGATTAACATCACTCCTGATGGGCTAATCGTCAAACATTTACACAGCCAATTCTTTAGCTTACAAATTGCCCAAACGCCAACACCAAAGACGATCAATGCAAACCTTGAGCAACAATTACAACAAACGATAGCTCTTAATGGGGTTGAACTAGAATTTGCCCTTGATGTTGAACAAGCCCGTATTGAACAATTTGATTTAATTCTCGATAACAAGTTAACTTTCAGTAATGTTGATTTGATGGCCCATTGGCAGGGCTATCAACTGGATGCTCATAAACTCAATTTTAACTGGAATGGCATTGAAATAGCCGCACAGCAGCGCTTGATATTTGATCGGGACTATCCATTAGTCGGTACACTCTCTTTATCTTCCCCCAATTATGGCCAATGGTTCGAAAGTATCGATATAAGTAATAAAGGTGACTTTTCAACACTTTTTGTCGATGTTGACTCTGTCGGTAAAATCACAGCTAAGGCCACTGGTGCGCTCAGTTTAATCACTGCAGATCTTCCCTTTAATGCTAAAGTCACCTTACCTAAATTAACGCTATCACAACCACAAGATATTACCTTCAGTGAGATTGATTTATCAATAAATGGCGATCTGAACAGCCAAAGTGTGCAGTTTATCGGGGATAGTGTTTTGTTCCAAACACAATCAAAGCCTATCAGAATCAGTGGCATACTCACTCACAATCAAGACATGCTTAGCTTATCGCAAGCACAATTAACGCTGGATCAGGGCAAGCTTGATTTTAGTGGCAATTACAGTTTAAAAGACAACAGCGCGGTCATCGCTGTTCTTTTTAAAGAGGCTAATTTACAGGAGTTCGCGCCATGGTTGCCTGAGGTTATCAATGGCCAAGCCGACATCAGTCAATTAGCCAGCCCTGGCGCTCTAACATTCAATGCACAGTTTGTAAATTCGAGCTATCGCTCAGTGCCATGGCAAAGCCAAATCAGTGTCGATATTAATAATGATTTATCCCAGTTCAAGGTGAATCAATTTGATTTTAGTTACGGTGGCAATCTTGTAAGCGTGGTGGGTGAAAAGCGCAATAAATGGGACTTGCTGGTTGATGCGCAATTGTTAAATGTGGATTCATTAAGACCTTTAGGCCTGCCACTTAGTGCCGGACAAGGTCAAATTAGCGCCTCTTTATTAGGTGAACAACCCTTACCCCTAGTCACCGTTAACGGTGATTTAAATGGCATCAGCTATCCCGACCTTTTGATTAACAAACTATCTCTAACTGCAAAACTTGATCTAAATAAAAATGATTATTATCTGGATGTAAATGCCGTTGATTACCGCTTATTTGAAGTATCACAACAGCAATTTGGTTTGATCAGCCGCGGTAATTTAAATCAACAACATTCCAGTATCACTACCAGTGGGCAAATCACCCTAGACACCAACATCCAGACACGTTATGACAATGATGAGATCCATGCTCAGTTTAATCAACTGACAATCAACACAGCCCAAAAGCCCTTCAAATTACAAGCGCCCTTAGAGACACGATTTAATCTAAAAAATTATAATTTTTATGCCAATAAGAATTGTCTGAACCATGAAAAAATTCAATTGTGTTTACAACAACCTCTGCAATGGGCTGAACAGAGGAACATGGTTGTCAGTATTAACGGTGATATAGAGGAATTAAACAACAACCTTCCTAATCAGCCTTATCAACTCACTGGTAACGTTAATGGCCATTTAAAGGCACAATGGTTAAAAGGCCAATCCCCAGAAACCGACCTGAAATTAACCATCCTTGATGGCAGCATTAAAAACACCGTCATCGATAAATCGATAGCTTTTGACCAATTAGAATTAGTAGCCCATGGACACAAAGTTATCAGCACTGCGCTATCCATAAAAAAAGCGGAACAATTAATTACATCAAAATTCACTGTCTCGGATGACCAACAAAGGCAGATCAATGGTAGTTTCCATGCCGAAAATATTGAACTTGAACCAATGCTAGCCTTAAGCAGTCAATTGCAGAGTTTAAAAGGGACACTTAATGCCAGTAGTCAATTTAGCGGGCCGCTTAATAACCCAGTAATCACCGGTAATATCACCCTTAGAAATGGAGAGTTAACACTGCTCGATAACCCAAGTCAAATGGCTAATATCAATTTAGATCTTAACTTCATTGAAGAAGCAGCAGGCTTAAAAGGTAGCGCCAATATGGGGGAAGGCAAACTCAATATTATTGGGGAGATTATCTGGCCTAATCAAAAGATTGATGGCTACATAAAACTAGAGGGCAACAATCTAGAAGTGTCCAGCCCGCCAATAGCTGCTTTTAAAATTGATCCTAAGCTCAGATTTGACATAGTGGAAAATGGCATTTCAGCAACAGGTACCATTGATGCCCATACAGGCATTATTCAACTAGTCAGTCTCCCTGAAGGTGGCGTTGCTGTCAGTGGTGATGTGATTTATCTCGATAATGTTGAGGTCGACCAAGCTAATTTGATGATACCAATATTTGCCGACGTCAATATAAATGTAGGTCCTGACATCAAAATCGAAGGTTTTGGTTTAAACGGAGAACTGTTAGGTAAGCTGACATACAGGCAAGAGCAATCTAATGTACCTTTACTGTTTGGTGACATACGAGTCGCAAAAGGTAATTATCAAATATTAGGCCAAACCCTTAATATCCCCCGAGGGGAAATCCAGTTCTCAGGCCCTTTAGAGCTACCATCACTTAACATTGAAGCAAGTAAAAAGATCCTCAAAAGCGATATTATTGTTGGGGTTAGGATAAGTGGCACTCCCCAAACTCCAAATGTCATCTTTTTCAGTGATCCAGCCATGGAGCAAGCGGAAATATTATCCTACATAGTCAATGGTCGAGGGTTGAATGCCAACAAATCTGACAACTCTATGTTAGCAGGAGCGGCACTTTCTTTTGGTCAACAAAGTTCACTTATGTCAGGAATAGGTAATACCGCTTCACAATTAGTCGAAAGTATCGGCTTTTCAAATGTTGAATTAGATTCAAATGATGATGGTAGAGTTGCGGTATCGGGTTACATAGGTGAAAATCTTATGGTTAAATACGGTATGGGCGTTTTTAAGAGTGAAAATCAGCTTAGCGCTCGATATTTTCTACTTAAAAACTGGTACCTCGAAGTCATTTCAAAATCAATTGAAAGCTCAGTAGACATGTACTACAACTTCGATATTAATACTTCTGATAATTAAAGGATTTTTCATGGCACAATTACTTCACACCATGATTCGCGTAGGTGATCTGCAACGTTCAATTGATTTTTATACCCAAGTGCTAGGCATGAATTTACTCAGGAAAAGTGAAAACACTGAATATCAATATACACTGGCTTTTGTTGGTTACGGTGAAGAAAAAGACGGTGCTGCAGTTATTGAGTTAACCTACAACTGGGGGGTAAGCGAATATGAATTAGGCACAGGTTTTGGTCATCTGGCTATTAGCGTTGCTGATGCCTATAAAGCTTGTGAAGATATTGCAGCTAATGGTGGCAAGGTTACTCGTGCTGCTGGTCCCGTAGCTGGTGGTAAAACCGTGATCGCTTTTGTTGAGGATCCCGATGGCTATAAGATCGAACTCATTGAAAAGAAATATGCGGATCAAGCTTTAGGTTGATGTTTACATCAGACAGATCTTCGGATCTGTTTGATTTCTATCTAAATTTTTCTAGCCTTTTAATTACAAATTGTTAATATAAAGTTGCTTTAAATAGTTACCAAGGATTGTAGGTGAAAAAGTATTTACTTTTATTAATTTTTTATTTTGTTGTCCACCCCACAAGTGCTGCAGTCTCTTTATCAACCTTGCTGATGTACACTGAACAAAATGCAAAGTTGACCTTTTCAATCTTTGAGCCACAACAAAATCCGCTCAAATCTGCCGTATTAATGCTTCATGGAGGCGATTGGCAGAATGGTTCTACTAAAGACATCAAAACCTTAGCGCAAAACTTGGCTGAGAGTGGTTTATTAGTTGTTACTATGAATTATCGACTTTCCAGCCATCATAACAAGATCAGTCCTGCTGATTCTTTTGTGGATATTTGTTTTGGTTTAAGCTGGCTTAAAGAGCACAGTGATCAGTTCAATTTTAGTAAAGAAAAAGTTGCCTTATTTGGCATTGATGCAAGCGCTCAACTTGCTAGCTTAGCAGGCTCTAAAGGTTGCGGTAAACAATATCATAGCGCCAATAATGGTGGACCAAATTTAATGGTTTTACTCTCTCCGGCGTTAAAAATAACTCAAGATCAGAGGTTTAAGGAATTTTTACCGAGCATTGGCGCACAGATGCTCAATTCACCTTTTAGTTATTTAAGGAGCAATATGCCTCCAACTTTGATACTTCAGGGTCAAGTTGATGAAATTACACCACTTGCCCAGAGCCAAGATTTTTGTCATCAAATGTTGTTATTGAAAAATAGTTGTCACCTAGAGATATTTGAAAACCGTGGTCACTTACTCGAAACAAACCATCAAAATAAACGCAATCATATGGATAATTTGTCTGAAGCTTCAATCCATTTAATCATGCCGAAATTGCAGGAATTCTTAATTAAGTATGGCTTTTTAAAAACCTAAAATAGGCCATACTTAATCACTAGAATCACTTTTGGATAAAACTATGTCTGTCAACGCACTTTACTTTGCCGACACCGTTAGGCGTGGTGAATTAAGTTTAATCAATGATCTAAACATTCCAAGCTATGCTTTAATGGAAAAAGCTGGTACTCAGTTATGGCAAAATATAACTGAGCTTTATCCAGAGATTAAACATTTAACCATCGTTTGCGGCAAAGGAAATAATGCCGGAGATGGCTATGTACTGGCCAGACTTGCCGTCAATGCCGGTAAAACCGTTGTTATTGTGAATACAGGTGAGCCTAAGTCAGGTTCAGATGCTGCGACAGCAAAAAGTAATCTTGATGCGCTATCCCCTCCCCACTTTAGTTATCAGGCGACATTACCCCATCAAACTGACCTTATTATTGATGCACTTATAGGGACCGGCTTTGAGTTACGTGCTGATAGCCCTTTTCAACAATTAATCGCCGCAATGAATAACCATCGCGCCCCTACCCTTGCCGTTGATGTTCCTTCGGGCTTAAATCCAGATACAGGTTATCCCCAAGCTGTTTGCGTTAAAGCGAAACATACGATTACCTTTATTGTCTATAAACAGGGGTTATTTACGGGCAAAGCCAGGGATTATTGTGGTGATATCATCCTTGCTGATTTGGACTTAAGATTACAATTTGAACTGCTTTACCCAAGTGATGCAGATCTGGCCACAGACAAGGTATTAGGGTTATTAAAACAAAGGGATGAAACTGCCCATAAAGGCAGTAATGGTCGCGCAGTAATTATTGGCGGTAATCGGTCTTATGCAGGAGCCGCTAGTTTAGCAACCAAGGCTGCCAGCTTTTGTGGTGCGGGGCTAGTCAGCTGTTGTGTGCACCCGGATTCTGTCGCCATCGTCGCCAGTAATAATATTGAATCAATGTGTCACTCATTACTGTTCAATTCGGACTCAAATCATCGAATAAATAAATTGTTAACCAAAGCCAATGCTATTGTTATCGGCCCTGGACTTGATCAAGATGAATGGGCTCAGCAGAGTCTTGATTTAGTCATTTCATCAATAAAACCTGAGCAAACATTAATCATAGATGCTGATGCACTTAACCTAATTGCCAAGCGAGAAAACATTCGCTTTAGCCATAATGTCATTATCACCCCCCATCCTGGAGAAGCCGCCCGCTTATTAAACTGTAGCTTAGATGAAATTGATAAAAATCGCTTTCTTGCTTGTAAACGAATACAGCAAAAATACGGCTGCACCGTTATCCTAAAGGGACCTGGCACCGTTATATTTGATGGTTTTAAACATTTTGTCTGTCATGCTGGCAACCCTGGAATGGCTTCAGGGGGCATGGGGGATGTACTAACAGGGGTGATAGCAGCGTTAAGTGCCCAAGGATACCCACCAGAATTAGCAGCCCAAATTGGTGTCTGTCTGCATTCTATGGCTGCTGATAAAGCAGCCAACCAACAAGGACAAATTGGCTTACTTGCCTCTGAAATCATGCCTTATATCAGAGAGTTAATTAACATAAATGCCAATTAAAATTCACATTTTGCCTCAAAAGTAATCCTTTGCTTTGAATCAGGATGGGTAATGGTTAATGTATGTGCATGCAAATACAATCTGTCAGACTTAAGCCCATACAGACTATCCCCTTTAATGGGGGTATTTAGACCTAATTTATGAGCACAATGCATACGCAATTGATGGGTTCTACCAGTATATGGCTCTAACCATAGCTTGGTATTTTGCTGTTGATATTCGATCACTCGGTAAAGGCTTCGAGCCGGTTTACCATAGTCAAAACAGACCAGTTGTCTAGGACGGTCATCAGGATCTCCCCTTAAAGGCAAATTTACCTCTCCAGATTTGGTTGGCACCTGCCCTTCAACTATCGCAAGATAACTTTTCTTGATGGTTCGATCTAAAAATTGCTTTTGCAAGTGTAAATGCGCTGACTTTGTTAATGCCAAAATCATGATACCGGAAGTCGCCATATCAAGGCGATGCAGTAATACCGCCCCCTCGGCATTTGGGAACTTAGCCAACACTCGATTAAATACCGAGTCTTTAATATGCTTGCCAGGTACCGATAACAAACCCGCAGGTTTATTCACCACCACGAGGTGGTCATCTTCATAGATGTATTCTAAAACCTTTTTTTCTGCAGGATTCGTTAATAGCGGATCTTCATCAACGGCTAGCCCTTGCAGCATATGACCCAAAATAGGCTTACACTTGCCAATACACGCAGGATAATATTGTTTATGACGACGTATTTCCGACTTGGGTGACTGTCCCCACCAAAACTCAGCCAAAGCAATTGGCTTAAGTTGGTTTAGATAAGCAAACTGCAGTAACTTTACGGCAGCGCACTCCCCAGCACCTGCAGGTGGTTTACCGGTTAAGCTGTCTTTGAATAGTGTATCAATAGCGGCATAGTTACCGTTGGCATCCACAAATTTGTAATTATCAAACAAGCGCTGCTGAAGTTGATTAGAAAACGCTTTTCTTTGGGTTTTTAACTGATTAATTTGATTGCTGAACTGGCTAAGTTGTTTTTCTTGTTGTGCGATTTGTTGTTGTTGAGCCTGCTGCCAAAGCTGGAATGCTTTCTTAGCTTCCACAGACTCGCGACTCATTTGTATGCCAACGTCTTTTATTTGCTTTGGATCTCCTAGTTGTTGCACCTGTTGACGTTTAAGCTTTCTGATCTTTTTAGCGGCAATCATCTGTTCTCTTTTTTGTTGCAGATGTTGTTCGTATTGTTCCACGGCTTGGGCATAAGCCTTTGTTGCTGCAATGTATGATGGGCATAAAGTAGCCTGTGAAATTTGTGCAGACAACTGCTGTAAGTATTGCTGACCTTCTATGAAAAAACTGCCTTGAGTCAACATATCAAACACTGGCGGCACAAACCCAGCGAGATGATTGGAGCCTGCCAGCTTGCCAGAATATGCCCTAAGGTAATATAAACGCTGTTGGCTATCTTGAACCACCAACACCCCAAACATCTTGCCAATAGATTGGGGGCTGCCACTGGTAAATTCCTGACTCAAGATTGGGTCAATCAGCAAATGTTGCATTAACTGTTCACTGGCTAAAATGCTGCTAGGGTGAGGCTGGTAATAAAATGGATAAGTAAATTTTTGTGGTAAATCGCTGGCATTGTAACCAAGTGGGAACAGGTAATTGCTTAAAACAGTCATATTGCAAGTAAACAAAAAATTTGCACAAGAATAGCACGAATTCAAAGATAAGGGGCAAAGGTTCTGTCGTCAATGGCTGATAGAGAGGATATAAAGTGATCTATTAGCCACTATGGGCAGTATCAAAGCTGACGACGAAATAGATTTAGGAGTCAGTATGAACATTCAGCAGGCCATTCTAGTTGCAACTATGATAGTCGCTATCGCAGCTTGCAACCATAGTGATAATGACGATATCGCAAGCCCTACTTCACCCCCTACCACTTTTACAAATCTTCAAGTTATCCATCTCGGTGCTGACGCACCAGCTGTTAATATCACCGCCGATGGTGGTAATTTAGTCGAAGCCCTTGATTTTGCCATGACATCAGGAAATCTTAATGTTGCTGCACGCAGCTATAACATTGGCGTTGATGCTAGGCTAGCAGACATGTCGACGGCGAATGTATTATCAACAAATATGACCCTTGAGGATGACACTCATTATATTGTCGCCGCGGTTGGCTCAGTGAATAATGATACTCTCAACCTTAAAGTTATTGAAAACCCAATCACAGACATTGCCAGCGGTTATGCCCGGGTTCAAGTTCTGCATGCCACTGAAGGGGCTCCAACTGTTGATATTTACGTTTCTGCTCCAGGAGATGACATTGCGGTACTGACCCCAACGGTGACCGCCGGTTATTTAGATGCAACAGGCCAAATGGAGTTAACGGCAGGCACATATCAAATTCGCATCACGGCAACCGGAGATAAAACCGTACTGTTTGACACCGAGGTTGAACTGACAGCTGATTTTGACTACTTCTTGGCGGCAGTGCCAAATATCTATCGTGGCGATTCCCCGGTTGTGCTGAATGCGCATGTTGCCGGAACTTCACTGAAGCTATTTGATAAGATGGCGATGGCCGGCGTGAGAGCTGTACACGCCGTGGCCGACGCACCTGAGGTGGATATTATTGTCAATAATAGTATCAAAGCCTTCAATAATGTCCCTTTTAAAGCTGTCTCAGCATACGCAGAGTTAGCGGCTGGCGAATACACTTTGGATGTCGCCGCAACCTCTGATAACTCAATTCTGGCACTGGATGACGTGCCACTTAAAGTCGAAAATGGCATGTCATATACCGTGCTGGCAACGGGTAGCTTTACAAATAACGACATTGCTGCTGTATTGGTAAGCGATAAAGGTCGAACCCGCGCAACGGCAGCGATTTTAAATATTATCCATGCCTCTTATAGTGCAGGAAATGCAGATATTTACCTCACTCCATCTATGGATATCAGTGAAGCAAGCCCTGCTCTAGCCGATGTTCCTTTTAGAGCTCAATCTGGTTTTATTGAAGTTAATGCCGGCGAATACTATGTGACCGTGACGCCAACGGGCACTAAAACCGCCGCAATTGGCCCCTTAATGATTACTCTGCAAGCCAACATGCGTTATAGTATTGCCGCAGTAGATGGCGCAGTGGCTAACACATTTGATGTCATTACCTTCGATGATTTTAACAATTAAGTCTAGATACAAATAAAGCGAGCCCAATGGCGCTCGCTTATTTTATTTCAATGCCGCTATAAGGCCGCTTCGAGTTCAGGTAAAGCACTAAAAAGATCCGCTTCAAGTCCATAATCAGCAATTTGGAATATGGGCGCATCAGGATCTTTATTAATCGCGACAATGACCTTAGAATCCTTCATACCTGCTAGGTGTTGAATTGCACCAGAAATTCCTACCGCAATATACAGATCGGGAGCGACAATTTTTCCCGTTTGCCCAACCTGCATATCATTAGCGACAAAACCAGCATCAACAGCCGCACGAGAAGCACCGATAGCGGCGCCAAGTTTATCGGCTATGCCCTCAAGCAGGGCAAAATTTTCACCATTTTGCATACCACGACCACCAGATATAATGATCTTAGCGGCACCTAGCTCTGGACGTTCTGACTTTGTAAATTGATCTTCAATATGACTCGATAAGCCAGCGTCACAACTCATCTGTATGGCTTCTACGGGTGCATTATTGCCGAGTTCAGCTTTGTCAAATGCAGTAGTTCGAACCGTTAATACTTTGATGGGATCAATGGATTGAACCGTTGCAAATGCATTACCTGCATAGATTGGACGAACAAAGGTATCAGTAGATTCAATTGCCGATATGTCGGCAATCATTGAAACATCCAACAAAGCCGCCACCCTAGGCAAAAAGTTTTTACCAGTAGTTAGGGCCGCTGCCAAGATATACTGATAGTCGCTGGCCAGTTCTAGCACTAATGTAGACACATTTTCAGCAAGTTGATGTTTATAATTGATATCATCAGCCAGCAATACTTTGGAAACGCCACTGATTTTGGCAGCACTCGCCGCCACAACTTCACAATCACTACCAGCAACTAAAACGTGTACTTGCTCATCTAGCTGCACGGCAGCGGCGACAAGCTTCAATGTTTCATCTTTTAATTGTTGATTATCATGTTCGGCATAAACTAAAACACTCATGCGATCACCTTTGCTTCCGTTTTTAATTTTTCAACTAATTGGGCAACATTTTCAACCATAATACCCGCTTGTCTTTTCGCTGGTGGGGTTACCTTTAATAATTTGACTCTAGGTGCAAGGTCAACGCCAAAGCTTTCAGCAGTCACCACTTCCATAGGTTTACGCTTGGCTTTCATAATGTTTGGTAACGAAGCGTAGCGCGGCTCGTTTAACCGTAGGTCAGTGGTAATAATTGCAGGCAGCGGTAACGCTAATGTTTGCAAGCCACCGTCAACTTCACGGGTAACATGAACCACATCATCGACAATATCGACTTTAGAAGCAAACGTACCTTGGCCATAACCTAATAAAGCCGCTAACATTTGGCCTGTTTGATTATTATCATTATCGATGGCCTGTTTACCTAAAATCACCAGTCCAGGGGACTCTTGCTCGACCACCGTTTTTAGTAGCTTTGCAACATGCAAAGGTTCGAGTTGATAATCGGATTCAATATGTATTGCCCGATCTGCACCTAATGCTAGGGCGGCACGCAATTGTTCTTGGCAGGCTTTGTTACCGATAGACACGACAATAATTTCGGTGGCTTTAGCTTGCTCTTTTAAGCGCACGGCTTCTTCTACTGCTATCTCGCAAAATGGATTGATAGCCATTTTAAGGTTTGTTAAATCGACATCACTATGGTCAGGTTTGATCCTGACACTCACGTTATAATCAATGACTCGTTTAATAGGCACTAAGACTTTCATTGTTCTCTCTCTTCTCAAGCTATCAAGCCAATAAATAGGTCTGAATTCAAAGCTAAAATAGAAGTTTATTAGCTTATTACTTACTAAACATTAAAAACAAATTGAGAGCATTGACGATTGTCTATTAGGTGGGGGAATAAAATAAATAATCCCATTGGACGAACCAATGGGACATAAATGAGTCGATGAGAAAATGACTTTATGAAAGTGGACTTAAGATGATCTCTACGCGACGGTTTTGAGCTCGACCTGCTTTTGTATCATTAGAAGCAAGGGGTTGCTGAGGGCCCATACCAACAGCATGTAAACGGTTGCCTGGTAAAGAACGTCCTAAATATTGCATAACTTTGTACGCCCTAACTTCAGATAGGCTTTGGTTATAAGACTTTGACCCGGTTGAATCTGTATGACCTATGATATTTAACTTGGTTTGTTTGAATTCAGTAGCAACTTTAACAACACTATCTAAGGTTTTATAAGCAAAACTATTCAACTCTTTACCATTAACAGCAAAGGTTAAACTGTTAGGCATATTTAAAATAATTTGTTCACCCACACGGCTAACACTGACACCCGTTCCTTTTAATTCCTGACGTAATTTTGCTTCTTGCACATCCATTTGATAACCGATACCACCACCAATACCGGCACCCGCGATTGCACCAATAAGCGCCCCTTTAGTACGATCTTTCTTACTTGATGATGCGACCCCGATAACCGCGCCAGCAACGCCACCAATAATGCTGCCGGTGGTAGCTTTAGATTGCTGCTCTTCACCGGTATAAGGGTTGATGGTAGAACAACCAGAAACCAATAAACTGGTTCCAATAAGGGCTGACAGGATAATTTTATTTTTTTTCATATTTACTTCACTTACAACAAACAGATTAAGGTAATATTTCATTAATAATACGACCTACCTTAATGAAAGTTGAAGTTTAATCCTTTATTTTAATTAGTTAAAATTTTTCAATGATTGAAAGGAACTGCGCATAAAACGATTCTTTTTTTTGGCTAAAATAAAACATAAAATCAACAAATGAGTTAAAACATGAATTATTGGTTAATTAAATCTGAACCTGATGCATTTAGCATCGATGACCTTAGCAACCGCCCAAATCAAACAGAAGCTTGGGATGGGGTGAGAAATTATCAAGCTAGAAATATGATGCGAGACCAAATGCAAATTGGTGATCAAGCTTTTTTCTATCACTCTAGCTGTAAAGTGCCCGCAATCGTTGGTATCGTTGAAGTGGTAAGCCAAGCCTATGCTGATCCAAGTCAATTTGATCCAAATAGTAAATATTATGATGCTAAAAGCACTAAAGATAATCCTCGATGGCAATTGGTAGACTTTAAATTGGTTAAAAAATTTACACAAATTATCCCACTGTCAAGTATTAAAGCCGACCCAAGACTAAATGATATGCCTTTGGTCAAAAAAGGCAGCAGACTATCAATTATGCCAATTAGTGCTCAACATTGGCAAATCTTAACAGGTAATTAAATGAACCAATCGGTAACAACAGCAAACTTTAAGCACTACTTTAACGTCATGTTTTTAGGTGCATTTAATGACAATTTGTTTAAAAATGCGCTGTTGCTACTCATTGCCTTGGAGTTAACTTCATCCCCCCAAACAGCAGCACTTTACCTTAATATTGCAGCGATAAGTTTTATATTACCTTTCTTATTGTTCTCCCATTGGGCGGCTCGCTGGGCAGCCCCAATGGCCCCAGATAGGGTGATCGTTATCTGTAAAGTGCTAGAGGTTTGGATAATGTCGCTTGCTTTATTTTTTTTGATATTCCAACAATTAGAAGTTCTCTTATTGTTGTTGTTTTTTATGGGCGTTCAATCAACCTTATTTGGCCCGATAAAATTTGCTTGGTTACCAGAACTAGTCACAGAACAAAAACTGTTACAAGCCAATGCTAACGTTGAAATGGCGACTTTTATTGCAATTTTGCTTGGGTCTTTAACTGCGGCTTTATTAGTGGATTTTGCTTTCTTTAGCGTCATTGTTGGCCTTTGTTGTGTGCTGACGGCATTAATTGGGTTAACTTATGCGCGTCAATTAACCCCCTCAGCGCCTTTAGTAGAATTGCAACAAACGACTCACTCACAGCAAATAAAGCCGATTAATCTGTGGCTTATTCTAGGTTCCAGCTGGTTTTGGTTCATTGGAGCTTCACTTTTAACCCAACTGCCATTATTAAGTCATTGGTTATTCGGCCAAGGGCCAAGCGATGTCAGTTTAATCTTAATTATTTTTACATTTGGCATTATTGTGGCGGCATTGGTCTGTCATCTAATTCCCGAGCATCATCAATTACTCAATTACAGTATTGCCGGCAAGATATTGTCCTTATTTGCCCTAGCCGTTGCTGTACAATCAAACTCTAATGCAGTTTTAACTTTGACTGCATTGGCTTTTTGTAGTGGCTTTGCCGGGATCTTTGTAATTAAACTGATGACATTAATCCAAACCTATAACCCTAAGCAAAGGCGACTATTTATTATTGCCCAGGTAAACTGGTTTAATGCAGTTTTGATGCTGTTAAGCGGCATCTTTGCCATTGCTATATTGTCAGTTTTAGCCCTCGACCTAAGCCAATTTTTGTGGATTTTAGCTTTTATTAATGCTGCAATTTTGTCGCTTTGGTTATATTGGCGTCGTCGTATCAAGCTGCATATGGATACGAGTTTACAATTTTGACTGGTAAGCGCAGTTTCACCCTTTAAATATCATTAAATAAAGGCTAATCTATACCGCTAAAAATTATTGGTAATACTTTTATGGATGTTTCTAAAGCGATTGTATATAAAACCCGCACGGAGCAGGTTACCAGCATTTTACGCGAACAAATTTTGTCAGGTGAGATTGCAGCTGGCACGCCTTTACGACAATCAGCATTAGCTGAAGCATTAAATGTAAGTCGTATTCCAATCCGTGAGGCATTAGTTCAACTAGAAGCAGAAGGTTTAGTTGATTTCGAAGCTCATAAAGGTGCGACGACATCTCTACTTTCAATCGGTCAAGTTACTGAGCTGTTCAACCTCAGAGCAATGATTGAACCGGATTTACTAGAAAAGGCCATACCTTATTTTAGTGAAGAACATATCGCGGATGCTGAACTTAGTTTAGAGAGATTAGAAAAATCCTTTAAAGAAGGTGAAGACATCGCAACTTGGAGTGAACTTAATACTCAATTTCACACCTGTTTGTATAGACCAGCAAAACAGCCTTATACTTTAGAGGTGGTTCAAGGCTTAAATACCAGTTGTGATCGTTACATACGACTGCAACTTGGGTTAGCCGGTGGCGTGCCCCAAGCAGAGTTAGAGCACAGAGAATTATTCAAGCTTTGTAAGGATAAAAATATCCCCGAAGCAAAACAATTTTTAAAGAATCATATTTTACATGCTGCAGATTCCATCATTAAATTGATGCGAGATCAGCAAAATTAACAATGAGAAGTAATATGCCAAATGCAATGATCACTGGTTGGGGTAAATGCCTACCGCCTGCCGCATTAACCAACCATGACCTCGCCACATTCATGGATACTAATGACGAGTGGATATACTCTCGTACTGGTATTAAACAACGTTATATTTCCCATGTTGATACATCTGCGTTAGCTACCCTAGCAGCCAAACGTGCCCTAGCCTGTGCTGGCTTAAAAGGTTCTGATATCGACATGATTATTTTAGGCACCGCCACTCCAGACACTTTAGTGCCTAACATTGCCGCAACAGTTCAAGCTGAAATTGGTGCAGAATGTGCCGCTTTAGACATTAATGCCGCCTGCTCTGGCTTTTTGTACGGTCTGGGTTTAGCCACCGCGCAAATTCGCTCAGGCCAGTATAAACGTATTCTGGTAATTGGTGCAGAACGCCTTGCGTTCTACCTAGATTGGTCACGACGCGATACTGCAGTTTTATTCGGTGATGGTGCTGGTGCGGTTGTGGTTGAAGCAACTGAACAAGACGTAGGGGTAAAAGCTTATGAGCTTAATAATGATCCAGAAGGTCGTGAAATCCTGAAAACCACTTTCGGTACTCAAATGGATCGCTTAGATGCAGAGTCTCTTGATTTCTTCTTACAGTTTGATGGCCGAGAGATCTTCAAAAGAGCGATTGCTGGTATGGGTGGCCTTTCACAAAAGGTGCTTACTAAACTGGATATGACCAGTGATGACATTGACATTGTTATTCCACACCAAGCCAATGTGCGTATTATTGATACCCTAATCAGTAAGATGAAGATCCCAGCTGAAAAAGCATTCAAAAATATTGAAAACTACGGCAATACCTCAGCAGCCACCGTGCCGATTGCATTATGTGATGCCCTTGAGCAAGGTCGTATCAAGCCTGGCCAGAACATTCTTACTTGTGCCTTTGGTGCTGGATTAACTTCTGCTGCAATGATGATTAAATGGGGCGAGCGTGTGACGCCAATTAATGAGTGTGATGAAGAGTTACCAGCTTGTGATAAGACCGCTCTGGAAATCATTGAAAAATCAGTTAAGTACTTTTTAAGTAAGGCTGAAAAAGAGCAAGCTTAAGCTGACATTAATGATTATAAGGCCAAGTATCACTTGGCCTTTTTTTTGGGGAAATGCAAATGCCTAAAATAATCTGTATTGGCCGTAACTACCTTGAGCACATTAAAGAACTGAACAATTTAGTGCCCGAACAAACGGTGATATTTTGTAAACCCATGAGTTCGGCTGCTGACACTTTAATCAGTCAATTTAATGGAGAAGCATGCCATTATGAAACAGAACTTTGTTTTAAAATATCAGACGGTGAAATTACCCAAGCTGGCTTAGGATTAGATCTGACCTTAAGACAGACACAAGCGAGTTTAAAATCGAAAGGACTTCCTTGGGAGCGTGCTAAAGCTTTCAATGGCAGTGCTCTTTTTACTGACTTTGTGGAAATTTCAAGCCTTAGTGATTTTAGTTTTACCCTTACTGTCGATAATGTTGTAAAACAGCAGGGTCACAGCCATATGATGATGCTAACTCCGTCACAAATAGTTTCTGAAATCAAAACTTTTATGACCCTAGAAGATGGCGACATTATTATGACTGGCACTCCTGCAGGAGTTGGTGAAGTTGAGATTGGTAAACAATACACGGTTGAACTTAAGCAACATGACAAGCCATTGCTTCGTCATAGCTGGATATCACAATAACAAATGGAGGACATAGTCCTCCATGGTTAGCGCTTTAAAAAACGATAATGGTCGATGCTGAAGTAACGCCCACCACCTGTAAAAAACAAGCTCAGCAGCATGACAAAATAAGTAATGGCAAACTCTATACCATTATTTAACACCACAAAGTTACCTGAGCTTGTGAGCCATGAATAATTACCATGTTCTTGTAAAAGATATTTTGCTTTATCGAGTTTTTCCGCGGCTTGCAGAACCTGTTCATTAGCCAACCAAGAACTGGCATCAGCAATGGCTAACCATCCATTTTGCCAATGAACCGTAACCGCTGCGACTAACATTGTTATCATTAGAGGTGGAGTGATCAGTCTGATTGCTAGCCCCAAAAGGAGCAAAATGCCACCTAGAAACTCTGTTGCCATTGCTATTGGTCCTAAAACTTCTGCAAATGGGATTTCTAAGCCCTCGGCAAACCAAGCGATTGTTGAATCATAGTTACTGATCTTATTCCATCCTGCTTGGATCATAATCGGCGCAAGATAAAGGCGCATTAACAGTGGGCCTAATCCACTGAGCGACCGTGTTGACCTTTCAATTTGTTGTTCAATTGGGATCATTTTAATAACCGTTATTCCATTACATCCTTAATATTCTACATTTTAATTCTAACTTTGTTTAATTTTTTCACTGGTCTACATTTATAAATATCATTAAATAAATGCTTAGAGGACAAAATGGCTAAGATCAATGTGGCTTTTTTAAATGCATCGATGACTGGGAATAGTGCTGCTTTTGCCGAAGTACTCATTGAAAAACTCGTCAATGATAAAGAAAGTCAAGGACACAGTGTAGAGCAGATCATCGAAATTGATCTGAACGACGAATTAGAAGGTGAAATTCTTAATAGTAATAACATGGGGGATTTTTGGAGTGATGCTCAAGATTATATCGATGTGCTCAAAGATTCAGATATCATCATCTGTGCCACATCCCTAATCAATTATCATGCCTCCCCGGTTATGGTGGCTTTTTTAAATAAGATTATTGTTAACGGCATCACCTTTTCTTACAACGAGCAAGGCCCCAACGCACTGCTAAGAGAAGAATTTAAAAACAAAAAAGTCTATATTGTAGCCACCAGTGGTTCTCCCAAAGCAATGTTACCCAGTGGTCCCGCTACCGCTTTCGAAGCCGTTTCCCAAAGCTTTGAGTTTATTGGACTCAATACTGAAATTATTTTATTTGATGGTATTAACGCTCCAGAAAACTTCGGTAAAGATGAGCAGCAGTTAATCGCCACTTATCAAAGCACTATCGATGCCGTCAAATTTTGACCAGCTAAAACAAAAATATTGATTTGGGCTGTCAGAAACGCTCTAGTTCAGGCAAAATAGCGCAAAATCAGAACTAGGATAACAATAATGACCGAAATCACCATTACCGCACCTGATGACTGGCACTTACACTTACGTGACTCTGATATGCTTGGAGAAACGGTACCTGCCACAGCTCGAATTTTTAAGCGTGGTATTATTATGCCAAATTTGGTGCCACCGGTAACCAATGCTGAGCTTGCCAGTCAGTATCGTCAACGTATTTTAGCAGCGCGTCCCCAAGGTAATGATTTTGAACCATTAATGACCATTTACCTTACCAATGACACCACTAAGCAAGATATTATTGATGCTAAAGCTGCCGGTGTTGTTGCTGCTAAGCTGTACCCTGCTGGCGCCACAACTAACTCAGATGCCGCCGTTAAAGCGCTTGAGGCACTCTATCCTATTTTTGCAACCATGGCAGACGTTGGTCTGTTATTACTGGTCCATGGTGAAGTCACTGAGTCACATATCGATATTTTCGACCGCGAAAAAGTCTTTATTGATCGTTATATGTCAAAAGTAGTAAAAGATTTTCCTACTTTAAAAATTGTGTTTGAACATATCACTACTAAAGACGCGGCTGAATTTGTCATGGCTGCACCAGCCAATATTGCGGCGACTATCACCCCCCAGCATTTGTTATTAAACAGAAATGATTTGTTAGTCGGCGGCGTTCGCCCCCATAACTTCTGTCTGCCCGTTTTAAAAAGAAATATCCATCAACAGGCACTACAACAAGCGGTAAAAACCGGCTCTAGTAAATTTTTCTTAGGTACAGATTCTGCACCCCATGAGAAATCGGCTAAAGAGTCAGCCTGTGGTTGTGCGGGTTGTTATTCTGCTTGGGGGGCCATTGAGCTGTATGCGCAAATATTCGATGAAATTGGTGCTCTTGATAAATTAGAAGGTTTTGCTTCCCACTATGGTGCTGATTTTTATGGTCTAGAGCGTAATAGCCAAAAGATCACTTTAGTTAAAGAAAGCTGGCAATTACCAGAACAAATAATTTTACCCAATGGTCGTCCTATTGTACCTTTCCATGCTGGTCAGACCGTTAGCTGGAAAGTGAAATAACTTTCATTACCTTGAAAACTTAGGCATATTAAGAAACTGTTTACGATAAAATTCGTTCCTAATAATAAATATGCCTAAGTTTATAATGAAAAAATCCCTACTGTATTTTGCTTTATTGGCACCTTTTGCTTCTGCCCAAACAACCCTAATAAAAACGGGTAAAATTCTTGATGTTACCTCTGGCCACTACTTACATGATCACAGTATTGTGATTAAAGATAATATCATCGAAGCCGTCACCACAACCCCCTCTATTACGGCTACACAAGCAGATCAATACATTGATTTATCGACTAAGACTATTTTGCCAGGATTGATGGATATGCATGTGCATCTATCAAGCAACGCTGAGGATAACTTTTTTGCTTCTAAGGCTTATTCCATTCCTAGGCAAACGGTCATTGCGCTAGCCAACGCCCAAAAAACCCTAGCCGCAGGCTTTACCACGGTACGTGATCTTGGCGCCAGCGGTTACAGTGTAATTGGTTTGAGAGATGCTATTTATGCCGGCACTATTGTAGGCCCAAGGATCTGGGCTTCTGGTTATGCCCTAGGGATCACCGGAGGCCATTGCGATGATAATTTTAATGCGCCTGAACTTGATATAGAAGCCGCTGGTGTAGGCAATGGCCCTTGGGAATTAAGGGCCAAAGCTCGTGAAAATATTAAATACGGTGCTAATTCTTTGAAGATGTGTGCTACCGGTGGCGTATTTTCTAAGGGCACCAAAGTCGGTGCACAACAATTAGCCTTCGAAGAAATGCAAGCCATCGTCGCAGAGGGAAAACTCCGTGGCCTCCCCGTTGCTGCCCACGCCCATGGAGCTGCTGGGATGAAAGCTGCGATAAAAGCTGGGGTTGACTCAATTGAACATTGTTCGTTTGTTGATGACGAAATTTTGCAGCTGGCTGTCGCCAACGGAACATTTTTCTCCTGTGATATTTATAATACCGAATATACCCTTGCATTTGGTATTGCCAATGGCGTCCCCAAAGAAAATATCGATAAAGAAAAACAAGTGTCTGAAGCACAACGTCTAAGTTTCAATCGTGCCGTAAATGCCGGAGTTAAAATGGTGTTTGGTTCAGATGCCGCCATCTATCCCCACGGCGATAACCCTAAACAATTTAGTCGAATGGTTAAATTTGGCATGACGCCATTGCAAGCGATTCAAGCAGCAACCATTAATTCAGCCCAATTGTTGAAACAGGATAATTTAGGTCAAGTTAAATCTGGTTTTTTAGCTGACATTATTGCCCTAGAGGGTGATCCTCTACAAGACATTAGCCGCATAGAAAAAGTTAACTTTGTTATGGTCGATGGCAAAGTTTACAAGCAAGAGTCTCGATAGCGTTCTCAAGCTCAGGCCAACCCTGAGCTTTTGATATTTAGATATTGATGTCACTTTTACTCTATTTAAATCGTCATGGTTATGCCAAAATAAAGTTTTCTATTATTAACGGATTGTTTTAATGGCATTAATTGCAAATATTATCTGGTTGATATTCGGTGGTTTAGTCATGGCGTTTACATGGGCGATTATCGGCTTATTATGCTTTATTAGTATTATTTTCATTCCATGGGGCCGAGCATGTTTTACTATTGCACATCAGGCTTTACTGCCTTTTGGCCATACCAGTGAATCCAGGGAATTATTATATGGCCGCGGGGATATCGGTACCGGTCCCTTAGGCTTCTTAGGTAATGTACTTTGGTTTATCTTCGCTGGGTTTTGGTTATTCATCGCACATATATTTCATGCTTTTTGCTATGCCATTACTGTCATCGGTCTTCCTTTTGCCCTGGCCCATATTCGGTTAGCGAAACTAGCGATTGCCCCCATTGGCAAAGACATTAAGACCTTAGGTTAATTTACTGTTCAAATTATTAAGCCAGTTTCTTAACTGGCTTTTTTATTTGTTATAAGTTTTTGAACTAACACTTATAACAAAAAGCATAGAAAATAAGGTTAAAAGTAACTTTATGGAATAACTAAGTGGTAAAACTATTTTTCATTATTTTGCTGGCAAAGCTGGTGGGACTCAGCTTCTACCTAGAGGGCTTAGCAGAATCTGTGGTGCATTTATTGGCGTTTGCAGTGGTGTTATTACTGGGTCACCAAATTAGAAATACAACAACCAAAGTAAAGAAGTCACAGAGATCAGCAACCACAAAGTAGTGCCAAACAATAATGGTCTAGGGCCGGCCTGTTTGAGTTTGCCCCAACTAAGGCTGGTACCAATTAGCAGTAAACACACCACTAAGGTTTGTTTGGCCACTAAGAATACCCCATCAAAAACTGGCTTTAACGCCGTTAAATACTCAGCTGCAATAATGGCTAGGATAAACAGCAGAATAAAGCTAGGAATGCTGACTTTATTGTTGCCATGGCGATTGAAAATCAATGCGCTAACCAGCACCAAAGGCACAATCCACAATGCTCGGGTGAGTTTTAATGTGGTTGCCGTTAATAGCGCTTGCTCACCATAGCTGGCACCTGCGGCCACCACAGAAGAAGTATCATGGATTGCTATTGCTGCCCATTTGCCAAAGGTGACCTGGTCTAATTCTAATAAGTGGCCGATAAACGGGAAGATAAACAAAGCCACCGAATTAAGGGCAAACACTACCCCAAGGGCAATGGCAATATTATCTTCTTTAGCCCGCATCGCTGGCGCAACCGCGGCAATGGCGCTACCACCACATATGGCATTACCCACGCTTATTAAATAGCCCTGCTCGGTATTAATGGCAAATAACCGTGCTAGAGCAACCCCTAACACCAGCGAGATCACAATAAAGCCCGCGATCAACATAAAATTATCGCTGGTGGCTGTAATAGCTTGCTCTACAGAAATACCAAAGCCTAAGCCAACAATAGAGTAGCTCAGTAATGTCTTAGTATATTTGCCAATATTAATGTCAGTAGGGATCTGATTAAAACTCGCCAGAGCAATACCTAACACCAGTGCCATTGGGGCTGTAATCAAAGGGGTTAAACACAATACAATAGCGATAAAAAATATGGGATAAGTCTTAATATAGTGCACAAGATTGCCAGTCGGGAAACATGACGCTATTTTAATATGTTTGTCGCAACTTTAACAGTAACCCCAAAAGTACTTAAGCTTTGAGGTTCAGATAAATATGACGCTTTAGCAGGTTAACGTTCATTCCATTGGATATATTTACCACAAACTTATTCCAAATCAATAAAGCACTTATCACAGCCAGCTTTCACTAGCAGCTCCTAGTTACAATACTTATACTTAAGTTAGCCAAGCATTAAGGAGGGAGTCATGTTAGAACGTTTACATCTAGACCACCGTAATATGCGTACATTGTTGGACTTAATTGCAACCAAGTTGGATAAGATAGCCGCAGAAGAACCTGTAAAACTATGGGTTATTCTTGATGCGATTGAATATTTGCATACATATAGTGACCACTGCCACCACCCCATGGAAGACATACTTTATCAACTATATTTAGATAAAAATCCTTTTCCTGAAATCAATATTTTGGCTGAACAACATAAAAAACTTGCAACTCAAACCCAACAACTATTGGTGACATTAAAGCAAATCATGGCTGATATAATCGTTGAGAGAAAAGTGCTCGTTCAACAATTAGAAGCATTTATTACTTCACAATTACAACATCTTAAAAATGAAGAAGAACATATTTTTCCTTTACTCAAAAAGCACTTTAGCGATAACGATTGGCAACGAGCGAAACAGCAAAGCTTAACACTAATGAAAACAGATCCGCTTTTTACTGTTAATCAAGATAATGAATTTAATGACTTAAGAAAACATTTGGCGCAAGTAGCTTAATTCAACCAAATATTGTGCCCTATTATCAGGGCACACTAGCACCTTAATAACCCGCTGCTTGGCCGTCCTTACGGCTTTCTGATGCACCTAAGTAAACCTTATTTTTACTGTCATACATGATGGCTTGATAACCGCCGTAGGGTCCTGATGCCTGTTGCAACTTATGGCCCATTTGTACCAGATCACGTCTAGTTTTAGCGGAGAAACCATTTTCTAGGCTGACAACACCACCTGTCGTCATCTTTTCGCCGGTCGGCTGCGATGAGCCGGTGTGTAAAATACGAGGCGCATCGCCGGCTTCTTGCAGATTCATATTAAAATCAATCAGGTTCATAACGATTTGGGCATGCATTTGCGGCTGTGTTGCGCCGCCCATTACCCCAAAGCTCAGCCATGGTTTACCGTCTTTAGTCACAAACGCTGGAATAATGGTATGGAATGGGCGCTTATTGGGCTGGTAACTATTAAAGTGATTATCTTCAAGGGTAAACAGTTCACCACGATTTTGCAGAACAAAGCCCAAGCCGGTAGGTGTCATGCCTGAACCCATGCCGCGGTAATTACTTTGGATCAATGACACCATATTACCGTCTTTATCGGCCGTGGTTAGGTAGATGGTGTCCCCTTCGTTTAATGCAGGGTTGCCCGCTTCATAGCTTTTGGCGGCCTTTCGAAAATCAATTAATTTAGTACGCTGTTTTGCATACTCCTTAGAAATTAGTCCGGCGACAGGGATATTATTAAAGTCCATATCGGCGTAAAACTTAGCCCTGTCTTCGAATGCCAGCTTTTTCGCCTCAACAAATAAATGAATGTACTCGCTGCTGTCGCGGTCCATGTCTGCAACATCAAATTGTTCCATCACATTCAGAATTTGCAGTGCGGCAATACCTTGGCCATTCGGTGGCAGTTCCCATACATCATAACCACGGTAATTGCTTGAAACAGGTTCGACCCAATCCGAGCTATGATTAGCTAAGTCCTCTACCGTTAAAAAGCCGCCGTTGTCTTGCATATACTTGGCCATGGTTTGTGCCATCTCGCCTTTATAAAACGCATCCCGGCCACCTTGGGCAATTTTTCGGTAAGTATTGGCTAAATCAGGGTTTTTAAATATTTCACCTTTTTGTGGCATTTGTCCATTTGGCATAAAAGTATCGATAAAGTTAGGATACTGGCCACGGACATTAACGCTTTTATTCATGTAATAGCTAATAAGCTCAGTCACCCCAAAGCCATTCTCGGCATATTCAATGGCAGGGTTTAACAGCTTTTCCATTGGCAACTTGCCAAATTTATTATGCAGCTCAAACCAACCATCTACCGCGCCGGGAACCGATACAGGTAATGGCCCATAGGCAGGGATCTTATCCATTCCCTGTTTGGTAAAATATTCTTTAGTTAACGATGCCGGCGAGCGCCCTGAGGCATTTAATCCATGCAGCTGTTGCGTTTTGGCATCCCACACAATGGCGTATAAGTCGCCACCAATGCCACAACCGGTAGGCTCCACCAGCCCTAACATGGCATTGGCGGCAATGGCCGCATCTACTGCGCTGCCACCCTGCTTTAAAATATCCAGCGCTACTTGTGTGGCCAAAGGCTGCGAGGTGGCCGCCATGCCATGTTGAGCAATCACCTCAGAACGGGTCGCAAAGTGATGGCCGGTAATTCGGTCAGCCGCATAGGTAGGTAGCATTGAGGTAAGTAGACTGGCACCAATGACAGCGGCGGTCATTGTTTTGGATAACGATTTTGTAATGTGGGTATTAGGTGACTTCATGAGCACGTCCGTGTAATTATTGTAATAGTGGGTTACGTCTATATATCGCTATTGGATGTTAGCTATTCTGTGGCTATTGAAAAAGTTGCAAGGGCTTAAGGGAAACTGCAGCCCTTAAAAATGCGCCTAAAGAGCTAATGCGATTAATTAGAAGAGCTTGTTTCGGATTTGGGAATATATATAGGTGCAACAAACATATACAGTACCCAAGCAAACCAAGAAACAAACACCATTGCAAGCATCCAACCTACTTTCTCAACCCCTTGCGTTTTTTTTGATCGCCCGATAAGCACTAATGGCATTAACCACAAGAGTAAAAACACCATAAGTTCAATAACACCCATGAATTCTCCTTATTCAACTAAAATTAAACAACCCATAAATAATATAAATACCCTACCAATATCGCTCAAGTTTCAACCAGTTGCAATTCTTGTAAGCATCAATTCTTACGAACAAATATTAACCTGCAATGGGTTTATGATTTTTCATAAAGCAAAATAAAGCAGGATTTCCTGCTTTATTAGGATCTAAGCTAAATATCCGCCGGACAATGCACCCGCCCTTCCATAAGCACCCTAGCGGAGCGGCCCATGGTGACCCGTTGCACCTGCCAAGTACCCTCAATGCATTGAGATGCTGCATCCAGCACCATGGTGCCTGAGGGGTGACCAAAGGTGAACTCGGTTTGGTTGGCAGCACAGGCCTGTTCAACTAAAGTCCCTTTAATGGACGCGGCAGAGGCAATGGCTACCGCACAGGTGCCCATCATGGCGTGGTGCAGTTTACCCATAGACATTGCACGCACATTTAAATTAATGCTGTTGCCTTTAATGGTTTCACCACTAGATGCGGTGTAATCACACGGTGATGACACCCATGCCACCTTAGGGGTGTGTGCGCGGGTTGCCGCCTCACTTACATCATTAATCAAGCCCATTTTAACCGCCCCAGCAGCGCGAATGGCTTCCAGTTTGGTTAATAGCTGAGGATTATTATTCACCGCATCTTGCAGTTCGGTCGCCGTTAAGCCAAGGCATTGGGCATTAAAGAATACGGTAGCAATACCAGCGTTAATTAAGCTGACTTCAAGGCTGCCTACACCTTCAACCTCAATGGTGTCAGTTAGGTTAGCCGTCGGTAGCACTGCACCTTCAGCAGGATCGATAAAATCGACATTAATGCGGGCGTAGCAATGATCCACCCCCGCAATGGTGTAATCCCCCTGCTCGAGCACCTCGCCGTTTTGCATAGGCACATGCACCACCAAGGTTTTATCAATATTACGCTGCCAAATACGCACGGTAGCGATGCCATTTTCAGGCACATCTGCCACTAAGCCCTCATGAATTGCAAACGCGCCGACTGCAGCGGTTAAGTTGCCGCAGTTACCAGTCCAATCGACAAAGGCTTTATCAATAGCAACTTGGCCAAAGTAGTAATCAACATCGTGCTCGGGCGATGCCGACTTGGCTACCAATACCGCTTTGGATGTGCTTGATGTGGCGCCGCCCATGCCATCGGTATGTTTACCATAGCTGTCTGGACTGCCTACTACACGTAATAAAAAGTTATCACGGTACGCCCCTGCTACCGCGGCTTGATGGGGTAAATCATCAATATTGAAAAATACCCCTTTGCTGGTGCCGCCGCGCATATAGGTGGCCTTTACCTTTAATGTGCTGACAATATTAGCCATCAGTAACCTCCAAATTGTCAGTATTATTAGCCAAAAACTCCTTGGCAAAACGTTGCAGTACACCGCCTGCACAGTAGGTATCAGCTTCTTCAAAGGTATCAACACGACACTTGGCATCAATGGTTACTGTGGTGCCGTCAGCTCTAGTAATGTTTACCTGTAAAATAGCACCAGGGGAGACTTCACCTTCAACGCTGTAGGTCTCGGTGCCGTTTAACCCTAGAGATAATCGGTCATCATTAATAAACTCTAGCGGCAATACCCCCATACCAATAAGGTTGGTACGGTGAATGCGCTCAAAGCCTTCGGCCAACACCACTTCGACACCCGCAAGGCGCACACCTTTGGCGGCCCAGTCGCGGCTCGAGCCCTGGCCATAGTCTTTACCGGCCACCACAATTAACGGTTGTTTGCGCTGCATGTAGGTTTCAATGGCTTCCCACATCCGTGCTTTTATTGCCTCAGGCTGAATCATGGTAAGCGAACCTTGCACCATATCACCGAACTCATCCCTAACCATTTCATTGATTAATTTAGGGTTGGCAAAAGTGGCACGTTGGGCCGTTAAGTGATCGCCCCTGTGGGTGGCATAACTGTTAAAGTCTTCTTCTGGTAAGCCCATTTTGGCCAGGTATTCACCTGCAGCAGAGTGAGCTTGAATGGCGTTCGATGGCGATAAGTGATCCGTAGTAATGTTGTCACCCAATATTGCCAATGGGCGCATACCTTTTAGTGCAGGTCTATTGGCAAGCGCACCTTGCCAATATGGCGGGCGCCGAATATAAGTACTCATCTCGCGCCAGTTGTAGAGGTTAGAATCGCTATTGCCGTAATCTACCTTGATATCAAACATGGGTTGGTACACCTTGTTAAAGTGTTCCGGCAGCACACTGGATTTAATAATGGCATCAATCTCGGCATCCGCTGGCCATAACTCTTTTAGGTATACAGGTTTACCGTCTTTATCAAGCCCCAATGGCTGCGACTCAATATCAATACGAATCGAGCCGGCTAAGGCATAGGCGATCACCAGTGGCGGCGAGGCTAAAAACGCTTGGGAAGCATGGGGGTGAATGCGGCCATCAAAGTTACGGTTACCCGATAATACTGCAGTGGTGTACAGATCTTTGGCTTCGATCTCTTGTTTGATCTCTGGCTTAATGGCGCCGCTCATACCGTTACAGGATGTACAAGCAAAGGCAACAATACCAAAGCCGAGTTTTTCAAGCGGCTCTAGTAAGTTAGCCTGTTTCAGATAATGTTCTACCGCCTTAGAACCTGGCGCTAAAGAGGTTTTCACCCAATCTTTTTTGATTAAACCTTTGGCCACCGCATGCCGTGCGAATAAACCCGCCGCGATCATATTGCGAGGGTTTGAAGTATTGGTACAGCTGGTAATAGCCGCAATGATCACCGCCCCATCTGGCATGCCATCACCTATTTCAGCTTGCTCCTTAGCGATACCTCGTTTTACTAAGTCCTTGACAGGTAAACGGTTATGCGGTGTTGAAGGGCCAGCAAGATTGCGCTCAACTATCGATAAATCAAACTTTAATGTACGTTGGTAGTTCACTTGCGTTAAGGTATCAGACCATAAACCATTGGCTTTGGCGTATTCTTCCACCAGTTTAATTTGCTCAGGCGCGCGACCGGTCAATGCAAGGTAATCCAAAGTATTGCTATCAATAGAGAACATGGCAGCAGTCGCGCCGTATTCTGGTGTCATGTTAGAAATAGTGGCACGGTCGCCCAGTGTTAGGTTGGCTACCCCTTCACCAAAGAACTCTATATAACTGCCGACTACTTTTTGATTACGCAGGTATTCGGTTAACTGCAGCACAATGTCAGTCGCAGTAATACCCGGCTTGGCTTTACCTACTACTTCAACACCAATAATTTCTGGTACGCGCATATAACTGGCACGCCCCAGCATCACGCTTTCTGCTTCTAGGCCACCAACACCAATGGAGATCACCCCCAGGGCATCCACCATTGGTGTATGGGAATCCGTACCTACTAAGGTATCAGCAAAGGCAATATCATTTTGCAGCTGTACTACCGGCGACATTTTCTCAAGGTTAATTTGATGCAAAATACCATTGCCCGGTGGGATCACATCCACGTTATCAAAGGCGGTTTTACACCAGTTAATAAAATCAAATCTGTCTTTATTACGGCGCTCTTCAATGGCACGGTTTTTATCAAAGGCATCGGCTTCATCACCGCCGTGTTCAACCGCTAAAGAATGATCCACAATAAGCTGGGTAGGGACTACTGGGTTTACTTTAGATGGATCGCCTCCTTCGGCAGCAATGGCATCACGTAGGCCGGCAAGATCAACTAACGCGGTCTGCCCAAGGATATCGTGACATACCACGCGGGCTGGAAACCATGGAAAATCGCGCTCGGTTTTTTGACCAATAAGCTGTTGCAGGCAAACCTGTAATTCATCTTTTGGTGCTTTACGGACTAGGTTCTCGGCAAATACACGCAGGCTATAGGGCATTTTGGCAAAGGCGCCCGCTTCAATAGAATCCACTGCCGCAGCAACATCAAAGTATTGCTTACCCGAGTTTGGCAGTGTTTTTAAAAATTGTTGATTATCCATAACTTTCACAACCTTTTGATACTTCCTTAAAACGATTATAGGCAGCCTATGCTGCCCCTATATCAAAGCTGATGTTTAACGATTCTCGATTGGCTGAACCTTACGGGGCTCACTGCCAATGTAATCGGCACTTGGACGGATAATACGGTTGTTGCTGCGTTGCTCCATCACATGTGCAGACCAGCCCGTTAAGCGTGAACACACGAAAATTGGCGTGAACAACTTAGTTGGAATGCCCATAAAGTGATAAGCCGATGCATGGAAGAAGTCAGCATTACAGAACAGCTTTTTGGTGTCCCACATGTATTGCTCACAAGCCACTGAAATGTCGTACAGTGATGAATCGCCAAACTCTTCAGACAATAATTTCGACCACTTTTTAATGATCACATTGCGCGGATCCGACTCACGGTAAATGGCATGGCCAAAGCCCATGATCTTCTCTTTACGCTCTAACATGCCTGCCATTTGGGTTTTGGCATCTTCTGGCGAGGTAAACTTTTGGATCATATCCATGGCGGCTTCGTTGGCACCACCGTGCAGCGGCCCACGTAACGAACCAATAGCACCGGTAATACAAGAGAACATGTCAGATAGGGTTGAGGCACACACACGCGCGGTAAAGGTAGAGGCATTAAACTCGTGCTCGGCGTACAGAATTAACGATACGTCCATTACCTTACGGTGCAGCTCTGAAGGCACGTTACCCGTTAGCATAAATAGGAAATGACCGGCGATGGAATCCTCATCGCTAATGCAGTCAATCTCTAGCCCTTCATGGCTGTAACGGTACCAGTAACACATGATCGCAGGAAACGCTGCCAGTAAACGGTTAGCAGCCAGTTGTTGGTCATCAAAATGATTCTCTGGCTCAAGGTTCCCTAGGAATGAACAACCGGTGCGCATCACATCCATCGGGTGGGCATCTTTAGGAATAAGCTTAAGTACTTCTTTTAGTGGTTGTGGTAAATCACGCAGACTATTTAGTGTTTGCTTATACTCGCTCAGTTGCTGTGCGTTTGGCAGTTCACCATTAAACAGTAAGTAGGCCACTTCTTCAAATGTTGCGTTGTCAGCAAGATCTGACACATCATAGCCACAGTAAGTCAGGCCAGAGCCTGATTTTCCTACGGTACATAGTTTGGTTTCACCTGCGCTTTGGCCACGTAAGCCTGCGCCACCGAGTTTTTTATCAACCATTGTTAATCCCTTTGTTTTTATTTGTTTTTGCCAGCAGCAAACAGTGCATCTAGCTTTTGTTCGTATTCGTGGTAGCCCAGGTAATCGTATAGCTCCATACGGGTTTGCATGGTGTCAATGACGGCCTTTTGATCGCCATTTTCTAAAATCGAGCGATACACCAGCTCCGCCGCTTTATTCATGGCACGGAACGCACTGAGTGGGTACAGCACCATAGCTACTCCCCACTGGGCTAAATCTTTACAGTTATGCAGTTCGGTCTTACCAAACTCGGTGATGTTTGCTAAAACAGGCACATCTAGCGCGCTGCAAAACTCTTGGTAATCTTGTTTGGTTTGAATGGCTTCGGCAAAAATACCATCGGCACCGGCCGCCACATAAGCTTGAGCACGGCTGATCGCCGCCGCTAAACCCTCGTTAGAAAAAGCATCGGTACGGGCCATAATGAAAAAATCACTGTCCGTTCTGGCATCCACTGCCGCAGTAATGCGGTCAACCATTTCCGCCGTTGAAACAATTTCTTTATTGGGGCGATGGCCACAACGCTTTTGCGCAACCTGATCTTCAATGTGTACTGCTGCAGCACCGGCTTTTTCCATATCTTTAATGGTTTTAGCAATGTTAAACGCGCCACCCCAACCAGTATCAATGTCCACCATTAATGGTAAGTCACAGGCACTGGTAATACGCTGCACATCCGCAATAACGTCATTCAAGCTAGTCATACCCAAATCAGGTAAACCGTAAGAGGCATTGGCAACCCCACCACCTGACAAATATATGGCTTGGTGACCAATCTTTTTCGCCATAATGGCGCTGTAGGCATTAATGGTACCCACCACTTTTAATGGGCTATTGGCCTTTAATGCTTCACGAAACTTCTTACCTGGAGTCATCATTTTTCCTTAAATTTTGGATACTTGTATTAGCGCTAAAGCTGAAGTTGGCTAATAGAATTAGCAGCAAACTTATCTATGATGGTTTGCATCGAATATTGAATGTGTCTACGCATCAGCATTTCTGCCAGTTCGCCATCTTGACGCTCAATGGCCATGGCAATTTGCTGGTGTTCAAAATAGGCATTGGAAACCCTTGGTCCTGTCATGCCCAATTGCACTCGATACATACGAACTAAGTAATAAATACTGCCTAATAACAGGTCGACCAGTGATTGGTTATTACTACCAGTGATAATATGATAATGAAAGTCCACATCACCCGCTTCTTGGTAATAATTATTAGAACGAACAACCGACTTCTGTGAATCAAGTAATGAGATTAATTGCTGGCGCTGCTGCTTGGTCATATTATTTGCCGCTAATCGAGCCGCTAAAGCTTCTAAGGCACTGCGTACTTGATAAAGCTCGTTCAAAGAAGCCTCATTTAAACTGATCACTTTTGCGCCAATGTTAGGTTTACGTTCGACCAAACGGCACACTTCCAATTTAGCAATGGCATCGCGCACTACCGCTCTCGAGACTTGATACTGCTCAGCAATTTTAGTCTCACTGAGCTTACTGCCCTGCTTTACTTTGCCCTCTACGATGGCGTCTCGCAAAGAAACAAAGCAGAGTTCAGCCATGGAAGACGTGTCACCTTTAATCATAATTATCGATAACAAAAATTAAACATTGTCGACAATTTATCAACTTTTGAGCAAATAACAACCTTAAAATGAATTCATTGTCGACAATCATCAATCAAGTAGCTGAACAATCATCTTTCAAAGACTTTAAATCGATTAACTAATTTAATTTCTAAATCCCTGTCAACCAAAGCATGTGTCTTGCGTTTCAATAGGTATTAAGGCGTATGTATTTCAAAAGGTATTTCAATGAAGGGACGCAGCAAACAACAATGCTTTGCATCATTAACCATAACTTTCTTATTAGCGGCTTGTGGAAATAACACCCCCTCAGCGCCCACCAGTAACACTGTCGCACCAGTCATCTCTTTCACAGCTTCAACATCTGTGAGCACAGCTAATTCAGAATTTACTCTTAGCTGGTCCGCAAGTGATGCAGATTCATGTACCGCTTCGGGAGATTGGAATGGCAGTAAAAGCTCATCAGGTAATGAGCAAATTGCTGCAGCAGAGTCTGGTTCTAAAATCTATAGCCTTTCTTGTTCAGGTACGGGCGGCGAAACTTCAGCAAGTGTAGAAGTCGTTATTACTTCCCCTGCAACCGAACTTAACGAGCAGTGGGATTACACTGGCATCGTCTATGGCGCAGATGACCCTAATAGACAGTGGCTTAACATTCATATGCCCTATGATCAAAGTAAGCCTGCCCCTATCTATTTATTTGCTCACAGTAATGGCTCTACTGCTAATGATATGTCTGAAAAGCAGCTAGATACTATTGCTCAATCCGGTTATGCAGCTGTGAGTTGGGAATCGTTTGAAAACATTGGTACTCCTGAACAGGTAACTATTGGGGCTGCCGACGCTCAACTTGCTTTTGATTGGATCAGAGCCAATGCGGCTGCCTATAACTTAGATCCCAATCATATTGTGATTGGTGGACGTTCCCGAGGTTCGATTGTTAGCTGGCGACTTGCCCACAGTAATCACCCTTCCATTCAAGGGATTTATATGTACAACGCTTTGCCTGAGCCTGCATGGGAAAACATAGACACTTGGGATCCTGTCAATGACGTTACCGTTAATAGCCCTATGACCTATTTGGTCTATGGGCCAGATTTTGACGATGATGATAACCACAACCCTGTCTATGTTGATCCTGTGATTGTTAAGTACCAAGAATTAGGAATCGATGACAATATTGTCCGTTATGTGGATATGTGGGGCGATTTCAAAGATGAAAAACATAATTGGACGAATGACGGTGAAATTATGCATTACTTTGCCGAGTTCGTTGCATCTTTAGACCCATCTGAACCCCAAGATTTAGTTGTTGATCGAACTACAGAACAAATTGCACTTGTTGAGTCTAGAGTACTAAATTTCAATAACGACTCTTTTGAACTTAATTTTTACAGAAACCAGGCTTATAGTTGCGGTCTATCAGGTAACTATACCTTTATGGTCATGGAACCCGCCAACAATCCTGGAGCACAAGCGCCGTTATGGATCTATTTACATGGCGGCGGTTATGGTTGGTTTGAAGAGGATGGTTATTACCAAGCAGTCAAAAACCTAACCAAGCATACCTGGAATCATGAAGAAACCTTCGACGATTTTATTGATCTGCATTTAGTTGCTAATACCCACTCGGTTGATGGCACGATTGTGCGCTCCACCCTAACCAGACGAATTCAGGAGGGCTACCGAATCGTATTTGGCTCTCTATGTGACCATGATTTGTATTCCGGTAGGGGCGCGCCTTACTTGAATAACCCTAATGGAGGCCAAGTTAATGGTTTACAAGCAAACATGGCAGCTGTGGATTATACAGTTAACCACTTCCCTACTAGCCATGTATTTGCCCACGGAACCAGTGCCGGCTCAATTGGTGTTTTTAATATGGCTCAGGCCTATTTAGAAGAAGGTGTAGCATTAACTGGTATCATTGCTGACTCTTGGACTTTTGTTCCACCTCGAGTATTTGACATGTTCGATGCACTAGTCGGTCAAGAGCCCTATGTATTTAATGGCGGTGATCTTCGTAATGATGGCATGGCAAAAATAGGTTTTGACTATGAAGGTCTCGGTATTTACCCAGAAGCAAAAATCAACAATGGTTTAACCGAAGTGCCAAGCATGTTCATTATCGGCGAGCTTGATCCTGCCTGTGGCGGCGGTAATTCCACAATAGCTCAAGCCCAAGCCGCTGGTTTAAGTAATTGTGCGTGGATGTATGATGATCTTCGTAAAGCAATTGATAACCAAATCAATAGTCCCCACCTGTTCGACCTATCACCAACTGGGGACCATGTTGAAACCAATAGAAATAACCCTGTTAATGACAGAGTAGATAATTTCTTAAACACTGTTTTAGCCACAACTCCTCCCCATCCTTTTGTACCAGAAACTGCTCAAGGCTTTAACACTATGCTAATGGGGCACAGTTTCTTTCGCCCTATTGCTGAGCAACTGCCCTTCCACGCCAGTAACGCGGGTATTCTGGGGCATACTCAAGTCGTTGAGTTTTCAGGAGGAGAGACTGGAGCGCCAATGGCATTGTGGCAAGATGAAGAACATCGCAGCAATATTCAAGCAGTGCTCGACACTGGTAATATTGAGCTGTTCGGCATGACGTACGAAGGCAGCTACCCAACAACTGAAGGCTACCAACTATGGTTTGATTATGCATTATCGAAAAACCCCAATACCAAGTTCTTTATCGGTCTACCCTGGCCTGACTTTCCAGCAGACTATGCCGATGCAGATAGTTATGCCAACGTTTGGGACTATGAGGGTGAATGGCTTCCTTTTATTGATTCATTGCGCGCGCTTTATCCTGATGTCGATATTTTTTCTATACCATACGGTCAGGCGGCCTTCGAGCTACGAACCTTGTTTGAAACAGGTGACTTACCGGATATAACTGCGTTAACAGGCCCAGAAGAAACCTCATTGTTTGTAGATAGCAAAGGCCATGCAGGTAATATGATTAAAGATTTATCAGAATTAATATGGTTAAACGCTATATATGGGGTTGATCTTGAAAGTTATCCTTATGACAGCGGCTATCAAACAAACCTTAAGGCCATTGCAAGCTCAATAATGGAAGAACACGACCCTGCATACAACATACAGCAATAGTCAGTGTTAGTTATAGAAAATAACATCACCTAAGGTAATAAAAATAATGCCAGTTTTTGTAACTAATGGCATTAATTTTAACGGAGCAGATATCACCACAAGGTAATACTGCTCCTACCTGACACCTTTACATTGCTAGCAAGCTAGCCTCTGCTATGTTTGAAATAGAGGGTATATTTTCTAATCTTGGAGAGGCTAAGATGCTTTTGACTAAAGATATTCTTGCATTAGCCAATACCATGTCTGAAATTAATGGCCATAGCTGCTTGTGTATTGAATCAGTAAATGCCGTCATCTTCCTTGCAGAAGATGATGAATTAGTGATCCCTATTGATAGTTTCAACAAAGAGATATCTTTATCAAGCCAAAAGCTAAAGCATTCCTTAGAAAGCTACATTCAAAGACATTGTAGGTGATCCTGTCCCTTAACTGGGTAATCAATCGCGTAATTTATTATGATATAAACCAAGATAGCGCAATTATTTTTAGATAAAAATTACATTGTCCCTAAAAAGACTATTTTCTATAAAGCGTATCTGGTAATCATTAGCGTCTAACATGTAAATAAAATTGGTCTCCTTAGTCAACCAATTCAAAAGTAAGTCGTTTTATTTGTTACGACCTTGCAGTAAAATAAGAAGAACATCCTCCATGAAAAACAATACTTTAACGGCAGCCCTCATTCTTGGGTTTTCATTATTCACCCTTGGCTGCGGTGAACAAGAACAGCAAACCGATACAACACCCACTCCAGTTCCACCAGTGACAGACAACGGCATTCCTGTCATTAAGGCCGACTCGACTTACTCAGTACTAACCCAATATGACATTACCTATGCCGAAGGCTTAACCCATAACACCAGCAGCACCAGCCCTGTTGCGATGCCGCAGTTGCTTGATGTGTATTACCCTAACAATGACAGTACTAATCGGCCACTCTTTATGTTTATCCATGGTGGTGGCTTTAAAGGTGGCACTAAAACCAAGCCTGAAATTGTTGAAATGGGCAATTATTTTGCTGCAAGAGGCTGGGTGTTTGCCTCCATTGATTACCGAACGGCAGAAGATTTAGGTGTGATTCAAGGCATGAGCCCAGAGCAATTACTCAACTACTATCAAGGTATTGCGCCTACCGAGTGGATTGAACATGCTTTACAGGCTGCCCAAAGTGCAGATGAAGTGATGCAAGCCACGGCCATGTACACCGCCCAACGAGATGCCAAAGCCGCCCTGCGTTGGCTAGTGGCCAATAGCACTGATTACAATATCAATACCGATTACATCACCGTAGGTGGTGCCTCAGCAGGCTCGATTACTACCATCGCCTTAGGTATTTCTGAACTTGAAGATTTTAGAGATGAAATATCGATTAATGACGACCCTACCCTAGCAACAGCCAATACAGATCAAAGCTACAAAGTGAACTCTATGGTGTATTTTTGGGGTTCAAACATCAAATTGGATGTCTTTGAAGGGGTTTATGGCATCAACCGTTATGACAGTAACGATCCTGAACTGTTTATGGCCCACGGTACTGCCGAGGACCCTGTCACTCCTTATGCAGAGGCCCTTGAACTGCAAGACATCTATAACGACTTAGGGGTGCATAGTACACTGGCAACTCTAGAAGGTTACGGCCATGGTGCCTGGCACGCTCAAGTCGATGGCAAAGGGTTATTCGAATTAACCTTTGATTTTCTCGTGGAAAGACAACAGCTGGTGGTTGAGTAATAATCACTGATAAATTGTTATTCGCCGTGTTCTTCCTCAAAGCAGCACGGCCTTTGATTCTTTGAACAAAGTGACCAGCTAATTTATGAGCAAAAGTAATTTACGGTTTGAAAGGTAAGGCCTTGCACTGTGGCAAATTTTGAGCGCAGCGGAAAATTTGTCCTACAGCAGTGAACTCGTCAGCGATGGGCTGCAATAACTGCTTCCAATTTACGTACCCTGCAGGTATAGACAATCCTGCCCCAGCAAATACAGCTAAATTTCTATTCTCAATAGCATCTAGTAGCTTTTTTACTAATCATGCTTTTTCTCTTTCTTTTTTAGTCAAGCGTGTATTCCTTACGACTAGGGGTTAGCAACAATGCTGGTGCGTATAACGCCTCAAAAATACCTTCCAGCAGCAACCGCTGCCAGTAGCGCTAACCCGAACATAGTAAATAAACAGGCTACGCCGGAGGAATGCGCTAAATTTAATGTCCACCCAGTGTATGCAACTGGCTTGGGCACCCAGATACGGGAATCTTTCTTACTAAAATAAACACCCAACCATTTTGGGCCACTCCAGTTTTCAGGATTCCCCCATTCGCATTGATTTATTTCTGCTTGCTCCACTCTATTTCCTCCTTGTCACACGGAAACTTAACAGCTTATTAAGCGGAAGCTCGATAAACTTCCGCACAAAATTTAACTTACAAATAATATGTCATTTTAAACTGTTGAAATAAAGTATAAATTTATTTCAGAGAAAGGTTTAAATTTTTCTCTATAAAACTAGTTAAATTTCCGTAAAGAGGTACGCTGCTTTTTAGGCTCAACAGACCTATCTCATTCGAAGGGAAAATAAACTGGAGGGGGGTGACCTTTAGCTGCAGAAAGCTTCTGCCAAAGCTGCAAGGGCTTTAGATTTAATATAATAATGTGCTGAACTCTGGTAATTATTATCATGTTGATACACCCAGAATAGTTCAGTTTTGCGTGAATCTTGATGTAAATAGAATATAAACTCTTCTGAATTAGTTTCTAACCTTGCCTGATAAGCGCTAGTTGGATGACTACCTGAAGTCTTAAACTTTGTCCTTTGTTCAAAAGCCACAAAGAACGTGTCTTTGTCAATTTTCCTATCACAGATGAATACTTCAGAAGACTTTTGCTGCAGTAACGATTCAGTTACTTCCTCAAATTCATATTTAAAGAATCCAAAAAAATAAACCAAACCAGACATAATGAATAGAAATAGCACATAGAAAGCTTTTAAGATTGAGCCCTCAAAAGCGCTTTCTTTCAATAAATGACTATGCTGTTGGTTCTTAAGCTCCATTAAGATTCCCTACCCTTATAAATAATAAGACTTTCCTTACGCTCGCAGCACAGGAAAAATTGGAGCGCAGCGGAAATTTTGTCCATGTGCCTGCGCTTGTTAGAGCGTTTACTTG
>NZ_WINH01000049.1 GCF_010993985.1 Paraferrimonas sp. SM1919 | reverse complement strand
TGTGTGCTGGAAATTAACGTACTACGGGGTCTAGGCATGACTACCTCCAACAACTCGCTATAAAACAAGTTTAGTAGGAGGCTGAAAAAGCAGCAATTAATTATGGATGTCTATTGTGTGTTCTTGTTAATTTTTATTCCGATGCAATTAACCCAACGTCCCACCCTATTCCAAACTCATCTTCAGCAATAGACTTTAATCTTGTAGTAAAATCCGTTTCCTCTGTAACACCACCATGTTGACATGAAGAAAGCAAAGACTCACTAAACACAAAAGCGGGATGATCTGTGTCGAAATGTATTGTTCCACCTGAGGTAGACTCAAAAACACTCTTTAGTATATACAACTCGAATGGAATCATTACGCCCCACCAGAGACCACCAAATACAGATCCCTCTTCACCTGTTGAGCGCTTTCTCTTAGCATTAACGTGATCCCAACCAAATGAGTTTGCCCAACGAAAGTCTAAATACTCAGGTAAAAACTTATTGAATTCCACTTGATCAGTGACTTTAGCAATTAAAGGTGCAAAACCTCCTAAAGATTTCTCGTTAAATTGTTTCGGCCACTCGCCACTAATTGATGCTTTGATCAATAACAAAGCAAATTCTGCGAAGCAATTATCATTATCACGGAGCTGCCAAGAGGCATCTTCATTTGCTAAATGAGGCATAATAAATTTAGGAAGCCACTTTAACGGCTCTTCAAAGTTATAGTATGCAGCTAGGCCCCAAACTTTGAGTAAGCTATCCAGAGTAGTTAGCTCAAACTCGTCTCCATACTCTGCAATTCGAATAGGTGTTATTTGGGCCTCTAACTTCAAGCCATCAAGGGCGTAATCCAAAGCTAGTTTAACATCAGAGCTTGAATCTTCACCTTCGAGTCGCTTACCTACTGCTAGGTTTAAGTAATTTGAAAAAAGCCAATAATAACCAAACAAAAACATTCCTGCTTTTTCATGATGCATAGAGGAATTCAAGTCCCCTTCTATTTGCACTTTGCGCTTAGGCATATCGTTAATTAGCTCTTTTGCTAAAAAAGTAAAAACCTGTTCACGGTTAGTTGCACTAGGTTTAGGTTGCTTTGCCATTTTTACCACCTTTTAAAATTAATTATGGGTGTCTATTGTGTGTTCTTGTTAATTTTTATTCCGATGCAATTAACCCAACGTCCCACCCTATTCCAAACTCATCTTCAGCAATAGACTTTAATCTTGTAGTAAAATCCGTTTCCTCTGTAACACCACCATGTTGACATGAAGAAAGCAAAGACTCACTAAACACAAAAGCGGGATGATCTGTGTCGAAATGTATTGTTCCACCTGAGGTAGACTCAAAAACACTCTTTAGTATATACAACTCGAATGGAATCATTACGCCCCACCAGAGACCACCAAATACAGATCCCTCTTCACCTGTTGAGCGCTTTCTCTTAGCATTAACGTGATCCCAACCAAATGAGTTTGCCCAACGAAAGTCTAAATACTCAGGTAAAAACTTATTGAATTCCACTTGATCAGTGACTTTAGCAATTAAAGGTGCAAAACCTCCTAAAGATTTCTCGTTAAATTGTTTCGGCCACTCGCCACTAATTGATGCTTTGATCAATAACAAAGCAAATTCTGCGAAGCAATTATCATTATCACGGAGCTGCCAAGAGACATCTTCATTTGCTAAATGAGGCATAATAAATTTAGGAAGCCACTTTAACGGCTCTTCAAAGTTATAGTATGCAGCTAGGCCCCAAACTTTGAGTAAGCTATCCAGAGTAGTTAGCTCAAACTCGTCTCCATACTCTGCAATTCGATAGCTGTAATTTTGGCTTCCAGCTTCAAGCCATCAAGGGCGTAATCCAAAGCTAGTTTAACATCAGAGCTTGAATCTTCACCTTCGAGTCGCTTACCTACAGCTAGGTTTAAGTAATTTGAAAAAAGCCAATAATAACCAAACAAAAACATTCCTGCTTTTTCATGATGCATAGAGGAATTCAAGTCCCCTTCTATTTGCTCTTTGCGCTTAGGCATATCGTCAATTAGCTCTTTTGCTAAAAAAGTAAAAACCTGTTCACGGTTAGTTGCACTAGGTTTAGGTTGCTTTGCCATTTTTACCACCCTTTAATATCAACTGTAGTGTTGGAAAATCCCATATTATTAATAGCAATATGATACCCATAATATCGACTACGACCATTATAATTTACTACGTGTTTCGCAAACTGCTGAGTTCCAGAATCAATAGACTTCCATAAAAATTAACTATAGCCACCCATTATTAATCAATAACTTACAGCACAAAATCTTGA
>NZ_WINH01000047.1 GCF_010993985.1 Paraferrimonas sp. SM1919 | reverse complement strand
GGGCTTCTTTCCCCCGTTTACGATACGACTTCTTAATAATGTTATCTTGAAAGCATTTCCTTCCTTTTCTTTTTTAGTTAGAATAGTTTTTTTAACAATTTATTCATTAGTTTTAATAAGAGTTATTAAAATATCTAAACAAAGACAATTAATCAGTATGATACAAAAAACTAACAATAGAATAAATAATAGGATCCAAATAATAATTAACTTAGTAAAACTATAAAAATATTGAATTATTGTTCTAAAAACAATAGATATACATATAATAATAGTTAAAATTAAACTAACACTTAAAAAAGAGAGTAAATACATAGGAATAATTTTTAATCAAGTTATTATTAAAAATATTTTTCATCATCTTATTCGAATTGCAACCATAGGTATTCATCAATGAAATGGGAAAATAGCCATTTTACATAAAATAGATACAAAAAAAATAATATTGTTACTTATAGGGATATATATTTCTTCTAGTTGATTTTTAATTACTCCGATAAAACTTACTAAAATGAAAATAGAAATAATAATTTGAGTTAAAAAATATTTTATAGAAATTTCCACAGAGGGAGAAAAATTTTTCTCATTTATTACTAGGTAAAAAGTAAAAGATAATAGTCTAATTTCCATCATAATTCATATTATAAATCAAAATTTTATTATCAGAAACAATAAAGACGATAGTAGTAAAATAATAAGTACCAATAGTTTTAATATTATAAATAGTTTTATTCAATGAGGTATGAACTCAATAGCTTAAATTATAGCTTAATCTATTAAATCATAAAATAAGAATTGTAAATTCTAACTATATTCTTGTGATAATAAGAATAAAAAAATCATTACATCAAAATGATACAAGCTTATTATTCAGATGACTATAAATCATAATTAATGCAAATAATTAATTTTTCATCTAATAAAGATACTTTAGGTGTATTAGCATCATAATTTTTGAGATTAAAGGAAGAAAGTATAAGTTAATTAACTAAATATTATAGATTTAAGAACTTTATGCAAAAGATATGTTAATTAACAGAATTGGTTTATTGTTTATGTTTTATTCCTTTTGTATAAGGTTAATTAAAATTTAGTTATATAAAACAAATTCTTTTATGATCTATAATTAATATATTTAATATGTTGAATAAAATATAATTTATATTTAAATGATTTGCTTGATTATTTTTTTAGTTTAAATTTTTTTTGTTTTATACAATTTTTTTTTTATTATAAATTTATAAAGGATTAGCTTTTTAGAATTCTCTAAAAAAATCTTTTTATAAAGAATTTTTGAAAGTAATTCAAATGATTTTATAACATAAAATTACAAAATTTGTAAAGAAATTTAATTTTTAAAATCTTTTTATAATTAATTAATTAGTATTTTTTTTTACTATAGTAAAAAAACTCAGAAAAATAAAATATAACTGCTTAACAAAAACTTATTCTTATATTTTAAGATGATTCCTGCTCAATGAAAATTATTTAAATTGCCGCTATAGCGCTAAGGTAGCATAATCATTAGTCTTTTAATTGAAGACTTGTATGAATGGATTTATATATTTTAAATTTTACTTGCCTATAAAAATTTATTTGTTCAATGAAAAAATTGAAATTAATTTTAAGACGAGAAGACCCTAAAATTTTTATATTTTTAATTTTTTTTTTAAAAACTAAAAATTTTTATTTGGGGTAAATCTTTATTTTAAAAAATTCTTTGTTTATTTGAACTTAAATTAAAATAATAGGAAAAATACTTTAGGGATAACAGGGTTATTTTTTTTTAGAGTTCTTATCTATAAAAAAGATTACTACCTCGATGTTGGTTTAATAATTCTATTTGTTGAAGAAGGCAAAATAAGAAAGTCTGTTCGACTTTTAAACTATTACATGAACTGAGTTCAAATCGGCGTAAGCCAGATTGGTTTTTATCTATATATTTTTATTTTACTAGTACGAAAGGATTGTAAAGTTAATCATGGATTATGATAAAAAATCTAAAATTTAAAATTTTTATAAAATTTATTATCTCATTAAAATATATTATAATGATTCTTCCAATTTTACTTAGAGTAGCATTTTTTACTTTATTAGAACGAAAAGTATTAGGATATAGCCATATTCGTATAGGGCCTAATAAAGTAGGGCTAATGGGATTTATACAACCTATTTCAGATGCATTAAAGTTATTTTCTAAAGAATATAGAAAAATGATTAATTTGAATTATTTAATATTTTTTTTTTCTCCTATTTTTTTTTTAATTTTAAGATTTCTATCTTGAATGGTATATCCAGTAAATACAATTTATATCCATATATCTGCTATACTATTATTTTGCATTTTAGGTCTTTCTGTTTATTTTCTTTTAATTTCAGGATGATCTAGAAGAAATAAATTTTCTTTATTAGGCTCTTACCGGGGGGTATCTCAAGGAATTTCCTATGAAGTTTTGTTAATTTTAACTATTATTTTAATAAGATTTTTATTTAGAAATTTTTCTTTAAATTATATTATAATAATAAATAATAATAGAGGAATTTGTATAATTCTTTTAATATTGATTGTAATTTGGTTAATGAGATGTGTTGCTGAATGTAATCGTTCTCCTTTTGATTTTTCTGAGGGAGAATCTGAACTTGTAAGAGGATTTAATACCGAGTTTGGGGGAGGTTTATTTTCTTTAATTTTTATTGCAGAATATAGCTTTATACTACTATTTAGTATGTTGACTATAGTTTTGTTTTTAAATATTTTTTTTACTTTTTTTATTACCTTTTATTCATTTTTATGATTTCGGGCTTCTTTCCCCCGTTTACGATACGACTTCTTAATAATGTTATCTTGAAAGCATTTCCTTCCTTTTCTTTTTTTAAATTTTTTTTTTGTTTTTATTTACTTTTATGTTTAATCCAATAAAAAGAATTAATAATTGTTTTCAAAACAATATAATTTTGGACTATAGTTAATACATAAAAATAGCTAAAAAGTATAAAAAACTTAAAATTTTTCCAATTATAATATAT
>NZ_WINH01000046.1 GCF_010993985.1 Paraferrimonas sp. SM1919 | reverse complement strand
ATGTGGGTTGTATGGTTAAGTGACTAAGCGTATACGGTGGATGCCTAGGCAATCAGAGGCGATGAAGGACGTGTTAATCTGCGATAAGCTGTGTGGAGCCGATAAAAGGCTTTGATGCACAGATTTCCGAATGGGGAAACCCACTTGCATAAGCAAGTATCGTTAAGTGAATACATAGCTTAACGAGGCGAACCCGGGGAACTGAAACATCTAAGTACCCGGAGGAAAAGAAATCAACCGAGATTCCCCTAGTAGCGGCGAGCGAACGGGGATTAGCCCTTAAGTCTTTTAGAAGTTAGTGGAATGAGTTGGAAAGCTCAACGGTACAGGGTGATAGTCCCGTACACGAAAACGACTTTAAGATGAAATCGAGTAGGACGGAGCACGTGAAACTTTGTCTGAATATGGGGGGACCATCCTCCAAGGCTAAATACTCCTGATTGACCGATAGTGAACCAGTACCGTGAGGGAAAGGCGAAAAGAACCCCTGTGAGGGGAGTGAAATAGAACCTGAAACCGTATACGTACAAGCAGTGGGAGCGGTTCTTGAGACCGTGACTGCGTACCTTTTGTATAATGGGTCAGCGACTTACATTTTGTAGCAAGGTTAACCGTTTAGGGGAGCCGTAGGGAAACCGAGTCTTAACTGGGCGTACAGTTGCAAGGTGTAGACCCGAAACCCGGTGATCTAGCCATGGGCAGGTTGAAGATTGGGTAACACCAATTGGAGGACCGAACCGACTAATGTTGAAAAATTAGCGGATGACTTGTGGCTAGGGGTGAAAGGCCAATCAAACCGGGAGATAGCTGGTTCTCCTCGAAAGCTATTTAGGTAGCGCCTCGAGCGAATACCATTGGGGGTAGAGCACTGTTAAGGCTAGGGGGTCATCCCGACTTACCAACCCTTTGCAAACTCCGAATACCAATGAGTACTACTCGGGAGACACACGGCGGGTGCTAACGTCCGTCGTGGAAAGGGAAACAACCCAGACCGTCAGCTAAGGTCCCAAAGTGTATGTTAAGTGGGAAACGATGTGGGAAGGCTCAGACAGCCAGGATGTTGGCTTAGAAGCAGCCATCATTTAAAGAAAGCGTAATAGCTCACTGGTCGAGTCGGCCTGCGCGGAAGATTTAACGGGGCTAAACATACCACCGAAGCTACGGGTTCATACTTTGTATGAGCGGTAGAGGAGCGTTCTGTAAGCGGTTGAAGGTGAAGGGGTAACCCACACTGGACGTATCAGAAGTGCGAATGCTGACATGAGTAACGATAAAGGGGGTGAAAAACCCCCTCGCCGGAAGACCAAGGGTTCCTGTCCAACGTTAATCGGGGCAGGGTGAGTCGACCCCTAAGTCGAGGCCGAAAGGCGTAGACGATGGGAAACGGGTTAATATTCCCGTACTTGTTATAACTGCGATGGAGAGACGGAGAAGGCTAGGCTAGCGCGGCGTTGGTTGTCCGCGTTTAAGGTAGTAGGCTGTGTACTTAGGCAAATCCGGGTACACACTAGGCTGAGAGCTGATGACGAGGTTCTACGGAACTGAAGTAGTTGATGCCATGCTTCCAGGAAAATCTTCTAAGCTTCAGGTTATAACGAATCGTACCCCAAACCGACACAGGTGGTCAGGTAGAGAATACTAAGGCGCTTGAGAGAACTCGGCTGAAGGAACTAGGCAAAATGGTACCGTAACTTCGGGAGAAGGTACGCCCCTGATGGTGATGAGACTTGCTCTCTAAGCTATTGGGGGTCGCAGATACCAGGTGGCTGCAACTGTTTATCAAAAACACAGCACTGTGCAAACACGTAAGTGGACGTATACGGTGTGACGCCTGCCCGGTGCCGGAAGGTTAATTGATTGGGTTAGATTTATTTCGAAGCTCATGATCGAAGCCCCGGTAAACGGCGGCCGTAACTATAACGGTCCTAAGGTAGCGAAATTCCTTGTCGGGTAAGTTCCGACCTGCACGAATGGCGTAATGATGGCCACGCTGTCTCCAGCCGAGACTCAGTGAAATTGAAATCGCAGTGAAGATGCTGTGTACCCGCGGCTAGACGGAAAGACCCCGTGAACCTTTACTACAGCTTGGCACTGAACATTGCTCCTACATGTGTAGGATAGGTGGGAGGCTTCGAAGCGGTGACGCCAGTCATCGTGGAGCCGTCCTTGAAATACCACCCTTGTATGCGTGATGTTCTAACGTAGGTCCCTAATCGGGATTGCGGACAGTGCCTGGTGGGTAGTTTGACTGGGGCGGTCTCCTCCCAAAGAGTAACGGAGGAGCACGAAGGTTAGCTAAACACGGTCGGACATCGTGTGGTTAGTGCAATGGCATAAGCTAGCTTAACTGCGAGACAGACACGTCGAGCAGGTACGAAAGTAGGTCATAGTGATCCGGTGGTTCTGAATGGAAGGGCCATCGCTCAACGGATAAAAGGTACTCCGGGGATAACAGGCTGATACCGCCCAAGAGTTCATATCGACGGCGGTGTTTGGCACCTCGATGTCGGCTCATCACATCCTGGGGCTGAAGTCGGTCCCAAGGGTATGGCTGTTCGCCATTTAAAGTGGTACGCGAGCTGGGTTCAGAACGTCGTGAGACAGTTCGGTCCCTATCTGCCGTGGGCGTTGGATGATTGAAGGGGGCTGCTCCTAGTACGAGAGGACCGGAGTGGACGAACCGCTGGTGTTCGGGTTGTCATGCCAATGGCATTGCCCGGTAGCTACGTTCGGAATCGATAACCGCTGAAAGCATCTAAGCGGGAAGCGAGCCCTGAGATGAGTCATCCCTAGCAGTTTAACTGCTCTAAAGGGCCGTCTAAGACCAAGACGTTGATAGGCAAGGTGTGTAAGCGTTGTGAGGCGTTGAGCTAACTTGTACTAATGACCCGTGAGGCTTAACCATACAACCCAGATGGGTTTTGGTAGCAATGGTTGCTATAAGATAAAGATATCAGACTTTTCCAGATTAGATTAACGCGCTAAAACAGCGAGTTAATAACAAATTATGCTTGGCGACCATAGCATTTTGGACCCACCTGA
>NZ_WINH01000044.1 GCF_010993985.1 Paraferrimonas sp. SM1919 | reverse complement strand
AATGGTGCCGTCTACCGGAATCGAACTGGTGACCTACTGATTACAAGTCAGTTGCTCTACCTACTGAGCTAAGACGGCGTTTCATTTCGAGCGAGGATAATAGGGAAATTAGAAATAACTTGCAAGTGGATTTTTATAAAAAACCAAAAAAAACACTCAACCGCTCAAGTTATAAACTAATAGATTGATTTTTAAACTTTAGGTAGCGCCATTGGGCAGGGATTAACTTGTTTCATTTGCCACCATGGTATATGGTTCATCAACTATTATTCAGCTTTGGATTATGGATTTGAATTCAAACACTTTTAGCGGCTCTTATATTGATTTTCGAAGACAATCTTGGTCAAAACTAAGAAATAATGTACCGCTAGAGCTTACTTCAGATGATATTGCGTCGCTAAAAGGTATCAATGAACAACTCTCATTAGCCGAGGTTGAACAGATCTACTTACCTTTAAGTCGATTATTAAACCTATATGTCGGCTCAACTCAGCAACGTGCAACAATTTTGAATGGCTTCCTCGGTAAGCCAACAAATAATTGTCCCTATATAATATCTATTGCCGGTAGTGTTTCGGTTGGTAAAAGTACAACTGCACGTATTATGCAAGCACTACTACAACGTTGGCCACAACACCCCAAAGTTGACTTGGTCACTACTGATGGTTTCCTTTATCCATTAGCGATTCTTAAACAAAAGAATATTCTAGATCGCAAAGGGTTTCCCGAAAGCTATGATGTAAAACAACTTCTGCAGTTTGCTTCCGATGTAAAAGCGGGCAAGCCTAATCTTGAAGTGCCAATATATTCACATATTACTTATGATATAAACCCGAATGAAAAGCAATTGATTGACCAACCTGATATTTTAATTATTGAGGGGCTTAATGTATTGCAGAGCCATGCTGACAACACCGAAGACAAACCAAAACGGTTTTTGTCGGATTTTGTCGATTTCTCTATTTTTGTTGACGCGGAAGAATCCCTGCTTAAAACATGGTATATCGAGCGTTTTTTGAAATTCCGAGAGACCGCTTTTAGGCTTCCCAATAGCTATTTTTCACACTATGCCAGTTTAAGCGACAGTGAAGCCAGAAAGACAGCGAGTAATATCTGGGAGAAAATTAACGGACCGAACTTGAGACAAAATATTTTGCCAACTAAAGTTCGGGCAAACTTAATTTTAGAAAAGGGTAATGATCATTTTGTATCAAGTGTAGCGCTAAGAAAGTAATCGCAAACTTAATTCGCCACCTGCAAAGCTTTTCAGTTTGCCATCTATTTCTAGCTGCAAATGACCAAGCTCATTAATACCCTTTGCAATCCCGGTTATTTCGTTTACCCCAGAGACAAGTTTGACATGCTGATTTATGAATAAATCAGCCTCTTGCCAGCGGGATATAAATTGTTGCATTGAGCTATTCTGATATTCATCAAGATAGGTCTTTAATTTTTCATGAAAGGCGATTGTTAGCTCAGTTTTATTAAGCTTTAATGAGCTGGTTGCTAAGTCTGTAAAAGCCTGATCTATCTTCTCTTTGGCAGTTACTGGCAAGTGCAAATTTACCCCTACACCTATTACCAAATGGCATGGTCCTTCTGCTTGACCATTTACTTCTACCAGAATACCAGCTAATTTTTCACCATTAAGATAAAGGTCATTCGGCCATTTCACTCCTAGGCTGTTTATACCCTGCTCAACTAATGTACTGTATAAAGCCAATCCAACAATCAAGCTGATACAACTGGCAGCTGCGAGTGTGCCTGGGAATTGGAAATAATGGCTATAGTACAGGCTAGCACCAAAAGGTGAAAACCAATTACGCCCCCTTCGTCCCCTACCACTGCTTTGATATTCTGCAATGCAGACATGATGCTGGGTTAACTCACCCAAATGATTTAGTAGAAAGCTATTAGTGCTTTCTATTTCGGGAAAATAACTTACAGATTGACCAATGACATTATTAAGTTTACTTATATCAAATAGTTCTACAGTGCTATTAAGTTTATATCCTTTACCTTTCAAGCTAAATATATCGACACCCAGTTGCTGCAATTGAGCAATCTGTCGGTTAACTGTCATTCTCGATACATTAAGGGTTTTTGCTAATTGCTCGCCAGAAATAAACTCATGCTTAGCTAACAGTTTAATTAACTCAACTCGATTATAAGTTTCAGGCATTAAAAGGACTCCACTCGCCATCGCTGCCTATAAAGCGCACTTCAGTTTCTAACTTGATGCCAAATTGTAGCTGTACTTTTGCTATTATTGCAGAGGCTAACTCAAGTAATGAACTCGATTCTGCCTGGCCGTGATTGGTGAGCACCAGAGCTTGTTTGTGATAAACCTCTAGCCCCTTATAAAATTTACCCTTAAACCCTGCCTGTTCAATAAGCCAACCAGCCGCAACCTTATATTCACCATTAGCTTGAGGGTAGCTTGGTATATTAGGATGAGACTTAAGTATCTGTTTGAGTATTGGAGCTTTAATAACTGGATTTTTAAAAAAGCTACCGGCATTACCAAGCACTTTAGGGTCAGGCAGCTTGCTTAAGCGAACTTCACATATTTTGTTATAGACAGTTATCGCAGCCAGTGCTTGCTCAGACTGTAACGATTTAAGAGGCCCATATTCTAGTTTTGGTTGCCATAGTTTGGGTAGCTTAAAGCAAACTTTAGTGATAATGGCTATATCTTTAAGATCATGCTTAAAGATGGAGTCTCTATAGCCAAATCTCAACTCATCAAGACTTAAACTGATGAGCTTACCTGTAGTCAGATTGATATACTCTAAAGAGTGAAAGAAGTCCTTTATTTCAACACCATAAGCACCAATATTCTGAACCGGACAGGCGCCAACACTACCAGGAATAAGTGCCAAATTCTCGAGCCCAAATAGGTTATTCTCTATGGTCCAACGGACAAAATTATCCCAGTTTTCACCAGCCATAGCCTCAACAATATAATGGTCATCAAATTCAGTATATGTTTTACCCAGAATTTTATTAATCCAAACCGATTTACTGACATCAGCAGTAAAAATACTGTTGCTGCCCTCTCCTAATATGATTGGCAATTCATCCTCTAATTGCAACACTAATCCAAGCAGTTGTGCCACGCTGGTGATTTCGATGAGTGATTCAGCTTTATGTTCGAAACCAAAGGTATGAAAAGGTTTTAATGACAGACTTGGCATTAGCGTCTCTTAGGGCAAAAAAGATAAAGTTTAGTTGCTGGTAAGTGTACCAACACTGAATATGTTTATATAGCTTGGTTTATAAAATTAGGATAGTTATTGTAACTCACTCAAAGTAGATAAGTTTGCATCTCAGGAAATAGCCCTTGATCAGATAATCCCATTCAATAATAGTAAATTTAGGTCGCCTACAAATGCTAGCCATAGTTCACATATGCAGCCTCCCTTCTAAAGTGCTAACAGCAAAACAATGAAAGATTGATATAAACCTACCTTATTGCACTTCAGCTAACAGCTATCAGCAGTAATTTAGAACAATACCTTGTGGTTTAGCCGAATGCTAACAATGTGGCAACCAAAATACTGGAAGTACTTTTGCACAGCGTTAGCTGCCCGTAGTGTGAGCTACAGGGGTGTAGCGAATGAACCGAGTAAGGCAGACCGAAGCGAAACTTCGCAGCTGACGAACACTTGCTATGGATGGCAAGTGGAGGGATCCACCAGGGACGGGTCAGGGCGTAAGCTCGAACACCTTAACAATGCAATTAATAAAGAACGACGTGAGCGACCCAGACAGCGAAGCTGGCTAGGTTGTCGGGACAAAAAGTACAGCAAGTACTTTTGCACAGCGTTAGCTGCCCGCAGGGTGAGCCACAGGGATGTGGTGAATGAATGTGGTCCCGTCCAAGCTCCCTGTAAAAGCCACCAAATTTAAGATAC
>NZ_WINH01000043.1 GCF_010993985.1 Paraferrimonas sp. SM1919 | reverse complement strand
TGCAAGAGTATGATAAATACTGTGAGCACTTAGAAAGGCGACGAAAGCATTTCAAACAAAGTTGCCAATTCTTCGAGTAAACACACCACTTATCTATTCAAATTTTGCACTGTACCCGCGGTGTCACAGTGTTGCGTGATTTTGATGCATAGATGCTTAAAGTAACCAAACCAAGCCAATAAAGCTCAACCTTACTTCCAAGCACCACAGAGTATAGCCAACATGAATGAAGCTTGATTGAATCTCAAGATTTTGTGTTGTAAGTTATTGATTAATAATGGGTGGCTATAGTTAGTTTGAGTATATTTGGATGCCTAAACCTATTGTTGTCGATGAGTGATTTTTAATGAATATAAAGTTAGTGATTTTTTGTTTGGCGACAGTATTTTTTTCACTGTTATTAATGAACAATGTAAATATTTCTTCACTTGAGCATTCTGAAGAGGCCAAAGAAGAGTGGATCCATGATAATTTTTTAAATGATAACAGTCTTAAGTTGATTAGCGATGGATACATTAGGATGCTTGAAAGAACAAGCGACAATCAGTTTGATGAAGTTGGTCATTTAACGAAAGTAGCCTTATCTTTCGCTATCGATTTTTTGGATTATGATGCAGGAGGAGAGGCTTTTGTTAAGTACATGATGGTGCTTTATTCTAAGAAAGTGCATGGTGAAGGAAGTGATTTTTGGTTTTTTGTTGCTAAATACGCACACTTACGGGGGAAGTTCGATTATTCAGAACTTCTAAGCTTGAAAATTGGAGAGAAACTTCAAGTAGCATATAAAAACCTTTTAATAGAGTATCCTCAAGAAGTCATAGTTGGTCGAACATTTCCGGTGATAGGAATACTTAGGCACTTAATGCTTTCCGAAGGGGCACTAGAGGCTTATATTGAATATTGTGTTTCTGAAAATCCCGCAGCGTTCGATGATGCGGACTTTCTTTCATTATCATTGATTAATCTTTTCAAAGTTGAAGTTTCTAGGCTTAATTCTGGAGAAAATCTTGATAAAAATAGGTTGATTTTTAACATTCTTGACAACCAAGAAGCTGACACATCTTATGAAAATAACATTACAGGAAGCTCACTAAACATCACACTGCAAGAATATAAAAGTAGGGCTCCGGAATTAGTTAATTATATTGAAGGATTAATTAATAATAACAAGGCCACCCATCGTAGTACACATATAGACAGCCATAATTAATTGCTATGTGCACCGCATTCGCGGTGGGTTAATGCTGCGTCAATTTGGGTTAATAGGCGCTTAGAGCAAATAAACTGAGCCAATAAACCTCAACCTTACTTCCAAGCACCACAGAGTATAGCCAACATGAATGAAGCTTGATTGAAGCTCAAGATTTTGTGCTGTAAGTTATTGATTAATAATGGGTGGCACAATACCTAGAGATGGGCACAAGAAATATGAAACTGATTAATGATTTGGCGGAAGCAAAAAGAATGCTTAATGTTATAAATGGCGTGACCTTTAAAGTGGGTGAAGATGAATTTTATCCAAGTATTAAGTTTGATCGTGAGTATGGAGATTCAGTTAATGATAACTCCATCATTACGATTAAAACCGACCCATTCCTAAATCGTGGAGATTCAATTAGTAGGGTAATTCTTCATGAGCTACTTCACAGTACAGACAGAAACAGAGGTATAAATTACCAGCAATGGAGAAATTGGGGGCGTGGGAATCCGAATTGGAAAAATGAAACTTATGATATTGCTCCCTCAGAAAGGCAGGCAAGAGCTTTTGAACAAGGATTTATTAATAAATATGAAGTAGGTGGATAAATGAGGGTTTTAGTTCTCCTGGTGTTCTTCTTATTTTGTAACAAAGTAAGCAGTGAAATAATTTTTGTGGATGATTTTCAGTACGTAAATTTAAATAATTATGCTATAAGAGAGGTAGGTGTTCATTCGGCCGATGGTTATATTCATTCGCAACTCCTTCAGCGAAGCCCTACCCACTCACCTATTAGTTTTATAACTAAGAGTGAGTATTTTGTATGCTCGCCTGAAAGTAATTGGGAGTGTTATATTTCGTCAGACGTTTCTTTTGCCTATCCTAAAAATCCGATGAATAATTGGTGTTTTAATGGAGTTAGCTATAATAAAGATAATTTTGGAGCGGTGTTATTTCATAATGAAGGTGTTAGAGGGACCCTCCATTATGAGGGGGTGGGCATTAAATCTTTAATCTATGAGAGGTTTTCTGGAAAAGAAAAAGGGAAGTACCAGCTGGATCGACATTATTTAAATGAACCAGAAGGCTTCGACTTAAACGTGTATTTGACTGATAATGAATTGTCAAAGTATTTGTCCAAGTGTATAGGAGATTAGAATGAAAACTGTTAACTGGTTGTTTTTATTGATTATCATCCTTGGGTGTATTACTAGCTTTAACTTATTTGCGGATAAACTTGATAGTTTTAGGCTGAGTAAGTATTCATATGATGTACAAGAGCGTAAATATATTGAGTCTTATGAAGTTGTAAGTATGAATGATAAATCCTACCTTTTAGAATTTAAGGTGCCGAGCGTAAAATTTAATGATAATCATTCAGTGAAGAGTGTGGCTTTTAAACAGACATTGATTAAGCAGGTAGTGGCTTCAATAGAGAGTTGTGGTGAATTGGAAGTAAAAGGCTGTATAGAAGTAAAGATTTTTGATGTTTTAGATGAGCATATTAATAAAACTAGCAATATGATCAAAAGTAATCACCAGAGCGTTAAGCCGATAACCTTCAAGTTTTATTTAAAAGAAGAAGTATGGGAATATAATAGATATGGATTGGAGTGGAAAGGTAATAAAAATTCACATGGTTATAAGCTTCTCCCAGTGGATGGGGACTTTGTTGATGCAATATACTTCTTTGCCCTTATCTAGTTGGTTCCTAAAATCAAAAAAGTGTAGTGGTCAACTAACACAACACACATAGACAGCCATTAATAACAAGGCTACCCACCGTTGATGGAAGGATAATGCCTCCTCGACTAGGCTTAGATAAGTGAATCAAAATAACAAGGACACCCTTCGTTAATGCACCTAAATTCGACAGCAATACATATTGACACCCATAGTTAATTGCTGCTTTTTCAGCCTCCTACTAAACTTGTTTTATAGCGAGTTGTAGGAGGTTGTTATGCCTAGACCCAGAAACAATAGACAGCCATAATTAATATTATGAATCAGAAAGTAATTTATTTGGTAAGTTACTATATACGTATAATAATTTGTTTTTCTAGTGAGTATATATGGAATCAATAGAGTGGGGCGTTAGGTTTTCTTACGCAAATCTTGAGCCTAATTTAGGTGTATATATATTTCAAGGCATGCTTTTTAGCATGCCATGGATTCTTGCTATAATAGTACTCTTTGAGTTCAAACTAAGACTTGGTACGCCATGGAAGGGGATACTATTTATAACTGTATTTTTTAATATTATTTTTATAAATAAATATTTTAAACATTCTGAAAAATATAATTATATAGAGCATATGAAGGATGGGCGTAATGTTGTTGTAGGAAGTTGGGATGTGGAGAGTAGTATTAATGTGGGGGCTGATTATGAAACGGTTTTAGTCGATGGATATCGTTTAGATGTTTTAGCTCGGGGGTGGCATTGGGGGTGCTTAAGTAAACCCTTTAGCGAGTTGCTTCCCAGCCCTCACCATAGAGAACAATTAGTTAAAGTCGCATATATTGAGTTAGATGAAAACATAAAAATGGACCAACGTAGTTCTGAATTTGAGTATTGTATAATTGAGGTTTATAAAGAAAAATAATAAATTCGCGTTTAACTTCAAAATGCACTTTAGAAAATTAAGAAACTGTAACGTTTTTTGTGTAACTGCTTATCACACTCCATACCAATACTTTACAGCGCTGCTTTAAAGCAGTGAGTTTTCTATGTCTAATTTTCAGCTATTTGGCTGATTAATACGTGAAAAGATAGCAAAACACACAATATTACTAAGTAACCTACTGAGTCGAAGGTGCTTTCGGTATATTATGTTTTTATCGAGAGTTTTATTTTGCTAAGTTACTGATTAATAGTGGCTGGCCTTATTCTTCGTGACGTCAACGTAGGTGGGATTGGTGTAGCTGCTAGCGGTGGGGCTCCCCTGACCAAAAGTGGTGCAAGGGTTAATTTTTCTAGAGGATTAACCGCTTTATTTGGAGGGAAGATAAAAGGGGCAGCCCTTACCTGGAAACCAGAATTAATCGAGCAATCAAAGAGCTATTTAACTAATCTATGGGAAACATCGTTTTAAATTTTGAGGGATATATGTTTTATAAATTACTATTAATTATATTGGTTTTTTTTTCGATGCAAGTAGAGTCTTCAAGTAAACTGAATGAGTGTGAGGCAAGATGGAACGAAATTTCGGCAAAAAGTGAGAGCCCTGCCAATACTAAAAGTAACTGGATGAATATAGAGCAAGAATGTAAGGACACAGGTTTATATTATCATTACTTGTCACTGATTAATGTTCTAGAGAAGAAGTATGATACTGCTCATGAGAATATCCAAAAAGGGTTGAATAATTATACCGATTCAAATGAATATTTATTGATAGATGAAGCCGATCTATTAATGCATAAGGCAATATTTGTTAAAAATGCTAATAAACAAGAACTTTATGAAAAGTCTGATAAATTATTTAAAAAGCTACTGGCTAAATACCCCAATAGTTTCGTTGGGATGTCACAGTATGCTTCCTTGAAGTTGGTTCGCAATCAAAATGCAATGGCCGTGGAGTTGGCAGAAAAATCAATAGAAATCATGCCTAATCTGGTTGGTTTAAGAACACTTGCGATTGCAGCTCAAAGAATAGGTGAATCTGAAAAAACACTAGAAGCAGCTAAAAAAATAGTTGCAGCCAATAGACTTGAGCAATTCTTAGGTGATGCAGAATTTATGTTATCTGTTGCATTAGCATACAATCGAACTGGGGCTCCCGATACAGCTTTTGGTACCTTAAAGACATTATTAAGTAATAATGAAGATGTTAAACATGATCCAGCTGTTAAAGAAGTGTTTGAAGAAATCAAGAAGACTTACCTACAACAAAAATCTAACACACATATAGACAGCCATAATTAATTGTTGCTTTTTCAGCCTCCTACTAAACTTGTTTAATAGCGAGTTGTAGGAGGTAGTCATGCCTAGACCCCGTAGTACGTTAATTTCAGTTGAAGATACTCCTTATTATCACATCACTAGCCGTGTTGTTCGTCGTGCTTTCCTGTGCGGATTTGACACACATATAGACAACCATAATTAATTGTAATGTTCCCGCAGAAAACCGGGCAAAAAAAGTGAATGATTTTGGTCAGTTATTCCACGGTCAAGTGGGTACCTTGCAAGAGTATGATAAATACTGTGAGCACTTAGAAAGGCGGCGAAAGCATTTCAAACAAAGTTGCCAATTCTTCGAGTAAACATATCTGTTATCTATTCAATCTGTGCACCGCATTCGCGGTGGGTTAATGCTGCGTCAATTAGGGTTAATAGGCGCTTATAGCAAATAAACTAAGCCAATAAAGCTCAACCTTACTCCCAAGCACCTTAGAGTATGGCCAACATGAATGAAGCTTGATTGAAGCTCAAGATTTTGTGCTGTAAGTTATTGATTAATAATGGGTGGCTATAGTTAATTTTTATGGAAGTCTATTGATTCTGG
>NZ_WINH01000042.1 GCF_010993985.1 Paraferrimonas sp. SM1919 | reverse complement strand
AATATCATTATTAGCGTGACTGATGGCACTGAGACCGTGGCACTGCCAAGCTTTGCCATTAGCGTCAGTAACACCAACGATGCGCCGACCATTACCGGTACCCCAAGTACTAGCGTCGATGAAGACAGCAGCTACAGCTTTACTCCTACCGGTAACGATGTTGATACTGGTGATACCTTAACCTTTGCTATTACCGGTCAGCCAAGTTGGGCCAGCTTCGATACCGCAACCGGGGCGCTTACGGGTACCCCGACCAATGATGATGTTGGTAACTACTCGAATATCATTATTAGCGTGACTGACGGTACTGAGACCGTGGCACTGCCAAGCTTTGCCATTAGTGTCAGTAACACCAACGATGCGCCAACCATTACCGGTACTCCAAGTACTAGCGTCGATGAAGACAGCAGCTACAGCTTTACCCCAACCGGCAACGATGTTGATAGTGGTGATACCCTCAGTTACAGCATTAGCGGTCAGCCAAGTTGGGCCAGCTTCGATACCGCAACCGGGGCGCTTACGGGTACCCCGACCAATGATGATGTTGGTAACTACTCGAATATCATTATTAGCGTCACTGACGGTACTGAGACCGTGGCCCTGCCAAGCTTTGCCATTAGCGTCAGTAACACCAACGATGCGCCAACCATTACCGGTACCCCAAGTACTAGCGTCGATGAAGACAGCAGCTACAGCTTTACTCCAACCGGTAACGATGTTGATACTGGTGATACCCTCAGTTACAGCATTAGCGGTCAGCCAAGTTGGGCCAGCTTCGATACCGCAACCGGGGCGCTTACGGGTACCCCGACCAATGATGATGTTGGTAACTACTCGAATATCATTATTAGCATCACTGACGGTACTGAGACCGTGGCACTGCCAAGCTTTGCCATTAGCGTTAGTAATACCAATGATGCACCAATTGCAACTAATGATAATTTCGATATATTTATGTCTATAGCAAGTAGCCTAAACATTCTGGCTAACGATTCAGATGTCGATGTTAATGATACTTTCTCAATTACCGATGTTGAAATCACATCAACCCCTAGTAGCGGTAGTTTATCTATTGCAGGTAGTAACTTAATTTACACACCAAACGAAAACTTCTACGGTAATGATAACTTTAGTTACCGAATTGCTGATCAAGGTGAATTTTCTAATGTTGCTTCAGTAGCGTTAACGATTATTGACAATATCAACCCTGAGGTGATTGGGATAACCTTACCTACTTCCGGCACTTATGGAGTGGGTGAAACCATTACATTTACGGTCAATTTTAATGAACCTGTAGTGGTCAATACATCTGGCGGCACTCCAAGGCTGGTGATCACCGTTGGTGATAAAACCTATTACATTAATTATCAATCGGGTTCAGGTTCGACTAGCTTAGAATTTAGTTATACCGTGCAATCTGGAGATACCTTCGACGGTGCCACACTGAGTGCACTCTTGGATTTAAATGGTGGGGTAATTAGTGATCCTTCAAGTAATGACAGTGCAACAGCGCTTGCTGGTATTACTAGTCTTGAAAATATTAATTTTGATACGTTAGCTCCGGTACTATCAGAAATTACAGCAGTTCAAACCCCTGCAACAAATACTACGCCTGAAGTTTCATTATCGACTACAGAAGCGGGTTTACTATCTTTCAGCGATTCATGTTCGACCTCGAGCGAATTAGAGGTGGATTCCGGCACCTTCTCACTCACTCTAACCAACAATCAAGGTTCAGAATTTACCGATGGAGAGTATTCTGATTGTCAGATAACCATTACTGATGCTAAAGCTAACGAATCTGAGCCTTTAACTTTATCAAGCTTTATTATTGATACAACTGCGCCTGTTCTGGTGAGCAATCAAGCTTTACAGCTTGATGAAGGGCAACAACTGATTGAGTTAACTCAGACAGAATTGGCCGCGAGTGATATTTATAGTAGTGCTGCTGAACTATGGTTCGAATTAACCGCAATAACCAACCATGGTGAGTTGAAACTTGCACAGCAAACCTTAACCAATGGCAGTCGTTTTAGCCAAGAAGATATTCTGAACGGACTGGTAAGCTATTCTCATAATGGTGAGGAAAACACCCAAGATAGCTTTAGTTTTAACATTATCGATCACCTCGAAAATACCAATGATAATCAGCAACAGGCATTCACTTTCACGGTAAATATTGAACCCGTTAATGATCTGCCAACCATGCTTGCTGATCCACAATCACTATCTGCAACAGAAGATGTAACCTCAGTATTAAATTATTCTGCTGTGACAATTATCGATGCTGAAGATGATCAGTTAACCCTAACTGCCGCCGTTAGCAAAGGTAATTTAACTGCTCAAAATAATGACAATATTCAGATCTCTGGTTCTAATACTAGTGCTATCACATTGATAGGCCTGGCTTCTGAACTGCAAGATTACATCAATAATGGTCAGCTAAGTTATACCACTGAAAGCAATGATGATAGCAATAGTCAAATCAGCTTATATGTTGAGGATTCCGAGGGCACTTCAAGTGTATTAACCAGTGAAATCCTTGTCTCCTCAGTCAACGATAGTCCAGTGATCACTGGTGTCGCACCATACAGCGTAAATCAGGATCAATGGTACCAATTCTTACCAATGACTACTGATATTGACAACACACCTGAACAATTAAGCTTTACTGTCTCTAATAAACCGCAATGGTTAAACTTCAATAGTGCCACAGGTGAATTAAGCGGCACACCAAGCAATGCGGATGTTGGTGGATATCAGAATATTATTATCGAGGTGTCTGACGGTGCAGCCACTGCAGCCTTAGCAAGCTTTGGTGTTGAAGTTGTGAATGTCAACGACCGACCAGAAATCTCTGGAGTGCCACCATTACAAGTTAACCAAGGTAGTACATATTACTTTGCTCCTAGCGCAATTGATATTGATTTAGGTACTACACTCACCTTTAGCATTTCGAATTTACCTGAATGGGCATACTTCGATAGCAGCAATGGGGCGTTAAGAGGGACACCTGACAATAATAATGTTGGAAGCTATAACGACATCGTCATTAGCGTTTCTGATGGTTCACTGCAAGCAAGCCTAGATAGCTTTACTATTGAGGTAATCAATATTAATGATGCTCCAATAGCCAATAATGATAGCTATGATATCACTTTTGCCAATGGGCCAGAATTTATCCTAGATGTACTCGCAAATGACTATGATAAGGATCCACAAGATTCGATTAGCCTAATTAGCGTCTCTGCAAACATTGGTACGGTAAGTATTGTCGACAATCAAATTATCTATACTGCAGAGTCTTCATCTACCTCTGATACCTTGAACTATTCTATTGTTGATGATCAGGGTCTCAGTGCATCGGCTCAAGTATCTCTGAATATCAGTTTACCTGCCTCATCTACTGGGCCTACCTTAATTATTCCAGCAGATATAGAAATGAATGCTACAGGTATATTTACCGAAGTGGACTTAGGCATTGCCGAAGCCTTTGACAGTAATGACCAACCTTTAGCCGTGACTGTTGATTTAGAGCGTCACAGGTTACGCTCTGGCATTCATAAAGTATTCTGGTCGACCCAAGATGAATTAGGTAACTCAGTTACTAAAGCACAAACGGTTATTATTCATCCGCAAGTGAGCTTAAAAGCTAGCAATACGGTTATTGAAGGCAGTAAGGCTCAGCTGATCGTTAATTTAAGTGGTGAAGCTCCGTATTATCCTCTCCAAATACCAATCACCATTGGAGGCACTGCTGATAATAATGATCATGACTTAAGGGCTGACAGTATTATTATTGAAGCAGGTCGCAGAGCGATATTTAATTATGAAGTATTTAACGATACTCAAATTGATGAGAATGAGACAATCATAATTTCGCTCGACGAAGGCCTTAACCTAGGTCGCCGATCACAAGTCACCATCAATATTAACGATGCTAATGTTGCCCCTGAGCTCAGCCTCATCGCCACTCAAGGGCAATTACCCGCTGTAGAGTATATTCTTGGCAGTGATTCAATTGAAATTACTTCAGTGGTTACCGATGTGAATGCCACTGACTCACATGAGTTTGTGTGGTTTTCTAATAACTTTATTAATAATTCGACTGACCCAGAAAAATTCAAATTTACTCCAGCTGATATTGCAGAGGGAATCTATGAATTTACCTTGACTGTTACAGACTCTGGGGAGCCGGCACTAAGCACCAGTAACACAATTTATCTCAATTTAGTAAGCTCACAAACGCTGCTAGATAATGCTGATAGTGATAATGATGGTATTCCAGATAGTATTGAGGGAAGAGTCGATAGTGATGGCGATGGTATCGTTGATTACTTAGATAGTATTGACGATTGTCACCAAATCCATCAAGAGATCAGTAATGATGAGGCATTCTTCTTAGAAACTGGTATCAACTCATGTATTCGCAGGGGTAACTATAGCTACAATGCTGCAAGTGGCTCTGTATTGCTAAGTGCTAATAACCCTTCCCTAAGCGAGGATGATGAGTTTACTAATAACGGTGGTGTGTATGACTTTATTGTTTATGAGTTAAACAATAGCACTGCAGAAGTTGTGATCCCTCTTAAATCCAATATTCCTAATTCAGCTGTATATAGGAAATATAGCCAAGCTAAAGGCTGGGATCTGTTCGTAGTTGATAGTGATAACCAAATCTACTCAACTAAGGGCATTGAAGGCTTTTGCCCATCAGTAACTAGCGAATTATGGAGCGTCGGATTAACGGAAGGGCATTGGTGTATTAAGCTATTAATTGAAGATGGTGGTCCAAATGATGAAGATGGAATCGTCAATGGCGTGGTGAAAGATCCTGGGGGTATTGCGGTGCCACTGTCTGATAACACATTGCCTATTGCTATGGCAGATAGCGCACAAGTTACTAGAACAAGAAGCATCAGCATTGATGTGTTGGTGAATGATAGCGATGCCGATAATGATGGAGTGTATATCACCGAAGCATCGACTGAATTCGGTGAAGTAACCATTGTGAATAATCAGTTATTGTATGTCTCCGATGATTCTTTCGTAGGTAATGCCACCATCTATTACTCAATTGCGGATGGTAATGGTGGCGTAGCTCATTCACAAGTTAATCTAACTATCATCGCTAATAATTTCCCGGTTGCACTTAGCGATCAAGTCAATGGCACCGATAGAGACTCATTAGTCGTTAATGTACTCGCTAACGATTATGATGAAGACAACCATAGTCTGACATTAACCCAAGCGACTGTAGATATTGGTGCAGTCTCAATAATTGATAATCAAATCCATTATCAACCAGTTAATGGTTTTGAAGGAACGGCGACTATCACTTATAAAGTGGAGGATGAGTTAGGCGGCTTTGATTTTGGCACCTTAACTGTTGAAATAACCGCTTATAAGAGTGTTGAAATAACCAACACTGGTAGTAGCAGCGGAGGTAGCATGATGTGGTTTGTTGTCATACTAGGGGGCATTTTGTCTATGCGATCTAAGAAAGCTATCAAGCTGTGTACTGTAATGGTTTTAGGCAGCGCAACTTTGCAAGCTCAAGCAAATCCCTTTATTGAATTACAATTCAATAACAACAAAGCAGATTACTCAGCCTCTAGTATTAAACTTCCTACAGAGGCGAAGCTAAATATCAATGATAGTGATAGTGGATATCGCATCGCGCTAGGCTATCAATATAATGAGCGGATAAGCGCTTCGCTTAGCTATATAGATATGGGTAAAGCAAGTACCACAATTACCGCGGACACTCTTTCCCCAGAACAATATCAAGAATTTAAATTAAAAAGCCCAGCACTGATTAATGGCTTTGGTTTAGGGGCAAGTTACCAATTATGGTCAACGAAAAATTTAAGCTTTAACTTACAACCTGAAGTTATCTTTTGGAAAGCAAAATTAACTTCAGTAGAGTTAGGCAAAGCAATAACCGAAAACCAATCGGGCACGGCCATTGCATTTGGAGTGGATGCTGCTTACCAATTAACTAGCCATTGGCAAATTCAGTTAGGTTTTAAGCATTATCCGATTGAGATTAATGATATAGATAGTGCTTTTCTTGGGTTCAAATACCGCTTCTAGGGTGTTAACCGTAAACACCCTATTAGAAAATATGACCACTTAGTATCATTAATCATAAAGGATTTGCCCCATATTGGCTTGTGGTGGTTGCTCAAGTTGTTGTTCAAATTGCTGTTCTAACACCAATCTTGGGGATATCTGA
>NZ_WINH01000041.1 GCF_010993985.1 Paraferrimonas sp. SM1919 | reverse complement strand
AGTTGATTAAGGAACTAAATTTAAAGGTGTAACCTATGTCCCCGAACAAAGTGTTTACTATGTCCCCGGTCTATACAAACAGCTGCCTCCCCTAACAACCCCTGAGCCGCCCCTTACTTTGCTTAACCAGAATTTTTCATTCGTCACTACGCTGACGGCTAGATTCGCCATCCATGGCCTAAACAGCTATTCCTCAATCAAATTCTTCGCAAAGTCAGAGGGGAAATTGAGTAGCGATTCGTGAATGGCATTGTGGGTGATTTTCTTTATTGTTATGGTTCAAATGAATTAGCGGATGATTACAAGGATGAGAAATGGAGCTTAATCAGGTTACTTTGCCGGTAAGGGATATGGACGCGGCGGTGGCGTTTTATTTAACGCTGGGGTTTACTCAGATTGTGGCAACGGCGCATTATGCTCGGTTTGTTTGTCCTGATGGCGGTTCTAGCTTTTCCCTAGCCCTTGAGGAGGGGGAATTTCAAAATTCTGCGGTCATTTATTTTGAGCACCAGGATTTAGATACTTTATGTAAAGTGCTAGCAGAGAAAGGTATTGAGTTTGAACAGATGCCCCAAGATCAGCGTTATTTATGGCGAGAAGCCATTTTAAAGGATCCCTCTGGCAATAAAATTAAACTCTATTGGGCTGGGGAAAACCGCCTAAACCCACCATGGAAAGTTTTAATAAAGGCAGAAGAATAGTCGCTTATCGCTGCACACTCGTAGGGCGGAGCCCGTTCTCGTATCTCGCAGCGAAGCGCCCTCGCTCTCCTAAGATCAAAAAAGGAAGCTTGCGCTTCCTTTTGGTTTTATTCTTGTTCGGCCGAGTAATCTAGCTTCTTGTGCTTCTTACCCATGGCCTCGGCCACTTCTGGTGGCATGTATTCTTCGTCGTGTTTGGCGAGTACTTCACTGGCTTCAACGGTATAGTTTTCTTGCAGTACACCTTGAGCAACGATGCCTTGGCCTTCTCGGAAAAGGTCTGGCAGTAAATCGTCATAGGTGACGGTGATTTCAGTGCCAGTGCCGTCATGTACCTTAAAGGTAACCAGTAGGCTATTAGGGTCACGTACAAGAGAACCGTTACTGACCATGCCACCAATACGGATACGTTGGCCAATCACGGGTTTTTCGCCTGAGTCTTCCTTACCGTGAACGATTTCGCTTGGGGTAAAGAATAGGTCCATATTGGAGTTCAGGGCGTAAATGACGCTAGTCACCATCGCACCAACACCTAATACCAGCAAGCTGGCAAACGCTAAGCGTTTTTTACGTCTAGGATTCATTTTTTTTCTCTCTAAATGCTTTGAGTTTTTGCTGCTGTTGCTGTTTTTTAGCAATAGCCACTAATGTTCTTTTTTTCTGGGTAACGCTGTGGCCAATTAATACAATGATTAATGCGGCGCTAATACCAAAGGCTGACCATACATACGCGGCATAGCCACCCATGGCGATAAAATCTGAAAAACTTTCAAAGGCCATGTTATTTCTCTAGTTGCTTTTGAGCCAGTTCTTTTACCCATGGGCGCATGGCGCTACGGGCAAGAATCTCGTTTCTAAATCTAATTAGAGTCAAGGTGGTAAACAGTAAGCTAAAGCCCAGCATATTGGTTAATAGCGGGTATAGCATTTCACTGGCCATGGTCGACTCTTCAGTGATTTTAATGGTTGATGGCTGGTGCAACGAATTCCACCAATCTACTGACCACTTAATAATAGGAATGTTTACTACGCCCACTAGGGTCAGAATACCAGCGGCACGGGCAGCCACGGTTTTATCTTCAATGGCGTTATAAAGACTAATTACCCCTAGGTATAAGAACAGTAAAATCAGCTCTGAAGTTAAACGTGCATCCCATACCCACCAGGTGCCCCACATCGGTTTACCCCAAATTGAGCCTGTTAATAGGGCGATGGCGGTAAACACCGCACCAATAGGCGCCATGGCTGACGCGGCCCAACCCGATTGCTTAAACTGCCACACTAACCCAGCGAACGAGGCAATGGCCATGGATACGTAAATCATCATAGATAACGATGCCGCTGGCACATGGATATAAACAATTCTAAAGCTGTCACCCTGTTGGTAATCGGTTGGCGCGAAACCTAGACCCCAAATTGTACCTATGGTGATCAAGGTGGCGGCAAAAGTCGCAAACCATGGGATTAGCTTACCGGCTAAACGGTAGCTATTTTCTGGGTTGGCGTAAGGATGTAACCACTTCCACATTTTAATTAGTACTCACACGTAAAGAGGCTCCAATGGCGATAGGAGCTAAAGTTAATGATGTTGCTAAAAGTGCGCTTATGATAGCAAGGTGACCATCATAAGCCATATTCAAACTGGCTGCATTAATTGCGCTAGTAGAGAAAATTAATACCGGAATATAAAGGGGTAAGATCAATAAACTCAATAATACCCCGCCTTTTTTCAAGGCTACGGTAAGGGCCACGCCAATGGCACCAACCAGACTTAAAATGGGTGTGCCTAATAATAAGGTCAGCATTAATGCGCCATAGGCATTGTCGGGCAGATTAAGCAGCAACGCTAACAGTGGCGACAGTAGGATCACCGGCAACCCTGTGATCAGCCAATGGGCAAACACCTTGGCAAAAATGATCAGGGTTAATGGTTGCGGCGATAGTAGCATTTGCTCGAGGGAGCCATCATCGAAGTCCGCTTTGAATAGCCTTTCCAATGACAGCATGGCGCTGAGTACCGCCGCAACCCAAATAATGCCAGCAGCAATTTTGGCTAGGGTATTAAGGTCTGGGCCAATACCGAGCGGGAAGAGCGTGATCACTATGATGAAAAACAGCAGCGGATTAAAAATATCGCCCTTATTTTTAAAGGCAATTTTTAAATCACGCGCCAAAACCACAGCAAAGGTGCGGCTATAGCTAAATTGTCTTTTAATTGGTTGAGTCATTAAAAGCGATATTCCAAAGTAATGTTTTTATAGTTGGGTTGGTCGGCCAGCATTAGGTCTTGGTGGGTGGTAATAATGATCGCCCCGCCGTTACTGGTGTGCTCTAACATTTTTTGCTCAAGCTCTTTTACGCCCTGTTTATCAATGGCGGTAAAAGGTTCGTCCAAAATCCAAATGTGACAATCTGAGTGCCACAGTCTGGCCAGCGCCGTACGTTTATGTTGACCTGCGGATAATTTAGCCGCTTCAAAGTGCTCAAAACCTGCTAAGTTAACCTGTTCTAATGCGGTTTCTGAATCCACATTTTGGTAACCGTCTAATGCTAGGGCAAAGTCCAAGTTATCAATGGCGCTTAGTTCAGCTTTAACGCCGTTAAGGTGACCAATATAAAGCATGTCGGCTTGGTAATCTTCCCAGGCTTTTTTAATAGGACTTTGTTTATAAAGTACCTTACCTTCATAGGGCTGTGATAGCCCGGCTAAAATTCGCAGTAAACTGGATTTACCAGAACCATTCGGACCTTCAATTTGTAAAATGTCACCGGCATTTAATTCAAAATCCAGTTGATCAAATAGCACCCTATCTTCCCTGATGCAGGTTAGAGAGTCTGCAGATAACAATGTTGTTTGGCTATTTGGCACTAGGCTTCTCTAGAATTCATTACTTGGGGATATGTTATCACAGATTAAGTAGTGGTGCAGTTGCTTAACTGGGGGATTTTTACCCTAGCTATACACCTCTTTGGGGGTACAACACTACCTGAAATCAAGTTTCTTAGGTGTAAAAAGGGTGAGTTTTCCGTTCATTTATAGTAAGGTTTGGCCGTCTTTAAATATATAGAGTTAAAGACCTTTGTGTATAAAACAGATTGCAGCGCAGCGTTGCATGATTGTATGGGAATTAAAAGATGAAAAAATTAGTGTTAGCTGCAGCGGCAGCAATGACTCTATCTACTTCTGTATTAGCTCAAGACGGCGCTGCTGTTTATGCTAAAGCATGTCAAGTTTGTCACTCTATGGGTGTTGCCGGTGCTCCAAAAATGGGCGATGCTGCTGCATGGGAACCACGTCTAGCTCAAGGTCTAGATGCACTAGTGGCTTCTGTTAAAGCTGGTAAGGGTGCTATGCCTGCTGGTGGTATGTGCATGGATTGTAATGACGAAGATTACAAAAATGCTATCAAACACATGAGCGGCGCTAAGTAATTTTATTTTCTTTAATTAGAAAGTAATAAAAAACCCAAGCTAACAGCTTGGGTTTTTTGTATGCTTTTGTTGATTCTCGAGTTAATCGACAACCTTATCTATCACCAAATTAACTGTCGCAGTTTCACTGATCTCAACCGCAGCGATGCTACCAGTCATATCACCACTTAGGGCTCTTACATCTCCGCTTTTAGATAAAGTGGCGTTAATGTCTGCAAGCTTGAGCATACTGATCTTATTTTGCTCCATCATGGCGTAGTTATCGTCCAGCTTAACGGTAATCGGTAACTGGGAAACGGTTAACTTCATTGCGGCTGCCGGTGGGCCGCCTGCGCCACTATTGCGGGCGAATAGGAAAATTGCATCGTCTGGGCTTACTTGAGCGAGTAACTCTGGCGCAATAGATAAGTTCACTGTTACACCCAGTGGTGATTTTGGCTCTAAAGCTTGCTTAGCACGGCTAATGGCAAACTCAATAGCATCATTATCAATATCTTCACGCTTTAACTCTAAAATGGTTTGCCAAGCAATAATGGCAATCTGGTATTCACCACGTTGGAAAGCGTCCATCGCGATTAGCAATAAAGTTGAAACTTCTTTAGGGTCAATCGCTAATGCCTGTTCAATAACGGGTTTTACTTCTTCCGTGATCATTTGACCATTCAGCTGGTATAGGGCAGTAGCTTTTGCACCTAAGACTTCAGCCACTTGCCCTTGCAGGCTAATGGTTTTATCGAATGCTGATACGGCATCTTGAAAACGCTGGGCATTTAAGTAGGCATGGCCTAAGTTGTACCAAAGGTTGGCACTTTCGGGGGCACCTTGTAGCTCTTGCTCCATTAACTTGATCTCAGCCTGTAAGCGTTCGGCAGGGGGCATCGAAGCCATTTTTGCTTGATGCATTAAGCGCTCAGATTGTTGATATTGGCCTTGATACAAATAAAAGCCTAAGGAACAGCTAATTAAAATTGCAGAAAGTATCACAGGCGTCATTAGACCTTTAGCTTCGGCTATTTCAGATAACGATTGATCCGTTTCACCATCTAGGTCTTGCAACAAAGTAAGCTTGAGCTCTTGTTTTAACTGTTCAAATTGTGCTTCAGTGATCTCTTCGGATTCTAATTCACGTTCTGCGGCAGCGACTTTCTCTTTATATAAAGCAATATTGGCTTGCTTGCGAACACCTTGTTGCTCTTGTTCTAACATGGTGCGCTGACGTAGGTGTGGAACCCAGATCAAAAGTAATCCGAGTAATAAGATAAAGGCAATTAATATCCAAAGAGTAAGCATAATAATTCTGTGATTGCTGAAGTTGGCTCTATTTTACCCATATTGGACAATGCAAGATAGCGAAAGTTAGTACCCTTAGCCAAAGTTTGTCCAAAAAGCTAAAGACAAGCTATGCCCCAAAGATTAGAATATACACAATCAAACTTTGACTTAGGAGTAGAAATCAATTTTTCAGCTCCTATTGGCAGTTATTACAATTTTCTCGAGGTAGTTGGGGATGATCCCAGAACTTGGACATTTTTCTTTAATTGTTAGCTTTGCTTTTGCATTAATGCTAGCCGTCGTTCCCCTAATAGGAGTGGCCCAAAAAGACCACTATTTAGTTAGATTGGCAAAACCACTAAGTTATGGTGCCTTTGTTTTTGCCTTAATTTCTATCTGTACTTTAGGCTATAGCTTTAGCATTGATGACTTCTCAATTGCTTATGTTGCCAACCATTCTAATTCGCAATTGCCAACATTTTTTAAAATAGCGGCTGTTTGGGGTGGGCATGAAGGTTCGCTACTTTTGTGGGTATTTGCTTTATCTACTTGGATAGCGGCGATCAGCTATTTCAGTAGAGATATTGAAGATATTTTTATTGCACGCGTATTATCGGTGATGGGGATGGTCTTAGTGGGCTTCGCGCTATTTACACTATTAACCTCGAACCCGTTTGACCGTTTAGTGCCAGCAGCAATGGAAGGTCGTGATCTAAATCCCATGTTGCAAGATGTCGGTTTAATCTTCCACCCACCAATGTTGTATTTGGGCTATGTAGGCTTCTCGGTAAGCTTTTCTTTTGCTATCGCAGCATTAATGAGTGGCCGACTTGATTCAGCTTGGGCACGATGGAGCCGTCCATGGACTTTAGCTGCATGGATTTTCCTTACTGGTGGTATCGCATTGGGTTCTTGGTGGGCTTATTACGAACTTGGCTGGGGTGGCTGGTGGTTTTGGGATCCAGTAGAAAACGCTTCATTTATGCCTTGGTTAGTCGGTACAGCATTGTTGCACTCATTAGCGGTGACAGAAAAGCGCGGTACTTTCCGTAACTGGACAGTATTACTGTCGATCTTTGCATTCTCGTTAAGCTTGCTCGGGACTTTCTTAGTACGTTCGGGCGTGATCACTTCGGTGCATTCATTTGCATCTGATCCAAGCCGTGGTTTGTTTATTCTTGGTTTACTGGCGATTGCCGTAGGTGGTTCGTTAACGTTGTTTGCGCTTAAGGCCAGTGAGTTACGTAACCCTGCCAAGTTTGAGCTGTATTCCAAGGAAACCATGATGCTGCTGTGTAACCTAATGTTGACCGTAGCTTGTTTCACCGTATTACTGGGTACCCTATACCCACTTCTCGTTGATGCTTTGGGCATGGGTAAAATTTCGGTAGGTCCCCCTTACTTTAATACGGTATTTGTCCCTATTGTTTTGGTGATGTTTATCTTTATGGGGCTGGCTCCGAGTATTCGTTGGAAGAAAGGTAAAACTACAGAAATAATCAATAAACTGGTGATTCCTTTAAGCGCCGCTTTTATTACTGCCTTTATTATTGATTTTGCTTTAGCTGACGCCCTAAACCTGTGGGTGGTATTTGGTTTTGCAATGGCCATTTGGATAGCCGTCTCGATTTTTCAAGAGATTGCTGCTCAACACAGCAAAATTGGCTTAGCTAAAATCAGCCTCAGTCAGTGGGGCATGTATATTGCCCATATGGGGATTGCCGTATCTATTGTGGGTGTCACCATGGTAGAAAACTTTTCTGAAGAAAAGAGTGCACGTATGGGCCCAGGCTTATCTTCAGAAATTGCTGGCTACAAGTTTGACTACATCGAAACTAAAGATGTTATCGGCCCTAACTATAAAGCCAAACAGGGACAAATCATTGTTAGCTATGAAGGTGAGCAGGTAGCGTTATTGCAGCCAGAGCGTCGTGAATATAATGTACAAACCATGGGTATGGCCGAAGCAGGGATTGATTGGGGTTTCTTCCGTGATCTCTATGTGACTATGGGCGATCCAATTCCCAACAGTGATCATTATGCAGTTCGCGTGAACTACAAACCGTTTGTACGTTGGATCTGGATTGGCGGCATCTTTATGATGATCGGTGGTATTCTAGCGGCGGCAGACAAGCGCTTTAAGAAAAAGAAAATGATAAAAGGTGCAGCATAATGAAAAAAGCATTATTGTTTTTACCACTGTTGGTGTTTGTGGCATTAGCGGGTTTTTTATTTAGGGGCTTATACCTCAAACCTGCCGAATTAGAATCGGCTTTAATTAATAAGCCAGTGCCGAGCTTTAGCTTAACCTCTTTACATCAGTCCGATGTAGTGGTTACTGAAAAAGACTTGATAGGCGAAGTTGCGCTACTGAATGTATGGGGTACTTGGTGCCCTGCATGTAAGTTTGAGCACCCGTTTTTGATGAAGCTGGCAGAGCAGAACGTATTACCGATTCACGGTATTAACTACCGTGATAACCGTGATGCCGCAGTGCTTGAGTTAAAGCACGAAGGTAATCCATATAAGCTAAATATTTTTGATAGCCATGGTCGCCTCGGTTTGGATTTAGGGGTATATGGTGCTCCAGAGACATTCCTGATCGATGCAAAAGGGATTGTCCGCTATCGTTTTGCAGGACCGATCGATCAAAAAATTTGGCTGGAAGAGTTTTTACCTAGAATTGAGAAAATTAAAGCAGAGGGTTAATCATGAAATACTTAGTTAGCCTAGTACTTGTTGTTGCTTCGGCATTAGTAAATGCAACACCGGTTGATACCTTTGAGTTCTCAACCATAGAAAAACAAAAGATAGCTTTAAAACTAGCGGCAGAACTTCGTTGTCCTCAATGCCAAAATCAAAATTTGATAGATTCGAACTCACCGGTAGCAAAAGATTTACGCCTTGAAGTTTACCAAATGGTTGAACTAGGTAAATCAGAGGCGGAAGTGATTGAGTTTATGACCGCTCGTTATGGTGACTTTGTTCTCTATAAACCAAAGCTTGATGAGCGTACTTATATATTGTGGCTAGCCCCTGGAGTCATTGCGCTGTTATGCTTGATTTTTATCGCAGCCTTTGCCCGCAGGACAAAACAAGCAAATAAGCAACAACAAGTGATGTCCGAAGCAGAACAGCAAAAATTAAAACAACTATTGGATGATTAACAGACAGCAACTGTCGTTATGAAATTAAAGCCGCGTATAACGCGGCTTTTTTACTGGGACTAAGTTTAAGCTTTAACAAGCTAACAAATAGTGTAAATAACCACCAGATCAAGCCCAGAAAAGTGATCTAACCACGCCTAAGTTTATTTCTTAGCCGATCAAAGATCTTTTTTTCAAAAAGGGGTTGCGTAAATAAATC
>NZ_WINH01000040.1 GCF_010993985.1 Paraferrimonas sp. SM1919 | reverse complement strand
GACAGGCTATGTCAGCGAGTATGCGCCTGAACTTCTCCAAGGCGTACCAAGAAGCCTAAATCGTGATGCCCTAGCCCGCGATGAAAAAGACCACTTTTGATGGTGCAGATCTGTGGACCTGTTTTGAAATTTCCTGGTTAAACCCCAAAGGTAAGCCCCTTATTGATGCCAGATTTCAATTTCTGCTTCAGCCTGCAGCGAGATCACCTGTGGTTTAATACCTGCATTAATCAGCATTTCAACTTTGCGAGCAGCCACCGAGCCTGCTCCAATAACGACAAAGTTTAATGAACTAGGGTTTACATATAAGGGTAAGTAATGCATAAATAATTTAATTAAAAATAACCTAAATTCACTTTACGCAAATTTTAAAACGAAGGCTAATATTTAGTTTTCGTTAATTTTAGTTTCAGAGGAAACATATTAATTTCAACAAATTAAGTTAATAAAAAAGGGCCTATTGCATAACGCCCTTTCAAGGTTTTAAGTTTCTGATTTAACCCTTTAGCAGCGGCCCATGCAAGCTTCATTACAAAATCAGGAGTGATTGGAAACTCACCCACTTTGCCACGTACACCATAGGTGCCAAAATATTTACGGGTCTTAACTTTAATTACTTCATATCCTTAACATACTGGCATTAGGATATCACTTTCGAAACATCAGCCTAGTGAAATTAGTCCAAGTTAATACAATATTCAGCTAAACCTTTAGTAAGTGAATGATGACTCACAACCACTGTCGTTAATTTCTCACAAGCAAGTTTTCCCAAATACTGCCTCTAAATAAGAAAGTGTCTTGGGTGAGATAACTAATTTGTTTGCGCCAACCACGATTAACTTCAACTAAAGGTGACCATCAATCATAAGCTGCCCCTGACTAGGTTGCAGCAACCCAGCCAAAATATCCATCAAAGTCGATTTTCCTAACCCTAAAGGGCCAGTGACTCCAATATTTAAATGGAATTGCTAGCACTAACAGCCTAGTTAAACCAAAACCGATAAAGCTCCCTGGAAACATGACTTTAAAGAAAGTCGACTTTTGTTTGAGCGCGGTCAATTTTCTAATCAACATCAATAGCATCATTCTTAAGATAAATCATGGCATTAGTACACCAGAAACAACTGAACAAAAAACATACAATTATTTTACTTTTATTGGTAATAATCCTATCTTAAGTCAATAAGTTGATGACTTGATTTTCGCTGTAAGTCCTGCAGTTCTTCTTCTTTTAAATGTGTTTATAAATATTAACAAGGACTTAGAGATGACAGAACCTTATATCGGGCAAATTCAGGCCTTTGGCTTTAACTTCCCACCTAAAAACTGGGCGTTGTGTAACGGCCAATTATTGGATATTAATTCCCACCAAGCTTTATTCTCGTTAATTGGCACTACATTTGGTGGAGATGGCAGAACAAACTTTGCTGTGCCTGACTTACGGGGAAGAGTGCCAATCGGCATGAGCCCTACTTTGCCCCAAGGAACAAAAGCTGGCTTTGAAGAAGTCACCCTCAGCCTTGCTGAGCTTGGTAGCCATAATCACCCTTTTAAGGGCGATCCGGGTCTGGGGGCAAAAGGCAACGCAGGCTCAAGTAAAAACCGCCTTTTAGCGGATTCTCAAGAGCCTTTATACGGTGCACCTAACAATCTAGTCAGTTTGGTGGATACATCCACCAATGGTGCCAACCAAGCCGGTGGCGGCTCCCATCAGAATATGCAGCCTACTCAAGTAATCAATTATGCCATCAGTTTAACTGGCGAGTACCCACCTAGAAACTAAGGAGAGTAACATGAGTGAAGGATTTATAGGTGAAATTAGAATATTTGCTGGTACTTATGCCCCCCAAAACTGGGCTTTTTGTGATGGTCGATTAATGGCAATCAATGACAATCAAGCCTTGTTCTCATTGCTAGGTACCGCCTATGGCGGCGATGGTCGAGTCAGCTTTGGTTTGCCAGATATGAGAGGTCGCTTACCCATGCATTTTGGTACAGGACCGGGGTTAACCCCAAGAGCGATTGGGAGTAGATTTGGGACTGAAGAGGTGACTCTGACCACAGCAGAAATGCCAAATCATACACATCTATTGCAAGCATCAACCACCTCTGCCAGTTCAGTAAAACCCAATAATCAGGTGTTAGCACAACCGCTTGTTGGCTTTTATGCCCCGCAGGAAGCTGGCGCCGTTCCCGAGGAGCTATCTCCATATACCATGGACAATAACAATGGCGGAGACAGTCACTCAAATATGATGCCTAGCTTAGGGGTAAATTTTATTATTTGTACCCAAGGGCTTTACCCAAGTCGCAATTAACAAGGAAAGAATAATGAGTAATCCATTTATCGGAGAAATCCAATTACTACCCTATACTTTTACCCCAAGATTTTGGATGAGCTGTGACGGCCAGTTGCTACCAATCGAGCAGTTTACTACCCTATTTGCCCTTATAGGAACAATTTATGGCGGTAACGGCAGAACAACGTTTGGCTTACCAAACTTAAACGGCCGAGTACCCATGGGAGCCGGAAGAGGACCCGGTCTAACCCTAAACCAATTAGGTGAACAACAGGGCTATAACACTATTTCATTGACAGCGTCTCAAGTGCCTGCACACTCACACACTGTCAATACCGAGCGCTCCAGCAGTGGTTCTTTTTCTACGGATCCAACGGGTAAGTTCATTGGCGCATCTCGCACTATAGATCCATACAGTGCTGATGATTCGACTCAAGTCTTCCAATACTTCCATGATAGTACCGTTGCTGATGCCGGTGATTCAACACCGCATGAGAATAGACAACCGTTTTTAGCATTACGTTACTGTATCGCCACGGAAGGGATTTTTCCTCCAAGAAACTGACAAAAACGCCCAATGCTTTATGCATTGGGTTTGCTTTTCACAAGAAATCGATTTTTAACTTAAATTTGGTTTGCAAACAAACTTTGAGGATTTAGGTAGTGCATTTTTTAAAAGTATTGATGTTATGGGGATTACTGAGCACTCCAGCTATCGCCAGTGATTTAACCTTTTATAACTTCAATCAAGCTACCACACTAAAATTAAATCAGCATAAAGACTCCGAGCTTTTTGGAGTTAACACTAAAACCAATCAAGAGTTTTTAGTTAATGGTGAAATTCTGGCTCATGTTGATAACCATTTTAATAACCAAAGTCTGTTAGACCTAGATTACGTTGCTGCAATCAATACTGTATTTGAAGCTAAAAGCTGGAAAGTGATCCTTATTCGCTTTAATAAACCAAAACAGATAATTCAAAATTGGCAACGTTTAAGTGAACTCAAGACTCTAAAGTTTTTACAGCCTAATTTGCTTCCTTTAAGCGCATTGGGCTTCAGACATACTCCTAACACCAGCACTCCGATTAAAGTTACTGAAAGCACATTAAAAAAAGTTTTCAGTTCAGCTAATTCAAACAAAGGCGAAGGTATAAATGTTGCAATTATCGATGATGGTTTTGCGCTAAAGGGTGGCCCCCTCAGCCATTTAAAACCCATTTTTAGCTACGATATAGAAACTCGGCAACTTAATAGCGAGCCAAAACTTAAAAATGATACCCATGGCACCAAAATAGCTCAATTATTTTTCAACCCAAAGTTTGGGCTACTCCCACAAGCCAACTTGATTGCCATTCGCCAAGTGAACAGTTGGACCGCAGATACCCTATTAGCACTGCACTTAGCGCATATTGCCAAGGCCGATGTCATAAACTGCGCATGGAATTCTGCGTGGTTATCCCAATACACCCAGTTAGCTTTAGATTACTTATCTCACTCAGGGAGGGGGGGTAAAGGGTTAGCTATCGTTTTTGCAGCAGGTAATCAGGGAGGATATATCGCTGCCAACTCCATTGAAGCAAGTATTAATAGCGCCATCGTTGTGGGTGCATTAAACGGTCAACAGCAGATCCATAGACGCAGTAATTACGGCCCAACGGTAGATGTTTATGTCCAACAATGGCACCCAATTCAAACAACTCCCAAACCCCTCTCAGGTACCTCTTTGACTAGCTCTTTAATCACCGCTGTTATCGCCCAAAAACTTTCTAAACAGCCAAACTTGACAGCTAAAGAGTTATCTACCAGCCTTATTGCTTTAGGCAAAATAGCACACATTCCACTCAAGGATGATTAGGGTTATGACAGCATCAAAGAAAAGTAAATTTGACAACGAATTTGATTTCAGCTGCGAATACAGTGAAAACCTACCCGCTATTTTTAAATCGCTCAATATTTCTTTAGCCTTTACCTCTTATCAAGCCCAGCGTTTAATGTTGGTTAGAAGCGATGGCGCTGAATTGGATATTAATTTCAAACATTACCAAAGACCTATGGGGCTTACGGTCAGTGATGAAGGACTCACTCTGGGAATATTTACTCAAATCGTAAACTTTCAACGTCAAGATCAATTACTTCCCCAACTTAAACAGCCCCTAGCAAGTATTGAATCAGACATCACCGCCCCAACTCTCCACAACCCCCAACCGAACAAGGCTTCCAAAAAGAAGCAACCGAGACGGCCAAAAAAACTCACTAAACAACAAAAGCAAAGCCTTAAACAAAAACAGGCATATACCCAAAAGCTATATAACGCCGTTGATGACAGAGTAGACGCTTGCTTTATTACCCGCTCCGCACATTACTCAGGCATGATAAACATCCATGATATTGACTGGGGCGATGACGGGCTATGGGTGGTTAATTCAAGCTTTTCATGTTTATGCACGGTCGAACCTGATTACAGCTTTATCCCCCGCTGGAAACCGCACTTTATCTCAGACTTAGCACCAGAAGATCGCTGCCACCTTAATGGCATGACCTTAAAAGACGGCAAACCCGCTTATGTCACCACATTTTCAACCGCCAACAGAGCAGGAGATTGGCGTAATAGTGATAGAAATACCGGCACATTAATGTGCGTGCAAAGTAACCAGATTTTAGTTGATGGTCTGCATATGCCTCACTCACCTAGGTATTACCAAGGCTATGTGTATTACTGCAACTCTGGGCTGGGGCAAATTTGTCGCTATCACCCTGAAACCAAACAATCTGAAGTGATTGCAGAAGTGCCCGGCTTTACCCGTGGGGTGGACTTTTACGGGACGTTAATGATTGTTGGCCTTTCTAAGGTGCGCCAATCCGATGTCACGGCCCCTGCACCACTAGGTAAAAAGTACGATGAAACCTTCTCTGGCCTATGGATTTTCAACCTAGATGAAACTGACGAAAGTAACAAGATTAAACAAGTTGGCTGCATTTCTTTTAGCGGTAATGTGGACCAAATTTATGATGTGGCGGTACTGCCTAATTGCAGTTTTCCAGAACTGATAGAAGCGTCACACCCAAGAATGCGCAACCACTTTACCTTCCCCAACCTTGAAGATATTGCTTAACTTAAAGGCTTGCTGATGAACACTAAATCCTCACCACTAAAAAAAACCGCCCATGCCGTAAAATTGGGCCTGCCGATGTTAGCCGCATTAGCCGGTGGCATTGCCAGTGCCCGCGGGGTTTACTCAAGTTCATCAAGGGCAAGAAAAAGTAACAGCATACCGTCTCAGGTAAATCATTCTGCGCCTGTTTTAGTTGAACCTAAACATCTTAAAAACAATAACAGTCCATTTTCAGCGTTTAGCAAAAAAGCGAGTACAGTGCCCAAAGTGGCGGATATAAAGGTCAACCAGCAAGCATTAGATTTTTTAAAACAGCAAAACCTGCTAAATAATGGTAATTTGGATCAAGCGAGGATCAGCGGCAGCATTGTGCAAAGGGGACGTAAACAGTTCGCTGATGTTTGTGCAAATCAGACTGCTCAATGGCTGATTGATAATGCTAGTAACGGAGAGTGGTGGGTAGGCGACGGTGCTGATAGTCAGTTTTTGCACAACGTGCATAGTCAAGGTGCTTGTGAAGGTGGAGGGAATCATTGGATTGTAACCACTAATGGAACTTGTTCAGATAGTATTAACAACAATCCACAGGCCTGTATAGCTAGTAGTGCTTGGTGGTATGTATATACCAATGGCATTCAAGTTCCTGTAAGTAATTCGGCTCCGACAATTTCCAATACTCCATCCTCCATCACCGCTTATCAAGGTCAACAGTTTTCCGCTGGTTTAAGCGCTGTGGTCATTGGCGATGCTGATGGCGGGGATGTTACCCTTACCTTTACAGCCTCCGCCGGCACCCTAACCGCTTCTGCAACCACACCCGGTGTGCAATATTTAGCTGGAAACTCTGCAAACTTCCAAATGACCGGCACACCCGCGGAATTAACTACCGCCCTCGATCTGGTGGTGTACACCGCCCCAAGTAGTGGTTCCAGCGCAACCTTAAGCTTTAGCGTGAACGATGGAACAGACACCACTAGCAGTGGCAATATCACCATTAATATCACCCCTCTGCCAGCCATTACCAGTGCCACTTATAACGACAGTACAGGTGTATTAGTGGTAACGGGCACTGATTTTGTCAGTAATAGTGGTGCCGCCAATGATATCGATGTATCCCTGTTAAGCATTAAAGGCGATGGTAACGCCAGCCATACCCTCACCAGCACGGATGTAGAAATCAGTTCGGCCACTAGCTTTTCAGTCAACTTAAACAGCAGCGACCAAAGCGCAGTACATGCTTTGCTTAATGCCAATGGTACTCAGGCCATTGATAACACGGTTTATAACCTAAGCGCAGCCGATAACTGGGCAGCAGGCTTTGAAAGCACTATTGATATTGCCGATAGTACTAATGCGATTACCGTAACGAATGTCGATGCCAAGGTGAACTACCTAAACTCTACCCCATCGCTGACCAGCACCGGCTTGTTTGCTTCGACCTTAAATATTGAATTTGATACCACAGGCAAAGCTTATTATGTGGTGGTGCCAAGCAGTGATAGCGCACCCAGTGCGGCGCAAGTAGTTGCGGGAAATAATGCGTCAGACTCCAGTGCCGCCGCCTCTGGCAGTATTGATATCACTAGCGCCAATCAAAACTACACGGCAAGTTTAAGCAGTCTAAGCCATTCAACCAATTACACCGTGTATGTGGTTGCACAAGACAGTGCCGGGGTAACCCAGGTAACACCAACAAACACTTCTTTTACCACAGCATCCCCGGATAGTGATGCAGATTTAACTCAGGCAGGGACGGTATCTGAGCCTGTCTCCATACCCACCAGTGCCGATACCGTTGGCGAAGCAATTGATATTTTTGATTTTACCTTAAGTGATGCAGGAACCTCTGACAACCTAACACTAGAAGTTTCACAAGTTGTCATCAACGTCACTGGTACCTCATCAGATGATGAACGCTCAGCAATTACATGGCGATTAAATGGTGCTGATGCCTCTAATATTAGTGGGGTTTATAACGCATCTAACGATACCATTACCTTTAGTGGTTTAAGCATTTCGGTTGCAGATGGTGCCTCAGAAATCTATACGGTGAACGCCTATTACAACGATAACAGTGCTATTACCCACAATGCCAACTATTCATTAAGCCTTGATGGTGATACTGATATCACGACTACTGCCTTGAGCACATTATTTGGTTCTACAACAGCAGTCACCACTGGCACTGCAACTTTAACCGATAATATTGCCCCGATGATCAGTGAAAACACTGCTGTCACGTCATTAACCAGTGACAGCACACCAGATCTTGTTATAACCAATAGCGAAGCAGGTACTCTCAGCGTTGGTGGTAGCTGTGGTAGTGGCAATGAGGGCGCCATTACGGCGGGTAATACTACTATCACCCTTAGTCAAACGGATAATTCTAGCCCATTAACGGATGCCACTTATAGTGATTGTACGCTGAGCGTGACCGATGCCGCCGGCAATGTTTCAAATACCCTAAGCGTGACCAGTTTTACTGTTGATACCCAAGGCCCTACAGTCACTAACAATGGCCTGAGCATTGATGAGAATGCTCAAGACACTGTTATAGGTTCAAGTCAATTAAGTGCTACCGATACTAATTCTTCCGCCGCCAATATTAGTTATACCCTTACCGCAGTATCTGGAGATGGTACTTTATATAACAATGCTACGGTATTAAACCAAGGAGACAGCTTTACCCAAGCCAATATTAATGCCAATAACATCAATTTTGATCATAACGGTGCTGAGAATAATTCGACGAGTTTTAGTTTCAGCATGAGTGACGAACTAGGGAATATTAACAATAATAGTGGCGCTAATTTTGATTTCACTATAACGGTTAACAATGTAAACGATGCTCCAACCATTACCGGTACTCCAAGTACTAGCGTCGATGAAGACAGCAGCTACAGCTTTACTCCAACCGGCAACGATGTTGATAGTGGCGATACCTTAACCTTTGCTATTACCGGCCTACCAAGTTGGGCCAGCTTCGATACCGCAACCGGGGCGCTTACGGGTACCCCGACCAATGATGATGTTGGTAACTACTCGAATATCATTATTAGCGTGACTGATGGCACTGAGACCGTGGCACTGCCAAGCTTTGCCATTAGCGTCAGTAACACCAATGATGCGCCGACCATTACCGGTACTCCAAGTACTAGCGTCGATGAAGACAGCAGCTACAGCTTTACCCCAACCGGCAACGATGTTGATACTGGTGATACCTTAACCTTTGCTATTACCGGTCAGCCAAGTTGGGCCAGCTTCGATACCGCAACCGGGGCGCTTACGGGTACCCCGACCAATGATGATGTTGGTAACTACTCGAATATCATTATTAGCGTGACTGATGGCACTGAGACCGTGGCACTGCCAAGCTTTGC
>NZ_WINH01000004.1 GCF_010993985.1 Paraferrimonas sp. SM1919 | reverse complement strand
AGTTGATTAAGGAACTAAATTTAAAGGTGTAACCTATGTCCCCGAACAAAGTGTTTACTATGTCCCCGGTCTATACATTGACTATCGCCCCCTGAATATCACGCAATGATGGCCAGCATAAACGTGACACCGAAGTATTCAAAGTTCAACCAAGCACCAAGCTTTAATTTTCACGAATTTCTCTCATTGAATAATCGTACGATATTGTTTTTTTATGACAACTCAACAAGAAGCTTAAACGACCTTCGGTAGTGGGTAATGCAAAGAGACGGTGCACCTTAGTAGGTAAAAATAATAGAGTAGGATTATTGTCAAAATTTTTTGACTCAACTTCACATACTGCCATTGCTTTATCGGATGTATTACTGATGTAAACTTCCTTACCGACTTTTTCGCCATTTTGGCGGGATTCATAAGCTTTGACGTATAAATTGTCATACCATTCATCTCCCCAAACTTTTGCTGTTCTAGAGTAGCCAAAATAACCACGCTCTTTACGAGTAGCAGTTAAGCCCTCAGTTATGCTGCTAATAACGGTCTTATCAAAAATCCTATCTGGACCATAGCGAGTGCAACTAATATCTAATCCCATCGAATATTTGTCATTATTTTCATAATCTTGAAACATATAATCTAAATCGGCCGTCTCCTTTGACTTCAACATTAATACTAAAGGTGAATCTCCATCATTGAAGGCAACGACACAAATGGCATATTCATTACTTTTATTTTTTATAACGTATTGCTTGCCAATATATTCATCATGGAGATATTGCTTGTAGCTTTTATCTTGAAAGTGATCATCCCAAGCAGCGATAGCTGCAGTTGAAAATATGCCTAATCCAACTAATGCGCTTTTTGTTAGCCACCTTGATAAAATTCCATTAGTTTTCTTTTTCATATATTTCCCTACAAGCACTTAAATGTTTAATTTTTAAACAATAGCTAATTTGATTAAACTTTTCTAGTTTGAAGAAAATTTAAGGCTTTTGAAGCTTAATAGAGTTTGTATTACAAAACTGATCAAAGACGATTTGTAGTGGCTGTAGTGGCTGTAGTGGCTGTAGTGGCTGTAGTGGCTGTAGTGGCTGTAGTGGCAAGGTTAATTTGGCCAGTTTTAGTTGACCACTACACATATCCAGTCAAATAGGCACGTCTGACACAACGGCAGGTAATATTATAAAAAGGCGTATCTTATGGAGAAACTCAGTGTAGTGGCTTAGGCATAACAACCTCCTACAACTTGCACTCTAACAAGCATAGTAAAAGGCTGTAAAATTAGCCCTTAAGCATGGGTTTCTTCATTATGAGAGCGTTTTTTCGCTACCACTGCCGCAAACACAAAAAGTAGGAACAGTGGGAACATTGTGTGGCTAACCCCATTAATCAGAGTTAATTTGGCTCTAGGGTCGCTGGTATCCCAAAAGCCAATATACTTGGGTAGCGCTTGAGTGGGTTTATACTGGCAACGGCTTTGTTGCTCGCTATTAGGCGAGCATTCACTTAACGCTAACTTTGGATAAGCCATAGACGCAGGTATCACGCTATTATCCACTGCAAATCGTTTAATTTCAGGCTCTACCAATATAGGAATAACAACACAACAAAAGCCTACTACCATGCCTAATAACGTGGTTTTATACCATTGCCATTTTTTGTAATTCATACTAAAGAGCACTACAGCTAGGCTAATCCCCATAAAGGCAACAATCCAAATAGCCTGCTTAACAAACAAAGCATTAATGGCAAACGGCCAGTACCCACGAGCAACCAAACTGTGGTAAATCACCAGCCAACAAGCAAGTGCCAAAACTGCAAATACCCCAACCATGACCTGATTAAATAACTTACTCATATTATTCCCCCTAGTATCCAGCCATTGCGGTAATGGCTTTAGCAATTTTATAGGCACCAAACTTTGAAGGTTCGATAGGTGATACCGGAGCATAATCAGCCTTGCTATCACACAGGGTTCGTAAATCTAGAATAGGAAGGTCATTGGCCATGGCTTGCTGCAATAGCACTTCATTTAACACCCCAAGCGGGATTTGCTCTGCAACCGTAAGCCCTGGCACTTGGTTATAAACAGTGCATACGGTTAAGTCATCACAGACAGCCATGACTTGCTTTAACGTTTTGGCGTACGTGGCCTGATAACGTTGCTTAATTTCATCTAACGCTACAAACGGATGAACACCTGTACGGATAGCGGTTTCTAATTCCATGCGATAACGTAAAAAGTCATTACCTGAGATGCTCATAAACACTTTTTTGTTGTCAGCACCTAAGCGTTTAAGCGCCTCTAGCTGCGCAGGAATATCAGTATTAATGGCACCGTCTAGCGCCAGTAAATGTGCATCAGCTTTATCTGCTAACAACCCTTTAAGCTGGCTAATGACAGATTCACCCTCGCCCACATAAGGTTGGTTATCAAAAATCGAATCGCCAATTAATACAATGTCTTTGTTGTTATTTGTCATGTCATTTCTCCTTCATTCGACAATGACAATGTAACCAAAGCATAGGCATCAAACTGGGTTTATAAGCTTACAAACCATGGGTAGCGATAAAGCAGCTCACTCGAAAAGAAACCCATTGGCTTGGGCGATACACCAACCACAATAAACAAAGCGAGAATCACTTAACTTGGCTTGAATCTACGCCAGCTTCAAGCCATCATCAAAATACTTAACAAAAGGAATATTATGAAAATCTATTTTTCACACGGAAAAGAAAGTGGCCCCTGGGGCAGCAAAATTACCGCCCTAGCAGGAGTGGCCAAAGCTTATGGCTACCAGGTAGACAGTATCGATTACAGGGGCATTGAATCCCCAGATGAACGTGCTCAAAAGTTAATTCATATACTGCAAAAAGAAACTCAACCCTATTTGCTAGTGGGTTCAAGCATGGGGGGCTATGTTAGCCAACTGGCCAGTGAAGTGTGTAACCCTGTTGCCGTGTTTCTTATGGCACCCGCACTCTTTATGCCGGGGTATAAACAACAGCAATATCACCCACACAACAACCTAACCATAGTGCATGGTAATAATGATGAGGTTATCCCTTTTCAACACTCACAAAGGCTCAAACTCACTCCACCATCGCAAGTTTTACACATCATTGAAGGTGATCATTCGCTGAACTCATCGTTAGCCCAAGTGAAAGCGTTATTTGAGGTATTTTTGCAAAAACTGCCTAACTAAGCAGAGAAAAAATACGCCGAGTTATCATGTTATTGCTGCCGGTAAAGTTTTGGTGGGCAACAGCAGCTTGCACAGTAGAAACAAACAAGCCGACTGTAATATAACCAGCGCTTAGTAACATGGATTCAGCTTCCAAGACTAGATAGGCGCTAATCACTATAATGAGCAGGCTGATCACAAAAACCAGCCAGATAGCCCCTTTAATGCCAAAACGCGCCATTAGTATTCTGGCAATAGGGTTGGTTTCATGGCCTATGCTTTTGATTTTTAATTGGGTAGAGATACAGTCGGCCAACTTTGTCAGCACCAAACTGATCACTGTCAGATAAATCAAAACGTCAATAAACAAAACTTATTCCTTAAATAATTAACTTGTTTGCTGTTTCACATAAACCTGCTTCAGTTTCCACAGCAGTTCAGCAATTTGGCCAGGGGTTTCGCAGTCAACAAAGTAGCCGACTTCGCCTTCTTCTATTTGCAGTGAGGCTTCGTTGGCATCTTTAGTAACCGATACCCCAAACATTTCTTGATGGCACCATTCCAGCATCATATAAACCATTAAACCTTGGTCGCTCATGCCGCCTGAGGTGTTTCCATCGGCATCAACCGAGCAAAATATGCGGCCATAGCTAACATCGTCATAACTGCAGCCGGAGTCTTTGGCGAAGCAGTGACGCTCTAAATCCACCAAATTGGCATCAAGAGTCACTAGCTTATGGGGTAGCTGAAAGTAATAGGCCACTAGGTTGATAACCGACTGTTGCACTTCTGCAAAGCTTTCAGCCTTGCGTAAATCAAACGCAGGGTAATGGTCTTCCACAGTATCAGTAGTAACGTGATCCCATAAAAACAGGGTTTCAGGGTACATCACTTGGTTTGGTTCTAATTTAATATACATAGCATTGCCCTTAGCAGATGATTGAAAACACCTAAGCAATTTACCAATACCACTGCTAAAAGCTGACTTTATAAGCTTACAAACCCCATTCAAACTGCCCACACCATTCAAACCAGCAACAGCCTTAAGCTGCTTAAAATAAAGCTGTTGTAACTGGTACAGCTTCATCGCCAGCTTATACGGGGTATCGCTATTCTGAGGGCTAGGCAACATCGCTGACTCAACAAACACCGAAGCATCTTGCGCTTCATCTACAATTGCAATACCTATCAATTTAGGCGCCAGTACAGCAAACATGGCCTCAATCATTAAGCCAGAGTCATAGCGTTCACATACAGGTTCAAAACCTTTGTATTTACCTAAAAAGTGGCCTTTGTACTTAGTGTTATTAAATCCACTTTTTTCAATTAAGCGATAACAACTGGCTTCCATATAGCTAAATTTGGTATTGGCTTTAACCCGTTCAGAAGGCAGCTGAAAGTAGTAGCAACTTAAATCAATGACCGACTGTAAAATTACCTCAAAGCTTTTGGCAGTGCGCAAATCAAACTTTGGGAAATAGTGTTGCACTGTGGCCTTGGTTACATGGGGCCACAGTGCCAGGCTGCCCGGTTCACAGGGCTGATTAGGCATGATCTGTAAATACATAGTTCCCTCTAAAAATATAAACTGCCTTAAAGCCTACTAACCCAATACACCTTAAATTACGCAGCAGTAAGCTGTTGCTGGTACAGGGTTTGTATTCGTAAAAACAACTTGGCTAAGTCATAGGGGGTATCGCAGTCAGAAAAGTTAGGCAACACACCGCGTTTCACTCTAACTGATGCTTCAGCCTTTGTTGTTACTAGGGATATACCGTACAGCTCTTCGGCATCACAATTGAACATGGCATACAGCATTAAGCCTCGGTCTTCTATGCCACCTATGGCATTACCCTTTTCATCAATGCTGCAGCCGATACGGTTGTACTTCACATCTTCAAAACTGCAGCCATCAAGCAAGGCAAAGCTATGGCGCTCTAAATCAAAAAAATTAGTATCGGCCTTCACTATATCGGCTGGTAGCTGAAAGTAATAAGCACTTAAGTCTATTACCGACTGTAAAATTGCCTCAAAGCTTTCTGCTGTGCGCAAATCAAACTTAGGGAAATAGTTTTGCACTGTGCTTTCAGTAACGTGGGGCCATAACTCAGGGTTACCGGGCTCTAGGGGCTGGTTGTGCGCTAATTTTATGTACATAAATCCCTCTACTATTCATGGTAAACAACTTAAATAAATTACCCATTAATGCGGTAATTCGCACACTTCACAAGCTTGCAAAATGTTAGGTAATTTAAATCTGATCAGTAGAATAAACCCCATAGTAGATCTAATTAATCCACCTATCATGCAGGTTGTTGAATGCAAGCACAGCTCAAATATCAACCAAACAGTTCACCATTCACCCACAAACCGTTGAAAATAGCTCAAAAATACAACATCATCAATAAGTTACAGGATGTACCACTGGATGAAAGTATGGATAATAATAAGCTAATTCAACAGCATAATGCCCTTAGAGGCACAATACCTGATCACCTTACTTTACGATTGCACAGGGCCTTAAGCTGGTTAGAGCGAGCGGAGCAACCCAATACTGACGAGGACAGCCAGTTTATGTATTACTGGATTGCCTTTAATGCTGCCTACGCACAAGACTTCAGCATCATAAAAATGAAAGAATCTAAAACCTTTCAGTTGTTTATGCAAAAAATTGTAGGATTAGACAAAAACAACCTGCTATACGATTTGCTATGGAATAAGTACAGTACCGATATTAAATCCCTTCTAGATAACAAATACATATTCCAACCATTTTGGCTTTACCATAATGGCAGTATCGAGCAGCAAAAGTGGCAAGAGCTTTTCCGAGAAGACAAACAACAAGCCCTACAAGCGCTAGCCACACAAGATACCCCAAAACTACTCACCTTAGTGTTATTAAGGCTTTATACCCTCAGAAACCAAATCATGCATGGGGGCGCCACCTTTAATTCTAACGTGAACAGAAAACAGCTTCAGTTGGGGTTAAAAGTATTATCACAATTCGTGCCGCTCATTATTAGCACCATGCTAAATAACCCAAATACCATTTGGGGTGAAGCGAACTATCCCCTAATAGAGGAGTAATCAATGAACCTATTAGTCAGTGTGGTTGGAGCTAGCCCGCAAGTAGTAACCGAAACCCTGTATGGGCTTTATAAACAAAATTTACCTATGCCAGATAAACTGGTTCTCATTACCACCAGCAACTGCAAGCAAGCCATAGTAGATGGCCTAATTAATCAAGGGCAGCTACAGCAGTTTTGTTGTGATTACGGCTTAGCACCAATCCCATTTTGTGAACAAGACATTCTGCTGATCACTAATAACAACAATCAGCCGTTAAATGATGCCAAAACCATTCAGTGCCAAACGCACATGGCAAATTTTATAACGAAAACCCTAGCTGAATTAACTGCACACCCAGACAACGTGATCCACGCATCCATTGCCGGAGGCCGTAAAACCATGGCTTTTTACCTTGGCTATGCCATGTCTTTGTTTGGTAGAAAGCAAGATAGCCTAAGCCATGTATACATTAACGATGAGCATGAATTTGTAAAAGATTTCTGGTACCCAACCCCTTACTCAAAAGTGATAAATGATCCCCGTAAAGGCCAACTTGACTGTAACCAAGCTGAAGTCACCCTGGCCTTTATCCCCTTTGTACGAATGGCAGATTCTATTTCACCACAATTGTTAACCAGCATTCGTGACGCGTCATTTTCGCAAACCGTAGAAGTAATAAACAAAGCCCATAACCAGCAAATTCCTGCCGAACTAAACTTAGATAAAAAACGATTAGAGCTGGCTAACCAAAGGGTAAAATTTACTCCTAAAGAGTTAGCCTTTTTACTTTGGCTAAACTCAACTGAACAGGGTTTATTGGTAGGTAACAGTTTTGAACAAAGCATCCAGCCTACAGTGAGTTTTTTGCATATTTATAGCCAGCTTGCCAGTGATGTAAGGGTGTTTAATGGTTTTAACCTAGAGCCTGAAGACTTTTTTGAAGGGGATTACAGCCAAATAAAGCCGATGGAGCGTAGCTTTATACAAGTACTGGCCTCAAACATAAATGCCAAACTCAACAAAACGTTCGACAAAACACTATACAAACAGCTCCATATTGCCTCTACCCCTGAAAATTATGACACCCGCTACCAATTAGTAAGCGAGCTCTCGCTAACGATCACAGCAACTAACCCAATAAACGTGACGGCAGCAGACTTCATAAGCTTATGAAAAATCACCCCGAAAGCAATCGCGCTAATCTAGAAAGTAGCGAAGGCAAGCTGAATTAAAGCAAAATTATTAGGTAAAGCATGAACGAATACACAATAAAAAAACTCGATAAATCCACCCTTATAATGCAAATTCTCACTTTAATAGGGGTGACAATTAGTTTATACCTTTCTATCAATATCGTTATTACGGAAGCCGATGGCACGGATATTATTATCTTCACATATAAGGACTATTGGTTTACCTATATTCCGCTATTAGCATGTAGCATTTATGGTTTGATTAGCATACAGGAAAAATATAAAAACCCTATTACTCACCCGACACTGAAGCACTTCCCAAAACACCCGCACCCTATCATTACCATTACTACTATTATAGCGGTTTATGCCACAGTGCCACTCGCAATAGATATTTTCTCAGAAAACTTAAGTCTTTTTACTTTGCTGTATATAGCTGGATTTATCATCTTTCACGGAATAGTGTTTACTTATAATAGACATATAAATTTAAAAAAATATTTGAAAATCAATATCAACATAGATGATATAAAATACTTAATCTTGCATCTAGCCGTACGCATGGATCGAACCCCGAAACTCATCATTGTAAATTTATTATCAAACAAACTGTATGATGAAGAGTGGGAAAGTGAAACTATGCTATATGACATTCTTACACATGAGCACCTAACAAGCATACTGCTTAAAGGTGATATTCAAAAAGCATTGAGCATTGCCGATAAATATCTAAATCACTCTATATTAACCGAACAAAGCTATAACAACTTTGCATGCACCATAACCTTTGGTCAAACCGAAAATTATGAAGTATTGCAAAGGCCTAGTTTCGTAAGATTAGAAAATTTAAAAGACAAAAGCTCTACCGATTACAGCCTGATTTCTGCTTTTAACTATTTTTATGGCACCACGGTAAAGAAAGACAGAAAAATGGCGCTGAATCTGCTGTCGGTTGCAGCTAAAAAGCACCTTTTAGCTGTATTAGAGTTTATTTGCCTAAACCAAGATAAGCTGCCAAACCTAAACTTCAGTGAACTCATAATAAATAATATTTCAGCCTGTGATAACGTATGCCTGATGTACATTATTGACAGCGTTGCCTACCGACAAAATGACGTTAATCTACAAAGAAATGTTATTAAAGCTTATATAACACATCATAGTACCTTAGCTTACACAAAAGCACTAAGTGAAGAACCAAACCTCAGGCTAGAGCAATACTTAGAAGCGCAGAACCTAAACCTACTGCATGATGTGTTTTCTGCTATCACAGGTGAGCCGCATCATAATACTTATAATGCAGTGAAGGCGTTTGAAGAGCAATCAAAAAACATATTAAACCTTGCTAGAAAATCAGCATTTAAGCCCCGTATAAAAGTTTCAAACGACGGCTTAACAAAGCAAAATCTAACTCAGATTAACGCGTATTATGGCACTGAAACACAGGATTAAAGCTACACAGCAACGCCGCAGTTTTTAGTTAGTAAATCGAATTTCATAAGCTTATGAAGTCCTGACAGAATAATCACTAGTGCACAATAAGCCCTAACCTAATAAGGAGGGCTTATGTTTTTTTGGATCTTTTTAATCTTGTTTCTAGTATCCATAGTGGGTTGGGCCTGGCTCGAAATCGCATACTGGTTAATGAGTAAATTTGAAAAATACGGCGATAACGTAGCGACCTTCGCATTTATCATGTATGCATGCTCCACTATCAGTCTGCTACTAACAATTACTTAAGAGTGTGCTTAATTATGATGGATTACCAACAAATCAAGACGCCCACTGCCACGCACTACCAAACCTTGTTGGCACGTGGCTTAAAAACTGCTGATGGCGATAAAGAAACCTTTATCCATAACCATATTGAAGGTATTACAACGTTACTGCAAAAAAGGGCCGATAGTTACTTAAACTACGGCCCATGGTGGTGGCAAATCAAAAGACTGCTCAATGCCCGTAGTCCACACTATTGGGGAGACTGTTTCGACCATAAAATAGCAAAAATACATCACTTTGACGATACGGCACTGTTAGTTGTTGCCGCCTGGGATTATTCCAATAAGCAGTTTCAAGCGCTAAATGCCTACAGCCACCAGCATTACCTTAACGACGGAAGTTGGAAAGGCATGCCCTACCTACTGTCAGACCCAGATATGGAAGAAAAGATATACGAGCAGCAAATAAATAATACAAATTTTATCAACTGGCCATAACGCGACTTCATAAGCTTACGAAAACATTAACAGCAAACATTCAAGATAAAGTAATAGCAACTGAACAACACAAGGGATCGCATTATGGACCACAAAGAAATTAAGCAATTGAAGCAATTGAAGCAAGAGCTAAACCAGGCCTTGCTTGAGGCAAAACAGGCTAAACAAAAAGCTAAAACAGAGCAACAGAGGGCGTTAGAACTCCAAGAGCTAGCCAAAGAGATCATTAATGACAACGAACAGATGATGCTCTCTGTAGTAACGGGGATACAACAGGGAATGGAAATAGCCAATAAGTTGATAGCTGATCACATGACCGAAGAACAACAAATTGAATATAACAAAGTAATACAGTTACTTTTCCCAGATTTATTAGAAGCATTAAATCATTTAGGTGAACATGACCAACTGCACTAATCCACTAACATAAAGGTAAAACGATGAGTAGAGCAAAGCAAACCTTAATTGCAGTAATACTATTGGCCGCACAGGCCAATAGTTAAACCTCTGTATATGCTAGCCATTTAAAAATGGCTGCATATCTCAGCTAATATTTTTTCATCATCTACGCATATCTCCAAACAGCTGAGCAAGGCCTTATTAATAGTTTGAGGTGTTAGCTGTGTATGTTGTGTTAATACTTCCTCTGCTACCACTGCGTACTCATCTTGCTGATCGTCACCCCAAATCAAGCCTAATGGATCATTATCATGCAATAGCTGGTTTAGTTTATCTGCCAAGGCATTACGCTGGGCAGTGGTGAGTTTTGTTAAATCCATAAAGCCTCCTTACACGGTTGCCATAGTTGATGAAATAAAGTTTGTATGAATGCCCTTGTCTGATGAACGCATATCCACTTCAAACGCCACTAGCGGGTTATCATCCCTAGCGCCGTTATAATCCACACATACTACATAATCGCTTAACATGGCAGGTTGATTAGTAGGCTGCAGGGTGTAATGGCCAATTACCGTTAGCTTATTATCAATGGCGTCAGCAAAAGCGTTATAGTCAAAGTTATAGCCCTCTACCGCGACTGATTTTAAGTTTTCAGCCACCGGAAATGGCCCTGCCGATAAATCATAAAAATTATTGATTTGCTGAGCTGGCTTCCACCAGGCAATACGCACATTGGTGCGTGGGGTGCCGTTTTTATCTTCAAAGGTTTTACCATTAGGTAAAGTTTGCTCAGGCCCTTTTAGTAAGGTTTCTAGTAGGTGATAAAGCTCGTGGTTATCATCAAAGGCATGCTGCCAATGTTCACTCTTCAATGAATTATCCGAGTTTAAATAGGGCTTTAGCTTATTAATAGACGCTTGATGCCAGCAGGCATGGATCGCCCTAGCATGCTCAAACTCAATAAATAACGGCAGGGTTTTAAACCACTGAATGTACTTTTGATACTCTGCAGAATCTTGCCCCAGTTGCTGTATAAACAATTGGTGCTGCTTTTTATTGCTTGGGTTATCCCGTGGGCGCCAGTACTCGCCATTGCCCTTTGGTAGGCTCCAACCAATGGCATTAAGCTCATGGTTGGCCATAATACAAACTGCTTCACCGGCATCCACCATGGCCTTCACTTTATTGAGAGTAGCTAGGTGATCACAGGCGGTTTGTTCGGGCTTGTTATCAATTAAATCCCCCATGAATACATATAAGTGTTCATCACTCTTTGGCGTAACCAGTGCTTCTAGTTTGTCTATGCGGGCATGCACATCGCCAATAAAGGTAAGCTGTTTAGCGTGTTGATAATTATACTTCATCATCTTCCACCCTTGGCGCACCCAGCAAGCCTTGTCGGTTTGATTCAATAATTTTAATAGGCTGGCGCATGGTATGGCTGCGACACTGGTACTTAGCGCCACCACTACGGCTAAAGTTGGTGTTTGATATGCACAGGTAACGCTGCATATCGTGCGGCAGCATGGCCTCTATTTGTTTATTAAAGGTAGAGATTTGCGTTTGCAAAAAGGCGGTATCCATCGGCTTAGCCTTTTCAATAGGGCCAGTTTCAAAGGTAAAATCTTCAGGCTCTAGGTTAAAGCTATTACACACACGGCTGTCAGTGCTTATACGCAAATACTGGCGCATATATTCAATTGGGTATTCTTTATTATGTTCGAGATCGCGATCAGCATGAACCACCCGACCCTTACGGTAATGAAACCATAAAAACAGCGCTAAGGTTTTGGCGGTGTATTTAAGTTCAACCCCCAGCACCTTAATGGTAGAGGTGTTTAAATCCACCACCACCTCTACATTGCCGCGCTTAGTTTGGTTTAAGGTGGCCACCACCTGGGAATAATGCATGCCCTTCATGGTGTGGTGCAGCTTAGGATTTACATTGCCTGCCATACGTACAAAAGGAATAGGTGCGAGTTCAACCACAGCATCTTGAGCAATTAATGCTTCACCGTTTTTACCAATTAACGCTTGATTAGCTTGAGTTGGATACCAAAAATTAGAACCTTCAAAGCTTTCAGTCACATATACATGGTTCAAAGTATCGTCTGGGCGGCCAAACATACTCATGGCATAGCCTAAATAGAACGCCATGGTTTTGTGGCCGCCAGATAACATGGCATGCAGCACAAAGCTGTTGTCAGCGGTTAGGTAACCAATTTCGCGGGTAATAAAGTCTGCCAATATTTGTTGGCTGGCGGCGTCTTTGCCTTGCTTTAACGGCCTGCCCTGCTCATCGGTCACTACTCGAATATGGGATTCATCAAACTTAGCGGCAGGCACCCCTAAATCTTGCTCAAGGGCACGTAAATGGCCTTGGTTAATTAAGCCATCAATGGCTTTTTGTTGGCTTGCCTGGGTGGCAATAATATAAATTTCATCTGGGTAGCCACGGCCCTCTTGAACCATGGCATACAAACTTTCGGTAACTACCTGAGGGTTAGAGCCAGTAATGGCCACAAAACGATTTTTAGACATACTATTCCTTTAAATTACTGCCACAAAGGACTTACCAAACCTTGTGCTCGGTTTGCAAATTACCACCATTACTTTTTGCTTGATGGTATAAGCCAGAATTTTTAATTGGGCTAATGTTGTTGGCACTGGTACCTGGAATTTCCAAGCGTTGTTTTACGAATGCATCCCTTACGGCTTCAGAGGTATGAAGCGAAAATCCATCTTTTTTAGGGTAACCAAAATCACCGTCTTCCCAACAAGTCCACTCTACTACGTACAATAAATTATTCGACATTTTACTTTCCTTTGTTTTCGTCATTTACCAATAAACTTAACATAAAAACCTTCATTAATAACCACTTACCTTCAGGATATTGCCAAGCCCAGCTAATTAATTTGTAACCACCAAAAATAAACAAACCAAGGCTGGCAAACATACATGTGTAAGCTGCAATATCAGTTTTTGTCATAGGTCACTCCTTATTAACCGAACTCAATTCAGCTATAGAATAACCACTAACAATGCATGCCACTGAGTTTATAAGCTTATAAACTCAGGAACACTTTTAAGATATGCCTAGTTAGGCAAAGTAGAAAAATCAGGTATTTCTTCAGGGGTATACAACTCATCAAACACCTGCATAGACACTTCAGAAAAATAGGCAGAAGTTTTATAGGTGCTGCAGCTGTAATAAAAGGCCTGCCAAATATTAAAAGCCTGCTTTTTAGCGGCATTAATCAGCGTTGATTGCTGGCTTGTGGGGTTATCACCAAAGTTATGCCACAGCTTACGGTATAAATGAATAGACTCAACCACAGGTAATTCTGTTAACTCACAGTGGCCAAAGGGCCCATGGGGGTAACCTATTAACTTTAGGTTTTTTAAGTTGGCACCTTTGGCTGTAACAGGCTTAATGCTGTAATCCACCTCTTGAGTGTAGACAAATAAGTAATCGACCTTATTAACTTCAACACTGGTCATTTTAAGGGATGACTGCAGGTTATAGCTTAACCTGGCAAAATTAAGGGGCGTGAAAAAAGCAGGATTAGCCTGCTTAACCACAACCAAATAATTGTCTTTAACGGCACTGGCGGGCATCTGCAAATGCAGCATGGTTTCAGGTAAGGCTGGCAAACTAAAAGCACCATCAGCCCCTGTGGTAACCAAATGCTCAGGGTGGCTTTCAAAATAAACATTGTAACCGGCAGCAGGCTGCAAGCTTGCCCCGTCAATAAGCACGCCACTTACCTGTGGAGTATGATAAACGGTTGATATGGTGGGCACACAGGCACAGCTTATTAACCCTAGTAACACCACACCTAAACGTTTAATATAATCACTGCTTCCCATCGCCTTCCCTGCCTGTGTCAATCAATATGCCTGTTAAACCATCCTAGCAAGCACTGCTAAGTTTAAGCAACTTTGAATCTAAAGGGGGTCTGCAATTAAGTTTGTAAGCTTATAAACACCACTGCTGAACGCGAAATATGAAAATATAGCGACAAAGATTAAGGGAGATAAACAAATGCTAAATACATTAATTCGCAAGGCAACCAAACAAACGACTGATTATGAAGCTGTGGCTAACATAAAAGCAAAGCTAGGGCAGCTAAGCCATGTTGACTTTCATATTATGAGGAACGCCCTTGAAACTGGAGATCTACCAATCAGGCACATCAATCTGATAGTCGAGGCTACAGGGCTAAGCCAAGAACAAATTAATAAGGCAATGTTGGCCAGCCAGAAAGAATATTTCAAGCACCATAAACCTGAGTTTCCCAAGGTAACCATTAACCGAACAGTAGGCCGCCAAGCTAAAGGGTATATGGATTCAATAGGGCGCGGTGCTGTGCTAGGGGCCAAAGTAGCATTACCTGATGAAATATACTTTGCAGATAAAGCCCAACAGCTAGCGCTTGCTAAGTTAGCCATTGCGCAGTTTATCGCTAACAATCCAAATAAAATTAACACTCCATTTGGCAATATCGTGGGATTTGAAATCAAGTTAAATCTAGGGCACAAAAAATCATTTACATTAGCCGACTTTCTTTAATACCAACAAAAAAGCTCCCGAAGGAGCTTTTTCTGTTTAAGTGGCTGTCTTGATTACATAGATAATGGTTTTCCATTCAAACTGATTTTTAACACCACTCTGACTTCTCACCTCTATCATTCGTTTTAGTTGAGTATCCCTATCAAGGAAATCAAAAATACGCTGTGAATGCCTTGGGGCATCCATCCCCCAGTAGCCCATACCTTGATCTAGCCCAATACTATAATGGTTGCCATTTGCAAACTCTAAACAGAGCTCGCGCCTGTGTGGTACAGCAGCCTTATCAGTTAAAAGATGTAAATCGCAATTTAAGTCGATGCCTTGTTCAAACCAAAACTTAGTCACCTGCTCCATCTCGTCAAATTGATCCCAATCATGGAAAATACACTTGCCTGTGCTTTTTCCTTCAGTAAACAAACTTGTTAGCTTGAAAGGCGTATTGTCTGTTTTAGGTACAGCCTTTAAAACCTCACCTAACAGCATAATATTCCATGGTGATTGTAAGTAACGATCGGAATAATTAACCGCAACAACTTCAGAGCTTTCAAAATCTGCTGCCAAGCCTTTATGCTGAAGCAGTTCTGCCCAAAACTTTTTACCAAAATTGACAATAGAACCGTTGGCCTCAGATTGGAACTCAATTTTAGATGAATACTCTTCAGAAGATAAAGCAGGTAACTGATAGTTTGATAATTCTACTAAAGCAACATCTTGGGTGCTAGCAACAATATCTTGCTGCTCTTTGTGTAACCAAGTTGAACTCAGCGCGCCAGCACTTTCATTAGTACAGGTATAAGAAGTCACTTTGCCACCAGCAACACACTGCACTAAAACATCATTATTAACTGAATCACCGGCTTTAAGCAGTCTAATTCCCCTATGCTCGATAGAGTACAATAAACTTAAAGTCACTGAGTCATAATCAGCATCTGGTATAACCAATTCAAGCTCTAAATTATGAAGGTCACCCAGTTTATATAGGTATTGGTGTACTTCACGCGCCGCTAAATCCCATTCAGAAAGAGAACCATGAGCATAAAAACGCACCTTATTAACACCATGGTTAATTTGTTGGGCTATGGCTTCTTTCAACGTCCCATGGAAGTACTTAGCGTTCGCTAGCTTAATGCGGTCATCACTAAGATTGACATGGTTTTTAAAATCAACACCCAACCAGTTCAATGCTAAAGTTCTGTCTAACAATGAAGCACTATGTTTAGTCGTAGAATCGAGAATACACTTAGGGCAAGACTCTTCACATTTCGCTTCACATTTTAGCTTAGCCACCATATCTACCAATAAAGATTCAATTTCAAAGGCTGCACTTGAAGCAAATCCAGCACCGCCAGAAACAACGTCATACAACTGAATAGCCATATATGCTCTATTTTGCTCATCACGTTTTTCTTTAGTTGCACAAGCCACTTCATCTTTATTAATACCCAATTTTTCAGTTAGGGCGTTTCTAAACCCTACAGCCAAGGTATGCGCTATCTTTTTACCATCGGTTGTATTTTCAATATACTCATTAGTGATTGGGTGAATCAGAACAAGCTCAAAGGCATCCGTGACCGTGTTGCAACCAAAATGGATATTCGGCTGTACCGTGTTCTGACCAGCACACGGTAGCAATCTCTTGTTTTCATCCCTGTCATTCGGGGTTGTGATAATAGGCGTATGAGGTTCATCGGGTTTCAATGCTGATGGGAATGTATCATCATCAAGCATTGACTCAGCTTTACCACATTTTAAGCACACCGCATAACCATGCCCATGTTCGCCTGAAGAATGTTGAAAGTATTCAGCGTTAGCAGAATAGCGCATATATCCCAATGAACTATTTGGTAGTGCATGCTTATCACCTTCAATATTCAAACGGGCTGGTTGAATAGGTACGTAATGCTGGTTACTAATATTATTATCAGGTTCATCATAAAAATTGGTGACAAACCCTGTCGGAGTCAGCACTTTTTTAATCGATGTATCTAATACTGGTCGACCACAGTTATTACACTCAATATTTTCAACAGTAAGTTCCTCCAACCCTGTTTGACCACAATGCTTGCAGTGCCAAGAACGATCGAATTTTTGTGCTTCTCGTCCATTTTCTAGGTGGAACTGTTGCCAATTTAAGGATACACCAGCGCTTCGATACACTTTGCCATCAAGCACTAGCTCTGTGCCTGGTGCATACTCGCGAATAGCCATCCCTAAGTTTCTTGACGGTAAATCCTGTTGCGCGTAATAAGTCTGATCATTCTCATGGAAATCAGCAATGTTATTATGATTAAAAGAAACCACATCGGTTGGGAAACCATAACCAGGTATAAATGCTTTACCGGCAAGCTCTTTAATTAAATGCTGCTGACGTAATCGAGTTAAATCAATATTAAGTCTAAATTTATGTGCACTTCCTTCTTCAGCCTGTGCAAGGTTTGCCTGAAGCTCGTTTAATTGATACAACCAACGTTTTTCAAGCTCACATAATTTCTTGTACGTAGCACTTAAAATATGATCCACAGGCACATCTGATAAGGCCGTTTTAGCTACCAAACTGCTAACTTTTCTAATAAGTGAATCAGTTGGCTCTAATAGGAAATTTTTAAACTTTTCCGCCTTACTTTTAGCATCCACTCCTTCGCCTAAAGGCTCATAAAACCATTGCAGGTTTAATGTTGTATTCTCGTTAGCTTGCGGTCCAACAACATCGTGTAAAAATGAAGCTAAAGCTGCTGAGTTAATATGCCTTTGCACTAATATTTCAGAATTTAAAGAAATATGTGGTGCAGGTATTTGAGTATCAAAAGGCCATAATGGCTCATAAAATACTTGTGCATCATGAGGGTTATTTTTACAAAGTGTATAAGTAATCGCACGGGATTCTTTACTACGCCCGGCACGGCCAGCACGCTGTAAATAATTGGCAGGGTGTGGCGGCACATTATTCATTACTACCGCAGAGATACCACCAATATCAACCCCCATTTCCATGGTGGTTGAACAGTTAAGTACATTAATTTTACCGGCTTTAAATTCTTCCTCATACTTTTGCAATATAGCTTGGGATTGTTGGGCTGAATGCTCCGCACTACGGTAGTAAAAACCGCCTTCTACTACACGATCACCCTGGTTATTCCATAGGTTAGTTTCACGCAGGGTAGCGACAGCCTCATCTGCAAGTACTTGCTGGCGAATATTTAATAGTCTTTCTTCGTAAGCTTGATTCTGTTTTGTGAACTGCCAATGCTCAGGTAACTCTGCTTTTCTTGTGCATTTATAACTATCAATAGAATCGATATTGCGTGGCAAGTATGGAATTAAACCAGCAAAACAAGTATCAAAAAGTTTATTGGTTAGCGGGCAAACATAAGCATTAGCCACTAAGGAAAAAGTAAGCTTATTACGCTTGAGATAAAAGTTATTTCCAGTGGAAGAAAGAATTGAATAACCCACTGTAAGATCATTCCAAGCAGCTTTTAACCAGTCATCAACAATCTCAAGTTGATCATTATCGCTGCCGCTAAAATTAACTGCAGACTTGAGTAATTTAACGAGCCTATGCTGCGGCCTAGATGTTGCCAATGGCCACTGTTCAAATTGATAAGTTGAACGTTGATAGTTAGGATGCGAAGGTAATAAAGGGGCGCCTAATTTTTTATCATTCACATAGGTGCCTAGCCATTTACGCCAGTCCGAACCAAGATCAATGAAATTATTACTTCTCACATGCATGTCTAATGCGGTTTTCAAAAAATCACGCCAATCTGTTGCAGTTAAACCGTAGGCCAACCAATTTTCAGGAAGTTTTTTATCATCAATATGTGCAGGCAGCCCCTGATAATCAACTTTAACCAAACCTAGGGTTTCTAATGTGTTCTGATACTTAGGCCTATTGTTGAATTCACGAGTAAGTAGCATTTCTGATAATGCTTTAACCCCCGCTTGACCTCTATTAAACACTTTAGGTGCCACTCTATAATTAACGGTCATCATAATGTTATTTAGATCAGGTAAGTTGGAAAGTTCTTCAACTAATTTATCCCATGTTACTGAGGCGAGTTGAATCCCTACATTACCATTTAGTATTTCTTCAGCCTGTGCTCTCATTTGATTTGCTTGTGCAGCAAGGCCAACTTGCTCAAGCTGATTAGCAATTGTTAGCAACTCTTCTGGATCAGCATCTGGATTGATTTGATCATTACCTTCTTGCTGCAATTGAACTTCAGCAAGTATTTTGTGTACAAGTCCACGTAATCTCGAGCGTTCAGCTTCCTGTTGCATTTTTAAGGATAACTTTGCTGTTCCCTGCCTACTATCAGTAAAAGTAATTAACTTGCGACCACGACCTGGTAAATCTTCCGGACCTTTCGCTGCATCACCAACATGATCAGGGCAATACTCCAGTACTGTAGGTAAAACCTGCGTAACATAATATGGTGCACCCATGTAGGCACCCCTTAAGGCTTTACCTCGACCTTGCCCTGTAAAACCGCAATAGCCACAAAGATTTTCTGCACCGTTATGAATATAAAGATTAATGGCATCTTCAGAATCACCGGCATCAAGCATTCTTGTTTCCTTGTTAATGCTTGTCCAAGAGTAGCTTCCATCCAACTCTTTCGGGGCTGTGCAGAGCACTACTGCAGCAGCACCTAAAGCACCTCCCTCCTCCTCAGGCACAATAACTTCACCCTCATCATCAGAAGTATCACGACCATTGAGGGCTGCAAGAGATTCAAACTCATCAATATCATTATTGGGCTGGGTTATTACACCATTCTTATCTTGAGCGATTAAGTGGGGCTCATTACAATCATTACAGAAAGTCAGCTCAACCACTGGTGCACCACAGCTACAACTAGATACTTGCTCTGGATATACATAGCCATAGCGCCAACCATTTTTTAAAGGGGTTTGTTCTTTAGCTGAGCACTTAGGGTCAATACAACTCCATAAACCGTGCTGCATGCGCTGAAAAATATGAGATCTCACCTTTAAAAAAGCTTCAGCTTTTTTTGTAGGTTTTGTCCCCGTTAGTAAATCAATCCATTTTAATAATTGTTGCTGGGTAAATTTATGCTTAAACCGGCTTTCTATGCTGCTATCTAGTTTGCTTAACTTAATTGCCTTACCTGCAGTGATAAAGGTTTGACGTATATAGTTTGCAACCTCATTACCACATAGGGCCTCATAACGCGCAGCAGAAACCTCAAACTCTGGTTCAATCGCCATTAATTCGTTTAACTTCAGTTTATTCGGCACAGTTTTAGGCAATTGGGGGACAGAGCGGTGACCATCAATCACTAAAATTTGGTCCGTGCTAACACCAGCTAAGCTTGCTAAATATTCAGCCAGCTGCCTTTTTGCCTGCTTGGCATCACCACTACCAATGGTTGCCGATGTCGCAACAAAACGAACATCTTTTGCCTCTACACCAAAGGCTTGCATTACACGCCTTAACTGCATAGAAAGCTCTGCGGCCTGTGAACCAACATAAGTATGCGCTTCATCAAGTACAATCCAACGCAGTTTACCCTGTGACTTTTCTAAAATAGGCGCATCAATATTACGAATTAATATATGCTCTAGCATACTGCCGTTGGTTATTAACAAAGGTGCAGGCTGTTCACGCATTAACTCACGCGATAATATTTCATTTTGGTTGATCGCCTGCCTTGGACGCACCTGACTCTTTCTCTGAGCGAGGTCACTTTTATACAGACAAAAGCGTACCTTATCGTTAAAGTCTTCAGTCCAAGCACCTAAACGTTCTCGCTGTGAATTAATTAAAGCGTTTAGTGGGTATAAAAATAACGCACGCACCCCTTCTAACCGCTGCCCAGATTGCTGATATTCTCGGTACAGATCTTCAAGGATCGGCACCATAAAGCATTCCGTTTTACCTGAACCTGTACCTGAAGTCACAACAATAGATTTAGGGTCATCTTCGCTAAGTACCGTCTGCCAGCTTTTTAGCTGGTGAGTATAGGGCTTGAACTCACGACCAAAGCGGTTTCTATGGGGCACTGCTTTATTATTTTCAGTACGCTGTAGGTGTGGCTTATCTAGTGTATCTAAGACTGCTTCTGATAATAGCCCTTGCCCTTGTGAACGCGTAAGCTCAGCCATAGTTGGCTCTGCTTGTTGCCAACCAAAGGTATGCTCAAACAGCGGATCTGCTAAAAAACTACCAGTTTCCCCCGCTTCTTTTCGCATTACTTGGTTTAGGTGTGCACGTAGATGAGGGTTATTCACCCCCAACACACTTAAGGTAGACTCCGTGGTACGGTTAATACTTTGATGAATTAAATTAGAGAAATACTTCATTGGCTTTATTTCCTTTAAAGCTCATTAAAATCAAGGTGTAAAAACATAGAGTAAGCTGACTCAAACCAATCTGTGCTAAGTAGCTTTAGTTCATGGAACTGATAAATATCGACTCTGCCAATATCCTCAAGTACCCCTTTTGCATGCATGGCGCAAATGATTGGGTAGCAAAAGGCTGGTACTAGCTCTTTTGTGACTTTGTTCAATACTTCTTCCAGAAGTGGATAATCAACTATTATCTGCTTCCAAAGCTGAACTTGTTGAAAGTGAATATCTGGATACTGCTTAAAATCACTTTGGTTAAGCATATTTTCACTAGCTGAGTAATAATCCCTCGTATCATTAACCAACAAATTATATGCCTGTGCATATAAAATATTCAAAGCAATCTGAGGTGGGATTTTCTCAACTTTGTCACCATGCAGTTGCGCTAAAAACGCCTCTGGTAGAAGCTTGTTAAGGCGTTTAAGCTTTGCCGCCATGTCAGCTAATAAATCATTACGCATTGTCTCAGTTGGTAATAATTCATGCATTTTATCTTTATAAAGCGCATAAGCCTCCTGCCAAGACGACAGCTTACTGGCTTCCCATAAAATCGGGATTTCAGTATTCAGCCTTTCAATGAAGTCTTCATCAAACTCAAATTTAAACATTAGCATGGCTAATGCACCGCTGTGTTTAGAAATCTCTTTCCATACAACAAACGTTGAAAGTGGCAGGTGATTGTAGTTTGTATATAAATCTTTTAAATAAGCCCAGCTAGGGTGCATGAAATCGTTCGCCATTGCATCAAGTACAACAGTAAACACATCATTGTTAGTTCTTGGGTGATAAGTTAATGCCGCCTGTTGTAAAGATGCCGCAGTTCCTTCAAATTCTGTTCGTGTTTCACCTTGAATAAAGGTTGGTCTAAATGAAACCTCAGAGTCTTCTGCTGAGTAAACAATCCCGCCCTGCCCTTTAAACTGAGCTGGTATTTCATAGCAGTCTACAGCAATACCATCCTGCAGCTTTTTCTCAAGCTTTACAGGGCTACGCTCTGGTACATTAGGCTGCATAAAGTAAACGGCTTCATCAGTAGCTAACCACTGCTCATTAAAAGCAGCAGAGTCTAATATCGCGGCGCTGCCGCATTCTAGTTGCTTGACATAATATTCATACCGTTTCACGCGGGTTAAGCGGGTACTCGAAGCATTATGGTGAATAGCAAGTTCAACAAACGAATCTAAATTAGCCGAATACGAAAGCAGACGCTTAATATCCTCTTTAAAGCTATTTAAGCCAATCTTTAGGGGCTTTTTATCAACTTTAAATTTATACTCTTGGCGTACTTTATTAACTGCATCCAACCTAAGCTCTAGTACAAATTCTGCCCCAGCTGTTCTAGAAAACAGATTCAATTGTGCCCCTAACAAACGGTTCAAAGTTATCACCTTTGGTAACGCTTCACCATCCGCTAAATAGACACTATGGCCCGTTTTGGGGTAAGGCAATTCGATCTCTACTTCGCTAGCACCTAAAGAAGGTTGTAACTTTAAGGTACAATTGGCCGGAGGCAAGGCACCCTCATGTACCATAGCGAAGGCTTTTCCACCTTCTAAATTGCTACGTTTTACTTCACAGCCTTGAGCCAGCATTTTACTGATCATGTTATGCTGCGAGTAAAAATGAACGATTGAATTATGGTTATCTTCGGTAAACTTGAAACTTAAGTCAGCAGGTAAAATGGCTATTTTACGGTTTAACAAGGTATCGCCATCGGCATTAGTTACCTTGATCTGGTTAACCCCATAACCAAAACTGCAGTCATCAACGCTGTTAATGGTGACATTCAAACCATGTTGGGCGGCAGAGGTGCCTTCTTGATCAACCACTTTAGGCTCACCTAAAAACACCGTACTAGGCTTAGTTGGGTAAGGTAGCTCTTTACCCTTTACCATCAACAAACCAGTTTTCATACCTTGGTGATTAGTCGCAATACGATAGCGGTTATCGCCATTTACAATTCGAATATTACCTTGCAGTTTAAATAATTGAAGTAAGCCAAAATCTGTATCTAGTTCCTGTGCTTCTGTTATCTGGGCAAGCTCATTAGAAACCTCGCACGACTTAGGTAACACGACATAGACTTCTGGGTGGCGAGTCAGTACCGTATTCTGGCCAATATACTTATATTCACCATTTTCTTTTACAAATACTTGTGGGGCATTGGCAAAGTCCAAGGCGCTATTTTCAAGTTGTATATTGTCAATATCAGTGCCGTCAACACTTAAATTCAAATATAACGGGCTGCTTGCTTCTTGACGTACAAGGCGCTTTTGACTGGCACGGGTATTTAACTTAGTACCATTTACAAAGTTAAAATAGCCTGGGGCGAACTGGTGTAATGTATTGCCATGTTGCTGCAGCGCTATGGAAGCACGGCTTCCAGAAATATCAGCTTGTAATAGATCTAGTTGCATGCTTTCTGGCATAGTGACTTCAGTAATCACTTTAAATGGCTGCAGCTGCAAGTAACTCTTACAACGTAAACGTGCCTTGATTCGTTTGGTTTCTTTTACACCCTGTTTCGCAGAAGTTAGCCAATTTTGAATCAGATCATCGGCAGCATTAAAATCTAACAGCAGTGGAAATTCTTCACGCCATGTTGGAAAGTGTTCATTTAAATACTCAACAGGGTGAGCATTATTAGCATGCTCTTCAAGCGACTCAGCCAGGCTATAAAGGTGCTTTGCACACAATGCAATTAAGCTTGACGATTCTTCATTAGAAAATGCTTGTGGCAAAGCGGCTAACGCTGGCTCAACCAGCTTACTAACAGGTAAGGCCCCTAAAGCCACTTTATAATACTGCTTAAGAATGATTTTTAAAGCATCAGAAAAACGGCCATTGCCATCTGCCACCAGCTTAATCGGTAACCCACCTTCCCTGAACAGGCTAGCCAAATAGGCTGTGCCGTTGTCTTGGGTGGCCAGCTCCCTTTTCCAAAAGATAACCAAGCCAATACGTATAGCATCAGCACGTTGCTGGGCATCAAATTGAAACTCTAACTCTTCCCAAAACTCAGCATAAGAAAAACCCTCGCTACCTTCGTAATTACGGCGATAAAACTCTGAACACCACAGGGTAAAACAGGCGCACCAGTGCTGGTGATTAGCATTATTAATACCTTGCACTGGCTCAAACTGAGTCACAACCTGCAGTAGAGTTTGAAACTCGGCATGGGTTGTACGGTATTGATATAAGGCACGGCCATCAATGGCCTCAATATTTCTTGCCTGTAAAAAGTCATCTATAAATTGTTTTGGAGTAATCATTTATTCATCCTTGTAGCTTAACCCAACTAAGCTACTTTTTTAGCGCACGCCCCGCAAGGAACGAAAATTCCGAGCCGATTTACTTCTGAAATTATTTATTCATTTTCACTTTTTAGCAGAAGCAAAATACACTCTTTTGCCCTATCCAGCTGCTCTTTAATGCCCACCTGTAGGCTTGTGATTTCTGCCTGTGCATGGCTATTTGTATCCTCAAAATGCTGGCTCAGTGTCAGTTTATCTAACTCATCAAGTTGGTTGATGAGATGGCTTAAGGTTTGTTTTGCGTCGCTTATTTGAGCCCGCTGTTTTTCAATAGCAGCAGCGGTTTGTTGTTGTTCTTGTAAGTTCGGGAGTTTGATTGTTTTAGGCATAGCGTTTTTATTATTGTTGTTATCGTGCATCAGTAGTCATAGCCTTCTTGCCAGTTTTCGTGTTCGCACATTTCACTAAAAATTTGGTCTTCTGTACCTGAATAAGCATTAAGGTCTTGGTTTTGCGGGCCGTATTCAAAGTTGGCGGCTTCGGGGTAGTCATAGCAGGTATGGTTGGCGACGATTTTATATTCTCTTGGGTAGAGGGCTTCGTGGCTTTGGTTGGTCAGTATTTTCATAGTTCGCTCCTTAATTGACCGAACCAACTTATTACATGGCTTTAGCATTAGGTATGTTCGTAAGCTTACGAAACCCTTCTACCAACCTCAATAAAACGCCAGCAGTTGCTGGCGTATACTTGAACAAAGTAAGGTTACTTTAAATGTAATAACTGTAACTTAAAGTCAGTATCACCTAAGGTAATACCCCAACGCTCTTCCATAAAGTCAAGCAGTGCCATACCGCGCTCTTTAATAGCGATTGGGGTCCACTCGCCGTATTGCGCGACTTCATTTTCAGATACAGAGCCGTTATAAAAACCAACCCCTTGACCATTATTTTTCTTTAAGTCAAAGCTGTCGTTTTGCAAACTTGCGTTCTTGGCACGACTAAGCGGCAACAGATTCCCTAAAGAATGTGCGACAAACTCAGTTTGTTCCTGGGTTAACTCACCAAATCGCTCAACCCAATATGGATCTGTTGGTGTCTGTGGGAAGATGTGCTCAATAGTAACGTGATCTTTTTTCTTTTGTGTTAGTCCATTCCAGCAAAGTTTAGAAGCAGACTGTTTTCCACGCTCTTGTAAATACTGCTCATGCTCGAACAAAAAGTACCTGAGACCATCCCACCTGTAAAAGCCGCCTAAACCCAATTCATATTTCTCAGCGATATGCTGTTCAAAGCGATGCGGATCGTAATATCTCTCAATCCAACTGTCCGCCTCAACAATAATGCTATCTATGCTAATGTCCCCCACCAACAACTGCCTAGCCATGCCGAAAAACTCTGTATCCCCCGTATTAGAGCGTCGCTGGCTTAATGTAAACAACGTGAAGTTATAGCGCTCAGCCATAGTAAGCAACTTATTAATTTGCCCAGTATCTTGTTCAGATACAAATGCAGCCATTAGCAAGGGTTTAAACGCTCTAAAACTTAAACGGTGTAACCTGTCTAGTAGCAGCTTATTGCGCTCATCTTGATATTCAGGCATTGGGAAATATGGGTTATGCATATAAAACCAAGGACGAATAGATTTTTGCAAACTGGTTACATAGTCATTTACCTCTTGTACCGTCAGCCTCTCGTCTTCAGTTTTAGGATGAGTCACGTTACGTGCGGTAAACTTTTCATCAAGTAAGTACTTAATATAATCATCCCCTTTGCGACGAGAATACTTAAAGTACATGGTCCAGTGGTTACGCAAGAATAGTTGGTCACTTAATGGTTGTTCAGGGTTTTTACCTAGGTATTCATATATGGTTTTCCACGCATTATTAATTTTAGTGCGCAGTAATTCGTGGCCTTCTTGCTCTTTAAATAACGTCGATAAATAAATCAACCTGTTTTTCAAAAGCTCTAAACTCGTCAATGGCTTACCACGATTATTCATGGTTTCAAAAGTCACAAAAACATCGATTTCATCATCAATTTCATACAAGTTGAACTTGAACTTTTGTGTCAGTTTTTTATAAATCAGTGCAATTTCATCGTTATCAAGCTGACTTAACTTTTCTTTAAAATAGCTTTTCGCCCTTAATAGGTTCTGGGTATAAAGGGTTTCTTGATGTTGATTACTATGGGAATGCACACCAAATATTTGAGTTTTTAAGTACTCGTCACTTGGGTTATCTTTTTCATAACCAAAAATAAAGCTTTCACGCAGCCCACCATCAGAGCGATGTAAAATATACTGCTTCCGAATAGTATCAACCGACTGATAGTTAAGCTCGGCCTGACCATCTACCGTTTCAAGTATGGCCTGCATTAACACCATAGACGTTGTTAAGCGTTGCTGACCATCAACCACGTAGTACGGTTTAAAGCCAACCCCTTCAATAAGCCACTCATCGTTATCCCATCTTGACCACTGCGATTTAGGTACAGGCTCTAAAGTGATGACACCGGTGTAGTGAACGCGCTCAATATTAAGGTGAACAATATCTTCCCAAAAATCTTCTAGCTGGTGTTGAAGCCAAGCATAGCCCCTTTGGTAATCAGGTATTCTTAATATACGGCGTTCAAAAATGTCGCTTAAACTTTGTAACTTCATCAGTATTCCCTTACAAATGCCAGCGGTTGCTGGCGCTGTATATTGTTATTATTTTGCTTTGGCGGCACGTTTTTTGGCAGCCTCTGCTTTTTTTGCGGCTTTGGCCAATTTGTCCGCTTCTGCTTTGGCGGCTTTAATGCGTTCCAGTAACTGGTCAGCAGGTTCGTCATTGGGGTCCTGAGGCACCAATTCACCACGGAATGCCTTAGCCAAAATACTTTGGGTTAAGTTATCCACCCGTGCACGGGCTTTATCTAACTGCGTTTCAATGGTATCGGCGAAGGCGAAATATTGGTCGACTAAGCGAACGATTTCTTTTTGTTCCTCTAGTGGAGGAACAGGAACTGGGCATTGAGCAAAGTCGATAATTGATAAATGTTGTACAGCGACACCAGATGCTTTATCTTTTACAAAAGCCTGTGAATAAGGGCTGTTGGCAACGTATTCCAAATAGGACCTATTCATGATAGTAGAACGTAACCAACAGACTGCAACACTTTGATTAATACAAAATTTTTCCGTTGTTCTAACGATTGCGGCTCTACCTATTGTCCCATCTTTGGTAATCAAAAGGTCGCCATTTTTCGGTCTATCTTTATCTGATAAACTTTCAAAAGCTTCAATAGTTGTATAACCAGCTAAATCAGTATTGGCACAAAAATAACTAACATCCTTTGCTGTAAGCAACTTTATCCCACTTTCTGATTTCGGCATAGGCCTTGTAAAGCCATAAGTAATCCACTCAGATATTTTCCCCCAAGAAGAAAAGCACCAAGATGCTGGTATATCAAAAAGGTAGCCTTGTTCAATATCGCTTTGGAGCGTGGACTTTTTGTTCTTAAGCTCTGGAAATTCAGTAAGCATCTCTTCTTTCCTACTTGCGTCAGTTTCAATAACTGATGCACCTGAATGAGTGAGATTCTGTTTACGCCAGTCTTCCGTTAACTTTCCTGATACCGCAGAGGCGAGGACGGATTGGCGGAAGCGTTTTAGGATGGCGGGGATGCTGTCTAGGCGTGCTTTTATGCTGTCCACCTGCGCCAACACCTCATCCAGTTTTGCCACAATGCGTTGTTGTTCGGCGAGTGGGGCAAGTGGAAACTGTAGTCCGTTTATTACTTCAAGTCTCACACCTTTAACTGTAGTACCAGTACCTAGTGACTCTATATTCATTCCCTGAGAGCGATACCAGTACTCGAAATAATGAGCATTCATCTCATTATTTACAAATAGAGCTTTCAAATCTTGGTTTATCGCAGAATCAAAGCTAGCCCTAACAATCTTCCCCAGACTCATACGAGTTGCAATAATAGGTGTCCCAGCAGGGATAATATTAGTGCTACTATTATCGACTGCTGATTGAGTAATGTGATCAATGGTGTCAGTAAGAAAAGACTTGTTCATATCTTTAACTGTCATCCATGGAATACTACCTTCATAATATGAGGGTATCGACTTACTCGGCGTGCCACCTCCGACAATTTTATCAACGACTTGATTTAGGAGAGTAATTTCCCACCCCTTCGGCAATGCACTCATTACTGTGCCTCCGGCTGTTTCGCCTCGGTTAAGCCAAAGGCCGCTTCTAACAGTTGCTTTTGACCTTCGGCTTCATCGTCTGCCCCTAGGGACTGCATTAGTTGGTAAATCTCTGACATGGCTTCAGTAAGCTCAGCCATGGCTTCGCCCGCCAGTACTTCTGGCTCGGGTAGGTTTTCGCTACTTACCGCCTCTAAGTCTTTTAACCATGAAATATCTAGGCTGTCGCCTTTTTGTTCACGAATGTAGTCACGGCTGAACTTTTTAAAGCGGGCGTGGTTGCTTTGATACTCTTTGATAAAGGCGGCTTCATCAAAGCTTTCAGAGTTATCGCTGTCAGCACTGTCACTTTGGACTTTTTCTTTGGCTGCAGTAATTGCAGCTTGAAGTTGCTCGGCAAAGTTGTCGCTGTCTATAAACTGCGCCCCTAGGGTTTCAAACACACCTTCACTGCGAAGTGACTGACCATTGGCATCTTCGCCATAGGCGCTGATAAAGGCATCAAAATGCTTAGCAGTTAATGGTCTGGTTTTACCAAAGCTTTGCATATTGGTGCGCATGTCGAACACCCAAGTTTCCTTGGTACAATCGATATCTTGATTTGGATTGTCGGGGGTGCCCTTTTGGAAAAACAGCACATTGGTTTTGACCCCTTGGGCATAAAAAATGCCCGTAGGTAAACGTAAAATGGTGTGCAGATTACATTTATCCATTAAGTCTTGACGAATACTGGTGCCCACATTGCCTTCAAACAATACGTTATCTGGAATCACCACGGCAGCACGGCCACCAGGCTTTAGGTTAGTATAAATATGCTGCATAAAGGCGAGCTGTTTGTTTTGGGTACTATGCACAAATTCACGGCTTACCCCTGCCCCACGGGCACTGCCAAATGGTGGGTTGGTTAAAATAACATTGGCTGGCGCTAAGTCTTCACCATCACTGCTTAGGGTGTTACCCAGCTTAATAGGGCCTTCACTGTCGATAGGGCCCTCGATGTCGTGCAGTAGGCAGTTCATCAATGCAAGGCGTCTTGTCCCTGGTACTAACTCGATACCGTTAAAAGCACGGCGTTGCTGGAACTCTTGAGCGTTGGTTGGTAGATCTTCTAAATCGTCGGTTTGATGTTTAATAAAGCGATCTGCAGATATTAGGAAACCTGCCGTACCTGAAGCCGGATCTTGAATAACTTCACCTGCTTGAGGCTGTAATAGCAATGTCATGCAGTCGATTAAAGGTCTTGGGGTAAAGTATTGTCCCGCACCTGATTTGGTCTCGCCGGCGTTTTTTTCTAACAGGCCTTCGTACATATCGCCGAAGTCTTCACGGTTTGAACCATACCAATTTAGCTTATCCATGCCGGTGATAAGCTCTTCTAGGTGTTTAGGCTTAGTAATATGGGTGTTAACATTAGCAAAAATAGCACGTACCATGCGGTGTTCATCTTCGCCTAATTCCACCAGCATGCGACGGTAAAAATTAAGTTGCTCAATGCCGTTTTTGGCTTTCAAGTCTGGCCAGCGCATTCCTTGTGGTAGTAGTGATTGCTTATCTTCTAATTCGTCACACATTTTAATAAATAAAAGAGAGGCAAGCTCGGTTACGTAGTCTTGGTAGGAGATGCCATCATCCCTTAGTACGTTACATAGGTTCCATAACTTACTGACGATTTCATTGGTATTCATTGTTTTTCCTAATGCAGACATACCCTTTGCTATGTCTTAGAATTTGGCTGGCTTTCGTAATTAATGAACCAGCGGGTAATTGTTTATGCTTGTTCAGGCCATGTGGCTGCAACAAGATCTTTTAATATTTCATCGAGCTTGCCATTTAGGTCAAGATTTGCTTGTTGCTTTCCGCCTTTGCGGCGTAAATTACCAACCTTAAATGAGTCTTCATTTAATACTAAATCGTCACGCATTTGGTTAACGATTCGATTTAACCACTTCGTCTGTTCAGTAGTCAGATTATGCTTTTTAATAATCGTTTCGCTGGCAGTTTGCAGTCGTTCTTCAAAGGGCGTTAATGGGCTACCAATAGCGGCTCGCCTAATTAAGCCGATGATCCTCGCAGCAACATCTTCTTGTTTAACCACTTTACGGGCTTGAATGAGTGTTTGCTCATCAAAACGGTGGTTTTCCAACTCTGTAAGTAATTGTACTAGATCTTTTTTAGTTAAATCGCGCGGTCGATTAACCACAACATTAAGTGCTGAAATTTTGTTCTGATTGTTCTGAATAAAGTCCCTAAATGCGATTAAATAGTCTTCCGGTGCATTATAGCCACGCCAATTTTGCGTGATGGTTGTTTTACCTGCTTCGCCTTCATATAAATAAGGGGCTTGCTCACCAAAGTTAACGGCCTCCTTTAACGTGGGTTCTCTGGTTAAGATCCAAGGGTTACTTTGCAATAATTGTGCTGCTGCCATTGGCCCTTGTGCCAACATATATTTCGGCAACTCGACTATGGAGTTAAGCTCAGGAATATGCTGCTTGGTTAAATCATCTAGTTGTTTTAATTGCTCGGCAACTTTAGGTTTATCGTCTTTTTGCTTAGCAGCTTTGTTAAAAACGCGGCTAAGTTTTAATGATAATGCTTCTAACGATTGCTGAGCAAAAGTAGTACCATCGTCAGCCACAATTTGGCTGTTTGTGTCTGGGCTTGCCATTTCTTTTAGTAGATCTTCATTTGAAATGGTTGGCCGGGTGACCACTGGTTTCATTAATTTAGAGGCATCTAAACGTTCAATGGTTTCGATCAAATTAACTGCATCAAAAATACGGAATGACTGTTTATCATAGTCTGAACAGGTTCGAGTAGCTCGCCCTTTCATTTGTTCATACAGAATACGGCTTTTTACTTGGCGTAAAAATACTAAGTTACGTATAGGCCTGACATCGATACCTGTAGTTAATAGGTCTACAGTAACCACGATTGAAGGCAGGCGCTCTTTCCTATAGCGGGAAATCAACTGCTCAATCCTTTTAGGGTTACCACCTTCGCTTTGGCCGGTAATTTTAATAATGGCTTTTTCTGTTTCGTTACCTAGTTTTTCTTTGTATGTTTCCCTTAACATTTCCAGCACTTCTTCTGCGTGAATATCGTTTACACAGAAAACTAATGTTTTTTCTTTGTTGGTTGGGTCTATATATTCTGGTAATGCATTACATACCGCGCGGTTAAATTCTGGCACCAGGACTTTACGATTAAAGCCTGAAACATCAATCTTTAACTCTTCAGGTAATACTCCTTCTACAATTTCCCCTTCAACCAATTGCTCAACGGTTGCGCCTTCATCAAATTTGATACCCTCTTGTGAAAGCTCAGTTTCAATTATAATGGGTGGCTCTTGATCTACTAGACGGCCGTCGAGTACCGCTTGCTTGAAGGTATAGTTATAGATTGGCTTACCAAATATTTTTACGGTGTTGGTAGCTGGAGTTGCGGTTAAGCCAATTTTAATTGCATCAAAGTAATCAAGCACCTGACGATATTTGGATTGGTATTCCGCTTGGTTGCGGAACAGCATTTCGGCCTCGGTTTGTTCGGCATCTTCGTTATAACCACGGTGCGCTTCATCAACAATAATGCAGTCGTACATGCCTACGGTGAGTGGGTTATTATTGCTTTGTAGCATTAAGGATAACGACTGTACGGTTGCCACTTGAATCCAAGACTGGCTTTTATCCGCGGGCTTTTCCCCAAGTGGGTAAAGCCCATAATGATCCGATAACGGTATGTCTTTAATTTTGTAATCGGCAAAGGCATCAGATGCTTGTTTACCAAGGGATCGCCTATCCACTAAAAAGAGTACGTTTTTACACATGCCCGATGTCAGCAGTCGATACATAATCGCACCAGCGACACGAGTTTTACCCGTACCAGTTGCCATAGCGATAAGTTGCTTGGTGTTATTTTTTTCTACTAGCTGGTGCTCACAGGCAATTACCGCAGCCTCTGAAGGGGTAAAAAGGTCGAGTTCTTTTTTTGACTGTAGTTTTAGCCAAGCTTTTGCACGGTCTTTAGATTGATGCAGTGCTATTTTGGCTTCTATATCTTCTGGTGAGTGGAAACCACTTAATACCTGTTCATTATCTCCATCGGTATTTGAAAACCAGATACCAGACTGCGTTTTTACCTGATGAAGGTACTCACGGCCATTTGCAGAATATACAAAGTGTATAGGATCAAATTTTGATTCTGCGTTGTATTCTAACTTAGGCTCGGCCACAGCATTAGGGCTTTCGCTTGCACTAAGTTGGTCTTTATAAAATGCAAAATCGAAGCCTTGCGCATAGTTTTGGGCTTGGGGTAATGCGTCTCTAACACTGATAGATTTCTTTTTTGCCTCGACTACTGCTACGGGTTGCAACCCCATAAATAGCACGTAATCCGCTTTATGTTGAGTAGTGCCAACGCGCCATTCTGCAATGGCCATATTTTTACCTATTTGGGGTCGAGTACCTTTGGCATAATGCAGTAACTCAGAATCGACTAACCAACCAGCCTGTGCTAACTGGGCGTCAATCAAAAAGCGTGTCTCTTGCTCTGAAAGCTCAAACTTATTTTTAGTCAGTTTTGACTCGAATTGAACCACTTCAGATTTCTGTGCAGTAATACTGAGTTGGTTGAGCTCTAACTGCTGGGTTTCAATTTGTAGCTCTAATGATTTTATTCGTGCTTTATACTGCTGTTCAGTTTCTGATTGGTTACTTTCCAATATAGAAATATAGCCTTGTAGATCGACTACTTTTCTTTCTTTCGCTGCTACCGCTTCTTTACTGTTAGCACTTAGGGTGTTGGCTTTTTTTAACTCCCTTTTCAAACTATCAAGTTCTAATTGCAGCACATTCTGAGCTTGAATAGAAGGGGTAATAAAATCAGGTTTTAATAGGTCGAACTGTTTAGTATCGAGTTTATAAAACCAGAAAGCTAAGTGATGGCTGATATGCAACAGCTGTAATGCCTGTTTGGCGCTATCAGCGCCTTCATGGACAGCGCTATTTCCACATTTTCTAATATGGGTTAAGGCTTTCACAAGATCTGCTGGTATTGCCTTACTCTTTTGCAAAGCATTAATTAGGCTTAATTGATTTTCAGGTATTTCAATATTTAGCTGGACTGCCAGTTGCTTAGCACAAAACTCACCAAATTGACGAATTTTATACATAGCGGTATTAGGATCAGAGTGAACGTAATTTTCAGCACTAAGTAAAGTGTTATGCATCGTTTTATCGACGCTTTTCAAAAACTCAAAATTCGACTGTGACATGATATTTATTCCCCAATAGTGAAATGGCAATCCATGATGTTAATGCGGTAACTGGTGTATCCCTGCTTTTTGTTGTTGCGTGAATGTATCTTCACTTTATCAGCAATTTCTGCGGGTAGTAGTTTTGTAAGCTTACGATTTATGTTTGAGCGTTGCTGCTGCACAAATTCTTTGGTCATTGGCTGGGTTTTGGCTTCATAACCTGTGCCTAATTCCGTACCAAATGTTTGATATACCCTAGGATCGGCCGCAATGGTTTGGTACACCTTTAAAAATCCCACGGCATGGGTTGCGGTTTTATCAAACTTGTATTGGTCACGTTCATCCATTTCAACCCTAAGCTCGTCATTGTGCTTTACTATATCAAGTAACCACAAATAAAACGCTAACTCTTTAGGGCTGAGCTTAATACTTTGTCCAGATATGGTGAGGGTTTTAGTTTCAGGGTTTATGTTTACCGTTAGCTTACTTGATACCAGTGTGTTTAAGGTTTGCACCGCTTGACTAAAACTGGCATCTTGTACCCTTTTTATGACCTGCTTATCTAGGCTTTTGCGCATTCGCACAAATGGGATTTCCGCTAAGGTGACTTCCGCATCTTTAGTGTTCAGCCTACCCTTTCGTGGGGCTTCAATAAAATTATCGCCTTTGGTGGGAAACCAAAAGTCTGGCACAAATTCAAACTCATTGTTAATAAGCACATGGCTTAATACATCTTGCTGGCGAGCAAACATACTCATGGCAAGGCCCATGTAGAACGCCATGGTTTTACGGCCACCAGCTATACTGGCATGAATGGCCGTATCATTGTCACTGGTGAATTTCGCTACGGTACGGTTTAGGTAATCGGCAATATGGGTTTGGCAGGCTTCCGACTTACCATCGGTTAACAGCTGACCTTTATCATCGGTAATTAAATGAATGTTGTCTTCGCTAAATTGCGGCAATGGCTGGTCGTATTCAGCACATAGTTTAGCTAGCTGGCCATCAGTAATCAGCCCCTTTACCAATGCTTCCACACAGCTTTGGGTGGTAATTAAATGCACTTCCTTAGGAAAAGGCTTACCGCTTTGAATAATGCCGTATAAGGTTTCTGTCACCACCTGTGGGCTTGCGCCCACCACGGCGAGTAATATGTGTTTCATTAATGAATAACGTCCTTGTTATTTTTTAGTAAAATAGCATCTTTGGCAGTGCTTCAACAAGTGTGATTAGTTGAAAGCATCTAAAGCTGCTTGTAGCTGGTCATCTAGTTCTTGTTGATTTTTTTCATCGCTAGTTATCGCTTCTCGCGTTTCACGCAGCATGGATGCAATATAGCCACTCACAGTTTCATTTACTTTAGGTTGTAACGTAGTCAATTTTACACGTATTTTTCTTCGCTGTATGGAATTGCCATCATTATAAAGCTTAGATAATAGTGCCCTTTGATGATTTGGTAATAGCTGTTGAAAATTCTCCAGCGCTTCTAACCATTTCACCTCATTTTTATATGCACCGTTATCTGGTAAGTACTCATCACCAATAACTGTACTTAAAAGCTTTTTGGTGTTTTCTTGCTGCGTAGTGTTGTATAACTCCACTAGTTTTTTTTGCATGGCTGATGTTATATAAACACCTTTCCCATTAGTAATTAGATCGATAATAAAATCTGATTGACGCACCATTGATTTTTCTAAAAAATTATCTAAAGCTACCATCCAATGACGTGGGCTTTCATTATGTGGTTGAAATTCTAATTTATTCTCTTTTTTGTATTTCTGTGCTTTAACAAACCCTTGCCCTGCGAGATCAAATATTAATTTTTCCGCCTGTACTTCTCTAAAAACATCATTACAGCTTTTTCGTTCTTCACATGCAAGCTGAAATAGTGCTTCTGGGTGCTTGGCATCGGCAGCTTTTTTTAGGTGATGTTGATATTCATTGTCATTGCCAAGATGTTTGGCAACCATTGCTTTATGCATATCATGTTTTAAGTTACTGACTCGAACAGCACCACTTACCTTACTGCACTTATATTTATTTAGGTTTAACTCCCATTTCCAAAACTTTTCAGCCCAACTTTCTAGCTCGACTTTTCGTTTAATTAGTAGCTCTTCATTAGGCTTAACTGTCAAACCATCCTTATGGCTATAATTAGAGAATGCTTTTGGGATACCTGTGAATGAAGTTACATTATTATCTGCTGCTAAGCCAAAACGTTGCCTTAGCATTTTTTCTAGATAGTATTGCCATAATGTAATGTGGTCATGAGCTTCATCTTGAAATAGTTCATAAATATAATCTAACGACTTTGCTTTATCGAATAGCTGCTGTTCTATCCAATTATTTTTTTTGAAAAGCCTTACTTCACTATTACCTTTCCTTAAAAACTCTACAACTATTAGCGTCTCAGTTGAAAAAATTAAAGCTTCTGTTTTATCGTCAGCTCGAGCTGTCTTTATGGCGTGCTTCATTAACACTTTGGATTCGCTTCGCAGGAAGTCATAAGTGTTAATTGGTAAAATTGCCTTAAACCTTACAAACTGTGCCCTATAATTCGACCAAAAAGCGGTGCGACTTCGAATATTATTTTGCTCGGTTTCACTTAAACCTAGCTCAGTTGCAGCCTGCTCTGTGGTTAATGCCTTAGAAAGACTTTTTAGGTAATAGAAATCTGTTAATTGCAATAACTTGGTTATTTTCGCCTGCGCCTCGGTCGAAAAATATAACCAGAGGCTATTTGTTGCATCAGGGTGGCAATGTGATTTTATGATAGCCATAAATGGCAGACAGCTGGCCTTACTATATGATTGCTGGAGGGCCAACTCAATAAAATCGACTTTGTCTTGCGTTACTTTGAGGGTTTTAAAACAATCATAAAACCAGTTGATAGAACTATTGCTGTCCGTGGCAAAGTCCGGTACAGCTTTATATACCCTTTCTAAATAAGTATTTACACTAGGCAAGGTTAAGTGGGTTATTCTGGCTTGCGGTGTTTGTAAGTGCGCAGCACACTGTTTCGCCATAGTTAAAATGCCATCACTATTGGTTTGGCATGCTTTAATCGCCTCTAACCACTCAACTTTATCTTTGTAGGTATTGCTGGATTGTAAAAACGGTGATGCAGTATCGTAACCCTTTAAAAAATCTGCACCTAATTCATTAGGGTTACCATCAAATACAAGAGCCAATTTGAAAAATGCCATTTTAGCGATATGCCCATAATGCAATATGGCTTGCCAGTAGAGAATGATTGCATCAAAGTTATCTTCAAACGGCAGCATTTCCCATTGTGAATTATCTTCAATGGACCATAACCACTCCATCACTGCTATGCGATCACCCTCTCCGCGCTTTAGCAGTTCAAGTATTTTTTCTAAGGTTTTAGGTGGGTTGCTCGGTAGCACACCAGTGACTTGTATTTGCAGGGCTGTATCACTAGCTTTTACTTTTATTAAACTGTTTTTTTTAGGTATAACAGGTTCAGCGAACATTCGGTGTTACCTCGTTAAAATTGCCTAAAAAGCTTTCGTCTTTAAACTGAAACTTAAACTTCACTTTTCTGTCGGCAGAGTCAACACTGTTTTGATCCGCCTCTATTGGTCCTCGGCCTGACACAATGATTTTATTGAAAAAATCATTCTTATGCTCAAAGGCCATCCAGCGTATATAAGTGGCCACGCTATTCGCCCGCAGTACACTGAGTTCCATGTTCCGTGTGAAATACCCTTCCGAGCTTGAATGACCTTCAATCACAATACGGGCAACTTCGTTGGCTGTCTCCTCGTTCTGAAAAATCACATCGGCATAGATTGGGATGAACTTCTTTAAGAAGGCCTTGCCAGAGGGTTTTAACTGATACTGGTTTTGATCGAACAAAATTAAATCTAAAATTGAAATATCACCACTATCAGTATCGGCCTGAACTTCAATGCCGGCATGCTGCAGGGCATCATTAATGCCTTTAATGATAATAATTCTGGTGCTTTCTTTTGATTCTTCAAATTCAGTGATTTGCACCAAGGCACTAATAAAAAGCAATGCAAATATCATCAGCAATACTGACATTAAATCACCAATAGAAAGCCATATGCCGCCATCATCTTGCTCGGGGGTTAATTTCTGAGTTTGACTGTTTAAATTCATAGTTAGCTTGCTTTAGTTTCAGAAAGTTGCTGTCTTGTGGTTTCGGCCATCACTAAGAATTGCGCTGCTTCATGCAGCTGCTTATGAATTGCAGCAGCTTCTTTATCAAATACATTAAAAAACTTTTCAACTGATTTATTCGCCCTAGTGAAATATTTATCCATTTCCGCAGGCAATTGTTGCGTCAATGTTTTAAACTCGCCAGAAGCTGCCTTATATTCCTTCTGCAAATATGATACTTGTTTACTTAATGATTCCGACACTGCTTGCAGCTCTTTCATTTTAGCCGCGCTGTTAAGACCGACTGCTTCCGCTAAACGAGTTATGGCATCTGCTGATTGTTGCAGTTTGCTATATTGCTCAGTTAAGTCTTTAAGTAGCTTTAAGCGTGTTTTATATTCATCTTTGAAAACTTGTTTAAAGTTATTTACGACCTCATTTAAACCATCTTTCTGGTTACTGAGGCTTTGCTCTAATATTTCATTCTGTTTTTCAAAGTATTCAGATAGCTTTTGCTGGTATTGAATCCTAAATGCTTCTAGTTCTTTCTGTACTGTTTGTGACATATTGACTACTTTGGTATCAATATCACCTAAACCTTGTTGAAGCTCAGTTTTGGCTGTGCCCATTAATTCTGCAGCTTCTTTACCAACCGCTTTAATAGCTGTTGATTGACCTTCAAAGATTTTTTTAGACTCTTCTAAAAGAGTACCAATGCGTGTTGCTACACTTTCTAGTAGTTCTTTTTCTGCTTTCGTACGTTTATCTAGGCTTTCCTCCATTTTCCCCGAGATATTAGTAAATGCCTGTGAAGCCGTTTGTGCACTTTGTTCAAAAGCTTGGCGTTGCTCTTCCATGCCTTCCGTGGCTGTTTGCAGCATTGCTTTTACTTCGCCTGACATCTCAGCCATCGCCCCTTTAGTATCGTCTTTAAAGCTTGCTAAAGTTTTAGATAGGGATTCTGCAAAATCTTTTAATTTTTCTAGGGTATTGTCTTGGAATTTTGCAATTGTTTGCGTGGTTTCAGCGGTAGCTTTAATAATTTCTTCTACGTTTTCATTCAAGCGAGTCGTGGCTTCATTACTATTAGCAACCGCCTTAGTGGTTTCTTCCATTTTCGTAGTTAACGGTTCTACAATTTGCTCTTTAATTTGAGTCACTAAAAGCTGAGCTAACTCTTGTTGGTTTTGCTCTTTGACCTCTTTTAAGGTTTTAATTTCTTCAGCAATACTGGTTAATGCAGGGCTTAACTTCTCTTCTAACCCCTTATCAAATGCAGCTGCAATTCCAGACACAAGTTTGTCGCCATTAAAAGATTCCGCCATGGTTTCAAAATGTTCAGTGACGCTGCCCAGCTTATCTGATAGTGAAGTAATCGCACTTGTAAACTGTTGCTGTTGCTCTACTTCTGCCTGATTATCTTGTGATGCTATGTGGCGCAAATAATGAACGGCTGTTTCTTCAATACAGTTGTCATAAATACATGCTTGCAGTTTATTTTGCGCCTTTATAACTTGGCTGGCGTTAAGCTTGTTTAGCAACATAAAAACAGCAGATAGTGCAATGCCTACAAGGGAAGTGACAAAGGCAGTTTTCATGCCGACAAGCAATAAATTAGCTGAGTCAATCAGTGCTTGAGAATTGCCCGCGGTATCAAAATCTTTCAAGCCGAGGGTAATGCCAAGAAATGTTCCTGTAACACCAAAGCTGGTCAGTAGCGCCGGCCCTAGCTTATAACGATTGAAATCATAGGTTAACGTAAGTTGTTGAAGTGGCTTATTGGTAAGCCACTTATTATCACGGATCACTGGCCTGCTATTACGCAAGTTAAGGCTATCAAATACCCAGCTTTTAATTGAACCATCACTATAGTTTTGTACTGCTAGCGGCTCTTTTTGTTTAAGCAGTTCGATTAGGTTTGTTGTGTTTTTTTCTAAAGCTTTTCTCGACAAATAATCTTTTACTGTCAAGATACTGAAAATAGCGAACAAAATTATTAAAAAGGTAAACGTTATTGGGTCGGCAATAATTGAAGTTATAAAATTCATAATACTACTTATCGGGTTAAAAATTTTTCAAGTTCATGTTGTAAAAAGATTTCTTTCGCTATACGCACAGGCAAATGCTCAGCATCACTTCTGGTTAGATTGCCTATTTTTATCGGTGTTTTTAAGCGCACGCTAAAAAGCTCATCCGCATGTTCATTGTTATCGGTAGCCACTTTTAAAAAACTGTCGTTAGGGAAGTCCCGCAATAAGTGTGCTTGCATTAAAGACTTGCTGTCCCTTAAGGACTTTGTGGCAGGAAAAGCATCACCAAACCTATCTTTTGATAATTTCCAGGCGTGGTTAATTGCTATGATTTCATTGATTAAATCTTTTAAGTCACTCATTTCCTGTTACTACTAATACAGAGGGTTATATAGGTAGGTTTCAAGCTAAGTGTTTTATTAAAAGTAGAAAAGTAAAATTTTATCAAGTTGACCATATCCGGCTTACTAATAAACACCAAAATAAGCTATTAATGTGCAATGTTTAACCGAGCATTAGAGGTTTACATAGGTCATAAAAAATACGAGTAACTTAGCTGTATTTGTAAGTACTTATTTAAATTGAAGTTATTAAATCGCTATGTTTATAAATACTGTTAGAGAAGTAGTAACACGGTGTCTTGTCAAATTGAAAGCTCAATTGAACACTTATTATTCAGAACGGAAGATGAAGGTGGGTCTAATTTAAGTGTACCCCGCATGAGTACACTTAAACTATTTGGAAACTATAAGCCAATATTTTCTAAATCAGTAATTAACGACTCAATGTTGCTATTGATTTCTAGCTTTAGTTGCCACGCCTGCTGCAAGTGCTCAAGTATTGCAGGGCTATAGGAAGGCACCTTTAGATACTTTACTGCATTAGCTGGCAATACTGGTGTTATGCCGCCTATATGCAACTTATCGAGTTCATTAGCCCAGTACTTAGATTGGAAATACATCATAAATGCAGGAATATTCTTAGTATCCAAACCCTCTTTTAATCTAAGGATGTAGGCATGATTACAAAAGCTGTTTGTTGCTACCGCTTCATGCACTAGAGCAGCTTTACCGTAGCCATGGCTTTCTCTTGGACCTAAGCGCTGAATTAAGATGTCATTTTGTCTAAGTTGATAATTCAACGCTCTTTCGTTACGGGGGGGCCTTATTTTTAGCTTACGGCCCTCACCTGTTAAGCAACCTATCCTGTCAGCATCTTTTTGTAAGCTGTAACTTGTTGCAGTAATAGCGTCGTCACTTTCAACGTTTTTTAATGGCGTCGTTGGTGATATCACTTCAAAATACTCTTCTAGTGCAACCGCATTATGTTGCTGCAAATATGCTTCATGTTCCAGCATTTTTTGCTGATGTTCAGACGTAGTAATTGTTAAATAATAAGCCGGATCCAAAATGGCATTATTGGCTAACAATATTTCGTTATCACAAACTGTACTAAAGTCAGAATTGCCTGTACTGAATTCTTCAAGAATTGCCGAAGCATCTAACTTTTGGTGCGCTCTTGAATAAATCCCCTTAGAAGCTAATCCATTCGCGACGAAGTTTTCATTATTTGCATCCATAAAGACAACTTGACTTGTTTCTTTAATATTATTGAAAATCAGTAACAGGTTTCTTCCCCTACTACTGGCTAGCTTTATGGGCAACTTAATAACCCCTTCTAATAGATTATCTTCTATTAGTTGCTTTCGAAACGAATCGGCTTCCTTTCTGAATAGTTCATGAGCTGGTAAAAGAGCAATAGTTTTGCCTTTGCTGTGATTTATTGCGTGACAAACTTCAGCAAATGCCTGCCGTGTGCCAACAGGGAAGTCACCAGCCTTATGAGAAACTTCTTCTCGGTTCCTTATATCAAATTTAGGTACGGTTAAACAATAATCATAGGTTTTCACTTTACTATCAGATGCGTAATCCTGCCCATAAATGGGATCAACTTGTTTTAAAGAGAATGGCTGTTCTAATAGCAGGCTTTGACAGTGCGCTAATAGTTGAATATCTAGATTTTCTTCTTCATAAACAGCTTCAACTTGTGCAGGTAACGCCTGTGAAAAAATGTAGCTGTGATTAAAAGGCAAATAAACTGTGCCTTCATCGATGTTTAACAAGTCAACACATAGCTGTGTGAGGGGTTGATAGAAGTTTAGCCCGCCGATAAAGCTTCTATCATCACGTAATACCATCGAGCATAAATACTCGAATAAATCACTGTACGATGATTCGCCGCTGGCAAGTAATTCATTAAGAACGGTCAAAATCATAGTCAATTTTGACTCTGATATTCTGTTAGCACTTGGCTGATAGCCCGGCAGAATAGTATCAGCGACCTCATCTAAGAGGGAGTGCTTAACATAGCCAAACTCTTTGATAGATAAGTTATCAACGCTGTCACGGTTTTTCTTCAACCACAGCAGGCATAATGCGAAATCGTTTATATATAGATACTGCTCAATTGAGGACAGTTTTTCGGAAGAGTGCTTTTTCATTTTTAGTACTACTCTATTTATTCTGGATTTAGCCTATCAACATGCCTTGCTGAACGAAAGCTGAAAATGCTCATGCTAACCTGCATGGGGTAAGTTGCTGCTAACTGTCTGTTACTGGGTAACTTGGCTTACCCCAGGTGTTACCCGGATTTTCCATCATTATTAAAATCAAGAATTGAATTAGCTGATAAGTATAACCAACGCTTTAAAAACAATGTCATGGATTAAACTTTCGGTAACTGATAACGCTTTGCCGTGCTTGGCCTAATTAATTTATTTTGTTTAATTAAGTGGTTTAGCCAATTTTCTAATGCTTTTTTACCCATGATACTAAATTCTGGGTAAGCATTAGCAATGGCTTGATAATCCAGTATTTGATCTGTTGCCTGTTGTATTTTCTTGACTAGTTGTGCATAAAAATAGTCTAACAATGGTGTTTCTGTTTGCTGTTCTTGCAGGGGCTTATGTTCAAGTGTTGGCGTCGGTTCTTGCCCATCAGTTTTATGGGCTGCTACATCAATTTTTTCTAACGCATCTTCGCTAGGTGATTTTTCAGGCTCACCTGATGGTGCAGGGCTATCACTGTTGCTTTTATGACCTCCAACTACCTCATTAGTCTCAGCCTTCAATAGTTTGTGCGGTTCAACTTGGCTTGCTGGCTCTGTATTTGAGGCTTTATCAGCTGCATCACTTGCCTGCTCCATCTTCAGCATGGCTTGCTCTTTAAAGCTTAAACGGCTGGTTTGTGACTCTTGCTCGGATTCGGCACTGAGTTCAGGCTGAGCAAATAAATCTTGCTCAAACATGCTTTGCTGGCTTTCTGATTTATTCGAGGCTTTTGCTAAGGCTGTGCTACCAAGTTCAGATTGCGAAGCTTGTGGCTTCAATGCTTGCTTAATGTGCCGCAATAATTGCTCGGTAGGCATGTCAGGGGTAACCTTGATGCCCAACTGATAACCTTTTGGCAAGCCTTGCCCGGTTAACAGACCATTATTGCCCTTTTGTAAGGGGGATTTATGGCTAGAGACCAATAAAGGTACCCAAGCTTTTTGCAGGTTTTCTTTGGCACCTGACCAGGTTCCGCCTTTTTCAGCTGAAGTAACTACAATAGTCGCTTGGGATAACAAATAAATAAACTTATTGCGAGCCATAGCATTCGCAGGTGTAAAACGGCTTCCTGGGTAAAAAGGACTAATTAAAACCAGCTGATTAGATTTCAAATATTGCCGCCATTGTCTAGTTGTGCTGCTCTTAAGTAAACTATCAGCTAACACCCCGATGGCATTATTCCCCCGCTTAAGGGCATGTTCCATGGCATCTGAATCTACGCCTTTGGCACCGCCGGAAACAACTTGGTAACCGAGCTGACTGATGGCATCTACATAAGCTTTGGTGGCTTGGTTATCTTTAGCATCGCAATCTCGGCTGCCGACAAAGCCTATTGACGCATTTTGCAATAATTCTTGATTGCCTATTCCAAAAAGTATTGCTGGGCTTTGATGCTTTAACTGCCCCCTAAATACTTTAGGGTAGTTCGGGTGACTTCTGTCCATCACCCATCCCCCCAGGCTTTGCCAATTTTCTAGCGATATACTTAAACTGAAACCACGATTGAGTAGCTCATTGACTCTAGTATCAGAAATGGCATCGATAGTAGTATCTAAATTGGAAAAGTTAACCATGCTTTTCGCTTTGGTGTGACTTAGGGGGAGTTCCCACTTCATCCAAATGTCGGTTAGATTGTTGGGATCTAATAACGATTCTGGTTTGTAGCCGTTTTGGTTTAACCAACAAGCAAAATAGCCGTATTCATTCACACTTAAGGGCTTAAACTCTTTGGTTTCTTTAGAGTTAAAAAAACTGGTAAGCAATAGTATGGCTTTGGTGTTTTCTGTGATCATTGGCTTATCTTTTTATGGTTATTGGTTTTTCGCCGTTGTGGTTAGCGCAATTGGTACCACCTTGCTGACACCATGCTGCATTAGCAAAGCACCGGCAACGGTAAATGTCCAACCTGAATCTATGGCATCATCAATCAACCATACAGGATTACTGTATACTCTTCCAGTATGGATACCAAAAGCTCCGTCTAAATTTTTAGCCTGATAGAAACGGTTTTCCATGCTTTTTTGCGGCGGCCTTTCATTAGCAATATAAATAGCATCCATACAGGGTACGCCTAACTGTGCTGCAACTCGTCTTGCAAAGTCTGGCACTAAGGTTGGATGCCTTGGGGATGGTACATAGGCAATCCAAGTTGGCCTTTGTTCGTAGTCTAATGAGTTGATCATTTTGACCACTGGTGCCACCAGCTCATCACTAAAATGATTCGCGTGTTTACCATCTGCCACCATGTCTCCCCAACCGCCATCTTTCCATGATGATAGCGCTAAGCCCTCTTCCAGGTACATATTGGCTTTTTTAGCGTTATAGGGGAATCCATAAGTTGGAAAAGCGAGCTTTGCATTTGCACCTGACGCTGCAAACGTCGCCTTTGGCTTAATTTTAATATAACGGTTTTTAAGGTAATCCTGTGCCGCTAGGACAAGTTGTGGGTCAATGGTATAGTCTAGCTTTGTATGCGGAACACAATTGGCACACTTGCCACAGTTTTGTGGGTTATTATCCCCCAACTTTTCAGCTAAAAAATGCATTAAACAACGTTCTGATTGATGATACTCTATCAAGTCTTGCCACTCACCTTGCTTAATCCTATTTAAACGGCTAATTCTTTCATGCGGGAAAGAATAGTCATTCTTAGTGCGGGAGTAAAAAGCAACATATTCCCCCTTAATTTTTTTATATTCCTTAATAATTGGTAACGGATCTTCATTGCTTAAAAACTTTAATATAAACCTAATGGTTTTTAAACTAATGTTAACAGCTGCTTGTATATCACTTTCTCTACAAGCGTCTCTTTCTTTTAGGGCGTTCAACAATAGATTTATTTGATGTTCGTTAGGGAAAGCGTTTTTAATAAAATAGCTTTGAATTTTAGCATCTTCTTCTCCTAACATTAGCACCCCTGCAGCTTTATCAATTCCGCGCCCAGCGCGACCAACCTGCTGGTAATATTCAACAATATTACTGGGTGACTGGTAATGGATCACAAAACTTATGTCAGGCTTATCAAAACCCATACCTAACGCTGAGGTTGCAACTAAACATTTGACCTTGTTATGTAGAAGGGCCTGCTCTAATCTTTCACGGGTGGAATTATCATCGATACCGCCATGATAAGGGAGCGCCAGAATGCCATTTTTACACAAAAATTCGGCAACAATCTCAGTGTCTTTTTGAGTTTTAGCGTAAACAATGCCAGTCCCTTTTAGATCTTTTAAGTTTTTTACTAACCATGCCATACGCTCAGAGCGCTTACTAAGGGAAAGGGTATGCAGGTGTAAGCTTTTACGCACAAGAGGCCCGCGGATGGTGTTCAATCGTTCCCCAAGCTGAATTTCAATATCATTAACAACACGCTGACTGGCAGTTGCCGTTGTCGCTAATACAGGTAGATTACTTGGCATAGTCTTGAGCACACGAGTAATACGCCCGTAGTCAGGTCTAAAGTCATGCCCCCAGTCAGATATACAGTGGGCCTCATCAACCACAAACAAACCTATTTTACTGCTGATATAAGGCAGAATTTCTTTTCCGAAGCCTTTAGATGAAAGTTGCTCTGGAGCAATGATTATCGCATCAACTGTCCCTTCAAGAATTTGTACTGCGACCACTGTAAGCTCAGCATCAGACATAGAAGAATTAAATGGCACCACTTTTAGTCCAAGCTTAGCCGCAGACTCAATCTGGTTACGTATGAGCGATAACAGCGGAGAAATAATAATGGCTGGGCCATAACCTTGAGCACGGCGTATTTTAGTCGCTATAAAATACACCGCACTTTTACCCCAACCTGTTCTTTGTACCACCAGCATTTGATTTTGCTGTTCAACCAGTCCTTGTATTGACTCCCATTGACCCTCATGGAATGTCGCTAAAGGGTTTTGTGTCATTTGGCGCAGATAGGCTAAGGCTTGTTGCTTCATAGGCTGTCGGTGTCCATTTTATTTTTTAACGATTAAAGTAATTCATTACAGCGTGGACATTGCACATTAATTGGTTGTAATGATTCCAATATTCTTGATATTAATCAGTCTTGTTTAATGAGTAATTATTGGGAATAAATATAAACCTAAAAATGTTAACTGTCATTACACATGCTAGACATAAGGAAGTGATTGGGGTAACACTTCACATAGATGCCTACAATTTATTCCGCACCGCTTTTAATTAATGCAGTTACTTCTTCCCGCCTCTGCTACCCATGTAGTAGCCAATGCCAAAAATTACCCATAACCTTGGGTGGCAAATAAAATAGCCAATGCACATAAAGGTTAGCCAGATTCCTGAGTAGGTTAAGTTATAGGGCTCTATTGGATTTATCCAAGCTAGCACCACTGTCATTATGCCTGCCGCAACGGCAGCATGGGGGTAAGCGATTAAAAAACACATAATCATAAACCACTTAAAAATTTCTATCCCGTCCATATTGCCTCCAACCATTTACTGTTAATAGGCAAATTATCCAAGTGATAGTGGATTTTAATGTTCTAGCTTGGGCATTTATCCGCCTACTTTCATTCTTCTTCTTGTACTGCTTGGGAATACTTAGCCGCCATTTCCTTTGCCCTTTGGGCCATTTGCTCGCGCATTGGTTTGGGGGCAATTACCTCTACCGATGGGCCATAGCTTGATAGCAAGTTGACCAGGTAAAAGTAATCCGGCCCTTTAGATTGATTCGTCTCAGGGTTTAGGTGAAAGCTATCTGCAAAGCTTATGTCTGCCTCTAGCTGCCACCATTCGCCCTGCAAGTGGCTAATGCGTTGTCCGGCTGCCAACTTTACCTGCTCAAAGTAGTTTTTAAGGCCGGTTTGTAGATGCAGCACTACTTTTTCTGTGGTGTAGTTTTGTTGGCGCTTAACATAGTGCTGATCGCCTTCATGGGGTTTAATGTTTTTTAACCTGGCTAGGGCAAAGCTTTTAAATACATCTGGCTTGCCCTGTTCGTGCACAATCACCAGCACCGACATTTGGTTGTTTTGCCATAGCATTTGCTGGGGCGATATGAGCTTTTGTGTAAAACTTTCACTGGATAATAGTTGGCCACGTTCATTTAACTGAGTATGCATCGAGTTATACTCGACTTGCAGTACCTGTTGTTTTTCTATTGCCGCAAACACGGCCTCGTATTGTTGGTCAACCTCTGCGGTATTTTGCAGTGCGATGCCATAGGGGTTTACTTGGATTTGCCCTTTCCATTCGTCCACTATGTTAAGCACATTATCGTTACCCAGCAGCTGCTCGGTTGCGGCATTAAATTTAAGCTCGAGCAGGCGTTTTAACCTTGGCGGGATCACTTCGGCTAGATGGGTCTCCAGCAAGTACATGCCTAATGCCTGGCCTTCGTCCATAGCATCGTCTTTGAACTTGTTGAAATAGTTATCTCTTTGTTTTTGACTTTGCCAATAGCAGTAATTATTGCGCCCTTTTTGCTCAACCACTAGGCCAATACCTATGTTTTGCCAGCCTGTTAGGGTGCGATTAATTTTTTTCATTAGGGCTTTATAGTCATTCGAGCCTTTGTCTAATGTAAGGCGTGCCGTTAAGTCCTGTGGGCTAAAGGTTCTGCCCTTATTGCCCACGGGGATCATTGCTAATAGCTTGGATTCTAATTCTGCTTTATCCATTGTTTACTCCCTAATTACTCCTAACTATTGGCTTCCTAGCGGAAGCCGATTGCCATCTTTTTAGGTTGTCGTTCCTGCGACAGGTCGGTTATTAACTCTACCAAATTATCATTAGTAAAATCTTCTGCCATGAATCTTTTTTGACGTTTGGCCACGGCAAAATCTGCCGGAGTTACATGGGTTAATTGCTTGAGTTTGTGGCGCTGTATATCAGTTAACTGCTGGCCTGCTTCAATACATTGTTCGGCCATTTGCAGCACCTGTTCTGATTTTAAGTAATCAAAGTTTATGCTGAAATCAAAACGGCGTTTTATGGCTTTATCTAACTGTTCTGGCAAGTTGGTGCTGGCAAAAAACACCCCTTGAAAACGCTCTAACTGCACCAGCATTTCATTAATTACTGAGCCACGCCAATCACTTTGTATGGATGCCCGGTCAGTGAAAAAGGCTTCTGCTTCGTCCAGCAACAATATCGCCTTTTGTTGGGTCGCCTGTTCAAACATCGCCTTGATGGCTTTTTCACTTTCACCCACAAACTTACCTAACAAGTCTGAGCCTGATTTACATACTAATGGCTTACCCAATTTTTCAGCCAATGCATGCACATAGCCGGTTTTCCCCGTGCCAGGCACACCGTGTAATAAAAAGCGACCTTCGCTAACACGCTCTACCATCTTGGTCACCTGTGGTAACGGTAAACTGGTGTTAGATAGCGCTTCGACAAACTGGGTTTCCATTTTGTATTTGCTGCCATTTTTGGCTTTATTTTGCTCAGGCTTTTTGTGTTGGGCCTTTAGTAAATTTTCAAAGTAATGGCTTTGAGCCTGTTCACAAGCGATGCCGGTGCGCTTAAATACACTGGTGGCACGTTTAATGTCGGCAATAGTAACATTAGTGTTCATGGCTACTTTATATTCCCAAGGTAATAGGTGCTTGCTACCTTTAGCGTTCATGTAGTATTTACTTTTTTGGCCACTGTTTGGCAGTGGTACTTTTACACAGTAGTCAAAGCGGCGTAAAAAGGCGGGATCAAGCTGATCCACTTCATTACTTACCCATATTACCGGCACCTGATTAGTTTCTAATAAGTTATTAAACCAACGCTTTTTAGATTTTTCACCAAAGGCACCCATGCATGGGAAGGCATCTTCGAGCTCATCAAACACGATGGCGGTGCTTCCCGTTTCAACAAAACTACGGCTAGTTGCCAACTTGTTCAAACGGTCGCTGCCTTCAATGATTTTGCCGCTGCCGTTATCAAACGCGACTTCTAGTACTTTGAGTTTACTGGCTTTGCAAATAGCCCGGCTTAGCTCGGTTTTACCTGTACCTGGTTCACCATAAATGAGAATGTTGCAGCCTTGGTGGGGTTGTTTTTTATATTGCTTAAGTATGTTTACCATCCAGTCAAAATCTTGCTTAATAAAAGCAAAATCCTTGGAGTTTAAGCTGGTTGCTGGCGCCTGGTTTAGATAACCATGCAGCATGCCCTTATGGGTGAAATAAGGGTTAAACATGTGGTCACGCACCAAACTAATTGGGTAGAGCTTTTCATTGAAATCACGACTACGTCGGCCACTTTTTAGTAGGTGGTTTTTAATCAAAGGGGCATCTGGCAAAAAGCACTTACTCACCGCTTCTACATCAGCATTAATAAAACTTGCCAGCAGTTTAAACATTTCAAGATCGGATAGGTTTTCAAATTTTTCTGTCATATCATACAGAGCATCACAACTGTGGATATGGGTTAAGGTGTACAATATTTTGTAGCTTAAATCATCCAATTCAAAGCGCGGCTTTGCCCAATTACCAAACTTGCTGTTAGGAATACGAAGCTCTTTTGATTTAGCAAAGGCTTGGTTGTAGACCGCCTTAAAAACAGGTTAACGGCTTCAATATTAGTTTGCACGTCACCAGCTCCCTCAATGGTATCAATGTTAACCAGCTTATAGGCTTTTTCAATGTCATCCCAAGGGCGGTTGTAGGCTACCTTTAACGCGTTGCCATCCAGTAAAATGCGCAGTGCCAGCTTACGCTTGAATGTTTCAATTTGATTCAATCTTGCCATCGTGCTTCCCTCAACTTGATAATTAGTTACCCATTCATACTAAGACACCACTGCGACACAACTTGTCTCAATAACGTCTTGGTGGCGTCTTATTGTCATTTTTATAAGACGTTTTTTGTCTTACAGGCTTGGCATACTGACCTTAAACCTTCAACATTTAAGGCTTATGAAAAACAACCAAAACCGCTGCCAAATCAGCATTGCCCTTACCAGCGAACTTATTAAATGCCAGCCTAACATCATCGAATTACTGGCTGACTTTCAACAAGTTTGTCTACCTTCTATTGGGCTTGAATACACCTTGCTGCACCATAGTGACTATGTGCCAATTACTGATGTTATTGCTAATACCACACTGAGTTTTACCAAGGTATTTTCAGCCAGTTGGCAACAACTTGCCGATGTCGCCAGTCAGTCAAACTTCGATTTAATTTTATCTTCACAAGTGGAGTTGTTTTCTCTACTACAGGGGTTGAATTTGGCTTGTGTGGTTTTGAAGAACGTAGAAAGTCGAACGTCTAAAGTCGAAAGTCAAATGAGTGACGACAAACGTCGAAGGTCTAACGTCGAAACTAAGTTAAAAGAAAATACCAATGGAGCGGATAGGCAGCTGCACTTTACTTTTGATGGGGATGGCGTTTTGTTTAACCATGGCATTCAGTTGGACGACAGCGTCGACTCTATTGAGGCCTTTGAACAGTTTGAAACCAATAATGCTGATAAGCCTATGAACCAGGCCGTGCTGTTTAACTTTATCAGCAAGGTGGATACTGTTGCTAAACAATGCCCGCAGGTGAGCTGGTCATTAGTGACCGCCCGTGGCCCCAATGCGTTGCCCCGGGCCGTCAATACCCTCAGCCACTGGCAGCTTAATCCTGCCGGGGTGTACTTTTTATCTGGCCAAGATAAAACCCCCATTTTAAGAGGGCTAAACAGCAGTTTGTTTTTTGATGATCACCCCAGCCACTGTGAACGGGCCAGGCCATATATAAATGTGGGCCAGGTTTTGATTTGAATTAATAGATAAAGGTCGAATGGTTTAAACTAATCGAGATTCTAATTAAAAAGGGCAAAGTGGTTTTTCACTTTGCCTTTTTTTACTACTCATAGTTGGCCTTAAACATTTCAGGTTTATTTAGTAACCCTTTTTTCTCAATGCTTTTTAAGAAGGCTTGTGGGCTGCTGCCGTCGGTTTCACCATGGTTATGGTGAGCGGTGTCTGTCCATTGGCCCAATATATAACTCCCCTCTACGCTGCACTCGCAGAAAAACAATTGCTGCTCTACCAGCCAATCAATAATCACTATGTATTTTGGCTCTGTAATGTCTTGAGCCTGGGGCAGATGTATTATTTGTACAAAGCCTTCTTGGTAAGGTTCGCTTTGTACTGTGAACTCTGGCAACTCCATTCCATCAGCTAGTTCAATGCAGTCTGCAATGGCTTCTTTTGGGTTTTGTTGGTCAAGAATGTGTATTAAAAAGTCGGCATCGTCCATAAACCAGTCTTTAATGAGACGATGGCCAAAGGTATAGGGTGTCATCATAGTAGCGTCCTTGTGTTTTTTTGGATGGCGTTATTGTGGTGAGGCAAAGAATGAAAAGCCATAGCACTGAAGCAAGTGCGAGTGGCTTTTTCGATTTATCTCTGTGCGCTGTTATGCCGCATCTAGGTGCTGTTGCCAGTTATAACCTTGGCAGAGCTCTATTTGAGTTTTCCACCATTCAAACGGGTTGTCTTGCACCCCATACAAACGGAAAAAGCCTTCACCTGGCATTAGGTTTAATTGGTTGATGATTAAGCCGGTAATGGCTGGTACACCGGTGTTCAGCTGCCATGTGGCAAGATCATTTAAGCCTTGTAACTGTAACGAGTGACCCCAATCACGACCTTGCATGGGTAACGCCAAATCGCGGTGGCATTCTCGGTAGCTGGTATAGGTTGCTGGGTTACCCGCTTGTACGCTAGGTAATTTATCCACCAGCACCTTAAGCAGTGCTTTGGCTTGGGTTGATAACGACATAGTTTTCTCCTTATCAATAATTATTGTTATTTTTTCTTATTGGCGCGGGCCTGCTTGCGGCTGGCTTTGCGCTTGTTTTTGGTTGTTTTGCTGCGTTTGTTATATTTCGGGCAACTGATTTTATTAAGCTCTGCCTTTCCTTGCTTAGATGCTAAAAATTCACGAGCCTGGCTATTACCTAAATCAGCTGCTTGCTTGTATAACTGAGCTACGCTGATGGCAATGCGAGCCTGACCTTTCTCATTAAGGGCTTGCTGCGCAGACTTGGCCAAGTTATAACAAAGCTCACCTTTATCCTGATCATCAGGAAAGGTATGTAAACTTTTACGGGCCATGTTGCTTGCCAGTGTTATATGTTTTGGGTACTTCGCGGTAGCCAGCAACAGCATGCCGTGATACAGGGTATTTTCTGGCATAACTGTGTAATGGTTCGCCATGATTTCGGCCAATTCTTCATGATCATATTTGTGGTATTCCATGCCGACTGGCACACCATAAAATGCCGCCATGGCACAAACAAACTGATAGCCTTTATCTTGCTTGCTGTAAGCGTCTAACAGTGCGGTTTTTAATCGTCTTTTAGAAAGATCATTACTGTCTTTTATGTATTCCAATAGCAGGTGCCAGGCTTCAAAGCTGTGAGCAAAGGGCTGCTTATTGGCCTTACCTTTTTCGATATAACTATCAAAGGCAGCTTGGTCTTGGTTAAAGGTTTCCATTTGTTTGGCTAATAAAGCCTTATGATTGCCCAGCTCAGCGGCCTTATTCCATGCCTCTGGGATATCCCCTTTGCTGGTTTTATTAGCAATGTATTCGCCATAGGCAAAACAGGCTTCACCTGAAGTATCGTTATCACAAGCTTCTTTGAACAACTGCTCTACGCTTAAGTAGTTATGATGGTACCAGCCCTGCTGAGCGGCCTTGGCTTGCAATAATTGATGACCTGTTGCTTGTTGTTTTATGGCCTTATTCAGCCAGTAACCGAAGTCTTGTTTTAACTCGGTATAACGCTCACCTGTGCGGGCTTGTGATTGCTCTAATTGATCATAAAAGTGCCCCGCCAATTCCATGCTGGCATCGCTACTGCCTTTCATTGCTGACACCATTAATGTGGCATGTTCGCACTGCTGTTGTTGATAAAAGTTGGCTGTGGTTGACACTTTAGCGCCGTAAACATACTCCGCCACACCTGAGGCAACTTCAAACAAGTCATGGGCAAGTTTGTTCATAGCTTCTGCGTTATATCTTGGCTGCGATTGCATCTGCCCTGCAACAAAACTCACATGCAAGCTACTATTTGCCGCGTAGCGAAGACGCTGGCATGCTGCAATGGTATAATTACTGACGTTGGTTTTATCTCTTAATATATTTAAGTTATTGGCTAACTCGTTGGTTTGCTGATTAAGGTTAATTCCTGCTTTTTGCGCTAACAAATGGCAGCTGACTTCCACAAACAAGCGCATTTTGGCTAAACAGGCTTGGTTGTCTATGTGTAAATAGGCTTCTGCTTCTTGGGCCAACTGAAACAACATTGGGTTAACGTCATCTAAAAAAGTGAAATTACTGCTCGATTGTTTTTGTTGTAAAAGCATTGAAGCCTCCTGCCTGTTTGAAAGTATGGTTATATTAAACGTCCACTAAGACATTTTATGTCTCAGTTATAACAGCTGTAGTAGAATAAAATGCTCCACGTTAGTTGTGTATTTTCATAAGCTTATAAACTCATGTAGGTAACAGTGATAAGGGCCCAAGGGCCCTTATATTAGTCACTCATGGCTGGATGTTGGATTAGCTAAGTACTGTGTACTTGCCTGTTGGGCCATTGTAGCTAACCACAACTTGCTGATGATGCATTAGCTTAAACACTATGGTGGCTTGGTAGGTGTCGCGAATGACCATAGGGGTTGCACCGGATAACCCATGAACGCCGGCGCGGATTGCTTCGGCAAAGGCGTGGCTGATTAAAGTACTGTCTGAAGGCATAGTATTCTCATTTTTTGTTGAACTTTACCTGACAATGTCAGCTTACTAAGCCATAGGGACAGAACCTGTCCCTGTGGTTATCTATCGTTACTTGGCTTCTGGTTCAATATAAGGTTCGCCGTTTTCATCGTATTTGATGTCGTCATAGATGGTTTTCTTGTACACCTTGTCGGTTAACACGGGGACAGGGTACTCACCGGAGTCAAATTCAAAGGCATCGCGGTCGTATTCAAACGACATCATGTCAGGCCCATGGTGATTAATAATCACATTTAACTCGCCATGGCTCATGTTGCTTACCTTAACTGTGGTTGCACAACAAAGCGCGATTTCGTGGTTTGATTTGGTATAGGCACTACCAACATGGATCCCTAGCTTTTGACCATACAGCTGGTAATCAAAATCGTTGCGTAAGGCGTTATCGGCCTTTGTGAAAACTAACTCAGCGTTTAGTACATAATCATCACTAGGGATTACTAGCTGTTTTACTTGGCTATTATCTGACATAGCAAGCTTACTGCTTGGGTGTGTCAGCAAATTACTAAACTGCTGATTAACCATAACTTGGGTTAATGGTGCGACGGTTTTAACCTCATCAAGTGGTTTTTTCTCTTTTAATACTGGGAAGATCAGCCCTTCTTGTTTAACAAATTGATAGGCATACTTAGCAGTGAATAACACAAAGCCGTATAGATGACCTTCAATAAAGGTAGCTAATATACGCTCGTTTTCAGCTAGACCTTGCGTTGAAATTGATTCGTTACCTTCGTCATCACGGGATAACTCTAGGTAGCCGTATTCATCTTCCCCTAGCGAGATTTCATAGTCGCAACCGTATGTTAATTTGTTTCCATCACGGTTTACGTAGGCGCTGATTGAGTATTCATCCCAGGTGAATGTGATTGGCTCAACCGACTCAGAATCACCAAATAAGCTATGGCCTGCCTCATCAAAATCGCCATTTGGATGGCTCATCAGCTGGCAAAATAATTCACGTTCAAACATAAGTATTTCCCTCTTCAAAATGAATAACTCAAGCTACAGCATGACTGCGACAATTCTTGTCTCAGTCAATTTGCCGACAGCTAAAATAGTACTGACTTTGTTTTGAATATTAAATTTTCGTAAGCTTGTGAAAGTTAGAAGAAAGTCGAATGTAGGATGTCGAAAGGCAAATGCGAGTTACAGGGTGAGTGGCGCGTAGCGAGTAGCGAGTAGCGAGTAGCGAGTAGCGAGTAGCGAGTAGCGAGTAGCGAGTAGCGAGAGTATAAGCGGCGGGGGCCGCTTACTTATGCTTATTTATTTGGCTGGATAATGATTTTACCTAATTTTGGTAGGTAGGCCATTTTGTGTTGGTACAGCACTTCAATACCGATAATCGCTTCAATGCCAAAGGCGCTTAGCGCACCCGAAGCCATTTCAGGCAATGTACCCATGGTTTCGGGATACTCTATCTCACCCAAGCAGATAGCCGATTTATATAACATGGCATCGAACTCACCAATGATTGGGTTGAAGTCAGTGAACGCTTGTACAAACTCACCTTGCTCTACCAATTCTGCAGAGCAGCAATAACCATACTGTGCACCAGTATCAAATACCGCTTTTACGCTAGTGTCATTAATCATAGCGTTAATCATTGGCACTCCCATCATACTGGTCATCTTAAGCTCTTGACCGTCAAGGGTAACCGGTGCCTCAGTAAACTCTGCATAGCCCCCTTTAACATGAAGGATCAGATTAAAGCTATTTAGCACATCCCCGCCAATTAAGCCCAAGCAGTCGATCTTTAAAAAGTCACGCAGTTGCTGAGCATCAAAACCGGCTAAGGAAGATACCGTTGGAAAGGTTTTACCTGCAATTTCGATTGATGCCTCATCGCTGAATGTTTGAGGGGAACCAGTATCAATAAGCCATTTGTTTTCATTAATGGTAATAAAAAGATGACGCTCGAATATTTCTAATGGGTATTTCATCCTTAATTCCTTTTAGTTTGTAAGTAAGTTTAATGTGCTAACTAAACTGCTTCAGTTGCCCTATGCAGCAGCTGTAGGATTTGCTCCTGCAGCCTATTGCGTTCTTCTTGAGTGTTGAGTTGTACTGGCAGCTGAATTACATCCAGCGTGGTATCACTTTGGTTGCTATGATCCATATACAGTTGGAAGCTGCGCTGATTCACTTGCATGGTTTCAGGGTAAATAAGACCATTGTATTTGGCACCATAGCGACTGGCGTAAGCATACATTTGGTATGCATCCGCTTGGGATACATCATGACTGCTTAAGTCTTTCCACTTGGTATCCAGCACTATGGTGCTTTCATTTGATTTAATGACTATATCTGGCTGTAAACCAAAGGCATTTACTGCCAAACTTTTAGACTGATCTTGGGTATTTACCTGTAACTGTCTTAGGCTAGGTTCTTTGGCAACCACTAGGCGAATTTGTGCAGCGATAAACTGCTCAAACAGTTTATTCATATCAAATAACATTGCCGGTGCAGTGTGCTTGCCATCAGACAAACCTGGCGCATAGCCATCTAACAACATAGCGCCTAATTTCATTATGGGAGCAAAGCTACCATTGCGGCGGTTATAAGGCAGCTTGGTTATGACTTGAGAACTGGCCACCACCTTTTTCACCCCAGCAAATAGCCCCCGTAACTGAATCATTTGCTGCTGTAACTGTTGATTCGTCACACGGTTAACCAGCACACCTAATAGGGCTTTGATTTGCTGATTGTGGGGATTATCTACGGTTAACTCATCAAAATCACAGACAAACTTTGCGCGGTTAGCAATGTTTTGGTTTAGATTTTGAGTGAAGTTAATTCGGCCACGAATGGTGTTTAGGTTTTCTTGCTTACCCTGGTAACTGCGTATTACTGTTTTATCTAACTGGGCCTGCAAAAGCTGGGTAAAGTGATTAATCAAACACTCTTGCAAGCTAGAGCGGTGTAATTGGTCTGGGCCATTGCCAATAGAAGTAATATCCAAACTTAGGGCGTGCTCGAGCATGTAAATTAGCGATGCTCGACAGCATTGACTATCTTGACTCGCATTTCGATTGACCTTAGGTAAGATTTCAATAGTGGTGCCATTTTCTAAGAAAATATTTCCTACGAACTGCTTAAAGCGAATATCACTGGTACCTTCACGCATCAACATGCCGTTGGGCACCTGAGTGTCTATGTTAATCAAGGCATCATAATCAGCCTGAGTGAAGGCGGTTCGGTCTTCACTCACTCTGATTGTTTGATGCTCAAAAACGGTTAAGGTTTTAGAGGCCATATTAGGCCTCGTAAATAGCAATAATGTTGTCTAGATCGAACTCATCAATCGATGCTACTGTCCAAGACTGTGTGTTTTGACTGATCAAGTTCGGGTTTTCAGGTGTGGTATTAAAAATACTTGAACTTAAAACTGTGCCTGCAGTAACGATTTGTCCACCCAAAACTAGGTTTATCTTGGCCCAATCATCATGGAAGTATTCTTGTAGCAATGGCACGACTTTATTCACCATCACCTTCTTTAAGGCCTCTTCGCTATTGACCTCAATAAAGTAAGCGTGGCCAATTTGGTACTCACGACCAATAAAGTACTCGATACGTTGGTTGATGGTTATAAGTAACTTTTCTAGGTCGACACCATGGAAGTCGTTACTTAATAGATCAGGCCTTGGCATCATTTCTTCAAATTGGAAACGACGACGTAACGCAAGATCAATCCCTTCAATCGATTTATCTGATGTGTTCATCGTTCCCAAAATGTAAAGGTTAGCTGGCACAGTGAACGGTGTTTTAGAGTATGGCAACGTGACGGTTAACTCTTCGTCTTTACCTTTACGCTTGCTTTCTTCAATTAACGTAATTAACTCACCAAAGATTTTAACAATGTTGCCACGGTTGATTTCATCGATGATGAGTACATAGTTTTTATCTTTATTCCCTTCTTTTGATGCTTCTTTACAGATACGCTTAAATACGCCGTCCTCTCTTTTATATGAAAGCTCTGCCGCATCTAATTTTGGCTTAATGCCCTCAACAAAGTCTTCATAGCTGTAGTTTTGGTGAAAGGTTACAAATTCAATTTGGCCGTTTTCTTGGTACCACTCAAAATTACTTTTTAACTCAGCACGATCCTCAGCCTCTTCAACCGTTCTGTGCTCGATAGCAGCAATCGCAGTATTAACTGTATTGTAGGTTTTACCTGTGCCAGGAGGCCCCATAAGGATTGTGTTTAGTTCTGGTATTTGTGTATTCATATTTGGGGCTCCTTGAAATTCCTTTTTATAATTCGGCTCTGGGTTAGCTGTTAACAGTGCTTCAACTATGTCATTTACCGTTTCTTCAATCGTTTCATCTGAAGTAATTTCTACACTTCTTAATGCATATAGTCTTTCGGTAAGCTGATTTCCATTTGCATCCAATCGAGTAAATGTTCTACTTCTAGGAAATGGAAGCATGAATTCATCAACTATTACTGCGAATTTATTTTCATCAATAACCACCGGACTTTCTATACTCTTAAATTCACTCGGAGCAGGCTGGTCGAAGCAACACTTTGACTTTTCCCCTTGCCCAAGGAAATTTCCGTTGCCTATAACAAAATGGAACAAATTTCTTTGCCCTTTCTTTATTTTTATTGTGCCTCTCACAGCATCCTTTTCATAATGGCATACTCCTTTAGTGAAATGGCCGGCACCAGATGCATTAAAAGAAAGTTTACCGAAATTCAATAATCGCGATCCATTACCACCATCTGCCTTCTCCCCTCTTTTAGGAACCACTTTTGTAAGCTGATTTTGTTCTCGATCAACTAGCTTCTCTAGTAAAAGAGTAAAAAAACTCGAAATTTCCGACCCTTTAAAATTCTCACTTGGTTTCGCCAAGTGGCGATATAAATGCTCTGCAGCTTGTTGAATTTCCATATCTACTTCTCTTTAATGTTTAACCAAACCCAAATACCCAGCGACTTTTTGTGTCTGCTCTACATTGCTGGCTTTGGTTTTTAATAATTGTGGGCTAGCAACAATGAGCGCTAACGCCTTGGCGCGACTCACCGCTACATTCAGGCGATTGATATTGAATAAGAAATCAATGCCGCGGGCTGACTCTTCAGCGGCACTTGATGCCATTGAAACAATCACCACTTGGGCTTCCTGCCCTTGGAATTTATCTATGGTGCCAATGCGATAACTTTCGCCTAATTGCTGCTTCAGCAATTGCACCTGCAAATTGTACGGCGCAACTATCAGAATGTCATCAATGGTCATTGGTCGTTTTTGGCCATGCTCATCCACCATTTCCGATTGTAATAAATCAGCAATCAATACTTGGATGGCCTTAACTTCTTCTTCACTACTGTGCACATTGTTTTCATGCTTCACAGGCACATATTCAATACCGCTAGCTTTAGTCAAGCTAGAACCTGAAGCTAACAACACTTGTTGGGTTTTGGTCGATTCAGCTGAACCTAACTTTCCTTCATAAACAAGGTCTGAAATTGGCTGACAAATATCTTGGTGCATACGATAAGTTTTACTCAAAAATACACCTTGAAGCGGATCGATTACCTTATGGCCGTTTAACAAATGTTCTAACGCTGAGCAACCGGCAACACCTGGGTGGCTGCCTTGTATAGGCTGTTCAAGCTGCATTTGGTCGCCCATTAATACTATGTTCTCAGCCGCTTCAGATACTGCCAATAGATTTGCCAAAGCGACTTGACTCGCCTCGTCGACAAACAAGTAATCCAACGGTGCTTCTTGGAGTGCAGTTTTCGCAAAGGCATAGACCGTCGCCCCTACCGTGGCAAACGACTCATAAGGTTGTGATTTAGTAAAGCCGCTACTCGGTCGGTATACTAAGTTCCCTAATTGAGCCAGTTCTGGATACTTCTCATTGTACTGAGCCATGTTGCTACCAAATCCCCCCAATTTTGCATGGGTTAACTCTGGATTGGACTCCACAACCTTCTTTTGTAGGTTCATAATTGCAGCATGAGAGTTAGACATGATCCCCACTCGTTTACCACTAGCAATTAACTGGGTGATCACCTTATTAGCAGTGTAAGTTTTACCTGTGCCTGGTGGCCCCTGAATAGACAGCACGCTACCGTTAAGATTGCTCACTGCCTTAACCACGCTCTCAATAAATTTTGAACCGTCGTCATTCTCTGCTCGTATGACAGGCAGACAGTTTTCTTCATTGAATACAGGCTTGTCAGCAAGCAACATTTGCTCAGCAATTTTAGAAATGGTGCCGTCATCGAAGTAGCCTTCGGCAATTTCTAAAATGCGTTCTTGAATGGTCTCGTGCGGCAATTTCTTTGGAACCGCAATCAAATCGACAATTTCAGGCACATCAACTGCACCCTCAACTTTGAAACTGCATTCAAGTTGACCTGGCTCTTCTAACACGTTGACCTTGGTGCTTTGAAGCTCTAGCGGTAACAACTCAATGCTCGATAGTTTATCTTTACGATATGCTTGTTCAGGATCAAAGCTAAGTTGCAGGGTTAACGACTCCCCGTCAAAGTGTTTATCCATCACTTGCGCACTGGCAATCGCTTTATCTGACTCTTCTAGTTCCTGCTGGCTAGAAGCTTTCAGATCAAAGTATTCCCACCACATCGGTTTATCTTCACGAAGATGAAATTCAAGTAAATTCACTAAGTTCGTCGCGACCACATCGTTTTTATAGCTTTCGTTCGCTTCATACTTGGCTTTGACCGCTTGTTGGCGATCTTTGCGCGCATCTTCTTTCTCTTTCTTTTTAAGTGCTTGTTCAGACAGCTCTTTGTCGTCTTTTACTGGCTGTTTAAAGCTGATCCCCGATTTTTCTTGCTCTACGCGTAACCACTCCACCAGCATCAAAGTAGATTCACAGTCATCAATGTTGTAATCACGGATCTCATTGAGTATTTTTGAGCCTTGCCAGCCCTCTGGCATGGTGTCAGCACCCTGAGTAAAGATCACATCACGTCGCCACTTTTCGTAATCAATGACTGACTGAGCACCATTGGCTACCTCGCCCTCATGTTTGAAACCATAAAGCGCCTCTACACTTTTGATAGAGTAATTTTTAGTCCCAACAATCAGTGCTTGAGTGACCACTCGGTATAAGTCAATAAATACGTTTGCACGCAATAAGTCATCTAACTTATCAATGCGCGTGTTATAACGGCCCGTCAATTTCTTTAAAGCGGTGATTTCATAGCTCGCGTAATGGTACACATGCATACCAGGGTTAGCTTGCCAGCGGTCATAAACCCAATCGACAAATGCTTCAATAAGCACTTTCTCTTGAGCTGCATCATGCGCCCACCAATCAACAAACGGATATTGCTTACCTTGTGGTTCATCTGCATTCATTTGGTTATTGTGTAGGGTTGCGCCCCATAGATATTCAAGCCCCCCTTCGACTAAAGGGTTACCTTCAATATCAAAGAAAACATCCGCATCGTGATGGCTAGGCAATATTTGAAAGCCCTTCCCTTGTGCTTCTGGTAAATACTCAAAGTAAGGGAATCCACCGCCGTTTTGTTTACTTTGATACTGCGCAAAAGCTTGCTTTTTAAGCTTAGTGAAGGTTTCTGTACCAATACCTTTGATACTAGTTACCTTTGTATTGGCCAAGTCCGTTAAGGTAGTGATCCCCTGGGCCATCAGCTTATTAACTTGAGTTACACGTATGCCTGCTATCTGACGTAAAGAATCTTGCGCTTCAATTAATAGGTCAGCAAAATCTTGCCAGTTACCAAAGCCTTTTTGAGAATGAACGGCTGGGCGATGCTCCTCATTAACCTGCAACTGAGCTTGGTAGTCCGAGAAATCTGCCTTGATGGATTGGAAGTATGCGTAATATTCAGCTGTTCTTAGTTGTTTGGTTTTGCCACGGCCTAGGTAGAAACCAACATACTCAGGCACATGACCTAGAATTGGCTCTAGCATCCAGCTATAAGCACAGACTTGCAGTACATGCTCTGTACGTGCAACCTGACTGAGTTTTGCATCCCACACTTCATAACTGTAATCACCAAGTTTTGAGGGTTTCTCAACACGTAATAGAAAGTCAGAGTAACCCGCGAAATCATCACGCATTAGATTCGCCTGAAAAACTACTTTCACGCCTGATTGCATCGCTGCTAGAGTTTTCTCAAGGGATTTTTCATCCTTCATGCTAATTTGAGCAACCTGCTCAGCACCGTGAGTCGCAATCAATTGTTTAAGGATGGCTTCTTCGTGCTCATTACCCTGTTCACCCAGCATACTTAAATAAGGATCTTCAGATTTTTCTGCTCCCCATTGCTGAGCAAGTTCTTTGTTTTCAAGCCAAACTCGATCCATAAATGATGAAAAGGTTGAAAGGTGAAATGAAGATAGATCAGACGGCGAATAAACAATCTGCTGGTTAACTTTTCTCATGGTACATCCTTAATACTAATCGCTGACAATAAACTATTGTTCCTAACAAGCAACAGCAAGGAACAATAGTCCTCAAAATTACCCAGTCAATAAAAACAACAACTTATTAACAAAAATTTTATTGGCCGGAATTAACACTTTCACTTTTATGGTGATTATTTACGGCGTTTCTTAGTTGCCCATTTACTCAGAAGCTTTTGGCCGGTGGTTAATTTTTTACGAGGCATAATCATTTACTTTCATTGATATTTTTGGGTTCACCATTAAATGGCATACTCATATTAAATTCCGTAGTGGATCTAAATATTCTACTTTTTTTCGGTTCTTTAAATTAATTAAATTTAATTATTTTCAAGTGAAAGCACTATAAATTACTGCCAAGCTATTTTATATTTTCACAAGCTTACGAAGTAATGTTATAAGCGTTTTTAGAACAGCTGATTCAAGGAATGAATATGAAGCTAGACTCAATTACACAGGCGGAAATCATATATGCTATCCCCTGCTTCCAGGTGCTTAGTGAAGCAGCTACAGAAGGCAAAACCATTTGCTTCAAAGAGCTAATAGACACCGCACAGTTCATTTGTCCTCACCCTCTATTAAAGCAAGCTCAAAGTAAGTTAGTCGATAACAAGATGAAACAGATTATTCAGGTGCTTTGCAACTATCTGGCAACACCAAACTTAACTTGTTTAATTATGTTTGAGAACAACTGCGTTGCACCTATTAACCTGAAGCAGGAAAGACAAGCTGTCTTTAGCTTTCAATGGAGTAAGATTCACCTAAATTTTGAGGCTTTTATCACTGAAGGTATGAAGCATATTTCTGAGGTAAAGCTATTAGCTACTCAAATTACAGAAAAGACAGATTCACATTTCAAGCAACGCCATTATGTTGAGAAAGATGAGCAACTATCATTACAATTTGATAAATTTGTAACATTAACCAACTGTCACAACACTAAGCCTATAAATAAAAATGAATAATGATTTGAGCTTAATGCTTTACAGGCCTTTTAAGAAATTGAATTCAGGAAGTTGATTGAATGTCTCATGTACTTGAAGTATTGAAAAAAGTTTACGGTTATGACCAATTTAGGGGACAACAACAAGCAATAATTGAGGCTGTAATCGCAGGTGAAGACACTGTAACTATAATGCCGACAGGTGGTGGCAAATCACTTTGCTACCAACTACCAGCTTTAATCCGAAACGGTTTAGGTGTAGTCGTATCACCGTTAATTGCTCTTATGCAAGATCAAGTGGACACGTTACATCAACTGGGTATAAATGCTGTCTTTTTAAACTCTACACAAAGCTATAGAGAACAGCAGGAGATTGAACATAACTTAAAATCTGGACATATTAAGCTATTATATATCGCTCCTGAACGGTTGCTTATGCCTCAAACCATCATACTTTTGAAAAGCATAGAGGTAGCTCTTTTCGCAATTGATGAAGCACACTGTATCAGTCAATGGGGTCATGATTTTAGGCCCGTTTACCAACAATTATCAATACTTAAGGATCATTTCAACAATGTTCCTTTATTGGCACTTACTGCTACTGCTGATCAGCAAACTAAGTTTGAAATTAAACAAAAATTAAAAATTCCAAATGCTATTGAGTTTTTACATAGTTTTGATAGATCCAATATCCGTTACCATATCGTTGAATCTGCCACCAAAGAGGCCTTATGGGGTTTTATTCAATCAAATCATCCGACAGATGCCGGTGTGGTTTACTGTTTATCAAAGAAGTCGGTTGAGGAAACAGCTCTTTGGTTGGAACAAAAAGGGCGAACAGCTTTGGCTTACCATGGTGGTTTAAATAAAGATATACGCGCAAAAAATCAACAACGATTTTTGAGGGAAGATGGGATCATTATTGTAGCAACTATTGCTTTTGGTATGGGAATTGACAAACCTGATGTTCGATTTGTAGCCCATATGAACTTACCTAAAAGCATAGAGGCATACTATCAAGAAACGGGACGTGCGGGACGCGATGGCCAACCTGCTAATGCATGGATGTCATATAAACTCCAAGACTTAGTACAGCATAAACATATGCTTGAAGATTCTGAAGGCTCTTCTGACTTTAAACAGATAGGAAATCAAAAACTTAATGCTTTGATTGATTTATGTGAATCAAGTGATTGCAGGAGAATAAGCTTATTGAGCTACTTCGATGAAAAGTTGGATCAACCATGTGGCAATTGCGATAATTGCCTCAATCCTCCTGAGCAATTCGATGGTACTATCCCTGCGCAAATGGCTATTTCAGTAGCATATAGAACCCAGCAACGTTTTGGCACGGCTTACTTAATTGATATTCTTGTGGGGAATATGAATGAGAGAATTAAGCAAAATGATCATCACATGTTACCTACACACGGGGTTGGCAAAGAAATAACAAAAAAACAATGGCGAAGTATATTTAGGCAGTTGATTGCAAAAGGGTTACTTGAGTTACAAGGGGAGTACAAAACATTAAGATTAACTCCAGCATGCCGGGAAGTTCTACAAGGTAAACGCCAATTACAATTAAATAAAGTTGGAAAAACACCGGTAAAAACTCCTATCAACGAAGCTTCATCAACTAAAACACCGGATGCTGAAAAACTATTTGAGGAACTAAAAAAGTGCCGTGCCCAAATTGCTAAAGACGGAGAAGTTCCAGCATATATTATTTGCCACAATAGTACTCTGACTGAAATTGCCGAAGTCAAACCCACAAGCTTAGAGAAGCTATACAACATTAGAGGCCTTGGTCAATCTCGTATTGAGAAATATGGGCAAGAGCTAATCAATGTTGTATTGAAATTTCGTGAAGACCAAACCAAAGAAAAAAACACGTTAAAACAAACGAATTTAGAGACTCTCGAACTATTAAAAAAGGGGCTTGCAGTCGAAAATATAGCCAAAGAAAGAAAGTTGAGTTTATCCACCATACAAGAGCACTGTGCTCTTTTAATTTGGCACCGGTTGCTCAATCTACAATCAGTTTATGATATAAACAATGATGAGATTACTGAAATTAATCAGCATCTAGTAGCCGCTAACTTTTCAACCGAGTTACGCTTAAAGCCTGTTTTTGAAGCGCTAAACGAACGTTACAGTTACCCCATACTCAAATGTGTTGCTGCACACCTTTATCCTTGTGCCCAATCACAGTCGGAGTAATAATTAATATATATCAAAAAATTAGAACCATGGCTTTTGACTTTATCGCTAATCATTTCTTACCGCCATTAGTTTAGTAGTTATCTAAAAATCAGAGATTAGCGCCACTCGGCATTATTACACCTTTCATTTAGATCTAGATCCTATATTCTTTGTATCTAATAAGTTAGGTTCAAAAAGGGTTCGGTAGCTCACGCAACCAATATGAGATTGAATGATATGGATGTTTTTCATACTGGAAACTATGTTAGAAGCCATTATAACTTCCTAATTAGAGGTTTATCACCTGATAAACCTCAATTCTCAGTTATAGCATCAACACTCTATAACATTCACTTTAGAGGGAGCCCATCTTCCCCATCTCGTTATCTGAAGTCTAACCTTGAGAAGCTCAGCGTCAATTGGTCAAACAAAGCTAGTACACATATTAACTATGCTACCTCTCCTGTCTGGACGCACACAATTTTAGGCAGTGGTAACGGCGTCAATCCAGCACTATACTTCTTCGAAGAACAACTCCCAGAGCTATTAGGCTGTTACCGTTATCTTCACTCCCTTTTTCGTCCAGAGACACTAATTACAGATATTGTAGAGCTTCCTACATCTGAAAAGTTTGCAGAAGAAAGAGTTGACTTTTTTCTGCCATTGGCAAACTTAGTGATCGAAATTGATGGTTCACAACATCAATCAGCTGTAGCTCAGAAAAAAGATCTGAGTCGTAATGAATTCCTTAAATCACATGGTGTAACAAGCTTTCGAATCACAACATTTGACTTAATTGATAGCAGTAAAATTGATGCCTTTGGGGCATCAATCAGAGAATACATATCTAAAGTCGACATAGTATCCAATTATCAGCTATTATTAAAATCCAATTCCAATAAAGAAAATCTCATATATTCAACAATTTACAGAGCTCAATCAATTATCATTGAGATGATCGGCCGTAGAATGCTAAATCTAAGTGATAACTGCTGGAGATTGTACTTCAAAAGTGAGATCAGCCTTGATTACATAAAACTTGCTATAGACGATTTGTTCAATTGGATTTTACTAATTAATAAGAGTGAAAAACTTCCTACCATAGAGTTAAATAGCGATAAGCCCGATTATAAAATTGATATATCTGTATCAGAGAGGTGGGACGAAAAAACTTGTGAAGTTAATGAAATCTATTGTCGTACCGATCATTTTGACTACTTCCCAGATGCTAAACTAGCTAACACTACCGGAAAGGATTACTTTCAAGTAGCTAACCATAGCGAAGGACCTTCATTAAAGTATTTAAACTTAAACTTAAAGCGCTTACTGTATGAAATTTTTGGTTATGAAGACTTCAATAGTGGCCAAATAGATATTATTGAAAATACCCTTCAAGAGAATGATACAATTGGCCTACTACCTACTGGTGGTGGGAAGTCTCTTTGCTATCAGCTCCCAGGGCTTTTAACTTCAGGTTTAATTTTAGTTGTATGCCCAATAAAGTCACTTATGCGTGACCAAGTAAACGAACTCCATCAAATTGGCTTCCACCGATGTGCAAATATTGACTCTGATACTTCTGTAGCTGAAAAGCTAGAAATCCTTTCTAGAGTTGGTTCTGGTAAAACAAGATTCTTATTCATAAGTCCAGAAAGGCTTCAAATATCTGAATTTAGAGAAACCATACACTCCTTAAACATTAAAAAGCTTGTATCTTTAATTGTTATCGATGAGGTTCACTGCATGTCTGAGTGGGGGCATGATTTCAGAACTTCTTACTTAACACTACCTTCTGTATTAGGTAAAATTTGTACAGGTGTTAGAAAGCTGTGCTTAACTGCGACCGCATCAAAAAAAGTCTTAGATGATATTCAGAATGAATTTGAAATTAATAATGATAATGTTAAAACACTAGTTAAGTATGAAAGAGAAAACTTAAATTTTGAAGTAGTAGAATGTAATCCGCATGAAGAGACTCAGTCTTTAGTTCGAAACTTGTCGCGGTCTGGAAAAATAAATACTGATAAAGCCGGAATTATTTTCACTTCCACTGTGAATGGTCGTTCCGGTGCATATCCTCTTTACCAAAACATTAAAAATAATCACCCTAGTGTTGCTTTCTTTACAGGCTCCAAGCCTAAGAATCACACAAGTGATGACTTTGAAATTGAGAAGGCTAAAGTCCAAACTCACTTTAAGTTGAATAAGTTTTCACTATTAGTGGCAACAAAAGCCTTCGGTATGGGAGTAAACAAAAGAAATGTTTACACAACTATTCATTGTGGACTCCCCCAGTCAATAGAGTCTTTATACCAAGAAGCAGGAAGAGCTGGCAGAGACAACAAACCTGCTAATTGTTATGTCCTATATAAAGGTCCAAGCAAAGAAGCTGCAGATAGATTCTTTAACTTTAAGAATTTTAAAGACTTTTCTGAATTGAAGCTAACAAATGAAGGAGATTTAGGGAGCCATCAATTCTTTCTTAAGAATAGTATTAATGATAATTACTCAACCCCAGATACTATAAGAAAAATTCTCAATAAACTTCTAAGCAAAGAAGGTTCCTGCGAAATCAGTGCTTATGAATGCAACGCGACACCTGCTGTAACACAGCTTGCACTATATAGGTTGAAACAAATTGGAATAATTATTGACTGGACTATTGAAGACTTCCGAAAAGGTATTTACTTAGTTGATTTTGCTATTAAGAAAGTAGGATATTATGAAAGTATTGTACGAAAACTGACACATTCAGATAAAAATCAAAATGGTATTGGCTTAGATACTGAGCAATTAGATATTACACCTGACAACCCTAAATGGTTAACATTACTTTTGAAGTTATCTGAGATAGTCATCAACTATCACTTAGATACTAGGGTTCGTAGCCGTATTGAGTCATTGAAAACTCTCATGTTGGCCTGTGATAATTATGATAAGAGTTCACCAAACCTATTTAGAAAAAATCTTGAGTCATATTTTACTTTAGATGTAACAAGCGAATCCTTATCTGAAGTTGTCGAATCAAAGAGCAGTTCCAATTCAATTATAAAGTATTTATCTAGTGGTAACTCTAACATTCTCGAGCTATCTGAACCTGAATTAAAATCAAAGCTATTCCCTTTGAGAAGGTACATTGAATCATACCCTGAAACGATTGGGCTTGAGATAATCTTTGAGTTACTTACTCTGCAGATTAATAAAGATACATCAGCAGATAGTTTGCTCCAAAAGCTCGATTTTTATTACAAAGTAAGGGCTAAAACTGTTAATTTTTCGAAGTTTATACATCAATTAGCCAACCTTACTCCCGATGAAACTTGGCAAAAAGTAGAGGCAAAAATCCTCTCTAATATTGAGTCTTCATATGTTCTCGATGCCTATGCTAAGGGACTTGATAATGACAAACTAACCACCAAACTCATAAAAAAATTAAATACTGGTATAAAAGATAAAGTCGAGGAATTAAATGAGCTTATATAACCACTCAGAAGAAGCCATAATAGAACTTAAAGAGGTTATCAATTCTGTACAAAATACCAAAAGTAAATTAAATATTTCGGCAGATAATATGGCTAAAGCTCTTGATCAATACATCACAATTCAAGAGCCACTTCATTTACTTGTAAACAAAAACCTTGATTTAGAGCAGTCTCTCAACTCCAACTCGGACTTACTTGATAAGAAAATTAGGGGCGTCAAGCACACACTTAACAATGATGTTATCCCTCCTCTAAGCACTATTATAAGGCAATTAAAAAAAGCTGATAAAGAAAATGAAGAGCTAGCCAAAGAGCTTCAGCTTTTAAAAAAGCAACAGTCAGAAAATCAAGCGCTTAATGTTAAACTGCTCCATGGTTTGACAGCACTTATAGTAATCAATATTGCAGTAGCTCTTTTCATTTAGAGATAAGTCATCGAAATTGAATTATCCAAAAGGCAATAGTGCGACAGATTTTGTCGCAGCTTAGTGATACTCTAAAAACATTGAAATGGAGATCACTAATGCAAGCAAATATTCAGCGCCAGGTGGCCATGCTGGAACATATCCCTCGCCACCCCAAAAAAGTCACAGCCAACTTTTTACATGACAAGCTTAAAGAGCGTGGTTTTAAAGTGGGGTTGCGAACCGTTCAGCGTGAATTAAAAGGGATTTATGAACTTGGCCTGTTTGGCTTAGTGATTGATGACAGATGCAAGCCGTTTGGTTGGTCGATTGCAGCTTGTTGGCGGGGGTTAAACCTTACCTTAATGGATCAACATATGGCGTTGGCTTTTCATACTCTCAAGCACAGTGCTAAACAATTATTGCCTCCAGCGAGCATTAAGCAGCTTACGCCCTATTTTGAACGGGCAGATCAAGTATTAGCGAATGATCCTGATAATCCATGGCTATATTGGGCTTGCCGGGTGGCACAGTTGCCTGAACCGTTCCCATTAATTTATGACAAACCAGATAATGATCACTTTGAAACCGTGCAGGATGCTATTTTGGAGAAGCGCCAGCTTGCCTGCAAAATTCAAAGAATCATCAAGGGTAAACCCTATTGGTTGGAGTATAACCCCATTAACCCTGAGGGTATTAAGATTTCTAATGGTGTGGCATTTTTGGCGTTTACTGTGGGCAACTCCAACTCTAAACGCTATTTACAATCAATGGATCAATTAAGAGATATACGTTTGCTTGATACGGCGATTATCGAGCGTGATGATTTCGATATTGCCAAAGCTGGCAGCGAACCCCGCTCCCCCATCATTAAAGTGGAATTAAATGTTCATCCTTCGGCTAATTTTTTACTAAGGAATGCCAAACTAAGTGAAGATCAAACCGCAGAATTACAAACTTGTGGTCGCTACAAAGTAACTGCAACCGTGCAAGACTCTACTAAGTTCAGAGCTTTTCTGTGGGAAAACGCCCCTACTGTTGAAGTGTTAGCCCCCACAAAACTTAGAGACTACTTCTTCAAACTAAGCCAAAAAGTTTCCCAGCAATATCAAACCATTGCGACATAGATTGTCTATGGCGAGATTTAAGCCTTTCTAGAAACAACCTTTTTTACATAGTTTCTGGTTTCAGCATAAGGGAACGATTGACTTAGTGATGTGTAAACTTGCTCTGCGGTTAAGGCATTAACTGAGCTTGCCAGTGCAGATAAAGATTTAGTACCTGAGAAATGCTTAGCAACAGAACCTACCCCACCGTTATAGGCAGCAATCGCAAGCAACTCCTTAACATCAGGGTTATTAACATCTTTCAAATATCGATTCATTAAAAGGTGCAAGTAAGCACAACCATAATTGATATTTTTTTCTGCATTGAAAAGTTCTGTTGAGCTTAGTACTTTTTCTTTGCCGTATAGAAACTTAGTGACATCACGCCCAGCAGAGCTTGGAACAATCTGCATTAAGCCATAAGCAGGAATATGTGATTGTGCAAGAGGGTTAAAAGAGCTTTCGGTTTGAATAATGGCATGGACTAATCTTGGGTTAACACTCCATTTATCTGAATAAGTCTTAATTTCAGACTGATATATAGAGGCTTGTTTTTCAAAGTAAGCTTTAGGTATGACACCGGTAAAAGTAATCAAGTGTTGGTTATCAGGATAATTATTGACTTGGATTAATAAAGACTTAGCTACCTTTGAAACAGGGAAGTCAGCTAACATCTTTTTAAATAAGTACTTGTCCTTAGAGCCCTTAGCCTGAATACCCAGAACAGGATCTTTCAATAACGATTGTATTGTTGTTTGCAGTGTCAGCTTGTTAAGCTCCTGATAAACTTGTTTTTTAACGGACTTGGGATCAAAACCTTTTTGCTGGATAGCCTCTATCACTAGAGTTTGATGTTCAAAATCAACTATGGTGCGCATACGTTTATCTGCAGAGTATTGTACCCAGCTTTTTTGACTGGTTAATACTGGTTCTAACCATGTATCAGATAAGCCATTAATCGCTTGTTGATATTGTTCTGCGTATTGCCGTTTATATTCATTAAAGTCTTTAAAGATCGCCGCTTTACTTTTCTCAAATTCAGCCAACATTGAATTTTCGGCTATTCCAGATGAAGATAAGGTTAAGCAACCTAAACACACCAATGTTCGAATTAATCTATGCTGCTTAACCATTTTAACCTCTTAATTAGCCATTGCTGCTGCAATTTGTTCTGCTAGTTTTTGGTTAGCATCAATGCTGGATTGTGAATTAGCAGCTTTAACGACTTTCTCAACATTTTGAGCGATAGCTTGTCTTGGCAAGCCTACATGCACATAAAAATAGCCATCAGGGCCTTTTGCTGAGCGCAGAACGCGTACACCTTCTAGGGTAACATTAGAAACGGTATTTAGCTCCGCTTGTGTTGCAGCTGTTCCACCTAGTTTACCGTCGACTCCCATAGTGCCAGTTTTGCTTTTGATTTGACTGATAATTTCCGCTTTAACCTGATCGCCTAAATCTTTTTGCGCTTGAAGCATAGCTAAGTTTTTTTGATGTGCTACGCCTGCTTCATCGTTAGCACTAAACCCCACAGCCTGACGAACATAGGTTTCCATATTCTGATTTGGGTTACAAATCCACTCTGGTGCTGCGAGATTCGCGTCACCATAATAATTGCAAGCAATGTCTTTAGGTGTTGATGAACAACCTGAAAGTAGTGCCATTGATACTGCCGAAGCGGCGATGATTTTTTTCATTTTTAATGCCTTTTAATAATATTTATATTTTGTGAATAGTTGGAATTACAATGGTTCACTTTTAATTCGATATCCAATGATATTCGCTGAATGCCCATTTGTTGTCATTCTTAACGTATTTTCTGAACTTAACTTTAGTGGCGTGTTAAAATGAACGCTACCATATGAAACATACTGCGACGCAGAATAAGTCGCGACTCCTGATTCAGGAAATAAAATTGTTGACATACCACTTATTTCTAAATTAGGGGTAGTGCTTACACTGCCGGATCTACCTGGAATGATATCTGTTATATAGTAATAATAACCTGACTCTAAAATAGTTTCAGTCGTCCAGATCTGATAATTAAACACATCTTTAGTGCTTTCATTTAGTTGCTGCTTAAGCATTTCTATTTCTGACTTTAGTGCCATAAAATTGGCATTCATATCAGCGGCTTTAATTGCTTGTCCTGACTCAAATACTTTTATCTCATTTGCCAAGACGTTTTCACATGAAAAAATAAGCAAAAATAATGGATAATACTTCAAATTTAGACACTCTCTTAAATAACTATTCATAAGGATAAGATGTTAAATTTAGAATCTTAGTTCTTTGTATCAAGTATTTTACTGATTTAAGTAAGTGACCATCCCAGCCATGATAATGTATAAATTTTAAATGGCAGCTAGGATATTCACTAGACACTTGGAAGTACACTCTATAATTATCAGTCGCTTCTTGAGTTTTAGCAGATTCAAGGTTGTTTACTAAAAAACCTTTTAACGACCCGGTAGGGGTATTTATGAGCTCAAATCCATAATTTGTTGTACTAACAATTGTCGCACTTTCAGGTGTACGATACAGTGTGAATGCTCCTTGGTTCTCAGGGTAGGCATATTGATATTGAAAATCAAAATCGATAGCTGTCATTCCTGTTGGCGATTTATCATCTAATACATAACAGGTACTATTACCCTCACGAACTTCTGATTCATTTGGTTCTGGCTCAATATAATCAAGTTTAATAATTGATAAAGCCTTACTTTCTATGTTACTCAATTTATCATTGAAATAATTAAAATTGCCATTCATATCACTAGACTTAATTGCATCCCCAGGCTGAAATACTTTCAATTCTTGTTGTTCGGTCAATGCACTCACCGATGAAGTAAATACAAGCCCTACTGCTAAAAGTTTCATTTTTTTCATAGTGGTTTCTTATTATTCAAATACTGCTATACCAAATTCACCGGAAGACTCTTCTTCAATAAACTTGGCGTCATCAAAATTAGTTTCATAGCCGTGTACCTCAAGTGAATCAAACACAGCAATGGGATTAACAATCGTTAATGTAAAAGTAGTTGCTTGCCCAGCAAAATTTGTGGATTCCAATTCTGTAATGGTAATTTCTGTTTCACCTAGCGCTAGTATAGAGATAAGCCCTTCGTTTGAAATATAAGCAATATCTTCATCACTGCTTGAGTAGCGTAAATCACCGCCATTTCCACCCTCAAAATATGCATAAAATGCATCTTGATTTAAGCGTTTAAGGGCATTAACCGATGATAGGTCGTTATAAATTGTATCCCCGCTTTGGGCTTTGTTAACATTTATTTGAGCCATAGTATAGTTTTCTGCAACAAAATCGGTTTCTGCTTCAGTAATGGTAATTTGGGTATTGCCAGCATTATGGATAGTTACAAGTCCGTTATTATCAACCGTAGCAATATTTGTATTTGCACTTTGATAGCTAAGATTCCCACCATTACCGTCTTGCACTTCTATTTGCACAGGTTCAGAGCCATAACTAGCGTTTATATCAGCTGCAGAAATTAAAGTTACATTTCCATTTGATATGGTTGTTTTAGAAATAATCAACTCTGCTGTAACAGACTGACTGGCATAGTTATTAGAACCTTTTTCGGTAACTGTAATATTGGCCGCGCCCACCCCAACAGCTTCAAGCTCTCCAGCAGCACTAATGCTCACTATAGAAGAATTAGAGCTACTGTAACTTAAGGTACCGCCATTACCGCCAGTTACTGTAGGGGTGAATACTTCACCGTATTCATAACTGGCATCGGCAAAAGAAAGAGAAGTATAGCCATCATCAGTCACCGTTAATTGAGCAACCGTAATCGTAGCTTCAGCTTCTTGTGCTAAGAAGTTATCCGTCGTCGCTTCGGTAACCGTTATGGTAACCACACCGGCATTACCAAATGTCACTAAACCATTGGCATCCACCGTCGCCACATCAGTATTATCACTGGCATAGCTTATGGCGCCGCCATTACCACCAGTAACCGTCAAACTTTGTGCCATTGCACCGTATTTAACACTGAGCCCAGTTGCACTTAGTGCGGTAAAGGCTGGTGATTGTGGACCTGCTTTTAGCACGGTTAATACTGCTTGTGCATCTTGCCCTTCAAATTGTTCAGTGGCAGCCTCTTCAACCGTTATTGTGGTTACACCCACACTATGCAGATTAACAATGCCTGTAGAACTGTCTATTGATGCAATACTTGGGTCACTACTTTCAAAACTTAAAGTACCGCCGTTGCCGCCAGTATGGTTATAGACAAATGAGTTTTGCCCGTACATCACCTCTTGATCATTAAGAATAATATCTTGGTAGGCACCTTCACCTTTTGAGGACTGCCCAACAATGATATTGATAGTAATAGAATGGGCAGCATAGTTAGTTGTTGCGGCTTCCATTAGTGTGACACTTGCTGTACCAACATTTGCAATAGTTGCTAATCCTGTATTTTGATTAACTGAAATCACCTCTTCATTATTACTTACAACGCTTACTAAGCCACCGTTTCCACCGGTATAGGCTATACTGAAGTCAGATTCCCCGTAAGATTTGTTGATATTCGAAGATACCAAGGGTGTAAAAACCTCATCGCCAAGTTCAGCTTGATTCACAATTAATAAACCTGTTGAGCTTTGGCTATCAAAACCATTAGAGGCTGCTTCAGTAAGGGTAATAGCCGTACTACCCGCGTTTTTAATGATTAGTTTGTTTAAATCAACATTAAATTCAGCAATATTGGAATCCAATACTTCAACCGTTTTATTGCCACCGTTACCGCCGGTGTAATTGATTGAATATGGTTCGGAGCCATATTTTTTAAGGCTAAGTACTAATACTAACGGTTTTGACTCACCACTCCCCTGTATAGGTGTGACAGTCAGAGTTGCCTCAACAGTTTGGCTATCATAATGTTGTGATGCTAGTTCAGTAATACGGATGGTTGATACGCCAACTTCAGACAAACTTACCCATCCGCTTTCGTTTACTGTAGCTACCGCATTATTATCACTCTCAAATTGTAATTCCCCGCCATTACCTCCGGTAAATTGCAATTGAAACGCTTGCTCAAATAACGAAATTTCAACATCATCAAGGACTAATTCTGAGCTTGGCTTAATAAATTCAACACTAATTTGTGCAGTGGCGGAATCTTCCCCATCACTCACCTCAACAGTAAAAAGTGCGGTATGACTTTCTGTACTATCAGGCGTATAAGTGAAGCGGCCTTCGTCAGTAATAACGACGCCACCAACTTGTGGTTGTTCACTAATGCTAAAAGTTAATATTTCACTATCAATATCGGTGGCAATTAGCTGAGCACTAAACGTCGAATAATTAGAAAAGCTGAAATATTGATCTTCGATAACTGGTGAGTCATTTACAGCCTCCACATCAATTTTTACATCCGCTACATCACGCGCAAAACCATCGCTAACAGTATATGTAAAACTATCTGAACCATTATAATCAGGCGCTGGGACATAACTAAACTCACCCGTATTCTGGTTTAACTCTATATCTCCGTTTGCAGGGAGAGTAGCTAGTGCATACGTAAGGGTGTCGAACTTATCTTCGTCATCCCCCAGTAGCTGAGCCGTTAATTTTTGGTCTTCTTTAACTGACAACGACATACTTTGTGCTGTAGGTGGAGTATTCACCTGATCGATAGATATTTCACTATTTCCACCACAACCTGTGAGGATAAGGGCGGTTAAAAACACTAAATTATACTGTTTCATAATATTTGTTGTTTCTAATTATAATTTGTTGTTTGAGATAATTTATAACCTTGGGTGTTGCCGCCAAAGTTCCAGCCAATTTGCACACCAATGGTTTGGTTTACGGGGTTAATCACCACTCTTGACATAATTCCCCCATCTTTAGGGGTAAAACCTAAGCTGATATAGCCCCCAATTTCTGATGCACTGCCTGTTAAACTGTAATTCTGTTCTGGCGTTATAACAGTAAAACCACTAATACTGGTTTGCGTTTGTTGTACACCGGCACTTAACCAGTAACTCCAATTATCTGATAACCAGTTATACCCCATACCAGCGTCAACATTAAGGTGGGATAGTGCCCCACCAGCATTATTAAAAGAAGCGGCCGCTTCTATATGCCAGCTGCTACCTTGAAAACGATAACTGCTGAATAAAGTACCACCAGCATAGAAACCAGATTCAAATGGACTGTCAGCCAAATTTACCATTTCTGGATGCTTGGACTGACCAATGTTTTCCATATCCAGCAAGTACTTAACATTAGGTACCTGAACACTATCTCCTAACAAAGCGCCACCACCCAATAATGCCAATGTCCATTGACCTTGCTGTGGTTGCCTGAACAAAGGAGCTTGGTAATTACGGACTATCTTTTGGCCCTTAGATATTGTGAAGTTATCTCGCACAATTTGATAGCTATCACTTGGCTGATTGTAATCAAGCTCTGCAACATACAGTGATGTGGTATAACTGCCTGGGTTGAGTTTGTATAAACCTGGTTTAATATATTGAACCTGCCCAGTCTTGGTATCGACAATTTTTAAATACGTGTCTGAACGCATGAGACTGTCGTTATCAGCCAGCCTAAAATTAAATTCAGATGCTTGCGAAGCTCCGCTAAAAGCAAGCATCATTGGTACAACTACTTGCTTCATTACAGTTCACCTAATTCTTCAGTGTTACCTACTACACTTGGGGTCTGCTTATAAATATCCCCCAAGGTTTTGGATTTCTGCCTAACTCTTGGTTTTACAAAGTCAATTAATGAACTTGTTGACGTTTTACCTGAAAGTAGCCCCTTAATTAAAAAGTAACTAAAGAGTCTATGACCTTTTTCTGGGTAGTAGTTAGCAAACTCGGTATCTGTGCCTGCTTGAAACACGATGGATTTACCTACTGGGGTCTGTAATGGCATACGTCTTACCAGTGCCGCTGCGATGCCTTTGTTAAAAATAAATTGATTATCGGCACGACCACTAAAGCAACTGTCTAAAAAAGAGACTACTTCAATGGATGGGTTTTGCGACAGCGAGGTTAAAATATTATCCACTTTCATTTGCGAAAGGTGATGGATATTACCCGGCTCTCCCTCGTAAGGGAGAATAAACGAGCTTCCCCCATCTTTTTGGTTAGGGATCCCATGGCCTGCAAAGTAAAAATAGATACGGCTATTATCAGGGGCATCTTCTAAAATCGATTGAATACGGGCTTGAATTGAATATGCCGTCGCCTGCTTACCGGTTAGCAGATGAATATTTTCTTTAGGTACTCCTAACACTTTCTGAATGGTAAGGTTAAACATTTTGGCAGAATTTTCGGCATACATTACCTCTTGTACCTTTTGGTATTCATCAATACCAACAATCACCGCAAAATGATTTTCCTTGGTTTGTGCTTTAGGTGCTTTCGCTAATAGTGATGGCAAATCATCAGAAAACTGCTCAACTGGGGTAGCCTGAAGCTCTCTAATTTCCTGTTGCAGCTGTCGGTCATTAGTAGCCTTTCCTTTCAGCTCTTTCCTAAGCTTATTTACCTCATCAGCTAATGCAGTTTGAATCAAAGTAATTTTCAAAGCTTGTGATTGCGCTTCTGTTAAGGCTTTATGTTCTTCACTAATCGATGCTAGATTTGGTAGGGTGACCGAATCTAAGGCTTTTGAAGATGATGCTGTTGTTAATTCTACAGGCCATACTTGTTTTGTTCTTTCATCTAGAAGCGCAATCGATTGGAAGCTTAGGCTACCATTTTTAATTTTTTTAATAAAAATGGGTTTTGCTTGGCTGAGTTGCTGCTTAATAGCTTTTGAATTGTTTTTTGCCTCTTGTATATCGATAGGTACCATCGCGTGTTCGAGTTCTATTTTGCCATTAAGGTTGTGGGTTAATGTAAGCTTATATTGCTCTAGGTCTGCATCGTAGCTACCTACACGAATACTCCCAGCTTTTAACTTGTTGTTGAGCTCTGACTCAATAAGGTAGTTTTGTTTAAAATTAGCAAAAGCAAACCTTTGCTTTTTAGTTTCAAGGTTATTTTTTTTACCATCAATTAACTGCCGCTCATAGAATTGCTGTGCTTTTGCATAGCTGCCAGCCTCAATCAGTACCCTTTGTTTGAAATCAGAAGTCTTTTCAAACTCTCCACGCACCAGGGTTGGTTGAATTGGTTCAATAAAACTTTGAAAGGTTTCCCCTTGAATATATTGGTCTAATTGCAGCTTTACCGCTTTTAAAGCCAATTTTTCACTGTAGTATCGCTTAGTGTCCCTTTCTACGCCTTTAAACAAAATGTAAGGCGCCGACCAGTCAGTAATAATGCCAGCCTGTTGCAGCAAATAGGCTGTTTGTAAATGTTCAAAAAGTGCAACTTGCTCACTAGAAAAATCTTCACCATCTAGCTGCTCTAGATATGCTGTGAAGGTCGCTATATCTTGATCGTAAAGCGCACTATAAGCGATATGTAATTGATGATCTAATGAATCATTAAGTTGGGCATCATTCATAAGCAGTGTTTTGGCACTAAACCAATCGTGTTTTGATAAAGCTGACTGCGCATCAATGGGTAACTTAGCTAATGCGACATGGGAAGTAAGCCCAAGGCTAACAACTAGCCCTAATTTCCTTATTAATTTATTCATGGGTAATTTCTAATGTTTGAATACTGTACTGAACGTCTTGTTGTGCCATTAAGGCTAAAAGGGTATCTAACTGATAAGCACGCGGGCTGCTTTGATCTTTCCAATTTGGGTAACGGTGCGTATCAAGTTTGTAAGGCGAATATAAAGCGACAAAGGTTTCAATGTCAGTGGGTTGACCATTTAAGACAGTGCTTTGAAGAGCTAAATCACCTTTAGGGAAACTAATAAGCTGCTGTGCTGGTTGATGCTCTATCAAATTAAATACGCGGTTATCTGAATAGACATTAAATAGGTAAATATAACCACCAGTGTAGTTAGTCCTAACATCTAGCTTGTAAAAGTCTTGAGTAGTCAATCGCTTACTATGCTTGGGCTGAGTAATAACATTAAAACCCAGCTTAAATTCGTCAGAGCTGTGATGGTTCACATTAAATAAACGCTCAACATCTCTCTTACTCAATTGGTAGTGTTTTGACCCGACCGTTAACGATAATTGCTGCTTATTTTGGAATAAGTTGACCGAAAGGCACTTCTCATAGGCAGTGCCTTCCTGAAGTGGTAAATTTATCAGCTGAAGTGGTAAACGCGACGACTTTAAACATTGCGCATAACTGGCTACTTTCTGAGCTACCGTTCTACGATCATAGGCCAGTAAGATAAAATACTGACCGCCGGCACTTAATTCCTGTTTAACAACTACATTTTCTAAAACAGCTTTTGAAGTGGTTTTTATTTGGTCATTGTAAGAACTGTTACGACTAATTTTGTCACTTTCAGTCTGAATATTATTTGCTGAGAAGCTTTTAGAGTTTACCGTAACTTTTATTTGCTTGGCGATATCTTCAAGTGCTTGTTCATATGCACTTTCTCGATCTCCAGTTACACTGATGCCTTTGCCCAGAATAACAAAATCAGATGATGATTCATTCATCCAAGCTGGTACTTGAACGGATGAACAGGAGGTAAGGCTAAGTAGTACCGCAATCAGCCCAATAATAAAATACGGCTTAAATAAATCCATTTACTAACTTAATTTATGGTTATTTTTATAATAAGCCTGAATATATACTTAACAATTTAGCACTTCAATGCCCCCTGTATTACCTCTCATGGTTATTGTTATTATAAGGTATTGATTAATATTATTATTCCAATTTGTACCTCCCTTACCATTCGAACAAAATTCATACTCCCTACTCGTATTTCCAGTAACTGATTTTGATTACTTTACAAAAAACAATCACTTCTTTTTAATCAAAGCAAGCTGATATCACCAACTCCATAAAATAACATTCATTAAAAGAAGCTGTACCTACATTACTAATTAAACTAATCACTCTTGTGTCTGCTTCCTCTAAAAATAACTGCAATATCAAACCATTGCGACATAGATTGTCGCAGTTGGAGTGTAGGCTGGAAATAACACATTTAGGAGGTGAGCCAATGCCAACATTTGATATTATTTCTCAGCAGAATAAGCAACTTAACATTACCGTATTAGGTGTAGGTGGCTGTGGTTGTAATACCATTAACCAGCTACAGAATACGATACAAAATGACAATGTTAAGCTGGTAGCAGTGAATACTGATTCACAATCCTTGGTCGCTGCTAAATGCGAAACTCGCCTACAGCTTGGACCTGAAACGACTCGTGGATTGGGTGCGGGAGCAAACCCTGAAGTGGGTTTAGCTGCCGCTGCAGAATCTGAAGACATTATTCGTGAAAGCATTGAATTTGCCGACGTTGTCTTTTTGACCGGTGGCATGGGTGGTGGTACGGGTACCGGAGCAATTCCTTATATTAACTCCCTAGCATCTGAATTAAACAAACCCGTAATAGTGGTGGTGACGACGCCTTTTAGTTTTGAAGGTGATCAACGCTGTCAGCAAGCCGAAAATGGTGTTGATAAATTATTAGATCTCAATAATGCCGTGATAGTTTTGCCCAACGACAAGTTGGTAGAAACGCTAGATAAAAAAATCACCATGAAAAATGCCTTTATTGAAAGCAACCGTATTTTACAGGATGTACTGCAAGGATTAGTCACTACGATTTGCCAATCTGGTATGGTAAACGTTGATTTGAATGACTTTATCACTGTGATCAGCCATAAAGGTCGAGCTGCAATGGGCGTCGCCAGACAATACGAATCACACGATATTGAGCACACGATTAAAAAGGCGCTAAACAACCCATTATTGGCAGAGGTGGATTTATCTCAGGCACAGGGGGCGATTATTAGCGTGCTGGTCAGCGATGATATCGAGTTAGATCAGTATCAACAAATTTGCACCAGTGTTTCAGGGCAATTAAGCCCTAAAGCGGTCGTCATCATTGGTCTCACAGAAGTCGAAAATTTAGATTGCGAACTTGAGTTAATGATAATTGCCACCGGCATGCAAAACCAAACGGCTACTGCTACTGAGCAACTTTATAACCCATCTTGCCATTCAGTTTCTGAAACAAAACTGGCTGAAGATGACATCCCTAAATTTTTAGATGAACGCTGGAAAGGGATTGTTCCTGTTGATTTGAAAGACTTTATAGCGAGGACGAATCAATCACCCCAAGCGCCTACCAGTCAGCAAAGCCAGAAAACAGACTACGAAGTACCTACTGCAGTACGTAAAAAACAACAACAGGAAGTCTTGGTAAAAAAAGACTAAAGAAGGGATGCTGACACCGCTTTATTCAAGCTAAGTGTCAGCAAATCATCACTGATGGCTTGCGAGAGTCACAGTGCAGAGGAGTTAATAATGACTCTGTTTCTAGTATTATTTTCTAGCTGCAAATACATGCAGTGCAAACCCGTTACTCAACCTATCAACCATGATGTGCTTCATCCCTTGTAGATCCTTCTTGCCTAAGCAACATGTGTATTGTACCTAAACTAAAAGAGTTTAAAATTACACAAGTAAGGTACAAAAAACATTCAAAATAATATTGTGAAAGGTAAATTTTAATTAATTGAATTTGATATACCGCTAGAGGGTTAAAGGCAGGATGACTTTAATATTAAATCCAGCTTAATGCTGGTTCTAGTCTCGCAATGATAATTTGATTGTGGAGGCCGGATTAGTTTTTAAAAAGCTGAGCAATAACCTTCGCCAGGAGTGTTAGCGACCAATGGTAAAAGGCTGAGCACGACGAACTACCAAGCTGTTCCACCCTAACTTATTAGCCTTAATTTCAGAAATTTACTTTATTTTTGATACATCAGAAATGTCTGGAGCATTTCGCAACTGCTTTCGCAGACCCGAAGGGTTAAAGGCAGGATGCCTTTAATATTAAATCCAGCTTAATGCTGGCTTTTAACCTCATAAAAACGAAGTGGTTGCGGGAGCCGGATTTGAACAGTCACCTTCGCTGGCTTTTATAAAGTGCTGAGCACGACGAGCTGCCAAGCTGCTCCACCCTAACTTATTAGCCTTAATTTCAGAAATTTACTTTATTTCAGGTTAAAAACCAGCTTAACGCTGGCTTTTAACCTCATAAAGAGGAAGTGGTTGCGGGGCCGGATTTGAACAGTCACCTTCGCTGGCTTTTATGAAGTGCTGAGCCCGACGAGCTACCAATCTGTTCCACCCGCGTCCGAATTTTAAACACAAAAAAACCAGCTTAATGCTGGTTCTTGTCTCACAAGGAGAATTTGGTTGCGGGGGCCGGATTTGAACCGACGACCTTCGGGTTATGAGCCCGACGAGCTACCAAGCTGCTCCACCCCGCGTCCGAATTGTGTGATTTTTTACTTCAATCATAAGAAGTTGGTACGACCGAGTGGATTCGAACCACCGACCCCCACCATGTCAAGGTGGTGCTCTAACCAACTGAGCTACGGTCGTACTGTGTGTCTGTGTAGACAACGAGGGCTATAGTACTGGCGTTTTCATTTTTTGCCAAGCACTAATTTACACTTAACCGTTCAAGTGATTACTTAGTAAGCACAACGATTAAAGTAACAACAAGATGATCAAAATAAAGTAAAACGCCCTTAAAAATTAAGGGCGCCAAAGCTAATGATTAGTTAATGGTGATTTTCTTGCTGTCGGTATTAGGCAATGCCTTACGGCCAATGCTGATGGTTAATATGCCACTTTCTAAGGATGCTTTAATATTCTGCTGATCAGCATCTTCAGGTAATGACAAAGTACGTTGAAAGGTTCCATAACTGCGTTCAACCCGATAAAAATGCTTATCTTTATGTTGTTGCTTCTCTTGCTTGCAGCCTTTCACTGTTAGCGTATTGCCGTCCAGTTCGATATCAATATCTTTTTTATCCATGCCTGGCACATCAATCGTGACTTGATATGATTTGTCATCACCACTTACATCTAAGTTGGCTTTAAAGTCACCCAACAAAGAATTATCGAACCATCTGTTGCCAAGCATTGATGGTCCGGTGGTTAAAGTTGGTGAATGATTAGTGTGCCACAGCTCATCAAATAACTTATCCATTTGCCGGTGTAGTTGCCATAAAGTGCTCACTTGGCTTTGACTAACGTTTGCAGGATTCTGGTTAGTGCTTTTAGTAACGGGTATTTGATGACTATCTTGCTCATGCTTAAACCAATTCCAAGGTTTTAACTTCTCAAAATCCATAGTGTTCTCCAGAGTTCTATGTCATTCGTGACGTTTAACTTAGTTTATAAAGGGGCAAGGCCCCTTTATAACTGGCTAAATTCATTTCTCATGATTGAGCAAATTTTTATTTTGATTAATTTGAATGATTTTGGGCTTTAACGCCTCTGGCACTTCTTTGACTAACTTGATAGTAAGCAAGCCATCGGACAAATCAGCCCCTGTAACTTCGATATGATCTGCTAGGTTAAATTTACGCTCAAAACCGTAGTGGTTGATCCCTCGATGCAAGTAGTTTTCGTCATCTGCATCTAGTTTACTGCCTTTCACAAACAACACACCGTTGCTTACTTCGATGCTGAGTTGTTCTTCTTTAAAACCAGCAACGGCTAAGGTGATCTGATAACGATCATCCGTTAGGGCTTGAATATTATATTGAGGTAACTTTTCGCCATAACTGTCTTCAGTCATGTTGCCATCAAACAATGAGGCGAAACGGTCGAAGCTACTACGGCTACGATAGAAAGGAGAAAAAGTAATTGCATTCATGGTATATCCTCCGTTAGAAGCAATATAAAACAAAAACAATTGGTGGTAACAACTGGCATTGTAAATTGCTGCCCTCCACAAAATTGATATGTGGTCTTTGTTTAATATTTCAACTGCTCTAACAAAAAAATTACTCCCTGTTGGTTCTTAAGCCTAATCCAACTTGGACATTTTTCACATAAAAGATTTTGACATAACTCAAATTAACGGCTGTTTAAGCTAGATTTTGTTTCGATGTCACCTATTTTATGCTACTGGCTCTCAAGAATGGCTTCGCTGTACTTACCAAAAGGATAAACAATGGAAATCAATGAAAGTGTCATCAATGCCTTCAACATGTACCAAGCCCAGTACAGCCAAGTCGATAAAATTTGGAATTACTTTGGCATCGTCAGCCTCGCTGTGGCGGGATTCACCATAGGCAGTGAGCAAGCCACGAAAACCATAAAAGAGCCAATATTTATTTTGCTTGGCTATATCGTGTTCTGTATAGGTAATTACCGCGCATTAACCACTGGGCATGAGTTTTTGTATCAACTGGCCTGCCATTACAACCAGCTGGCTAAACCTTTTAAATTAGACAAACTCGACATAGCAGCAACCGCTGACATAAAGCAATTTTATATTGGTGTGGTATGTACCTTTTGCGTTGCCATTGTTGCTGTGGCCTATGGCCGTTTAACACTTTCTCAGGCAAATCATACTGCTGCAAAGTAAATCCCGGCCCCAGACACCATAAAAGCCAATATGGAAACTTAGCGCATGGCCGTGGCTTCAATAAAGCTGTCGGCAATGCGGATGTCATCAAGATAAATTTCTTTGCTGACCGTGACTTTAGGGCCAGCATAAGTTCCGACTTTAAAATACCCTTTTACTGGCTTTTTAGGCGCCTTAGGGTTAGCTAGGGTAGTGATATTGAGCTGCTCAAACTGTTTTTGCCATTTATCGCTGCCCTGCTCACGAACAAACACTCGATAAAAGCCATCAGCTTTATTTGACCATTTACTTTCCACCACAATATCAAACCAACGACCAACTGGCAGCTCTGCAAGCAAAGTGTGTTTATTTCGAATACGCTGTTGTTGTGGGTGGTAATGGCGCACATCTAGAGTGAGTGATTTACCATCGGTATTAACTGCGATGCATTTTGCCGTTCCTTTTCCTAGGGGTAAACCGGTATGTTTTAGCTGAAAAATAGTGCCATTTTTTCTCGATTCCAAGGTAGAATTGGGATCAATAAAATAACTGGCGCGGTAAAACTTATGACTGCCGTCAGTGTATTTGTGGAGGCGATCATAACCATGTTCCATGCGGCCTGAATCAGCTTCTCGCCAAAAACGGGCGGCCAGTTTCCCCTGGCGAACAAATTTGTCAGTGATCTCAATACCACTGACTGAATCTTCAGAGCCTGCTTTACTAAAGACGATGTTGTCAAAGCCCGAATGCCATTGACCGTTTTCAAAATCGATGCTTACCACTTCTGCCCAAGTAGGCACAGAGCACAGCAGACATGCCGCAATCAGCCCTTTTGTCTTAATCATAAAATCATTACCACCCAAGAACGCCATTAATTAACCCTATATCGTTGATAAAATTATCAAACTACCCGACTTATCTAAGGGGTAAGTTATGCTTTAATGGCCACTAATTCAAAGTAATAAAGCGAAAATATCAACATTTGGAATATTGACATTCTTAGGCACGAAAAAAAGCCCCTGTAATTCACAAGGGCTTATCCCTTAGCTTGAGGTATTGGCTTGCGGCCTTGGTAGGGTCATATTCACAAACACTAAATGCTTCACAAACCAGAAAAAACCTAGAGGGAGCAATATAGTGTTTAATACAAATAGTGCCATTAGGGTGATGATGTTGGTAATGGCGTGCTCTACTCCGGTTTTAAACAATTTTACCTTGTCTATGAGGCCGCTGGTCATGGCGTTGGTGGCGTTTTTTACGCTTTGCCATAAACTGCCTTCGTCTTCGGTACTGGTGTCGGTCGTCACACTAATACCCGCGGTAATGCCATCGGCTTGAAGAGTTAAGGCATCCACTGCGTGGGCATTATTATTGATTTGTTCGTCTAGGGCGTAGTGATTGATGGCTGAGGTAAGCAATAATGCTAGCGCTAGGCCAAAGCGCAGTAAGAAAACAATTTTAAACTGCGTCCAAGCTGCGTTTATATATGCACTGAGTTTAGTTATCCATAGACAGGCTAATAACGCAACGCTTGATATCACCAACAAGGCATTCCCTACATCTGATGAGAATAATAATGCCAATATGCGCTGCAGGGTCAGGGATGCAAACGCCAGTGCCATAATATCGGCAAAGTTATTAATAATATCAACAATGGGGTTGAGTAACTGGCCGATTTGAATACTGGCCACGCCGATGCTGCCCTCTAAGCTTTGTACTGTGGTGAGTGCCGCATCTAACAAGCGGGCAGCAGCAAAGCTAACACCCGCATTCACTAAAGATTTATCAATTTGCGCCACTGCGAAGGCATCTACCGTGCCTATTAATGCCATTATTAGCGCAGCAATGATACCTAGGGTGATCAGTATTTTTTTAGTCATGTTATTTATCATCTTTTACAAGCGTTAACCCTATAAAGCGTCCATTTGCTGTTAGGAAGTAATGTAAGATTATGGCCATTTATGGTTTTGCTGTTTTATCCAAACGCCCCCAATGGCAAAGGTAAGCAATGATACTGCTACTATTGACGGCCAATAAGCCATGCCAGGTAACCTGAATATGCTTTCGGATAAAGCCCCTGCCACTAACCCTACATATGACCAAGCCATAAATCGCCAGTGCATCGCCAACCAATGTTTGGGCTTGCGCCTAAGGGCGGGAACTGCCCCAGCAATTAATGTTAATAATGATAATACCGCTGCAATATGAAATGGCCCAAACTGACCATCTCGTTGATATAAACTGAGAGCAGATACATTTAACGCTAACATGGCAAACCAATAACCATAGCCAAGGTTTTTATGCCATCGAGTGCCTTTTTTAATGGTTAATAGCCACAGTCCAATGATGAGTGCGAATAAGGCACTGAAGAAGTGGCCACTGTTGATAACTGTCATACTAGTCCAATTCGGTGATGATCATACTGACTTCACCACTGTTATTGCCGTACATCCCCCAAGCATCATTTGCAAAACAATATAAGTAACCGCTGGTTTGTGGGCTATAGTCGCTACTGTCACCAATATGAAATAATTCAGGTCGAACAAATGAGCCGTCTTTATCAGGATTTTCAGCCTTGGGGATTGCTCCCATTAGGCAAAACCAGTCTTGATCTTCCACCCTTTTGGTAAATGGAAAATCTGATACCTGATACTTTTTATTGTCCCGATGAAACCAGCGGTTAAACAGCTTTTCAGCTTTACCAAATAGGCTGCCGACGGCCTGAATTGCTTCAGCAAATTGGAAGTTTCCATCATCACATCCCCCTGGTCCGCAACAGATGTTGCGATCAAACCATGTTCCAGTGGCTAAAAAGCGATAACGTTTGCCCTTTTGTAAATAAACGCCAGTCCAGTTCCAACGAATATCAGCCATCACTTCAACGCTGGCTTGATTATTTTTGAAATGATTCAATGGACGATAAAAACCTTGGTTTATCGGTGGATTAGCTAAACGGATTTTGGCAGTTTGATCGACTTCAGGCGCATCCATACGGGGAATGGCTCTTGGGTTTGAACGTAAAACCTTCATCACCCCTTTATAAGAATTATGCAGTCGTCCAAGTGGATTAGGTTGGATTTGTTCCAGCATGTGTTCACTAAACAATAACCCATGACTTTGGGCCTCTTGAATGATCCAGTCTAGGGTGCAGTCAGACAAACCGTTTTCTTTATAGCCACCACCAATATCACTGTGAACGCCAGCAAACCAGCGTTGTTTTACTCTTGGGTCTGCTTGCCAAAGTGTCGGGGTGAAGCTACCGCGTTTTTCATCAATGGCTACCGCATGGCAGGCATGCTTTACCGTATCACCGAGTTTAGTGTCGTGGAATTGGTACTTTTCTGGGTTATCGAATAGGTTAAAAAACTCTTTATCGTTTGGTATGCCTAAAGCGCCAACGGTATCAAACACTCCAATAAATTCAATATGTTGTGAATCGGGATGATAGCTAAAATTAAGATAGTCTAATTCTGTTGTGGTTTTACGCTGGCGATAGCCATCATTGTATAGCACCTGAACATCATTAATTTGCGACTGGCTTTGGCTTAAGTCCAGCAAACCATAACGACCTATCATGCCCCCTAATGAGCGAGCAGTATAGGCCCCACGACTAAAACCAAATAAAAACAGTTTATCCCCTGACTGGTAATGTCGGCATAACCATAGATAACATTCGCAAATATCGGTTGAAATGCCCGAACCTACCGCACCACCGACGATTTTGTCCCATAATTTCCCAGTGCCTACCCCGGCTTGGTAATGGGCTTTTTGTTGGGTTTTATTAACGGCATAAAAAATTCTAAGTACATTGGTAGGAGCGGGTACACCATCATCTTGGTTGCTTTCGTTGTTCCATGTCCCATCACAGCAAACGATTATATTCGCCATGTTTTCCTCCTGAAAGGTGAGTATTAATTGACTATTTAATCATAACTTAAATTGTAATTAACGGTATAAAACAAACCAACAAAGCGGCAATAAAGCACCTAAAAAGAAAAGCCCACTTACCAGTGGGCAATTCCATCAGTGTTTACATTGAGGCAGGGTTAATCGTTTGCCACACTAAAACCTGGTTGGGCAGTGACGGTTTTACCATTGCTGTATTTAACGGTAATTGGGCTGTCGCCATAGTTATAAACCACATAGCTTAGCGTACCATCTTTATCGAAGGCTAAAGCGGTTGGATAATCTGCCGTTAAATTGCCCATACCGGTGGCGACTTGGCCTAACGCATTGAAGGTGTGGATCCAATGATAGGTATGCGCCTTGGTTTCGCCTGCCTCTGGGATGTAATTAGGCATGCTGTTGTAGTCATTAATGGCGGCTTGTGGATCTACCATGGCCCACAGGTTCCACCAAATGTCTCGCCATTGGTCAGGAATTAACCCTGATGGTTTGTTATTGCTCGATTCCGCTAAACCTAGCGCCACATAGTCTTGCATATAGTCTTTATATAAACCGGTATGCAATGATAATGGGTTACTTGGTAAGCCCTGGATCCCTAAAATATGCGCATATGCAGGGCTAAACCAGGTAGAGAACACTGCACCATCGCCCCAAATAATTGAGGTGGTGATTTTGTCATAACCTGCAGGGAAGTTGTCGTGCTCGGACCCTTTTTGGCTATAACCGTCAATGTTGTTCCAGTATTGCCAGTACGCCGCCGTCGTTGATGCATGTAAATACATGCCACGCTCGGTAAGCTCGGTGTTATTGGTGATTAAGCCGTATAACACTACTGCGCCATAAGCATTGGCTGCTTCCGAGGTCGATTCATTGTTGTTACCACGGGCAAAGTTCATCTTGCCTGATGCCCATGAGAAACCATTTGCAGGGTCAAAGTTGCGCAGGTATGGGAACATGTCATCATCCCTGCCACCGGCGTAGTCACGAATTAACAGCTCAATCATTGGGCCGTATTGTTCTGCTGAACACCAGTCAACATCAACGCGACAAATTTCAGCGGCAGCGCGGACAAAGTAACCGTAATGGAAGTGGTGATCGTTCAGCTGCTGGTGCGACATAAACGACTCTTCAATGGCTAATAAGGTGTTCCATACATCGTCATATACGAAGTATTTAAGCTCATTGAGGCTGTCGTTATTTTCTGCGGTAAACCAGTCGGCCAGTTCTGCCTTTAGCCAATTTCTAAGGGTTTGCCCTTGAGTGGTTAAACCAATGCTGTCACTAATGGCAATCAGTTCAGACACCTTCGAGTAGTTTTTACCTGACCAGTACGCATCGGTATGGGTGTTCCAACTGGCCTCACCTTTGGCGATAAAGTCGTTGATATGATCGGTTAGTACCTGTATATCAAGGCTGTTATCTATGCTTGGTAAGCTTGGCAATACCCCTACAAATGGCATGCTGTAATCAAAGCGACTAAAAGGTGCAAACTTAACAACACCCCTGGCACTGCGTACCGAATATTGGCTGGTTAAATTTTGGTTTAGTTGTTTCCACTGCAGTGGCATTAAACCTGCCATAGTGGTTACCGCTTGATCGGCGCTATCTAAGTAGTCATGGCTAACGGTAACCATGTTAGTTGCCCTGTCTACACTGTAATTAATGTTTACCTTAGCGATAATGTTACGGGCATATTGCTCGAACTGCTGGCTCATAGCCGCAGCAGGGTTAGCCGTTGTTTGCGGTAAATAAGCAACGGTGAGTTGGTTAGTGGCATTAGTGACGGTAATTTGGTTTGAGCTTGCGCCATCAAAGGTGGTTGCGCCCTCACCCACTAATAAATAGTTATTGTGGTTGCCCGCTACGCTGGTCCATACCCCTAGGCTGTTGTCACTGTTATAAAAAGTGCCTTTTTCGCCGCCATCTTCACGCAGGGTTTTAATGATGATTTGACCATCAAGGGCGGTAAAAAATGCATAGGGTGACCCATAAACAAAGGTGGCTTCCATTACTGCTGTGCCAGAGGCTTGCCATTGCACGGTTACCGTACCGTCTGAGTAATCTTTCAATACCGCGTTCATATTGGCATGTTTACTGTTAGCGACTGCGATACCGTCAAACACTTCACTAAATGGATCTGGAATAGCGTAACCAAAGCCGCCGGTCGATGAAGATAGGCCTGAAGGAATAGACAACATGCGCACGCCAGCATTAGTAATGCGGGCCATAATTGGATCAGGGGTAATGTAAGAGGCCGAATTAGCATCGCCAATGGTCATTTCACCCATGAATGGAATAGAACCCCACCATTTGTGAGTTGGTGTTGGCTTATCATCAGCGTCTGCGGTTAAGTGTGGAAATAGCTTGGTTGGCTCACCAATAGGAATGCCCGTTGTAGTATTACAGTCAGCCACACCTGGCTCAACAATACCGGCGTTATAAATCCAGTTACCATAGTCATGCACACAGCGCCAGCTGTCAGGATTAATGGTGTCAGAGATGCTGCCAGCGCCATAATTGGTAATGCTGTAGTTATCAAAAGTACCGCCGTTATTTGGCGGTATTTCAAAGGCAGTATCGGTACTAAAGCGTACGTTATCTAACAAAAATACCGTATCTTTAGCTTGGCTGGCCCAAATCACAATACCGGTGTTGACTTTGGTGATGTCTAAACCGGCATTGATTAAGCTGGCGATTGGCATTTCCACCGTTTGCCAACCATCGGTGCCAAGTGAACCTAGGCTTTGATCACCCGATGTACATGGATAAAAACAATCAAGTTTGGCAGTAAAATTGCTGTCACCACTGATGTGTTTAATATCAAACTTAAGGGCGCCCTTACTAAATACGGTGAGATCTTCTCCGGCACTTGAGCCAATAAAGAAGCCTGCTAATTCCCCCGTACTACCATGGCTAATTTGCAGTACTTGACCTTTTTCGGCATCGTTTACAGTTTGCCAATCAATGCTGACACATGGGCTAGAACCTTGACTGTTGCTACAATCTGCATAACCTAAAGCTGCATCAAAAGCCAATAAGCCTCTGTCCCATTTGCTGTCTGCTTGGCCATCAACCATAACGACCAGTTCAACACCATCAACCGGTGTAGTGTCTTTGGCTAACACCTCGACTTGCCTGGTAAGACTGGCATTGTTACCTGCCGTATCGGCAACCGTGTAACTCACTTGATAATTACCAACGCTTTGGCCAACATTGCCGCTGATCACCACATCGATTGCCCCATCAACCACATCAACGGCAGTTGCACCAGGCTCTTGATAGGCTTCACCTTCAGTTATCTGCATCGGGCTTTCACCGTTTAAGGTGATCACTGGTGCAATAGTATCCGCCACGATAACGGTTCTGGTTAGGCTGGCGGTATTACCTGAGGCATCACTGGCGCTATAGGTAATGGTGTAAGTGGCGGCATTAGAGCCCACTTCACCGGTTGTGGTAACATTTACTGTACCATCAACATTATCATTCGCTGTTGCACCGGCATCTTGGTAACTGGTGCCTTGCTCATGCTGAATTTGTGCATCGCCATTTAAGGTGATCACCGGCGCAATAGCATCAATCGGCTCTGGTGTAGGATCAGGTGAATCTGAAGAGGAACCACCACAGCCTTGTAGCAGTAATAAATTGACCGCCAGCACACTGCCGACAGTATTTTTTCGAAAATCCATATCAAATTCCTAAAGTGAAATGACTTTAAACATGACCTCTGCAAATACCACCAGCAGCGCTTACATTTTATTAACACCTAAAAATGTAAGCGCTTTCACATGTAAACACAAGGTTTAATTTTAGTCACTTGATGGGTGACGAAAATAGATGACGGAAGCGAGAGCGGCTTCGCCTTCGCTTCGACAGTGCCACTTCGTGGCTCAAGGGATGAATACGGATCACAGACTCATTCGGTATTCCGTATTCTGTGCTTTGACCTCGAAACGAAGTGACCCCACATTTTATGCTCAGTAATAACTGAGTTTTTCAGCTTTACCCCAGAACACTCGGTAGCTGTATATGGTGTAGGCCAGAATGGTCGGTACTACGATCACCACTCCCCACATCAAGAAATTTAAAGATGCCGGCGCAGCTAAGGCATCAAAAATACTGAGTTGGTTTGGTACTATGTATGGGAAGAAGCTAAAGCCTAGCCCGAAAAAGCTAATGATAAAGATTAAACAAGCCAGTACAAATGGTAAGGCTTGGCCCCAGTTTGAATCTTTATTAAGTGCATTAAGTACCACAAATAACATGATAAAACAGAGCGTCGCCAATAGCGGCAGTGGCAGTAATATCAATGCGGTAGGCATCGCAAACCACTTAGCAAATACTTGTGGGTATAGGTATAAATTCAGCGCCGTTACTAAGGCAATACCGATGAAGGCAATGGCAGCTAAGTACTTGCAGTAAACGATAGCGGCTTGTTGCAATTTGCCTTCTGTTTTCATGATTAACCAGGTGCCACCAATAAAGGCATAGGCACAGCTCACACCGATGCCTGAGGCCACCGCAAACAGCTGCCCATGCAGGCCCGAATCAAAACCAATCACATATAAACCTAACATGTAGCCCTGGGTAAATGCGGCCAATAACGAACCGAATTTAAAGGCAACGTCCCAAGTTTTTTGATAGCTCACTGCCGCTTTTGCCCGAAAGTCAAAAGCCACGCCACGCAGTATTAACCCAAGTAACATAAAGGTCGCGGGTAAGTATAATTCGGTCAAAATAATTGAATGTGCCTCAGGAAATGCAATAAGTAACAGCCCAACAGCCAATACTAACCAGGTTTCATTGGCATCCCAAAATGGGCCGATAGAGGCAATCATGGTATCGGCACTTTGTTTATCATTAATTGGCAGTAATATGCCCACGCCTAAATCGTAGCCATCTAAGAGTGCGTATAAAATCACTGCCAGACCTAATAAGGCAATATAAATGAGTGCTAGGGTATGGGCATCAAACATGGCTTTCTCCTTGAGATTGTTGCTCGTTAATAGCTTTTCTCGCGAGCAGTAATATGGTGTGAATGTAAGCCACTAATAGCACCCCATAAATCACACTGTATAAGCTAAAGCTCAGCAATACATTAGAACTTGGCACCGTGGTGACCGCTTCGCTCACCTTTAAGATGCCATCGACTAAATAGGGTTGTCTGCCGACTTCTGTTACATACCAACCTGCCAATGTAGCAATCCAGCCACTGAACATCATGGCAATAAATACCTTTTCACTAAAACCGTTTAATTTGCCGTTTTTTAGCAGTTGAACACTGCCGTACCAAGCCATTAGCAGCATTAACACGCCCATGGCGACCATTATCCGAAAGCTAAAGAACACGGGTTTTACAGGGGGAATGTCTTCGCCAAATTCCGCTAAGCCCTTTAACTTGCCATCCACTTCGTGGGTTAAAATGATGCTGGCCAAGTTTGGAATGGCTATTTCAAAATGATTGGTTTGTTGCTCTTGATCGGGGATGGCAAACAATAATAGCGGTACGCCTTTTTCGGTGTGCCATAACCCCTCCATCGCCGCTATTTTTTGGGGCTGATGCTTAAGGGTATTTAAGCCATGTAAGTCACCCACAAAAATTTGCATAGGCGCTAGTATGGCCGCAGCGAATAAGGCCACTTTTAAGGTAAGTTTGGGGGTTACTTGTTTATCGCCCTTGTATAAGCGATAACAACTTAGGCCAATAATTAAAAAGCTGGCAGTTAATCCTGAGCTCAGCAATACGTGGCTTAAACGGTAAGGGAATGAAGGGTTAAATATAATGGCAGACCAATCTTTCGCATGGGCGACACCGTCAATCATTTCATGGCCTGTTGGGGTGTGCATCCAAGAATTTAAACTTAAAATCCAGAAAGCTGACATAGTGGTACCAAAGGCCACCACAAGAGTCGCAATGGTATGCACTTTGTGCCCTACCCGCTTCAAGCCAAACAGCATAATGCCTAGGAAAGTGGCCTCTAAAAAGAAGGCTGTGAGCACTTCATAACCCAGCAATGGCCCGGCAATGTTGCCCACCTTTTCCATAAAGCCTGGCCAGTTGGTGCCAAATTGAAATGACATGGTAATGCCACTGACCACCCCTAAAGCAAAGGTTAAAGCGAACACTTTTACCCAAAACCGATAGGCAGCCATCCATTTATCTTGACCGGTTTGCATAAAGCGCACTTTAAAGAAGAATAAAAACCAACCAAGGGCAATGGTGATGGTGGGAAACAAAATGTGAAAACTAATATTTAAGGCAAATTGTAGCCTTGAAAGTATTAATACATCCATGGGTTACTCCTTTAGCCACTTGTCTTTAAGGGCTAACACTTTGGTTAAACTAGGCGCAGCTTTTAATACTAACTGTAAGGATTCTGGCGACAGACTGAGCAGTTCATCAACAGCAGTGTTTAAAGACTCTAATGCGGTAAGTAATTCATTAACGACGGATAAATTCGTTTCTTTAGGGGCTTGTAAAACAGTATTTCGTAATAACGATAAGGTGGGTTCTAGTTCCCGCTTGCGGCGTTGCTCCATCACCTTGATAGCTAGGCTGGTGACATTGCCGCTGACTTGGTAATAGTCCTTTCTATCACCTGGTTTATGTACGGTATTAACCAGTTGCCATGACTGCAGCTCTTTAATGGCCATGGAGACGTTGCCACGGCTGATCATGAGTTCATCTGCCAAGGTATTGGCCGCTAATGCTTCATTAGCCAATAATAGCCTTGCCATAACTTGGCCGACTGTGCGGTTAAATCCCCAGCGGCTGCCCATTTCGCCAAAGTGGCTAATGATGTCTTGTTGATAGTTTTCCATATTGCACAACCTTTTAAAGTTTCAATATTTTCTGAAACATATAAACATTATCCTAATTGAAAACTGTTATCAACATCACACGCATGTAAATTTTTTGTAAACCCTACTTGATAGTTCACCAACAAAAGTTAATGGAAGCTGGTAAACCTTTATAATTCGCGGCTTAGTGAATTAGTGAATTAGTGAACGCCTTTTAAAATCGAATAAAGGCATATTGGAGAGCCTATGACTCAAGCTGCAGTGAAAACCGCTAAAGCGCCAAACCACCCATTTTTCTCGTTGGTGATCATGGTTGCTATTGCAGGAATTGCGACTTACTTTATTCCTGCAGGTGAGTTTGCCCGCACTGTAGTTGATGGTAAAACCGTGATTGATCCTGAAAGCTACCGTCAGCTTGAATCAAACCCAACCACCCTAATTGGCTTTTTACAGTGGTTCTACAGCGGCTTTTAGTCTGCTGGCGGCGTAATGGGTGTAGTAGTATTCGTAGGTGGTGCCTTTGGTGTATTAAAGTACATGGGCATTATGGCTTCGCCTGCGAGAACGTCACTTCGTGACTCGAGGTTACGGATTACGGATGTCTTTCAGTATTCTGTTTTCCGTAATCTGTATTCAAACTGCGCAGCAGCGTTCTCGAATGCTCAGCCCTCCAATCTTCACACTTTCTTCACATCATCACTGTTAATTTATCTCCAACCCCAAATACAAGGGATCATCAAAGGAGATATGACATGACTAATTCAAAAGGTTTACTAGTAAGTGGCGCCCTATTATCAAGCTTAATTAATGCAACCGCGATGGCTGATGAAGCACCAAAAGTACTTATGGTACTTAGTAGTTACGGCCAGATGCAGGGAGATAAGCTGGTTCAGCCAGGTTATGAGTTCGATGAAATGAGTAAGTCCTATTTGGTGCTTGATAAAGCCGGGGCGGAGATTACTTTCGCCTCTCCACTTGGTGGTAAATTAATCACCGATAAGTACGATAAAAACAAAGCATACAACCAAGCCTTTTTAGAAGATACATCTGCCGTAGCCGCCTTAGAGACTAGTTATAAGCTATCAGACATCAACCCCGCCGATTACGACGCAGTTTATGTTGTAGGTGGCAAAGGGCCTATGTTTGATTTAGCCAAGGACAGTAATCTTAAAAAAATTATTGCCAGCGTTTACCAAAACAATGGCGTAATTGGCGCGGTATGTCATGGCCCTGCCGCATTGCTTGATGTCAAACTAACAAATGGTCAGTACCTTGTGGATGGCAAGCGCATTTCCGCTTTTACCAATGAAGAAGAATCCATATTTACTAAAGCGTGGACCATGCCATTTGAATTAGAGACCCGCTTGAGTGAGCAAGGTGCCAACTTTGTTCAAGACGGTTTAATGCTCAATCAGGTAAGCATTGATGGCCGCATTATTACTGGGCAAAACCCTTTTTCTACTGCAGATTCTGCTAAAGAGATGGCCAAGCAACTTGGATTAACCCTAGCTAGTGATTTACGTTTTAAAGACGATGAAACCGTACTATTAATAGAGAAATTTATCGTGAATCCAGCAAAGGCCAGTCAAGAATTTAAAGCGAACACCAGCAATTACGAGCCAATGTTAATGGCAATGTTTGGTTTATACCAAAGTCAGCATGCGACTACTCAGCATCAACTAAACAGTGCCCTAGAATTAATGCTGCAAACACAAAGCCTAATTAATCATCCAAAACTGGATGCCGCCATCGCTAAGGCATACCTTGCGTTAAATAATAAAGACACAGCTAAAGCGGTATTAGCTGCATCTATAAAACAACATCCTGACAGCCAAGATTTAAAAACCTTGTTAGCTACTCTATAGGAGTCAGAGTATGTGGAAAAAGATTACCTTAGGCTTAGTGTTAGCCACTTCAACCTTAGCATTACTATGGTATATGTTGTTTGGTTTAAAAAGCTATCAACTAACTGAGCAGCAACTTAAGTATACTTTTGAGTATCAAGAAGTTAATTCTGAATTGGACTTTGCCTCAGTGAGTGATCATGAGTATGCTTTTACCTTTAGTAGTTTTGATGGTGCCCAAGTTAATGGCCGAATAAAACTACCAATGACAAGCAAAAAACAGTCTGAACTACCCATATTTATTGGTTTGCATGCCATGGGGCGCAGTGATAACCGTTGGTTTAGTGACAGCTTTAAAGATAGACCAACCCTAGAACAAACCCACACACTTGCGAATATGGCATTAGAAGCCGGTAATATTGTGATAGCTATGGATGCCAGAAACCATGGCTTGCGTAAAGATCCTCAACTTACCATTAAGCAGATCATGTGGGGCATGCACTTATGGGGAAAACGCCAACCCTATGAAAACATGATTATTAATACGGTGAAAGACTATAGGGTACTATTAGATTTACTGCAGCAACACCCTCAATTTAATGCAGATAAGGTTAAAATAGCGGGTTATAGTATGGGCGGGCACATGGCATTATTATTAGCCTCAGCCGATCACAGGGTAACGCAGGTTTTGTCGATAGTACCGCCCCATTTAGATGATAAAACGGCCTTGGTTGCCCCTCAAAATTACCTTAAAAACGCCGCTGCCAATAAAATTTGGCTGGTGAGTGCCAATGATGATAAGTATGCTGATATAAAGGACAATCAAGCGCTATTTAATTTATTAAAAGCAGGCAACAAACGCCATATTCAGTTTGAAGGTGGCCATGTTCTGCCTGATGGTTACCCACAACAATTACATGGATGGTTTTAGTGAAAGACACGCCCCTTAAATTGCTTGTCGTTGAGGACAATATCAGTTTATCTAAGAATATTGCTGAGTTTATGGATGCTCACAATGTGCAATTAGATTTTGCCTATGATGGCCAAATGGCCTGCGACTTAGCACTTTCTGAACATTTCGACTGTATTGTCCTTGATTTAACCATGCCAAAGATGGATGGATTAAGCGCCTGCAAAATGATAAGGGAGCAAGCAAATAGGCATATTCCTATCATTATGCTTACAGCCAGAGACAGCCTCGATGATAAATTAACGGGCTTTCGCTATGGCGCCGATGACTACTTGACTAAACCCTTTGCCCTAGAAGAATTACTGGTTCGCATTCAAGTGATCGCTGCCCGGGTACAAAGCCAGAATAGCGCACGACTTTGCCATGGTAGCGGCGAAAACCAGCTGGTTTTGGATATCAGTGCCAATAAAGTATTTAGGGCTAAGCAAGAAATAAGCTTGCCCCCTATCGCCTTTAAAATCTTTAGCATACTCATGCATGCCCATCCGCGTACGGTGAGTCGTAGCGAATTACTAGATAAAATTTGGCAAGGGGACAATACCGATTCCGACGCGTTAAGATCGCACTTATATCAACTGCGCAAAGCCATTGATAAACCCTTCAATTCGGAAGTGATAAAAACCATTCATGGGGTTGGTTTTGGTTTAAAAATTAATGGGGAATCATAGTGTTCACAACGATACGTAACAAAATCATAGTTAATATTATTGCCATTTCGGTAGCGGTAAGCCTAGTGTTCGTAATGATTGGCCTTCTAGTGAGTTATTATGTGGAAGATGCCATGTTTACTAGGCAGCTTAACGACGAAAAAGTAAAGGTAGAATCTCAATTAGTTAGAGGACAAATACCAACTACTGGCATCCCTTACATTAAGTACTACCCCAATAAAGGTGAATTACCTAAACCCATTTTAACGCTATTAGCACAAGAGCCTCAACGGATAGAGTTCCCCGGCGACAATAGCCAACATTATCACTTATTAGAAATAAAGAATGGATATTTAGTTGCCGAAGTCAGTGACTATTTAATTGTTAGGCAAATCAAACAAGGTATTGCCTATTTGGTAGTGCAAGTATTGGTGGTGATTTTACTTCTAGTAGGCTTTATTGCTTGGCGAATTGCCAGACGCATAGTTAAACCTATAGATAAGCTAACTTCAATATTAAATAGTATGGATCAAAACGCATTGCCACAAGGGTTTGCTAAGGAGTTTGATAACGACGAAATGGGTTTGTTTGCACAAAAACTTGACCAAACCATGACTCGCCTAGATAAATTTATTAAACGTGAGCAAGACTTTACCCGAGATGTATCCCACGAACTTCGAACGCCCGTCGCCATTAATCAAGGTGCTGTCAGTTTGTTAAAACAGACTCAGCTGAGCGAACAGCAACAACAATTGGTTACCAGAATCGATCAAGCCAATAGCCAGATGCATGATTGTATTGAAGGGTTACTGACCCTGGCTAGAGAGGGCGAATTCAACACAGAAACGGTAAAATTATTGCCCCTAATAGAACAAGCCGTGATTGAGCACCATGAATTATTAGATAGTAATCGTGCAAAGCCGGAGTTACAGCTCAATGTCTCTTCTGAACTTAGCTTTCAAAGCAACCCTAAAGCCCTGTCGATAATTATTAATAACCTTATTGCTAATGCTTTTAGTCACAGCGATGGCGACATTGATATAAGTAATGATGAAGCCGAGTTAATCATCACTAACCCTACTAAAAACATGGCAAGTCAACACCCTAATGATTTATTTAATAAGGGCGTAAAAAGCGATGACAGTGGAGGCCTTGGCCTAGGTTTATCGATTGTGGAACGTTTGTGTACACAACTCAATTTAGCCATTTCTATTTCACACGAAAACGGTGAGATAAAGGTTGTTTTGAAGAGTAACGAAACCAGAAGCGAGAACGGCTACGCCTGCGATAACGTCACTCCGTGACTCGATAATTACGGATTACGCTCTTTCAGTATTCTGTCTTCCGTATTCGGTCGTCAAATAAGTTCTGTATTCTGCTTGTACTCGCGCTGCGTAGCAGCGTTCTCGGAGGGCGGAGCCAGTTCTCGTAACTAAGTACCCTCGAAGGCGAAGCCGCTCTGAAAACAACAAAGCCTGCTATAAAGCAGGCTTTGTTGTTTTGAATGATGGTGCCCAGGGCCGGACTTGAACCGGCACGCGGAAACCCGCGAGGGATTTTAAATCCCTTGTGTCTACCAATTTCACCACCCGGGCACACTAATTCTTTAAATTGTGGAGGCACCACCCGGAGTCGAACCGAGATCGACGGATTTGCAATCCGCAGCATAGCCATTCTGCCATAGCGCCTTGGTTTCAAGCGTTGCTTGAGAACGAGGTGCATTTTACACGGCAGAAGTTCAGCTGCAACTAAAAAATGACCTTAACTTTTCTAAGTGATTATTTTTCGATTAATTTGCATTAGAAACAAGCAAATAGAGATGTCGAAAGTCGAATATTTTTCAGTCTTCAGTGATCAGTAGTAGGGGTTCTAGCTTTTTATCCCGTTGCGCAGCAACGTGCTAGCGGGGCGAAACCAGCTTTCTTAAGGAAGTCCTTTAAGTGACTCCCATGAACCTGCGCTTCGCGCATACAACAAAGCCCGTTACTTTCGTAACGGGCTTTGTTGTTTTGAATGATGGTGCCCAGGGCCGGACTTGAACCGGCACGCGGAAACCCGCGAGGGATTTTAAATCCCTTGTGTCTACCAATTTCACCACCCGGGCACACTAATTCTGTATATTGTGGAGGCACAACCCGGAGTCAAACCGAGATCGACGGGGTTGCAATCCGCAGCATGGCCATTCTGCCATAGCGCCTTGGCTTTCAAAGTTTCCCTTGAGAACGAGGGGCATTTTACCCATCCCCACCGCCCTTGCAAGCATTAATTTATGATTTAGGATCAAGTGCTTAAAAAACAATTAAGTTGAATACTTTACGCCCAACACCGGGATGTCTAAGAAGTATTATTTACAATTTATTGCATCATAGATACCAGCCCACATCCAAATTAACATGCCTACCGACAAAACTATTATAAGGGTGACGGTACCGTAGAAGAACACCTGGTTAACGAATTGATAGTTTGATTCCCCAAGCGTAATCAATTGTGTTCTATGTAGATACACAATAATCATGCTTCCCGCATACAATGTTCCCAAAACACCTAATACCATTAAAAATAAGGCTTTCATATTCTTATCTCTTTAGTTAGTTTCGACAAGTATTTCATATGCCAACTCCATATTGGAGTTCTTAAGCTTGCGAACTCTATTAGCTATGCATAGGCCAGATACAAAAATGCCCACATAAAGTGGGCATTAATAAGAAAGGCTTGGAAGTTAACCACAACACTTTTTGTATTTTTTTCCACTGCCACAGGAGCAGGGATCATTACGGTTTGGGGTAGCCTCAACCGATACCGTTTTTGGCTTGGCCAGCAAATGTTCAAGCTCTTGCAGGTTAGTCGAACCATCTTCAGAAACACTGATGTCAGCCACTAGCTGATGTTCAGCTAACTGGGCTTGCACTTGTGCCAGCTCTTCTTCATCTTTTACTACTAGTGTTAAAGGGGCTTCCGCTGTGCCTGCTTTTAATTTTCTCGATGTATTAAAACCGTAGCTTTCGTGCTTAGGTTTTTTCTCGATTTTACCTTTATAGAAAAATTTAGACATGATGAACCTTTAGAAGTTATTTAGCTAAGCCTAGTCAATGCAGCTAAAAACAACAAAGCCTGCTGAAAAGCAGGCTTTGTTGTTTTGAATGATGGTGCCCAGGGCCGGACTTGAACCGGCACGCGGAAACCCGCGAGGGATTTTAAATCCCTTGTGTCTACCAATTTCACCACCCGGGCACACTAATTCTTTAAATTGTGGAGGCGCCACCCGGAGTCGAACCGAGATCGACGGATTTGCAATCCGCAGCATAGCCATTCTGCCATAGCGCCTTAGTTTCAAGCGTTGCTTGAGAACGAGGTGCATTTTACGGAGTTGACGTTAACAGTCAAGCTTAATTCCATAAGTTTTGTCTGTTTGCGCACTATTCAAACTAATTGGCTATTTCGATGTTGAGAAACTAGGCCACGCTGCTCGAATATAAGTGACCATCGACCAAACCGTGAGAACTGTCGCCACTAAATACATCGCCATCGCCAAATAATACATTTCATCACAGGCCTGCCAAACAAGACCTGTTATCGCCATCATTTGCGCTGCTGTCTTGTATTTTCCCATCATGGACACTTTTACGGTAGCGGTTTTACCCAGCTGTGCCATCCATTCTCGTAGTGCTGAAATCAGAACTTCCCTCGAAATCATGATTATAGCAGGAACGGTTACCCATGGATCTTGGTAGTATTCACTGATCATAACCAGGGCAACACCCACCATTAATTTATCTGCCACGGGATCTAAAAACGCTCCAAAAGGGGTTGATTGGTTCCATTTTCGAGCTAAATAACCGTCAAGTAAGTCGGTGAACGAAGCCAACATATAGATAAAAGCTGCTGCCCAAAAATTCCAAGAAACTGGAAGGTAAAAGAAGGCAATAAAAATTGGAATAAGTAAAAGCCTAAATAAAGTTAAGGCTATTGGTACATTGATAATCATAAAAATCCAAAAATAACATTGGGCTAGCTGGATCTTGCCTGAAAACTAACTGTCTCGCAATGAATCAAACAATAATTGTGCTAAATCTTTACTGATCCCAGGGACTTTGGTCAATTCTGCAACACTTGCGGCCTTGACCCCTTGGATCCCGCCTAAGTTTTGAATCAACGCTTTACGCTTTTTAGGGCCAATTCCTGGGATACCTTCAAGTGTCGAGGTCATGCGTTTTTTCTGACGTTGGCCTCTATGACCAGCAATCGCAAATCGATGGGATTCATCCCTAATATGCTGAATTAAATGCAAAGCACTACTATGGCTGTCCAGATTAACCCTGTCGTGGCTGCCACCCATGATTAACGTTTCCAAACCAGCTTTACGCCCTTCCCCTTTGGCAACACCAATTAATAAAGGGCGCATTTGCGGATCTTCTAAATGCTTATCAACAATCGCTTCGGCAGCTTTAAGTTGGCCTAAACCACCGTCAATAAACATAATATCGGGTTTCACTTGACCAGAATTAAGCGCTTTTATTCTACGCTCAATGACCTGTGCCATCGCAGCATAATCATCCCCAGGGGTGATCCCTTTAATATTAAATCTGCGGTAATTGCTCGATTTAGGACCACTGCGGTCAAACACCACACAAGACGCAACAGTGGCCTCACCCATGGTGTGTGAAATATCAAAGCACTCCATATGCTGGATGCTACCTTCAAAGTTAAGTACTTCTTCAAGTAACTGATATCTCTGCTCTATATTTGCTTTATGAGCCATCCTTGAGTCTAAAGCGGTTTGCGCATTGGTTTGAGCTAACCCCAAAAATTTAGCCCTATCGCCACGAATGTCCTTAGCAAACCGCAGTTGAATATTATGCCCCTGATCTTTAAGAACTTGGGCTAAGGGATGGGCGGCTTCAAATGTTTCAGCCACAATGATTTCAGATGGTAAGTCGATTCGCTGTTCGGTATTGAGATAGAACTGCAGCATAAAGCTCGATAGCACTTCATCAAGCTCAGTATTAGAAGGCACCTTAGGGAAATAACTGCGAGAGCCATTAATTTTACCCTGACGGATACTAAGTAAATGAAAACAGGCCATCCCACCTTGGTAGGCGATGCCTATCACGTCCAGATCTCCCCTTGCCTTACTGACTTCCTGTTGCTCAGATACTTTGCGTAGTGATTCGATTTGGTCGCGATAAACGGCAGCTTGCTCATACTCAAATTTATTCGCCGCCTGCTCCATTTTATCGATAAGCGCATGGATCACTTCATCGTTTCGACCTTTCAAAAATAGACGCACCAAATTCACTTGCTGCTGGTAGTCATACTCTGAAATTTTATCGACACAGGGACCTGAACAGCGGCCAATTTGGTACTGCAGACAAGGGCGAGATCGTGCTCGATAATAGCTGTCTTGGCACTGCCGTATTGGAAATAGCTTTTGCAGAAGGTGTAACGAATCCTTTACCGCACCGCCATTAGGATAAGGCCCAAAATACTGACCTTTCAGACGCTTAGCACCACGGTGATAGGCTAACCTTGGGTGTTTATGATCACTTAAAAATATATAAGGATAAGACTTATCGTCCCTAAGCAATACATTATATTTCGGCATGTATTGCTTAATGTAATCATTTTCTAGGATCAATGCATCCGTTTCACTATGAACAACGGTTACATCGATATGATGGATATTAGCAACTAATGCGAGGGTCTTGGGGTGCTGCTGGGTTTTTTGAAAATATGTACTTAGGCGTTTCTTGAGATTTTTCGCCTTTCCTACATAGATCACCTCCTCTGACTGGTTATACATGCGGTATACCCCAGCTTGAGAAGTGCAGTGCTTTAAAAATTCTTTCGAATCGAACTGGCTCAAATTAAATCCTAGATTTATCTAAGATCCCATGTCGAATTGCCGCTAATGTCAGCTCAACGTCACCTGTCACTTTAATCTTATCGAAGATTCGATATCGATAACTATTGACTGTTTTGGGGCTCAGATTAAGCTTTTCTGCCATATCTGTGGCTTTTTCACCGTTTATGATCATCATAGTGATTTGTAGCTCACGTTCCGAAAGCTCATCGAATGGATTATCTGAAGTATCACCCAAGGCTCCCATTGCCATCGCTTGCGCCACTTCAGGAGACAAGAAACGTTGCCCTGCCGCTACTTGCCTTATTGCTTTAAGTACATCGGTCGGGGCAGAATCTTTAGTAAGAAAACCAAAAGCACCTGCTTGCATGACTCGCTTAGGGATTGGTTGCTCGGCATAAGCGGTCAATACAATAATTTTTACGTCTGGGTTTATTCGCACGATTTTACGAGTCGCTTCCAGGCCACCAATGCCAGGCATTGTCATATCCATTAAAATGACATCTACATCATTTTTACGGCACCAAGCCACAGCGTCTTCACCACTACTACATTCGCCATGGACTTTGAGACCTTTTTCATCACTAATCAATCGACTGATACCGCTACGAACAATGTCATGATCATCTACTACTAGTACATTAATCACCAGATACCCTCATTTTTTATATCACGAAGCTCTTGGACTTCTTGAAATACAATGTAGCACTTCAAAATAAGATATGCAGCACAAAAATAGTTTTCATAGCTGATAAATCAGACAAACAACACCATGAAGCCTGTCACTGTGGCCGTTAACAGCAGAAATAAACAACATTAACTCTGTAAACTCAATAATGATTAAGCGACATCAATTAGACAGCAAGAACAGCGAACGACTGCAGGCGCAATTAACCTGTAGTTATTAAAAAACTATTTGATTAGTCAGCCTTTCTATATTTGGCAGAGATAGGGATTTGAACCCTCAAGATAAAGGGCGCGATTAACCTCAGGTTAATACCAAAAAACCCGCTAACAAGTAGCGGGTTTTTCTTATGTGGCAAAGAGATAGGGATTTGAACCCTCAGCATAAAGAGCTGCTATTAACCTCAGGTTAATACCAAAAAACCAGCTCGATTGAGCGGGCTTAATTGTGGCAAAGAGATAGGGGTTTGAACCCTCAGCATAAAGAGCTGCTATTAACCTCAGGTTAATACCCAAAAACCCGCTCGATTGAGCGGGCTTTAATGTGGCAAAGAGATAGGGATTTGAACCCTCAAGATAAAGAGCTGCTATTAACCTCAGGTTAATACCAAAAAACCCGCTAACAAGTAGCTGGTTTCTCTTATGTGGCAAAGAGATAGGGATTTGAACCCTCAAGATAAAGAGCTGCTATTAACCTCAGGTTAATACCAAAAACCCGCTAACAAGTAGCGGGTTTCTCTTATGTGGCAAAGAGATAGGGATTTGAACCCTCAAGATAAAGGGCGCGATTAACCTCAGGTTAATACGAAAAAACCCGCTAACAAGTAGCGGGTTTCTCTTATGTGGCAAAGAGATAGGGATTTGAACCCTCAAGATAAAGGGCGCGATTAACCTCAGGTTAATACCAAAAAACCCGCTAACAAGTAGCGGGTTTTTCTTATGTGGCAAAGAGATAGGGATTTGAACCCTCAAGATAAAGAGCTGCTATTAACCTCAGGTTAATACCAAAAAACCCGCTAACAAGTAGCGGGTTTTTCTTATGTGGCGGAGAGATAGGGATTTGAACCCTAGATAGGCTATTAACCTATGCCGGTTTTCAAGACCGGTGCTTTCAACCACTCAGCCATCTCTCCGAAGCGGGTTGAATAATACGGATATAGGGCTTATCTGTAAAGTATAAATTTACATTCAGCCAGCCGACTGCTCAACTATTGCACGACGGTCCTCAATAATCGTACCTAATGTCGCTAATTCTGCCTCATGGGGGTCATCCCTGAAGGTTTCCGCTATGGCTTGTTGATACCAAGTTTGCCAACTCACTAAGCTTTCTATCTTGTCTGAGTATGCTTTTAGAATTGGACTTAACTCTATTTGATAAGTTTTAAACCTGGATAATACTGGTGCATAGAAGGCATCAACGGCAGTGAAGTGATTGCCCGCAAGAAAAGGTCCACCGAATTGCTGCAAACCATATTCTAGCAATGCCTGTACTTTCTCAATATCAGCAGCTAACGCTGCAGAAATATCATTGAGTTTAAAAGTAATACCACAATTCATTGGGCACTGATTTCTTATTTCAAAAAAACCAGAGTGCATTTGTGCGCAAGCACTTCTAGCCCATGCCCTTGTGCGTTTTTCTTGCGGCCAAACTTGTTGGTACTCTTCCGCTAAGTACTCAATAATCGCAAGGGAATCGTTCACCACGACTTTATAATCATGTAAACATGGGACCAGAGAACTTGGACTAAATGCTTTGAATTGAGCGGCGGTATTGCTTCCGGCAAACGGCACCAATACTTCTTCAAATTCTATACCTAAGGTTTTCATTAATAGCCACGGCCGAAATGACCAAGAAGAGTAGTTTTTATTTCCAATATAAAGTTTATACATGCTCACCCCCTGAACTTTAGATCCTTTAAGCTTTATTCTTTGCATAAAAAAAGCTCACTTTAAAGTGAGCTTTTTTCAATATGTTTTAGCAACTTAATTTATTAAGCGCGGCGCCAGGTTGTTTTGCCGTCTTTATCTTCTAGGACAATGCCTAGGGCATTGAGCTTGTCACGAGCTTCGTCCGCAGCAGGCCAGTTTTTATCGGCACGGGCTTGGTTACGCATAACGATTAATGCTTCAATTTCAGCCACTTCATCATCGTTACCCTGACCTGCACCACCTTGTAAGAAGGCTTGTGGTTGTTGCTGTAAAATACCTAGAATTTCCGCCAGTTGCTTAAGCTTGTTGCCTAAAGCGCTGGCCGCAGTGATATCCGCTTCTTTTAAGCGATTAACTTCGCGGGCCATATCAAACAGCGTTGAATAAGCTTCTGGGGTATTGAAATCATCGTTCATGGCTTTGTTAAAGCGCTCAACAAATTCCGCGGATTCTGCCGCTGCTACGCTGGTGTCTAAGTCACGCAATGACGTGTATAAACGCTCAAGCGAGGCACGGGCTTGTTTCAAGTTATCTTCTGAATAGTTCAGTTGTGAACGATAGTTAGAAGATAATAAGAAATAGCGTACGGTTTCTGGGTCAAAGTGCTCTAACACGTCACGTACGGTAAAGAAATTGCCTAATGACTTAGACATTTTTTCTTTATCAACCATTACCATGCCCGTGTGCATCCAGGTGTTTACGTAATCTTTTTCATTGGCACAGCACGACTGGGCAATTTCGTTTTCATGGTGTGGGAACTTAAGATCTGAACCACCACCATGTATGTCAAAATGCTCGCCTAGGTGCTTCACGTTCATCGCCGAACACTCAATGTGCCAACCAGGGCGACCCTCACCCCATGGTGATGGCCATGCTGGTTCACCTGGTTTACTCATTTTCCAAAGCACGAAATCTGCTGCATTACGCTTGGCCATTTCTACCGCTACCCGAGAACCCGCTTGCAGTTGCTCTAAGTCTTGACCAGATAAACGGCCGTACTCATTAAAGCTTTCTACCGAGAACATCACATCACCATTGTCACCCACATAGGCGTGCTCTTTAGCGATCAAGGTTTCAACCATATCAATGATTTCTTGAATGTGCTCAGTTGCTTTTGGCTCGATGTCCGGGCGAATTAGGTTTAACGCATCAAAATCTTTGTGCATTTCTACCGTTAGCTCTTCGGTTAATTCCTTAGAGCTAATGCCACGCTCGTTGGCGCGTTTAATGATTTTATCGTCAATGTCGGTGATATTTCGCACATACGTTAAGTCATAACCTAAGTAACGCAGATAACGAGCCACCATATCAAAACTGATATAGGTACGAGCGTGACCAATGTGACACAAATCATAGATGGTGATCCCACACACATACATGCCTACTTTATTGTCTTCAATAGGCTTAAATACTTCTTTTTGTCTTGAAAGTGTGTTGTAGATTTGCAACATCGGTTAATTCTTCCTCATACACGATGAATATAGGTTTATTGGCGCTAATTCTAGCACTTAGCAAATGTATTTAACACTCTACTTTAAGCACAAAGCCAATTCCGTTAAACTTAAGCGGATTTTAATTGAATTTATTAACTGCGAGTACAAAGTATGATTACTTTAACCACAAATTTTGGCGACATTAAAGTTAAACTGAACCACGAAGCGGCACCAGTGACCTGTGAAAACTTTGAAAACTATGTAAAAAGTGGTTTCTACGACGGTACAATTTTCCACCGCGTCATTGATGGCTTTATGATCCAAGGTGGCGGTTTCACTGCTGAAATGGAACAAAAGAAACCTCAAGCTCCAATTAAGAACGAAGCCAACAATGGTTTGAGCAACAAGGTCGGTACGTTAGCAATGGCTCGTACTCAAGATCCTCACTCAGCCACTGCCCAGTTCTTTATTAACGTAAAAGACAATGGTTTCCTAAACCACACCGGCGAAAATCTTCACGGTTGGGGTTACTGCGTGTTTGCAGAAGTGGTTGAAGGCATGGAAGTAGTAGAAAAAATTAAAGCTGTAGACACGGGCAACCACGGTATGCACCAAGATGTACCGCTAGAGCCAGTGATTATTGAGAAGGCAACCATTGCTTAATTTATCTTTTAACAAAGGTAAAGTTGTCTTTATTGGGGATCTGCACTTAAGTGCGGATCGCCCTGACATTAACTCAGCCTTTGATCGTTTTTTAGCTAACCTTGAAGAAATTGAAGCCCTGTTCATTATGGGTGACTTGTTCGAGGTATGGATTGGTGATGACATTGCAGAACCTTTCGCCCTTGAATTAGCCAATAAACTTAAAAAGTTAAGCACTCAGTTCCCTATCTACTTCACCCATGGTAATCGGGATTTTATGCTAGGTAAACGCTATGCTGAATTATCAGGCATGACTTTGCTTGAAGAAGATCAAACCATTGATCTGTTTGGCAATAAAGCGGTCGTACTGCATGGCGATAGCCTTTGTACCTTAGATGAGGCTTATCAAAAGTTTCGTCGTTTTAGGAACCAAGCTTGGGCCCGTGCTATTTACAATGCTTTACCCAAAATGATTCGTCGACGTATTGCTGCCAATATCCGCGCCAATTCAAAAGCCGCGAATCAGGGTAAGACCTATGAAGTGATGGATGTGACTCCCCAAGCTGTGACCGATAAACTGCAACAGTACCAAGTACAGTGGTTAATCCATGGGCATACCCATCGACCTAAAGTACATACTTTGGCCAATCTGCAAAAACGGTTTGTAGTCGGTGATTGGTATGAGCAATGTTCTGTATTAACCATTGATAAAAATGGTTATCAACTCAGTACCAGCCCACTTTAACGGTACACTTAGTGATTATTAGCCGAGCGTTTCATGGTTCGGCTTTTTATCAAATAATAAATACTCACAAGCACTGGTAACGTAAACCATAAGCCTTGATATAACCAAAACCAAGTGAACTTTGCTACCGTTAACCAAATTTCACCCGCAAAGTTAAAGCTCAAATTACCCGCTAACGCATATCCCATTGGCAGAGAACCTATGCCCAAAATTGCACAAATGCGCTTTAAAGCTAAGCCACATTGGGGTGGCAATAGCACATACCACCAAAGACAGGCTACTACATAAATCAATAAATTAATTAAGGGCAAAGACCCAAGATACACTGTTAATATTGGCAACCAGCCCAAAAAAGTTGCCAGTACAATTACAACAAGGATCAATAAAAAAGCGTTTATCATTGTAATACGATTGCCATTAACACGGTTATGCGCCCTAATCTAACACATTTACCTTTAATGCATAAAAAAGCAGCGCTTAAGTGCGCCGCTTTATCAGAACTCAGCAAACGATTAATGGTTCAAGGGGTGCTATCAATAACCATAGTTGCTGTAGACAGTTCTCTGGTAATGCATAAGTTCATAATGGGTTTCAAGATAAGTCACCAAATCAACCAGTTCTGTCACAGTCATTAAATCGTTGTAGATACGCATATCTGAGACCATACCTCTTTGTTGCTTATCGTATTTGCCATAACCCGCAGTCACTTTATGAGATGGATTGATGACCGAGGTAAGGAGATCGGCATAGGTTTTCTGACGTGCGGTTTTACCGCCAATTTGTACCACATAATCTGTATTTTTAACCACATCATCTTGGGGAACTTCACCCTTGATCACATGGCAAGATAAACATTGATACTTATGTAATACCAACCGGCCTTGTTCAACATCTCCCTGTGGCAGACTAAAACCTCTCGGCGAAGCATTAGGACCACTGTCGCAGCCCACTAAAACAGCAGAGATTAGCAATAACAAACTATTAATAAGATGTTTCATGATCGCTCCTTATCCTTGTATCCTTGTTAACCATAAACGAATACCGTCACCAGCGTACAAAAATTAAACAGCCATTTGATCTACATCAAAGCCGTAGGATACTTTTATAAGTCGCCACAGAGGCTTGAAATGGGCTATGTTGATTTAAATAGTCACGAAAGCTTTCTAAGGCCGGCTCTTCTCCATGAACCAAAATGATGGGGGTGTTTTTATCTAAATCTGACTCCATTAACCAATTTAAAATATCCTGATGATCACCATGGGCAGAAAGCCCCTCAATCATATCCACTTTAGCCTTAACGGGGATCCAATCGCCGTGAATTTTTACAGTCGCCTCGCCCCTTATTAGTTTTGCACCTCTGGTTCCCCCAGCTTGATAACCACTAAATAACAACGTCGTTCTATGGTCACTGAGTAGATGCTTCATGTGATGCAATATACGTCCACCGGTTGCCATACCACTGCCGGCAATAATAATGTGGGGCACACGAATACCGGCTAAGGCCTTTGAGTCCTCGACTGATTTAACATAAGTATTCATCGCTTCCATTAATTGGCATTGTTGTGTATTGAGTTTGTGCTGCTGACGATGACGGCAATAGATATCTGACACCTTAATAGCCATTGGACTGTCGATATAAATGGGTAATTTAGGAATTTTGTGATCGACAATGAGTCTTGCCAGCATGTATTGCAACGTTTGTGCACGGCCTACACAAAAACTCGGGATGAGTAACACCCCTCCTTTATGGGCTGTGTCATTAACGACCTTCGCCAGTTGATGATATGGATCTTCACGACTATGAAGCCTATCGCCATAAGTCGACTCTAATAATAATAAGTCCAATTTAGGAAGTTTACTTGGGGGATGCATAACAATGTCATCAGGGCGGCCAACATCACCTGAAAAGCCAATGACTTTTCCTTGGGCCTTAATAATGACACTGGATGCGCCTAAAATATGCCCAGCACTTTGCAATTTAATTTCTACATCACCCACCTTAAATGGCTGTTCAAAATCCACCTCATGAAATAGGCTTAAGCATTCTTTAGCAGTCTGTTCATCGTATAGGGGTTCGGGAGAGTCATGTTTGCCGATTTGATGTTTTTTATAAAATTTGGCGTCTTCTTCTTGAATGTGACCACTGTCAGGTAACAAAATCTCACACAACGCCAAGCTGCCCGGATGAGTATACACTGGACCACGATAGCCTTTTTTATAAAACGCAGGAATGTAACCAGAGTGATCTAAATGAGCATGAGTTAAGATAATCGCATCAATAGTGGCAATATCTAATGGCAATGGTTCTCGGTTACGCTGTCGCAGCCACTTATAGCCTTGAAACAAGCCACAATCTATCAGGATTTTAGTGGATTGAGTTTCAACCAAGTATTTTGAACCTGTCACTGTTTGAGTGCCACCAAGAAATGTTATATTCATATTCGGTAGGCTGTCCTGAATTGCTATTATTGGTTAAGTATAGCCATTAGTTGTTTTTATTTTCAGCAGTTATTTTTGACGCCTAAGCAGGTGCTAACAACTTATCTCTAAAGCTGTTAGTATCTCGTTATATCAATAACATAAACTCGGATAAGCATCATGACCACTTCCCAGCCAACCTTACTTTGGCACGATTATGAAACTTGGGGTGTCAGCCCAAGCACAGACAGACCCGCCCAGTTTGCCGCCATCCGTACCGATTTAGAGTTAAACCCTGTGGGACGTGCGATTGATGATTTTTGTCGACTAAGCCCTGATTATTTACCGAAACCCGAGGCCATGTTAGTGACCGGGATCAGTCCACAAAAAGCCAATGAAAAAGGCTATATCGAAGCTGAATTTATGGCGCGTATTAATGGCTATATGAGTGAGCCAGAAACCTGTGTGGTTGGTTATAATTCGATTCGATTCGATGATGAAGTGACCCGTTACAGCCTATATCGTAATTTTTTCGATCCATACCAAAGGGAATACTCTAATAACAATTCCCGTTGGGACATTATTGATTTGGTTAGAGCCTGTTATGCCCTCAGACCTGAAGGGATTGAATGGCCCATCAATGACAAAGGTCATGTCTCTTTTCGTTTAGAGCTGCTCACTGCAGCCAATGGCATCGGTCATACTAATGCCCATGACGCATTAAGTGACGTCGAAGCCACCATTGCGTTGGCAAAGTTAATAAAACAACAGCAGCCTAAGCTCTACGATTATGCGTTTAATTTACGACGTAAGCAGGCAGTCGCAAAGCAAATCGATGTCATTAACTTAAAGCCGTTATTACATATCAGCTCGAAATTTAGCCCTAAACATGGTTGTGCTTCTTTGGTGGTGCCGATTTGTTATCACCCAACTAACAACAATGCCATCGTTTTGGTGGACTTGTGTAAAGACATCACACCGCTATTAGAACTTACCCCTGAACAAATTATTGAGCGTTTGTATACTCCGCATAAAGAACTGCAACAACAAGACTTAGCACCGGTGCCGTTAAAGCTTTTACACCTAAACAAATGCCCGTTTATCACCACAGCTAAATCCTTAACCGATGAGATAGCCGCGCGCTTACAGATTGATAAGGCTTTTGCCCGAGTGCAATACCAAAAGCTAAAGCAAGCAATACAACTTCGCGAGAAAATTAGCGCCGCTTATGATTGTGAAGCTCCTTTTACAGCGACAGCTGATGTTGATGCCCAATTATATAATGGCTTCCCGTCCCACAGTGATAAAGCACAAATGGAAATGATCCGTCGTACTCAGGTTGAGCAACTTGCCGCACTAACCCCACAATTCGACGATGCTAAATACCATGAACTATTTTTTCGTTATAAAGCTCGCAATTATCCCCAGTGTCTTTCTGAAAACGAGCTTTTTAAGTGGCGTCAACATTGTGAACAACGTCTCAATGATCCTGATTACCTCTATAATTTAGAGAACTTAGTTGAGCAAAATATGAATAATCCACATAAACTTGGATTATTAAAGCAACTATATTCTTATTTACAATCTTTATAATGGTAAATGACATGCGTTTCCAACCCGCACTTTCTCAAGTAGACAGCCTGCTGCATGCTAGCCTTATTCCTCTGCTCGATGACAACTTTGAAGGTTTTATCGAGCAAAGAAAAGTGCAACAGCTATTGCTCACCCATCATTTAACTATCGATAAGCTAATGCTTGCATTGTTGCCAATTGCCACCAGTTTCTCTCAACCTAGGATCAGCGGTTTTGAGGTGGGGGCCATTGCCCTTTGTGATGAAGGCAATTTATATATGGGCGCCAATCTTGAGCTGGCTCAATTACCCCTTAATCATAGTGTTCATGCTGAGCAGTCAGCCATCAGCCACGCTTGGCTGCGTGGGGCAAAAAAGCTAGTGAAAATTGCGATCAATTACAGCCCCTGTGGCCATTGTCGTCAGTTTATTAATGAAACCTTTGAAGGCGCTGAAACCCTCATCATCCTACCTAAGCGCGAAATTGCACCGCTAAAGCAATATTTACCTTATGGTTTCTCACCTAAGGATCTAGGTAAAACCGAGCAACTGCTTAATAGCAAGGCTGTGGATTTACACTATGATAGCGAAGATCCTTTAGTGATCAGTGCAATTGATGCCGCCAACAACAGCTATGCCCCATACAGCGGCAATTATGCTGGTGTCGCCCTAGAAATGGTCGATCAACGTATTTTTACCGGTAGAGTGGCAGAGAACGCGGCTTATAATCCAAGCCTAATGCCCATGCATGTAGCCTTATCAGCGTTAAACCGCAGCGGTTATGATTGTGGTGATATTCAGCGTGCCGTATTAGTAGAGTCGAGTGATGGAAAGTTATCGTTGGCGAATAACTCCCTTGATGCGTTGCATAGCGTGACTGAAATCGAATTAGAGCATTTGGTCTTATAGCCGTATTCAAAATACAAAAAAGGCGCTGATTTCAGCGCCTTTTTCTTAGGCTTCTGCTGCGCCTTTAAGCTCATCTTGCATATGCTTACGCATTTCCATAAGCTTTTTAGCCATATCTTCAAGACGCTTATCTTTGGCGGTAATTGGTTCCCAGTGGGGGACTTCAACTGGCTTACCATCTTCACCAACCGCAACCATAACGATGATACAAGATGAGGTGGTTACCCTATGACATTGTTTAGGATCACAACCGATCACATCAATAGCTAAGTGCATGGATGTTTTGCCGGTGTAAATTACTCTCGCTTCAACTTCTACCAAGTTACCAATAAATAGTGGGGCTTGGAATTGGATGCCACCCACATAGGCGGTAACACAGTAACTACTAGACCAACCAGATGCACAAGCATAGGCCGCCAAATCAATCCATTTCATCACGGCACCGCCGTGAACTTTACCACCAAAGTTCACATCACCTGGTTCAGCTAAAAATCGAAGGGTTAATTCACGTTTATTATTCATCTTTTATCCTTAAACAACCTAGGTGTCAGTCAACACCTTTAAGGGATCATTTGCATTTAGCAAACAGCAATGATCCATTCGTGCCACCAAAACCGAAAGAGTTACATAGTGCGTAATCAATCTCTCTTTCCTTTGCCGTGTTGGCGACGAAATCCAAATCACATCCTTCATCTGGGTTATCCAGATTTATGGTCGGCGGTACTTTACCATCTTTTATCGATAAAATCGTAAAAATTGCTTCAACAGAGCCCGCAGCGCCCAATAAATGACCGGTCATCGATTTGGTTGAGCTTACCAGTAAGTTATAAGCATGGTCACCAAATACTGTTTTCACTGCTTGGGCTTCAGCGACATCACCTGCTGGGGTCGACGTACCATGGGCATTAATATAACCTACTAATGATTTTTCGATTGCGGCATCTTTGATGGCATTTTCCATTGCTAAAGCCGCGCCCGCACCGTCTTTGGGTGGTGAGGTCATATGAAAGGCATCGCCGCTCATTCCGAAACCCACTAACTCAGCATAAATTTTTGCGCCACGGGCCTTCGCATGCTCGTATTCTTCTAAAATCATCATTCCGGCACCCTCACCCATGACAAAACCATCACGGTCTTTATCCCATGGACGGCTGGCTTTTTGTGGCTCATCATTACGAGTTGATAACGCCTTTGCTGCGGCAAAACCACCAATGCCCATTGGGGTATTAACCGACTCAGCGCCGCCGGCGACCATGATATCGGCATCGCCATAAGCAATCGTCCGGGCCGCAAAACCAATGTTGTGTACCCCTGTAGTACAAGCGGTAGTCACTGCAAAGTTAGGACCTGTCATACCATATTTAATCGATACATGACCCGCAATCATATTGATAATGGCACTAGGAATAAAGAAAGGAGAAATACGGCGTGGACCACTATTTTGCAGAGCAAGATGATTGGTTTCAATCGAACCTAAGCCACCAATACCTGAACCAATCGCAGTCCCCACTCGAGAGGGATCAAGACTGGCCATATCAATACCTGCGTCCTCTACCGCTTGAATGGCTGCAGCCATACCAAACTGTACAAAACGGTCCATTTTACGGGCATCTTTTTTAGATATATATTGCTCGACATCAAAGTCTTTGACGGTTGCGCTAAAACGAGTAGAAAATTCACTGGCGTCGAACTCAGTAATTTCCGTCACACCACTAGTGCCTGCTAATAGCGCATCCCATGTGCTTTGTATGTCATTGCCAACAGGAGTAATGGCACCTAAGCCTGTTACTACAATACGACGTTTAGACATATTTCTCTCCAAATAGTAAAAACAAAAACAGGCGGCCTAAGCCACCTGTTTTAAATAATTTTGCTCGCTATTACTGATTAGCAGTAACGTAGTCGATAGCAGCTTGAACTGTAGTGATCTTCTCAGCTTCTTCGTCTGGGATCTCAGTGTCAAACTCTTCTTCTAGAGCCATTACTAGCTCAACTGTGTCTAGAGAATCAGCGCCTAGGTCATCTACGAAAGAAGCTTCATGCTTCACTTCTTCTTCTTTAACACCTAGTTGTTCAACGATGATTTTGATTACGCGTTCTTCAATGTTGCTCATTTTTTTATTTTCCCATTTATTTTTACGCTTTTGCGTAGGATGCGTGTAGTTTATTGAATTTCACCGACAATGCAAGCAAAGATTATCGTGGTCTAACCACAAAAACTTACCTTTTTCGGCAGTGAATTACAAATAAAAAATTTAGTTGTTTATACCATGTACATGCCGCCATTTACGTGGATTGTTTCACCCGTAATATAGCCAGCAAGGTCTGATGATAAGAATAAAACAGTGTTTGCAATATCAGCTGGTTGGCCTAAACGATCCATTGGAACGCCAGATAAGATACCTGCTTTTTGCTCATCTGTCAGCTCGTCGGTCATATCGGTTTGGATAAAACCAGGAGCAATGGTGTTAACCGTTACATTACGTGAAGCCACTTCACGAGCCAGTGACTTAGAGAAACCGATCACACCTGCTTTAGCCGCACCATAGTTGGCTTGGCCAGCGTTGCCCATGGTACCGATTACTGAGCCAATGTTAATGATTCGACCTTGACGTTTTTTCATCATGCCACGCAATACTTGCTTGGTCAGTTTGAAAACTGAAGTCAGGTTAGTATCAATAATACTCTCCCACTCATCGTCTTTCATACGCATCATTAGATTGTCACGGGTGATACCAGCATTGTTTACTAGAATATCAACACCAGTGGTCTTTTCTTTGATGTTAGCAAACAAAGCTTCAATTGAATCAGTGTCGGTTACGTTTAATACCATACCAAAACCGTTGTCACCTAGATAAGCATCAATTGCCTCTGCACCGCGCTCAGACGTTGCCGTACCAATAACGGTAGCGCCAGCAGCGACAAGAGTTTCTGCAATAGTGCGACCAATACCACGGCTTGCACCAGTAACTAGAGCGACTTTGCCGCTCAAATCAAAACTAACACTCATGTGTGTTCCTTTATTAAATTAGGCTTTCAAGGGAAGCTTGGTCGTTTAACGAAGCTGCTGAAAGCGATTTATTAATTCTTTTAGTCAGACCAGCAAGTACCTTACCTGGACCACATTCTACTAATTGCTCGATGCCTTGCGCAGCCATGGTGTTAACCGATTCAGTCCAACGAACTGGGCTGTAAAGCTGACGAATTAATGCATCTTTGATGTCGCTAGCCACGGTTGCAGCCGCCACATCAACGTTGTTAATTACGTTTACTGCAGGGGCATTAAACTCAATTGATTCAAGTGCTTTAGCAAGTTCATCTGCCGCAGGCTTCATTAACGCACAGTGGGAAGGTACGCTAACGGGTAGAGGCAGTGCTCGCTTAGCACCGGCTTCTTTACACAGTGCACCTGCACGTTCTACAGCGTCTTTTTCACCAGCAATAACGACTTGTCCTGGAGAGTTAAAGTTAACAGGGCTAACCACTTGACCTTGAGCGGCTTGCTCACAAGCCTGAGCGATAGCATCGTCTTCTAGACCAATAATAGCGTACATCGCACCAGTCCCTGCTGGTACCGCTTTTTGCATAAGTTGACCACGAAGCTCAACCAGTTTAATTGCTGCTTTAAAATCGATCACACCAGCACATACCAAGGCCGAGTACTCACCTAAAGAATGGCCGGCCATTAGCGCTGGTACTTTACCGCCTTGGGCAAGATAGGTACGGTACATAGCCACAGAGGCTGCTAATAAAGCAGGCTGGGTACGATGGGTTTCGTTTAAGTCTTCTGCTGGACCGTCTAGAACCAGAGCGGTTAAATCATAACCTAGGGCCTCACTGGCCTCAGCAAAGGTATCTTTAGCCACTTGATGGCCAGTGATGATGTCTTGCATCATACCTACAGCTTGAGAGCCTTGACCAGGAAAAACAAAAGCTTGTGTCATTTTTTATTCCTTCTAAAATCTTACTAGGGCACTGCCCCACGCAAAGCCTGCACCAAATGCTTCTAGTAGTAACATTTGACCACGCTTGATGCGTCCGTCACGAACGGCTTCATCCAAAGCAATTGGAACGGAAGCTGCCGAAGTATTACCATGTTTATGCAACGTTAAAACGACTTGATTCAAGTCCATATTTAACTTTTTAGCCGTTGCTTTAATAATTCTTAAATTGGCTTGATGGGGAACCAGCCAATCAATATCTGTTTTCTCTAGGGCGTTATGCTCAAGAGTTTCTTTAACCACCTGAGCTAACTGGGTAACCGCCACTTTGAAGACCTCGTTACCCTGCATCTGAATGTAATCATTACCGGTTTGTTCATCAATACGACGTTTTGGCATTTCACATTTAAGTAAGTCAGCCTGCTGACCGTCGGCGTATAAATGAGTGGAGATGATACCCGGCTCATCACTGATGGCGATGATCGCCGCTCCTGCACCATCACCAAATAAGATAACCGTTGAACGGTCTTGCTCATTGCACAGTCGGCTAATAATGTCGACGCCAATGACTAATGCAATTTTACTCGAGCCTGCTTTAATAAAATTGTCAGCAATTGCCAAAGCGTAGATAAAACCCGAACAGGCGGCACTGACATCAAACGCCGGTATTTGGCTAGCGCCTAACGCTGCCTGAATTTCGCAAGCACTGGCTGGAAATGCATTTTCTGAGGTAGTGGTACCTACCACGATTAAATCAAGATCCGCAGCGGTGATCCCAGCCATATCAATGGCATTTTTAGCCGCCTCTAATCCCATAGTAGCAACAGTTTCATTAGCGGCCGCAATACGACGCTCTGAGATACCTGTTCTTTCTACAATCCACTGATCGCTGGTATCAACAATTTTTTCTAAATCACTGTTGGAACGTACCTGCTGTGGCAGATAGCTTCCTGTTCCTAAAATTTTTGTATTAATCACTTTTATGTTCTTTTGTTGCGAGTAACGACTGAACCCTATGACATATTAGGTCCGGTAACTTGCGCTCGGCCTCGATTACGGCGTGAGCAATAGCCTGATAGAAAGCTTTTTCATCTGCACCACCGTGGCTCTTTACTACCACGCCGCGCAATCCTAACAGACTCGCGCCGTTATAGTGGTCGGGGTTCATCTTTTTCAATGCTGAAGTCAGTACTGGTCGCATCAGTGAGGTTAACATTTTAAAAAACCATGATGATTTAGCCGTGGTTTGCAAATGATTGGTCAACAATCGAGCCACGCCCTCAGACGCTTTCAAGGTTGTGTTACCAACAAAGCCATCACAAACGATCACATCATGCTCACCACGGAAGATGTCATCCCCTTCAATAAAGCCCACATAATTGATGTGCGAAGCTTGTTTCAATAATTTGGCGGCTTGCTGGACCGGCTCGTTGCCTTTTATTTCTTCGCTGCCAATATTCAGCAACGCCACTTTAGGCGCGGGTCGTTGTTCTGCGACTTCGGCTAACACAGACCCCATCACGCCAAATTGGAACAACATAGTTGCTGAACAATTGACATTGGCGCCAAGATCCAACATATAAACGGGTTTATCTGCAATAGTTGGCAGACCACTGATCAATGCAGGACGTTCGATACCAGGTAGGGTTTTTAAAATAACTTTAGCCATTGCCATTAATGCCCCGGTATTACCGGAACTGACACATGCATCGGCTTGCCCAGATTTAACCAATTCTAATGCGACTCGCATTGAAGAGTTTTTGCGATGACGAAGAGCAAAGCTTGGCTTATCAGTCATACTCACGACTTGATCAGTATGCGTAATAGTAATTCTTTTGTGGGAAAAAATTCGATGTCGTCTGAGTAGCGAAGAAAGGAGTTGTTTGTCGCCCACTAGAATGAAATCTACGGACGTAAAATGTTCAAGTGCCTGCACTAGGGCAGGCACTATATTATGGGGGCCGTAATCGCCCCCCATAGTATCTAACGCAAGCGTCAGATGAGTCATCGGACTACCAACTTACTTGTTGATAACCTTTTGACCACGGTAGAAACCGTCTGCAGTCACGTGGTGACGAAGGTGAGTTTCACCAGTCTGTACGTCTACAGATAGTTGTGCTGTGGTTAAAGCATCATGTGAACGACGCATGCCACGACGTGAACGAGTCTTACGGCTTTTTTGAACTGCCATTGGTTTATCTCCTACTTACTTGTTCTTCAGTTTTTCTAACACGGCGAACGGATTTGGACGTTCCTCTTCAACCTCTTCAATCTTGCCAAAACTAACGTCTTGCGAACCTTGATTACACTGACCATCATTATGGACAGGGATCAATGGCACCGCAATAATTAGCTCATCTTCGATCAAATCGTGTAGACGAATTTCGCCATACTCGCTGGTCTCAATAGGCTCGTACGCCTGTGGGAGCTCATCGATTTCTGTTTCATCACCAATTGGTGTAAAACAGAACTCGACCGTCACCTCTGTGTTAAACGGTGTCATACAACGTTGGCAATCCAAAGTGAGCTCCGTCACAGCCTTCCCCTTGAGGTAGACTATCCCTTGAATATCAACGCCGCTTTCTAAAGACACCTTCACTTCGGAACAGTCGCCGGCACAAACACCATTCAAACGCTTGAGTTGCCTACCTGGGATTATCCCATTATAGGTAGATAACTTTTGGGCAGCTCGAACAGGGTCGATGGTAACCGGTATCTTAGTTTCTTGCATAAGGCGCGCATATTAACCTAGAACTTAAAATTGTCAAGTTCCTAGTTAATCTCCTTAAAAATTTCTGACAAAAAAATGGTAATTAAAAACCACCCCTAGCCGTTGCGTATTTTAGCCTTAGTCTGAGACTAGGTATAGTACTTTCTCAGAATAAAGCGACAAAGGTTCACAACTGCTTTTTATTAATCAAACAATGCTCACAATTCAACCTAAATCAGCCACTTGTGACTATAAAAGCAACAAACAGAGTCTTCAGCAAAATGTTCAACAAGATGCTAATATGGCATTAATTTCAATAATTGCAAACTCATCATAAATACTATGAATGTAATCTTAGCCTCTACCTCAAGTTACCGCGCACAACTTTTAAACAAATTAAACATTTCTTTCAATTGTGAAGGACCGCACATTGATGAGAGTCCATTAGCAGATGAAACTCCACAGCAATTAGTGCAAAGATTAGCACTCGCTAAAGCTAAAGCGGTCGCACAACAGCACCAAGGCCTGATCATAGGTTCAGATCAAGTCGCCTTTTGTGACGGTAAAATATTAGGCAAACCCGGCAGCAACGCCAACGCCATCAAACAATTACAATTTTGTTCAGGTAAAACAGTCACCTTCTACACTGGGCTATGTTTACTCAATAGTGTCACCGCTCATGAGCAAATAATTTGCGAACCATTTGAGGTACAGTTTAGGCACCTAAACTTAGCGCAAATTCACTATTATGTGGAACAGGAGCAACCTTTAAACTGTGCGGGGAGCTTCAAAAGTGAAGGGCTGGGAATCGCTCTGTTTGAACAATTGTCAGGTAAAGACCCCAATACGCTAGTGGGCCTACCATTAATTTCTCTGGTGCAAATGTTAGCCAACGAAAATGTAGATGTGTTATCTGTCTAATAGTGGCCACATGACAATATGATCTTGTAATTCACCCGCTTGGCGCTCATCTATGGCTTTATCTTGCACTGAAATATGTTTCTTGTGCATTTTGCGTTTATCACCGGCGATTAACGGGTGCCAAGAAGCTAAGCCCCGCCCTTCATTAATTCGTACATAAGCGCAACTTTTGGGAAGCCAAGTTAGAGAGTCGATATTATCTAAGGTGATTTTAGTGCAATCAGGTACGAATTCGAACCTTTGCGGGTAGTTGCTGCAATTGCCGTTGCGACAATCTAAAAGTTTACAACCAACCTCGGTGTAGTAAAGCTCTTCGGTTTCGTCATCGATCACCTTGTGGAGACAACATTTGCCACAACCATCACATAACGCTTCCCATTCTTGTGGGTTCATCTGAGCGAGGGTTTTGTGTTCCCAAAACTTCTCTGTGGTTTTTTTTACTTTACTCATAAATGCTAACTTTGGTGATACAACAATCGGTCGCCAAGTATAACAACAGCAAAAGCAAAATACTGGTCATTGTAGAGCTTTTCTAACAAATTATAATTTTTATAGACTAAATATTGGCGCCCTTTGAGCTTGTCCAAAATAATCAATTTAGCCTCTAAATCACTTTTAGGAAGTGCTTTATTATTAAATTTTGTTACGCCAAGCTGCCGCCAATGGGCTAATGTATGCCATTTAGAGATATCTAAATTTGCAATTGCCCCATTATTCGCCTTCACTTGTCTGCCCCAACGGATCCCAACTTGCCAATCGACTGCGGTTAAATACTTTGCCCACATTGTTAAGTAATGGGGCGTAGCCAACTCTTTTGAATCCCCTAAATATTTCAGTGGTGCCAAATTATCTAGGGTGATAGGGATATGCTTAAACCGTAAGGAGCGGCTAATTTGTGTAAAAGCTCGAGGAGACCTTTCTGCCGCCAATAAATATTGCCTCCAGGGCTGTAGATATGTCTGCGGCTGCTGCCAAGCTAATGCCGCAAGAAAAGGGGTACTAGGATAAAAATCCAACCGCTCACTATTAGCTCGATCAAGGGCAAAAAGCGCACATAGGATGTGCTTGGGAATGGCGTACTTTTTAGTGAGTTGGTTCAGTAAGGATTGATATTCATCCAAACAAGCTAATCCTGATTGGGTTTGCTTATCCGTTAAATATTGTGCCACGTAATGGCTAAAATCCATTGGATCGCGCTGCTTATTTTTGAGCACCCTTAAGGGTTTAATTTCAGCGTTAAGAAGCTGCGCTTGCCCAAGTTGCTTGGATAACCATTGCCGTTCATTAGCAATAAATTCATCAAAACTGGTCGCGGCCAGGTTGAAACTGAATAACAATAAAATTAGCCCTTTCAACAGTCCTCCCATATTAAAGTCAGCCTAATAGGCTGACTTTAATATGGTATAAGCGGCAGGCTTTTGCTAGTTATTCTGGGCTTTTTTTCGATCTTTATGGGCTTTAAGCTCATCAACCGTTGGTGGTGGTAACTGCAAATAGAAACCTTCATTAAGCAAAGATTGGCGCACTTTCTCAATATCAGCCACTCCTAGGTGCTCCCTTTTAAATAAAGGCAGAGTCATCACGAATATCGGTTGCCCAAACAGTTCCATCAACTGTGATGGAACATTTGAAAAATCATCTCTTTTGACTACATATAAGTAGGTATCAAGTTTTTTACTGCTTTTATAAACAGAGCACAGCTGGATCACTTTAGTTCTCAACTTATTTTTCATATTTAGACGGCACTATAGCAAAACTAGCGTCAAGAGACGAGTTGCTCTACCCCCTTTGGTTATTCGGCTCACGAATTTAAAACAAGTTTTAAATTCTTCAATGTTGGTGCGGTGACTTGACCACGCCAGCCTTGCAACAGCACGGGTAAAGAATGTTCATCGGCACCTTTATGAAGCCAATCAAGATAGCCATGAACTAATTTTTTAGAGGATAATAACTCTACTGGTAATAATTGTTCTTGAGCCAATTCATTTAATGCCGATTTGCAAGTTTTGAATGCGGCTTTATACCAAGAGCGAACCGCTATAACATCGATAGGTTCAGGTAAATATTGATAATCGACGTCTCTTATCATTTTTACAATTCGCTTAGCATGTCGACGCTTTTCCTGCTCGCTAAGCTCCTTCATTGCGATAAGCTCATTAACGTTTTGCGGTTTTTTCTTTGCAAGGGCAATTAAGGCATGATCTTTTAAAATAAAACCTAATGCTAAATTACGTTCTAAGGCCTGTTCTAAACGCCATTTTGCCAGAGGCTTTAAAACCGCAAGCTGCTTAGGGGTGAGCTGAAACGCATTTTTCACTTTGGTATAGGCTTGCTCAATATCTAAAGATTTAAGCTTATCTGTAGTCGCACGCTCGCCTTCAGCCAATACCCACTGTTCCTTAGCTTGGTCGACCAACTGCTGCTTTAATTCAAAGTAAATACTGTGCAAGTAATAAACATCGTTAGCGGCGTAGTTTAACTGTGATTGGGTTAACGGCCGTTTTAACCAATCGGTTCTGGATTCGCCCTTATCAAGTTCTATGGATTGATAATGTTCAACTAATTTAGCGTAACCAATCGCCACACCATGGCCCAATAATGCCGCTGCAAATTGACTATCAAATAACGGTTTCGGTTGACAGTTACCAATATGAGCAAAAATTTCTAGGTCTTCAGAACCACTGTGCAGCACTTTAGTGATGCTTTCATCGACCAATAATTGCCAAAAGCCGGTTAAATCAAGACCACAACAAGGATCAATTAATGCCAACTTTTCGCCATCATAAATCTGAATAAGCCCCAAAGCAGCATGATAGGTACGTTCACGAACAAATTCGGTGTCAATGGTCAACACCGCCGCCGTTTGATAATGAGCGATCATTTCATCAAGGGCTTTTTGACTATCAATGTATAGAAAATCTAACAAGAAAAACTCCAAATAATTAGCCCGCGAAGCGGGCTAAAATAAACTATCTTAATTCTCTGCGAAGAATTTTGCCGACATTGGTTTTTGGTAACTCATCCCTAAACTCAACCAATTTGGGGACCTTATATCCCGTTAAATTCTCACGACAGTGTTTAATAATATCTCGCTCTGTTAGGGTATCATCTTTGCGCACCACAAACACTTTCACGACCTCACCACTGACTTCATGGGGGGAACCGACAGCTGCAACCTCAATCACCCCTGGCAAACCAGCGATGACTTCTTCAACTTCATTTGGGAAAACATTAAAGCCAGAGACTAGGATCATATCCTTCTTACGATCCACGATATAGAAGAACCCTTGTTCATCCATATAGCCAATATCACCGGTTGATAGCCAACCATCACTATCGATAACTTTGGCGGTTTCATCAGGACGCTGCCAATAACCTTGCATCACCTGAGGCCCCCTCGCTTGAATTTCCCCAACTTCACCCACTGCTAATACTTGGCCTTGTTCACTAATAATACGCATATCGGTGGAGGGCGCCGGCAAACCAATAGAACCATTATAACCCTCAAGGTTATAAGGGCAACAAGCCACCAGAGGCGAGCTTTCCGTGAGACCATAGCCTTCTAACAATCGGGTTTGGGTCACCTGTTGCCAGTGCTCAGCAACAGGGCGCTGCACAGCCATACCCCCGCCAATGGAAAGTTTTAAATGGCTAAAGTCAAGCTCGGCAAAATTTTGGCTATTTAACAGGGCATTAAAAAGCGTATTCACCCCAGTTAAACAGGTAAATGGGGCTTTATCCAGTTCGCTAATAAAGGCTGGAATATCCCGAGGATTAGTGATTAACAGATTGCTGGCGCCTTTTTTGAAAAACAAAAAGCAATTCACGGTCAGGGCAAAAATATGGTACAGGGGTAATGCCGTAACCACGCGTTCTTCACCATCTTTAAGTAACGGTGAGTAGGCGCCATCGGCTTGTAAAATATTAGCCACAATATTGCCATGGCTCAGTTCAGCCCCTTTCGAAACCCCTGTGGTTCCACCTGTGTATTGCAAAAATGCGGGATCTGAAGAGGACAATTTAGGTTGAATAAATTGTTTTGATTTTCCTAGCTTCAACGCTTTTCTAAACGAAGTCACATACGGAAGACGGTATTTAGGTACCATCTTTTTAATATAACGCACCACAAAGTTAACGATAGTCCCCTTCGCAATGGGCAGCTGATCCCCAAGCTTAGTTAATACCACATGCTCAATCGCGGTTTGTTCAATGACTTGCTCTAGGGTATGAGCAAAATTTGTCACGATGACAATGGCTTTGGCGCCGGAGTCATTTAACTGATGCTTTAATTCCCTTGGAGTATAAAGAGGGTTAACATTAACAACCACCATGCCCGCACGTAGCACCCCAAATAAAGCAATCGGATATTGCAATAGATTTGGCATCATTAATGCTACTCGGTCACCTTTTTTCAGACCTAAATCATTCTGCAAATATGCCGCAAAAGCGCGAGAACGTTGCTCTAAAGTGCGATAAGTGATTGAGCTTCCCATATTTTCAAAGGCGACTTGATCGCCATAGCTAGCAACACTTTGATTAAACAATTCAATCAGTGATGGGAATTGGGAGGTGTTAATTTCTGCTGGAACGTCTTCTGGGTATTGTTGTAACCAAGGTTTAGACACAAGTCATTTCCTCTTTTTCAGTTAACTGTTTGTAACTGTGATAGGTAAATAAATTATTTACCTTTAATTCATCATTTTATTGATTCTTATTATAAATAAACATTTTAATAACACAGCATTTTATCGACAATTAGCGACCTATTTAGTCACTTTTTAAACAAAACAACCAAAAAAGCCCCGCAAATGCGAGGCTTTATAAAAATAACTATGCTTTAGTAAAAGCGCTTGGTTACTTCTAAACCAATAATACGTGGCTCATTAACGAACGCAGTATTATTGTTAAAGTCGATACCACCTTTAATGTTATGCTCATTAGTGATGTTACGACCGTAGAAAGAGAAGTCGATATCGTGCTCAAAGTTGTTGTAACCTAGACGGATACCACCTTCAAACTGACCATTGGTGTTGTATTCAACCGACTCATAGATGAATAGGTTGGTTTCACCTTGGTATGACCAATCAGTAAAGGCATAAACTTCACCGTTACCCACTTCTTTAGACCAACGAGCAGTAAAGTTAGCCGTTAGATCAGGAGCTTGTGGGAATGGGTTACCGTCAACTAAAGCATAACCGTCTTGCAGAGGATCAGTCACAGTACATTGTGCACACACACCTACTTTCAAATTGTTATCTTGAATTTCGGTCTTAGTGTAAGAGAAACCAGCAGTGAACAGTAGGTTTTCAGTCGCCACCCACTCAAGATCCATCTCAACACCGTAAGCCTGGCCTTTATCAGCATTGAGAAGTTGGACTAGGTTGTCACTACCACCCACTGCAGTAAACTGCATGTCATCTACTTGATAAGCAAAAACAGCCGTATTCAGACGAAGGGTGTCATCCAGTAAGTCACCTTTAGTGCCCACTTCAAATGAAGTCACAGTTTCAGATTTAGCTACCGATGGTACCCCGAAGAAGGCTACGTCACGACCTTGAATGGTTGGCGCACGGAAGCCGGTTGCTAAACGAGTGAACAGATTCCAGTTATCATCCATTGCATAGTTGGCAGCAGCTTCCCAGCTTACTTTGCCATCATCAGTTGCAACGTCATCACCCATAATTGGTGCAGCTAGGATTTTAAGAGACTTCTCATCTTTGGTATAACGAACACCACCGGTTAAGGTTAACTCGTCATTAACATCATAGGTACCTTGACCAAATAGAGCCCAAGTTTTGTTTTCATGCTTCACTGTGCTTGGGTCAACAAAGAATGGGTTTGTCTCAACTTGTAATTCACCATCGAACCAGTAAACACCAGTCTGCCAGCTGTAGCCAGCAACATTGTTAGAGGCTAAACGCAGTTCATGGGTCATTTGCTCAACAATAGCGCCATCTGCAGTTTGCGAATCAAATGGAATAAAACCTGGTCCCATTTCTGGCAGGTAAGATGCACCATAACCGCCATCGATATCACCGTAGCCACCACCTTCAGCTTTCTGCAGCGAACCAATGTAACTTAGGGTTGCGATATCTAAATCTAAATTTGAACGCAGGGTGTAACCTTGGCTATCATACTTTTGATAGTTAGGCATTGGCGCATCGTAGTACACCTCATCGCGCTTGTAGTTTTCATTTAGCTTGTTCGAGCCAGCAGTTAACACGTTGGCACGGAATAAAGTAGAAGTTCCGTCTAATTCACGCTGTTGGTAACTAAAACCTACATCCCATGAATCGGTGATATCTGCTTGGATTTGAGCACGTACTGCAGTATCAACATGACCACCCATGACGTTTTCTTCACCGGTGTAACCATTAGACACCCAATCGTCACGACGGTCGTCTTTCACAGACAGACGCACAGAAACTGCATCGGTTAAACCACCACCTACAGCACCTTCAATGATTTGGCTGCCGTAGCTGCCAGCACCAAGTTTTAAGTAACCGTCTAAATCTTGAGTCGGCTTAACGGTATCAAATTTAACAATACCAGCTGTGGTGTTACGACCAAATAAAGTGCCCTGTGGACCACGAAGTACTTCTACTTGTTGTACGTCAAATAATGGGAAACTTTTTAAAATTACGTTTTCCATTACGACATCGTCCATGATCACAGACACTGGCTGTGATGCCGCTAAATCAAAATCGGTGTTACCAAGACCACGAATGTAAAAACGTGGCGCAACCCGACCATTTGATGATTCTGCATATAAACCAGGAACTTGTAATGCAAGGGTAAGAATGTCCCCACCACCAGCCATTAAGTTAGCAAAGCGCTCTTCAGAAATAGCAGCAATAGACACTGGTACGTCATTGATGTTTTGCACACGACGTGTTGCGGTAACTTCAATCACTTCAAGTTTGTCTTTAGCTTTAGTTTCAGCTTCTTCAGCCGCGAAAGCTTGAGGGAAAGTTAAAACGCTTGTAGCAAGAGCAATAGCGCAAGCTAATTGGGTTTTAGGGAACATGGTTTTTCCTTGTTTAATGTTTAATTTTATATTTATTATGTGGCTACTACATTGGCACCCACTAGTAGGCTACATTGCTGCAACCAATAAATCGCGCGCATTTTACAACAAACACATTCGACAAACAATTATTACCATAAAATTATACTTTTGGCTAACTTTTAACCCTTGCTACTTTTACATCAGTCACTTAACATGTGGTAAGACCAGTAAAGGAGTAGGCCATGAAAAGTTCGATTGATCAGCATCTTGCGCAAGTGACAGCAGATGCTCAACAAACCATCAAAATTGACAAAAGTTGGGGTCAAGGAAGAACCATTTTTGGCGGTATCGGCGCCGCGATTGCAGTACAAACGATGGACAATCAAATTGACGATGAACGCTTGCTCCGTTCTTTAAACGTCAATTACATTGGCCCATTAGAGGGAGACAAAGACATAAATTTAAGCTGTGAAAAGCTAAGGCAAGGCAAGAATGTCAGCCAGTTTCTAGTGACCTTAAAGCAGGAGGGGAAAACAGCACTGGTTGCCCAAGGCTGTTATGGCTTAGATAGGAAGTCGAAATACGTTTTAACCAATACCGATGAACATAATCAGGCCAAGCCCGATAGAAAAATGTTTATCCCGCCTATCCCCAAAATTGTCCCTAAATTTTTGCAGCACTTTGATTTATCTTTGCAAAAAGGGAAGTTTTTCAATAACCCCGAGCAGCCTATCGAGCTCCACGGTTGGTGCCGTTTTAAGAAAAAGCCCGAAAAGATCAGTAATGCCCATTTAGTGGCGCTATTCGATTGTTGGCCGCCTACCCTACTACAACTGGTCAAATTGCCGGCACCAGCAAACACCATGAGTTGGAATATTGAGTTCATTCACCCTAGCCATCAAGGCTATGAAAATAATTGGTTTGCCTTTCAAGCTGTGGCTGACCATTTCCATAATGGCTATGGTACCGAAAGCTCAAAGATATGGGATAAACAAGGCCGCTTAATTGCCGTTGCCCAGCAACATGTGACCTTGTTTGCATAACCTAAGTTCAGGTTAATTAGGGGTTAAGACTTATTTACTAAAGTTCAGGGTTGCGTGGACTGGGACTGCCAACGCAATATTTGGCAGTTTGGCCAGTTCCCTAAGCTTCTCTACCCCACCCTCTAACTTAAAGTTGGCAGCATTAATAATCACTGGGGCAATGGTATTCACATACACACCGGAGTTTGTGGCATTAACTTGCAGCTCAAGCTGGATATTTTGCTTAACTCCATGTAAATCGAGCTCAGCCACTTGGGTAAGTTGAACACTAGACGCTTTTTTAATATTTGCTAGGGTCTTGTCATCAAGCTGAGCAGTGATGGTGGCCTTTGGGTAGCTTGCCACTTCAAACAGGTAGTTAAGCATACGTTCATTACGGATAGGAATGAGCGTTTCGACTGAGCTTAAATCAATACTGATACTTACTGTGCCACTTTCAGTGATGCTTCCTGTTACCGATTTGAAGTAATGGTTTTCAGCGATTGTCCCTTTTTTTATCGACACAAAGCTCACCTTGCTTTGGTCATTATTAAGCGCCCAATCTGCCCAAGCTAGGTTGCTTATACTTAAAAGCAACAATCCAATTGATGTTTTCATAAATTCATTTCCCTTTAATATTTTAACAAATATATCCTAAAGCATTTTTAATCTTAGAATAAACAGGTATTATCTGTCGCGATAAATTCAATGAATTAAGGTGGATCATGAAGTCTATTTTATCGACCCTTACTTTAGTGCTATTAACACTGAGTTTGGTTTTCTCTGGGGCAGCGGATGCCAAAAAACGTTTTGGTGGTGGTAAGACATTTGGCAAAAGCTACAAAACGGCACCAGCAAAACAACAACCTGCCAGCAATCAACAAACGCCAGCTAAGCAAGACGCTACCAAGCCAAGCTCTAAAAAAGGCATGATGGGCGGCATTTTAGGTGGTTTACTCGCCGGTGGTTTATTAGCGGCGCTGCTAAGCGGTGGGTTCGATGGCTTTGAAGGCCTGCAAATCATGGACATGCTGTTAATGGCCGGTGTGGCATTCTTGCTATTTAAAGTCTTTAAATCGGTAATGGCTTCTAAACGCCAAGGCGCACCTCAAGCGGCTGCAGCTCAAGGGCCTGCGATGGACATACCTATGCCAAAACCTGCCGCATCAGCGCAATTTGAAAGCCACAACCCAGCGACAACTTCTGCTGTTTCTAGTGGTGATGATGTTCCCCACAACTACCCGGCGGGTTTTGATAAAGACAACTTTATTAATGGTGCCCTAAACCATTACCGCACTTTACAAAAAGCATGGGATGAGAATGACTTAGGGGTAATGGCTGAGTACCTAGAGCCAACTATCTTAAAAGATTTAATTCAAGCCCGTGCCCAATCTGAAATTTCTGACGTTGAGATCATGTTCTTAAACGCAGAGATTGTTCGCGCGGATTCAACCCCTTTCACCGCCCAACTAAGCGTTAAGTTCAGTGGCCGTGCTAGAGATAAAGCCAACAACGAAGAAGAAGCCATTGATGATGTATGGCACCTTGAGCGTAACCTAACTGCAGATAATGCGCCTTGGTTAATTGTAGGGATTGAAGCCTAATTTGATAGGTTTCGAGGTTCGAGGGCGCTTCGCTACGAGAACGTGCTTCGCACTTCGAGAACACTACTCAAAAATAAAGCCGCAATAGTTTTCACTATTGCGGCTTTTTATATGGGACTAGAATACCGAGTGCAGAGTACGGAATACTGACAATCCGTCATCTGTCATCCGTACTCGTTGCTCCCGTCAATTACTGCAAATTAATGCGGTATTCAGCGAAGCCGAGTTCATCTTGCTTTAGGTATTGCATAGGTAAGATGGCACTTTGCTTTATGTAAGCGGTGGCATTGTCAGAGGCACTAGTTTGCAAACGAATGTCCAGTTTAAGCTTTGATTCAATGGTCTTAAAGCGCCAATTATTATCGGCTTGCACTGGCACGTAACCAAGTGCCGTGGTTTTATCGCTGATATATTGACTCAATACCGTACGGTTTTCATCAGGGGCTTCGAGGATCACTTGCTCACTGCCGGTTCCGGCAAACTTACCACCGAAAGCACGATAGTTATTGGTGGCCACCACAAATTCCATAGCCAATAACTCATCCCCGCTAACGCTTTTGCCCTGTTCATTGGTATAAGTCAGCCCTGTAATACGGCTAGTATTTTCATTAACCAATTGGCACTCACGGTCAAAACGGCTTGGTTGGGTGATATCAATTTGGTAATCGACCCCTTCAATCACATCAAAATTAAAGGTTGGGTGGCCACTCCAATTGATCAGTTGCTGTGGCATAGTTGAATTAACATCGATTTGATTAAATTGATTGGCGCTGCATTCTAACCAATCCTTTAATTGTTGGCCGCTCACTTTTACTGCCACTAAGGTGTTGGGATATAAATATAAATCTGCAGCATTTTTAAAGCTTAATTCACCTGCAGCCACATTAGTATACTGGTCTGCATCATTAGCGGTTGAGTGCCTGCCACCGCTTTTAAACGGTGCCGCGGCCGATAATACCGGTAAATGTTTTAACTGCTCATTTTGACTAAGCAACTGCTTTACTCTGGCCTGCTGGGCATCGGCCACTATCTGCATACTTGGGGAATCCTGCACTAATGCCAAATAGCTATTCAGTGGCTGCTTAGCATAACCAATATCTTGGTTAACAAAGTTCAAGGTACCTTGGTGGGTATCAGCCATGATGTTATGAATATGCGGATCCGCTGCTACCATTGGTTTTTTATCAAAAATTGGCACAGCGCGCGCTTGATAATCCAGCACCTGCCAGCCCTGCTCACTCTTTTGCAGAGATAAATCTATCACTCCAAGGTTATCTCCCCAGCGACCTGGCATCACCGCCGGAACACCATTAATGCTGCCCTTTTTAAGGTCGATGCCTTCAATACCGCTGAAGCTAGGACCAGGAAACACGCTGTGGGAGTGACCAAATAAAATCGCATTAATCCCCGGCACGCTGGCTAAATGAAACGTCGCATTTTCAGCATTGATTTCAGCCGGCGCCTGTGAACTGCCTAAACCTGAATGGGGGATGGCGATAATAATATCTGCGCCTTTGGCTTTCATTTGCGGGACAAATTTGCGAGCTGACAGCAGAATGTCTTCTGCGGCCACTTTACCCTCAAGGTGGTTCCTGTCCCATTGCATAATTTGCGGTGGCACAAAGCCAATATAGCCAATATTAAGGGTGTGAATTTGCCCAGTTAAATCTTTCACTTGAGTAGGCTTAATAATATAAGGGGTAAATAAGTTTTGTCCCTGTTTAATGCCTTGCCAACACTCGGCTTGGGCACAGTAAACATTGGCATTAATGTAGGGGAAGTAACTACTGGCTAATGATTTTTCTAAAAAATCCAAACCAAAGTTAAATTCGTGATTACCAATATTACCGACATCATAATTAAGGGTGTTCATCGCATGGTAAATCGGATTACCCTGCCCTTTGGCAACGCCTTGGCCTTGCTGATATTGATTGGCAATATAATCCGCCATTGGACTGCCCTGCAATAAGTCGCCATTATCAACCAACACGCTATTGGTGACCGCTAGACGTTGCTGCTTAATTAAAGTGGCAGTACGCGCGAATCCGATTTTGGGGTCTTCTTTACCTGCGTAGTAGTTAAAGTCCAGCATATTGGCGTGTAGATCGCTGGTTTCAAGAATGCGTAACTCTACGTTCACAGGCTGCGGCTTTGCCGCTTCTTGGCAACCTAGTGCAAAAAAAGGCAAAGATAGGATAAGGGAATGGTTAATCAACTTTTTCATAGGACAGACATTATAAAATTTTCGCTAAGACTAACCTTTGTCAAAGGGTTAGTACAGGTGAATTAATTACACTTTTACATATTCAAACAACATACTATTCTAGACCAATGAAAGTAATTATTGCCCCAGACTCGTTTAAAGAATGCGCCAGTGCCCTTGATATTGCCAAGGCCATTAAGGCAGGCTGGCTTAGTGCTCAAGCAGATACACAGTGCACCCTATTCCCGATGGCCGACGGTGGTGAAGGCACTGTTGCCGCGCTGATTGCCAATAACGGTAAGTTAATTGAACACCCCTGCCAAGATCCTTTAGGTCAAGCGATTAACGGCTTTTATGGACAGTTACAAGATGGCATTCATGTCGTCGAAGTGGCGGCGGCTTCTGGTTTAGAACGCCTGACAACGACTCAGCGTAATCCCCTTATCACCTCCACTTATGGCAGTGGTGAGCTGATCAAAGCCGCCTTAGCTGCCAACCCAAGAAAGATTATTCTAGGGCTAGGTGGCTCAGCGACCAATGACGCGGGCATGGGACTTTTAACTGCCTTAGGAGCAAGATTTTTAGATGAGGACGGCCAGCCACTTAACCCTGGTGGCGCTGAGCTTATTCGACTGGCAGAAATTGATTTATCTGAATTGGATAACCGCTTGCAAAACACCGAAATTTTAGTGGCTTGCGATGTCGACAACCCGCTACTAGGACATAATGGTGCCAGCCATATTTTCGGCCCTCAAAAAGGGGCAACTCCTGAACAGGTAAAACAATTAGATGCTGCTCTAGCTCAATTCCATAAGGTAGTAAAAACTCAATTTAATCTGGATTTAAATAATGCTGGCGCGGGCGCTGCAGGAGGCCTTGGAGCAGGGCTGCAACTATTGCCTCAGGTAACGCTTCAAGCTGGGGCTGAGTTACTGATGGATCATCTAGGGTTTAATGATATTGTCACAGATGCCGATCTGTTAATCGTGGCCGAAGGTCGCTTAGATGGACAGTCCATCCAAGGAAAAACGCCGACGGCATTGGCCAAAAGAGCCAAAAAAATTAATCCTACAATTAAAGTATTGGCTTTGGCCGGTTCCCTTGGTGAAGATGTACAACAAGTGCTCGAGCATGGTATCGATGCCTATTACTGTATTACTCCCGAAGGTATGGATTTACCCCAAGCATTAGCCCAAGGTCTTAAAAACTGCCAACAAACCGCCTATACAGTGGCACAAAATATATCTCTAGCGGTATAATAGGGTCTGCTGACCTTTCATGTTTACTTTATGTGCTAATTAAAGGGCAAGATAGCAAAGCACTCGAATTGAAGCATAGTTATTCTATGTAAAATGAGAGTAACGCCGCTAGGTTGAGCTTTAAACGCATCCTGCGGACAGCGTTTGTTAGCCATTTTTACTGCGGTGAAGCTCATTGGTGTGGAATGACCACACGTCAATCGCTTCGCCTTGTATAAAAGACTAACAAACTGCTGCAGAAACAAACAGCGAAGGTCAACAGACCCTCGCCTTTATTTTTTATTAGGTTATTTTTTATGCGCACCTTTGTGCTTCGTGCCCGCTCTGCCCCTACTGATCCTGAATTATTATTATCAGGAGTGGGTGGTGACAACCATACTGAAATTTTGGCCCACACCTTAATGAACGGGATCTTTGTGGCCCAATCCCACCGCAGTGATGTCACCGTCCACCTGGTCCTTGAAAGCACTAAGGACTACTCCCGTACTATCAGTTTTACATCCGATGAACTTACTGGTTTAACTGGTTTTGATGAGCAATCATTACTTGCTAAAGTTAAATTGGCATTAACCAAGTCTTTAGGCATGGGTAAAGAGCAAACAAGGCAGGTAGAGCCTGGGATCAGTGTTAGAACCATAAGCTTTGAAAAGCTGATTGCTGAGCTTTCCCAAACTCAACAGCTGTATATGATGTCGCCTAAAGGGGAATACATTCATGATATCGAGTTTGCCGACAACCCGTGTTTTTTATTGACCGACCATATTCCTATGCCTAAAAAAAGCTTTAACAGCTTGAAACGCTTAGGTTGCGAGAATATTAGCCTAGGGCCAAAAATGTTATTTGCTTCCCAGTGTATTACGCTTATTCACCATGCATTGGATATGAACTAGGAGACCATTATGAACCGAAAGAAAAAAGTGATTTCAACCTTAAAGAAGAAGCTAAAAAAGCAGAACGCTAAGTTAAATACCAGTAATAAGCCTAAATATATTTCTAAGGCCGAACGCGCCGCAATGGCAGCCACTGAGCAAGATCAAACGATTACTGAAGACCAGCACCCCATTGCCACAAGCCTATCCACCGGCGATAAATAGGCTTCAGGCTCACTGACTAAAATACAAGAAACAAACAAAAGCCCGTTAATTAATCATAAAAAAAACCAAGGGCTTTCCCACCAGAGTTGAGGATCCATGAGCTCTGATACTGTAAGCCATTTTGGCTAACCGCTTATCTCAAGGTAATCTCAATCAGTTCAATTTAATTAAGCCCATTCCTAGGCATAAATCACCAACCCAAATGCAGACTCTTTAGCAAAAAAGCCCCCTAGACTTTCTTTTAATAAAGGATTGATCATGTGTTGCTGTTGCATTGCTGCCACCTAAAGTTAATGTAACAACCGCTATCTGACTTGATTGGTGAAAGTCGATAGCCCCCAAATGGGGAATAACAATTGCATACAATGTTGATGAAACTTTTAAACTGTTCCGCTCTGTAACTGACTCGTTAAAAAATTCATTTTGAATGGGCTTATGTGAGCTTTTTTTAAACATCTGAAATAGGTTTATGAGCACTTCTTTGATATGGTAAGCGGATAAATATTACCAAGAAAAAAAACATGAACGTAGATTTTGCAGCAACAATAACCTTTACTATCTATTTAATCGCCATGTTAGCCATTGGTGTTTGGGCCTACCGCGCAACCGACAACGTCAGTGATTATATTTTAGGTGGCCGCCAGATGGGCCCCGCTGTTACCGCCCTCAGCGTCGGCGCATCAGATATGTCAGGCTGGCTATTACTGGGCCTTCCGGGTGCCGTTTACCTTAATGGACTGAGTGAATCTTGGTTGGGGATAGGCCTAATTTTAGGGGCATTATTGAACTGGTTATGTGTCGCTAAGCGCTTGCGTATTTATACAGAGCTCACCGATAACGCGTTAACGATTCCCGATTTCTTTGAAAAACGTTTCAATGATCCTTCAGGACTACTTAAAGTCGTTTCAGCGACCACTATTTTATTATTTTTTACATTTTATGCATCTTCCGGAATGGTCGGTGGAGCGCTGTTATTTGAAAAGGTTTTTGGACTCGATTACCTGCAAGCATTGATCATTGGTTCAATTATCATTGTTTCTTATACTTTCATCGGTGGCTTTTTAGCGGTTTCATGGACGGATTTCTTTCAAGGCTGTTTAATGTTGTTAGCGCTGCTGTTTGTGCCTGTATTTATCTTTGAAAGCCAACAGGTTAGCAGTCATCCACAGCTTCCAGAAAAAATGTGGCATTTATGGCACTCTGATCTCTCCGTTATTGGCTTATTCTCCTTGTTAGCTTGGGGACTAGGCTATTTTGGTCAGCCACATATCCTGTCTCGATTTATGGCTATCAGAAGCCCTAAAGATGTACCTGTCTCCCGTAATATTGCGATGGCTTGGATGGTGCTCTCATTAGTGGGAGCCCTCGCTACTGGACTTGCTGGTGCTGCATATTTTAGCAAAGCACCACTAGAAAATGCCGAAACGGTTTTCATTCAGTTGGCTCAAACGGCTTTTAATCCATGGATTGCAGGTATAATAATTGCCGCCATACTGTCGGCAATTATGAGCACGATCGATTCCCAATTATTAGTATGCTCTTCAGTGCTGACCGAAGATGTCTACAAGAAGTGGTTAAGGCCTCAGGCGACAGATAAAGAATTAATGTTGGTTGGCCGCCTAGGAGTAATCGTTATTGCGCTTACCGCCATTATTATTGCCCTTGATCCACAAAGTAATGTTCTGGGGTTGGTTTCTTATGCGTGGGCCGGTTTTGGTGCGGCCTTTGGACCGGTCATTTTATTAAGTCTATATTGGTCAAACTATTCTCGTGACGGTGCCTTGATCACCATCATTGTAGGAGCACTGACGGTAGTGATTTGGAAACCACTCGAAGGTGGCCTGTTTGATCTGTATGAAATATTGCCAGGGTTTATCTTCGCTACCATTGCGGGGATCATGGTATCTAAACTCAGCCCTAAACTTAGTAACAAAGAACAATTTAAAGTGTTTCAGTCTAAACTTTAAGAGGACAACATTATAGATTGCTAAAGAGCGACCTAGGTCGCTCTTTTATTTTGATTTATAATACATATCATCACCCTTAGCTATGGCCTATTCATGCCTTTATTACCCCAAGAATTTATCGAGCACATGCGTGCAATTCATCCAGAACCAACTCATTTTCAAAAGTTTTTGGATATTTGCCAAGTGCCATTAAGACGGTCGATTAGGGTCAATACCGACAAAATCACCATTGCCGAGTTCTTAAACATTGCCAAATTAAAGGATTGGCAATTAACCCCTATCCCTTGGTGTGATAATGGGTTTTGGATCAACGACAATAACGCTGCTCAAAGTCTCGGTAATAGTATTGAACACTTGGGGGGATTATTTTACATTCAAGAAGCCTCATCTATGCTCCCTCCCATTGCGTTGCTGGCTGAAACCGAGCTCAATGACCTTAATACCCTGCTCGATATGGCTTCCGCACCTGGCTCTAAAACCACTCAATTAGTAAACCTAGTACCCAAAAGTACCGCCATAATCGCCAATGAATTATCAGCTTCACGGCTAAAGACATTGCATGCAAACTTACAAAGAATGGGCGCCTACAATGTGGCCCTCACCAACTTTGATGCGAGTGTGTTTGGGCTATACGCACCAGAAAGTTTTGATGCCATTTTATTGGATGCCCCCTGTGGCGGTGAAGGAGCGATCCGTAAAGATGAACATGCACTTGCTAATTGGAGTGAGCAACACATTGATGAAATTTCTGCTCTGCAACGACAACTCATCGAGAGCGCATTTTCAGCATTAAAGGTTGGCGCCAGTATGGTGTACTCAACCTGCACCTTGAATGAGCGCGAAAATCAGCAAGTGTGTCGGTTTCTACGAGATAAGTACCCACAGCAAGTGGAATTCACGCCATTAAACAATTTGTTCGATGGCGCAGAGCAAGCCATCACTGCAGAAGGCTTCTTACACGTTTGGCCTGAAACCTATGACTCTGAAGGTTTTTTTGTAGCTAAAATTAAAAAACTTGGTTCAATACCTGAACTGCAAGGCAAGAAGGCCAAAATTAAGCCCACCGCTTTCAAACCTATGTCAGCGACATCGAAAAAACAGTTTAGCCAAGCATTTTCCCAACAATTTAGCATTGATGTTGACCAGTTTGGGTTATTAACCCAACGTGATGCTGAAATTTGGTTGCATCCACTGTGCATGGACCAGTTGTATGGAAAAGTAAAATATCAACGCATTGGAATCAAATTAGCCGAAGAATTGAAAAAAGGCTATAAGTTTGAGCATGACTGCTACCAACTCCTTAAGCCTGAAAATTGTTTCTCACTCAGCCTCGAGCAGGCTCAACACTATTTACAAGGAAAGGACATCACTATAGAGCAAAAACTTTCCCCTGGTGAGATGGGAGTTTGCTACCAAAATATGGTCTTAGGTCTGGTTAAGCCGGTGCAGAAAAAGCTAAAGAATAAGTTGCCCAGAGTGCTTATTAAGGATCATTTAAATTTCAACAACTGACCATAACTCAAAAAGTTAGCAACTGTTAACCCCTAAAAAAAGCAAAATCAACAAATTTTGACTTTGCTTTTTTATAATTGGTCTACAATTAAAGTCTATCTAACAGAGTATGTATATTACATACAGTTCCCCTCGCCTAGAACATCGGACTCGTTCTGGGCATTTTTTTAGGCTGTTTTTGCACCTTTAAACAACTCATAGAAATTAGCTGTGGTTTGAGCGGCAAGCTCTTTTACATGCACACCTTTTAGATCTGCTAGAAACTGACCAACATGGCTCACATAGGCCGGTTGATTTTCCTTACCTCGTTTAGGAACTGGAGCAAGGTAAGGGCTATCGGTTTCAATTAGAATTCGATCCAGTGGCACCTTACGAGCCACCTCTTGTAACTCTTTGGCATTTTTAAAAGTGACAATACCCGAGAATGAAATATAAAAGTCTAAATCCAAAGCTTGCTTGGCCATTTCATAGCTTTCAGTAAAGCAATGTAATACTCCACGGCAATCATGTGCTTGGCCAACTCGTAAACGCTCTATGGTATCCTCTCTGGCATCTCTGGTATGAATAATTAATGGTTTTTGGTGATTGCGAGCGATACTAATGTGATCATCTAAAGCCGCTATTTGTTGTGCTTGATTGTCTTTCGAATAATAATAATCTAATCCTGTTTCCCCGATGGCGACCACTCTATTATCGCTGGCATGTTGATTAATGAACTCAGCATTAAAACCTTCATGGACATGGCAAGGGTGAACCCCTATAGAAAAAGACACATCCGCAAACTGATCACACATATCACGCATAGCCTGATATTCAGACTGAACCACATTAACACATAACATATGCTCGACTTGAGCATCTCTGGCGGCTTGAACAATTTCAGCCACTTGTTGAACGCTAGTGGCGGATTTAAGGCGATCTAAATGACAATGGGAATCTACAAACACAATTTGGACTACAATAAGAAAAATTTAATGTTAATAGTACCAAGGATCATGGCGAATTGGCTAGAGTGTATAACTGATATGCTGGCTATTTAATTTCGTTCCTAGCAGCTCTTCAATTATTCGATATAACTCTGGAACGCCTGCCAATGACAGCCCTACCCCTTGGGGTCGACCACGTTGTGCTTGGGGAGGATTAATCCAACAAACGTTGGCGGTGAACTGCCAAAGTTTGTTGGAAACAGGTAACACCACACTGCACTGCACTTGCTGTCCAAGAACAAAGCTATCAAGACTTTTAAAAAATAGACCGCCCCCCTCAATAAAGGGCATATAGACTCGATATAATTCGGCGACATCATCAATGTACAACTCTAAATTAGACATATTACCTTTTCAATTTATGGTACTGACTAATAAAATCCTGACATAAAGCATGATAGTTGACCGTTGGCATTTTCGTCAGTTTATTTGCTTCTTTACCGATAGTTTGAATAAATTTCACTAGCGAGTCTGCGAAATTAGGTTGAGATGCAGCAATACTGAGTAATTTACTTTGAAGTAAATAGCACAGAACTTGCAAACTCAGTGCAGGCATCTCAGCGGTATATTGCGCCAATTCTTTAGTTGCCACTTTATCCCTTAACGCCATACCCCATATTTTTCGAATTGTTTGTAATTGATTTTGCTGGTCTTGAGTCACATCCAACAGAGCAATTGGGCCTCCATAAATGTGACTTTGCCAATGGAGACTGGCATCAATATTATGTTGGCTTAGGTATGCTTGAATTTGCTGCTGCCCTGGCGCCACCAGTGTCATTTTCTGTAACCGAGATAATATCGTCGCTGGCAACAGTCCTGACTGCTCAGTTTGCAAAATAATATAACTGGCTGCAGAGGGCTCTTCTAAGGTTTTTAACAACGAATTGGCTGCTGCCTCATTCAGTTTTTCAGCTTGTTTAATGATCGCCAGTTTAGGCCCACCCTGCTGTGAGGTTTGCGCTAAGATTTGACTCAATTGTCTAATTTGGTCAACTTTAATTTGATTACCATCGGCAACAATCTGGTGTAAATCTGGATGAGTGCCCGCTTTGAGCAATAAGCAGGCTTTACAACTGCCACAACCATTATTTTGATAGCAAAATAGCAGCTGGGTCATTTCGTTAAGCAATAACTGGGCACCATTGGCATTTCCTAAAGGCAATAACAAAGCATGGGCCAATTTGTTATCGAGTAACTGCTGCTGAAACTGCCGTAGGGGTTGTTCAAACCAAGGAACGGAGGTTACTGCCATTGGTTGATTGCCTGCTGTAATTGCATGTTGATGTCTTGCTGAACTTTATCTATGTCTTGCTGAGCATCGATAATGACGATTGAGTCATCCTCATTGGCTATGTCTAAATAGCGTTGTCGAGTTCTCTCAAAAAAACTGAGCTCTTGCTTTTCAATACGATCAAGTTCGCCCCTGGCCGCCGCTCGAGTTAGCCCCACTCGAGGATCAATATCCAAGTACAAGGTTAAGTCAGGCTTCCTACCGGCCAACACAATGTCACTAATCCTATCCACTAATTCCGAAAGACCGCGACCACCACCCTGATAAGCCCTTGAGGATAAATCATGACGATCACCAATCACCCATTTTCCAGACTGTAATGCGGGTTCAATCACATTGGCCAATAATTGCATTCTGGCGGCATACATCAATAAACATTCGGTTTCGTCACACAGCTTTTCTTGATGCTCTTGCTTGATTATGGTTCTTAACTTTTCAGCTAAAGGAGTGCCGCCCGGTTCGCGAGTCTGGACCACCTGGTTAATGCCATTTAGTTCTAGGGTATTTAAAATAGTAGCAATCGCGGTAGATTTGCCGGCGCCTTCGAGCCCTTCAATTACAATAAATTTTGCTTGCATTAACGCTTTCTCAGATATTTATTAACGGCACGATTGTGCTCTTTTAATGTTTTAGAAAAGTAGTGACTACCATCGCCTTTAGAGACGAAATAAAGATACTCCACTTTATCTGGGTTAGCCGCAGCATGCAAGGAACCAGCACCGGGCATCGCAATAGGAGTTGGTGGTAAGCCATTAATTCGATAGGTATTATATGGTGTATATTGTCTTAGGTGGCGTTTAGTAATGTTACCTTTATAGTTGTCCCCTAAACCATAAATGACGGTAGGATCTGTCTGCAAACGCATTTTTTTATTAAGACGGTTATAAAATACCCCTGAAATCGTTTCCCGTTCTGGAGCATAGCCAGTTTCTTTCTCAATTAAAGAAGCCAGAATTAGCAACTGGTAAGGATCTTTAATATGCTTACTGGTTGTTCTTGATTGCCAAGCCAGATCTAAGGCTTTTTTCATGGCATCGAATGCCTGCAATAAAAGCTCTTTATCGCTTTGACCTGCCGGGTAATAGTAAGTATCTGGAAAAAAAAGCCCTTCTAAATGGTCAACCTGTAACCCTAGTTGCTCGGCTAAAGGCTTGTCCGTGGATAACGTTTGTTTAAGGTGCTCAGCATTTCGCATTTGTTCAAGCCACTGTTTTAGGGTTGAACCCTCTACAAAAGTCAGCTTAAATTGTTTCTGTTTACCTTGCTTGAGCATGGCAAATAACTCAGTTATCGGCATGTTCGCTTCAATTTGGTAAAGCCCCGTCTTTAAGGGATGCCAATGGGAATAAATTTTTTCGTTTAATTTAATCCAATTTACGCTATGGATAAGCCCCAGCTTATTTAAATCGTTAACCACACGACTAAAGCTGCTTCCTGCAGCGACATTATATTCAATGGCTTGCTGATTGCTGGTTACCTGAGTAACACTTTGATTTAATTGATACCAGACATAACCTGAAATGGAAATTGCGCTAAACAGCAACAGACCTAATACTTTTTTTAGCAAAGCTCGAATCCTAAATTTAAATTAAACTCATCAATGAGTGAAAACCTTTGAAAGCCCTTAAAATGGGAAAGTTCAGTGATACTATTAACGCTTACCGCACCCATTAACGAGTTGGTCATCCAAGCATTATCGAACAAGCTGAGCTCGTCCATGTTAATGTCTCTAACTTGAACATCAATCCCTTTCGCCATCAAAAACTCTATCATGTGTTGGCGCATCACTCCTGTGATCCCTGCATTGCTAATTTTAGGAGTATGCACCTGTTGCCCTTTCATGAAAAAAAGGTTGGCAGCACTTGCACAAATAATATTGTCATCCTGATCGAAACAGACATAATCAACCTCATTACCTTGGTAATGATGGCGAAGCATGACTTGTTCGAGACGATTTAAATGCTTTATTCCTGCAAATAATGGTTGTTGCCCCATTGCCAAATGATGCACGCCTAGTGCTATCCCTTGTCGACGCCAATTCGGGTAATGACTGGGGAACTCTCCAGCACTAATAATAACCACTGGCTGCTGGGCAGCATCAAACTGATAGCCTCGACCACCAATTCCTCGGCTAATCACTAATTTAATGAAGCCCTGTCGAACTTGTGCCGCTTTACTATTAATTTCGCCGGTAATGTGTTGCCAACTGTCGATTCTAAGGGATAAAACCTGAACCGCACGTTGCAATCTGGCAATATGTTTATCTATGAGAAGAGGCTGTTGGTTTAATACTGCGATGGTAGTAAAACAGCCATCGCCGTAATTAAAAGCCCGATCGCTCGGGCTAATAGAGGTGTCATCCGCATCCAAGATTGCGACCATGTGATCCCTTATAATTGATTATTTTGCTAATAAGTGGCGAATTCTTGTCTTAAGGATATCAATAGCAATACGGTTTTTACCACCCCTAGGAACAATAATATCTGCGTGCTGTTTTGAGGGCTCGATAAACTGCATAAACATAGGACGGACGGTTGCCATGTATTGATCCATAACCGATTGCATTGACCGTCCTCGTTCTTCAATATCACGCTTCATTCGGCGTAATAAGCAAATATCTAGGGGGGTATCCATAAACAATTTGGTATGCATACTTTGCCTTAAAGCCGGATCCGTTAGAAGCAGAATCCCCTCAAGAATAATAACTTTTTTAGGCGTTACCGTGCGAGTATGGTCGGTACGTGTGTGTTCGGTGTAGCTGTATTCAGGCACTTCTATTGACTGGCCTTGCTTTAGAGATTGCAGATGCTCCACGAGTAAATCATGGTCTAGGGCACTGGGATGGTCATAATTGGTTTGTTCACGCTCACCCATAGACAAGTGAGATTGATCTTTATAATAACAATCTTCATTGATAACATCGATATGGTTACTGCCCACCTCTTGCTTCAATTCTTCAAAAATCGTCTGAGCAATCAAACTTTTACCAGATGCTGAAGCTCCAGCAATACCTATAATGACGCAAGATGCAGTTTCCATAGTTTCTCTCATAAGAATATCATTAACAGCCTAATTATATTCCTTCAAAACCCACTTGCCTATTTTGAAGCCAGATAATTTGCCACTTTTGCCGCAGATAATAAACTTTTTTAGTTTTTTTGACATGAATTTATGCCGTTATCCTCACAAATTTACGTTGATTGCTTAAATATTGATAACAAAGCCAAATAATCGACGATGTCAGGGGCTTATGGCTGCATAGTTTTACAGCATTTAAGTGATTTTTGGGTGAATTAACAGCGTTATTAGGTTACTATTTAGGGATATTTTTATGCCCCTAATTTTTTAGAGTTAACATGTCAAAAGCGAACAGAAAAATTCTTGTTACCAGTGCGCTTCCATACGCCAACGGTCCTATTCACCTAGGGCACATGCTTGAATACATCCAAACTGATATTTGGTCACGCTACCAAAAGCTACGCGGTCATGAGTGTTACTACATTTGTGCCGATGATGCCCACGGTACGCCAATTATGCTTAAAGCACAGCAGCTGGGCATTACCCCTGAAGAAATGATCAAACAGACGCAGATTGAGCATGAAGCCGACTTTGCCGGTTTTGGCATTGGTTTTGACAATTATCACTCGACTCATTCCGATGAAAATCGCGAGATGGCAAGCAAGATCTACCTTGCTTTGCGCGACGCTGGCCACATCAAAACCAAAGTCATTTCACAGCTGTTTGATCCTGAAAAAGAGATGTTCTTACCCGACCGTTTCGTTAAAGGAACTTGCCCAACCTGTAAGAGTGAAGATCAGTACGGCGATAACTGCGATAACTGTGGTGCAACCTACAGCCCAACCGACTTAATCAACCCTAAGTCTGCGGTTTCTGGTGCTACGCCAATCATGAAAGACTCTGAACACTACTTCTTTGACTTGCCAGCATTTGAAGACATGCTAAAAGAGTGGACCCGCTCTGGCTCACTGCAAGAAGAAATGGCCAATAAACTTGCCGAGTGGTTTGAAACAGGTCTGTCACAGTGGGATATCTCCCGTGATAATCCATACTTTGGTTTTGAGATCCCGGATGCACCTGGCAAGTTTTTCTACGTGTGGTTAGATGCGCCTATCGGCTATATGGGCTCATTAAAGAACCTGTGCGATAAAACTGCAGGCTTAAATTTTGATGATTTCTGGAAAAAAGATTCAGACGCTGAAGTTTACCACTTCATTGGTAAAGACATCGTTTACTTCCACTCGCTATTCTGGCCAGCAATGCTAGAGGGCGCCGGCTACCGCAAACCAACTAATGTATTTGCCCACGGCTACGTAAAAGTAAACGGCGAAAAAATGTCTAAGTCTAAGGGTACCTTTATTAAGGCACGTACATACCTAGACAACCTGCAGCCTGAATACCTACGTTACTACTACGCCGCTAAGCTAAACGACCGTATTGACGATTTAGACTTAAATCTTGAAGATTTCACCCAACGGGTAAACTCAGACCTTATTGGTAAGCTCATCAACATTGCTTCTCGTACTGCAGGTTTCATTACCAAGCGTTTCGACGGCAAGTTAGCAAGCAACATTGATAACGATCTATTTAACCAGTTTACCGCTAAAGCTGACACCATTGCCGCCCTTTACGAAGGTCGCGAATTTGGTAAAGCCATGCGTGAAATTATGGCCCTAGCCGATGTGGCCAACGCTTACATCGCTGAACAAGCACCATGGCAGTTAGTAAAAGATGAAGCGACTCAGGCGCAAGCCCATGAAGTGTGCTCATTAGCCATCAACCTGTTCAAAGTTCTGTTAACTTACCTAAAACCTGTACTGCCAACTCTATGTGAGAAAGTAGAAAGCTTTATTGGTGTTGAGCTTACTTGGGACGCAATTAACAACCAACTTGTGGATCACCAAATCGCACCGTTTAAAGCGCTGATGCAACGTATCGATCCGAAACACGTTGAGCAAATGGTTGAAGACTCAAAGCAGTCGCTTGAAGCACAAGCACCAGTAGTAGAAGAAAAGCCACAGGTAAATCATTTAGAAGTCGACCCAATTGCCCCAACCATCACTTTTGATGAGTTTGCTAAGGTCGATTTACGTATCGCCCGCATTGCTAAAGCTGAGCATGTGAAAAAAGCCAACAAACTGCTTCGCCTTGAACTAGACCTAGGCGGCGATACCAAGCAGGTATTTGCGGGTATTAAGTCAGCCTACGCCCCAGAAGACATCGAAGGCAAGCTAACGGTAATGGTGGCTAACCTAGCCCCCCGTGAAATGAGCTTCGGTGTGTCAGAAGGTATGGTGCTCGCTGCTGGCCCAGGTGGTAAAGATCTGTTCATACTTGAGCCACACCAAGGTGCAGAGCCAGGTATGAAGGTTAAATAACATCTACCCCTATCGATAAGGTCAGCTTAGAACGCTGGCCTTTTTTATTTTGATTTATTGCATGCTTGATTTTAGCACTAATGGAGACAAAACCGTTGTTCGGGCCGACTAGAGGCACAACACCCTATTCGTAAGTCAGTTCAATAAAATAGTGTTCTGCTTCTAAGTCATTGCTATCTTCAACCGTAAGCGAAACGTCACTACCTGGTGCTATTAACTTATTGCTACCGCCACTTGTAAAAGTTGGTACGATATCACCTTGTTTTACTGGTAATATCCTAACTTGCACCGAATTAGTCTGATTAGAAAGATTTACAACCGCTAAGTTGCCATTACTGCATTGCTCACCTTGACACTGCATACTAACGAAATTTTGAGCTTGCTGCGATTGAGCCAACTCGCTTTGATCAACATTGGACGGATCTGGCACGATTTCAAACACAGCCTTTCCAACCAAAGTTATTGCTAACATAACTTTTATCATAAGCGCTCCGATACTACAGAGCCTAAGTTTAGCCAAACATGAAAACTTCCCTCAAAAAAATAGGGAATTTTTGGTTATATATTTATTCTTTCAAGTTCCAAATATTGACCCGCAGCAAGGTTTATTGTTGTTAGCACTCTACCTTTATGTTTTAACTCATAATTTCCTGGTAAAAGTCGTTCAAATAAAAACACACCATCAAATTCTGAGACGGTATTATATTCTCGCTCTGCTTCAATGGCCTTTAAAACTAACTCTTGGCCAACAGCTAACTCCCCATCTTCTAATAAAATACCCTCGATTTCTGATGTATTTAAAATCGGAAAATCAATCTTAGTAATGTGGCCAGCATGGGATACCACATCAAGCATTTCATAACGGGGAATATAAAAAGGATCGCTTAGACTGACTTCATTAAGCGTTAATTTATGATTTCTTCGAGTACGCAAATGCGAGATCAATAACTCGCCTTTTTCATTGGACATTTTTTGAGGATCTCGATGGCCCAGGAATGACACATTTGGTAATGGCTGCTCATTATCATCCCACTTTCCATTACCGTTATCATCTAAAAAAGTGCGGATCAATACAGCCCCGGTATTAAGATGGGAGCTTCGACTGATATCAAATTGACTGTCATCGATTTGCCACAATAAAGAACTCCGCCAATTTAATAGCGCTAACCACTCTCCACCACTAGAGTTATCCAATGAAGCCCTTATTGTACCGGCACTAAAGTCGTAAGAAAGTGCATTTCGTAAACGATATTGATTTCGACTGCTGGGTAAATAATTCAACTCAGCAAGATAATTTAATGGCGAGCCAAAATTCTTAGTCGCAGAGAATGCAATTTGATCCAATCCCCAATTAGGTGAAATCTTAATGGCGCTCCGTCCCCTCAATTGCCAACCCGCAAACCTTCCTGAAAATTGAAGTTCGTTGCTGGTTAGGTAACCTGAGCTATTATTTTGCCATGTAAAATTATTAGTAAATATGATCCCCTGATAGTTAATAGACTTAACTAACCTCATATCAAGAAAGCGCTTGCCATCTTTGTAATCACTCACATCACCAATCAGAGTCCAATTAAAAGAAGTATCCTCTATGCCACCAAACACTTTACCGGATAGTCTTTGATACAAGTTCCTCTTCTGGCTTTTAAATGTGTTGATTTGATTGTATCTGTCCCACTCTAAGGTCCAGTCAAATAACTGGCTGCCCCCTTGGATTTTTGAACCATAGCCAAGGTTGCTACCATCAGTGATCAGGTTAAATTGCCATAAGGATTCGTCAGAAAACCAATTTACAGATGCACGACTGGTGGCTAATTGTTGTTCATCTTGGGGCTGTTGCTGGTTAACGCCAAGGGCCAAACTCAAAGACTGTAAGGGAGAATAATTAAGCTGTAAATCGTATTGTTTATCATTACCAAATTCAGCCTCCATTGCCGAAAAGGCAACCCCTAAGACCCGCTGTTCAGCATTGCCTGACTCAAGTCTGCGGGTGAAGTTCTCCACTTTTGCCTCTCCATTCGGGCCATAAAAACGTAACTGATAGTAATTCACCCCCCTAGACATAGGGACATTTTGAAAAACATATTGCCCTTCATTGCCGACTCTGATCAGTTCAATTAAGGTATTATTCCGATAAAGCTCTACATCCCAATCTGGTTGAACCTCGCCCTGAACAACAAAGCTTGCGGTATCATTTAAAAACTGACTACCGGCTAAAAGCTGAAGCCCTTTGCCATAAAATGAATCTGAAGTTAATGGCAACGATGGACTGTTTATGTTTCCCAATTGGTAATACTTTAACCATTGATCTTGCTGATACTTTTCAACATAACCTCTTAATCGCGTCTCAGATTCATCTTGGCTATAAAGCATATAAGTATTATGTTTAAGGACATCTAACTTTGATTGTGCAGTGAGGTTAAGTGACTGCTCAGTTAAGTGATCATTCGCAGATGCTTTGGCAGTTAAATTGACATCTAACGCCAAATCGCCTAACCAAGCAGTGCTGCTGTTTATCTGTTTGCTATTCCTATTCGATTGTTTTGCTTTTTGGTTTTGATAACGAAGAAACTTTTCCTGTCTCGCTTTTAATCTGGAAAAGGGGATCGAAGGGTTTTCTTTTAATGTTAAAATTTGACGAGCAGGTTCGAATGCCAATTCTAGCCCTAGCATCTGAGCAATTTCACTGGTACTTAAATACATATCCCAAGCATCAAAATAGCCTGTGACTTGCTCAGTTGAGCAATTACCGTTCATCGCGGAGTAGTTCATCAAACCATTAGCAATAGCAATACGATTGTTTTCTTTAGCATACCACCCCTGTAGCTGTCGGGTTTTTATATCGTAATCCAATGGAAGCAGAAGCAGCTCTGATAGTAAGGCAATAGGGAGGTAGTAGTCGTCGCCATCAAAATAAACAAAAAAATCTTGGGATAACGTCAGCTCTCCATAAATCAATTGGGTCACTAAAAAGAGTTCTTGGGCTGCTTCGAACAACTGATATGGCTTAATGATCCTCTGACAATTGTTCGTCCCACTCGCTGGTTGCTGAATTTCAATAGCAATTAAATTTGGTAAACGGTTAAATGCTGGTATGGAGGCATTGACCGAATTGGCGCTTGATGGTTGCTTTGTATCCCCAAACTGTGGGGAAATGATATTTTTATTGGCCACGGCATTAACTGGCAAAGTGCTGACTGACATCACTTGTGGCTGCGGCTGTGGCTGTGGCTGTGGCTGTGGCTGTGGCTGTGGCTGTGGCTGTGGCTGTGGCTGTGGCTGTGGCTGTGGCTGTGGCAATGCTTCAACAGTACCCACTGGTGTCAAACTATTTGACACTTGTAAATGATTAATTTGTACTGACTTGATATTAGCCTTAGGGAAAAAGCTGCCTACTACGGTAATACTTGCAGCAAACACGATTTGACCAAAATAAAATTTCAAAGATCCCTCTAAAAAATGTATTACAGAGTAATTATCGTTTCTGCTATCTTGGCATCATTCAATCGCTTAGATTCGGTATAACGAACAATCAACTTGCGATAATGACCGGGTTTTAAGGGCACAGTCAAACGTCGTTCGACCAACTCTGTATATACTGCAACATTTCTCAGTAAGCCAACCCTTTCTTGGGTTTCATAATCAATAACTTCAACATCACCATAACTACTGCGGCTGCCAAGCCTTGATAACGTTATCGACACTTGATAATGGTTTGGGCCATCATTTGTAATAGACAGCTGACTATCGGCGATAGCAATATCTGCACTTAACGTACCTACGCGTACAATTACGGGAACGGCAATCTTTAATAATGCACTTATTTTTATGGAAATGTCGTCTCCCGGCGCAGATTCATTCTTCAACTCAGGGGCTGGAATTTGTTGAAAGGCTAAATAACTTCGATATTCACCTTGTCTAATGTTAGGCGTTAAACGAAGCCCCATGCGAACATTCGCCGCTTGCTCGGGCGCCAAGCTAACTCGCCTAGGTGAATAGCGAATTAACTGATTAAGATAAGGCTCGTTTGCTAAAGTTAAATAAGTGCCATCAGCTAATTGTTGCTTGTCTTCAAAAAAAATATTAAAGCGAGCTGGTTTATTAGATTTATTAATGACGGCAAAAACCGCACTGCTATTTCGTTTATCATCAAGTTCAGCGCGAGTAGGGTTAATAAGCAAAGTAGCGCTACAAGGAGCACTCATGATTAACCAGCAAAATATAGCAAAAAGCTTATCCATGTTCCCTCAAAAAATCCCCGCACAAAGGCGGGGAAAATATTAATAGGTCAAAGTTAAGGTATAAGTTAGACTTTGCGTACCGTTAGGAGCAGAAGCTCCGGTAATATTTACGGTTCCACCCACCTCTAACGTAGCTGAACCTGTACCGCCCAAGGACAGACTGTTAACCCCTCCAATATCTGGAGTAAAAGTGACATCGGTAATACTGGTATCCTCACCGGAAATAGCAACATTTACCGAAGTACCAGTTTCACCACTTACAGTAAAACTTGCTGAACTTACCGTCCCCCCTGCTGAACAGGCTGCACCTGTTGCGGTACTTGAACCTGGCGCTACGGTACAGGAATCACCACTTTTAGCGATAATATTGCCTAAAGATAAAGCATTATCTTCAGTAGCAGTAATGGGGGTAAGTAAAGTAAAACTAACATTACCAACAAAATCTGCTGCCGTAGCGGCACCACTTACTAGCAAGCCAAGAAATACAATTTTCTTGTTCATAGTTAACCTCAACCATCTGATTGGCTTAAATAATTAATTAAATCCACTGTGCTGACATAGTCATTACAAGTGTCATACGGTACCACCCTACCCGCACCAGAAAATGTTAACAAAAAACAAACAAACGCTCAACAATTAACCACTAAAATAGTCAATTTATTGTCTATTAAGCCTTGAGTTGTCAAAATAACGACTCAACTTAGACATTTTAGAATTAAAGTGGTATAAAAAATAGACTTTACAGTAACATGCTCATAGGTAAATCATGAAAATTGTTAACATTTTTATAGTGATTATGGCCATGTCATTATCAAATATCGTTTCTGCTGAAATCTATATCACTGAAGTTCAACCGCTAGGTGTACCTGACATCTACAAGACGAATCGTAAGGCAACATTTCAAATCGACACTAATGGAGCCTTAGGCAATTCAACCAATGCCGACTTAGTCACGACTAATTATTATGAAGGACAATATTTAATCCGTTCTGATACCAATGCCAGCATAAACATTAGCCTGACCCCACTTGCTGCCGACGCCAATATTTCATTTAGCGGTTTGGTCTTTAGATATAATAATAAAGAATATAAAAATGGCTCTGTCAGACAAGTAATAAGCCCTGGAATTGAAGGCAAGTATATTTATATAGGTGGTAAGATAAGCATTAACTCTAATGCGATTTCTGGTTTAAAAAACTTATCTTATATACTGACAGTGACTGAAAATTAATCTCGCCGATGTGGCTGTCGAATGGCACTATGATTAGATAACAATTATGCTGTTTGAATTATTGGGGCTTATATTTTTTTAGATAAGCTAAAGCAAACGGTGCTTCCATCAAAAAGAAAGTGATCAAGGTAAACCAGAACCAATCAACCTCAAACAACAGTAAAGAGAAGGTTTGCTCAGTGCCACCATAAAGACTGCCAATCACCACAAGTGCCACAATATTACTGACAATATCATTCATCGTTAGCGCTTTAAGATTATCTTTTACGAATTTGGGATAAACATAAAAATATGCGATACATAAAATGATCACATTGACCAATAACACTAAACTTTCTGCAGCCATCACCCCTCCAAAATCCATTTGTTACTCGATAAAAAAAGGAAGGGCAGGCCCTTCCTTTGATAAACAAAACCAGCCTTAGCCAATCTTCTCTAGGCCGCCCATGTATGGACGCAATACTTCTGGCACCACAATTGAACCGTCTGCTTGTTGGTTGTTCTCAAGTACTGCCACTAGAGTACGCCCCACAGCCAATCCTGAACCATTAAGAGTATGGACAAGTTCAGGCTTTTTAGCACCAGTAGCACGAAAACGAGCTTGCATCCGGCGAGCCTGGAAATCTCCCATATTAGAACAGCTTGAGATTTCACGGTAAGTGTCTTGAGCTGGCAGCCATACTTCTAGGTCATAGGTTTTAGCAGCACTAAAGCCCATATCACCGGTACACAGAACCACTTTACGGTAAGGCAGTTCTAGTTGCTGTAAAATCGCTTCGGCATGACCGGTTAACTGCTCTAGCGCAGCCATTGAGTCTTCAGGTTTTACAATTTGTACCATTTCAACTTTGTCAAACTGGTGCTGACGGATGAGACCTCTTGTATCACGACCATAGCTGCCCGCTTCAGAGCGGAAACACGGAGTATGCGCAGTAAACTTAAGTGGCAGTTCTTTTTCCTCAACAATGCTGTCACGAACGAGGTTAGTCACTGGTACTTCAGCGGTTGGGATCAGACTTAGGCCCTGACCTTCTTCAGTTGCAGGCTTGGTGTGGAATAGGTCTTCACCAAACTTTGGCAACTGACCGGTGCCACGCAGGCTGTCTGCATTGACTAAGTAAGGGACATAAGTTTCAGTGTAACCATGCTTATCGACGTGGGTATCTAGCATAAACTGCGCTAGCGCACGGTGCATACGAGCAATCTGCCCTTTCATTACAATAAAGCGTGAACCAGTAATCTTTACCGCTGATTTAAAGTCTAAACCACCAAGAGCTTCCCCAAGATCGACATGATCCTTTACTTCAAAATCATAAGACTTTGGTTCGCCCCAGGTTAAAATTTCAACGTTGTCATCTTCTGAACTACCATAGGGGACTGACTCATCTGGGATATTTGGAATTCCGGCAGAAATATCATTTAATTCATTTTGTAATTCGTTTAGTTGTGCTTTTTTCGCATCTAATTTATCGCCAAGATCAGCAACTTGGGCTAACAATGGTGCGATATCTTCACCACGAGCTTTAGCCTGGCCAATTGATTTAGAACTAGAGTTACGAGTTGCTTGCAGTTCTTCTGTCTCAACTTGTAATGACTTACGACGCTCTTCAAGCTCATTAAGCTTACTGATATCAAGAATATAGCCACGCTTTGCAAGTTGCTCTGCGGTGCTCTCAATTTCATTTCTTAGAAATTTAGGATCTAACATAATTTTTATTACACTCTAGATAAAATCAACTGCTGCCCCAGATAGACCGCCACAAGGCAAATCACTAGGTTCAGCAAAATATTAAAACCGGCCTGTAGCCACTGTCCTTGCTGGAACATCAGTAAGGTTTCAATGGAGAAAGTCGAAAAAGTTGTAAAGGCTCCTAATAGCCCCACTCCAATAAACAATCGCCATGGTTCTGTCAGTTCAGAGACTTGGCTCCATCCCCACAGAATGCCCATTAAAAATGAGCCTATAGAATTTACCGCAAGTGTACCAAAAGCGAAGCCTGTTCCAAACCATGAAATGGCAATTAATGAAGTAAAATAGCGAAAACTTGCGCCAATCGCACCACCAACAGCAACACACAGCAGATTTGTCAGCATTTTAGTCTTTGGCCTCCCTGTTTAAGCGGCGTAACTGGCTTAATTTATCTGCAATTTTTTTCTCAAGCCCACGGCCTGTTGGTTGATAAAACTCCGTTCCTTGCAGCGCATCGGGCATAAATTCTTGCCCCGCAGAAAATGCATTAGGCTCATCATGGCTATAGCGATAGCCCTTGCCGTAATCAAGGTCTTGCAGCAACTGGGTGGGCGCATTTCGAAGATGGTTAGGCACTGGTTCATGGCCGCTTTGCTTAGCGGCCTCAAGGGCCGCTTTAAAGGCGGTATAAACACTGTTACTTTTGGGCGCAACCGCACAGTATACCGCAGCTTGGGCTATTGCACGGTTGCCCTCCCCTGGGCCCACCCGGTGGAAACACTCCCAAGCGTTCAAGGCAACGGTCATAGCGTTGGGATCTGCATTACCGATATCTTCTGAGGCAATGGCTAATAATCGCCTAGCCACATAAAGCGGGTCGCCACCAGCGACAATAATGCGTGACATCCAATATAACGCCGCATCGGGGTTAGAGCCGCGCACGGATTTATGAAAGGCAGAAATTAAGTCATAAAAAACATCACCGCCCTTATCATAGGCGGCAGCGTTATGACCAATAACCTGATTAATGCCCTCTAGACTAAAACTGTCGCCATCACTGAGTTGATCGGCGGCCAGCTCTAAAATATTCAGGGCATTGCGAGCATCACCATGGCATTGAGCAATAATAGCATTAAGGCATTCCCCTGGCAGGATTAGGTGTCTTGACCCTAAACCTCGGGTTTCATCGGTTAATGCTCTGGTGATAATTTCGGCTAGTGCCTGCTCACTTACCGGTTTTATTTGGTAAACCCTTGCTCGGGATAAAATCGCGCGGTTAAGCTCAAAGGATGGGTTTTCTGTGGTGGCACCAATAAAGATCACCGTGCCATCTTCAATAAAGGGTAGAAAAGCATCCTGCTGAGCTTTATTAAAACGATGCACCTCATCCACAAATAACAGGGTTTTACGCCCTTGCATGGCTGCTTGTTCTTTGGCACTGGCAATCGCACTGCGAATTTCTTTAACGCCACTGGTGACCGCTGAAATACGCTCAACATGGGCATCAATGTAACTGGCGATGAGCTCTGCGAGGGTGGTTTTGCCAGTTCCTGGTGGTCCCCATAAAATCATGGAATGGGCACGACCACTTTTAATCGCTTTATAAAGGCCTTTATCTTCCCCTAGCAAATGCCCCTGCCCTAGATACTCATCTAGGGTCTTAGGGCGCATTTTCGCCGCGAGCGGTTGATGCAAGTCTGCTTGATCAAACAAAGGATCAGTCACCTTGTGGCCTTTGATCATCCACATCCATAAAAGGCGTCAATTCGAATTGAAATTTCTCTGCATCAGCAGCGGTCAAGGCTTGCTGTTGTGCTAGGGTAAATTGGCTGACATTAGCCTGTGCATCAACTAATGCAAAGGAAGAAATAGTGCTACCTTTAAAACAGACATCAACCGCTAATACATTTTGCCCCTTTGTCTGTTTCGGGGTAATTTGATAACAGTGTCCATCCTTTCTCACCAGATAATCTTGCCAAGGTCCTTGATTGGGCTGAACCAACAGCGTAACTGGCGAGGCCGCTATTGCCTGTTGCATATTAAAAATGCTTACTTGCTCAATAAACGGGTTATACAACCATACATTTTGACCATCGACGACTAGCACAGATTCATCTGGTTGTTGCCCATGCCAAAATAATTTATTTGGAAAATCAAACCCTAATTGACCACTACCTTGGCTTATTAATTGATTATTTTCATCGTTCACTTTCTGAGTAAAATCAGCTTTGAAGTCCGCCATCGCTAGCAGTCGTTGTTTTAAATCAGTTGCATCATCAGCGAATGTTGGTGCCGCAAATAAACACAGGGCGACAATTCTTTTTATCATCTATTGCTCTCTAACTGGTGGAGGTGCCAGTACTTCTCTATTACCATTATGGCCTGGAGGGCTTACCACCCCTTGGGCTTCCATTGATTCTATTATTCTAGCGGCTCTGTTATAACCTATCTTGAACTTGCGCTGAACACTAGAAATTGAACCTTTACGAGTTTGAGTGACAAATTCAACCGCTTGGTCGTAAAGCGCATCAAGTTCTTCTTCGGCTTCTGATTGCTCACCAGGCAATAGTACCTGTTCACCATCAGCACCACCTTGAAGAATTTCATCGATATATTGGGGTTCACCACGGCTTTTCCAGTCGGCAACCACACGATGCACTTCATGATCGTCCACAAAAGCACCATGCACACGCTCAGGCTGACTGCTGCCCGGTGGCATATAGAGCATGTCCCCCATGCCTAACAGAGTTTCCGCGCCCTGCTGATCCAAAATGGTTCTCGAATCAATTTTTGATGAAACTTGGAACGCCATACGGGTAGGTACGTTGGCTTTAATCAGACCGGTAATAACATCCACCGATGGACGCTGGGTGGCTAAAATCAAGTGAATACCAGCCGCCCTCGCCTTTTGCGCAATACGGGCAATTAGCTCTTCCACCTTCTTGCCCACAATCATCATCATGTCAGCAAATTCATCAATCACTACCACAATAGAAGGCAGTTTCTCTAGCGCAGGTGGATGGGAACCAAAGTTAACATTGGGATCCCACAACGGATCCCAAATCGGCTCACCTTTTTCTGCGGCTTTTTTAACTTTAGCGTTATAACCTGCAATATTGCGCACGCCAAGGGCGGCCATTAATTGATAACGACGCTCCATCTCACCCACACACCAACGTAAAGAGTTTGCCGCCTGCTTCATGTCGGTCACCACTTCGGTCAGCAAATGAGGAATCCCCTCATACACCGATAGTTCCAACATTTTCGGGTCAATCATAATAAAGCGCACATCTTCAGGGCTGCTTTTATAAAGCAATGACACAATCATCACATTCACACCAACAGATTTACCAGAACCTGTTGTTCCTGCAACCAACAAATGCGGCATCTTGCCAAGATCGACTACGACAGGGTTACCAGCAATGTCGGCTCCTAACACCATTGACAGGTGTGACTTAGACTCAGCGAAGGCTTTCGAGTCCAGTACATCTCGCATAAATACGGTTTCACGGAATTTATTCGGCAATTCAAGACCAATGACTGACTTACCGGGAATGTTTTCAACAATACGCACTCTAGAGGTAGAAAGTGCACGAGCTAAATCGACCGCTAAGCTGGAGATCTTTGAGACCTTGACCCCTGGGGCTAAATCTAACTCAAAACGGGTGATCACTGGACCTGGGAACACATCAACAACCGTTGCGATAATTTTAAAGTCCGCTAACTTGGCTTCCACTAAGCGCGCAACCGCTTCGAGCTCTTCTCTAGAAATTGGGTTTTCACTGCGGTTAGGCACGTCAAGAAGCGAGATATCCGGTAAAGTGATGGGTTCTGGCTTAGGCTTCTCAGGTAATACAATGATCCCATCAACGACCTTCGCCTGAGTCAACTCAGGTGATTGGCTATCCATATCGTTAGGACTCATCGTCGGTTCCGGAGTTAATTCAGAATCGAAGCTAAAGTTCTCCTCGTTGTCATCAATATTATCGAAATCTATACTAAACTCATCATCAAGGGTTTCGGTATGTATCGTTAACTTTGACTCTTTTACTTGGCTAGATTGTGGTGCAATTGCTTGCAATTCAGGTTCGGCGAGTACCGCTTTCGCTTGCTGCGTCTGTTGTTCGGCGAGCTGTTGTTGTTTTCGCTGTTGTTGAAGCTGATACCAATTGCGTATTTTTAGCGGCAATTTGACACATATTTTGACCAGATTGATGGTTAACTTGCCTATAAAATCTGCTACCGCTATCCAGCTAATCCCCGTTAACAAAGTGAAACCAGCACCAACGAAAAATAACAGCACTAGCGTAGTACCTAAAGAATTAAAATAAGGCAGCAAACTAATTACAATGAGATCGCCAACAAAACCTCCCGCACTAAATACATACAGAAGATCCATATTCATACTCGCTAGCGCGCTCAGACCAAGGATCATTAGCACAAAGCCGAGTAACCTCAGGCCCACCGAAAAGTAATCAACCTCAATAAACTTATGGTGCTGCTTAAAAATAAGCCAGCCACAGCCCATGATCATAAATGGAAACAAATAGGCACTATAACCAAAGCTAAAAAATAAAATATCAGCACTATAACTTCCAACAATGCCTACAACATTTTCGATAGCATCATTAGTTCCACTTTGACTCCAGCTGGGGTCGCCCATGTCAAAAGTGCTCAAGGCAATAAGAAGAATAGTTGCCAATATCGCGCTGAAAATTAACCCCCCTTCGAGAAGGCGATCAATACCAGTCATTGGCTTAAATGATTGCTCAGCCAAAATACAGTCCTATCATTTTGGTTTTGTAATTGTTTAACAATACCAGAGTCTATAATGATTTGCCAAAATTAGCATACATTTCAACTGTCTAAAGTAAGCTAACAGTCAGACTTAGCCTTCCTCTGTGCTGTAAATTATTGTTTGATACTCTTTTAAAACAAAAAAAGGAGCCGAAGCTCCCTTTATAAAACCAAAAAAGCAGTAGATTATGCTTCCTGTGGCTTTAGATTAATACGGTTAGATTGTTTAACTTCTTCCATCACCACATAAGTACGGGTATCAGAAACACATGGAAGTTTTAACAGGGTTTCCCCTAATAGCTTACGGTAAGCAGACATATCCGATACGCGAGCTTTTAATAAATAGTCAAAATCACCTGAAACTAGGTGGCATTCCTGAATATCATCTAAGGATTGAACCGCCTTGTTAAACTTGTCGAAAATATCAGGGGTATCTCTATTAAGAGTGATTTCTACGAACACTAACAGTGACGCACCTAAATAATGCGGGTTAACCAATGCAGTATAGCCACTGATGTAACCTGATTTTTCTAAACGTTTAACGCGCTCAAGACAGGGTGTTGGGCTTAAACCAACACGCTTAGATAATTCTACATTTGAAATTCGGCCATCTTTTTGCAATTCGTTAAGAATGTTACGATCTATGCGATCCAAGTCCTTTAATTGCTTATTTTTGTTATAAGCCATATTTTCTACCTTACTTCCTTAGAAAAACAATTTTTTTATCTATGTAATCATGTTTTTTAGAGACATCCTCTACTCAAGTGAAACTATACTTTAAATCACTCGGTGTAGCACTAAAAATGTGCACAATGCTGATGATAATTCATCTTATTGAAGAACAAAACACTACAACTAAATAAATATGTAAAATAAGAGGCTGTATTATGATTATTGGTGTACCTAAGGAAATCAAAAACCACGAATACCGTGTAGGTATGGTTCCATCAAGCGTACGTGAGCTAGTAGCACACGGTCACCAAGTTATCGTTGAAACCAATGCTGGTGAAGGCATTGGCTTTAGCAACCAAGATTACATCGATGCTGGCGCAAGCATCATTGAAACAGCTAAAGAAGTATTCGCTACTGCTGACATGATCGTTAAGGTTAAAGAACCACAAGCGGTTGAGCGTGCAATGCTTCGTGAAGACCAAATTCTATTCACTTACCTACACCTTGCACCAGATCTTCCACAAACTGAAGACCTAGTTAAATCAAAAGCTGTATGTATTGCTTACGAAACCGTAACTGACAACCGTGGTGGCCTACCTCTACTAGCGCCAATGTCTGAAGTTGCTGGTCGTATGTCTATCCAAGCTGGTGCACAAGCTCTAGAGAAAAGCCGTGGCGGCCGTGGCATGCTACTAGGTGGCGTACCTGGTGTTGAGCCTGCTAAAGTAGTAATCATCGGTGGTGGTATGGTTGGCCGTAACGCTGCTCAAATGGCAACTGGTATGGGCGCTGACGTAACTATCCTTGACCGCAGCATCGACACCCTACGTGCACTAAACGTTCAGTTTGGTAACACTGCTAAGGTTGTTTACTCAACTGCTGATGCAATCGAGCGTCACGTACTAGAAGCTGACCTTGTAATTGGTGGCGTACTAATCCCAGGTGCTGCTGCGCCTAAGCTAGTAACTGCTGAGCACATCAAAGCGATGAAGCCTGGCGCTGCTATCGTTGACGTTGCAATTGACCAAGGTGGTTGTATCGCCACTTCTAAAGCAACCACTCACCAAGATCCAACTTACATCGTTGATGACGTAGTTCACTACTGTGTAGCTAACATGCCAGGTGCTGTTGCTCGTACGTCTACTTTCGCACTAAACAACGCGACTCTACCGTACATCATCACTCTAGCGAACAAAGGCTACAAAGCGGCACTAGAAGCTGACCAACACCTAATGAACGGTCTAAACGTAATCCACGGTAAGATCGTATGTAAAGAAGTTGCTGAAGCACACGGCCTAGAGTTCGTTGCTCCTGAAGCTTGTCTATAATCATTAACCTAAACCGTTAAGTGATTTCGAGCCCCGCCATTTGGTGGGGCTTTTTTGTATCTGCATAAGAGGTGTCCACATACAGCCATCAATTAACCTGAATAAGACTATCCCCTATTTTTACATCATTGTATTTAGGTTTAATCACACTAACCTGATTAGATTTTATCGCTTCCCTGAAGGCTCTGGCGTCTTTATTACTCACGCTCAAATACCTCCGCTGCCATTGTTCAGCCATAGTCCATAAATAGGCATTAGTGATTCTGTGATCCTCTTTAATGACAATGTACTCCGCTTCATCATCATTATTTAAATCAATCGCAATAAAGTAATAACTCTCGCTATTGGGCCTACGGCCATATCTTCGCTTCTCTGCATCTTGATACACAGCATTAATCAAACTTGCATCAAAGGATTGTTGATTTGGCCAATAGCTGCTGTTCTCTTTAAACTGGACTAGAGTGTATTGCTCATCATTTTTAAGCTTTTTGGCATACATCTTGTCAATCCTTAACTGTTCAGACTCACTCAGTTGTGCCCGAACATCCAATACAGCAAGATAACCTTGTCGGCCTAAGCTACGTTCAAAGTAGCTAAAATCAATTTCTATTTCTGGGTTGGACAAATAGCGTGAAACCTGGGAGTTTGCAGAAATAGATTGGAAGTTTAACAAAGGAGTATTCACTAATAACATTGTCAATAATACCCCTCTTCCCATCTGAATATTAATCTTCCCCACACCAATAAGCCAATGTTCACGATCACGGATCAGCGCCACTAAATAGCCAATAGCAAAACAAGCAAGTAAAAACCAGATAAGTAACGCCCAGCAACGGTCAACCGAAAGCCCATATTGTTCAACTCGCAGCCACAAGCCATAGGCTGATATGGCACTATAAATAGGTAAAATAGCAATGGCAGTTACCACCAGCTTCTTAATATAAGGGCGATAGATTTGGACTTGCTTACCAGGCTGAAACACTGCATTAGTAAAAAATAAGGTTAATGCCTGTAGCCAGAGTAATAACAAGCTTCCAGAGCCGGTATCCCAAAGTTTTTGGGCACCAACCACTGGCAGCGTAATTAAAAATGAAATCGAGATAATCGCTAAAATGGGCAGTAAAAACTTCATCAAGCTTTGTAAAACAACCGCGATATAATCAGCAGTGTGGTCAATCTGGCGAAAAATAATAATGCTAGAAGAAAAAGCCAGCGTGAGCACAGGGATAACAAACCAACTCTCTTTCAATAGATCCATAAAGAAAGTGATCCCTAAAACATTAAAGAGCGCGGCGCCGAGTAGCAGAATAAGCCAAAAGATTAGAGTAAACAGGTTACTTTCTAAAAAGATAATGCCGTTTTGCCAAGATAAACTAAACATTTGCTGATAGTTAATATCATGCTTAGTCAAATACTGCTGGATATACATCAAGGCCTTAAAGCAAGCGACCAAAGTAGTGAAGATAAATATTATGACAACGATGAAATTATCAAGCCGCTCTTGGGGTTCCTGCTGATAGCCAACATAAGCCCCTAGCAAAGATATTAGCAATGTAAATGGCAATAAGTACTTCAAAGATGATTTAACATTATCGCCCTTAATGCAAAAAAGTAATAAAGATGGCAAGCTGATACTCAAAGTGACCAGCGCGATTAACCAGCTTAAGTTGGTTGCTGGCCAAACTTGATGTTCGATACTTTGGTAAAGCAGAGTCAGCGCAATAGCTTGTGCTGTTGCGATAGCCCCAATTGTAAATTTAGGAAGTGATTTTTCCATTAATTGCATCCTTGCTCTTTATTTATATTCCAAACTTACATTAGCATCAGGTAACTGTCTAATTTGAAAACAAACTATCGCTTTGGGCACTAAACAGCCTCTTGTTAAGACTGCTTTTAATAATTAAAAAATAGTTGGAAATCTAATGGATAAAATACTCAGGCAAATGGAACTGCTGCACACAAGCTTTAAAGCAATCACACAAAAGCATTTACATACCAATAAAAGCTTAGATAACGCACCCTTTGCGGTGCTATCCCATGGCACAGGATCAGATCCTATTTTTAACTATGCCAATAAAGCCGCGCTTGAGCTGTTTGAATACTCGCTGGAAGATTTGATAACCCTGCCCTCACGGCTATCGGCCGAAGCCATGGTGCAGTCGGAACGGGACCGTTTGTTAGCAAGAGTCAGTCAATTTGGCTATGTTGATGACTATAAAGGTGTGCGGGTATCCAAGAGCGGTAAACGCTTCCAAATTGACAAAGCGATAGTCTGGAATGTGATTGATGCTCAAGGTAACTACCAGGGCCAAGCAGCAGTATTGTATGAGTGGCATCAGATCAAGCCCTACAAGTAATCTTATAGGGCTTCGTTGCTGGAAGTTAGTTAGCAATAATCCTTACTTCATCAATATAAACATCATCGGAATTACCGCTGCCATCACCCACAAAGCGAATTTTCATATTGCTTGGAAAAGTGTAATTAGATTCCGTAATGGTGACGCTTTCTTGATAGAACTGTCCGTTTGCAAAGTCTGTGGTTTCATACCAACTGCCAATAATGACCCAATTAGTGCCATCAAAATACTCTAATAAAAAGCCTTCGTTACTGTTATCCATGCTAACCGCTTGATAGGCAAACTCAACCGTAAGGCTGGTATAGCCGGCACTGTCGATATCGATCGCGTTGGTCAGCTCTGCATTTGCAGAGTTCGAATCATCTTGGATATTCAGGGCGCCATCACCTGCGAATGCCAAAGTACCATTTTCATACCATTTACAATCAGAGCCACCATCTGTATAAGCACCTAAACCCGACTCAAAGTCTTCATAGCTCAATAATGTACCAGAGCCTGAACTATTAACCGTTACATTGGCCACATTAGAAGTGGTTTGAGCACCGCCATCATCCGTCGCAACCGCGCTAAAGGCATAAGTACCAGGGCTAGCGTTATTAAGGGTGTAGCTGTAAGGACTATTAGAATCACTGCCCAGTAGGTTAACGCCGTCATAAAAATCAACCTGGCTGATAGTGCCATCACTGTCGCTGGCGCTCGCATCTAGGGTGATATTATCCCCTTGGGTATACAGCGCACCATCGGTTGGACTATCTAAACTGACATTTGGGGCATTGTTAGAACCGCCACCACCGCCATTGTTACCATCTGATGGGTCAACTTCTGCAAAGCTTTCGCCGACGCGGACATTATCATGGTAAATCGTCCGGCTGATTGAATCGGTATTTTTACTGTCCCATGAAGACTTATATAAACCCCACTTAAAGTAACCTTGGGAGTTTGTATCTCTTTTAGTTGAGCCTGAATAATCAATGACCTTGGTATAGTTACTATCTGCTTCGGTTTTCATCCACACTTCTAATACGCCACTGCCACTGGTGCTATGGTATATGTGGAACACAAAATCGTACCACACGCCAAGTTGGTAATTGCCAAGCAAGTAAGTATTATCGGCCGAGGTTGAGCGCAGGTAAAACTTAAAGCCGCCTTCATCGGTTTTAAGGGTTAAATTAGGCGTACCACCACCAGGCTCTTTCCACTGCAATATGGATTCACCATCACTATCGTAAGCGTAATCATTAGGATCTAATAGAATAGACAATCCATACCAAGAGTCCGTATTAACACCGTAAAATAACTGTTCTGCTTTAGGGGTGTTTTGAGTACTGCTTTCGGTTCTGTGTTTGTTGACAGCACCACTCAGATCGCCCTTTTTTAAGGTATGTCTGACTGACCAACTGCCACTACGGGCATAGGCCTGACTCGCTTCTTGTCTATCTGGGTATGGCTCTTGTAAATCCACCCATGGATTACCATCGTTCCACAGGCCAGATTCATAACCTAAGTCGAACCAAAGGGTGGCATAAGCAGGGGTTAACATCAGACTGGCAATAAGCAGCGCCAATCCCCCCTTCAATTTTTTACTGAGAGTTTGCATAGTTTGTTTCCTTGTTATTGGCAGCCTAACCACAAGACTAAGTCAATATGATTTAAGCGCTGCTACGTTTATCAAGCTCCCTGCCCTTACGACTTTTTGTTTTCCTTAGCAGCCAATAAAACTAGTACAACCCACCAACAAAATATTAACCTTTACAGTTATTTTACATTTACTCTAGTAGATAAGGTTTAAGACCGAGTCTATGCCCACAAACATACACATCTTGATAATCATTTAAATTTCAACCAACACCAAAATAAATCTCAACCATTATTACCAATAATAGTAATCGACTGCTACGCTAAAAAAGAAAGCGCTTACATTTTGCTTTCGCATGATTAATTAAGGCGAATCTTAGTCGGAGTAAGTTGGTAACAGGATCAGCCATTAAATAAGGAAAATATTGTGGCAACAACCAACAATTCCCCTATTCAAGTGATGCTATTACCTCTTGCAATAGGCTTATTCACCAACAGCCATTCTGCGCTGGCGCAACAATGTCAGCTGCCCATGTGGGAAGATAATTTTGACGCATCCAGCCTTAATACCAACGCTTGGGATATCCAACTTGGTGACGGCTGTGATCAGGGCCCAGGCATGTGTGGCTGGGGTAATGATGAACTGCAAAATTATCAAGCAGATAATATCACCCTCAATAATGGTGTAATGACCATTGAAGCCCGTAAACAACGCATAAAAGGCACCCAATATACTTCTGCCAGAATCCGTACAGCAAATATGCCTGAAAGCGGCGAATGGGCATTCGGCCGCTTTGAAGCCAGATTAAAATTTCCTGACGGCCAAGGCATGTGGCCCGCGTTTTGGATGCTACCAAGTAATGCTGCTGAAGGTTGGCCAATCAGCGGTGAGATTGATATCTTTGAATCAGTCGGACAAAGTGCCAACAATGCCTACGGTACCATCCACTATGGTCAACCTTGGCCAGATAACTCGCATATGGGTGCAGGGATCCTCAAACAGCCCGGCAAGTGGTCAGATAATTTCCATACCTATGCCATTGAATGGCAAGCCGATGAAATTCGTTGGTATTTAGATAATATGCTCTATTCCTCTATCCGCGCAGAGGATGTTCAACCTGAAGATTGGCCCTTCGATGGTCGTAATAATTTTCATTTTATTTTGAACCTAGCGGTGGGCGGTAGTTGGGGCGGTACGGTGGATGATTCGGTACTGCCGCAACAACTGCTAGTGGACTATGTTCGAGTATACGCTGGCAGTCAGCCTAATCTCAGTGGTAACCACTTACCTGCCCCTGGAAGCACAGAAAACTATTCTGTAATCAATTCAGCTGGCAATACTACTTGGTCTGTAACAGGTGGCACAATAAGTGGAAGTGGCGATAATATCCAGGTAACTTGGGACCCACAAAGTGCCGCCACTACCCAATCACTAACGGTAACTTCAGGTGGCTGCGAAGTCAGTACGCCTATTTATGTTGGTAAAGCCCTTTCCACGGAAACGGTATTAGATGATTTTAATGGCTCAAGCGCCATGGGCTTAACTTCGGCCACTGGCAACTACAATGTCAACGCTGGGGTGCTTGATTACCGCCGTGACAGCGCCAGCCAATATGATGTTATTGCCTATAGCACCAACGCTATTACTGATGGTAATGCCTTTATTGTTGGCGATAAGGCTTTCGAGGTGGATGTTAACAATACAGACCCTAATTTAATTGGCAAAGAAATCCTCATCCAACTAGAAGACTCATCGGTTGCCACCCCGAGCAACTACCCCAGTGGTCGCCACAGTAAATACCAAGCCTTTATTGAACACGCCAATGGTTGGCAGACCTTAAGGTTCATGACTCTTGAGCGAATTGATGGCGCCACAGCGGATAACAGCATTGATGCCTTTTTATTTTTGATTGACCCCAACAGTTTTAATGGGGATAGCTACACCTTAGACAATGTGGTCATTCTAGGTGAAGCGGGTGGCGCAAATACTCCCCCTAGCGCGGCATTTAATTATGCCTGTAATGACTTAAGCTGTAACTTTGATGGCTCTGCCTCGAGTGATAGCGATGGCAGCATTAGCAGTTATCAATGGGATTTTGGCGATGGTAATAGCTCTAACGGCGTAAGTACCAGCCACACCTTTAGCGCTAGCGGCGATTACAGCGTGACATTAACCGTCACCGATGATCTCGCTGCACAGGCAACATCCACGCAAACGCTAAGCGTCAGTCAAGGCAGTGAAGAAGCAACCTCACTAGTAGTAAGTAGCATCACCACGGGCACTCAAAGCGCAGGTCGAGGCCAAAAATACGGTACGGCAACGGTTACTATTACCGATAACTTAGGTACTGCGGCTGCAGGAGTCACCGTCAACGGACGTTTTTCAGGCAGCTGGAATGAATCAGTATCAGGATTAACTGCTAGCGATGGCACTGTTACCCTTAAAACCACTAGCGCCTTAGGGGGGAATGTAGAAGTCAACTTTTGTGTAGACACTGTCAGTGGTGCCCTGCCTATGGATAGCGTCAACAGTCAAGGGCTTTGCCAATAAAATACCAGCTAAGGCTGTAATACCAGTCAGTTCTTAACTGACTGGTATTTGAGTTAATAAGGATCCTTTTGGAGGTACCCTTATCACGACTCTTGGTTAACTCCTATCAAGGCGTTAGCCGCGACTAGTGACCACCAACAAATGATAACCAAACTGGGTTTGTACAGGTCCTTGCACTTCATTGATAGGCGCGCTAAAAACCACTTTATCAAACTGTGGAACCATCATCCCTGGACCAAAACTGCCTAGATCACCGCCTTGAGCAGCAGATGGGCAATTTGAATGCTGTTTAGCCATATCTTCAAAACTGGCGCCGTCTATAATTTGCTGTTTGATTTCATTGCACTGCGCTTCAGTATCAACTAATAGGTGCTTTGCGGTTGCTTGTACCATGGGACTTAATTCCTCAATTTAAAATGGCATTATAGCAAGCTCGTTTTGCTGCTGTCATTAATCACTTGATGGTTGCGACTTCGATTGATTGAGTTTACCAAATCGTTGCTAGCAATCTTTTTTAAGGTAACCAGCGTACCAACTAAAAACCAATAGCTGGAGCCTACATGTCGACCATAGCCGTAATTGGCGCCCATGGAACCATTGCCAGTGCGCTCATCGATGAATTAGCCTGCAAGCACCAGATCATTGCCGTTAGTCGCACACATGTCCCTTCGTCAACCAATGTTCAATGCTTGACTGTTGAAGACTACACAGAAGACAACATAGAAGCGCTGGCGCAGCATATCGACCAAGGATCATTAGATGCCATCATAGTAGCAACAGGGTTTTTGCATGATAAATCCTACCAGCCAGAAAAAAATTTAGAGGCCCTCTCGAGTAGCCACTTCCTAAAATCCATGGAAGCTAATTGCTTGGTGCCTATGCTTTTTTTTAAGTATCTTATCCCCAAGCTTAAGCAACATAGCCTAACCTTAGCGGTAGCCTTATCTGCTCGGGTAGGTTCGATCAGCGATAATCGTCTTGGAGGCTGGTACAGTTATCGAAGTTCTAAAGCAGCACTAAATATGATGATTAAAAATACCGCCATACAACTAAAACGACAAAAGCGTCAAACATGCGTTATCGCTTTGCACCCAGGAACAGTATTTAGCCCATTATCATCACCATTTAAAAAGCAAAATTCACAATGGCAGCAACCACAACAATGTGCACAAAAGCTAGTTAAAGTATTGATAAACCTTGAACTGAGTGATTCAGGCAAGATTTTTGACCACAACGCTAAAGAAATCCAACCATGAAAAAAATCAACATAGTGCTTTTGAGAAAAGATCTAAGAATCAACGATAACCCCGCCCTAGTAAACGCCAGCGATTTACCCACAGTCGTCGTTTTCCCAGCGGAAGCTCGCCCTCCAAAGGGGTCTGCTGCGAGAGTTTGGTTAGGACACAGCTTAGCATCACTTAATCAACAGCTCAGCGGCAAACTTTATTTGGCAGCGCAACCAATGGCAACATTTATCCGTGAAACAGCGGCTCAATTCAACATTCAAGGCTTGTATATGGCACATGGCCTATCTGCTGAAGATAAAGCTTTTGAGCAAACGTTGATGCCATTGTGCCAACAGCTCAATATTGAGCTGCATTTCACGGACGCTAATTTATTGTGGGACTTGCAAACGCTACAAAAAGCAGACCAAAGTGCTTACAAAGTTTTCTCAGCTTTTTACCGACACGCACAAAAGCAGCCATTATTAAAACAGGCATCCCAGTTAAACAACATTGAGTTATTGTCATTGCCAGGAGGGGCTCTCGAGACTGAATTTGTTCCAGAGATGACATCAGTATGGGGTAAAAAAATCATTGAAAATTGGCCTGGCAGTGCTCCTGGCGAACCTTCCGCCCAGCAAAGATGGCGCAGACTCTGTCAACAAGCGTTCAACAATTACCAGCAGGGTCGAAATATTCCCTCCCAAATCAATACATCATTATTATCTGCGGCCATCGAATGGGGAGAACTGTCCGTCAGGCAAATGCATCACGACTTATGTCAGCTGTCACCATCAGATGATATTGAACACTTTAAATCTGAGCTGGCATGGAGAGCATTTAGTCATTATCTTTTAAGGGATTACCCTCATATGGATAGAGAAAACATCAACCCTAAGTTTAACCATTTTCCATGGCTTGATAACCCGTTATTACTACATAAGTGGCAGCAAGGCCTCACTGGGATCCCAATTGTTGATGCTGGTATGAGAGAACTATGGCACACCGGCTATATGCACAACCGGGTTCGGATGATCACTGCTTCTTTGTTAGTTAAGAACCTGCTGATCCCATGGCAGCATGGCTGTAAATGGTTTGAGCAAACCCTATTTGATGCTTCCCCGGCCAATAACAGTGCCAGTTGGCAATGGGTAGCAGGCAGTGGTATGGATGCAGCACCGTATTTCCGAATCTTCAATCCCGTTACCCAGTCGGAACGGTTTGATAAAAACACTGACTACCTATGTAAATGGCTGCCTCAGCTAGAAAAATTGCCGCCCAAATACCGCCATGCCCCATGGCAAGCTCCAAATAACGTATTACAAAGCTGTGACTTTGTGCTTGCTAGGGATTATCCACATCCTATTGTTGACCTGAAAGATTCCCGGCAAAATGCATTGTCTGCCTATCAAAACCTGAAACAATTAGGTAAGCTGCAATAAAAAAGACCAATCACATATGTTTAACAAAAATACATTTCATTTTTTAGCCGAATTAGCCAACAATAATGACCGGGATTGGTTTAAGAGCAACCAACCTCAATATGAACAACTCGTGAGAGCGCCAGCATTGCAATTTATTGAGCAAATGCAACCAAGTATTGAACAATTTAGTCAACGTTTTGTTGCCGTGCCCAAGAAAGTGGGAGGCAGTTTGATGCGTCCCCAAAGGGATGCACGATTTTCAAAGGACAAAACCCCCTACAAAACTAATATTGGTATTCAATTTAGACACTTTCAGGGTAAAGATGTTCATGCCCCTGGATTATATCTTCATATTGCCAATGATAATTGTTTTATCGGAGCCGGCATTTGGCGGCCCGAATCCGCAGTGCTAGCAAAAATACGCAGTTGTCTTGATGACAATCCGAGGGCTTATCAAAAAGCCCTAGAAACAATGCAGCAAAATGGCTTTGAACTTTCTGGTGCTAGCTTAATTCGCCCCCCAAAGGGCTACGATAAAGACCACCCAATGATTGCAGAGCTAAAGCGCAAAGACTTCATCGCCATCAAATCCATCAGCAAACAGCAAGTGTGTTCGCAAGATTTTTTAGAATTTTGTACAGAACAATACCAACACACGCGTCAGTTTATGGCTTACCTGTGTTTTGCACTGCAACTGGATTTTTAATTGAGCTGTTGGCAAATCAACTTGGCTTTATCGAGCATAACTTGGTCAAAGTCTGCGGCATATAAGTTGGCTGCTTTAAGTGGCTCAATATGACTTACTTTATGCTGCTGCCATTGATAGTGTTGCAGCAGATAGGCAACCTCAGTAGGACTATTACATACCAAAGCAAAATCACAACCTGCGCTTAATGCCGCATAAACTCTGTCACTAATGTCACCCACCACGGTCGCGCCATGCATACTCAAATCATCGGAGAAAATGCTGCCGCTAAAATTCAACTGTTGCTTTAATACTTGTTGTAACCAATAAGGTGAAAAGCCAGCTGGATTAGGATCGATGCGAGTATATATCACATGAGCTGGCATGATCCCTTGCAATACCCCTTGCTTGATTAACGTCATAAAAGGGGGTAACTCTTGCTGTTCGATTTCACTGAAAGAACGAGGATCTTGAGCAATGGCAACATGAGAATCCGCTTTTACCCCGCCATGGCCAGGGAAATGTTTACCAATCGCAATCATGCCAGCATGATGAAAACCGTTAATCAACGATTGGGCCAATTCAGTGACAATTTGTGGATCCGCTGAGAAGGCGCGTCGCCCAATCACATCTGAGATGCCATTTCTATCTAAGACTGGGGCAAAACTAAAATCAATACCAACTTGCTGTAATTCTACCGCCATTAAATAACCGATGAGTTCAGCCCATTGCTTCGCTTGTTGAAGATCGCGGGCCTGCTCGATAAAGCTCGCCATGGCAGGAATTTTACTAAAACCATCAACAAACCTTTGCACTCGACCACCTTCATGATCCACCCCAATGACAATATCTGGGTTGACCGCTCTGATAGCCTTAGTCAATTTAACTAACTGTGCTTTATTTTTATAATTTCTTGCAAAAAGGATCACTCCTGCAACGGCCGGATGACGAAGTTGCTCAGCTTCAAGTTGGGTAATTTCAAAGCCTTGCAAATCCATTATAAGTTGTTTCACGTAATTCCCTACTACCAAAATAAATATTGGCTAAACTAACACTATTCAAGTTATGATTTTAACAAGATTTATCGTCTTTGGATAAAAATTTATGATCAGTGTTTTCGATATGTTTACCATAGGCATCGGCCCTTCTTCATCCCATACTGTTGGTCCTATGAAAGCAGCAAAGCTGTTCGCTGAAGAGCTTCAAAGTTTGGGTCATTTTGAACTCACCGATGAAATTCAAGTAGAATTATTTGGCTCCTTAGGACAAACCGGTAAAGGCCATGGCACCGGTACCGCCGTTACCTTGGGCCTACTAGGTGAAGAGCCCCAATTATGTGATACTGAGACTGTTGAAGATAAGTTGCAACAGGTTAGCCAATCACAACAGCTTAATCTTCTTGGGAAAAAGCTGGTCAACTTTACTCGTAAACACAGCATCACTTACCACAGGCGTAAATCCTTACCCGGTCACGCCAATGCGATGCAAATTAGAGCTTATCATCAGCAAAAATTACTTTTTGCAAAAGTATATTATTCTATTGGCGGTGGCTTCATCCTTGATGAAGATGAATTCAAACAAGGGCTTATCCCCATCAATACCACAGCCATCACCGCTCCCTACCCTTTTAGTTCAGGGAAAGAATTGATAGAGCAATGTAAAAATTCAGGGCTTAGCATTGCAGGGCTAATGCTTAAAAATGAACAGGCTTTACAACGTCACCCAAACATAACTGATGAGTTATGGCACATTTGGCAAACCATGTATGCTTCGATGCAGCGCGGCTTAAAAAAAGAGGGATTACTACCTGGGGGGTTGAAACTACGTCGTCGTGCGCCAATGCTGTATCGAAAACTTGCTAACGAGCAAGCACCTCATAATGACCCTCTTTATTCAATGGATTGGGTTAATTTATTTGCCATCGCCATCAATGAGGAAAATGCCGCCGGCGGCACTGTGGTCACGGCACCCACCAATGGCGCAGCTGGAGTGATCCCGGCGGTGCTTTGCTACTACGATAAGTTTATTCGTCCAGTGGATAAAGAAATCGCTCAAAGATACTTACTGACCGCCGCAGCTATTGGTATTTTATATAAAAAGAACGCTTCCATTTCTGGAGCGGAAGTCGGTTGCCAGGGAGAAGTTGGCGTGGCTTGTTCAATGGCAGCAGCCGGACTGACAGAGATCCTCGGTGGCACACCTGATAATGTTGAAAATGCGGCTGAAATTGGCATGGAGCATAATCTCGGGCTGACCTGTGATCCTGTTGGCGGTTTAGTTCAAGTTCCCTGTATCGAGAGAAATGCCATGGGTGCAATCAAAGCGATTAATGCTTCAAGGCTAGCATTCAGAGGCGATGGCTGTCATAAAGTCAGCTTAGACAAAGTCATCAAAACCATGTGGGATACTGGCATGGATATGCGCTCTAAATACAAAGAGACCGCTAAAGGCGGCCTCGCAGTTAACATCGTTGAGTGTTAGCCATCATTAACGCATGGGCAGTTGTTGATCCTTAAACATCGCTTCAACTGCCTCCGCATCCCGCAAACTCATCGCTTGCTCTACAACTGAGCGTGTTAAATGTGGTGCAAAGTATTCAATAAAATCATACATATAGCTTCTTAAAAAGCTGCCTTTGCGAAAACCGATCTTAGTGGTGCTGTGGTCAAATAAATGACTAGCATCAATAGCAATCAAGTCATCATCTTCCATTTCATTAATGGCCATAGTCGCAATCACACCGACTCCAAGCCCAAGCCTTACATAAGTTTTTAACACATCTGCACTAGTGGCACTAAAGACAACATTAGGTTCTAAACCCGCCTTCTCGAATGCTTGTTCTAAAGCTGAAGATTTGCTAAAGCCAAACACATAAGTCACCAAAGGACATTGGGCTAAATCGGTCAATTCAACTTTTGATAACTGGGCCAAGGGGTGATCTTTTTTCACCACAATTGAACGATTCCAATGATAACAAGGCAACATCACCAAATCGTTATATAGATGGATCCCTTCTGTAGCGATAGCAAAATCAGCATCACCTCTTACTGCCGCTTCTGATATTTGTAGAGGTGTCCCTTGATGCATATGCAGCGAGACTTTAGGGTAACGCTCAATAAAATGAGAAATAACAGAAGGCAAAGCGTAACGAGCTTGGGTGTGTGTTGTGGCAATGTTTAGTGCACCTTGATCAGGTAAGGTATACTCCCTTGCAACTTGTTTAATGCTTTCCGCTTTACTCAAAATATCTGCGGCAATATCAACAACCTTTTGTCCCGCAGGAGTGACATGAGTAAGATGTTTACCACTGCGGCCAAAGATTTGAATACCTAACTCATCCTCAAGCATTCTCACTTGTTTAGAGATCCCAGGTTGGGATGTATAAAGATTATCAGCTGTCGCTGAAACATTAAGATTATTGTTCACCACTTCTACAACATACCGCAGTTGCTGTAATTTCATGTACTTTCCTTGAATTGGAACTGATTTATATATGTTAATTACAAATAGTTATATATTATAGAGATCTTTATTTCAAATTGTTCCATCCTTTATGCTTAAAATCCGAGCGATGTAAAGATTTTAAACTGTTATTGGTAAGTAAGTTTGTGTAGGATAAATGTGAACATTATTTTAGGGAAGTGCGATATTAATGTCTTGGATAGTTATTCTTGGAATTTTATTCGCTGTATTGTTATTAACGCTTATTATTGTTAATGCGCTGCAGCAGTATAAAGAAAAAATGGAAGCTCAACGAAAAATTGAGAAAGCCCGTCAAAAAGCAATTATTGATGAAACCGAACTGATCTTAGCCCAAAGTGGCGCTTTAGTTTTTCCTAGCCAACTGATTCAGCTTTTATACTTACGTGTGCACTCGGCTTTAACGCAACTGTATCAACTTACAAATGAAGAAAAACTGTTGCTTAATAAGGCTAATATCGAACAGCAAATCAATAAATTAGAAGCCGTGCCAACGGACAATAAATTAGCTAACTTTAAAATGGCTGATGATGAGCAAACCACCATTCATCAGGTACAACTGTTGAAAAAACTGCATGCGATTATTAGACAGGAGCAGTTAAAAGGAAATCTCAGTCCGCAAGATTTTAGTTTATGTGATAATCACATTACTATTTTACAGTTGAAAATCAATATCAACTCTTCAATTGCAAGAATTCAGACATCTATCTTATTGAAACAACTTGGTAGTGCTAGACAAGGGCTAACAAATGCTCAAGAAAAACTCGCTATTTTAGCTGAAAAACTGCCAGACTCTTCTTTTGTGGCCAACCTGCAAGAGCAACTTAATACCTTGGCCCCTCAACTTGAGGCTGGCATTCAACCGGACAAAAAATATAAAGTTGATGATATAGACGAGTTGTTCCAACCTAAAAGAAAATGGTAATTACATAAAAAAAGCCGCTTTACTTAAGCGGCTTTTTTATTATTTGCTAGCTTTAGGTTTAGAAATCTTACCTCTACCTTGCCACATTCCATTTTCAAAATGGGCACTCCAACCAGTAGCTTTGCCATCACTTCTTTCTGAAGCGACATATTGCTCTTTGGTCTTTCGACTAAATTTAACTACTGTAGGGTTACCTTCTGGATCCGTCTCTGGAGCCTCTGTCAAATACTGGTATTTTGACCAAATTCTATCCTTGAAGCGAACCAATTCACTTACCTTAGGCGCTCTCGTTTCTCTAGATTTAGGAAACGTACTGGCTGCTAAGAAAATCCCAGCGGCACCATCGCGTAACACAAAGTGCGCTTCTGATTTCTCACAAGGTAGCTCTGGTAAGAAGATAGGATCTTCTTTTGGTGGCGCGGCCTCACCATTACGAAGTAACTTCCGGGTGTTTTTACAATCTTCACTGGTACAGCCAAAGTACTTACCAAAGCGACCATTTTTAAGCTCCATATCGGCACCACATTTATCGCACTCGATAACTGGACCATCATAGCCTTTGATCTTAAATTCACCCTTCTCAACTTCATAACCATGGCATTGAGGATTATTACCACAAACATGAAGTTTACGAGTTTCATCTATTAAGTAAGAATCCATCGCTGTTGAACATACTGGACAACGACGCATGGCTCTAAGTGCATCCGTCTCTGAAGTTAATGACTCTGCTTCTTCGCCAGGGGTCAAATTCAAAGTAGTTTTACAACGCTCCTTAGGAGGCAAAGCATAACCTGAACACCCTAAAAATACCCCGGTGGTGGCGGTGCGAATGCCCATAGGACGAGAACAGGTTTGACACTCAATATCGGTCATAACCATGTCATTAGGGCGCATACCACCTTCTTCAGGGTCTAGATCAGCTTGAGCAAGCTTGGTCGTGAAACCTTGATAAAACTCATTCAGCACGTCTTTCCAATCTTTATTACCTGATGCAATTTCATCAAGTGTGCTTTCCATGTCTGCAGTAAAGTCATAACTTAATAAATCACTAAAGTTTTCAACTAATCGATCAGAAACAATTTCGCCCATTTTCTCCGCATAAAAACGACGATTTTCAACCTTAACATAACCTCGATCTTGAATGGTTGAAATAATAGAAGCGTAAGTGGATGGGCGACCAATGCCACGCTTTTCTAATTCTTTAACGAGAGAAGCTTCATTAAAACGCGCAGGCGGCTTAGTAAAGTGTTGTTGTGGGTCCAACTCAATCAAATTAAGTTGTTCACCTGCGGTTAAATCTGGTAACTGAGAGTCACCGTCTGATTTTTTACGCACAATTGGCTGCACTCGAGTCCAACCATCAAATTTTAAAATTCGTCCTTTTGCCCTTAGCTCATAATCACCCGCATTAACCGTGATCACGCTTGAAGTAAAATTGGCCGGAACCATTTGGCAAGCAACAAACTGACGCCAAATTAATTCGTATAGACGATGCGCATCTGGATCCATGCCCTGCAAGAACGCGGCCTCGACGTTGACATCTGAAGGGCGGATCGCTTCGTGAGCCTCTTGAGCTCCCTCTTTAGAGCCATAACTAATGGCTTTTTCTGGTAAGTATTGACCACCAAACTCTTTTTCAATGAAACCACGAGCACTCGCGACCGCTTCCGAACTTAAATTTGTCGAATCGGTACGCATATAAGTGATGTACCCTGCCTCATAAAGGCGTTGCGCAAGCATCATGGTTTTCTTAACACCATAACCTAATCGAGTACTCGCTGCCTGTTGCAACGTCGAGGTAATAAACGGCGCACTGGGTTTGGACTGAGTGGGCTTATCTTCACGACCCACCACTTGATACTTAGCAGACTTTAAATACTCTACCGCAGAACTGGCTTGGGCTTCATTTAAAGGCTTAAAACTACTGCCTAGATATTTAGCCACTTCCATGGTTAGCTGCCCTTGGCTATGCCCAAGTTCAGCTTTAACATCCCAAAACTCTTCAGGAACAAAGGCTTTAATTTCGCCCTCTTTCTCAACCACTAGCCGAACGGCTACCGATTGTACTCGTCCCGCTGAAAGGCCACGAGCGACCTTTTTCCAAAGCAGTGGCGATACCATAAATCCGACAACTCGATCTAAAAATCGACGCGCCTGCTGGGCTTCAACCTTAGCAATATCCAGTTCAATAGGATGGGAGAAAGCATCTTGAATTGCAGACTTAGTAATCTCATTAAATACTACGCGTTGATAACGATCATCACTGCCACCAATGATTTCTTTTAGATGCCAAGCAATGGCCTCTCCTTCTCTATCCAAATCGGTTGCGAGATAGATGTGATCCACTTTTTCCGCTAGGCTTTGTAACTCATTAACGACCTTTTCTTTACCAGGTAAGATTTGGTAATTCGCTTGCCAGTCTTTGTCTGGGTTGATTCCCATGCGTGCGACTAAAGCTGCTTTATCGCGCTTCGCTTTATGGGCTGCTTTTTGTGCTGGGGTCATCGACTTAGTGTCGACTTTCGATTTCGCTGGGGTTTTAGCAGTGGCAGAAGTAGGCAAGTCACGGATGTGGCCTACGCTCGATTTCACAATAAAATCTTTGCCTAAATATTTGTTTATCGTCTTCGCTTTTGCAGGAGACTCCACAATTACTAAAGATTTACCCATAGATTATTATTCGCCGTTCTCATGATTAGTTAAATATTTTTATATTTGGTGGCTTAGCTTAGTCTATAAAAGCACTAAAAACCGAATCAAAATGCTTTTATTTATATAAAAAAGCAAGGTTTAGTGGTGTTCGCCTATAAAAAGTAATATTTCATTATGGCGTCTGTGGCAAGCTTTACTTGATTAAAACTGGTAATTTAATGTCATCTTGGTTAAAAAAACAGTCACAATTAACATTAGCACAACAAAAATAAATGCTTGTTTACTTTCATTAACATGCCAAATAGAATCTGTTTTGACCATGAAGTACTCTATAAGGACGTATAATGAGCACCAATTACTTTGAAGCCAATTTCGATGGTTTAGTTGCCCCGTATCATAACTATGCAGGCCTAGCGCCAGGTAATCTCGCTTCTCAAGCCAGTGCCAACAAAGCTTCAAACCCTAAAGCTGCAGCACTTGAGGGCTTAAAAAAAGCAAAGTTTGTCAGAGATTTAGGTTTTCAGCAAGGAATTTTAGCACCACAAGCAAGAGCAGATGTCTCCACCCTAAAACAATTAGGCTTTTATGGTAGCGAACAGCAAGTCATTGCACAAGCAGCAAAGCAAGCTCCCCATCTTCTCGCAAATTGTTATTCTGCTTCAAGTATGTGGACAGCTAATGCCGCTACCGTTACCCCAAGTTGTGACAGCCGTGATGGTAAAATACACTTCACTCCAGCTAATTTATTAAGTCAATTTCACCGTAGCATTGAGGCGCCAACAACCGCCAAGATTTTACAAGCAACCTTCAAAGATGCTCATTATTTTAGCCATCATCGTCCACTGCCAATGCATCCTGATTTTAGCGATGAAGGGGCTGCAAACCACAATCGCTTAAGCCTAGGTTATGGTAAGTCCGGACTGAATGTATTCGTTTACGGTATTGACCAGCAAAATCCATCTCTGGCGCCAAAGCGTTATCCTGCTCGACAAACCCTGATGGCATCACAAACAATCGCTAGGAAGCACCAAATAAACCCACAACAAGCAATTTACCTTCAGCAATCAGCTCAAGTCATCGATCAGGGTGTGTTTCATAATGATGTGATAAGTGTCGCCAATCAAAATGTGTTCTTTTACCATGAGCAAGCATTCACTGATCCATCACAATTACAGCTTATAGAGCATTCACCGCAATTAAATGGCCAACTAGAACTCATCAAAGTGCCGCAAGATAAAGTCACCGTAGAGCAAGCTGTGGCAAGCTATTTATTTAATACACAACTGATTGGTGAAAAAGGTAATATGACCTTAATCGCTCCCACCCAGTGTTACGATATATTGCCCGTTCATCAATATTTAGAAGAACTTAAAGCCTCCAATGCCAGTATCAATCATGTCCACTATGTGGAAGTAAAACAATCCATGGCTAATGGCGGAGGTCCAGCGTGTTTACGTTTAAGAGTAGAAATGAACCAACAGCAAGCACAAGGGGTAAATTCAGGCTCTTGGCTAACTGATGAAAATTATCTTGCTTTAACCAATTGGGTTGAAAAGCATTACCGTGATCATCTAACCCCCGCAGATTTAGCGGACTTTGAACTCTACCTAGAATGTCAACAGGCGCTAGATGAATTAACCCAAATTATGGGACTTGGATCCATTTACCCTTTCCAACAAAACTGATTTGCTATCGAGCCCCAAGTTCACGCTACGGGGCTCCAACAATTATTTTTATATTATGTAATAACGTGGTGGTGCCATTGGGTGTCGTCGCCTGGATCAGCAAGTTCCCTTCTTCTGCTTCTGCCGAACCGAACACATCAAAAGTATAAGCTATGCCACCGTTATAATTAGTCGAGTTAATGGTATAAGAAGATGGCACTACGCTGCCTACATTAACTGAGGCTTCAACTACTGTTCCTGCGGCTAGGGGTTGATTGTGTAGATCCGACAGCACCATCGAAATACTGCCACTGCCCTCAATGTCTACATTAATGTCATCATCCACATTGCTTCCCTGATTATCAATAATCGTTGGCACACTGCTATAAGCAGTACTGCCAGACATAACCAGCACTAATGAGTCACTAACATTTATCGTTTTCGCGGCACCACAATAAGGATTAGCCACATCAATTGAGCATAATACGCCATTATAATGACCATCAGCGCTATCAAAGCTTCCATTATTGTTAAAGTCTAAAAACTCTTCTAGGTCACCACCTGTTTCACCGGCGACAGCTGGGTTAAATACGCCATCCTCGTTGTAATCAACAAAGGCCTCCGCCTGATCGTAAGGATCCCCACTAATATCATTACCGCTAAATAAACTAAATTCAGACTGATCAAAGCGGCCATTACCATTACTGTCTGGGAAAGATTCTTCACCAATGGCTGTGGCCAGAATGGTCACTCGACCGCCATAACTTTGTCCTAAGAAATTGCTGGTTTGAGGTTCAAAAACTAATTCTCCCACACTGTTTATAAGTTGATTACCCACCGGCCTCGGTTCGGTTGAGGTCCACATCACTGAGCAACTGCCATTACTCGTTAGGCAAGATGGTTCAATTACCCCCCCTTCGGTAGTAAACGATACCGCCGTCCCATCAGGTACCGGGTTATTGTAGGCATCAGCTAATCTTGCGGTAATTTCAACACTCGTTCCGTCAATATTCCAAGCTTCAGGGTTTAATATTGAGGCACTTAAAGAAATTGAATCTTGGTCAGGAATACCGGTTGAAATGACAAGATTACTTGACTGACTGAACACTCCCGGAGTGAGATCCACTATTTGCGCTAAAACCCTAACCGAGGTCGCCACGCTACCACTATTAACGACGGTTTGTACTAACCCTAGGTTATTGGTGGTCGCTTGGGTTGGATTAATTTGGATGCCACCAACTTCAGTATTTAAGGAAAATTGAACGTCTTGGTTGGCGACTGGATTGCCATTACTATCAAGCACTTTAAATAATAAAGTAGAGCTTTCTGCACTGCCAACCCCGCCAGTACCCAAAATACCAATTTGTTCAGGGGTTGCTGATACAAATACCATTGAACCAACACTTGCTGCGAGTACGTTTATTGAAGTTGCAGCCGATAAATTCACCCCTCCGGCATTAGCATTAACATTAATAGGATCATCACCCACACAACCTTGGGCTAAATAAGTCGTGGTCGCTTGTCCATTCACAGAAAATACCGGGCTTGATATTCGCGCTTCGGCAGGCTCTAAATTGGCACAATTGGAGCTGAAGCTAACCTCAACCGGCTCTAAATAGGGGTTATTATCACCATCAACGAGATCAACACTAACGGTCGCAGTTCCCCCTGCTGATAATGTCTCTAAGCTCACTTCTGCGAGGCCTGATTGAAAGGGGTCACCTGAGCCCATTTTAATTTCGGTGGCACCGATCACAACAATGGTTGTGGCACTGTAACCTTCCAAAGTGGTAGCTTCGACTAATCCTGCCCCGAACACATCGCCAGCATAGAGTGTGACTTCTGCTTGACCTTGATCGTTAGTAACCGCCGAGGTGATAGGTAAGCGCCCTAATGATGTTGAGAAATTAACGATGGTTTGCTGACTTTGACCTGTCACCGTAGCAACAATTTTTGCCGGATTTTGAGCACTGACATTCCCTACTGGATTATAAAACTCATCCACCAGCTCAAGTTGCACTTGTACAGTCTGACTGCCACCATCGCCTGCACTGGCATAATTAACCTCGGTTAATTGTCCCTGTGAGGTGATCACTACCGTCCCTGCTCCGGGATTTTCGCCAGCAAGCAAGGTGATGTTGGCTTGGCCATTGGCATCGGTCAAAGCACTCCCCGACTCTGGCGTCAGTAAACCAATGTTACTAATGGCAAAATTAACCACAGCGTTACTAACAGGTACTTGCGCTTTGGTCAGCGTTACCGATACCACCCCAGGTTGTGCTGCAGATATTTGATTAGTAGGAGTACCTGCTTTATTGAGGAGTTGTGCCTGCAATTGGTAATCATTGTTTACCGCTTGTCCATCCCCCAGAGTTGCATATGCGATGCGGTTGGTTACACCATTTGCATTGACAATGATCTCTGCGGCACCTTCGACAGTACCGGCAAACAATTTCATTTGTGCCAAGCCGTTTTCGTCAGTAAGTGCGGTGGCACGTTCTGAGGCGAACTCTCCTAACTCACTGGCAAAACTCACTAACTGGTGAGCTTGAGGCTCCCCTTCAAAATTTACACTTACCTTTACAAAACCTGGATTAGCGGCACTGATTTGGGTTATATCGATATCTTGGTCATTGGTAAGCCTTAGGCTTAATTGATAGCCTTGCTGGGCTAACTGATCACCTAAACTAGCAAAAGATGCACTCACTTGAGTGCCCTTAGCAGTGGCCGAAATTTCCCCTGCTCCTTCAATGTCACCAGCTTGTAATTCGATAGTGGCTTTACCAGCGCTATCAGTAAGGCGAGTGCCACTATTGGGGTTTAACTGACCGATACTGGCAAGGTTGAAGGTGACAACCTCATTCGCAACTGGAGCGCCACCGAGCGTTAGAGTAGCGGTAACTATTAAAGGGGAACTGGCACTGGTGGTATGACTCGAGAAACCTTGGGGATCTTGTAAATCAAGGCTAATAGCAAATTCACTAATACTCGCATCACCTACTGAAGCAAAAGCGATATTACTGGTTGCCCCAAAAGCTTCGGCATAGACTTTACCGGCTCCAGCAATATCAGTAGCATTAATGGTCACCTTAGCCATGCCATTGGTGTCGGTAATAGCGGTACCAATCTCTGGAGTAATACGTACCAGTGCGTCAGCACTAAAAGTGACGATTTGATTGGCATAGGGGGCGCCATTCTTGGTTAAGTAGGCATTTACTGTCGCCGGATTTGCTGCAGAGATTTCAGTGACCGCTTGGCCATTATTATCCGATAGCGTGAGTGAAATGGCATAACTGTCTGTTACGACCGGAACCGAGGTGCCGCCACCACTTCTCGTTAGACTGTCATCACCAGAACCACCACAAGCGACCAAAAATATCAGGCTGAAGCTAAGTAACCACGTTTTCATTACCACATTCCATCTCTACCAAGCTTTTTAAAGTATTGCACAATCTTCCAATGTTGCTCACTTTAGGAAATTAACAGACTGCTTTCTTTTAACATCATTTTTGACACCCTTTTAACTTAAATTAAACTTTTAATGGAATTAAAGCGGAACAAAAGTTTAATAATAGTCGCAATCTTGATAGGCTTCTGCCAAATTACAAAAACTAAGAGGTTATTAAATGAGCCAAGATAAAAAATTAGGCTTAACCGCTAAAATATTAATAGGTATGGGTTCAGGTATTGGTCTAGGACTGTTACTGCGAAACCTATTTCCAGGCAGTGAGTTAATTGAACAATACCTAACCATGGGTGTGTTCCATGTTATTGGCAGCATCTTTATTTCATGTCTTAAGATGCTAATGGTACCTTTGGTATTTGTGTCACTGGTTTGTGGTACCAGCTCATTAGCTGACCCTTCAAAACTGGGTCGACTGGGCGGTAAAACGATTTCGTTCTACTTGTTCACAACCGCCATTGCCATCTCGTTAGCGATGGGCTTTACCCTGTTAATTCAACCTGGTGATCCAACAATGGCGACACAAGGTCTGACTTATGTGGCCAAAGAAGCGCCAAGCCTAGCCCAAGTGATCATCAATATTTTCCCAACGAACCCAGTTCTGGCGTTCACTGAAGGTAACATGCTGCAAATTATCGTATTTTCAGTGATCTTCGGTTTTGCAATTAGTCATATTGGCGAAAAAGGCGAGCGTATTAGAACACTATTTAATGACCTAAATGAAGTGGTTATGAAAGTGGTTAGCCTAATCATGGCAATGGCTCCTTATGGCGTTTTTGCTCTTATGGCAAAATTAGCTCTTGGTTTAGGTACAGATACTTTTGCTAGCGTATTTAAGTACTTCCTCGTCGTGGCTGGTGTGCTTATCATTCATGGCTGGGTAGTATACCCTGCTCTGCTTAAAGGCTTTACTGGCCTGTCTCCTGTCATCTTCCTTCGTAAAATGCGAGATGTGCAGCTATTTGCTTTCTCAACCGCAAGTTCCAATGCCACATTACCAGTTACTATGCGTAATGCTGAGCATCGTTTAGGCGTTGATAATAAAATTGCCTCCTTTACGCTGCCATTAGGCGCGACGGTGAATATGGATGGCACGGCTATTATGCAAGGTGTAGCAACTGTATTCATTGCTCAAGTTTGGGGTATCGATTTAAGCATGATGGATTTCCTAATGGTTATTCTAACGGCAACCTTAGCTTCTATCGGTACTGCTGGGGTGCCTGGTGTTGGCATGATCATGTTGGCTATGGTACTTGAACAGGTAGGTTTACCGGTCGAAGGTATTGCCCTAATTATTGGTGTTGATCGCCTACTTGATATGCTAAGAACAGCGGTAAACATTAGTGGTGATACTGTCGCTTCTGTCATTGTTGCTAAAAGTGAAGGTGAATTATCACTAGCCGCTTATCACGACCCTGAAGCTGGCCAAAAAATAACTGACTAAGCGCTAATGATAGAAGGGAATCAATAGAGCATGACTTGAGCATAAGTCTAGTGGCGCAATAAGCTTAGCGAGCTCATTCGTTTCAAAGATGGTATGTCATCTAAACCATCCTGCCATTACGACGTTGTAAAAGTCCGCGCTATTGTGTAGCTCTCTTACTCGCGAGCGATGTAGATAATAACGGTTGAGGTGAAGTCTACATCGCTTTTTTGCCCAGAGGGCTTGCCCTTACAAAGCCATGCTAATCATTATTTCAATGATCACAACATCAAGTTAAAAACTCCCTAAGCCGCAGCTTAGGGGTTTTGGATAACCGCCATGGCCACTGCGGCGTTTTTAATTTATTAATTTTCCCATAATAACGTCATCAAACCATTGCTGATGCATAAAACGGTGTTGCTTTAAGTAGCCCTCTTGGCTGAAGCCGGTGTTTGCCAATACTTTCAATGATGCCAGATTATCACTGTAACAATGGGCCATCACTTTATGAACATCAAATGACTTTAAAAGGAGTAACAACTGTTGCAGCGCCTTTGTGGCAATTCCCCTTCCCTGATGCTTACCATCAATTAAGTAACCCACTTCGACTAAGCGACTGGCTGGGTCAATAATTTTAAAGGCAATCATACCTACTGCTTTATCATTTTCATAAATAGTAAAATCGACAAATTGTCTGGGTATTAATGCATCAAATAAAGCCATTGGAATTAAGCCTAATTGCTGCAGCTGCTGCCACTGTTCGAAAGTTTCTGCATGATTAAGACATTCATCAAAAAGTTCTGCAAGTTGTTCTTCAGAATCGAGGCTGTCAGTGACATAAAAGTGTAATTTTTTGTTGCTTCTTAGTTGGTAAAATAGTGGCCAATGCTGCTGCTTAAGGGGCATAATTGATACTGTCATTTATTCATTACTTCCTAGTGTGGGTGTGCTAACCTTGCCTTATTCATCAGGGATTGTTTTTTGGAGAGTTATTTGGATTACCGGTTATCCCTTGCTCATATCAACGATACTCACTCACATTTTGATCCGAGTGAAATTCGTTTTACTTTAAAAGATAACGACCACAGTTATCAACTACAAACCACAACAGGTGGTTATAATCGTATCGAACAGTACAAAAACCAATTAGCGCATCAAGCTAATGAAGACAATACCCCCTTTTTATTTCTTCATGGCGGAGACTGTTTTCAGGGAACCTTATATTTTTCTTACTTTAAAGGTAAGGCAAACTCACATCTACTTAATATTTTGCAACCTGATGCCATGGTTATTGGTAACCATGATATTGATGGTGGCAATCAAGAATTTGCTAAGTTTGCAGCCGATGTCAATTTTCCAATTTTGGCGGGAAATATGGATTTAAGTGGCGAACAACCCAAAGAATATCCATTAAAGGGCTTAGCAAACCTTTACGACTATGATCACCAGCAACAACGGGCTAAATATATAATTAAAGATTTCTATGATACCAAACTCGCCATTGTTGGTTTGACCATCGAACACATGCCACAGATTGCAACCCCTGATCCTGACACGGAATTTCATAATGCAGCTCAAGTTGCTCAGGCAACAATCAAGCACTTACATCAGCAAGGGATCAAACACATCATCGTATTAAGCCATTTAGGTATTGTGGATGATCGAATTTTGGCTCAGCAAGTAGACGGGATCAGTTTGATCGTTGGCGGCCATAGCCATACCCAGCAAGGCGATCTTCGTCCCCTTGGATTTAACACACATTTACCGTACGCAGAAAAGGTCAATGACGCCGTTATCGTGCATGCCGGCAAATACGCAGAAGTCTTGGGGCATGGGCAATTTCAATTTGATAAATCAGGTAAAGTTACCAAAGTTGCAGGTAACAATTATTTTTTAGTGGCGCCTCCTTATAAAATTAAACGAGCCAATAAATGGTGCGCTGCTACTCCTGACAAAATCCATCAGCTCCATGCTATGGAAAACATTATTGAAATCAGTACCGTAGGGGAAATTGAGAAACAACTGGAATTACATTATCGGCCGGTGATAGAGGACATGAGTCGAAATGCTATCGACTTTTTCCCTGTCTCCCTTTGTCACCAAAGACTGCCAAGTAAAAGCAAGCCCCAGGGCAGTACGCTGGCACCGATTGTCGCGCAAGGGTTTTACTATGCTTGTCAAATCAATGGTTTCAAAATTGATGCAGCCATTCATAATGCCGGAGGGGTAAGAAACTCAATTCCTGCCGGCAGTGTTACCGAAGCAGACATCGCCGGCAAAATACTGCCCTTTGCCATCCCGCTTGTGCGCTTAAAAATTTCAGGTCAGCATTTAACTCAGGCACTCGAAAGCGCCATTGATCATGCTTATAACAACGGAGTACAGGGTACAGGCACCGGCAGCTTTCCCTATTGTTATAACCTCAAATATCACTATCGAGGGAATGCCCCCATGGGGCAGCGCTTAAGCATTCAAATTTGGCGTAATGATGACTGGCAGCCACTACAGCCACAGCAAGACTATTTTATTGTTTGTTCAAGTTATACCGCATCGGGTAAAGAGGGTTATCAAGCGCTATTAAATAACCAAGGTAAATTGACGCTACCGATTAACATGGCTGAGAGCTTTATCTTATTTTTGCAAAAAAATACGGTTAGCCTTTCTGAACACAAAGGCATTGAAGTGGAGTTTTAAATGGCTTGCCCTTATAAACAAACCAAAGCGTGGGTAGAGGCTTTTATTGTGAAGTTTAATATTTGCCCATTTGCTAAACCGTCAATAGAACAACAAGGCTTGGATTATCACATTTGTGAGCACAGCAGCTTAGATGAAGCGCTAGAGGCCACCCTGACCCATGCCCATCAATTGGCACAAGACCCCAAAATTGAAAGCCGCTTATTGATTTTCAATAATGGCTTTACCAAGTTTGAAGACTTTTTAGAGTTGATTGATTACTGTGATGCCATGTTAGCGCCAATGGGCCTGACAGGACAGGTACAAATAGCTCACTTTCACCCAGATTACTGTTTTGCTGATGTTGATCCTGAAGATCCTCAAAATTTCACTAATCGGGCCCCGTGGCCAACCTTACACTTAATCGACGAACATGCGATGGAACTGGCTTTAAGTGGACCAATAGACAGTGAAGCGGTACCTGAGCGCAATATTGTCTTTTGCCAACGCCGCGGCCACCAATACCTGCAGCAACTCCTCAATAGCATAAAGTCGCTGTAAAAAAGCCAGCTCAATTTGAGCTGGCTTTTGCTTAGGCGTTACGCCCCATATTGTTCAAAGATGCTGATCAGGCCTTGTTCATCAATCACCTTGATGCCAAGCTCAGCAGCTTTAGTTAGCTTGGAACCAGCTTTTTCGCCTGCCGCTACGCAGTCAGTATTCTTAGAGACACTGCCTGCCACTTTAGCCCCTAATTGTTGTAATTTAGCCTTAGCGTCATTACGGTTTAGAACACTTAAAGAACCGGTCAACACCCATGTTTGCCCTGCCAGAGGCTGTGCATCGGCTGCCACTTCTTCAATGGCTGGCCAGTTAACGCCGCTTGCAATCAGCTTATTAATCACTTCAATATTTTCAGCTTGGCTGAAGAACAGTTGAATATGCTCGGCCACCACATTACCAATATCGTCTACCTCCAACAGTTGCTCGACTGTCGCATTTTCAATCGCTTCGAGGCTCTTAAAGTGACTGGCAAGATTAGCTGCGGTGGCTTCACCCACTTCACGAATACCTAGCGAGTATAAAAACTTAGCTAAGGTAGTGGTTTTAGCTGCGCTAATGGCGGCAATAAGATTGGCCGCCGATTTTGGCCCCATACGTTCTAGGGTGGTGACCATAGAAGCATTAAGCTCGAACAAATCGGCCGGGGTTTTCACCATTTCTTTGGCAACCAGTTGCTCAACCACTTTATCGCCCATGCCGTCAATGTCTAACGCTTTGCGTGAGCTAAAGTGGCGGATAGCTTGAGTACGTTGGGCCTGACAGAATAAACCACCGCTACAACGGCTAATGGTTTCGCCCTCTTGCTTATCAACCGAGCTGCCACATACTGGACATTCAGTGGGGAACACAATGTCAGTTAAAGTTTTACCCTCACGCTTGGCTTCAACAACGGACACAATCTGTGGGATCACATCACCAGCACGACGTAAAATCACCGTATCACCGACTTTAACCCCTAAACGTTCAACTTCATCGGCATTGTGTAAGGTAGCATTCGATACCGTCACACCACCAACAAATACCGGCTTTAAGCGGGCAACAGGGGTAATGGCACCGGTACGGCCGACTTGGAATTCAACGTCTAATAGCTCGGTCATTTCTTCTTGAGCAGGAAACTTAAAGGCAATCGCCCAGCGCGGAGCTCTGGCCACAAACCCTAGGGTTTGTTGTTGGGCCAGTGAATTAATTTTAATCACCACACCGTCAATGTCGTAGCCTAGGTTACTGCGGCGCTCGCCAATGTCTTGGTAGTAATCTAATACCGCTTCAGCACTGGTTAACAGCTTAGTTTCCTTTGAAGAAGGTAAACCCCAGGCTTTTAATTGCTGTAGTTGCTGATAATGGGTATCGGCTAACGGCTGCTGCTGATCTTCCACAACTCCCAGTGAATAAGCATAAAATGCGAGTGGCCTTGAGGCCGTCACCTTAGAGTCTAATTGACGGAGGCTTCCTGCAGCCGCATTACGTGGGTTAACAAAAGTCTTTTCATTTTTAGCAATGGCGCGGGCATTGAGGGCTTCAAAACCTGCGGTTGGCATCACCACCTCACCGCGAACCTCTAACACAGCGGGGAAATCATCCCCCACTAACGACAGCGGCACGTTTTTAATGGTTCGAACATTTTGGGTAATGTCTTCACCAACACGGCCGTCACCGCGAGTAGCTGCCGACTCTAATTTGCCGTTACGATAAATTAAACTCACCGCCAACCCATCTAATTTAGGCTCACAGCAAAATTGTACTTGCCCAACTGCCGTTTCCGCGCGCTTTACAAAGGCATAAAACTCGTTGTCATCAAAGGCATTATCTAAAGACAACATTGGCATTCTATGTTCTATTTGAGAGAACTTTGATAACGCTTGGGCGCCTACTTTTTGGGTTGGTGAATGCTCACTGGCGTACTCTGGGTAGCGTTGCTCTAGTTGCTGTAACTGCCTCAATAGCCTGTCGTATTCAGCATCTGGGATGCTTGGGTTATCAAGAACATAATATTGATAATTATGTTGCTCTAAAGTATTTGATAATTGCTGAATTTGTAGTTGAATATCTGTCATTTCAATATCTTTTGTTACAACGACTGGGCTTTTGCACAGCGCTTAAAACCAAAAAGCAGCCCTATTGGGCTGCAGACAATGTGACTTGGTCAATGATCTGATGATAATTGGCCAAGCTGCCTTCGGTGAGTGGCTGACGTTTATCATCAAGTAACATTGCACCTAGGGCATCTGCCAAAATTTGTGCGGATTTATGCATTGCATTAAAACGGGCATGAGTATTATTCACAGCAGCAATGTCCATAAAGAAACTCACGCCTAAAGTCGTAAATTTATCCATAGAATCTAGGTCGAACGTACCAGGATTAATCATATTTGCCACAGAAAACACCGGAGCCTCATCTTGACCGGCCACATCACTGTATCGATGGAATATATCCATATCACCATATTTCAAACCTAACTCCAGTAGTAGCGGCAACAATTCTTTACCATCAAGGATTTTGCCTTCTTGGGCATGAACACTTAATAGTAATATTTGCGGCTCAACTGGTTTCTCGGGCGCAGGTTTGGCAACATTCGCTGGCGCGACTTGGTCGACATTAACAGGTGCAGCTTCGTCAACATTAGCAGGCCTAGCTTCGTCAACATGAGCAGGCGTAGCTTCGACAATATTAGCAGGCCTAGCTTCGTCAACATTAACAGGCGTAGCTTCGTCAACATTAACAGGCGTAGCTTCGACAATATTGGACTGTGCAGGGGCCACTGGCTGCTGCGGTTCATCATTATTGTGCTGATTAAATAAAGCTTCACGTTCGCTGTGACTGACCTCATCCTCAAAGTCGAAATTTTGTTCTTGCTTTGGTTGTTGCTGTTCATCAAGCAATACTTGTTCTATATCAAACACTGGTTCTTGCTTTGCTTCATCCAAACTCAGCTCCAATTGCTCGATTACATCAGCCTTAGCGGTAACCGTTGAATCGAGTTTTGGTGCTTTATTTACTTTGATATGGAGATCTTTGGCACGATTATTTTGTGGATTTTCAACTAAAGAGTTCTGTTTAATCAATTGCTCTTTGGCTTTGTTTTCCCCCACCACACGAACGTCACTAACACCAAGTTCAGAGTCGGTTGCTTTTCTTTTAGTCGTTGTGTGCTGATGGCTATTAAAGATTTTTTGCTTACGAAGCGTCCAAATTCCATGGATCATTACGGCAATTATCGCCGTTAAGCCAATAATTAAAATAGCGATTTCAAGATCGGTCATAACTTTTTCCTTTACACGGCATCTACAAACGCCAATGCTTGTTCCATATCTACTGCTACAATTCGAGACACGCCTGGTTCATGCATGGTCACCCCTGTAAGCTGTTCAGCCATTTCCATTGAAACTTTATTATGGGAAATATAAATAAACTGTACAGTACTCGACATTTCTTTCACCAAGCGACAAAAACGGCCAACGTTAGCATCATCCAAAGGCGCATCAACTTCATCAAGCATACAAAATGGAGCTGGATTTAACCTAAAGATTGCGAACACTAAAGACAGTGCCGTGAGCGCTTTTTCACCACCTGAAAGTAAATGAATGGTGGCGTTACGTTTACCTGGGGGTTGCGCCATAATGGTCACCCCTGTGGTCAATAAATCCTGCTCGGTTAAATCAAGGTAGGCACGGCCACCACCAAATACTTTGGGGAACAACTCTTGGAAACCGGCATTTACCATTTCAAAGGTTTCTTTAAATTTAGCCCGAGTTTCTCGGTCAATTTTAGCAATCGCTTGCTCAAGTGCTTCTAAAGCCTTATTCAAGTCAGCGTCTTGCTCATCCAAGTAACGTTTACGCTCAGACTGCTGTTCGTATTCTTCTACTGCGGCTAGGTTAATCGCACCTAGTCGAGCAATTTTTTGCTTAACTTGTTCAATCGAACTGGCGAGTTGATTTACATTCTTACCTTGAGCCTGTTGCAGCACTTGTTCAACATTCAGATTAGCGTCTTTAAGTTCGAGTAAGAAATTATCTGCTTGGGTTTTGATGCCCTCACGTTTTACCTTTAGATCCGAGATGGACTGCAGCAATTGTTGCTGTTTATTACGCAACTCTTGCTCATCAAGTGCCGCTTGACGACGACTGGCTTCGAGTTCACTTATTTGCTCTCTAACGCTAGTCAGCTGTTGCTCTAATTCTATTTTTTGCTCGAGTAAGTCTTGTGTTTCTGGTTGTTGCTGTGGCTGATGTTCTAAAGCCTGTTCCAATTGCATTTGCAACTCATAGGCCTGCTCTTGCAAAATATTTGATTGTTCAGATTGTTGCTCACGAGCGGTTTTCAATAACGCTAAAGACTGTTTTGACTGGGTCAATTTAGCCTGCATTTGGACGAAACGCTGTTGATAGTCCTGCTTAGCATCTTGCAACTGTTGTAATTTTGCTTGAGCCTGGGAAAACAAAGCTTCTTTAGCGCTAATGGCATCTTCAAGGGATTGCAACTGTTCTAAAGCCTCCTCTAGCGCTTCCTCTATGGGTAATAACGCTTCGTCAGCAGTGGCTAATTGTAATTGAGCCTGCTCAAAGTCTTGCTGCCATTTTTCAGTTTTAGCTGCATTGGCCTGCTTTTGCTGTTCAAGTTGTTGATTTTGCCAAAGCACTTGTTTGAGCTGCTGCTGTTGCTCATTAAGTTTATTTTTCAGTGGCTCAAGCTCGCTATTTATCTGGGTAAATTCAGATTCTAATGCTTCTAATTGAGCTTGAAGTTGTTCCACTAAGGCTTCGCTCAGATGTACCTGTTGTTGCAACTGCTGTTGGTTTTCAGTCAGTTCGAGTAGAGATTGTGCCGCCAGCGGCTGAGCTAAATGCCCACCTTTAAAGAATTGTTGACCATCTTGGGTTATGACTCGTTCATGATCACTTAGATGCGGCAATTTTTGCTGGGCCATTTCAGCCGTTTCAACAAAATGAGTATGCTGTAACCACGGCTTAAGGTTGACCTCACTCATTAACTGAGAAAAATCACTGTCATAGCCCTGGCTAAAACCCTCACCACCGGTCTGGTTTACAGGAGCTTCCAATAACGGTCCTAATGCCACTTCAATCGCTTTACGCCACTGTTTGTCATATTCTAAAAATTGAAAAACCTGAGGTCCATCATAGCTTTGCAATGCCGCCATTTGTTTTTCAACGGCAGTTAGCTGCCCCTCTTGAGAGGAAAGTTGCTTTAGTGCTTCTCGGAGCTGGATCTGCAATTGTTGTTGACGTTCACCCGATTGCTGTTTGCTTTGCTGCAATTGATTGCGCTCACCATATAGAGCTTCAATGTGAGCTTCTAAAGCGGCCACATCGGCGGCGTCAGCATATTGCTGTTGCTGATTATTCGGGTTGTCGGCAGCCAAACGAGACACTGTATCTTGCCAGCGATTTAACTGAGCCTCCCCTTGAGCCTTTTGTGTTTGCCACTGAAGAACTTGCTTACGCAGACTTTCTAACTGCTGTTTCTGGCCAACAAAAGACTCTTGTTCTAGTGAAAACTGCTCTTTTTCAACTTCATAGGTTTCAGCCTGCATTTCAAGTTGTGCTTCTAGCATCTCTAATTCAGGCTCAAGCATATCAATTTCTTCGGCTAACAGCTCATACTGCTGTTGCTGGTTAAGATTGTTTTGCTCATGGGATAACTGCTGTTGTTCAATTCGACTGAGCTCGTTTTTCAACCTTTCTTGCAGTTGTTTTTGATGCTTACCATGCTGTTCTAGTTCATTAATTTTTGAAGCTAGGGTAAAAATTTGTTGTTGTAGCTGTTGCTCGCTGTCTCTAAGTTGATGCCCTTGTTGTTCAGCATCAACATTACCTGCAAGCATGGCGGTCAATTTTTGGTTGTAACTTTCAACTTGAATCAGTTGCTGTTGCAGTTGGGCTTCAATCTCAGACTGCATCAAAGATTGTTCAGACCATCGCAGGGCATGGAGCTGATGGGTTTCACTGCGTTCTTGAGCTTTTAATTCTCTAAAACGAATAGCGGCATTGGCCTGACGTTTTAATTTATCAAGCTGAGTACCAAGCTCTAATCTAATATCGCTTAAACGCTCTAGGTTTTCACGGGTATGGCGAATACGGTTTTCGCTGTCACGACGACGCTCTTTATAACGCGAAACCCCCGCGGCCTCTTCAATAAACACCCTTAAGTCTTGGGGCTTAGATTCAATCAGCCGTGAAATCATGCCCTGCTCAATAATGGCGTAACTGCGAGGCCCTAAGCCGGTACCCATGAACAGGTCGGTAATATCTTTACGACGACATTTATTACCATTTAAGAAATAGAAAGATTGAGCCTCACGGTTAACCATACGTTTAACCGAAATCTCATTGTAATTAGCATACTGACTGCTCACCCGCTCATCGGTATTTTCAAACACCAACTCAACCGAGGCTTGGGAAACGGGTTTACGAGCATTTGAACCATTAAAAATGACATCTGTCATGGCATCGCCACGCAGGTTCTTAGCAGAGCTTTCACCCAATACCCAACGTACGGCATCAATCACATTCGATTTGCCACATCCGTTAGGGCCTAAAATAGCAGTTAAGGCATTGGGAAAGGGTATTTTAGTTGGGTCAACAAAAGATTTAAACCCAGCTAACTTTATTTGCTTCAGTCGCATCTTGCGAAAAATAAACTCTAAAATGGTTCTTAGTTAGTACACCATATTAACAATATAATGAGCCAAAAAACCAGTATAAAAAGTTTAACTGAGAGCATTTCAATCAATCGTTACATTTACCGGTATTTATGTAACAGTTTTTCCCTTGCCAAGTCGACTATTGCAAGCAACAATGCCTTTTTAAATACTGAAGAAATCGACCATTATGCATCAATCAGGCGCTCGCTACTTTTTTCAAGGGTTCAACTTAATTAAACAGCCTAAATTATTGCCATTTGTAGCCATCCCTTTCACTATCAATGTCATTATCTTTATTGCCGGTTTTTATCACCTATTTGGTTACCTTGAACAGACCATGACTTGGTTTGAACAAAGCGTACCTGAATTTTTAACTTGGCTTACCTACATCCTATGGCCACTGGCTATCATTTTAATGCTGTTAACCATGGGAGCGAGTTTCTCTATTGTTGCCAATTTAATTGCCGCCCCCTTTAATGGCTTATTGAGCGAAAAAGTAGAAGAGCATTTATTAGGTGTTAAAAATAATGGGTCTTTGCTAGAAGTAATCAAAGATCTACCTAGAGTACTTGGCCGCGAATGGCAAAAATTAAAGTACTGGGTTCCAAGGGCTATCCTTTGTTTAGTTCTTTTTTGGGTACCGGTTATAGGGCAAACCGCAGCGCCAGTCATTTGGTTAGTTTTTTGCTGTTGGATGTACGCCATACAGTATTGTGATTTTCCTTTTGATAATCACAAAGTCTCTTTTACCGATATGAAATCACAGCTTGGGGAAAATAAAAGCAAAAGTTTGAGCTTTGGCCTAGCAGTAAACCTACTCACAATGGTACCTATCCTGAATGCCATCGTAATGCCTGTTGCCGTCTGTGGCGCCACTGCAATGTGGGTTGACCATTATCGTAAGCGTAATACTTTAGACAAGTACATGCAAAGGTAGCACATATGCATATAACTAAATTGAATATACGATAACTAAGCGGCTTTTCCTAATTGCACTAAGTTGAATATTATAGAGTTATTCACTACAGCACAAAGTGAACCCTATTTAGACAAGGAGCTGCCACAAATGAGCAAGATATACGAAGACAATTCATTGACGATTGGTCAAACCCCACTGGTTCGTTTAAACAAAGTCAGTAACGGTAACGTCGTTGCAAAAGTTGAATCACGTAACCCAAGCTTTAGTGTGAAATGTCGTATTGGCGCCAATATGATTTGGCAAGCTGAGAAAGACGGCATCTTAACTAAAGATAAAGAGTTAATTGAGCCAACCTCTGGTAACACAGGTATTGCCCTTGCGTTTGTTGCTGCCGCCCGTGGTTACAAACTGACCCTAACTATGCCGAACACAATGAGCCTTGAGCGCCGTAAACTGCTTAAGGCCCTAGGTGCCAACCTAGTGCTGACCGATGGTGCCAAAGGCATGAAAGGCGCGATTGATAAAGCCGCTGAAATTCAAGCCTCTGATCCTGAAAAGTACGTATTGCTGCAGCAATTTGAAAACCCTGCCAACCCAGCCATTCACGAGCAAACCACAGGCCCTGAGATTTGGGAAGCCACCGAAGGCAACATTGATGTGTTTGTTGCAGGTGTAGGTACCGGCGGTACCATCACTGGTGTTAGCCGTTACATTAAACTCAAACAAGGTAAAGCCATTACCTCAGTGGCAGTAGAGCCAACAGACTCACCGGTGATCAGCCAAAAAATGGCTGGTGAAGAGCTAAAACCAGGTCCACACAAAATCCAAGGTATTGGCGCAGGCTTTATCCCAGCCAACCTAGATTTAGAAATGATTGATGCTACTGAACAAGTCACCAATGAGGAAGCCATCGAGATGGCCCAACGCCTAATGGAAGAAGAAGGCATTCTAGCCGGTATCTCTTCTGGCGCTGCCGTCGTTGCCGCCAACCGTATTGCTGCCAAGCCTGAATTTGCAGATAAGCAAATTGTGGTGATCCTGCCGTCATCAGCAGAACGTTACTTATCATCGGCATTATTTGCCAATGTGTTCACAGACCAAGAATTAGTTCAGTAACTCCCCTATCTTACTGAATTAACTAAGCCCTCGAATTCGAGGGCTTTTTTGTTTAGCAGGGAGAGCGGGCTGAGTATATAGACCTGGGACATAGTAAACACTTTGTCCGAAGACATAGGTTACACTGTAGTGGCAGAGTTAATTTAGCTACCGGATTAGGGTTACTCAACTTCCAACCCTGCCTTTAGGCTCTCTAGTTCCGTTTTAAGCTCATAGACTTGTTTATGTGCCACATCAGTATCAGCAACAAGCATTACAGCTACCGATTCACATGTTTCACTTAAGTGTTCGTGAATCCGTAGAAACAGATCTTTGGAATAAATCTCCTCACCTATTCGAACTAAACCACTGGACTCAAGATACACAAATATATTGCCCTCAGTTACCGAACCACCGCATGGGCTGTACATTGGAGTTCTATGACATGCTGTCGCTAAACTCAGTAGCAATGCTATGCCCAGAGCTTCTACTATTCTCATTATCTGACTAGGAACCCTAACGCTTCAATAACCGGCACGTGATAGTGCATCCGGCACCGAAGGCGCTGCCTATCCTTATTTATTAAGTTGCATTTATATTCCATAAGCTAACATAACAGCCATTGCAAGAGGCATTAAAAGCAAAACAACAAACATTACAACCTCCAGCCACTCTTTAGCCACAGTTACAGAATACCAAAACGGATTTGTTGAGATACTTGAATCGAGCTTTCCGAAGTACTGCAAAAAGCCAGCAATGAAGAATGCCTCAGCCCCTAATATTGCAGCTAACATAGCGATAAATGATAGGTATGGATTTTGATGATTAATGTTGCTCAATATAAAGAAGAGAACAATAAGAACAACAGTTGAAATAATGAATGATTTTTTCAGGTAAGCATATTTCACAGCTACCTCATTAAATCCTTTTGGGGATAATGTCATCCAAACTCCTTTGCAATTTAACGCCTCAATAAGAGGAAATTTATAGTTGGCTAAAAAATTAACTATAGCCACCCATTATTAATCAATAAGTTACAACACTAAGGATTGCTCTTCAATCAGGCATTACTCATGTTGAGGTTAGTCAGTGGCTATTGAGGGGGAAACTTGTGTTCGATTAGCTTGGTTTGTTTGCTTTAAGTGGTTATATGCACAAATTGACGCAGCATCAACCCACCGCGAATGCGGTGCAAAGATATAATGAGGAAACAATAGGTTTACTCGAAGAATTGGCAACTTTGTTTGAAATGCTTTCGCCGCCTTTCTAAGTGCTCACAGTATTTATCATATTCTTGCAAGGTACCCA
>NZ_WINH01000039.1 GCF_010993985.1 Paraferrimonas sp. SM1919 | reverse complement strand
GTTTCTATCCTTTAGTATACTCATTTTCATTCTATTCTTCTTATTTTATTTGATTCGTTGTTCTTCCTATTCTTTATCAGCATTTGTTTTGATTTTTTGGTCATCCTGAGGTTTATATTCTTATTCTTCCAGGTTTTGGTATTATTTCTCATACTGTGAGATTCTATAGGAACAAAACTGAGCCTTTTGGGAGACTTGGTATAATTTATGCTATGATTTCTATTGGTGTATTAGGTTTTATTGTTTGAGCCCACCATATGTTTACAGTTGGGTTAGATGTGGACACTCGAGCATATTTTACGGCTGCTACTATAATTATTGCTGTTCCTACTGGTGTCAAGGTTTTTAGATGGCTAGCAACTATGCTTGGTGGTAAATTAGAGTTTAGCCCTTCTTTTTATTGATCTCTTGGTTTTGTGTTTTTATTTACTGTAGGTGGGTTGACTGGGGTTGTTCTATCTAACTCTTCTTTAGATGTTAGATTACATGATACTTACTATGTTGTTGCTCATTTCCATTATGTGTTGTCTATGGGGGCTGTGTTTGCTATTATAGCTGGTATTACTCACTGGTTTCCCTATGCTTATGGTATGGTTATGAACCCCTATATGCTTAAGGGTCAGTTTTGGGCCATGTTTTTAGGGGTGAATTTAACTTTTTTCCCACAGCATTTTTTAGGTCTTAATGGTATGCCTCGTCGTTACTGTGACTACCCCGATGGTTTTACTTATTGAAACACTATTTCTAGGATTGGTAGGGTTGTTACTATTTTTTCTATCATTTTCTTTCTTTACATTATTTGAGAGTCTTTATCTAACCCTCGTAATATAGCTTCTTTTGTTTCTTCTAACAGAAGGAACGAACTTATATTTGAGTCCCCCTTTCCAGCTCACACTAATGTTGAGTCTTGTAAAGTAATTAGAGGGGTGGTTCTTTTATAGATTAAATGCCTAGATGATTAGCTTTGAATTTTCAAGACAGCAGATCTCCTGGAATGGGGGAGTTATCTTGTCTTCATGACCACGTGATAACTATTATATTTAGGGTTACTATTCTTATTACTTATATTATTTTTTATTTGTTGTTTAATACCAAGTATTATAAATTTCTTTCTGAGGGTACTTTTATTGAGACTATTTGGTCTATGGTGCCTGCTTTATTGCTTGTTATTCTAGTTTTACCTTCTATAAAAGTCTTGTACATAATGGAAGATATCAAGTCCCCAGTTTTAACCTTTAAGATTGTGGCTCATCAGTGATATTGGAGGTACGTTGTTCCTCTTTTTAAAAACTTTTCTTATTTAGTTAATGGCTCTACGGTTGGGTGTTATGAATTTGATTCTATACTAGAAGAGTCTGAAGAAACTTCTGATTTTCCACGACTTTTGGGTTGTTCTTCTGACTTTTATATGCCTGTTAATACCACATCACGTCTTTTGATTACTTCTACAGATGTGATCCATGCTTTTGCTCTCCCCTCTCTTGGGTTAAAGGTCGATGCTTTACCCGGTCGTATTAATCAGTTATTTTCTAACCCTTCTCGGGTGGGTGGATTTTATGGCCAATGTTCTGAGATTTGCGGTTCTAATCATTCTTTTATACCCATTAGTATTAAGATTTGTGGTCTTTCTGATTTTGATGCTGTGAGGAAATCTTATCTTTTAGACATAGTTTCTGATTCTTTAGGGGAAGGCCTTACTTTTTAGTTTTAAGCTTCAGTTAGATAGTAATATAGCGTTGTCAATGCTAAGATTCTTGGCTTAATTCTTCCTCAAATAATACCTCTTCCTTGATTAATGGTTTTTGTTATAATTTTTCTTTGTGTGTATTCGGTTTCTTTGTTTATTGGGTCTTTTTCTTTTAATAGAAGATCTTCTGAGAAGCCTTTAAAGTCAGCCTCTGGTGATCTACCTTGGTAGATTTTGTAAAAATGATAATAACTAATTTGTTTTCTATTTTTGACCCTTCTTTGAGGTTGTTTTCTTTTTCTTGACTAATGTGTCTTCTTGTTCTTTTTATCCTTCCTGGGGTTTATTGAATAGGCGGCTCCTTATCTTCTTTTTTTCTTGGTTTGATGACTACTGTAAAGAAAGAGATAGACTATGTTCTTAAGCATCCAGTGAAAGGTTGTTATGTGTTTATTGGCTCTATTTTTGTTACTGTTGGGTTGTATAATTTTTTAGCCTTGTTTCCTCATGTGTTTTCTGTTACTTCTCATATGCTTGTAACTTTACCTTTTTCGTACTCTTTTTGATCTGGTATTATTATTTTTAGGTGAATTAGGTCTTTAAAGAATTTTTTAGCCCATTTGATTCCGGTTGGTACTCCATTAGCTTTAATAAGATTTATGGTTTTAGTAGAGGTGCTTAGGAATCTTATTCGTCCTTTGGCTCTAACTTTTCGTCTTACTGCTAATATAATAGCGGGTCATTTATTGATGTCCCTTATTGGTGGGGCTTTAATCAGCCTACCATTTAGTTTTATGGTTTTAGGCTCTTTTGTCCAATCTCTTTTGGTTTTTATGGAGTTAGGGGTCTCTGTAATTCAGGCTTATGTATTTTCTACTCTTTTATTGTTGTACCTTTCTGAGGGTGAGCATTAGTTTAAATGAAAAAATTTAATCCTTTTCATCTTGTTGAGTTGAGTCCTTGACCTATCTTAACTTCTTTTTCTTTTTTAAGATTTGCTCTCGGTGTTATTATTATAGTTCGTTCTTTTTACTGCACCCCGTTCCTATTTTCTTTGTTTTTGTTGTTGTTTTCTTCTTTTCTTTGAGGGCGAGACGTTCATCGTGAGGGTTGCTATGAGGGGTGGCATAATTCTGAGGTTACTGTAGGTTTTAAGGTTGGTATAATTTTATTTATTCTTTCTGAGTGTTTTTTCTTTTTGGGTATGTTTTGAGGTTATCTGCATTTAGCTGAGGCACCTGCTGTAGAATTAGGGGGTGTGTGACCCCCAGTAGGGGTCACTCCTTTTGACCCCAAGGGGATTCCTTTTTTAAACACCATTTTGTTAGTCTCTTCTGGTGTTTCTGTTACTTGAACTCACCATGCAATAGAGGTGGGAGATTTTAAGGCTAGGTTAGTTTCTCTTTTGGCCACAGTGCTTTTAGGGGCCACCTTCACTTCTTTTCAGCTTTTAGAGTATTACGTGGCTAGCTTTACTTTTTCTTGTTCTTCTTATTCTTCTGTCTATTTTATGGGGACTGGTTTTCACGGGCTTCATGTATTGATTGGGAGTGTTCTGTTGTTGATTTGTTTAATTCGTTTTTCTTACCTTACTATTAGTCCTAACCATAGTGTTGGCTTTGAGTGTTCTGTCTGATACTGACACTTTGTTGATATTGTGTGATTTTGCCTTTACCTTGTCTTTTACTGATGGGGGGTTTAATTTTTAACTCTTTAGTATATTTAGTATGATTAATTTCCAATTAATAGGATTTTAGGGTTATAAAAGTTTCTCTTTATTTGTTTGTTTGCTTATTTTTACTGTTAGCCTTATGCTTGGTGGTGTTTTTTGCTAGGTTTTCCCTGGAAAAATCATTTCAGGATAAAGGCTCTTCTTTTGAGTGTGGGTTTCAGCCTTTTAGGGGTAGCAGATTTTCTTTTTCTATACCATTTTTTATTATTTCTTTAATGTTTCTTTTATTCGATGTGGAGATTCTGTTAGTTTGTTTCTATCCTTTAGTATACTCATTTTCATTCTATTCTTCTTATTTTATTTGATTCGTTGTTCTTCTTATTCTTTTTGCTACTTTGTTTGAATGGTCTAAGGGGGTTTTGAGCTGGGTGTAGGGGTGTGTGTACTGGTTAGCTTTCTATAGTTAGTTTCGACCTAATTTTTTATTGGCTAATATAATTTTGGTAATTTAAAGCTTAAAGCTTAGGGGCTCATAATCTCTAGAGTTTGATTGCCACAGCTTTCTAATATGCTTAACTTTGAAAGTTTTGTTTGGATTTTCCTAGAGGCTTCCCATCTCTTTAGGTCTTTAGATTTGCAATCTAATGTTAGATTAACTTAAGAGATGATTTTGGGTTCTAGGGTTATTCTATATAAGATTACGGCTTTGGGAGTTGTAGAATTTACCCTTGAAATTAGATGAATCTTACATAGGAGCTGTAAACTCTTATTTTTATGTCGTCATAGCCTTAAGATATGTTTAATCTTTATGTCTTTTAAACATAGAAAGCTTCTTGCAGGTTGTCCAAACATAGTTATTTTATAATATCTCTTTGTTAAGGAGAAGGTTAAGTTTTGGCCATTCGATGAAAGTTTTTGTTTTATTTAAAAATTTATTTTATGGGATTTACTGTTTTCCAATAATTGATCTTATAAAGAATTTGCTATAGAGCTTAAAGACAAAGTTTGTGCCAGCAGTCGCGGTCATACTCTATTTAAAAAATCTTTTTTAGTCTTAAGATTCTTGAGGTTTTGTAGCTTTATGGGTGAAATCTAAAGCTTTTAGTCTTTTTTCTGATGACTTGTAATTAGGTTCTATACTAGGATTAGAGACCCTATTATACTAAGGATACTATTAAGTAGTATGTGATTTTCTTTAAACTTAATTTTTCTGGCGGTTCACCACTCTAGTAGAGGAGCTTGTTTTTCATAATTGATAACCCGCTTTTATTTTCACCTATCTTGTTTTTATGTACGGCTGTTAAGCTTTAATTTAAAGGTTATTGCTAAATTTTTATTGTAAATTATAATTCAGGTCAATGTGTAGACTATAGATTGGGGTCAAATGAGCTACTTTAATTGGTTTTATTGTTTAATTCTCTGACTAAATTGGATTTATTAGTAAGGTGGGAATGGAATTCCCATCTGGTGTAGATTTTGGTGAAAGTACATATCGCCCGTCACTCTTTTGATAGATAAGTCGTAACAAAGTAGAAGTACTGGAAGGTGCTTCTTGTTTAGAGTTTTTATAGTTTTGCTTACAACAAAATTTTCTGTGACTCTTTATGTCTTATACTTGAATTCTTAAAAATTTTGTTTTTCTATAGACTTATTGTGTTTTCCCTGAGAGGGCTTTTTATGAACTTATTATTTACCTTTTGTATAAGGGTTTCTAGATTTTTAGGGTTTTCTTATTTTAGAATTGGAGGGTTCCTTGGAATAATTTTTTCTTTAATATTAATTTAAATTTTTTCAAAGGAGTGAAACGCTTTCGTCCTCTAAGCTAACTAATTTTTGTCTTTAGGCGGGGTAACCCTGTCTTTTTCTTGTTTTACGGTTTTGTTTGGTTTTGCCTTAATAGTAGGCTTACGTGTAATAACACTAAAATTTTCCTTTCAAGGAGTGTATGGCTTTTATAAAATTTTATTAATTAGTTTATGAGTAGAATTTTTTTTTATTTTGTTGTTTTGTTTTATTGTTGTTTGTAAATTCTGTTTTCTTACTCTTTACCCTTTAAACTGTTTATTAAAATCTCAGCTAGAGTGTTTTTAGTTTCTTCTGCCCTATGGGTAAACCTAAATGGCTGTGGTTTCCACACTAAGGTAGCGAGGTCATTAGTTACTTGATTGGTGGCTTGTATGAATGGAGTTTTTGAGGGGGTATTTTAGTTTTTATTGAAATTATAGTTCCGTTGAAAATAACGGATTTTCCTCTAAGACAAAAAGACCCTAGAATTTTTATAAGTTTTCTTATTTGGTTGGGGCAATAGAAAAATTTTTATATTTTTATATTTTATTTGTTTGAACTCTTTTTAAGGAGAGGTTGTAAAATACTCTAGGGATAACAGCTTTATGACCTTTTTGAGTTCTTATTACTAAGGTTGCTTGGGACCTCGATGTTGGATTAGGGTGGCTACTTGGCGTAGAAGCTCTGTTAAGCTAGACTGTTCGTCTATTTAACCCCTACATGATCTGAGTTAAAGTCGGCGTGAGCCAGACTGGATTTTATCTAGAGGTGTAAGGAATTTTGCGGCTCAGTACGAAAGGACCTGTCGTAGGGTAGGCTACATTTTATTGTTTTCTATTAGACTTTATTAAGGTAAGGCTTTAAGTTAAGACAAACTATACGTCTTCAAAACGTAAAATGGTTAAGCTTTTATTTGGGGGTAGGGGGCTTCTTATAAGATTTAGTGGTATATAAGAAGTATTTCCCTAAATCTTAAATACTAGACAAGTTGATATTAGAATTATGCCCAACCTGTAGGGTAGGGCAATTTTTCAGGCTGTCATTATTAACACGTCGTAACGCACTCGTGGGTAGGCACATCGGACCCATACGAATAGTGCACACATTAAAAATGTTTTTACCAGTAAATTTGTAGCCCCTATAAAAAATAGAGTTGTTAGAAATCTTAGAAATATGATTATTCCATATTCTCTGATAAAGATGAACGCGAATAGCCCCCCACCGTATTCGATATTAAACCCTGAGACAATTTCTGACTCTCCTTCTGCTAGGTCAAACGGGGTTCGATTAGCCTCGGCCATACATAGAAGAACCCAGGATAAGAATAGCGGTGCTGAGAAGACTATGAATCACAAGTTATCTTGGATTGTTTTTATTTCTTCTATAGAAAAAGTTTTGTTCAGGTACACTACTACTAGAAGAAATAAGATTAGACATACTTCGTAGGAGATAATTTGGGCTACAGCTCGGTGGCCCCCTAGTAAGGCGTATTTTGAGTTTGACCCCCATCTGGTTAGCAGGAAGCCGTATGCTGTTAATCTTATGATGGCTAAGATTACTATTATTTTTATTATGTTTGACCTTACAGCAAAAGAAAAATTAAATCAACCTCAGCATATTAGTATTAGAATGATTCTGATTCTTGGCCCGGAGTAAAATATTACTATTTTGTAGGAGGCGAATTTTGGGAATTCTTTAGTTAGTAATTTGAGGGCGTCTGAGATGGGCTGGGTTAGACCCCAGATTAAGACTTTATTAGGCCCTTTTCGGTAGTGCATAAGACCTATAACTTTTCGCTCTATGAGTGTGAAGAAAGCTACTCCTAGGAGTACTCCCACAACAGAAAAAAGGTAGTCTAGAAAGTATATGATGGCATTCATCGAATGGGTGGGACCATTCCCTAACCATTTGGGCGGGATAAAAGATGGCATTTATTGAATGGTGGGATTATTTCCATGTTGTAATTATTAGTAAGACGAGATAAAAGACTTAGTGGGGGAGAATATTCTTAGGTTGATTCTTGTTATGGCCAGTAGGACTACAGCTATAGCTGTTGCGATTAGGGGGGATGTTGCTAATGCTATGTTAGTTTTGTCGTTTCTTCTTGTTACTAAAACTTCTCTGATGGTTATTAGTAGAGGAGTTGTTAGTACTAGTACTACCATAGTTATTTTTTTGCTATAGTTTTTTCTTTCGTAGGTTGTTATTATAGCACAGTAGCAGAATAAGATTATTATTCCTGAGGAGAAAGAGATTGTAATAGCAGAGGCTGGGAAAACAGAACTTCTTGTGGTGTATGATGTAAACCTTGCTAAGACTGATATGAGGGTAACTGAGAAGGCAACTTTGATTGGGGATATTATAACTAGTATGAGAGCACAGATTAGTGTTATTCTTATAATTCCTTATATTAATCCTTTGATTTACAAAATCAATGTTTCTTTGAACTTTAAAGGATGTTAATGGTCTTATGTTTTTTTATTACTATTCTTGGTCTTTATGTTTTTTATTTTAGGTCCCTTCATTCTTTGATTATTCTTTTGTTTGTGGAGGCTGTGGTACTTAGGGGTTTAACTTTTTTGTTTTTTTCTATACTTTCTTGATTTTTTTGTCTAATGTTCTTGTTAGTTGCTGTTTGTTTGGGGGCTTACGGGGTCTCTTTGTTTGTGGCTATTAGCCGTAGAAAGGGTTCTAGTTATTTTTTATCTTTTTAAAATGGCTTTAAGTTTTTTTTGTGTTTTGGTTTCTTTACTTGTTTATTTTGATTTTTTATTTTTATTTTGATCTATTCCTTTTATTTTTTCTTTTGTTTACTTGTACTATGGGGGGTTTTCTGATGGTTTATTCTTTTCTGATTATTTTACTTTATTCCTTGTTTTTGTGACTGTTTGGGTTTTTTTGCTTTCTATTATATCAATAGATTTAGGGTTTTATAGATTTTTGGTTCTTTGATTTATGTTTTTTTTGCTTTGTTTTAGATTTTTAACTTCTAATTACTTAGTTTTTTATTTGTCTTTTGAGTTAGTTTTTGTTTTAATATTTTGCTTTTTGTTGGGTTGGGGGAAAACTGCTGAACGTCTTCAAGCTTCTTTTTATATGTTTTTTTATACTATTGTGTTTTCTTTACCTTTGTTAGTCTTGTTGGTTGATTGTTACTTAAACTTTTCTGGTTTGTTTTACTTTTTTAGGACTTTTAGTTATTTAGATTTTTTTTGGGTTTTTATTTTTTTTGTTTTTGTGGTTAAACTTCCTTTATTCGGTTTTCATTTGTGGCTGCCGAAAGCCCACGTGGAGGCCCCAGTGGCAGGTTCTATAATTTTAGCTGGGGTTCTCCTTAAATTGGGGGGTTATGGTATTTTTCGATTTTTTTCTTTGGTAGATGAGTTATCCTATTCTAATAGTTTAATAATTAATTTTCTTTTTTACTTAGGGCTGTACGGGGGAGTTTTTGTTTCTTTGATTTGTGTGCGTCAGATAGACTTAAAAATGATGATTGCCTACTCTTCTGTTGTTCACATAAGAGTTATGGTGCTTGGTCTTTTAAGATTCTCTTCTTGGGGTGTTTACGGTTCGGTGTTGATAATGGTCGCTCACGGGTTCATTTCGCCTATAATATTTTATTTGATAACGTATTTGTATGAGTTTAAACATTCTCGTAGAATTATGGTGTTGAAGGGGGTTTTATTGGTAAATCCGCTGTTTTGTCTTCTTTGATTCCTTTGTTGTTCACTAAACCTAAGGGTACCCCCTTTCATATCTTTTTATTCTGAGGTCATTATTATCGGTTCTCTCCTTTCTTTTTCTTTTTTAGAGTGGTTGTTTATTGTTTTTTCTTGTTTTTTTACAGGAGTTTATTGTATTTTTATGTATACAATTATAAGCCATGGTAAGAGAATTTATAATTTTTTCTGTTTCTTGGACTATAAGAGCCTGTTAGTTGGAGTTTCTCATTTTCTTTTTGTAGTTTTTTATCCTGTGGTGTTTTTTCTTGGTTGATTAATTAGTTTACTAAAAAATATTAGTTTGTGGAACTAAAGAGTTTGATTAGTCATTTTTCTTTTATTTTCTTTTTTGTTCTTTTTGTTTTTTGGGTTTTCTTTTTTCTTTGGGGTGTACCTTTTGGATTATAACTCTTTAGTGTTTGAGGTTTTTTTACCCTATCATTTTTTTAGGGAAATACCTTTTACTTTTTTTGTAGATTATGTCTCTTTATTCTTTTTTTCTGCTGTTTCTTTAATTTCTAGGGTTGTTTTTTTGTATAGAAAGTTTTATATAGATGAAGTCTATTCTTTTAAAGAGGGGGTTAATTTGATGAACTCACGTTTCTTTTTTCTGCTTTTCTTATTTGTTGTTTCTATGTTGTTTTTGGTTTTTTCAGGGTCTTGGGTTGTAGTGATGTTGGGCTGAGATGGCTTGGGTTTGGTTTCTTTTCTTTTGGTGATTTACTATAGTAACAGGGTTAGGCTTGATTCCGGTTTGATTACTGTGTTTACTAATCGTATTGGTGATTGTTTATTTATTCTTAGTTTTATGTTTATGTTTTATAGAGGTTGAGTTTCTTTAGAGTTTATAAGTCTTGAGGGTTGTCTACTATTTAGCTTGGTGATTTTTTTAGGTTGTGTTACTAAAAGAGCTCAGCTACCATTTTCTTCTTGGCTACCAGCAGCGATGGCTGCTCCTACTCCTGTTTCTTCTTTAGTTCATTCTTCTACTTTGGTTACTGCGGGGGTTTATCTTTTGGTTCGTTTTAATTTTTTATTGGATGAGATCTTTTTTATCCTTTGTCCTCTTTCTTTATTTACGATGTTCTTGGCTGGAGCTTGTGCTGTTTATGAACTAGATTTTAAGAAGGTTGTTGCTATATCAACTCTTAGTCAACTGGGTTTTATGATTTTTTCTATTAGAGCCGGTTACTGGTTGTTGGGGTTTTTACACATGATGTTTCATGCTTTTTTTAAGAGCTCTCTTTTTCTCTCTACAGGTAATTTAATGCATTATTTATTAGGTGATCAGGATTCTCGAAATTTTGGGTCCTTGGGTTCTTCTTTCTTTTCTAAGTTGTTGTTTAGCATGAGTAGGCTTAGCTTGATGGGTTTTCCTTTTTCTTTAGGGTTTTATTCTAAAGATACGATTTTGGGTTCTTTATTGTTTAACTTTTCTTCTTTTATTTCTTTTTTATTTATTTTAGGCTGTTGTTTTACTGTTGCTTATAGTTTGCGCCTTGTTTATATGGGGTTTATAAATTTCCCTTCTTATTTAGGAAATTCTGTTTTTTCTGAGGATACTTATTTTTATCTTCCTATTATTTTTCTTTACTCTATGTGTATTATTTTAGGAAATTTTTTCTTTTTTTATTTTCTTCCTCCTTTGGTTTTTTCTTTTCTTGATTTTTGTTTAGGCCTTTTTATTATTGTTGGTGGGTTTGTTCTTTTTAAGGTTGTCCCTTTTATTTATTCTTTTTTAGTTTCTATGATAAGAATCTCTTTTCTTTCTATTTTATCTTCTTCTGTGGCTTCTAGGTTCACCCCACTGTTTTCGTACAGTGGGGAATATTCTTGAGGGGAGATTTTTGGGGGTAAGGGTTCTTCTTCTTTGATTTATTTAATGAAGGGATATGCTGTGCGGCTCTACGCGTTTCATTTTGCCCCCTTGCTATTGGTTATAGTTTTATTTTTCATTCTGTTAAAGTAAAATGTCATGAGTCCTTGAGGGCGTTAGCTTTGAAGGGGCTAAAGGTTTTAGGCATAGGTGGAGGGAGACCCTCTTTGATTTTTTTACCCCATATAGGGAATAGGCTACAGCAGAATATTTTTTCACTATTTGGTAAATTGATGTTGTGTGAGAGGTGGTATGTAGGGTTGGGTGCTGCCCTATTTATCCCCATATATGCGTGTGTATATATATATATATATATATATATAGGTATATATATATGTATATATATGTATATAAATATACATATATATACATAATATATACATATATTATATATATAATTATATTTATATTATATACTTATATGTGT
>NZ_WINH01000038.1 GCF_010993985.1 Paraferrimonas sp. SM1919 | reverse complement strand
GCTTGGACGGGACCACATTCATTCACCACATCCCTGTGGCTCACCCTTCGGGCAGCTAACGCTGTGCAAAAGTACTTGCTGTACTTTTGTCCCGACGCCCTGATTGCTGCGCAATCTCGGTCGCTCACATCGTTCTTTTTTAATTACATAGTTTGGCTGTTCGAGCTTACGCCCTGACCCGTCCCTGGTGGATCCCTCAGGAAGACGTCCTGTCTTACGCTTCATGGTGCGAAGCTTCGCTTCGGTCCATTTCGCCCGGTTCATTCGCTACATCCCTGTAGCTCACCCTACGGGCAGCTAACGCTGTGTAAAAGTACTTCCTGTACTTTTTCCCGACAACCTAGCCAGCTTCGCTGTCTAGGTCGCTACACTTGCTCATTTTGGCATGTTTTTGGAACGCCCTAACCCGTCTCTGGTGGATCCCTCCTGTTGGTCAGCTGTGCAACTGCGTTTCGGTCTTCCTCACCCGGTTCACTCGCTACATCCCTGTGGTTCACCTGCGGGCAGCTAACGCTGTGTAAAGGGCTTACGATACTTTTGTCGTGACTACAGATAAGCCCTCGCCTTTTTGCGGAGTATTAGGTGAGGGCTTTTTTGTATCTAATATTCTCTGGCTTTTAAAGATGGTTTGGCTGATACAATCATTGGACGCGTTTGCCGCAACATTTCGGTTGCTCCTACCATTCTTTATTTATTACTTTGTTGTCTGTTCAAGTGTGCGCCTTCACCTGACTTGCGGCTGTTGTATGCGCACTGATTGTATGTTTGGGCTTTGGTGAGTGGTCATCAACTTTATTTGTAAAATACTCGACCTTTGCATGACTGAGATGCTAGCTAATTATTGTTTATGGGTATAAAAAAAGGCCGTTGATTAACGACCTTCATGTCTATTGTTGTACAGCTAATCGATAATTTTCTATCGCTCCTTGCTGCTCACCTAGTTGCAGCTGAATATCAGCTAATAATTTATAGTGTTGACTTATCGGGTGCAGTTGAATTAACTGTTGTGCACAGGCTTTGGCTTGCTTATAAAGGCGAGATTTAAGCAATAGCTCTACTTGGCATTGTAAAACGATTACTGATTTCTTTAGTTTAATAAATAACTGCTCAATTTGTTGGTCATCTTCCCATTGCCAATTTTCCTTTAGGCAATCTAACAAGGCACTTTCAGGGGATTTTTTAATTAATTTAATTAAGGATAACAATGCTTGGTTACTATCAAACTTGCTCCACTGGGCATGGTATAAAGCTTGAATTTTGGCATTACTTCTTATTTTTCTATTTAACTCACCATAGCGCTTGTTGAGTTCTTGATTATCTTTTGCTGGTTTGTTTGCCAACTCTTCTAGGTGAACATCGATCTGTGAGTCATTTATAGCTGTGCTTTTGAAAAGCTTATGATGACTTGATAGCGACGTCAGTTCTTGCTTTAGGCTGATATCATTGCTGAGTTCGGCAAGTTTGTTTGCTACTTGAATAAATTGCTGTGGTGTGTTTTTGTTAAGAGGTATGTTATCGAGCTTTTGTTTTGCTTGAGAATACTGTTGTTGTGCGATTAATAACTCAATTTCAACCAGTTTAAGTAAATCTTGATCTTGATTGATATCAGCTGCCATGGTGAACCATTTCTGAGCTTTATCAATCATGTTTTCATTGATGGCGTACTTGCAAGCTAGCAAATAGAAATTTTGTGGATTTTTACTTGCTTTAGCACCTTTGGCAAAGTGTTCTATGGCATCGGAATTGTTATTTATCAGTATTGCTTCAATGGCTTTTTGTAGATGCTCTTTCGATTGTTTCTGTAAAAATTTTGATGGTAGTTTACGGGTGTTGGCTAGTGCATTAATGAGCGCGACCAACGCCCATTCAAATAGTTGTAATAAGCTGTAGAATATAATTGCGACGACGAACAATGCAATCGCTGACATTTCTATTTGATAACCAGCTAAAGCGATGAGTACATAGCCTTTATTTTGAGTAAGTACTGGGGCGATAATCATGCCAAATAGAATGATAGCTAAGTAAACTAGTGTTCTAATCATACTTATTCTCCAGTCAATTTAGGTTGCTTATTAAGCATGGTTTGCAACAACACGTTACTTTCTAATCTTGTAGGTAATTCTGGTTCTAAATTAAGTTGTAATTGAGACTCCAAATTAACAATAATTTTGTTTGTTAAGTGATTATCAGCATCAAAATAGGTACGTATTAATTGGCTGGCCTGCTCAATATTGCTTTTAAATCTCTCATTTTCAGCTCGGTACAATGCAAGTTGAGCTTTTTGAAGGTGCTGTCTGATATTCTCTTTCAAGTACCACTCTTGCTTTGGTGATAGTAATGCAGGTACATCTTCATCCGTCCGCCTTATGGAAATGAAGTCGGCTTTAATGGCTTGCCACGAAGCTGCGAGGTTGGCTTTCCAGTCGTTTACATCATTGGAGCTTTTAGCGTCCGCTTGAGTGATTAATTCTGCTCTATTTTCTATACTGATGAATTTTAGCTCTTCTACCTGAGCAATGATGTTATCTAAAATCAGAGCCTGTCCAGCCAGATCAATAATTTCAATAGCTTGAACATTGGCGATATCGGTTGCGATTGCTTTTCTGATAGGTAGCAAAGCAGGGTTTTTGGTGTCTTTTATGGTCTTGTCAGCAATTTTCAGCAGTTCAAAAGTACTATCTAAATCTCTTTCAAGCCAAAGCTTGTGACCAGCCATGCGAATAATATAGTCAGCCTCCGCAAGTTTCCAACCGTCAGGATTTTGCTGAGCAAGTTTATTAACTCTTTGTGCGGTTAAGTTATGATCTTTACTTAACTGATCAATTTGAAGTTGTAATGAAAACACCGCTTCAAGTTTGGATTGAGTAATGACAAGATCTTGGTTTGCTTTAGTCAGTGATTGATTGAGTTGTGAAAATTTATTTTGGTAGGATGACTCAAGACTTTTATAGGTTTGCAAACCGTAATAGCCGGCAACTCCAAGGCTAGCAATGGTTGTAAAATTTAATAACAGTGCCAATATACCGATTTTGGATGTTTTAGAGTGCTTCTCTGGTACAGGTAGCGGCTTTTGTTTGGTTGCTGTTGATTCTTTAACAGGGTTTTGTTGCTGTGTCATTCTATAAGACCCCTTTTGCTAGTTTGGCTAGAATGTCTTTATCATTTGCACTGTTGCATAATATTAACTTGCTGAAGCCATGTTTCCTGGCCAATAGAGCGATGCGTTCACTAATAACTACTAAGGTGCAATTAAATAACCAATCTTTGTCTTGATCTGCTACTAAGTTTATCAAATTTAATAAACTTTCCCCACTAGTGATTAATATATGGTCGATCTTAATGTGATGCCATTGAGATATAGATGAAGGCTTTAATGATGGATTGACAATACGACGATAAACCTGCCAATAATCGACATTGGCGCCACCAATTTGTAATTGGTGTTTAAGATCTTCGCGTCCGCCTACACCTCTTATGATTAATATTTTTTGATTCTCAACCGAGCTTAACTCCGTCAATGCCAACAGTCCTTCGGTTGATTGGATTGCAGGCGTCGTGACCTTTTGTCCTAAGCTAACTAATGCTTCAGCTGTACTTTTACCAACTGCAAAATAGTCAACATTAGCAAGGTTAAGCGCTTTTCTGTCGACAAAATCTACCGCATTCTTACTGATGAATATAACTTTATTATATTGAGTAATATCAGGATGCGTTTCGTTGTGCGGAACTATTTTAAGAATTGGGCTGATGATATTACCAATACCGGCACCGTTTAGCAGTGCCGATAAATTCTCATTTCTTCCTTGAGGGCGAGTAAGAAGTACGTTCATTAATCTTTGTAAACTTCTTCTAAAATTTCTTTGGCGCCCGCTTGTAATAGTTTGTCAGCAAGTTCAGTGCCGAGCTGTTGATAGTTGTCAGCCTTACCACTGATGCTATCTTTAATTATTTGGCTGCCATCAATGCTACCAACCAAACCACGTAAAGTGAGAATATCACCGCTTAATTCAGCAAATGCACCAATAGGTACTTGGCAACCGCCTTCTAATCTGGTGTTCATTGCTCGCTCAGCTAACACTCTCATTCGAGTCTGTTTGTGCTCAAGGGGGGCTAAAAGTGCTTTAATCCGTTCATCATTAATTCGACACTCAATACCTACTGCCCCTTGGCCATTTGCTGGTAAAGATAAGTCGGTGGCAATGAAACTCGCAATTCTTTGTGGCATTTGTAAACGAATAAGGCCAGCTGCTGCTAGGATAATGGCATCATAATCACCATTGTCTAATTTCGCTAAGCGGGTGCCTACATTACCTCTTAAATCTTTAATTTCTAAGTCTGGGCGTAGTGCTCTTAATTGACATTGGCGACGTAAACTTGAAGTACCCACTACGGCACCCTGAGGTAACTCATCAATATTGTTATAGCTATTAGAAACAAAAGCGTCGCGTGGATCTTCGCGCTCACAGATTACCTGTAGGCCTAACCCTTCTGGAAAATCTACTGGTACATCTTTCATCGAGTGTACCGCAATATCCGCTTCACCATTTAGCATGCAAACTTCCAATTCTTTTACAAATAGACCCTTGCCACCCACTTTCGCTAAAGGGGTGTCTAAAATAATGTCGCCTTTTGTAGTCATTGGCAGTAACTTCACTTCTAGATTAGGGTGAAACTTTTCCAGTTCGGCCTTAACAAATTCGGCTTGCCACATCGCTAGTGGACTTTTTCTGGTTGCGATTGTTAGCGTTTCTTGTGCCACGATAATTTTCCTAATATTGTAATGTGCTAATGCTACCACTGCTGGCTAATAATTTGCACAATAGCTGTATAAAATTATCCCAAATGGGTAAGACTCGGTCTAATCTGAAAGAACAAAGAGCAAACATTATGCTTTGAAGGAGCTCTAATGACTGCTGCTGTAGTCACATTTGAATCACTTAACCAACTGCGTTTGCAGCGAGCCCAGGAGTTATTGACAGAGGATCAGTATCTTGGTTTGAAGTCTTTGGTTGCCCTTTGGCACTACAATCATCAGTCATTGCCTGGCTTTGTTGCTGGCTGTGTCCATGGATTTGATGACTTTTGCTGGCAACACAAGCAGGTTAACTTTTCTAATCAAGTACTAAATTTTAATCTTAATCAGCCAATCAGATCGGATTTTGTTGGACTATATGCGATGGGAAGCTTGGCAACCCTTGGCTTTGGCGACAGCAGTGATATTGATATTTGGTTGGTGCATTCGAATATACTCTCAGACGTTCAAAAACAACACCTTAAAAGTAAAGCAAAATTAATCCAAGACTGGTATGCCAGCAATTTTAATTTAGAAATAAATACCTATTTTGTTCATCCGGATAAATTTATTGAAATCCAATCAACAATTGTCGAAAAAGATAACAGCGGCAGTGTTGAACGTTGGCTGTTACTGGATGAATTTTACCGCACTAATATCTGTCTCATAGGTCCATTAATTAGCCCTATCGCCGATGAAAGTGGCTTAACTCTGCATTTCGGTGCGGTAACTAATATTGATGCCACGGAATTCTTTTCTGCGTCACTTTGGCAATTATATAAGGCCATTGACTGCCCTTATAAAGCGGTTCTTAAAGTGTTGTTGCTGGAGATGTATGCAGATCAATACCCGCATGTGGATTTTATATCAGAGCAGTTATGCACAACTTGTGATTCTAGCAATTTAGAAACGGATCCATATTGGATGCTTTTTGAAAAGGTTTCTGAATACTTATTGAAAATTGGCGATAAGTTCAGGCTTGAAGTGTTGCGTTTGGCTTTTTATTTAAAATCAGAAATTAGGCTTTCAGATCCTAGGGGAAGTGATTGGCGCTATACCATGATGCTATCGCTAGTAGAAGAGTGGCATTGGTCCATGGAAAAGTTAGAGTTATTGGATGACAGAGAACATTGGCATGTAGGGCAATTATTGCAGGTGAACTATCAGCTAGAGTCATGTTTACTCAGTAGTTATCAAAAGCTATTAGATTTTGGCCGTGAGTTTGGCTTGGCGCAGTCATTAAAAAGCCCAGATTTAACCATGTTAAGCCGAAAAATACATAGCTATTTTAATCATGAACAAGGTTCCATTGAGAAGTTACACTCCTTATGGGCGGAAGACTTCTGGGAAAAGAGTATTCATTTGTATCAATTAAATGGTGCTTATCATATCAATTTTTGTGCGGATCAGGCTCGCTCTTTTTATCAATCAGAACACCTAGAAGATATTATCTTTTGGAGTATTATCAATAAAGTGGCTAGAAAGAAAACCAAATGGTTTGGGGTCACTCATGATATGCGTCAATGGCGAAGAATGTTAGCTAATGTAGCACGCTCAGTAAAAGTTCCTTCAGTAGAAATTACTGAGTTTTTAAAGCCTCTGAAATGGAAAAAATTTATCGTATTATTGAATGTCAGTGATGATCCAAGTCAAGAATGGAAGGACAATTTCCATTGGTTAGAACTGACTACTGCCAACCCTTTGACGCTAAGCATTACTGGCAAAAGTTTAGTCGGCAGCGTCAGCATTTTGGGGTATAACAATTGGGGCGAGTGGTATAGCGAACACATAGATTCGGATACAGCAATACTCGATGCGTTAGAGAGGTTAAGTTTGCTATCTCACAGTGGTGAGATTCCAGAAATCGATGTAATAAGTGCAGCCAAGAAGGGAGCGAATATCGTTGCTATGGCTTGTCAGAATTTGTTGATACAACACCTGCAGTGGCAACGAAAATTATTAAATAAGCAGCAAAAGTTGAATCCAGTGGTACTGGCTGAACAGGACTATTTATTAGTAGTGACTAAAGATAAAGTGACCTATTCCAATCTGCAAAACCCCGAGAGCTCACTAGATGCTTTGCTAAAAGTTGATGCCCAATTTGACCAGGATGATGATCTGGATATTATTGAGATTGCTCGACGTAATTCCAGCTTAGGTGTTAAGCAGTATTTCTTTTATCGTCAACAAAATGTAGAGGTCTATTTGTACGATAAAAATAACAATTTAGAGCATTTCAGTGTTGAGCCAGAAATGCTTAATTCACTGGTCGAATCCATTAATTGCTTTCATTTATTCGAACAACAGCATCCAGAGCATCAAGCATTCAACTTGCCTCAATTTTATTGGATAGAGCAAGTGAAAGGACAGTTTAGCATTGTCGCTTTTGATTGCTAAAAGCTAAAAGCTTCACCACTTTGCTTGCTGATTGCATCAACGATTACCGGTTCAAAATCTAAGCCGTTGCGCTCATCGAACCATTTGTTATCAATATAGCTAAAATGATGACCAGCAAATTTGGTGGCAACCCAAACTTGGTGCAATGGCTCTTGTTTATTGATGACAATTTGCGAGCGATCATTAAACTCAATTTGCAAGACTTCCCCAGCGAAGTTTACGTCAACGTCAAGTTCGAGTTCTTCAATGCGAGCATCGATTCTATTAAAGAGGTCATCCGCTAATAGATGAAATTCTGTATCAGTCATGGTTTAAGCCTATGAAAAATTAGTTATGTTTGCGATTATAGGGGGAGATTGTGTCAATACAATATAAAAATTGTGATTGCTTATACCCAAAGGAGTATAACAATGAAAAAAAACAAACTGTTTTTATTTATGATGCTTGCTAGTCTATGGCTTTCAGCTTGTGGTCAAAAAGGCCCGTTGTATAATCCAGAACCACAGCAACCTAATAAAGAGGCTCGCGAGCCTGAGAAAGATCAAGGATAAACAATTGGATCACTTCAGCTATCAAAGTCAGCAATTATTTGCTGAGCAGTGCTCTGTAGCAGAGTTAGCAAAAACCTATGGTACACCAGCATATATTTACTCTCGAGCCACTATCGAAAGACATTGGCGAGCTTTTGACGATGCGGCTGGCCAGCATCCTCATTTAATTTGTTATGCGGTAAAAGCGAATTCAAATTTAGCCGTGCTTAATATCATGGCACGTCTTGGTAGTGGTTTTGATATTGTATCAGCAGGTGAGTTAGCGAGAGTAATCCAAGCTGGAGGAGATCCTGCAAAAGTCGTTTTTTCTGGTGTGGCAAAAACAGCTGAAGAAATGACCATAGCCCTTAATGCTGGTATTTATTGTTTTAATGTGGAATCTGCTGCTGAATTAGAGCTACTCAATGAAGTCGCATTAAGTTTAGGCAAAGTGGCCCCTGTGTCGATTAGAGTAAACCCTGACGTGGATGCCGGCACTCATCCATATATCTCTACAGGTTTGACAGGCAATAAGTTTGGTATTCCAATGGAACAAGCCTTAGCGGTTTACCAAAAAGCGAGTCAGCTACAGGGATTAAAGATTAAAGGTGTTGACTGTCATATAGGCTCTCAGCTCACTGAGATCCCCCCATTTCTCGATGCTTTAGAGCGTTTATTAGTGTTGATTGATGAATTAGCTGACAATGGTATTGTTGTTGAACACTTAGATGTCGGTGGTGGCTTAGGTGTGCCTTACAATAATGAACAACCGCCATCACCTAAAGAATATACTCAAGCTATGCTGCAGCGTTTAGGTGAACGCAAACTAAAACTCATTTTTGAGCCTGGCCGAGCAATTATGGCAAATGCTGGTATTTTAGTCACACAAGTACAGTTCTTAAAAGATAATGATACCAAGAAGTTTGCCATTGTTGATGCAGCAATGAATGATCTATTACGTCCTGCTCTTTACAGTGCGTGGCAAAATATTATTCCTATTTCACCTCGTGACCAAGGTTATGCAGAAACTTACGATGTTGTTGGCCCGGTATGTGAAACAGGTGACTTTTTAGGTAAAGACAGACAATTAAATGTTCAACGGGGTGATTTGTTAGCGGTAAGATCTGCAGGGGCTTATGGCTTTACTATGTCATCCAATTATAACTCTCGCCCTAGAGTCGCTGAGGTTATGGTTGATGGTGAACAAAGTCATTTAATTCGCGAACGTGAAACAATCAAGCAATTGTGGCAAGGTGAATCAGTACTTCCAAATTAGTACTGGCTTTTACTAAAACAAAAAATTACCAAAGGTGGGAGTTAAGACGTTGATTCAATTTTCAAAAATGCATGGTCTTGGGAATGATTTTATGGTGGTGGACTGTGTTACTCAGAACGTCTTTTTTTCGCCTGAGCAAATCCGTAAGTTGGCGAATCGTCATCTCGGGGTTGGCTTTGATCAGCTACTGATTATTGAGCCCCCTTATGATCCAGATTTAGATTTTCATTATCGTATTTTTAATGCTGATGGCTCTGAAGTTGAGCAATGTGGTAATGGGGCTCGTTGTTTTGCTCGCTTTGTGAGACTTAAAGGGTTAACAAATAAAACATCGATAAAAGTGAGTACAACCAAAGGCAAAATGGTTTTAAACCTAGTACAGAACGATGATGTTTCGGTAGATATGGGCGTACCCAATTTTGAGCCGAAATCGTTGCCATTTGATGCAAAAAAAGTAGAGAAAACTTATCTCATACGTACTGATGATGACACCTTGTTTGTAGGCGCTGTATCGATGGGTAATCCCCATTGCGTGATGGTCGTTGATAACATCGAGACAGCTGAAGTTGCAAGGATCGGCTCTGCAGTTGAGCGTCATGAACGTTTTGCAAAAGGTGTTAATGTAGGTTTTATGCAGGTAATAAGCAGAGACCGTATTAAATTAAGGGTATTCGAGCGTGGAGTTGGCGAGACTCAAGCTTGTGGCAGTGGTGCTTGCGCAGCAGTGGCGATTGGCCAACAACAAGGATTGCTTGATCATAAAGTGACTGTTGAGTTGTTGGGTGGGGCTTTAAATATACATTGGCCTGGCGGAAAAGAGTCTTTAATAATGACCGGTCCTGCAACTCATGTTTATGATGGTTTAATTGCATTATGAATATAGACTTGACCAATATAGCAGATGTTATTGATCCTGATTTATTAGCGGATTACCTTCGGGAAAACCCTAGTTTTTTTGAGAAATACCCTGACTTATTGCTTAATGTTAAAATTGCGCACCAACAACGAGGCAGCATTTCATTAGTTGAGCACCAAATGCATGCATTGAGACAAAAAGTTCAAGCTCTAGAGGAAGAAATAACGTCTTTGATGGCGACAGCTCGAACTAATGAGCATATATTCAAAAGCAACTCTGAGGTCTATATTGACCTGTTAAACAGTGCTGATATCTATCAACTTCGACAAGCATTGCATAAGAAGATGGAACATGCATTTGGCTTGAAAAGGGTCGAATTGGTGGCCGTCGTCAATGATGATTTAACTTTAAAGCAGGTCAATGCCAAGCGCTTAAAAAGCGGACATTACTTAGGTAGGTTAACGGATATAGAGTCTCAAGCGCTTTTCAAAGCGCCTGTTGGTTCAGTAGCATTATTAAAAGTAGAAACCCAACAGAAGAAATTTATTCTTTGTTTTAGTCATGATGATCCAATGCATTATCACCCAGAACTTGATGTTACGTTGCTCGAGCAGTTGCAGCAAGTTATTGAGTATAAGATGGAGCAATTTGATTGAGTTCTAATAAAGAGCTGGTCGATGCCTTCATGCGTTTTTTACAAAGTGAAAAACAGTACTCCTTACATACAATAAAAAATTATAGTAGAGCCATTGAGTACGCTAAGTTGCCAATGGAGCAGAGTCAATGGAGCGCTTGGAATAAGAAGCATATTCAACAGACGCTGCTTACCTTTAAGAATAAAAAACTTTCTGCAAAGACTATTGCTTTGTATTTGAGTGGATTGCGTCGTTTTGCTGACTTTTTAGTGGCTCAGAAAGTACTAACCATTAGCCCTTTGAGTGACATTCACTCACCCAAAGTTAATAGCCGCTTACCACAAAATATTGATGTAGATGCTGTTTGTGGTCTAGTCAATTTTGAAGCCAATACGCCTATCGAACATCGTGATAAAGCTATTTTGGAGCTTTTTTATTCCTGTGGTCTGCGTTTATCTGAGCTGGCTGAGCTTAATCTTTCAAGTTTTGAGGAATCTTTCAGTCAAGTTAGGGTGGTAGGTAAAGGCGATAAAACTCGAGTTTTACCCGTTGGTAAGATGGCCAGATTGGCTCTCCAAAGTTGGCTTAAATTGAGAAGTCGAGTTAACGATGACCCAATGCAATTGGCTTTATTCGTCAGCAAGCGTGGTCGGTTAAGTCATCGAGCCATTCAACAAAGAGTAAAATACTGGGGCCAGCAACAGGGACTTGCTGTTGGTTTGCATCCTCATAAACTTCGTCACTCTTTCGCTACTCATATGTTAGAGGCTAGTCATGACTTACGAGCTGTTCAAGAGCTTCTAGGGCATGCTAATTTATCAACCACTCAGGTCTATACTCAATTAGATTTTCAGCATTTAGCTAAAGTTTACGATGGTGCCCATCCTAGAGCCAAGAAAAAGTGATGAAGTGTTATAAACCCTTGCAACAAATCAAAGTGATCAGCTTTGATTTGGACGACAACCTATATGACAATAGGCCCCTTTTAATCGCGGCTGAAAAGAAGCTACGCCTTTGGTTGGCTGGACATATCAATACGCTTCCTGAAATGTCTTTTTGGACCCAAATAAAGCAACAATGTTTAGAAAGTACCCCAGCGTTAGCAAATGATATTTCATTAATCCGCCAGCATACTCTAGCCACAGGCTTACAGATATTGGGCAAGTCGAAACAACAGGCTGAGCGTTTGGCAATCGAAGCAATGCCACTATTTATACATTGGCGTTCACAATTGCAGTTAGATCAACAAGTCAAAAATACCTTGCATTATTTAGGATTGAAGTACCCATTGATTGCTATTACTAATGGTAATATTGATATAAAAAATACCGAATTGGATGCATTTTTTAAATTTTCTTTTCAAGCCGACATTAATAATCCTAAAAAACCAGCCTCGCATTTGTTTGCCAAAGCTTGTATGCAGTTAAATATTGCGCCACAGCAGTTACTCCACATCGGCGATCATCCTAGATCTGATATTTATGGTGCCCAACAATTCGGCGCACAAACCATTTACCTTACGCCTGCTTATGGTCGTAGTGAGCAAAAACCATTATTCGGCGCAGTTCCTAATTGGCAGATTAGTGATATCAATCAGTTAATCGAGATACTCTAAATTGCTCAGACTAAAAACGCTGAGACTGTTATACTAGCCGGTCATTAAAGTAATAATTTCCAGTTGGAGACCCTGTAGATGGACGTGAGTGAGTTACTTGATGGCTTGAATGAGCCTCAGCGTCAGGCCGTTGCTGCCCCACAAGAAAATATGTTAGTACTAGCGGGTGCTGGTAGTGGTAAAACTCGCGTATTGATCCATCGTATTGCATGGTTAATGAATGTTGAGCAAATTAGCCAATATGAAATATTGGCAGTGACTTTTACTAATAAGGCGGCCGCAGAGATGCGAAGCCGTTTACAAAGTTTGATGGGCGGCAGCGCCACCAAAATGTGGATTGGCACCTTCCATGGAATTGCACACAGACTCCTTAGGGCTCACTACAAAGATGCTAATCTACCAGAAGGGTTTCAGATATTAGATTCTGAAGACCAGCTAAGGTTGCTCAAACGTATTATAAAGTCACTAAACCTCGATGAAAAACAGTGGCCACCCAGACAAGCTCAGGGTTATATCAATGCCAAAAAAGATGAAGGATTAAGGCCTAAGCATATAGAAGTAGGCTATAACCCTATCGAGAAGACTTGGTTGCAAATTTATCAAATTTACCAAGAATCCTGTGACCGGGCGGGGCTGGTGGATTTTGCAGAAATTTTATTGCGTGCCCATGAACTTTGGCTAACAAAGCCCCACATATTACAGCACTATCAGCAACGCTTCCGTCATATCCTCGTTGATGAGTTCCAAGATACTAACTCAATCCAATATGCTTGGATCCGTATGTTAGCTGGAGACAATTCAAAAGTAATGATTGTCGGCGATGACGATCAGTCTATTTACGGGTGGCGTGGTGCCCGAGTTGAAAACTTGCAACGTTTCCTGAAGGATTTTAACGGCGCGACTCAGATTAAGCTTGAACAGAATTACCGATCGAGCGCAAATATCCTTAACGCAGCTAATGCCGTTATTGCTAATAATGATGAGCGTTTGGGTAAAGAGCTTTGGACCCAAGATAAAGAAGGCGAATTAATCGATGTCTACTGCGCCTTTAATGAGCTGGATGAGGCTCGGTTTGTTGCCACCAAAATCCAGCAATGGCAAGACCAAGGTGGATCGTTGTCCCAATGCGCTATTTTATATCGTGGTAACGCACAATCCCGTGTTATTGAAGAAGCCATGTTGCTTGGTAATATCAGTTATCGCATTTATGGCGGAGTTCGCTTTTATGAGCGACAAGAAATTAAAGATGCCCTAGGCTATTTGCGCTTAATGGCCAATAGAGATGACGATGCAGCTTTCGAACGTATCATTAATACACCAACCAGAGGAATTGGTCATCGTACTGTTGAGATCATTAGAGACTGCGCAAGAAATCAAAACCTGACTTTGTGGCGATCTTGTCAGAAGCTCTTAGAAGAACGTGTACTCTCAGGTAGGGCTGGAACGGCAGTAGCAAAGTTTATGGATCTGATCCGCCAATTAGAAAGTGATTGTATCGAGAGCTCTCTGGTTCAGTCGGTTGACCACACTATTATTCATTCAGGCTTAAGGTCAATGTATGAAGCAGAAAAGGGAGAAAAAGCAAAATCGCGAGTTGAGAACTTAGAGGAGCTGGTTACTGCTGCGAGAAGTTTTGATAAACCAGATGAAGCTGAAGATATGTCGGATCTTAATGCATTCTTGTCGCATGCAGCTTTAGAGGCAGGTGAACAACAAGCGGATGCTAACACAGATGCCGTGCAGTTAATGACGTTGCATAGTGCCAAAGGTTTAGAGTTCCCAGTGGTCTTTATAATAGGGGTCGAAGAAGGTTTATTTCCAAACCAAAGAGCCTTGGATGAAAACGGCTTAAGTGAGGAGCGTCGCTTATGCTATGTCGGTATCACACGAGCGATGCAAAAACTTTACATAACATATAGTGAGTCTAGGCGCTTATATGGGAGAGAATCCTTCCCTACCCCATCAAGATTCATAGGCGAGATACCACAAAAATTTATCAATCCTGTTAGGGTAAAAGCTAAAGTCACATCTACAGCAAGTTATTCAAAAGGACTAAGTCAAGGCATCAGTCTAGCCGTCGATGAAAATACAGCGACTTTTGAAGTCGGTCAGGGTGTGCTACATCATAAATTTGGCCCAGGTGTGATAACCAATTATGAAGGATCGGGAGCACAAACTCGAGTTGAAGTAAATTTTAAACACGCAGGAAGCAAGTGGTTAGTGCTTGCTTATGCTCGATTAGAAGCGCTATAGAGAAGAAAAACGTGCTGAATAAATCAAAATTGAATGCTTATTGGCGCTTAGCTCGATTAGACCGACCAATTGGAACACTTTTGTTGTTGTGGCCAACTCTAACGGCATTGTGGTTTGCAGCGGATGGAGTACCAGATTATAAGGTATTAATATTATTTTGCTGTGGCGTTCTGTTTATGCGAGCTGCGGGTTGTGTTATCAATGACTTCGCTGACAGAGAAGTCGATGGAAAAGTACAAAGAACCAAAGGCAGACCCTTAGCGACCAAAGAGTTAACGAGTAAGGAAGCCATTGGATTCTTTATGGTGCTGTCAGTGCTTTCATTAATATTGGTTTTGCAATTGAATCTCCTCACTATTCAATTAGCTTTCGTGGCAATGGCACTAACAATATTTTACCCGTTTGCTAAAAGATTCTTTGTAGCCCCACAGATGGTGCTTGCGACAGTATGGAGTTGGTCAATTGTAATGGCTTATGCGGCTCAATCGGGGCAGGTTTCTATGGTAACCTGGTTGTTATTTATTGCTAATTGGTGTCTGACCATGGCGTATGACACTATGTATGCAATGGTTGATAGAGAAGATGACTTGAAAATTGGCGTAAAATCCACAGCAGTTTGGTTTGGTAGCTGGGACAAATTTTGGATTGGCACCTTTCAATTATTGTATCTATTGTCACTAACGGTTATCACATTCGTAAAAGAAATCCATTGGTCATTTTCCTTAGCCATTATGATAAATGCTCTATTACTGATAAAGCAGCAATGGTGGATAAAGGACAGAGATAAAAAATTATGCTTCAAAGCTTTCCTCGATAACAACAATACCACTTTAATTATCTTTATAGGGGCAATTGTAAGCTTAGGGCTTGAATAAAAGAGTGATCTAGATACATGAGTGGCTAATGAATAATCGCTTGATGCTATGATCGTAAAAATATACTTGCACGAATAAAAAACCTACCTATAATGCCCAACCACTGACAGGGGAAACGCCAGCAAATAGGCATTAAACCTCGAGGTGGTCAAACTTTGGGCGCTCGATTGAGGGTGTTAAAAAAGTGCTTGACCTAGGGTTGTTAATCAGTAAAATGCACAGCCCTGACCGACACGGTCAAACGTTCTTTAACAATATAATCAAGTAATCTGTGTGGGCACTCACAGGCATTTGAAAATCAACAAAACGATTTTCTCAATGTGCTTTAGTGTTC
>NZ_WINH01000037.1 GCF_010993985.1 Paraferrimonas sp. SM1919 | reverse complement strand
GCAGACTCATCTAGCTTCGGGCTTGTTCAACAATCGGGATAAGGTCGCGGCTGCGCGCGGCCTATCCTTATTTGTTAGGTAACGGATACGCCAAAACAATTTAGGATGTCAGACTCTAGCCGCTGACCGTCAAAACTCTTGTTAGCGCGTTGACTAAGTATACGCACAGATTCGATAATATTACCGATTAGTAGTTTGATCCTTTGTTCGTCACTGCCGTTGCAAAATTCATCATAATCAATGCGCAAACGGAAGTCAGTAGAGTGTGATTTTCTTTTAAAAAGTTTCCGTTCTTTATGCCAACCAGCGGCCTCCATTTCATCGGATAGCTTTACGATTATTGGAATAATGTTTAGCTCCGCCACCTCATTTCCGTAGCTTTCTACCTCAAGAATTGGAGTTAACTTTTCTGTAACGTAGTCGCTAGCAACTTGAAACTTTTTATCGATTTGGTCTTGCGGCTTTGTTCCATCAATTTCACCACTTAAGAAGAATTTCACGACAATTCCTTTTGAGTTACCTAACGCCGCCAACAACGGCAGACTTGTGATTGTGTGTTTTGTGCAACAATGGCGAAGCCATGCACAAAAGGCGCAAGCGCAAGGCTGTCCAGAGAGCGAAGCGAACGATGTTGCTTGGCCTTGTTAGGTGCCTGCTGCTTCGAAACTATAAGGTTCGGTGCCATTTTTAGCCTTGTAATTGTCTATGATAGCTTTTTTATCCACGACCTTGCCTTCGTGAATCTTCGTAATTATTGGAATAAGCCATTCACCTTCAGAAATTATAAAATGCTCTCTCCATAAATCACTTAATGCTTCTTCTACCGTAAATGTTGAACCACTACCGCCGTGACCAAGATCTTCCGCAAATGCTATCGGTCTCGAAACGCTCTCAAAGCATATTGAAATTTCATGAGACCAAATAGGGGCTCCCGATGGCTGAGTACCATTCGATCCTTTTGCTAATGTGTAATATTTCGCCATGATGCCACCTAACAGCTTATTAAGCGGAAGCTCGATAATCTTCCGCACAAAATTTAACTTACAATTACTATGTCACTTTAAATTATTGAAATAAAGTACAATTTATTCTCATTTTGCATAAAAACTCAAAACCATTCCGGACATAGCAGCCAACAGCTATCCGATTAGCGAATCCCGCTCTCGGTAGAGAGCTAAGCGAACCTCTTTTGGGCAAAGTTTTGTTAGAGGTATCGGCTTTGATAACAAACTGTTACTCAGATCACCCCTTCAGTCTGCGCTGAATTTGATTGAGGCATTAGTAGGATTGGGCAGGATGCCCAATAAGGCCGGTTTGAGCCATGGACGGCGAAAAGTTTGTCAGGAACAAACTTTAACAGCTTTAGCTGGCCCGAAGGGTGGAGGACAGGATGTCCGGAATAATCCGCCGTCTGGGTAATGGTGATTGAAAATTCAGATTAAGCAGATTGCGGGGGCAGGAGGGGAGTCCACAAAATTGTCTGGAACAATTTTGAACCTCTTTAGCGGGCCCGGCGGGTGGAAGGCAGGATGCCTGGAATATTGGGGAAAACTGGTTTTCCCTTCTGGGTGCTGTCGGCACCCCGACAAGTCCGTGGATATACAAGAAACGCTAAAAAAATCTCAAATTTTGAAAATAGCATCAACCATATAAACAAAAACAGCCGCGATTGCGGCTGTTTTAAACTAAAGTTTTCTATTCATCTTCGAATTCTAATTCGATATCGGTACAGCCCTTCTGGCATTTCACCCCATAGTTGCTAATGGTCTTTTCACCGGGTACTCGCAAACTCAGTGGGCCAGAACATTCTGGACAAAGGACGGTCTTGCCCCGCCCCAATTGCTTGATTAATCGTTTTTGAGCGTGGAATGATTCGCTCGATTGTTTTTCCAGGGCACTAAAATCAATGTTAGCCATGGTTGCTCCTAAAATGAGTCATAGTAATATGATTAATTATACCCAATTATAAATGACTAATAGTTAATAATATGAATTTTATCAGCAATTTCAGGGTTATCAGCAAACGGCTGAACAGACATACGGGCATTGTATTTAAGTTTATCAAAGCCTACGCGTTGCCAGTTTTTACCATCTTCTCTAAAAAACACTTTGGTATTAGGCCCCACAGCAAATCGACGCTCGACAAAATTATCCGCACCACGTCTACCATCAGTTAATACGATTACGTTTTTTTCTACGCTTTGTAAACGCCCCTTAAACTCATCAGCCAAGGCTGAGAAAGACAAAGTCATGAGCATAAAAACAACACTTATATATTTCATCATTAATCCCTTTAATTAACTGTGCATATTCATTTTTACCCAATTTATGGCTTAGGGGCAAGACACGATAATTCCATATATGAAAAAGCCTGCCAAAAGGCAGGCTTTGATTATTGTTTTGTTATTTACGCCTTCTAAAAAAGACTAAAGGCAATAACGCTATCATCCACCAAGCATTTGCCCCTTTACGCTTAAAAGTTGGGTACTCGGTATTTGCGTCTTGAATGCTACAAGCTTGATCACCAGTTGGACGAAGCACAACCTGACGAGCGATCTGCTGGGTAGTCGGCTGACCACGGCCATTTAGCTCAAATGTTGGATTTCCACTGGCATCGACGACTGGGAAACCATTGGCATCTAGTTGTACTTTAGGTTTGGTAATCAAAGCGGTACCGGTAATGGTGCCATCGTCCTGGATTTTCACCGCCTCTACGACCACAATTTCAGTGTTATAACTTAGTAAGGTACCATTTGAGTCTTCAACTTTTACCTGATGACGTACCCAGTTCCCCTGGTTGTCTTTTTCAAAACCTTTGGACTCACAGGTCAAAAGATCATTTAAGTTGTGAAACTTTTTATTATCTATTTCATAGTAAAAAGCATTCTTACGTCTATCTTTTTGCTTCTCCTGATCGATATCAATATTACCCACCACGACATTATTATTATTAATGCTACGTGGATTACTCGATAAATCTGAACGTGAAGCAAAGAAATCTAAAGGCTCAACAGTGCCTTCTGTTGGGTTATTAATATTAAAATAGAAAAATTTATTTCTTAAATAACCTGAAATATAACTTTGATAATTACCGACTAAAATACCATTGTTATTAATGGCGTTGGCGATAGATTGGCGTTTGTCATCTGAAAATGGAATGGTTTGTACATCACCCGCCCGGTCCCAATACACCGCATCGAGATATAAATTATTGTTGGCTCGACGAACATAGGAACGTCCAACAGTCTCACCATAATCATTAACCCCTAAAGCTTGCGAGGTATAGTTAAAGGTATCCCCCTCTGCAATTTGAAACGGGTAAGGTAACTGCTTAGCTACCACGCCACTAGAGGTTAACTGCCATTGGTAAGCACGATTTTGATAATTAACCTTAACTTGACCGCTTAGATCTGGCAATTGCTTAGACTGAATACAAATATCCGTAGGCGCAGTTTCACTATTACCATTAATACAAGCATCGATCTCAGCTTTTGAACCTGTGGTTAAATCAATCGATGCGGACCCCACAATAAGGTTATTCTCATTAATGTCAGCAGCAATAGAATAGCCACCAACAACCGCACCATTATACTCAGTAAAAGGAGGAGTTAATTCTCTTATATCACTGTTACGCTTAGAAAACCCACGAGTTTCATAATCACGGTAATACCATTTTGAATCATCATTTGAGTCTGGTTTATCCAGGGTTTTCATCACTGCACTGGTGGTGCCAACTTTAAAGCCATTATCATTGATGCCAAAAAAAACGGTATCAGTGGTATTTTTGTTTTCTGTTTGCTCGGGGTGGGTTGCGTCTAGGATCGGCTCAAAGGTTATTTCCCAGTTAGTATTCTCAGTGGCATTAAAAGTAAAGTTATTACCGATAAATGGCTTATCAACGGTATTTGCCACTGTTTCTTTAGCATCAATTCCATTGGCAGGATTGTTTATACCCGCTTCAGAACTGGAAACAACAAGATTACGACCTTTGGCAACGCCAACGACTTCACCATTAGCGTTCACATCCATGGCATAATTGTTGCGAGTGCCATTAAGGGTCGGTAAGTCATAGTCCTTGATAGACACAATTTCATAAACGGGTGCAGCCTGAACTTGTCCCCAGGTTGATGCGATGCCAAAAGCAATGGCTGACAAACGACCAAACTTCTTTACTGTCATTATTAAATCCTAATTATTAGCGGCTTGTTGCAGCTCTTCTAATTCTTCCCAACGAGTAAACAAGGTCTCTAGCTGAGCCTCGCTGTCACTCAATTTGGCTAATGTATCATTTACATACTGCTGATCATGTTCAAAAAAATCAGCTTCTCCAATCAAAGCTTGAAGAGACTCTATTTGCTCTTCTAACTGTTCCATTTGTTCTGGCAGTGCTTCTAATTCACGCTGCAATTTGTAAGACAGTTTTTTTGCCTTTGGCTTGGCCTGTTCGGTTTTCACTGGAGACGAGGTTTCGACCTGCTTAGTCTCATTTAGTTCCGTCTTATAAAATTTAGCGCCCTGTGAAACCGCATCTTGATAGCCACCAACATATTCATGCCAATTACCATCACCCGCATACCACCAGCTACTCGTTACCGTATTATCAATAAATGCCCTATCGTGACTCACCAATAATAATGTACCCGGAAATTCTGCGAGTAACGATTCAAGCAGTTCTAGGGTTTCAATGTCAAGATCATTAGTAGGCTCATCTAAAATAATTAGGTTTGCTGGGCGTAAAAATAACCTTGCCAGTAATAATCTGTTCTTTTCTCCACCAGATAATGCCTTAACCGGGGTACGGGCACGTTCAGGTGAAAATAAGAAATCCTGCAAATAACTTAAAATATGGCGGTCTTTACCATTGATGGTAATTTGCTGCTTGCCTTCGCCGACGTTATCTTGCACTGTTTTTTCTGGATCTAGGGTTTCACGGTACTGATCAAAATAAGCCACTTCAATATTGGTGCCGGTTTTAATCTTGCCTGAACTTGGCTGTAACTGTTCAAGTAACAACTTAATTAGAGTTGACTTACCACAGCCGTTAGGGCCAATAAGGGCAATACGCTCGCCACGCATTACACTTGTAGAAAAGTGATTAACGATTATTTGACCTTCAAAATCAAAATTAAGATCCGTCACATCAAATACTAATTTACCCGAACGCGAGCTTTCATTTACCGCCATTTTGGCTTGGCCTTGGCGATTAACGCGCTCTTTGCGCTCTTGGCGTAATGCTTTTAAGGCACGTACTCGACCTTCATTACGGGTACGGCGAGCTTTAATCCCCTGACGGATCCAGACTTCTTCTTCGGCTAAGCGTTTATCAAATAGGGCATTTTGCTCTTCTTCAACCCTTAACCATTCAGCTTTACCTTCGAGGTAACTCTGATAATTACCCGGCCAATTGGTCATTACGCCACGGTCAAGATCAACAATTCGATTAGCGATACGCTCAATAAAACCACGGTCGTGACTGATAAAAATAATGGCACCGGCAAAGTTTTGTAAAAACTGCTCTAGCCACTCGATGGTATCAATGTCTAGGTGGTTGGTCGGCTCATCAAGTAGCAGCACATCTGGTTCGCTTACCAAGGCTTTGGCTAAAGCCACCTTTCTCAGCCAACCACCACTCAATTCAGTGAGCAGCGCATCTGGGTCCAACTTTAAGCGCTTACAGATGGCTTGAATGCGGGAGTCTATCGACCAACCATCTAAGGTTTCAATTTGCTCTTGTAATCGGGTCAACTTATTCAGCTGCTGCTCACTAGAATTGGTACCGATACTAAGGCTTAAGCTTTGATAATCGGATAAAAGCTGACCGATATTTTCAAGACCTGCAGCAATATATTGATAAACACTAGACTGTTCTGATTGAGGCGGGTCTTGCTGTAAGCGGCTGACTGTAATACCAGAATCAATGTTTAATACGCCATCATCAAGTTGAATTTGGCCATCAATCACCTTCATTAAACTTGATTTTCCTGCACCATTACGACCAACAATACACACCCTTTCTTTAGCTTCGATACTAAAGTCTACATTTTTTAGAAGTGGGGTATGGCCAAACGCCAAAGAGCCATTATTAATTCGACACAAGCTCAAGGTTACTGCTCCAGAAATTGTTGTAATTGTTGTAAATCAAAGGGCCAAAATAATTCTTTATCCCCGGCTTGGTTAGCAAATACCGGAATACAAATCCCATACTTATCTACCAGCGCTTGCTCATCACAGATGTCTTTTAAACGATATTGCACATTTACCTTGGATAGGTGTGATTGGGCAATTTCGCACAGGTGACAACCATCCGTGTGATACAAAACCCAATCACTCATTGCGTAAAGACCAGCAGTTATGTATGTGAGGGTTACGTTTATAATCCAGCGGTAAAGTCTTATCACTTAATGCCTCAACCACAATACCCGCCTTATTTAATGTTTCAATATCCATTTTAAACTTACGTTTATTATTAGAAAACACGATTTCACCACCGGGATTCAGCGCGTTTGCAAGCTGAGTCAGTAAGTTAACATGATCCTCTTGAACATCAAACACACCATCCATGCGCTTTGAATTAGAAAAGGTAGGTGGATCAATAAAGATTAAATCGAATTTTTCCTGATTGTTTTTGATCCAAGCTAACACATCGGCCTGCACAAATTTGTGTGCTTTATTAGCGATATTATTCAGATTGAAGTTATCTTCGGCCCAATTTAAATAGGTGCGTGACATATCAACGGTAGTCACTGATGTTGCCCCACCTAATGCCATATGAACCGAAGCACTGCCCGTATAGGCAAAAAGATTTAAGGCTTTTTTACCCTTGGCTTTTTGGCCAAGCATGTGGCGCGTTAAGCGGTGATCTAAAAATAGTCCAGTATCTAGATATTCGGTCAAATTGACTTTAAATTTTGCCCCAAATTCTGTGACATTTAAAATCACTGATTCTTGCTCATGGCGCTCATATTGTTCAGCACCTTTTTGCTTTTTCCGGACTTTTGCAAAAATCTTATTAGCATCGATACCGGTGGCAAAAGGCAAAGCTAAAATCACTTCATTGAAGCGTTTTCTGGCGGTGTGTTCTGGAATTTTAGCGGGTGCGGCGTATTCCTGTACCACCAGATAGCCCTGATAATAATCTACCGCCACGTTATATTCAGGTATGTCGGCATCATATATACGGTAACAATCGGTAGGTAGCTTTTTAGCCCACTTTTCTATTTGCTTTCGATTTTTTTTAATTCGATTAACAAATGCTGGAGCCACCTGTTCTAGATTGACCACAGCTTGAGTGTCTGTTTGCGCATGAATACGGTAATTATTGAATGAACACTCTAACGGACCATTAAACAGGCTAATGGTTTTATCGTATTTCAGCTTCATTGCCGACAACAACTCTGCTTCACTAGAAAGCAGCGACATACGCCAGCCACCAAGCTGTTGTTTACAACGCTGACCAAATTGAAAATACAGTTGTAACAGGGAATTAAAAGACCCCAAGCGCTCACCAAATGGTGGGTTTGACAGCAGCATACCAGGCTGCTCAGAGGTGACTTCAAACGCTAAGGCATCTTGGACTTTAAATTCAATAAGGTCCTGTACGCCTGCATTTTCGGCGTTACTTTTAGCGGCTTCAATAACACGCTCGTTAACGTCAGAGCCATAGAAACGATACTGACAACTGGCAACACCGGCTTCTGCTCGCTCAATAGCCTGATCAATGGTTTGTTGCCATAATTGGGCATTGTGGCCACGCCAATGTTCAAAGCCGACATGCTCACGACCTAAACCAGGAGCGACATCAGCGGCCCACATTGCCGCTTCAATCAAAATGGTGCCCGAACCACAAAATGGGTCGATGATATCTGATTTTTGTTTTGCCCATCCACTTCTGGCAAGCATGGCACAGGCAAGCGTTTCTTTCAGTGGGGCTTCCCCGGTTCCGCTACGGTATCCCCTTTGGTGCATTGGACCACCTGAGAAGTTAATTCCTATAGACACATTATCCTTGCGTACTCGTGCCCACAAACGAATATCAGCATTATCACGACTAACATCAGGTCTTTTATAGCCATCATCACGAAATCGATCAACGATGGCATCTTTTAGTTTTAAGGCACCAAACTGGGTGTTATTAATGAAGTTATTAGAACCATTAAATTCAACCACAAAAGAGCTTTTTTCACTGAATAAACTTGGCCAATCTACCCAGTAACAGGCTTGATAAAAGGCTTCGATGTCTTCTGCTTTGCCTTGGTAAAGTACCAGCAATAAGCGTGAGGCTAAACGCGACCACATTTGTACCTTGTAGGCGATCTCGAGATCGGCCTTGAAATAGACCCCACCTTGATTTTCTTTGATTTCACTGGCACCAATTTCGGCCAGTTCTTGTGAAAGTGGATGTTCAAAACCACGGGCAGTTGCAGCAAAAAAAGTAAACATATTTATGATTTTCTGATCAGGATAACCATCTGATTATACCTGTTAATAGCAATAAGGGGTAACTTTAATAGGCCAACAGATCACGCTTTTGGGTCAGCTGATTAAAGCTTAGGCAGCCGACTAAGCACTTGAGTTTTTTAGAAGTTTAATGGTCAGCAGCTATGCAGCAGCTAAAATATTAGCTATCTTGAACTAAAGTTCCTACCAAGACTGCAATTAAGGTTATGAATCCAATATTTAAGTCAACCAAATTAGACTCGGTTTGTTATGAAATTCGTGGCCCGGTAGCCAAGGAAGCTAAACGCCTTGAAGATGAAGGCAATAACATATTAAAACTCAACATTGGCAACCCGGCGCCGTTTGGCTTTGATGCGCCAGAAGAAATTGTGAGAGATGTCATTGCCAACCTGCCCCATTCCCAAGGATATAACGATTCCAAAGGTTTATTTTCTGCCCGTAAAGCCATTGCCCAGCATTATCAGGCTCAAGGTATGCTCAATATCGATATTGACAATATTTTCATCGGTAATGGTGTCTCAGAATTAATTGTCATGGCCATGCAGGGGTTGCTTAACAACGGCGATGAAATGTTGATACCAGCCCCCGACTATCCGCTATGGACTGCCGCTACCCATTTATCCGGTGGTAAAGCGGTGCATTATATCTGTGATGAACAAAACGATTGGTTGCCTGATATTAAAGATATAAAAACTAAGATCACTCCCAGAACTCGCGGCATTCTACTCATCAATCCTAACAATCCGACCGGAGCAGTGTATCCTGAGGCCCTTATTCTTGAGGTTATCGAGCTGTGTCGACAGCATAATCTAATTCTATTTAGTGATGAAATTTACGACAAAATTTTATATGACCAGGCCAAACATATTCCCAGTGCCAGTCTTAGCGACGATATCTTAACGGTAACTTTTAATGGTTTATCAAAAGCTTATCGAGTTGCAGGTTTTCGTGTCGGCTGGATGATGCTTAGTGGTAATCTTAATATTGCCAAAGATTACATCAGTGGTTTGGATATGCTCGCTTCCATGCGGCTTTGTGCCAATGTACCTTGCCAACACGCTGTCCAGACTGCCCTAGGTGGTTATCAAAGTATCAATGAACTTATTTTACCTGAGGGGCGTTTGACTCGACAAAGAGACGTTATGGTTGATGCATTAAACAGTATTGATGGGGTTTCCTGCACCACCCCCAAAGGTGCGATGTATGCGTTCCCTAAATTGGATGTGAAAAAGTTCAACCTAATTGATGATGAAAAATTAGTGTTGGATTTATTACGTCAAGAAAAAATCTTAATAGTACATGGACGTGGGTTTAATTGGCCGCAACCAGATCATGTTCGATTGGTTTTCTTGCCCCATGTCGAAGACATCACCAAAGCACTGGGGAAATTTGAACATTTTCTCAATAATTACCGACAATAAAGGAGTTTTATGAGCCACCTTTTTGCCCAACTCGCTAGGATGAAATTAATTAATCGTTGGCCATTAATGCACAATGTTCACAGTGAGAATATTCAGGAACACTCATTACAAGTAGCAATGGTCGCCCACGGCTTAGCGTTAATCGCTAATGAGCATTATCAAGGCAATTATGATCCCTATAAAATGGCTACTTTAGCCCTCTTTCATGATGCCTCAGAAATCATTACCGGTGACTTACCCACCCCAGTGAAGTACTTCAATGCTGAAATCACGGCTGAATATAAAAAAATTGAAGCCATTGCTGAGCAAAGGTTAATCTCTATGGCACCAATTGAGTTACAGCCACATTATGAAAAGCTCATTAATTCAAGCCTCTGGGGGGATGATGAAAAGTTGTTATTAAAAAGTGCGGATACGATTTGTGCCTATATTAAGTGCTTAGAAGAAATCCAATTTGGCAACCATGAATTCATTACCGCGAAAAATAATTTACAAAAAGCATTAGATCAGAACCCTCTGAGCTGTGTGCAATACTTTAGAGAAACATACTTAAACAGCTTTTCACTGACCCTTGACGAACTCAATGAAGGATAAACTATGACCCTAGATCCCTTATGGCAACAAAGAGCAAGTGACCGACAATGCCCTAGGCCTAATGATCATAGGAATCCATTTCAGCGGGATAAAGCTCGAATTTTACACAGTGCGGCTTTTCGGCGGTTACAAGCTAAAACCCAAGTGATTGGAACCGGCATTGACGATTTTTATCGTACACGTTTAACCCACTCCATCGAGGCTGCACAAATTGGTACTGGTATTGTGCATCAATTAATAAACAGTGCTTCTGCAAAAGCCGCCGTTTTACCAAGTATCGAGTTAATCGAAGCCATTTGTTTAGCCCATGATATTGGCCACCCACCTTTCGGCCACGGTGGTGAACAGGCTTTAGATCAAATGATGTTGCAACATGGTGGCTTTGAGGGAAATGGCCAAACCTTTAGAATTTTAACCAAACTTGAACCTTACACCCAACATAATGGCATGGATTTAAGCAGAAGAACCCTACTCGGGCTGATTAAATACCCTAATCGCCAAAGTATCCTAAAACAAGACACTTCTTTGCCAAATTCAGTCGCGGTTAAAGCCATTTATGATGATGATTTAGAATTGTTTAATTGGGTATTAGCCCCTTTATCTGAAGCCGATAAAAGTCTATTTATGACTTACCAGCAAAGTCCGACTCGCAGCTACCCTCATCTAAAAACACGTTTTTGTTCTTTAGATTGTTCCATTATGGAACTGAGTGATGATATTGCTTATGGCGTTCATGACTTAGAAGATGCCATTGTAACTCAGATGGTTACCAGTGAAGATTTCCATGAAGAAGTGATCACCCCCATAATCGAATTGGGCAACAAGCAACTTAATACCATGGTTCAATCACTTACCCAGACACTATTTAGTCATAAACCTTATATCAGAAAAGATGCTATTGGTATGCTCGTAAACAGTTTTATCACTAATATCTCCCTTAAACAAAGACAACAAGAGTTCGAATCTCCGTTACTGAAATATTTTGCTTGTTTAGATAACGAACACCAATGTCTCCTAAATTTACTGAAAAAATTTATTTTCAAACGTGTCATTCAATCGAGTTCGGTTCAACAAATGGAATTCAAAGGGCAAAGGATCATTCGCAAACTGTTTGAAGCCTTCGCAACCGATCCCGAAAGACTGCTGCCCACTGAACTGGCGGAACATTGGCAAATGCATCAGCAAAACAATAATAATCCACATAGGATTATTTGTGATTATATTGCTTCGATGACTGATATTAGCGCACAAAAAATGTATAAAAAGTTATATGGGTAGAATATTAACTGCATTAACAACACATAATAAAAAAGCGCCATAAAAACTGAGCACCAATGCGTTGGATACCCGTTTACAGGCGCTTTTTTATCAGTGAAGTCTCGATTTAGTAATCTATTTTAAATTTTCTGAAAAGATGGCCAAGGATCCACAAGGGACCAATCAACAAAAACTGTAAATCCTCAAAGAAAGACGGTTTTTTGCCTTCTATGTTGTGTCCAATAAACTGGCCAATCCAAGCTAAAATAAACACCACGATAGAGCCATAAAGTAATGTTTCTGCATGAAGCATATTAAATATATAAATTGTAGGTAACAATAATAACAACATCGCGGTCATCAAGGTTAACGACAATCTTGCATAGAAGACACTAATGATGGCAATAAATGCCATGGTCAACCAAGGGCTTAAAACCCAGATCATAGCTAATAATGTCACCGTAATAATCGGCACACACCAAAAATGAATAACCTTATTGGTAGGGTTTTGATGTGAAACGCCATATTCATCAAACCATTGCTGTATCGACTTACTCATAAACACTCCTTGTTAGCTCAAGATTTGTGGAAATAGCCCTTTTAAACCTGCCGCCATCACTTCAATGGCAATAGCCAACATAATTAGGCCCATAATCCTAGTGATCACATTAATCCCGGTTTTACCTAATACTTTATAGATAATTGGGGCCAAACGAAAAATCATCCAACTGCAAAGACCAAAAGCAATAATCGCCAACGACATACCTAAAGTATCTTGCCAACTATCATATTGCGCCGCATAAACTACTACAGAACTTATTGCCCCAGGACCAGCCATCAAAGGCAAGGCTAAAGGCACCACCGCCACAGAGTCTTTAGCAGCGAATTCTCTATCTTCTTCTTTGTTACTTTTAACCTCACCTAATTTACCTTGCAACATCGACAAGGCAATGATGGCGATCAAAATCCCCCCTGCAATTCTGAAAGCGGGGATCGAAACATTAAACACTTCTAAGATAGCTTGGCCAGCAATCAAAGAAATGATCAAAATGATGATCACCGCAAAATTAGCGACATCACCAGTGTGATTACGCTGCTCTGACGTTTGATCACTTGTCAGACCAACGAACACAGGTAATAGCCCAACGGGATTGATGATGGCTACTAAGGCGAAAAAGAATTTAAGGTAAAATGCGAAGTCCAAAGTCCACACCCAAAAATATAAACAATAAAATGATTGTAAGAAGTTTTTTTGAATTTAGCGAATGATTTTAAAACATTGAATATTAAGTATTGCCACCACACACTGTGCAGTGGCAATTTTTCAGGGTTTGGACTACTTCCCTTTAGTTTGTGCTTTTGCTTGGAAAGGAATGGGCCACATAAAATCGAGCGGCACAAAACCATCACCCAAATATAAATTTTTCGGACTATCACCGGTAGTGGTGCCGTAGTATTGTGGGGTAAGCTTGCCCTTAGGCACGCTAAATGGGAAAAACTCGCCCGTTTTAGGGTTAATAGCAGCGGTCGCATGGCAACTGTGACAGGAAGAGTTGAAACTCGTCCAATAGCTCGGCTGGGCAGTATTGGGGCTACCGGCAAAGTCTTCCATATCGGTGTGACCTAGAATAACCGGGGTTTTACCATCGGCATCTTCGGTAAAACGAATTTGGGTACCATTCGGGGTATAAGCTTCAAATCCGACATTCGCTACCCCAGCTTGTTTGAGTATTTTATTAATATCTCGCTCAGTTAACGGTGCGTTTTGGGTAATAAACTCATCACGGACATGGCTCACCCCTGGGTTATTGGTAAATTCAAAGGTGGTCCAGAACCAGCTAGGATCTTCGCTGTAAAATAAGTTATTCACATCGGTCAGTTTCCGCATTTTCACCATAATATGAATGCCACGGAACCAATACTCTCCAGATGCAAAGTTAAAGGTGATTGCCCCTTTAGGTGCGCCCATATCAGGCACCTTTAACCAAGAAGCCTTTAGCTCTATGGTGCCGATGGGCATATCCACTTTGTTCCCCGCGTTAACATAGGCTAAAAAGCCCTCTTTGGTGTTAAGTTTGGCGGTTTGGGTAAGGTAATCATAACTAATATAATTACGAGTCACCTCTTCATTAGCACCATCGGGCTCGGATAACGACACACCGCCCGCCAACAGCTTTTTATCTGTCACAGGCTGCATATCAGCGCGGTTTACTTGGGTGTATTTAAAGGTAGGGTTGGCAGTGAAGGTGTCAGCATCCGTTGCCCAGGCCATCCACTGTGGCACTTTATTGCTACCAGAGACCCCTTGGCGATCATCAATCAGTTGATTAATACGGGCAAACAACATCCAAGCCACTTTTTGGCGATCTTTTAAACTGCCATCAAAAGCCATATCGGCGCAATCAGCGGCAAATTGTTGATCGGATTTTTCTATCCAGTTTTTTTGGCATGTTGACTGAGCCTTACTAGCATAGGCAGGGCTTAGTATTAATAACAAACTCAAACACACTATTGGGAGTAATTTATTCATGGTTATTCCTTTCATTGCTGTAAACATCTTGAAAAAGTGTTCAGGGAGCAACAAAAGCCTTAACCTTCAATACTGGCAACTACGGCTTAGTTTAGGAAGTCCTTTTGTACATCAGTTCCTTGAATCTTCAACATAGCACAGATAACCAATAAGGGTGATTTTATATTTTACATGGATAACGCTGCTGCATATCTGCAACCGCTGCTTCAATCAAGCTTTGCAATACGGTTAAATCAACATCAGCCAATTTATTGATATAAAGACAAGATTTCGCGTGCTTATACTTGCCAAGGTTACTCAGTAACTCTTCAAAGGGGACGAACCCTTGCATAATATATAGGGTTAAATTTTGCTTTCGGGCAGAAAAACCTGTCATCAGCCACTCATTGGTCCCCATAGTATTGGTGTACTGATAGGAGCCAAAACCTACCATGCTGTTACCCCACATCACCGCCTGTGCGCCAGTTACTTTGGTAAAAAGCGCCAGCAGTTGCGCGGCATCTTGACGTTTAGATTCTGGGCTTATACTTGCAATATAGCCATCAACACTAAGCTGGTTTGGGCGGGTTTTCAGTTTACTCATAAAGATTCATTATCCCTTGAATATTTTACACTGATCAGCGCTCCAGCAACCGCTGATAACGGTAATGAGTAGATAAAACTGGGTACTAACCAGCTGATGGCGGTGTCATATAAAAAATGCCACTGTAACTCACCCTCCTGCCAGAAAATGCCCCCTGGATTTTCAACTAACTCCATTATGCACACCACTATAGTTAAACTTACCGAAAAGCTACAAGCGAACACCAAGGTATAAACGAACGTACTAAAACTAAAAAAATTTTTGAACATAATGACAATCCGCACTGATCAGTAATTGTTGTGCTTTAGCCCAAGCCAACCCTGCATCAACCAATTGCTTTGCCACACCCTGCCCTCGTAAACTTTCAGGAACATAGGTACGGGTAAAATTCACCTTGTTGTCTTCAAGCTTATATTGCAACACCGCCTCATCAGCGCCGTTACCTATACTGAACTTACACTGTTCTACATTATGGTTAATCATAATAAATCTCCTTATTTGTTTTTAGTATGGCGGGTTAAATGAATTGTTTAAAGTGAATATCTTCTATTTTTTGTAAATCAATTCTGGCTTGTTTTAAGCTGCGCTTAGCTGTTCTAGTATATCCGCAGACTTGTCGGGGTGCCGATACCCACCTCGTTATAAACTACACTTGGCTGTTCTAGCGTCTCCACGGACTTGTCGGGGTGCCGACAGCACCCAGAGGGGAAAACCAGTTTTCCCCAATATTCCAGGCATCCTGCCTTCCACCCGCCGGGCCCGCTAAAGAGGTTCAAAATTGTTCCAGACAATTTTGTGGACTCCCCTCCTGCCCCCGCAATCTGCTTCTCCTTAATTTTCTATCGTCATTACGCAGACGGCGGATTATTCCGGGCATCCTGCCCTCCACCCTGCGGGCCAGCTAAAGCTGTTAAAGTTTGTTCCAGACAAACTTTTCGGCGTCCTGCCTCAAACAGTTCTTTCTAGGCATCCATGCCTAGAGCTCTATTAACTCAATCAAATTCAGCGCAGACTGAAGGGGTAAATTTGAGTAACGGGTCGTTATCAACGCCGATACCTCCAACAAGCTTTTGCCCCATTGTGAGTTACGAGAACCGAGTGACGAGAGCGGGCTTCGCCCTTCGAGGGATGAGTTATAAGCACGACGAATAATGCAAATTAACTATTGCTAACAGGTGAACATTTATACAGTTATAACTGTTCACTTGATTAATTGGTGACAAACAGAGCCAAAATTGGCTGTTTGAAGGCTCGATAATCTTCCAAAATTTAACTAAGTTATTGATTAACTTCAAAGTAGCCAAGGGATGTAGGGAAACCCTACATCCACGGTCTCGTTTTTGCCGAGCATGATTTTCAGTTTTTCTTATCTTGGTGAGAAATTTGTACTTTATTTCAACAGCTTAAAATGACATATTATTTGTAAGTTAAATTTTGCGCGGAAGATTATCGAGCTTCCGCTTAATAAGCTGTTAGGTGCCCAAGTTAGTCATGAGAACGGAAACTAAAACTCAAGAATGGTTCTTGCGTGATCCGAGAACCAGGAAATGGATAAGGCAGTGCGCAGCTTGCGGCCAGTACGGTAGAGATCCAGAAACTCCGAATAATATTCCAAAAGCTAATTTTGAGAATATGTTCCCAGTAATGGAGCTAGATGATCGTGGGCTATGTCAATTTTGCGCCCCTAGATTTAAGTAATGTGCAGCATTCTGCACCTAACAAGGCCAGCCAAGCAGACCTCCGTAAGCTGTCTTCTTTTTTGCAAAAAAACGCAAAAAAGCAGCCACCTCACTCCGGCAGTTGCTGGCGGCGTTATGAGTCTCCAAGGAAATGAGTCAAGAAAAGATAAAAGTGGAAATTTGTCAGCATGCTTTAGAAGTATGTAACAACAATCGCAATGTAATGCTTCCCCAAATATTTGAGTCTATTGAAAACCAATTGAACTGGTTGATTGCGTACTTCAAAGGTGAATCCTGCGATAGACAAAAGTTGTTTGAATTAACCTTTGGACATTTTGCTGCTCGTGAAATTGACCCTAGAGAAAAAGAAGTTGTTGAAGCACTGAATAGAGCTTTTTATGTTGCCGAAAGGACTCGGCAAGGACTTAAATTGGATTTAAACGTTTTGAGAATAGACTCATAACAAGCCATTACAGTAACGGGACTGCTAACAGCTTGCTCGGTTCCGCTTCGCTTCACAATTTTAGCAAGCTATTATCAGCCCCTGAATGGGGCGTTGGTATGACTCCCCTTGTCAATAAAAAGATCTCTTTCTTCTCCAACACTAATTAGATTTCAGCCTCTATTA
>NZ_WINH01000036.1 GCF_010993985.1 Paraferrimonas sp. SM1919 | reverse complement strand
CGCGGCAGGTAATCTAACTGAAGCCGATGTACAGCAAATTAATGCGGGCCTAACCGAGACTCGTACTGCCGAATAATTCGTTTCCTTCACTGCAGAAAACGACAAGTAACAAAAAGGCCCTTTAAAATATTAAAGGGCCTTTTTTATAACTTAAGAATTAAGCCTGACGGCGGGCTTTCACTGCTTCAGATAATTGTTCAAGTACCGCTTCAGTATCTGCCCAACCAATACAAGCATCAGTAATCGATTGGCCATAATTCAGTTGTTGACCTTCGACCAAATCTTGGCGGCCTTCATTGATATGGCTCTCAATCATCACCCCAAAAATAGAGCTATCGCCCTGGCTAATTTGACCACAAACATCGGCACAAACATCAATTTGACGTTTAAATTGTTTTTCTGAGTTCGCGTGTGAAAAGTCAATCATAATATTATTAGGTAGATTAGCCTTATCCAGTTCCGCGTTTACTGCCGCCACATCTTGAGCTGAGTAGTTCGGACCTTTACCACCTCGAAGAATAATGTGGCAGTCCTCATTCCCTTTAGTCGCAACAATTGCAGAATGACCATACTTAGTCACTGACAAGAAATGGTGGCTAGAACCTGCTGAACGGATAGCATCTACACCTATTTTAATGGTGCCATCAGTCCCGTTTTTGAAGCCAACTGGGCATGAAAGACCTGAGGCAAGCTCTCGATGTACTTGAGATTCAGTAGTACGAGCACCAATCGCTCCCCAGCTCATCATATCTCCCATATATTGGGGAGTAATCATATCTAAAAATTCACCAGCGGTTGGCATACCCATCTGGTTAATATCGACGAGCAACTTGCGAGCTATCCTTAAACCATCATTAAGTTTGCAGCTGTTATCCATATATGGGTCGTTAATTAACCCTTTCCAACCCACTGTGGTACGTGGCTTTTCAAAATACACTCGCATCACAATTTCGAGTTGATCCTGGTATTTTTCACGCAGCACCATTAAACGTTCACCATAATCAATCGCAGCTTTAGGATCATGAATCGAACATGGTCCAACAACCACTAGCACACGATCATCCTGTTTGTTTAAGATGTTGGATATTGCTTGGCGGCTTTTAAATACGGTTTCAGTGGTTGTTTCAGTCGCTGGATACTTCTCAAGTATTGCTACAGGGGGTAATAATTCTTTAATTTGCTCAATGCGAACATCATCAGTTTGGTAGTACATAATCCATGACTCTCTTAATAGGGGGGTTCAACCACGAAAAGCTGAATTTTTTATCTTAATTGGTTCTATGGGGTCAATCTTACTGTGTTTTTAACATTTAAGGGAGGCTTTCTCCCCTGTTGCTAGCTAAATTACCCCAAAAAAGTGTAATGCCCTAAACTAACAAGTAAATAGCCCTATTTGCTACAAAATCTACATTAATATTTTTGCATCTCTATGTATTAGAATTTGAAATATTCACCTTAGAATATCAACTAACGCCTAGTCTAAGGCTAATATCATCGGTTTGGTTCTGGGCTTGCATGACCCCAATTGCTTGTAAATAATCGATTATACTCTCAACTTGTGATGCGATATCTCCCTGGGCAGTATCTATCGTTAATTCTGGGTTTAGCGGGACTTGGTATTCATCACTGATCCCAGTAAAAGTTGCAATTTCCCCTTTTCTGGCTTTTTTATAAAGCCCCTTAGGATCTCGCTGTTCACAGACTTCTAAAGAGGTGGAGACATAAATCTCTATAAACTGTCCTTGAGGAAGTGCCTTTCTTACTTGCTGCCGTTGATGGTGTTTGGGGGAAATAAACGTTGCAAGTACAATCAGCCCTGCATCTAACAGCAATTTGCTGACTTCCTGAGCTCGGCGTAAGTTCTCATCCCTATCTTGCTCACTAAAGCCTAATCCTGCACACAGACCATGGCGAAGATTATCACCATCAAGCAGGTAAGTATGTTTTTGTCGAGCAATGAGTGCTTGCTCTAAAGCGTTAGCCAAGGTTGATTTCCCTGAACCTGACAAGCCTGTAAACCACAATAATACTGAGCTTTGTTGCTTTATTTGCGCCCGTTGCTGCTCGTTAACGGTATGTTGGTGCCAAACAATATTAGACATCTTGTCTCCTTAAAATGGAAAAACTTTTGGCACTAACCAAATAATTAATGCTGAATAAACAATCGAAATGGGCAGCCCCAAACGTAAATAGTCCCTGAACTTATAATTACCAATAGGTAACACCATTAGATGGGTCTGGTAACTGAATGGAGAAATCAAGCTTGCACTCGCACCAAAGACAACTGCCATAATAAAGCTTCTGGGCTCTACCCCATAATGCAACGCCAAAGAGTAAGCAATCGGAAATGCAAGTGCCGCAGCAGCATTATTAGTGACCATTTCTGTCAGCAGTAGAGTCATCAAATAAACCCCGATAAAGGCTCCCATTACCCCATAAGGATTGAATATGGTCAAAATACCTTGGGCAATTTGATTAGCCAAGCCTGTGTCATACATGATGGAAGCCAGTGACAGCGCACTGCCAACAATGACGACTAATTCTACCGGGAAGCGCCTTTTTAGCTCTCTAAGATTTAAGATCCCCAAAGCAACATAAGCCAGCATCAATACAATGAAGCCCTTTGTTAAATCCACCAGCTGGAGCAAATTAAGTACTAATACCCCGGCAAAGCCTAAGATAGCCATTACGGCTTTTTTAGGCTCTAACCGGGTCGCTAAATCAACCCCAGATACCAAAGTAAAGTCACCACTTCTTCTCGCTCTGCGACTAAAATCACTACCTGGACAAATCAACAATGCATCACCTGCAGCCAATTTGGTGTCACCTAAGCCACCGCTTAACCGTTGCTGTCCCCGCCTAATAGCCATTACCGCACCGTCAAAATTTTCCCGAAATAAGACAGATTTCAAACTGCGACCGACTAACGATGCCCCTGGAGCAATCACCGCCTCAACTAAGTTCTGGCCATCTGCCTGGCTTTTAGCAAACCACTCTAAACCATCAAATTGATGCAATAGCTCAACAGAATCTAAAGCACCTGAAAACCTTAGCTTATCTCCGGCCTTTAATGTCAGCCCTGGTGGCACAGGGGCGATTTTCACCCCATTACGTTCGAGCTCAGCCAGATACAGTTGCTTCAGTGCCCTTAACTGATTATCGAGAACACTGTTACCAATAAGCTTGGATGTTTCGTTAACCGTCGCTTCTAGGAAATAAGGTAAGCTAGCATCGTCATGATAAGTTCTATCTTTTAATCCTAATGCCAGCAATACCAGTAGCGGTAAACAGACACTCACTATAATCAATCCAATGTAGCTAAACTCAAAGAAACCAATAGGTTGCAAACCTGCTTCAACAACAAATGAGTTAACAATTAAGTGAGTAGACGTACCAATTAAGGTCAGTGTTCCACCTAAAATCGCTGCATAAGATAGTGGTAATAAAAATTTACCTGCTGGTAAGTGCGGATGACGCTTTATCACCCTAATTAGCGTTGCCACTACTGCGGTATTATTAGTGATTGAAGATAAGGCTGCAGTTGTCAGCCCTAAACGAAATAAACTGCTGGTTTTGCCATTGCCAATTAACTTTCCAATTGAGCTTAATAGCGGTGTTTTTTCAAGGGCCGTGGTTGCCATCAAAATTAACACCAATAGTAATAATGACGAATTTGTAAAATGACTAAAGGTGTCAGCAAAGCTCGTCAAATTTAACAAATAAGCTGAGATTGCCGCGATAAAGAATAAAGTCGCTGGCCTTGCCAAATTAAAGGCAAGGCCAAGCAATAACAGTATTAAAATGGCTGCAATAGCAAAACTAGCCAATATTATTTACCCTCTGCAAGCAGGTCGCGAGCGCCCCAATGAGGATAATTGTTAATGATAAATTGGTTTAGCGCCAACTCTTTAGCATCATACTGCTGCCCTTGAACCTGAGAGTAACCTTGGATCATTACGCCCGCTAAAGTGGCATTAGACTGGCGGTCGATTAAGATCGCACTGCCGGTAATGGTACTTCTAGCAAAGCAGTCTAGGGCTATTTTTTCGGTTAGCTCCAGTTCTACCCAAGCAATGGCATTTAAGCCCACCTCAGCTTGCTCTTTTGCCAGCGTATTAACATCAATAGTGTGAGCAATCTTGGCTAATTTGGCCTGGGTCTTTTTACCGGCAATCTTAATATCATATAAACTGTTCAGTTTGGCGGGCTCTGCGTTCATCCACACCATAATGGCTTCAATTTTATTGCCGACTCCGGTTTGCGCTTCAGGGGCAACAATCACATCACCCCGGGAGATATCAATCTCATCGCTTAAGGTTAGGGTAATGGCCTGCCCCGACTGCGCCTGCTCAAGCTCACCATCGAAGGTCACAATCTTATCAACGGTGCTTTGCTTACCTGAAGGTAATACTTTGACTACATCACCCGGGCGGACTTTGCCTGTGGCAATGGTGCCTGAGAAGCCCCTAAAACTTGAGTCTGGGCGCAGCACATATTGCACCGGTAAACGAAGTTGTTGCGAAGACAAATCCTTGGTAATTTCGATGGTTTCTAGCACTTCTAGCAAGGTTCTACCTTGATACCAAGGGGTTTGAACAGACAGTTCTACCACGTTATCGCCTTTTAACGCGCTTACTGGTACAAAGTGCATCTGCACATCATTTAAGGCTTTGGCGAAGCCGCTAAAATCACTGACAATTTGCTCGAACACGGTTTGCTTAAAGCCCACACTGTCCATTTTATTGACTGCGATAATAAAATGTTTAATACCCAGTAAAGAGGCAATATAGGCGTGACGTTTGGTCTGGGTTTGTAACCCTGCTGCAGCATCAACCAGTAATACTGCAGCATCACAGGTTGAGGCTCCCGTTGCCATATTACGGGTGTATTGCTCATGCCCTGGGGTATCAGCAATAATGAACTTACGTTTTTGGGTTGAGAAGTAACGGTAGGCCACATCAATGGTGATCCCCTGCTCTCGCTCAGCCTGCAAGCCATCCACCAGCAAGGCTAAATCAATCTCTTCACCGCTAGAGCCTTGACGCTTAGAGTCTTGCTTTAATGTGGCCAGTTGATCTTCATAAATTTGCGCGCTGTCATGCAGCAAGCGACCAATAAGAGTACTCTTACCATCATCCACACTGCCACAGGTTAGAAACCTTAATAACCCCTTGTGCTGCTGCTTTTGCAGGTAAGCAGCTACCCCGTCAGATTGTACTTGTTGTGCGATTTGCGTATTCATAGTCTTTCCTAAAAGTATCCCTGACGTTTCTTTTGTTCCATAGAGGCGGCTTGATCCGAATCAATCAGACGCCCCTCGCGCTCGGATGAGCGAGCCAATAGCATCTCTTCAATAATCCCTTCAAGATCATCCGCTTGGGACTCCATGGCAGCGGTTAACGGATAACAACCTAAGGTTCTAAAGCGCACTGATTTATGCTCAACCTGCTCGTCGGCACTAATAGGCATACGCTCATCATCCACCATTAACATAGTACCTGCTTTACTCACCACTGGGCGTTCTTTGGCAAAGTACAGCGGCACCAATTCAATTTGCTCTTGATGGATGTATTGCCAAATATCTAGCTCTGTCCAATTGGATAAAGGAAATACGCGTATACTCTCTCCCTTATTGACTGCGCCATTATAATTTTGCCAAAGTTCAGGGCGTTGATCTTTAGGTTCCCATCGATGATGCTTATCCCTAAAAGAATAGACTCTTTCTTTGGCTCGAGATTTCTCTTCGTCTCGCCGTGCGCCACCAAATGCGGCATCAAAGCCATACTTATCTAACGCCTGCTTTAAAGCTTGGGTTTTCATAATATCGGTATGTATAGCAGAGCCATGCTCAAACGGATTAATGCCTTGCTCAATACCTTGCTGATTCTGATATACGATCAAATCCAAACCAAACTTTTTTGCCTGATGGTCACGAAAGCTGATCATCTCTTTAAATTTCCAGCCAGTATCAACATGTAATAATGGAAATGGCAGTTTGCCTGGATAAAATGCTTTACGGGCTAAATGCAACATAACCGAAGAGTCTTTACCAATGGAGTAAAGCATCACTGGATTCTCAAACTCTGCTGCAACTTCCCGAATTATTTGAATACTTTCAGCTTCTAACTGCTGCAGGTGAGTTAAACTGGTCACTTTTAGCACTCCTTATAAATTGATTGAATGAGGTCGGTAAAGTCATCGCTTGCCCCATAGCTAATTGACATACTTCGCCAATAATGAGCAAACCCGGTCCATCAGCTTTTACAGATAATAATTCTTTTGCTGTGCCTAATGTTGATAAGTATCGCTGCTGCTGAGGCCGAGAGGCATTAACAATAAGCGCGATTGGAGTACTGATATCCCTACCCGCAGCTATTAAACCATTTATTGTCTCGGCAATTCTAGTTAATCCCATATAAATAACTAATGTATGGTTTGGTTGCGAATATAACTGCCAATTAGGTTGCTGACCATTTTTTGCATGGGCAGTGATGAACGTTACCCCTTGGGATAGCTCCCTATGGGTCAGCGGCAAGTTATTATAACTTGCCGCAGCAACAGCGGCAGTTATACCTGGTACAACTTCGGTGGAGATACCAAGTAGAGTTAATGCTTGCTGCTCTTCACCACCTCGGCCAAAAATAAATGGGTCACCGCCTTTTAAGCGGATAACGGTTTTATGCTTAAGCGCCGCATTTGCTAGAGCCTGATGAATATCCTCTTGTTCGCTACTATGGCAACCATTGCGCTTACCAACATAAATCAGCTTAGATTTTGGATTAACAAGCTGTAAGACATCATCAGAAACAAGTGCATCATAAAAAACAATATCGGCCTGTTGCAGAAGGCGCGCAGCTTTTAATGTCAATAGCTCAGGATCGCCAGAACCTGCCCCAACAAGATAAACCTTATTTTTTCCTTGGTTAATATTAACTACACTCATCCGCATAACTCACTTTGTTTGTGTCGCTAAACTATAACCAATCTCTTATAACCAAATAAACAACTTAATCTAATTTAATATAACAAAAAGGAATATAATGAATTATCTTTGTGGTTGCTGTGGCGCTATCCCTATTGAATCGAGATAATCATCTAAATTCGGACAAATACCATCAATACAAATACTGCGGCATTGATTTTCTAGAGGAAAGCTAAAACATCGAGATATCAATGGGTTGATGGCCCTTAATAGCTCTAATTGCTGTTGCCTAATCTGCTCAGCTTTGCGCTGTTCACTTGCCAGTTTAGTTTCAAATATCTTAGAAGAGTGCTTCGATTGGCGAACGGTCACTTCTCCAGCGAAGCATATGCTACTAACCAACAGCAATGATAAAAGTAACTTAGGCATACAAACCCTCAATTTATATGTGATAATACTAGTTATATCAGTAATTAAGATAACCTGCCAATATGCCTTCTAGCTCCCCTAACAGATTGTTGTTATTAATGATTTTTATCATGTCTCTGGTGTTTTCGGTATGGCAGGTACTGCTCAATAATTTCGTAATTGAAAGAGCAGCCTTTACCGGGGCAGAAATTGGCATGTTGCAAAGCCTAAGGGAAGTCCCTGGCTTCTTGGCTTTTACTGCGATATTTGTATTACTGATATTAAAGGAACAAACCTTTGCCCTAATCGCTCTAGCCATCACTTGCATTGGCGTTGCCCTAACTGGATTTTTCCCAACCGTCATCGGCTTGTACTGCACCACGGTGGTGATGTCAGTTGGTTTTCATTACTATGAAACCATTAACCAATCACTGACCTTACAATGGGTAGACAAAGATAAAACTGCAGAGTTTTTAGGGCAAGCCATGTCCTGGAAAGCCGCCGCCGCGCTTTCTAGCTATGCCCTAGTTTGGTTGTTAATGACGGGTTTAGAGCTTGATTATATTTGGGTTTATGGTCTGGTTGGTGGCCTTGGGTTTATCGGAGTTATCTATCTAGTCATCGTTTTTCCAAAGTTCCCCCAACACGCCAATCAAACCAAGAAAATGATCCTAAGAAAGCGTTACTGGTTGTATTACCTATTAACCTTCTTATCCGGCGCCCGCAGACAGATTTTTATGGTGTTTGCCGGTTTTATGATGGTCGAAAAATTTGGCTACAGTGTCAGTCAAATTACCGCACTATTTTTAATAAACTATGTATTTAACCTATTTTTTGCTAAAAAAATTGGCCAAATTATTGGCAAGATTGGCGAGCGTAAAGCGCTGACCTTTGAATACTTAGGCCTAACCGTAGTCTTTGTCAGTTATGCCCTTGTGGATATCGCTGAAATTGCCGCGGCGCTGTACGTGATCGATCACCTGCTGTTTGCCTTTGCGATAGCCATTAAGACCTACTTTCAAAAGATTGCCGACCCCAAAGATATTGCTGCCACCGCGTCAATCAGCTTCACCATTAATCATATAGCGGCCGTTGTCATTCCTGCTGCATTAGGCTTAGTCTGGCTGTATTCAGCGACCCTAGTGTTCTTTATTGGTGCGGCTTTGGCTGTATGCTCCCTTATCGCCAGTCAGCTTATTCCTGCCACCCCAGCCCAAGGCAAAGAAACGATTCTGATTAAATAGTTGGGAATTAAAACGAATTGATTACCTAATAAAAAAGCGCTCATCGAGCGCTTTTTTTAATCTGACTTACTTATTCAATTCAGGGGTGCCTAACAAACGCCCATAAAAATTAATTAGGCCTGTATTTTTGCGAACCTTTTCAGCCCAATAAATCCCCACTATGGCGCCGACTGCCAATGCCCCCCAGATAAGCCCATAAGAATCGCTCTGTGTCTGCTTTAAATAGATGAAACCAGCAAAAGCAGTAATAAAGGTTGGCGAAATCACGATAGAAATCCACAGTAGAGACTGTAATACATAAGCGATAGGCTTCATAAAAACTCCTTGTTTATGAATAAGTTGGAAGGGGTAAAGCATGCCTTTTTATTGTATCAAAATTGTTACAATGAAAAAAGGTCGCAAAAGCGACCTTTTTTCATGTTAACCATTTTATCTCAATGGTCGTCTTATAGGATTAAATCGTACTCATCCGCCAATATTTTAATGATTTCTGCTTTCGGGTTGTCAGATAATGGCACAGGCCTGCCTGTTATTTTCTCTGCAATCCCAACGTAGGTTTGAGAGACTTGCATCAGCACTTCAGTTGCTAGCAGGTTATTTTCAGCCAGCGCGAAGCGTTCATCCATACGGTCTTTATTAAGCAGAATATCTGGATCATCAAAGGTGTTTAACAGCAATTGACGGAAACCCTCTTTCGAGTTTTCCACCACCTTACCATGGCGATATTGCTCACCGTCCCAAATACGAGAAGAATCCGGCGTACCCACCTCATCCATATATATCAACTTGTCATTACCTTGGCTATCAGTGACATAGCCAAACTCAAACTTAGTATCTACAAAAACCTGATCAAGTTCTGCTAAAGCTTCAGCAATTACCCCAAAACCCTCTTTTAGTAACTTTTCATAAAGATCAATATCCGCAGCGGATTTAAAGTTAAATGCCTGATAGTTATCCTGTAAATCTTGGCGAGTCACATTGACATCGTCTGCTTCAGGCACTCCAGGAATCCCTTTTAACACCCCTTTCGTCGATGGCGTTATGAGGATCTGATCCAACTTCTGATCTTTTTGTAGCCCTTCAGGTAATTCAATTCCACAAAACTCACGCTCACCATTTTGATAAGCTCGCCACATTGAGCCGGTGATGTACTGACGAGCAATCGCCTCTACCATTACAGGGCGAGCTTTTTGAACAATCCATACAAATGGATGGGGAATATCTAAAATATGGCTATCGGCTAACCCTTTTTGTTTAAACAAACTAAACCAATGGTTAGAAATAGCATTTAAAGCGGCACCTTTACCAGGCACACCTTTAAGACCTCCTTCGCCCTGCCAAACACAATCAAAAGCTGAGATACGGTCAGAAATAACCATAATCGCTAATGGGGTATCAGCAGCAACATCGTAACCTTTTTCGCGGATAAGTCGCGCACTATCGGCTTCAGTTAGCCAATAAACACTGCGAACCTTACCAGAATGAACGGGTAAGTCGGTACGAATAGGAAGATCATCATTTACAGCGAGAACGCTTTGGGCAAGGCTCATCAGAGTTATCCTTAATTTTAGGGCTTGTGCCAAGTGACAAGGAAATCGCAAGATCGCGAAAAGCAAGATAGTAGCAGATCTACTATCTTGCTGCAGCGGGCTGACAATGAAGATTACTCAGCTTTGGCGGCTAATTGTCTTTGTAATTGTACTAGCTGTGGATATTCACCCATTGTTTTAATGATTTGCCCTAAGGTAAATAAAGCTTGTTTAGTATTACCTTGAGCATCAATTGCTAACACATACATATAGGCATACTGTGGATTGGTTGTATCAAACTTTACTGCTTTAACCAAATTTTGCACAGCTTTATCCATATTTTTAGCTCTTATCCAGTACAATCCTAAACTATAAAACAAACTCGCTTCTTGGGGGTTAGCTTTGATCCCTTGCTCAAGGACCTGTGAACCTTGGATATCTTGTCCCATACGCTTATATAAATCCGCAAGATTAATATAAGAAGCGGTAAAATAAGGATCCATTTTGATGCTAGCTAGGTATTGTTGTTGTGCCGCTTGATAATTACCTTGACGCTCTAATAACACGGCATGGTTAATCCTTCCTTCACCACGCCAACTGGTAAAAGTGAATGACTCAGTTAATTCAGCCATAGCATCATTAAAGGCTGGCTGATGCTCGATTGGAATGCTGACGTCCACCAGCGCATTTGCTGCAGCAATACGAATCGCTTTAAAACTGTCAGTTAAGTTTCTCAATACATATTTTTGTTTATCTTGCGGCGAAAAATTGATTGCAAATTGAGTAATCGCCAACCTAATAAGGTTATTATTATGGCTAAATAACGAGGCCAAATAGTGGCTCGGAATGGAATAATAAACCTGCCCTAAATGATTGATTGCCGTTGCCCTGATCATCTCTGACAAACTTTCATCCATAATGATTTGGTAATGCGCCTGCGCACCGATATTGGTTCCAAGCATTAACGACCAGTACTGAGTTAAATTCTGATTAACTGGCTTTGGTTTGCCATGTAACTTTTGTAATTCCGAGGTCGCCCATTGATTATCTTTGTCTTTATGACAACTGCTACAGGCATTAGGACCGATCCCCTGCTCACTAAGATGTGGCCTTGGAATACTAAAACTATGATCCCTGCGGGGATCTACCTGCATATAGGTTGTGGTTGGCATATGGCAACTCACACACTCACTGCCCTTATTGTCATCATGACCGTGGTGCGATTTCACATCATAAGTTTCTGGGTTATGGCAAGTACTACAAAGATTATTACCCTTAGCCTTTAATTCCATGGAATGGGGATCATGGCAATCGGTACAGACCACACCTGCCTGGTACATTTTTGATTGCCTAAACGATCCCATCACATACACTTCTTCCTTAATTTGACCATCGGCATAATACCAAGGAGGGCTTAGCCAACTTGGTGAGAATTGATCTAAATAGGGTTTATCAGATCTAAAACCATTGGTAATTGGGGTTCTCAATGAATGACAGGCATAACAGGTATCCATAAAGCTGCTATCCCTTGGTTCACCTTGCCAATGGGCAATATCTTCATTAGCAGCCCTAACCCAGCCACCTTTGGGTTTGGGTGTTGATTGCTGATGTGGCCGCTCTTTGCCATCATGACAAGATAAACAACTGACATTAATGCTCGCCGATTTAGTATTAAAGCTATCGCTGTTAGGATCATAGTTGGGTTTTAAATCGTCTGAATGACAATCGGCACACATACCATTGTAATTTTGTAAGGGTTGCTGCCAGTGCAGGCGATCATTAGCCTTGATATCTTCATCATATAAGTGGATCCATCGCTGGCCACCTTGCTCTTTAGGTCGACTATCCCATGCAAACGGTAGCACTTGTAACTTACCCTGTGCCGTTGCTACTAAATATTGCTGTAAAGGATCGAAACCAAAAGTATATTTGACCTGATAAGTTACCGCTTTGTCGCCACTGCTCACCTCTGCAAAAAACTGTTGGTTTTTGCGATAAAATCGAGCGGTTTGTGAAAAGTGCTTAGCCTCAGTATTAAAATCTGCAAGTACACTACCGGTATCGGCGATAGCCATTGAATGGGCATGATGTGATTGTTGCCAGTTTTGGTTCTGACTTTGATGACAATTCACACAATCTTGAGGCTGATAGCTGCTGGCTACTGCTGGGCTAATAAGGCTGACAAGAAGACCCAATACGAACAGAAAATACATCGATAAAAATCCATTTATTGTGAGGACAGCGCTCATTTTATGTTCTGCCCCCTAGGTAAAAGTAAATTTTGTTACTGTTTTAGTACAAATTACCACCATAAGGTAACTCAAGGCTATTAACTTACCATACACTCTTAACCTACAATAGCGACAAACAAACATAATATACATAAATTGATAACAAGGTTGGTCGACATGGAATTATTAAAGGGCAAAGTTGCAATTGTCACTGGAGCCGCTCATCCATTAGGAATGGGATTTAGTGGCGCCAAAAAAATGGCAGAAGCGGGTGCTAAAGTGGTGATCACTGATATGGTGCGCGAGCCACAGCATCAAGCCAATATCGAGGCGCGTGCTGCTGAACTGCGTGACGCCGGCTTTGAAGCGATTGCATTGCCAGTTGATGTCACCAATCGCGAGCAAATTAATGCTTGTGTTGAGAAGACCATTGAGCATTATGGCCGCATTGATATTTTATTTAATAACGCTGGCAGCCCTGCTGGAGTGGGTGATTTTCTTGAAATGACCGATCAACAATGGGACATTAGTTACCAAGTTAACGTTAAAGGCGTGGTTAACTTCTGTCAGGCGGTGATCCCACATATGCAAAAAGCTGGCGGTGGTTCAATCATTAATAACTCTTCACTACTGGGTTTAGGGGCTTTAGCTCATACTGCAGGTTACTGCGCCACTAAGTTTGCCCTAATTGGTTTAACTAAGACCCTTGCTTGTGAGTTCGGTAAAGATAACATCCGTGTTAACGCTATTTGCCCTGGTAATATTTGGACTCAAATGAGTGAACTAGAAGTAGACTTACATGTGAATGCTGGGGAAGGTACCCGTGCAGAAGTGACTCAAAAGCTGGTAGACGATGTGGCTCTTGGTCGCTGGGGTAAAGCTGATGACATTGGTAATGCGGTAGTATTTTTAGCCTCTGACATGGGCAGCTACCTATCTGGCGTATCACTGCCGGTTGCGGGTGGACTGGCTTCAGGACTGTAAAAAGCTCGTAGGCTAGATACGAAAAGAGCAGCTCAATGTAGCTGCTCTTTTGCTTTTAGGCTTTATACTTTGTAGTTTGCACTTTCCATGGCTAGCGTCAGCTCGCCCCATACATCGCGGCAATCTCTTTAGCATAGCGTGAATTAATCACTTTACGCTTAAGTTTCATGGTCGGCGTAATCAAGCCTTCTTCTAAAGAAAAAGCATCAACGATCAAAGTAAATTTCTTCACTTTTTCAAAGTTAGCTAAATCATGCTGTACTTCTTTTAATTTCTGCTCAAACATTTCCAACACTAAAGAATGTTTTAATAACTCAGCCTTATTTTGATAGTTAATGCCTTTTTGTTTGGCCCAAGCTTCTAAGTTTTCATAAGCAGGCACAATTAACGCTGAGACATAGTTTTTAGCATCTGCAATAACGGCCACTTGCTCAACCATGGCACTTTGGCCAAGCTTACCTTCTACCCTTTGTGGGGCAATATACTTGCCATTGGAGGTTTTCATTAATTCTTTAATGCGGTCAGTAATGAACAGATTGCCGTCATGATCGAGATAGCCGGCATCCCCTGTCTTTAACCAACCATCTTCAAAAGTGTCATTGGTGGCTTCTGGCAGGTTGTAATAGCCCTTCATCACGGTGTCGCCTTTGACTAGGATTTCGTTATCCTTGCCAATCTTGATCTGGACTCTAGGTAGTGGCTTACCATTAGAGCCAGGAACTTGGTTACCAAGGGTATTACAAGTAATGGTTGCGGTGGTTTCAGTCATACCATAGCCCACCAGCACTGGCACATCAATGGCTTTGAAAAACTCGGCTATGTCGGCATCTAGTGCCGCGCCACCTGCTGGCATAAACTTTAAGCGACCACCCAGCAGTTCTTTAATTTTAGAAAACACCAATTTATTGGCGATAAACCTTTGAGTATGCAAGCCAAAAGTATATTGCTTGTTAGCATGCTTTTTACCGGTATTAATCGCCCAATTAAATAACCCCTGGCGCAGCTTAGGGGCGCTTGCTAATCTTTGATAAATGGTCGAGTAAATTTTCTCTAAAAAGCGGGGTACTACACACATGGTATGTGGTCGGACTTTAGCTAATGCTTCGCGTACATCCATGGTATTGCTTAAATAAACATTTTTACCGCCACGGGCCAACACATAGTAACTCCATCCACGTTCAAAGACATGGGATAACGGCAAAAACGCCAATGACACATCACCCGCCACAAATGGCAGCATTTCATCATGTTGTTCGATAGTAGAAGCGACATTGCGGTGAGTCAGCATCACACCTTTAGGGTTACCTGTGGTACCAGAGGTATAAATGAGAGTAATAAGATCATCTAAATTCCGTCGTTTCATTCGTTCATCAATGAGGCTGGGCACGACTTCTGCTGGGTGATTTATTAGATCATCAAAATAGACATCGGCTGAGCTTAAATGAGCTTTGCTATCAAAACAGACAACCGATTGTAAGCTTGGACACTCTGCTTGTATCGATTTAACCAGATCATACTCTGCCTGCTGGCCAACAAAAATTACTTTCGCCTTAGCATCATTAACGATATAAGCGACTTGCTCAGCTGTTGAGGTTGGGTAGATAGGCACCACCACCGCATTGGCCTTGACACAACCTATATCAGCCACCGTCCACTGTGGACAGTTGTTCGCCATAATGGCACAGGTCTGTTGTTTTTCGACCCCATTGGCGATCAAATACGAAGCGACTGTCGTGCTGTTAGAAAATAGCCTCTGCCAACTCACTTCGCGCCAATTTTTAGCACAATCATAACCATCTAAAGCAATTTCATCCTTTCTCGTGGCAAATTGCTGATTAATTAATTCAAGAATATGATAAGACTCTAAAGCCATTTAAATCGCCCTTTCAGCGTACACCTGTAAACCCAGTTATTTTACGGCATAATTCAGTGAAAATGAAAGACTTTGTAATCTTAGTTGAGATAATTGCGGATGCCAGATTGAATCGGATTGCTCGAAAAAGTCCTGCATCAGCAGGACTCGGACTACAAGCCATACCTTAGTGGCAATTCTTTGGGATAAGGTTGAAAATAATACTGTTGCAGTAGAAAAGGGTTTGCGGTTTCTTTAGCATAATGCTTAATCAGAGTCATCGGTGCCATTAATGGCTGCTCCCCAATTCTGTAACTTTGGATCAGTCTACTGAGTTCTTGTTTATCTGATGCCCCTAACGAATCTTTGAAAAATCCTTGCATGTGTTCAAGGACATTAACGTGACGCTTTTTGCTGGCTGGTTTTGCCATCGCCCGCATCAGCATAGACCGGTAATTAACCACAACTTCATGCCATGGGTGCTCCCCTTGCTGTGCTACCAGTTTGCCCATCTGATAGTAAAGTTCAGGAGAGTGGGACAGTATCAAAAATTTATGCTGGGTATGAAAGTTAACTAAATCTTTGGCTGCACCATTTAGCACCTGCTGCTGAAAGCGATGCAAAGTAAATATCCGAGTAACAAAATTCTCCCTAAGAATAGGGTCATTCAAACGCCCGTCCTCTTCAACCGGTAACCATGGGAAGCGCTGCATCAAAGCGGCGGTGAATGCCCCTACTCCCTGAACATCACTGCGCATGCCGTTTTCCAGGTATACTTTAACCCTTTCCATGCCACAGCTTGGAGAAGCTTTGCAAACGATATAACCACTGAGTTTGCTGAAAGTATCATGGTTGTCCGGCACAAGTTGGGCTAGCTGCTCATGGTACTTGTTGCCGGTTTTTGGCTGCACCACTTCAACACCGTTAATATTACCCACTAACCTTAGTGTCTCCCTTGGTACGCCAAGGCCAATGCTCATCTCAGGACAAAACTTTACCAGCTCGCAATGTTCGATCAGTTGCTTAAGGACAAAGCCCGATGGCTTCATCCCCCGATCAAAGCGTACCTTCTCGCCTGCTACGCAGGCACTGATACCTATTTTCAATGTTGAATCTTGCAGCATAACCGCCCCCTTTTATAATGAGTATAAACGCAGGGGGCAAATTAAAAGATCAATTTAAGAGGTTTATAAAGACTTAATTAAGTGGAATTGCTGCTGTCTGCCTGAAAGGTATTTGATTTGGTTGCCATCAAAGAAAGCTTCCTCTTCTAACATGATCCTTATTTCTTTATTCCAGCTCTGGATAAAATCGGCATTATTTAATTCTATTGAATAAGCAGTATTGGGCTGTATTGGATAGTCACCATTAACGGCAACCCCTTGCTGTTGATCCCACATGCCTATGGTTGCACCCGCTGCATGACCATGAAAACCGATGGGGTGAGTGTAGATTGTCGGCTTTAATCCACTCTCAATAGCTTGCTGCCTAGCTAAAGCAAGCACCTCATTACCTGTCTTAGACAACTTAATATGACTCAAGAGAATATCTTGCAGTTGATTTGCCTTTTGTAGTGCTAATTGCAGTTGCTGCGGTGCTTGTGTTTCTCCAGGTTTAAGAACATAAGCGTGCTGTTGCTGGTCGGTATTTAAACGTAGATAGGTAATGCCAAAATCTACATGCAAAAGATCACCGGGCTCGATTATTAAGCTTTGATCATAGCCACTAAAGGCTGCTATTTGATCGAACTTGGTTTTATCTTGTTGTCTTTGAATGGAAACCGTTGGGTGAAACCAATTGCTCAACCCAAGGGAAGTCGTTTGCTCTCTTAGCCACCAAGCAACATCACCTAACGTTGTTTTACCTGGGGTAACCACCTCATTGGAAAAGGCTCGCTTGATCAGCCCATGGCCTAAATCAGTAATTTGTGGATAAATCTCCATCTCTAATGGCGTTCGAGTTTCTAACCAAGCTATCGCTAAAGGTTCAGAGGATATCACCCTTGCTTGTAACCCTTGGGGTAAAACGGACATTAGCTTTTGATATTCACTGTGAACCAAACCGTCCGCCAAGGCAAAGTGTTGGGAATGATTAATCGCGATATTATCTGGGTCTATCTGCTTTATTAAATCAGCTAACGCGAGCCACTGATTTGGCTGTTGCTCTTTATCCCAGGCTTGTTTAAATAAGTTACCTACTGCATACCTTGAGACAGATAAACGCTGATAAGCATTGTCCTTATCTTTATAGATAAGCAAAATGGTTGTACGTCTGGCACTCTCCCAACTTGAGGGCAGCATGGTTTTTAAAATAGGATCTTCGTTATACTCCCTTGAGATCAGCAACCACATATCTATATTTTGCCGCTGCATTAACTCGGGGAGTAAATTATCTAACCTATCTTCTAAAATTTGATCGATTTTTTGTGCCTGCTCCTTTAGAGAAACTACAGCAGCCTCTACTTGAACAAACCAAAGTGTGCTTATTATCAATAACAGTCTTAGCACTATCATTCTTCCTTGTTGTTAATATATCCAATTACTTAAAGGTGGCTTTTACTCTTTTAGATACTATCAGATAAGGGAGCCATATTGCCGAACTAATAATGGTTCTTATGAACTCTTTTAGGGTATTGGGATCCCACATAGGCTCTTCAGGAATGAGTATGGTTGGTTGCTAGCCATGCATCCAGCGGGATAAGCACCATACTGAACAGCATAATGAAGATATAGCCCTTAGGAAAAATTCGGCTTTTAGCAAAAAAAGCAAAGATTAGAAAAATGCAGGCCAGCACTATAAAGCTATTAGCCATTATCTCACCAATGATAAATGGCGCCCACAAAGGATGGTAATACTCCGAACTTGGGGTCGTAAAGATTTCCCAAAAACCCTGATCAAATAATTCTTGGTAAAGGGGCAAATACTCATAAACCAGCCTAACAGGGGTAAATATCAAGCCTATCGCCAGTAAAATTAACCAACCACCTAAGCCTTTGGGCTGCGTATTCGACATTTTTCTTCCTTGAAGTTACATTAATAACTTCTAACTTACTTTTTAGCCGTTATATCAGCAAGTTAATTTAAACAACTTAAGGAAACTGCTATGAAAGGCGTTCAACTAGTCACTTTTTTCTTTCTGTTTATTACCTTATGGGCTCTGTACGCTATTTTATGGAGTATTGGTATTTTGGATGATAGACCTTTTCCCCAGCCTGCAACCGGTGGAAAATGTGAGTATGTACAATCGATACAACTAGCAAGACTAGAGCAAAATGAAGATGGTCTCTCTGTTAATGCTTTTGCAAACAGTCTGTCTTTAAAAACACCATTAGATGTCGATAACTTACTCGATATTACTCAACACCAAGTCGGCGACTATTTTTGGGTGAGTGTTGATAGCATCACATCTGGCAGCTGCAAGCCAGTTAATGTAACCAGTATCAATAAAATCGCTCTAACAGATATTGATAATAAAAGTGCTAACGATCTCTCACTGCAATTACTGTCCCTACAAAGCTGTTTTGCGACAAACCAACAAGACATGTTTAGTGAAGAGCAACAACAATGCGTCAGTGCTCAAACACTTGACGTTGACTTTTTAGAGGCCAAAATTATTAGCTCATTACCAGTAAGTTCTGTAATGGTATGCCCGAAAGAAAAAAGTTTTATGAGTTTTGGCATTTATATCTTCCCTAAAGACCAGCCACAAATAAAGCTCGCCTGCTTAAAGGATAAAATGAACAGCTACCATGCGCTCATTGTCGGCCAAGAGGATACCGAAGAATCGCAACCACCTCAATTTCAGGTAATCAAACTTTTAAAGCCCTAAACAATGAAAACGCTAGTTAAAATTGTACTGCAAATACTGCTAATGATTGTACTGAGCTTCTGTATCGGGATTGGGTACTGGAAGCTTGATAAAGTACTGTGCGACCCAGAGTACTACTTTTCGATGGGCTGCAGTGAGCCTTGGGGTGAACCATTACTAAATACTGTACTACTTTGCCTATTGCTGGCTTGGGTAGTCATGGGGCTGAAATGGTTAACCATGATCAGTAAAGCCGTGAAATTAACTCATGATCAGAAGTGATCCACATGCCACTACAATCGTTAAAACAAGCACCATGATTAATTAAGGAAATTCCATGTTGGAATCAGCATTTACCAGCACGCTTTTAAGCACATATTCATTGGCGTTTTGGGCGTTATTCGTCATCTTTACCACGGTATTTATACAAAGCTTGGTGGCCATGGTTGCCCACCGCAAACAGTCGCAGTACATACCAGGTATTGTCGATGAAAAACTCGGCCAGGAATCTTTTGTGTTCCGCAGTAATCGCACTGTGCTGAACTCTCTAGAAAATATACCATTTCTGGCAGGGCCTGCATTTATCGGGATTTTAACCGGCATGGACCCAAGCCACCTTGCAGTATTACTGTGGGTATTTGCCATCGCCAGAATTATCCATATGGTGCTGTATTACAAGATAGCCACCAATGCCAACCCAAGCCCTCGCAGCCACTTCTTTGCCATTGGTTTTCTCACTAATTTAGTACTGTTGGTGATGTTAGGGGTTCATTTGGCAAGCTAAGGCTTAGGACGGTGCTTCGCACCTACAGAACGCTTCGCTACGGGACGGCCTGCGGCCTACAGAACGCAAACTTCGTTTGCTGAAGGGGGCTAGGGGTGATTACAATCTTTAAATAAATTTGATTGGGCCTTAATTATCTAATTGAAATAATTAAGGTAAATAGTTAGTCTGGCTATAAACTTCCACATAAGCAGCTACATGTTTGAGTACCTAAGAAGCCTATTTAGTCACGACCTTGTCATTGAATTAAGCTCTAAACAAATCACCGTCAGCATTTTTGGACAGGGTATTGAATTCCAAGATGAGCCACTAATTGCTATTCAAGGTGAAGCCGAAAAGTCTGTGATTGTGGAAATTGGTGCTAGTTGCAGAACCCTTCAGCAACCCAATATTGAAGTTACTAACCCATTTAATCATTCTAGAAGTTTGATTGGTAGCTTTATGATGGCAGAAAAAGTCCTGCAGCACGCAGTACTAAAGTCACATAAAAGTAAACTTAGGCCAGCCCCAAGAATCATTATGCACCAGCTTGAAAAAGCAGAAGGTGGCCTTACCGATATTGAAGACAGGGTACTTCGAGAGTTAGCAGCAGCCTCAGGTGCTAGAGAAGTACTTATCCACACAGGCAGCAAAATCGATATCCATCAGCACACCTTTGACAGCTTCAAGCGCCAACAACAAAACCAGTAAAACCTTTGAAGAGCTTTAGCCGACTCAGGAGTTGAAAACAGCGAGATATTTAAAAGTTGCTAAGCCCACTCATATTGGATGAGTACCTTCATTCTCCCAAATAGCCAACCATAGGCATATTAACTCAAGTAGAAAGCCTGACTATACAAAGCAATCACACCTCACAAAGTGTTGTTTTTTAATACAAAAAGTGTTTATTAATATAGTTAGCATTGACGCTAGCAATATTACTATTTGCTTCGCAGTATAAGGAAGCCTAATCTAAAGAAATAATCATGAAAAAAGTAAGCATATTACTCTTACTCTCGATCGTAGTCGGAGTTAGCTACCACCATTTTTTCAATCAAAAAAATGAATTAGCGGTTACGATAGAGCCCACTGTTGAACTCTCAGAAGTTACAGATCAACAAAAATTACCCGTGCTAGCTTCTCAACAAAGTCAGATACCTCAGACTATTGAAACTGCTACAAAAGCCAATAAGGTGGCATCATCTGATCAGCAACAAAATGAGTTAGAAAACAATACTTCAGAGCTATTGGAAAACAAACCTAACTTTCTACGATCAACATCAGCATCATTGCTAAATAATTCTTTCTTACTTGAGGATAGTAGTGTCTCCCAAGCTAGTGTTATTGATTATTTCAGTTACTCAGACTTTGGATATTTAATAGAAGAAATTTCACAACTCGATGTAGATGAACTGAGTCTATCTAGAGAATCATCTTTACTAACTAAAATTTCATCGATGAAGCAAACCAATATAATCGACCAGCAACACGCCTGCAGGGGAAAGCTGTGCTTTATTGAATTAAAAGCTTCCTCTTATAGTGATGAAGAAATACAGAGTATTTCTCAGTTCGGGTCTAATTATGCTTTTACTAATGTCGTTCAAAATGAAAGTGACGAAACGATAGTTAGAGCAATGTATATAGAAACAGAAAACCCATCTTTACTACGAGTGACTAGATAGAATAGCTAGTGAACTTATCAAGGGAACAAAACGATGACAAAAGTTTCGGGAAAACTTTTGAACAGCTTCAGCTGGCCCGAAGGGTTAAATACAGGGAGGTATTTAATAACCTTTTTAAGCCCGTTCTTGCAAGGCTAGCGAAGAAAGTTCAAGGTAGCCAACAAAGCTAGCCCGTTGAGCTTAGTTCGCTAAGTGATGCGGGTAGCTTTGTGCAGCTAACGCAGAAATTTCGATGCTAATGCAGCAAGAGGGAGTTTGGTGAGGTAAATGACGGTGGTTAGTCAACGAAACCAACGCAGTTATCGCAAAGCAAGAGTAGCAGCCACTGAGTTTGAACAGCTAAGCTGTTTTTTTGATACAAAAAAACGGAGATGTCGTCAGACAACTCCGTTATTTTGAATTTGTGGTGCGGAGGGAGAGACTTGAACTCTCACACCTTGCGGCGCCAGAACCTAAATCTGGTGCGTCTACCAATTCCGCCACCCCCGCACAAATTTTCTGTTTCACGTTTTAAAGCTGTGAACATGCTTTTGCAATATGGCTGGGATACCAGGATTTGAACCTGGGAATGGCGAGATCAAAACCCGCTGCCTTACCGCTTGGCGATATCC
>NZ_WINH01000035.1 GCF_010993985.1 Paraferrimonas sp. SM1919 | reverse complement strand
GCAACCTATACCGATAATAGCGGTTTTAATGAAAGCCCGAGCTCTAATGAGATCACAGCTGCAACCAATGTTGTCGCGACGGTGTCGATAACTGGCGATACCAGTATCGGCTCAGAGCTGACGGCAACGGTCAGCGACAGCAATGGCTTTGATGTTAACTCAGTCAGTTACCAGTGGTATCGCGATGGGGTGGTCATTAATGGTGCGACTTCGGATAAATACACCCTAGTGGCCGCCGATGGTGGAGCGGCCATTAGCGTGCAAGCCAGTTTTACCGATAATGATGGTTTTAATGAGAGTCCGACTTCAGCTGCAATAAACCCAGTAAATTCCGCTCCGACGATAGTTATTGATTCAGTGAGTAGCTTTACCGAAGACAGTGGTCATAATGTTGGTGATACGGTGGCGACCTTTACCACCAGTGATGCTGATGGCGATGCCGTCACCGTAACCTTATCCGATACCACCCATTACGCCTTAGATGCGGCCAATGGCAAGGTAACCCTGACTCAAGCTGGCCTTGATAAAGTCAATGCCGGTGAAGAGTTGCCAGCGTTCACACTGACTCCAAGTGACGCAACCGAGTCTGGTGAAGCCAAGTCTGCCGATCCAAGTGTTGCAGCGGTGAATGATAAGCCAGAGCTGACCATAGACACAGTTAATAGCTTTACCGAAGACAGTGGCCATGCGGTAGGTGATACGGTTGCGACCTTTAGCACTTCTGATGCTGATGGTAATGAAGTATCTGTAGCCTTATCAGACACCACTCACTACGCACTTGATGCCGTGAGTGGCAAGGTAACTCTGACTCAAGCGGGCTTAGATAAAGTCAACGCCGGTGAAGAGCTACCAGCGTTTAGCCTAACCCCAAGTGATGCAACCGAGTCTGGTGAGGCCAAGTCTGCCGATCCAAGTGTTGCTCAGGTGAATGATAAGCCAGAGCTAACGATTGATAGTGTAAGCAGCTTTACCGAGGACAGTGGTCATAATGTTGGCGATACGGTGGCAACCTTTAGCACTTCTGATGCCGACGGGGATGAAGTAAGCGTGACCTTATCGGATACCACTCACTACGCACTCGATGTCGTTAATGGCAAGGTAACCCTAACCCAAGCTGGCCTTGATAAAGTTAACGCCGGTGAAGAGTTGCCAGCCTTTAGTCTAACCCCAAGTGATGCTTCTGAATCTGGTGACGCCAAGTCTGCGGATCCAAGTGTTGCCCAGGTGAATGATAAGCCTGAGTTGACCATAGACACAGTTAATAGCTTTACCGAAGACAGTGGTCATAATGTTGGCGATACGGTGGCAACCTTTAGCACTTCTGATGCTGACGGTGATCAAGTTACCGTGACGCTATCCGACACCACTCACTACGCCTTAGATGTTGCCAATGGCAAAGTAACTCTGACTCAAGCGGGCCTTGATAAAGTCAATGCCGGGGAAGAGTTGCCAGCCTTTAGCCTAACCCCAAGTGATGCTTCTGAATCTGGTGACGCCAAGTCTGCGGTACCAAGCGTTGCCCAGGTGAATGATAAGCCTGAGCTGACCATAGACACAGTTAATAGCTTTACCGAAGACAGTGGTCATAATGTTGGTGATACGGTGGCGACCTTTACCACCAGTGATGCTGATGGCGATGGTGATGAGGTATCAGTTACCTTATCCGACACCACCCATTACGCCTTAGATGCGGCCAATGGCAAGGTAACCCTAACCCAAGCAGGCCTTGATAAAGTCAATGCCGGGGAAGAGCTGCCTGCGTTTAGCCTAACCCCAAGTGACGCCATCGAGTCTGGTGACGCTAAGTCTGCCGATCCAAGTGTTGCTCAGGTGAATGATAAGCCTGAACTAACGATTGATAGTGTAAATAGCTTTACCGAAGACAGTGGTCATAATGTTGGCGATACCGTTGCTACCTTTACCACCAGTGATGCTGATGGCGATGCAGTCACCGTAACCTTATCCGATACCACCCATTACGCCTTAGATGTTGCCAATGGCAAAGTAACCCTAACCCAAGCTGGCCTTGATAAAGTCAATGCCGGGGAAGAGCTGCCTGCGTTTAGCCTAACCCCAAGTGATGCTTCTGAATCTGGTGACGCCAAGTCTGCAGATCCTATCGTTTACCTTAATAATGATGCACCGATAGCGATTAATGATGGCGCAGAACAGTCGATTGAATTGGATGAAGATAGCCAGATAGCAATTGATATCCTGGCCAATGATTCAGATGAAGAAACTGAGCTTAACCCAGCATCCATTATCATTACGGTAGCGCCTCAATTTGGTAGCGTCAGCATTGATACTGATACAGGTATTGTCACTTATACTCCAAATAAAGACTATTTCGGCGATGATAGCTTTAGCTATACGGTTCAAGATACCCAAGAGCAGGTCTCTAACCAGGCTGAGGTCTTTATTAGTGTTGCAGCTATAGAAGATGCGCCTATTGCGGTTAATGATGTGATTGAGCTAAATGAAGATACAGAAGTTAACTTTGCTATTTTGGCCAATGACACAGATGTTGATAGTGACTTTGATCTAGAGTCGGTGGCGTTTGTAAATATACCTGAAGATCTTATGGTGGTATTAAACGAAGATGGCAGCATTACTGTCTCAGCGCTGACTAACATCAATGGTACCTTTAGCTTTGATTATATTGTCTATGATCTACAGGGTAATCCATCCAATAGCGCCCAGGTTAGCGTGATCATTAACGCGGATCCGGATGCCCCTATTGCCAATGACGACAGCTTCCAAATTGAAGAAGATGTCGCCTTAGAAGTGGCGTTATCAGAGCTACTCGCTAACGATAGCGATCTGGACTTTATGGGACTTGATGCTGCTAGCTTTACTATTACGCAGCAGCCACAGCATGGCACTGTGGCAGTCATTGATGAACAGTTAACTTATCAAGCTGAAACTAACAATAATGCTGATGTTAGCTTTAGTTATCAGATACAAAGTAATAATGGGCTTTGGTCTAATATTGCCACTGTGACTATCGCAATCAGTCCAGTTAATGATGCGCCAATTGCCATTGATGATACTCAGTTGTTAGAAGAAGATGGCACCATTGATATAAATATTGTTGCTAATGATTATGATATTGATAGTCAGCTTGACCTAAGTTCTTTAGAAATTCTTCAGCAGCCTTTATATGGCACAGTGTCCATATTAAATGATGGTTTAATCAGATACCGCGCCAATGAAAACTATTTTGGTGATGATGAGCTGAGCTATCGAGTTGCCGATGAGCAAGGACTGTGGTCTAACGCTGCTATGGTGAAACTGTCTATTAGCTCTGTAAACGACGCGCCAATCGCAGTTGATGATAACTTTACCATTGCTGAAGATGAGTCGGTGTTATTAACTCTATTGGTTAATGATAGTGACCAGGATGGTTCTCTTGATCATTTAGCTATTGAGTTTGAAGGAGAGCAGAGCCTAGGCGGTTTATCTGAAGTTAATGGACTATGGACATACAGTACCAGTAATAATGCCCACGGTACTGAAGTGTTTAATTACCGAGTGAAAGACAATCAGGGTGAGTGGTCAAACTGGGCCAGCATCAGTATTGAAATTACTCCGGTTAATGATGCGCCGACGGCTAATGATCTTCGTTTTGAGGTAAATGAAGGTGAATCACTAGCCGAAGCCATTAATGAGTTTGTTGATGATATTGATGGGGATAACTTAACCTTTACCTTAGTTAATCTGCCTACGGTTGGCCAAGCATCCTTGTCAGAGAGTGGCGAGCTGATTTATAGCCATGATGGCTCAGAACAACATTTAGTTTGTTTTGATTATAAGGTCAATGATGGTCAGCTCGATTCTAATAGTAGTCAGATTTGTATTGATGTTATTGCAGTGAACGATCCGCCTATCGCCTTGGATGATAACTATCAGATCAATGAAGATACCAGTCTTTCTCTAACTGTGGCAGATAACGATAGTGATCCTGAGCAGCAATTGCTGACTATCGCTAGTGTTAATGCTGCCAGTCTTGGACAAGTGAGTATTGTTGATGGTCAAATCCTGTATGTGGCCAATACTAATGCCTTCGGCACAGACAGCTTTGTCTACCAAATTGTTGATGAAGAAGGGCTATCCGCGACTGCAACCGTCACAGTGGAGATATTAGCGGTTAATGACTTACCAGTAGCCTTAGACGACCGTTACCAAACCAACGAAGATATCCAGCTGGTGATAAACCCAATCGAGAATGACAGTGATGTCGATGGTGATGGCTTGTTGCTTACTTGGTTAGATAATCCGCTAAATGGTGAGATAAGCCGAAGTGGAGGTGGCTTATGGCTGTATCAACCTGCTGCGAATTATGTGGGTCAAGAAAGTCTTGCTTATCAGATTGTTGATGCCGAAGGTGCGCTAGCTAATGCAACCGTAGAGATTATCATTAATCCTGTTAATGATGCGCCAGTGGCTGTGGATGATTATTCGGCTACGGATATCCGAACTGTGGTTTCAACTAATGTTCTGGCTAACGACTTTGATGTAGATAACGATGAACTAATTATTGAGTCTGCATCGGCTTCTATTGGAAGCATTACGATTAATGCTGATGGCAGTTTGAGTTATCAGCCTAGCGTAGACAGCCTAGGGCAAGTGAGTGTTAATTATGCCATCGTTGATCAAAATGGTGGAGCCGCAAATGCTACTTGGTATATTGATGTGGCGGCTAGTAACCTGCCACCCGTAGCTGTCGATGATGAAACTGTGGTTGATGCAGGTGCCATATTAGTGACGGTAGATGTGTTGGCTAATGACTCAGATCCAGATGGTGATTCATTAACTTTGGTTAATGCCAGCAGTACTTCGGGTGAAGTAACGGTTGAAAATCAACAGATCAGCTATCGTTTTGATAGCGAGTTTAATGGCTTCGCTGAGGTTGAGTATTTAATTGAAGACGGATTTGGTGGTAGCGATAAAGCCTCATTATTTATTTACTCTGAAGATGCCTTAAAACCGATAGTTAGTGCCCCTGAGCCGACATGGGTTGATGCAACAGGGCTATTCACCAAAGTTGATTTAGGTACCGCAACCGCCGTTGACCGCTATGGCAATCCGTTGCCAGTGAGCCTTGTCGATGGGGTGCCTTTCTATCAACCTGGTGCTAATACCGCCTATTGGGAAGCGTGTGATGAAGAAGGCCGATGTGGTCGAGCACCACAGAAAGTTTATGTTCGGCCATTGGTTTCTATTGCTAAGGATAACTTAATCCTTGAAGGTCAAAGCGCTAAAGTCGAGGTGGTGCTTAACGGTAATCACTTTGACTACCCAGTGATTGTTGGTTACCAAGTGTCAGGATCGGCAACTGCAGAGGATCATGATCTTGTTGAAGGTGAAATTAGCATTACTTCAGGATCAACTGGTTGGATTGAATTTAATACCACTGCTGACGATGTGGATGACAGTGGCGAAACCTTAATTATTACTCTTAAAGATTCGCAAAACCTAGGGGTATTTAAAGAGCATACCTCAACCATTTTAGAGGGTAATTTGCCTCCAGAGGTTGAATTAGTGGGTCAGCAAGACGGTAATAATCGTTTATTAGCCAGTCAGCTTGATGGTGAATTTACCATTAATGCATTAGTTATTGATCCAAATTCAGAAGATACTCATCAGTTAAACTGGACCATACCAGAGAGTATTAATTATGTTGAAAGTGGTAACACCATAAGCTTTGAGCCGAGTGAGTTGGCTGTTGGTTTATACAGCTTCTCTGTGGAAGTTTCTGATAACCAAGGTGCAAGTGATATCGACACCATTTTGGTTGCAGTAACCGATGCCGATGAAGCTAACTTAGCGAATCTTGATGCTGATGGGGATTTATTGTCTGATTCAACCGAAGGTTTTAAAGACAGTGATTTTGATGGAATTGCAGATTATCTCGATCAAATGACCGATGAGTGTAATGTGTTACCTGCAAGCGTTGATAATTGGGATGGATTTATTCTTGAGGCAAGCCCTTCGGTTTGTCTTCGTACAGGGGTTTATTCTACCCAAGGCAGTACCGGTGGCTCACAAATTACCGATATCGAAATCAATAAACCAAATGATGATCTTAATCCTGATACTCAGGCTGTGAATATTGGTGGTTTATTTGATTTTATCGCTTATAAATTGGCAGAACCAGGCCAAGATATATTTGTGGTAATGCCACAGCGAAACGCAATTCCTGAAAATGCGGTTTATCGAAAACATTCTCCACAGCACGGCTGGTATAGTATTGATGAGCCGGGCATTGTATTTTCAACTCAGGGGGAACCAGGATTTTGTCCTCCGCCTGGCACAGCTGAATGGACTGAAGGTCTTACCGTTGGACATTGGTGTGTAAAACTTAAGTTACAAGATGGAACAAAATACGATGATGATGGCCTCGTAAATGGTGTGATCTACGATCCAGGTGGTGTTGGTGTGTTACTGACAGATAATACTTTTCCAATTGCTCAGAATGATGAATATCGAGTGAAAGTCGGACAAACCATTATTCTCGATGTTTTACAAAACGACAGTGATTCTGATGGTGATAATCTGATGATCTCAAGTATGTCAAATACGAATGCTAGCAAGCAGATCATTAACGATAGTCAAATTGAATACACAGCAACAAATCAGAGCGAGAACTTTATTTATTCTCTAAGTGATGGGAAGGGGGGCAGTAGTTCAGCTAGAGTGCAGATAAGTGTTTACTACAATAACCCACCGAACGCTCGAGATGATAAAGCCTCTACTCAAATGGATAAGCAAGTGGAAATTGTGGTTTTAAATAATGACAATGATATTGATAGCGATGAACTACAAATTGTCTCAACCACAACTGAAGATGGTATTGTCCAGGTCCAATCAGGGAAAATTATCTTTACCCCAAATACTAACTTTGTTGGCACTGCTCATATCAGTTACAAAATTACCGATGGCTTTGGAGAGTTTGCACAAGCTAATGTTGAAGTAACGGTCACCGCTGAACAAAGCATTGAAACATCAGGTGGTAATATATCGCTGCTGATGTTAGGGACATTATTATTGGCATTTATGAGAAAGTTAAGGCTTAGCCTTGGGTTAGTGAGTTTATCTTTGCTGTTAACTATTAAAGTTAACGCACAGCAACAAAGCTTATCTCCTTGGTTTATTCAAGGGGAAGCCAATTGGGTATATTCCCATGTCGATCATAATGAATTAAATAATGATTTTGTAAACGTAGGTATCCAGGCTAACTCAATTTCTCTGAAAAAAAGTCGACTTGGCTATGGTTTGGGCTTAGGTTATTACTTATCAGACGCCTGGTTTATGCAAGCTGGTTGGCTTGATTTAGGCGAAGTCGAGTTTAGGTTTTCTGGACAATTTTCAAACACTCAACAATTCTATGATCGGGCAGAGCATATCTATCCAGAATCAGGACATGGACCATATATACAAATTGGCCGTACATTTCGGTTTAACCAACAATGGACATTAGATGCTAGATTAGGGCTATTATCTTGGTCTGGGAATTACCAAACAATACCAGAATCTGGCCCTGGTTCAGGTCAAGACAAACCATCTGAAAATTCAGCTTTATATCACTTAAATTTAAACTATAACTTGAACAGCAATTGGAAGGTTGGAGCACAGTTGGCGCGAGTTGAATTTTCTAACTATCCATTGACCCAAATTGGACTTACCAGTAGCTACCGCTTTGGTAGCAATAAACCCCAACGGGTTGCTAAAGTTAAACCAGTCATGCTACAGGCACAGCCAGTGGTTGTTGAGCCGAAAACTGAGGTGGCGTTAGTGATGCCAATAGACAGCTATATCTTATTTGAACATGATAAATATAAGCTCACAGAAAAGCATCGAAGTAAACTGATCCAATTGGTAAATTGGCTTAAAGAGAATGGATTCAAACAAATTAAGTTACAGGCTTATGCCTCAAAAGTTGGCACAAAGGAATATAATCAAGCTTTATCTGAGCGACGTCTTGCCAGCGTTATGAGTTACCTAGAACAAAGACAGATAAAAGCCATTATTAATGGAATCGCTTTTGGAGAAGTTGAATTAGAAGATGATTTCGGTGGTGCACTATACCAAAGGCGTGTCTCTATATCTCTATTAAATAATGGGGATTTAGAGCTGGAAAAAACTGCCTCTAACTAGTCTTATTGAAAATGTCTTGCTACACTGCGCCTCCATTGTGGAGGCGCTTGTGTTTGAATTCGAATTTAAATTAGATCAAAAATATTTAGAGCAATGTTTCGATGAATCATTGCCTTATACCAAAAGCGATAAGAATCGCTACATCTTTGCTGGCACCGTATTTAGTGTTGGTATGTTATTACTGTTATTTGCTGGTCAATATGGACACACGGCGTTTATTTTGATGGGCCTTGCTTGTGTTGAACTATTAAGTATTCGCTTTAAGCGCACCTGGTGGCTATGGCGACAGAAAATGGGGAAAAGCTACCGTACAACGGTGACATTAACCATCGATGAAGATGGTGTTGCCAGCCAAACAGTGCATGGTAAGCAGCGGTTAACATGGTCAGATATCATTAAAGTAGAGCAAACCAATCAGGGTTTTCTACTATTCAAAGAAAAAGGCGCACCTTTCTTTATCGCCTCTGAGCATATCAACCAACAAGCCAGCGACTATCTCGCCAACAAATAACACTAAAGGGAGCACTGCTCCCTTTTTATTTCAAGTACTCTAGCCTTTAAATTGATAACCGCTTCTATCGGCTTCAAACACTTGCAAGTAAGACAACCAAAAGGCTTCTAACTGATTGGCTTCTTTAATTAATCCTAATTCCTTACAAAGTTGTATCGCTACTTCATAGGTACATAGATTGCCTTCAGCTTGGTTAGCCCTAAGGCAATAGGCAGAAGCCTGTTGTGGCTTGAGTGTTATCTTGGGAAGATGATGCAGGTAAGGCGATTGGCGATAAATTTTGGCTGCTTCCTGCCAAGTTCCATCCAAAATAATGAAATGCTTTACGTCCTGTGCTTCGCTTAAGCAGATCGCATCTTCACTTGGGTAGACTAACGCAAATTGGTCAGGACATGCTGCTATTTGCTGAGTCAGTTCAGCGCATGGTGGTTTGCGTTGCCATTGGTGCACATTGGCAGCAATAGAATCTCTGAGTAATAAACCTGTATTGGTACGACGTTTAAACTCATTACTATGCAGCAGCAGTTCCAGCTGGATGTCGGTGGTAAGGTTTGGTTGCAGCTGGCAGATACAGTTGTGATGTAAACGGCAGCGGGGGCAAGATAAAGTCAGCATTAATAAAAAAGCAGGCTAAGCCTGCTTGAATACCCATTTATTACTGAAAAAGTAATTAAATAGCATGCCAACTAAGATCCCAGCTACTAGAGCAAAGTAGGGGGCAAGCACATCATTTGGTAATAACCAAATGAGCAGGCTAAATACCAGAAAATTTGGAATTGCCGCAAAGCAAGCAACCGAAAAGAACTTAACCCATTGCTTTAGCTTTGAGGTTTTCTCGGCTTTATTGAAGGTGAAAATTCGATTTCCCCACCAAGTAAAGGTGGCGGCAACGACAAAGGCTATTGCCCTTGCAACACCAAGGGAAAAGCCTAAAAGCTCGAGTAGTAGCGAGAAAACGATCAAATCAACAATAAACCCTCCGCCGCCAACAATGGCGAAACGGAAGAGTTTATGATTAAGCAAAGCTTGCATTATTTAACGCTATTTGGGTGACACATAAACATCACGCGATCACCATTGCGTTTTAACTCATCACACTGGTGTGGTAATTTCGTGATCACTTCGTCAAAACCCCAGCTGCCGACAAACAAAATATAATCTTTTGTTTGCTGCTCAAGCTCAGTCACATAATGTATTGGCGCGCCAAATACTTCGTTATTTTTAGCTAAATTTTCAGGAACTTTACCTTGCTCATGGAGCTCGATGGCTTTGCCTTTGGTGTAATATTGACCTGAGAACGGACGTTTGCCCCAGTAGAAAACTTCAGTATTGTCAATGTTCACATCTTCGAAGAAGAATTTATCAGATTTCTCATCAGCACGGCCATTATTTAATACCAGCAAAGCTATTGTGATGAGCACTGGTGTAATTAATGCGGTTGGAATGACCCACTTTTGCCCCGAGTCTTTAGTCAGGCTTGCACATAGCAATGCTAGAGCTGGAATACCTGGTAACACATAGGCGGGTAAAATGTTACCGGCAAATGTAAACAGAATTAATGGGCTAATCATCCACCAAATGAGAAAACTTAACCAGCCTGCCGGCATATTTTGTTGCAGTTGCGCTTTACGCTTGTAAAACAAAATGGGCAGAGCGGCAGACCAAGGTAGCGCACTGTAGAGCCAAAATAACCAAATTTTACCCTTTGCTTCTGAGTGAGCACTGCCGTATAGGTCGCCTTCCCAACCACTTACCACAAAGCGAAGGTAATGCTCACCAACAATAAAGTATTCAATAAATCCTGGTGTCGCTTGTTCAGCGATTAGGTACCAAGGCACGGCAATTAACGCCATAAGAGCAGTACCGCTAATGAGCGGGAAACGTTTCCATAGTTCAACAAAAGCGCCAATAACCCCATGTTGAATCACCATCCATGGGAACACGGCAATGCCCATTAATACGATGATAAGTGGCCCCTTGGCTAATAAACCAATAGCTAGGCCAACAAAGGCTAAGTAGCCCCATTTGTATTGTCCTTGCCAACCTAGGTAAAAGCCAACCATGGCTAGGGTCATGCCTAGGGTTAGCAGCATATCAGTCATTACTGCGCCCGAGGCAATCATGAAAATGGCAGTACTGGCCAGCATGACCGCCGTTAGCATGGCGTTTATGCCTTGCTTTGATGCCACATAAAAAGTAAGTGCTAAGGTGGCAATACCTGCTAACCAGTGTGGAAAGCGTACCGCAAACTCATTATCACCAAAAATAGTGATCCCTAGGGCGCTGGCCCAGGTGTGCAGAGGCGGCTTGCCCCAAAACCAGACGTTATAGTCAAACTGTGGGGTTAACCAGTTGCCGGTATCGACCATTAGGCGAGCCATTTCGCCATAACGGGCTTCGGTGGTATCCATCAGTGGATACAAGCCTAAAGAAATTAGGCGTACAGCTATAATAGCTAATAATAATTGCCATAAAAGACGAGGACTCAGTGTCATTTATTGGTTTCCTTTACCATCGGTTGATGAGTTATCTTTAATTATAGTTTTATCTATCAAGTAATTGGGTCTTGCTTTTACTTCCACAAAAACTCGACCTAGGTATTCACCTAAGATACCTATCGCTAGCAGCTGTACACCACCTAAACCTAAAATAGCGACCATTAATGATGGATAGCCGGCCACTGTCTCACCAAATAACATGGTTTTAAGTACAATCCATACTCCATAAACGAAAGCCGATAACGCAACGATGGAACCCGCCCAACTGGCTAGACGCAGCGGTTTAGTACTGAATGCGGTAATGCCATCAATCGCTAATCCAAATAATTTGCCATAGTTCCATTTGGTTTCCCCCGCGAGACGAGGGTCACGTTCAAATTGGACGGTAGTTTGGTTAAAGCCAGGCCATGATAGCAGCCCTTTCATGTAGCGATTTTTCTCAGGTAACGCATTAATATGTTCAATGACACGGCGGCTTAGCAATCTAAAGTCGCCCACATTTTGTGGAATAGGGGTTTCTGAAAGATGCCCCATTACTTTGTAGAACATATTAGCGGTAAATTTCTTTAGGGCAGTTTCCCCTTGACGAGAACTGCGTTGCATATTCACCACATCAAATCCTTGGCGCCACTTTTCAACCATTTCCCCGATGAGCTCTGGTGGATCTTGTAAATCGGCGTCAATTAAAATGACCGCTTGGCCACGCACTTGAGCAAGGCCTGCGCTCATTGCCGCTTCTTTGCCAAAATTACGAGACAGTTGCACCACTTGGATATCAATCTGATCGGCACTAAGGGCAAATATTTTGTCTAACGTGCCATCTTTAGAGCCATCATCAATAAAGATAGCTTCACTGCGACCATCGAGGTTTTTAACGCTGTCGACTAGGCGAGCAAAAAATTGGTCAATTACTTCTTCTTCGTTGTAGCAAGGAACAATCACGGAAAGCAAAATAGCCGATTGTTCGGTCGCAGGGGTAGCTGTCATGGTAAATACTCTTAAGCCAAAGCAAGCTTTAGTCGTTATTAAATCATACAAATAAGTGCGACATTATATACCAATTTATAAAGGAAAACTGTCCTATCCCTGATAGCAGATAAAATATTGTTATTTTGTTCCTGTTTGCGTATATATAGTATTTTAAATTTAACGAATTCAGTCAATTAAGGAGCTGCAATGGAAGAGTTTAAAAGTTTTAAAGAGTTTTATCCTTTTTACCTGTCACAACATCAAGATTGCTATTGTCGAGCGCTCCACTTTATTGGTTCATTATTAGTGATTGCGGTTTTACTGGTGGCGTTTATCACCTTGAATGCGTATTGGCTAATTGCTGCGCCCGTTGTCGGTTATGGCTTTGCGTGGGTAGGGCATTTCTATTTTGAAAAGAATAAGCCAGCAACTTTTAAATACCCATGGTATAGCTTTTTAGGTGACTGGGTGATGTTTAAAGATATTTTATTAGGTCGTCTAAAATAAATGTTAACTAGCGACAAAAAACGCACCTTTAGAGGTGCGTTTTTTTTATTGGGTTTGTTTATTCGAAGGTTGCCCAGATAGGCGCATGATCCGAAGGCTTCTCAATGCCCCGCAGTTCATAGTCGACATCGGATTCAGTCAGTCGTGGCAGTAATGACTCAGTGGCCAGTACCACATCAATACGCAGACCACGGTTGTCATCAAATCCTTTAGAACGATAATCAAACCAAGAGTACACCTCAGTCGTATCGGGCTTTAGGTGGCGGAAGGTATCCGTCAGACCCCAACTTTGCAATCTGGCTAACCATTCACGCTCAATCGGTTGGAATGAACACTTGCCGGTTTTCAGCCAACGCTTAGCGTTAGGTTCACCAATACCAATGTCTAAATCAATCGGGCTAATGTTAATGTCACCCATGACGATGACATCATCTTGATTAGATAAGTGATTGTTTAAATAGTCTTGTAAATCCTCATAAAATTTCTTTTTATAAGGAAATTTAGTTTCATGGTTAATGTTATCACCTTGAGGAAAATAACCATTTAATACAGTAAGAACACGACCATTATCTTGGTTAAACTTACCAATGATCATACGGCGCTGGGCATCTTCAGGATCCGTTGGAAAGCCTTTCTCAATGGTAATCGGCTCGGCTTTAGAGAGCATAGCAACCCCATAATGGGCCTTACCACCATGAAAATGAACCTTATATCCCATGGCTTCTACTGCTTCAAATGGGAAAGCCTCATCGTGAACTTTGGTTTCTTGTAGGCCGATGATGTCAGGTTGATGTTTGTCTATCAGCGCTTGCAGTTGATGCAAACGTGCCCGTAAGCCGTTAATGTTAAATGAAATAACTTTCATTAAAATACCTTTTTAAATGGCTTAACGATTACATTTTCATATACCCCAGCGGTAACGTATGGGTCGTTGTCTGCCCATAATTTAGCATCAATTAGGCTTTCAAATTGCGCCACAACTAATGAGCCGGTAAAGCCCGCTTGACCTGGATCTTCTGAATCAATGGCTGGGTGAGGACCAGCAATTAATAAACGGTCAGCATCAGCTAATGTCTGCAAACGCGCTAAGTGAGCTGGGCGGGCGGCTAAACGAGCTTCTAAAGAACCTTCAACGTCGGTTGCACTGATCATATACCACATTAGTTGTTTTCCTTATTTTTTGGCATGTGTTTAAACAAGTAGACTACGGTCGCAATGGTGTAGGCGAAGGTTAATCCCGTTAACCAAAACACTTTAAAGTTTACCCAAGCATCCATAGAAAAGTTATAGGCAATATAAATGTTTAAACCAGCCAGTACAACGAAATAGGCTACCCATGCATGGTTAACTTTGGCCCAAATTTGATCATCGACTTGAATTTCTTTACCTAACATGGCTTTTAAGGCTGGTTTACCCATACGATCGGCAATAAATAGCCCCGCGGCGAAAATAAGATACACAATGGTCACTTTCCATTTAATAAAGTTGTCATCTTGTAGTGCCATGGTTAGGCCACCAAAGATCACGATTAATGCAAAGCTGATTAAGTGCATTTTTTCAATGGTTTTATAGAGTAAATAACTCAGGCCAATTTGTATGGCGGTAGCTGCAATGAGTGCTCCAGTAGCCATATATACATCGTAGTTTTTATAAATAAAAAAGAAAATTAACAAAGGTAAGAAGTCTAACAACTGCTTCATAACTGGGTTCCTGTGTAAAAAAGCTCAATTCTGATAACCTTATCGAATTGAGCTAGCAATAGTGATTTTATAATGCGCGGTTTAATATACGTTCTACCACGTCTAATGTCACCATCTGGTCTTCACCAAGGGCGGTCATACCATGGCCTTTTAGTCTTTGGATGATATCTGGGATGTGTGATTCGTCTAAATTAGCGTCACTTAAACAAATTGGCGCGCCCAGTTGCTTAAAGAACTGCTCCATTTTGGTAATTGCTGCTGCAATCTTTTGATCATCGGTGCCATCGGTAATATTCCATACTCGCTCGGCAAACTGCAGCAGCTTAGCTTGCTTTACTTGTTGGCGCTCGCGCAACATAGAAGGCAGCAGGATAGACAAACTGCGGGCATGGTCAATACCGTATGCAGCGGTTAATTCATGGCCTATCATATGGGTTGACCAATCGTGAGGCACGCCTGTGCCAATGAGGCCATTAAGGGCCATAGTGGCGCTGAACATCAGGTTGGCACGCACCTCAAGATCATTTTTGTGCTCGGCGCTGATCACTTTTTGTCCCTCTTCAATAAGGGTCAGCAGCAATCCTTCGGCAAATCTGTCTTGTACCTTGGCGTTAACTGGGTAGGTGAGATATTGCTCAATGACATGAACAAACGCATCCACCACGCCATTGCTAATTTGCCTGTCCGTTAGGCTTAGGGTCACGCTTGGGTCGAGCACCGCAAATTGAGGACGTAGGATAGGGTTAAATAAACCAAATTTATCCTCACCTCGACTGACAACCGTTGCCGGATTGGTTTCAGAACCTGTGGCTGCTAGGGTTAATACTACACCCATCGGCACCACTGCAGTAACGGCTGCTTTTTGAATCATAAGATCCCAAGGATCTTGCCCATCAAACTTTAATGCGGCACTAATAAATTTACAGCCGTCAATCACTGAACCGCCACCCACCGCAAGAATGTAATCAACCTGTTGGGCTTTAGCTAAGGCCACCCCTTGCATTAGGGTGTCATATTGGGGGTTGGCTTCAATACCCGAAAACTCAACCACTTGGTGAGCGCTTAAGGCTTGGGTAACTTGCTGGTAAATACCGTTATTTTTAATCGAACCGCCACCGTAAACCAACAGCACTTTAGCGCTTTGGGGGATGTCGTGTTGAATTTGACTGATTTGGCCTTCACCAAAATGCACCTTGGTAAAGTTGTGGAAGGTAAAGTTGAACACTTGCTGGTCTCTTATGCTTTATATTTGGGGCAAGTGTAGGGCTAACAAATCAGATTTGCTAGCCCCAAAAAGTAACTGAGTGTAATTCTAAGCTTTAGTGGCTTGTTTCATAGCACTAATAAAGGCTGCTAATTCGTTGAGTAACTGAGACTGATTGTCTTTATTCGCTTCAATAATTTTTACCACAGCCGAGCCTGAAATTGCCCCCGCCGCACCTTTAGTAATGGCGGTTTGTACTTGTTCAGGATTAGAAATGCCAAAGCCAAGGACGCTAGGGGCCGCGCCAAGCTGATTAAGTAACTCAAGTTGAGCTTCAAACTCTAAGCCGGCATCACTGTGGGTACCGGTTACTCCTGCACGGCTTAGCAGATAAGTATAGCCCTTACCGTATTGCGCCACTTTTTCAAGGGTGTCTTGGGTGGCCTGTGGTGGCGCAATAAAGATAGGCGCCACATCATGTTTATTGGCGCTGTCTCTAAAATCCTTAGATTCATGTAAAGGCACGTCGGCTACTAAAACAGAATCCACGCCCACTTGCTGACACTGGGCGTAAAAGCCATCAATGTCTTTGGCGTACACTAAATTGGCATACACTAACAGACCAATTGGTAGTTGTGGATATAGAGCTCTTACTTTAGCAATTAGCGCAAAGCAATCGTCCGGTGTCACCCCGGCATTAAGGGCGCGTAGATTTGCCCCTTGGATCACTGGACCATCAGCCGCCGGATCAGAAAACGGAAAACCTAATTCTAGGGCGTCGGCACCATTTTCAACCAGAGTCTTAATGATCTCTAATGACGCTTCTAAGCCAGGATCGCCAATGGTCACAAAAGGAATAAAGGCACCTTCATTGTTCGCACTAAGCTCAGTAAATAATTGTTGATAGCGACTCATTACAGGGCTCCTTGCTTTTCTAAAATGTCGTGCACGGTGAAAATGTCTTTATCGCCACGGCCAGAAAGGTTAACCACAAAGATGCTGTCCTTAGGTGCGTCTTTGGCCTCTTTTAGGGCATAGGCAACGGCATGGGAAGATTCCAGCGCTGGAATGATCCCTTCGTTTTTGGCTAGGGCTTGGAAGGCCTCTAGGGCTTCATCGTCGGTAATGGATTCATAGCGAGCACGGCCAATATGTTGTAAGTAGGCATGCTGTGGTCCCACCGATGGGAAATCCAAGCCGGCAGAGACAGAATAAGACTCTTCAATTTGGCCATGGCTATCTTGCATTAATGGCGCTTTCATACCAAAGAAGATACCGGTTTTGGCATGCTTTAACGGCGCACCGTGCTGACCAGACTCAATGCCTAAGCCCGCAGGCTCAACTCCCACTAACTCTACAGACTCCTCATCAATAAAGTCAGCAAACATACCAATGGCGTTAGAGCCACCGCCCACACAGGCAAACACTCTATCGGGTAAACGGCCTTCTTTTGCAAGTACCTGAGCCTTAGTTTCTTCACCAATCATGCGTTGGAATTCTCGCACTATGGTTGGGAATGGATGTGGGCCCGCGGCAGTGCCTAATAGGTAATGGGCGGTTTTATAGTTGGCTGACCAATCACGCAGTGCTTCGTTACAGGCATCTTTTAAGGTGGCAGAACCACTGTGTACCGGAATGACTTCTGCGCCCATTAATTTCATCCGAAATACGTTCGGTGATTGGCGTTCAACATCTTTAGCACCCATATACACACGGCACTTTAATCCTAGTAGCGCACAGGCAAGGGCAGTAGCCACACCATGTTGACCTGCACCGGTTTCGGCGATGATTTCATTTTTACCCATACGTTTAGCCAGTAGTGCCTGACCAAGTACCTGGTTAGTTTTATGGGCCCCACCGTGCAGTAAGTCTTCACGTTTAAGGTAGATCTTGACGTCATCCCTTGGGCTAATATTACGACATAGGGTCAGTGCGGTTGGGCGCCCTGCGTATTCTTGTAATAGTTCAATAAACTCAGCATGAAAGCTTTCATCTGCTTGTGCATCAATAAAGGCTTGCTCGAGTTGATCAAGCGCTGGCATAAGTAATTGTGAAACAAATTGCCCACCGAATGGGCCGAAATAAGGATCAAGCTTGGCCATAAAATTAATTCCTTAATACTTTCTAATTTGGTTAAATGCTGCCGCTATTTTCTGCGGAGATTTTTTTCCTGGTGAAGACTCCACTCCAGAATTGATATCAAGCTGGTAAAAACCACATTTAATAGCTTGTTCAATATTCTCAGGATTTAATCCGCCAGCAAGAAAACTGTTTGCAACGGCCTTCTTTTTAAGGCTTTGCCAGTCTAGGCAAACGCCATTTCCGCCATAATTACCCGTTTGTTTGTGATCATAAAGTACCACATCAACTAAGCTTGATGGTGCCTGATTTGGGGATGTAGCCTGCCAGATTTGGCAATTAGGAGGCAATAATGGCTTTAATCGCTCAAAGTAGTCTGAACTTTCATCCCCATGGATTTGTACCGCATGCAAAGCTAAGGTGGCTGCGGTTTTCGCTACTTCGGCAACTGGTGCATTTACGAACACCCCTACAAAGTTCAGTAATTGGCTTTGACTAATAATCTGCGCCTGCTCTTGGCTAATATAGCGGGGCGATTTAGGGTAAAAAATAAAGCCGCCATAGCTACCGCCGGCCTGTTGCACGGCAAGGGCATCATCAAGGCTTTTTAAACCGCACACCTTTACCTTACCAAAAACCAATTTACGACAAGCAAGATCGAGATTGTGTTCGGCCATTAATGATGAGCCCACTAAAAAGCCATTGACCAGAGGCGCTAAGCGGCGCACATCATCGTTGGTATAAATCCCTGATTCTGAGATGATCACCCTATCTTTTGGAATTTGCGGGGCGTATTGCTCAGTGGCTTTCAAGTCAGTAGATAAGTCACGCAGGTTACGGTTGTTAATACCAATGATTTTGGCATCGAGTTTAAGCGCACGCTCAAGTTCCTCTTGGTTAGACACTTCAGTTAGAATGTCTAACTGATATTTGGCTGCGTGCTTGGCAAGGGCGGTGTAACGCTCATCATCAAGCACCGACAGCATCAATAAGATCGCATCGGCACCAGCGTGTGCGGCTAAATCCACCTGGTACTCGTCAATAAAGAAGTCCTTACACAAGACCGGTTGGTGTAACTCAGCCCTTACCTTAGGTAAGAACTCAATGTTGCCTTGGAAGTATTTTTCATCGGTCAGTACCGATACGGCGCTGGCATAGTGTTTGTAAACTTTGGCAATGGCCACAGGGTCAAAGTCTGCACGAATAAGGCCTTTCGAAGGGCTGGCCTTTTTGCACTCAAAGATAAACCCGGCCGGCCCTTGTTTAAGGGCGTCGTACATGGAACGGTCCGACACCTTAGGTTGTAGGCTGGCTTGTGGGTAGCGCAGTTTTAACTCTTCAATGTGGCGAGCTTTATCAATAACAATTTTTTCTAATACATTAGCCATGGGAACACTCTGCAAAGGCTTCTAGGGTTTTAAGGGCTTGACCCGATTTTAGGTGTGCTAACACCTTAGCGGTCGCCGTTTTTAAGTCAGGCTCAAGGCCATTAATGTAAAGGGCACAGGCGGCATTGACGGCAACGGCATTTTGCTGGGCAGCGGTGGCAGTGCCAGTCAGAATGGCTTTTGAGATCTCAAGGTTTTGTTGTGGGTCGCCACCTTTAATGTCTTCTAAGCTGGCTTCATCCACACCAAAGTCGGCTGGGTTGAGTTGGTAGCGGCTAATATCACCGTTATTTAATTCAATCACCTCGGTAGTACCATGGATGGCAACCTCATCAAGACCAGCGCCGTGCACCACCATGGCACGCTGAGTACCTAGGGCTTTTAGGGTTTGGGCGATAGGCTCAAGGTAATCTGGGGTATAAACACCCAGCACCATGTATTCTGGGGAGGCTGGATTGACCAATGGCCCCATAATATTGAATATGGTGCGGGTTTTGAGTGCGGCACGAACTGGGCCCGCATGTTTAAAGCCGCCGTGATAATGGGGCGCAAATAAAAATGCCAGATTAGTCTTATCTAAACAGTCCTTGGCCGTCTCTGCACTCATGGTTAGGTTAACCCCAGAAGCGGCCAACAGATCCGATGAACCACTCTTACTCGAAACGCTACGGTTACCATGTTTAGCGACTTTTACCCCCATACTGGCGGCGACTATCGCAGCAGTAGTTGAGATATTAATGGTGTGGTGACCATCACCGCCGGTGCCGACGATATCGGTTACTGGGTATTCACGCTTTGGAAAATCCGCAGCTGCTTGGCGGATAGCGCTGGCGGCCCCGGTGATCTCCTCAATGGTTTCACCCTTTAGTTTAAGTGCCACCAATACCCCAGCCAGTAATGCAGGCTCAACTTCGCCTTTTAACACGGCTTGAAAAAATTGCTGAGATTGTTCGCTGCTAATGCCTTGGCCAGTCATTAGCGCATCAATAGTGGTTTGCATTAGTCTGTTTCCTTACAAAGCTGGGTGAGGGTTTGTTTCAGTAATTTAGCGCCATCTGTGGTTAAAATGGATTCAGGGTGGAACTGAAAACCGATCGCCTTATGGGTTTTATGGCTTACTGCCATGGTCATGCCATTGGTGGTGGCTAAAATTTCCATATCGCTAGAAACATGGGTAGCCACTAATGAATGATAACGAGCCACTGGTAATGGATTGCTCATCCCGGCAAAAATGCCAGTAGCGGTATGTAAAGTTGGGCTGGCTTTACCATGCATGACTTCTGGGGCGCGGGCAACGGCACCACCATAGTGTTGCACCATGGCTTGGTGCCCTAAACAAATGCCCAGCATAGGTACTTTGCCTTGCATTAGCGCTATCAGTTCCATCAAGCAGCCAGCATCCGATGGCGCACCTGGGCCAGGTGATAGCACTAACACACAGTCTTGGGTTTCCGCATTGATTGCCTGCTGGATGTACTTAGGGTCAATATCGTTACGGTAAATCACCACTTCAAAGCCAAGTACCCTAAATTGATCCACCAGGTTATAGGTAAAAGAATCAAAGTTATCTAATAGGAAAATTTTCATAGGCCACCTCCTTGTTTAATGGCGCTGATCACCGCTTGGGCCTTGTTACGGGTCTCATCGGCTTCATCTTGGGCGATAGAGTCGAACACCACGCCAGCTCCTGCTTGCACATGGGCCATGCCATCGGCAACCACCGCTGAACGGATCACTATGCAAGAATCCATATTACCGTCGCCATCAAGATAGCCTACCGCACCCCCATAACTGCCACGGCGAGTGCCTTCAACATTTCTAACCAGCTCGGCCGCACGCACTTTGGGCGCACCCACTAATGTCCCCATATTCATACAAGCTTGGTAGGCATGGAGGGCATCTAGGTCTTCCCTTAATTGTCCGATTACTCGAGAAACCAGGTGCATCACATGGGAATAGCGGTCAACTTTTAATAGTTCCGCCACCTTGCGACTACCAGGCTTAGAAATACGGGCAATATCATTACGGGCAAGATCCACCAGCATAATGTGCTCTGCCAGTTCTTTTTTATCTAGGCGCAAATCCAGTTCGATACGACTATCAAGATCGGCATCAATATTACCGTCGCTATCTTTACCGCGAATACGAGTGCCAGCAATAGGATAAACTTCCACTTGGTTAGTATCCGCCTGGTACTTTAATGCACTCTCTGGCGAAGCACCAAAAATACAAAACCCATCCGCTTGCATATAAAACATATAGGGGCTTGGGTTCGATAGCCTTAGCGCTGCATAGGCACCAATAGGATTCGGGCAAGGCAAGCTAAAGGCGCGCGAAGGCACCACTTGGAACACATCGCCCGCAACAATATTTTGCTTTAAGTCATTAACCGTTCTGCAAAAATCTTCATCCGATACATTTGGCTCGGCTTCTTGGGTGACGGGCTTAAGAGTCTTAATGGGTTGGCAAGTCGTAATTTGCTGTGCCAGCTCCCCTGCCCGCAGGGTTAACCGAGATAATGCCTGGGGATAATGTTCGCCACCAAAGGCATAGGTCACCAGTTGCGCTTGTTCGGTTTGATGGTCAATCTTTAACAGGCTTTCGGCAAGGATAAACAAATAATCCGGGCAAGGGTTTACGCCGTCTTTTACTTCTGGCAGGTTTTCAAAGGTTTCAATAAAGTCATAACTGATGGCGCCACCTAAGAACAGGCTTTGGTGTTCAGGGTAAAGCACGTCAATCGATTGAATAAAGCTGCGTAAGGCTTCGAAGGGGCCTAACGCTTTCAAACGTGCATCTTCGTCAAGGATAGCTTGGTTTTGGGCAAGGGTAACGGTAAGTTTATCTGCTGTCAGAACCTGCTGAGATTGATTGAAATGTTGCTCAATTAATGGCAATAGTGACAGCCCATTCTCATTAAGAAAGTGAAATTCAATATTATTGCCCATACAACTAATGGTGATGGCGCCGTCGACTAGAATTAAACTTTGAATCGCATTCTTGGTATTGATTTCAGCCGACTCTAGCAACATAGAGTAGGGTTTTTCTGCAGCTAAATGTTGATACAGACTCAAAGGATCTGCACTGTAAGGCACCTGAGTTTGGTGACTATATAATTTTCCTAATTCTAACGTCATATTTACTTACCTTTTGCCTTTTGTTTACTTCCTTGCGGGCATAAAAAAACCCGCAGTATCTGCGGGTTTTTTGAGCTCTTATGAATTAAAGATGCAACAAAATACACAACCCGCTAAAGGGAGTTGTGCCACCACCAAGTAATGTTAAGTTGCATTGTTAAAGTCATCAGAGTTCCTTGAATCTGTTTGTTAGCTATAGAAAATACTTTTTAACTGCTAAAGTCAACCATTAATTTTTACCCTTATAAAAATTCATATAAACACTTAACCAATTTAGGGTTTTTCTTTACAATGGTGATTATGAATGAAACTTCTTTAATAATTGACTTGCATTGCCACACTACGGCTTCTGATGGTCAACTGACTCCGACCGAAATAATACATCGTGCTCATGGTAACGATATAGACGTGCTGGCGGTGACTGATCATGATACAACAGCCGGATTAGCTGAAGCACACCAGGCTAACAATAGTTTCGATAAGCCACTGACTTTAATTGATGGTGTTGAAGTGTCCGCTAAATGGCACAGCTTTGATATTCATATTGTTGGTCTAGGCATAGACAGACATAATCCAGGGTTCCAGGACTTTTTAACCGAGCAACGCCTAAGAAGGGACACCAGAGCCCTAGCGATTGGCGAAAAACTCGAAAAAGCAGGCATAGAGGGCGCCTATGAAGGTGCCAAGGCGCTCGCCAATGGCGCTGCTATTTCCCGCGGTCATTTTGCCCGTTATATGGTGAACCAAGGTTACTTTACAGCGATGGCTGGCGTCTTTAAAAAATACCTAGTTAAAGGCAAAACCGGTTATGTGGCTAATAACTGGCACTCGATAGAGGAAACCGTTAAACAAATCCATAATGCCGGAGGAGTGGCCATTATTGCCCATCCTAGTCGCTATAATATGAGCACTAAGTGGCTTAGAAAACTCATCAATGAATTTAAATCTTGCGGTGGAGATGGCATAGAAACGGTGCTGTCCCAGCAGGGAGTAGACGAGCGTGCTTTATTAATAAGTTTTTGTCACGTTTATGATTTATACGCTTCATTAGGAAGTGATTTCCATTTTGACAGTCCTTGGGTAGACTTAGGACGTAACATGCATCAGCCTAGTGATTGCCCGTGGATTTGGCAATCCCCTAAGTGGCAGGAGAAAATAGCAATATGAGCCAGTTTTTTTATGTCCATCCGGACAACCCTCAGCCTCGCTTGATTAACCAAGCAGTAGCGATCATTCGTAAAGGTGGCGTGATCGTGTATCCAACGGACTCTGGTTACGCCATCGGTTGTCATATTGGTGATAAAAAAGCACTCGATACCATCATTCAAATTCGAAAGTTGGATAAAGACCATAATTTTACTTTGATGTGTCGTGATTTATCTGAGTTATCACTGTATGCCAATGTGGATAATACCGCTTATCGTTTGCTCAAAAATAACACTCCTGGTAGTTATACCTTTATCTTTAAGGGAACCAAGGAAGTGCCGCGCCGATTGCTGAACCCTAAGAGAAAGACCATTGGTATTCGGGTTCCTGATAATGTGATTTCATTAGCATTATTGGAAGCGCTAGGTGAGCCTATGATGTCCACCAGTTTGATTTTACCCGGTAATCAAATGACAGAGACCGACCCCGAGGAAATCCGTGACCGCCTTGAACATTCGGTTGATTTGATCATCCATGGTGGGTTTTTAGGGGAACACCCAACCTCAGTGGTTGATTTTTCCAATGACGATATTGAAATTGTCCGTCAAGGAAGTGGTGATCTGACGCCATTCCAATAATTAGACTTAATTGCTATTAATCAAGCTATAACCCTGTATAATAGACGGTTTGGTTAAAATGCACATTCAATGGAGGGGATAATGGCAGAGCCGATTCAACAGCAATTACCATTGGCAATTGTTCAAGGTGAACCTCTAGTTACCCTTCCTGATGATCTGTTTATTCCGCCAGAAGCAATGGAAGTGTTTCTAGAAGCCTTTGAAGGGCCTTTAGATTTATTGCTTTACCTTATTAGAAAACAAAAACTTGATATTGTTGAGTTGCCTATTTATGCCATTACTGAACAATATCTAGGTTACATTGAAGCGTTAACTACCCTTAAGATTGAATTGGCTTCAGATTATTTGGTAATGGCTTCGACTTTAGCTGAAATTAAAAGCCGTTTACTGTTACCAAAGCCAAAAGTTGAAGGTGAGCAAGAAGAAGATCCAAGGGCATTACTGATCAAGCAATTACAAGCATATGAAGTGATCAAACAAGCGGCTACTGAACTTGATATTTTGCCAAGACAAGACAGAGATTTTTTTGCCGTAGAAGTGCCTTTAGGGGAGGAGTATAAACCTGAGATCATTCCTCCTAGGGTAACGTTAGAAGAATTAGCTTTCGCTTTTAGTGAAGTGATCAATCGCGCTTCAAAGTTTAAAGATCATCATGTTTCTAAAGAAACACTATCGACCAGAGAGCGCATGAGCCAAATTTTAGAGAAACTCGATAAGCACAAGTTTCTTTTGTTCACAGATTTATTTGTGGTCAGCGAAGGTAAAGCTGGAGTGGTAGTAAGTTTTCTCGCTATGCTGGAATTAGCTAAAGAACAATTAATCGAACTGGTACAAAATCAGGTATATGGGGAAATCCATGTAAGGGCAAAGCAAGGAGCAATAGCCAATGCGTGAGCAAATCATTAGGCCCGAACAACTGAAGGGCATTATTGAAGCAGCGGCTTTTACTAAAAGAGAAGGAGTGACTGTCAAGCATCTAAAAGAGGTCATCCTCGAAGGTATTGCGGTCAGTAATCAAAAAATTAAAGAAATTATTGAACAGTTGCAACAAGACTACCAAGGTCGAGGCGTGCAACTGGTGAAAACTGGGAATTTTTACCGTTTTCAAACTAACAATGACTACGGAGAGTTATTAAATCGAAGTAACCAAGTCAGTGCGCCTAAATATTCTAGAGCAGCGATGGAGACATTGGCTTTGATTGCTTACCAGCAACCCATTACTCGAGGTGAAATCGAGAAAGTGAGAGGGGTTTCAGTCAGTAGTCACATTATTAAGACTATGATTGATAGAGACTGGATCAAAGTTGTAGGTCATAAAGAAGTGCCCGGAAGACCGGCTCTGTATGCGACTACAACAGAATTTTTATCTTATTTCGGGTTATCAAGTTTGTCGCATCTGCCAGAGTTAACTCAAATTGAGTCATTAGAGGCTATGCTTAAAGCTGATGCAGCAGCAGTGCTAGATGTGCCCGAAGAAACAGAAGAGTATGTGAATGAGTGAAAAACTTCAAAAAGTACTAGCCCGAGCGGGTCATGGCTCTCGTAGAGAACTTGAGCGTATGATCGCCGGTGGCCGAGTATCTGTTGACGGTAAAGTCGCAGTACTTGGGGATCGTATCGACGCCGATGTCGAAGCCAAAGTACGCATCGATGGCCATGTGGTTAGCATTGCTGGCGAAAAAGAAGTGATCTGCCGTGTTTTGGCTTATTACAAAACTGAAGGTGAGATCTGTAGCCGTAAGGATCCAGAGGGTCGTACTACGGTATTTGATCGTTTACCTAAAATGAAAGATGCCCGTTGGGTAGCCGTAGGTCGTTTAGATATTAACACCTGTGGTCTTTTATTATTTACCTCTGATGGTGAGTTGGCGAACCGCCTAATGCATCCATCCCATGAGGTAGAACGTGAATACGCTGTGCGTGTATTTGGTGAAGTGAACGACGGTATTATCCAGCGTTTACGACAAGGCGTACAGCTAGAAGACGGTCCGGCTAAGTTTACTAAAATCAAAGCTTCAGGCGGTACTGGCATGAACCAGTGGTTCAATGTAACCCTAAACGAAGGTCGTAACCGCGAAGTTCGTCGTCTATGGGAAAGCCAAGAAATCCAAGTATCACGCTTAATGCGTGTACGTTACGGTAAAATTGAGCTGCCTAAGAGCCTACCCCGTGGTGGCTGGATGGAATTGCCGATTGAAGAAGTTAACTACCTACGTGAAACCGTAGGGCTACCAAAAGAAAATCGCTCCATGATGGATGTGACCAAAAAAGGCAATAAGCGCGATAAGATTAAGTCTTCGAAAATCCGCCGTGCTATCCGTAAGCACGCCGAGCGCAGCCAAAAAGACAGCCGCCGCTAATCTTTAGTTAGCGAGCTGAAGACAATAAAAAACCGAGCCAATGATTATTGAGCTCGGTTTTTTTGTGTTTGAAGATTAATTACCGATTACCGATAAATACACATATGGACAGGCATAGTTAATACAGTGTGCGTCTAGATTTGGCGAATCGCTTATTAAGATCAATGTGAGTAAGAACTTTTGCACTGCACCCGCGGTGTCACAGTGCTGCGTGATTTTTGATTAATAGACGCTTAGAGCAAATAAACCAAGCCAATAAAGCTCAACCTTACTTCCAAGCACCACAGAGTATGGCCAACATGAATGAAGCTTGATTGAAGCTCAATATTTTGTGTTGTAAGTTATTGATTAATAATGGGTGGCTTAATGCCTCTTACATTCTCTAACCCTGTGACGGCTGTTATCGCCGCTGGCGCATGGTTTTATGCAAACTATGAATATTCAGACGAGGCCCGCGCAGGCCTAGAGTACTTACTGGATTAACTATGTTCTTAAAAAAATACCTACATTGGATGAAAATTAGTTATTACTACCGTTATACCGAAAAATATACCGACCCCGATTCAACCAATGGGGATCACATATTATGTGTAATACTGTGCTTTATACCATTATTGGGGGGCTATTATGGGTGGATGCTTCTTATATTACTAATCACTTCGGACGCATCTGGTTATATCCTCCCTGAACTCATCTTGGATGGCTTGGGTTACTTGGTTCCCATAGCTATTATCTTTGGGATCATCAAGTGTTGCAGCAATAAAGCTTGTCAAACCTACGCCAATCAATCATTGCAAGAGGAATGGATTACAAAGCATGGGACACTTCAAGGGTATAGTTTGAAGGAGAAACAAGCAATGGCTTGGCGCTATGTATTCAAATTTTGCTTTTACCCATTAATACCGTGGGTTTTGATGCTTCCATTAACTAAGTTAACTGGATATTTATTCGGGAGTTAACGAAATAACAAGAAAATAACAAAATAACTATACACATATAGACATCCATAATTAATTGGCATGCTCAGGGTAGTAAAGCAATTCTAGAGGAGCACGGGCTAGACTGGTATCGTGGCCCTGAAAACGTAAACTGGGCGCCGCATAACTGGAAAGGCCTACATACTACGGCAGAACAAAAGGCAATATATGAAGGCATTAACCGAGCAAATAGCGCTAATGGAAAACAAGGCGTCATCGATTATCTATATGGCACGGCAGAGTTATATCGTGAAGGAAGTTTGATCCATAGATAAGCATTAACTGACTATTTATGAGTATATGAAGAGAATGATATGTTAAAAGAGTTGTATGCAGCAGTAAGGGAAAATGATCCAGATAAAATATCAGCATTACTGCACCAATTTCCAGAATACAAAGTGGATACCGGATTTCAGGGCAATATCCTTGCTTACGCTGCTTCATTAAATAATGTCGATATGATGGCACTGCTGTATAGGCACGGGGTCGCTATCGAGGCACAATCCAACCGAGAAGCCTCAGCGCTCTCAGCCGCTGCCAGAAAAGAAGCTTTTGAGGCCGTGCATTGGCTAATCGAGCATGGGGCAGCTTTAAATGGTGAAGGGCGAGATTGGCCTTTGGAGGGAGCTATACATGCTAATTCAGCAAAAATGGTGACATTACTACTGTCCCATGGCGCTAAAACAGACTATACCTTTGGTCACTTTAATTATACCCCGAAAACCTTTGCCCAATCCTTTGGGCAAAGCCATGCTGAAATTGTAAGAATACTAGAGCAGCATGAGCAACAAGGGACTATTCCTGTTATGGAAGATTCTGAGCTAACAGTGCATAGCGATCCCATAGTTCGACATATGGAGCGGTACTTCGGTAAAGTGGAGCCCTTGGCACAGCATCAAATTATTTCTGAGGTGCCAGTCACGATATATGTGATTAAGCAACAAGGACCCGAGCCTTATACCATTATATTTACTTCAGGTATGAGCGCATTGCCGATGACGGTGCCCGAGGGTGCTGAGGGGTATCAATATTCTGAATTAATGATGTGTTTACCATTTGATTGGCCAACGGAGCCTAAGTTGTTAGAGCAGGAAGATTATAGTTGGCCATTTGAGTGGCTGCGCAGGTTGGCTCACTACCCGCATATGCAGCAAACTTGGATAGGACTCAGCGCTACCTTTGCAAGCGAACACCCACCAAAGCCGCTTGCTCCAAATACTAATATGTCTTGTCTATTAGCGTTAGCAAACGGGGAAGATTCAGCGGTAATTAATGCCGACGATGGCAGAAAGATTCAACTGTATTCTGTTTATGCAATTTACGAGAAAGAGAAAAAGCTTGTTGATACCAAAGGGGTTGAGGCATTGCTACGTAAATTCCAGAGAAAGCATGTATCGAGGGTGCTGGATTTGGGACGTAAACCAGTAGTTTGGTTCTAGTTAATAAATAGAAGTAAAAACAGTAAAGGCATACTTGAACGGCTTAATATCCCAGCAGAGAATTGGGAAAAAATCGTCAATGATTTTGGTAAGGTATTTCATGGCCCCGTGGGTACCTTGCAAGAGTATGATAAATACTGTGAGCACTTAGAAAGGCGGCGAAAGCATTTCAAACAAAGTTGCCAACTCTTCGAGTAAGCATATCTGTTATCTATTCAATCTGTGCACCGCATTCGCGGTGGGTTAATGCTGCGTCAATTAGGGTTAATAGGCGCTTATAGCAAATAAACTAAGCCAATAAAGCTCCCCCTTAGTTCCAAGCACCACAGAGTATAGCCAACATGAATGAAGCTTGATTGAAGCTCAAGATTTTGTGTTGTAAGTTATTGATTAATAATGGGTGGCTATAGTTAGTTCCGGTGCTTGATACAATCTTAGGTTTACATGGCTCTGATATTCCAACGGCACTCAATCAAGCTGGTGATAGATACAATAGATTACGCGCCATTGGTTTAAATCATTATGATTCATCCATCACGCCGGCCTATAAGTTTTAACAATTAGATGGTGATTTAATGTTTATTGTTCGTTTGATATGGAACTATTTTGTAATGGTACCTGCAGTATTTTGTGTGGGTATTATCTATTACTTTTATACAAAGAGGGAGACATCTTTTCGACAGATTCATGTCGGAAGTATCTGTGTATCGGCGCAAATTCTTAGTCTGTTTGTCATTATATTTTGGTTCATGGGTGGGAGCCTTTGGCAATTTTGTGTTTGGCTTAGTGATGCCACCAAAGTGGATCCTAGTCAATCTGATTTGGCAATTTGGATGTACTTGGCTATCGGCGTAATCCCATCATTCAAAATAGGGGGCGAGGTTGATAGAAGAGTTAAGGAGGGAGAGGTAAGTTGGTTATTAGATAGTTCAATGCCTCTTCGCATAATTTACATCTTACTTTTTCCAGTTGTATTTTTTGGGTTGATATTGATGAACGCATTTTTAGTGAGCTTTATTGATGAGAACCATCTCTATTTTTGGCCAAAATAAGGAAGACCTTTAATCGAGACATATATGGACGCTCCGGTGGTGTCAAGGCACAGTTTGCCTATCGGGGCATGTTTGTCCCGATAATATTCCCTGTCTTACTTCCAGTTATTTGTGATTCGATGCCACGCTCATCCGCATAAAGCGGTTATTCTGACATATATTCGGGCTAACCTTTTGGTTGCCCCTAATGAGTTCCGAACCAACACGACCTTAATGTGTTATCAACCAATCGGTAACACACATAGACAGCCATAATTAATTCCAGCAGAGAATTGGGCAAAAATCGTCAATGATTTTGGTAAGGTATTCCATGGCCCCGTGAGTACCTTGCAAGAGTATGATAAATACTGTGAGCACTTAGAAAGGCGGCGAAAGCATTTCAAACAAAGTTGCCAATTCTTCGAGTAAACACACCACTTATCTATTCAAATTTTGCACTGCACCCGCGGTGTCACAGTGCTGCGTGATTTTTGATGAATAGATGCTTAAAGTAACCAAACCAAGCCAATAAACCTCAACCTTACTTCCAAGCACCACAGAGTATAGCCAACATGAATGAAGCTTGATTGAAGTTCAAGATTTTGTGCTGTAAGTTATTGATTAATAATGGGTGGCTATAGTTAATTTTTATGGAAGTCTATTGATTCTGG
>NZ_WINH01000034.1 GCF_010993985.1 Paraferrimonas sp. SM1919 | reverse complement strand
GAACACTAAAGTACATTGAGAAAATCGTTTTGTTGATTTTCAAATGCCTGTGAGTGCCCACACAGATTACTTGATTATATTGTTAAAGAACGTTTGACCGTGTCGGTCAGGGCTGCGTATCTTAATGATTTTGAGCCCGTGGTCAAGGGTTATTTTTAAAAAGTTTTTCAACCGTTTAAGTTTTAACCTTAACCCTGACTAAGCTACTTGGTAGCTCCAACGTTGCTGGCGCTTTAGTGCCTTGCCCCGTGTCAGTGGATGCGCATTATAGGGAGCGGATTTATTTACGCAACCCCTTTTTGAAATAAAAAAGCGACTTTGGACAATTACTATCCAAAACCGCTCTTTTAGTCCAATTTAGCGTGAGCAAGCTCACACTCATTGATTAGTTAAATACTAATTGATCATTCACTACATCAACCTTGATTGCACCATCTTCAGTAACATCACCTGCCAAAAGTTTTTGAGCCAGTGGATTCTCTAACTGATTTTGGATAGTTCTCTTTAGAGGACGCGCTCCAAATAATGGATCCGTTCCCATGGTGACCAACTTGTCCATTGCAGCATCAGATAGCTCAATCGTGAATCCTCTATCTTGTAAACGATCATTCAATTGTTTAAGCACGATAGTAGCGATTGATTTGATGTGCTGACCTGCCAATGGATGGAACACGACAGATTCATCAATACGATTTAGGAACTCTGGTCGGAAGCTGTGATTAAGCACCTCCATTACTTTATGTTTCATCCCTTCATAATCTAATTCGCCAAAGTTCTCATGAATGAGATCTGAACCTAGATTAGAGGTCATAATGATAACGGTGTTCTTAAAGTCAACGGTTCGACCTTGTCCATCAGTTAAGCGACCATCGTCTAATACTTGTAATAAAATATTAAAGACATCTGGATGTGCTTTCTCTACCTCATCAAGTAATACTACCGAATAAGGCTTACGGCGAACCGATTCGGTCAGGTAGCCACCCTCTTCATAACCGACATAACCCGGGGGTGCGCCGACCAATCTAGCCACCGAGTGTTTCTCCATAAACTCTGACATGTCAATGCGTATCATAGAGTCTGCTGAATCAAACATAAATTCAGCCAATGATTTACACAGTTCGGTTTTACCTACCCCTGTTGGCCCTAAAAATAGGAACGAACCAATTGGCTGGTTAGGATCAGCTAAGCCAGCACGACTACGGCGAATCGCATTCGCTACCGCAGTTACCGCTTCGTCTTGTCCAATCACGCGCTTATGCAGCTCTTGTTCCATGCGTAATAACTTATCACGCTCCCCCTCAAGCATACGGTTAACTGGAATGCCCGTGGCTTTTGCTAATACTTCGGCAATTTCAGTATCTGACACCTTGTTTTTAAGTAGGGTCATTTCTTGCATTTCTGCGGCACTGGCTAGATCGAGCTTTTTCTCAAGTTCAGGAATTAACCCATATTGCAGCTCCGACATACGCTGGTAGTCTGCGGCACGCTTAGCCACTTCCATTTGCTGACGGGCATCTTCTAATTCCGCCTTAATGTTCTGAGTACCATCTAAGGCGGCTTTTTCGGTATTCCATACCTCTTCTAACTCTTGGAACTCGGCCTTAAGGCTACTTAATTGCTCGTTTAATTCTTGCAAACGCTTTATCGAGTGCTCATCTTCCTCTTTGGCTAACGCTTGCTGTTGCAGAGTTAACTGAATGATCTTGCGCTCTAGCCTATCAAGCGGCTCAGGCTTAGAGTCAATTTGCATACGAATAGAAGACGCCGCTTCATCGATTAAGTCGATGGCTTTATCTGGCAATTGGCGGTCGCTTATATAGCGGTGCGACAAAGATGCCGCCGCAACAATCGCCGGATCCGTAATCTCCACATGATGGTGCAGCTCATAACGTTCTTTTAAGCCACGTAAAATGGCAATGGTGTCTTCCACAGAAGGTTCATCCACCAGCACTTTTTGGAAACGACGTTCAAGGGCAGCATCTTTTTCTATGTATTGTCGGTACTCATCTAAAGTAGTTGCTCCGACACAGTGTAATTCACCACGGGCAAGTGCTGGCTTAAGCATATTACCAGCATCCATGGCCCCATCAGATTTACCCGCGCCCACCATGGTATGCAACTCATCAATAAATAGAATGACTTGGCCCTGCTCTTTTTCGAGCTCGTTCAATACTGCTTTTAAGCGCTCTTCAAATTCACCACGGTATTTCGCTCCAGCCAATAAGGCACCTAAGTCGAGGGATAGGACTCGTTTATTTTTAAGGGCGTCACTCACTTCACCATTAATAATACGTTGGGCAAGGCCTTCAACAATAGCGGTTTTACCAACACCTGGCTCACCGATTAAAACGGGGTTATTTTTGGTACGGCGCTGCAGTACTTGTACGGCACGACGGATCTCTTCATCACGGCCAATCACAGGATCCAACTTACCCTGCTCAGCTCGAGCGGTTAGGTCTATGGTGTATTTGTCTAATGCTTGGCGAGTATCTTCAGCATTAGGATCGTTGACCGACTGGCCTGCACGAATTTTTTCAATCGCGGCATTGATACTTTTTATATCCGCACCGGCTGCTTTGAGAATTTCAGCTAGTGGATCATTAGATTCCAATGCGGCAACAATAAAAAGTTCAGAAGATATATAATCATCTTTGTTTTTTTGCGCTAATTTATCGCACTGATTTAAAAGACGGATAGTGTTATTTGAAACCTGGACATCAACACTGCTACCAGAAACCTGCGGTAAAGCATTAATGGCAGTTTGAATTTGAGTTCTAAGTTGAGCTAATGCTACTCCAGCATTGGTGAGCATAGCCGCAACGGTAGAATTATCTTGATCTAATAACGCCTGCAAAAGATGTACAGGTTCAATGTATTGATTGTCTTTACCAATAGCAATAGATTGAGCCGCTGCAATTGCATTTTGAAATTTAACGGTTAGTTTATCTAGACGCATAACACCTCCAACAAATTCGTTTCTTAGTTAACTAATTGGGGGCATTTATTCAACTTTCAAGTTTGAAAGTTAATCTATTTAAGTTTGCTTGATCCAGATCAAAGATGCCATACGGCCTGTCTGGCCATCTCGACGATATGAAAAATATTTATCAGGTTGTGAATAGGTACAATCCACCTCTCCGGTGATATCGGTTACACCAATATTGGTCAGGCGCTGACGTGCCAGTTTATAGAGATCGGCTAAATATTTATCGCCTTTAGCTTTAAAGCATGAACCAGCCTTGACATCTTTATCAATAAATTGTTGGCGCACTTCTGCGCCAACTTCAAAATACTCAGGCCCTATGGCAGGTCCTAGATAGCACATCACCTCTTGAGGGTCCGTAAAGTTTGCAACAGCTGCTTCTAAAATGCCATGACACAAACCTCGCCAACCGGCATGTACTGCGGCAACTTGTGTCCCTTGTTTGTTGCACATAAGAACTGGCAGACAATCTGCAGTCATGATCAGACAAACAAGGTTCTCTTTAGTGCTATAAGCACCATCTGCATCACAGGTATGAGGATGTTCAGCATTAACAACTGTTGTTGAATGAATTTGATTTAGCCAAAGTGGGGAATGAGGGAGTTGATGCGCTAAAATTGCTCTATTTTGCACAACAGCTTCATCTATATCCCCGACATGGGCACCCAAATTGAAACTATTAAAACAGCCATGGCTAACACCTTCTGTTCGAGTAGTTATTCGAGCCTGAACATTATCAGGCAGGGTCCATTTGGGTCTAAATATGGCCATAAATTAAATTAAGTCAGGATTAGCTAAAGTATCGTTTCTTAGTGCTAAAGTAAGCTTTTTCATGTCTTCTGGAATTGGCGCCTGCCATACCATATGCTCTCCAGTAATAGGATGCTCTAATTCCAATCGAACCGCATGCAAAGCCTGCCTTCTGAAGCCTCGTAATTGCTCAAATAGCTCCGGCGTCGAATTTTTCACAGGCTTAGGACGGCCAGCATATACCGGATCGCCAATAAGTGGGTGCTTGATATAAGCCATATGCACTCGAATTTGGTGGGTACGTCCAGTTTCTAAGCGTAAGCGTAAGCGAGTATGTAATCGAAAACGTTCTGCCACACGGTAATGGGTCACAGCCGGCTTGCCTGCATCACCGTGAACCACAGCCATATGAGTTCGCTTAGTTGGGTGACGGCCAATAGGCTCATCCACGACTCCACCACCTGTCATATTACCAAGGGCAATAGCTTCATATTCACGGGTAATATTACGGGCTTGCAGCGCCGCAACTAAGTGAGTTTGGGCAGGAACCGTTTTTGCAACAACCATTAGTCCGGTAGTGTCTTTATCTAAACGATGAACAATACCTGCACGAGGCACCTGTTCAATTTGAGGACAATGGTGCAGTAACGCATTTAAAATCGTTCCCGATTTATTACCTGCACCAGGATGAACCACTAGACCTGCAGGTTTATTAATGACCAAAATGTCGTCATCTTCATAAACGATATTTAAATCAATTTTTTCTGCTACATGCTCTACTTCAATTTCTAAGGTTGCGTCAATCTTTAAAACTTGACCAACTACCACCTTCTCCCTAGGACGATTACAGATCTCATCATCGATGCTGACTTTATTCGCTAATATCCATTCCTTTATACGCGAACGGCTAAAATCATCAAACACCTCTGCTAAGGTTTGATCCAGTCTCTGCCCCATTTGGAAAGCTTCAACTTCTGTTTCTAATAAAATCTTTTCTGACATATGGAACCGTTTGCCCCATTTAGGGGTCACAATAGTAATAGCTTTTGCTACAATCAAAGTAATAATAGTGTTAGTGTATCGCTAAAATAACAATTATCCTAAATACAAACACAGAATTTGACGTATCTGCCCTATGAATAATCAATTTAAAGCTTTTTCCATCGCCCTTTTGGTGGGTACGATGTCAGCCTGCTCATCAACACCTGACAAAGATGAAATAAAAATATCTGACCGCTCTCCCATTGCCATTTATAAAGATGCAAGAGAGGCCATGGAGTTAGGTAACTATAGCAAAGGGATCAGAACTTTAGAGGCTTTAGAGTCACGCTATCCATTTGGGCCGCATAAAGAACAAGTAAAACTTGATCTGATATACGCTTACTACAAACTGGATGATGCCGCTTCGGCTATTGCAAAAATTGATGCTTTTATGGATAACAATCCTAGTCATCCTGATTTAGATTACGCCCAGTACATGCGCGGACTTGTTAATATGCAAGCTGACAGATACATGTTCCATGATATGTTTGGTGTTGATCGCACTGACAGAGATCCAGAGAACTCTAATCAGGCCTTTAAAGACTTTGAAATCTTAATCAAGAACTACCCGAATTCTGAGTATGTTCATGATGCCAAACAGAGAATGGTTCACCTGCGTAACCGTCTTGCTGACTACTCTCTAAGGGTTGCAAGGTATTACTTAGAAATGGATGCCCATGCTGCCGCTGCAAATCGTGCTCAATTAGTACTTGAAAAGTTTAGTCAGTCTCCTGCTAGAAAAGAGGCCCTAGAAATTATGCTTGAATGTTATGAAGCATTAGGACAACAACAACTTGCTGAACACATAAAACAGGTTATCGCCCTAAATCATGCTAATTAAGACATAAAGGTATGAGTGAAATAAAAAACCAAGCAAAAGTGCTTGGTTTTTTTGTAAGCTCGGTTAACAAACCTTAAATTGCCTCTTCATTTTCTTCTTCAGTACGGATGCGAATTACCCGCTCTACTGGAGACACAAAAATCTTACCATCGCCAATTTTACCCGTTTTTGCTGTCTCAATAATGGCTTCAATCGCTGAATCAACCATATCTTCTGCAATCACTATTTCTAATTTAACTTTTGGCAAAAAATCAACCATATATTCAGCGCCACGATAAAGCTCGGTATGGCCTTTTTGACGACCAAAGCCTTTTACCTCTGACACTGTCATGCCAGCAATACCAATATCAGCTAACGCTTCGCGGACATCATCAAGTTTAAAAGGCTTTATTATCGCTTCAATTTTTTTCATTGCTCAATCCATGTATTTTTAATTTGGGCGCAATAATAGCAATTGCGCTGAAGTATATACACCTTTAGCTTAGCTAAAATTATTACTTAGTCTAAAATTATAGAAAGTAACTTCGAAGTTAGGGGCTACTATGAAGCACTCCGGAGCAGGGATTATTGAAATGCTTGTTGTCGTTGCTATCACAAGCATTCTTATTGCTACAATAACACCGTCACTATCAAAAATAATTGAGTATTCTAAAGCAACCAGTGAAATAGCTAGGCTATATCAGTCGCTACAATATGCTCGCTCTTTATCGAAAAGCTATCGTAGTAGGATCACTGTTTGCCCACTGCAAAGCGGAAGCTGCTCTGCTGATTGGAATTCAGGGTTCAGTATATTTAATGATAAAAATAACAATGGTGTTTTTGACAGCGGCGAAATTCTAGTACTGAAAATTGCAATTGATGCCAAAGATTTTCTTTCTTTTCCAAAAACAAAAATAAGTTTTAATGATTTAGGTCAAGCGGGCTTTAGTAATGGCACGATGCGATTTTGCAGTCAAAAGCTAAATAGCGAATACCCGCAGCAACTTGTCATCGCCACCTCTGGTCGCATCAAGCGCCAAGATGACAAAAACTTAAACTGTGATGATTAGCATTATTTAGGTGTCTTTAGATCTAAATGACGAAATATGGGATGAGAGAACTCTTTTGATAATTCGATACACTCCTCAACAGATTTTAGCTGCCAGTTTTTAGGCAAAGCCTGCACTCCTTCACTTACTTCCCTGTAGAGCTTCTGCTTAGGGTGATGCTGCCATTTAAAAAAGATAATTTTAGCCCCTAAAGTCGTATGCAAGGCACATTTATAGTCCTGAGCTTGTGCCAAGGTGCTACTTAAGAACAACAATAATATAGCTAATATTTTCATATACTCACCAACATGATTCAGGCAGTTTTTCACCTTCACTTGATAACGTTATCTGGCTACATTCGCCATCTCGTTGAGACTGAACCCCTTGCGCGGAAGCCGTTATAATATAATTGCTTGATGTTACAGTTGCATCCACCTGATAGTGACCATTGTCAGTGATCAATGGATCGCTATCAAAGCCAAGATCCTGCATATTTGAACTGTATCTTCTAAAATCAAGATAGTATTGGTCTTGCTCTATGGCTACTTGCAAAATGGTGGTTAGCCCTTCAGAACGAGCTGAAGCAATAACATAACTGGTATAGCTTGGGTAAGCGACACTGGCAATAATCGCCGTGATGGCCAATGCCACAAGTAGTTCAATTAAACTAAATCCCGTCGGTTTCATGATTTTACTCATTAATATGATAATAAATTCGATTCGCTTGCATCGTCACTTGAGTTTTTATTGTACCTGTATATTGACCATTACTTTGCAGCTCACCTGAACCCACACCAACTAGAAATACCGCTCCACTTTGACTGGCTGGAACGACCATCTGTGGGGTATCAGGTACTCTTTCCCCTAAATCATAAAAACCATTGGCAAAAGTGTTAAAACCTCTGTGTAAATCGAACACATACAACTTACCCTGACCTGCAATCAGGCACTGATTTGAGGTCTGTAAATCCCCTGGCGTGTAAGAAGAGAAATAGACCTTTCCACCCAAAATCGACGCCGCAGCTAAAGATTTCTCACCTTTAGCGGGTAAATCATAGTACCAGCCCTTTTTCTCCCCAAATAATAATTCCAACTCGGACTGTTGTTGCTGTGATAATTGTTGTGCAAATGGATCTGCTGTAACATCATATAAATCCGAAACTTCAATTGTTTGCGGCGCTGGATTTGACTCAGTAAAACTTTGAGTCGCCACTTTCATATCTCTAAACAAGAACAGTTTATCTTGTCGTTGAATATCATTTGGCTGGGGCCTGATCCCTGAGCCGATAGCAATCGCATCATAGGGACGATTGGTATAATGTATCTGTTCAACGGTATTCCCAAGCTGATCCGTAGATTGAACTTTATGAGCGCTATTGATAATAGTTTGTGCAACTACAGGCTCAGCATAAAATCGTCTATCATCTGCTATATCACTGCCTTTGATGTTCGCAAACTTAAAAACAGTCCAAGGAGCCTCGCCACTTTTTGAGGTACCACTTGGGAGATCGACTCGCCACAACTGGCCACCACTATCAGTTAGGTATATTCTATCGCTCAGACCATCGCCATCACTGTCGAGTAGAGCTGGACTATTAGGAATGGAATATTGCATCTGTTGGTGGGTAAGGTCCGCGCCGCTATCACTGGCTCCAATACTGAAAACTAAAGTACCTGTTTCAGCATCAATTATAAAAGCCCCTCTACCTTTGCTATCTGCCACCGTTAATCCTGCTAGGTCTTTTGTGGCGGGTTGATAACCAGCACCTACTACCAATACCGGCTTTGCATTAGCTAAATTTGTATTACCTTCAGGCCAACCAGGCACTAAAGTTACTCTTGGTTCTGACCAGGTTTGCCCCATTTCAGAATAGCCACTTGTCGCTGGCGTTATTTGCCACAATAGGGATGGTGAATCTGGAGTGGTGACATCAAAAGCATAATAACTGCTGCCTCCCCTGCGCATGCCAACAAAAATCCAAACTTTATCACCAGGTTCAATAACACCATTTCGATTGACATCATTAATATATGCGACTGGCGAAGAGTCTATGCCATACACCGAATGGACACCTGTTGGATTGTTTTGGTACAAACTATTTATATTAGTTAAAAGCTCATATGGCATAAAAGCCCAACTTTCACTGATACTTGCACCTTCATCTTTGAACATGTGCAACCAACCATGGTTTGTCCCCATAAGAATACGCACATCCACTGAACCATCAGCCTGACCATAGGTTATGGCTAGAGGTTTAGAATGCAGAGGGTCACCAATAATATCCTTTCTATTTTCTGCGAGATCACCATCTGCATCGTCATCTGTGATATCTGCACCGCTAATCCAATCAAAAATATTAACAAGATCAGATTCTTGTACTCCCATATAGGATGCGAGCTCAAGGCTACCACCAGCTCGGGCTTGTGCATTAATTAAATTGAAACTGCTTAAGCTATTATTACTACCAAAGTTCCCATATAAGGTCCTTTTTAGCTGCTTGGTTAAGCTAGCCTGTGCGCCACCGTTATTGACGTTGTTGCCATCGCCACCTGAACTCGAAGCTTGACAGTCACTCGCACTGGTCCATACCGTACACGCATCAGAGCTAATATTTCCCTTCTCATTGATAGCATTTTTACCATAATTATCAATCACATCACCATTAGCGGTAATAATCAGTTTTTTTAAATTACCCTGCCACCTTGGCCCCTTATCAGGTAAAAACATACCATAATAGATTGAACTCAATGTTTGTGTTCTATCAAAGTTATTACTCGCTATCGATGGTGACGTAAATGAGGCATTTACCTCTAAAATTTTACTTAAAATATTCTGTAAAGCTAATTGCAACCCCGTCGCATTGCTAGCTGAAAAGTACTTCCCGCCACCTCGATTAGCCGCTGCAGTCAAGACTGGAGCAGCATCTTGGGCATCCTCACCGAAGCCAATAGTAAAAGTGGTAATAGTTTGCTTGCCATCAAGGTTAGGGTTTACATCGAAATTATGGAGTTGATAGGCTAAAGCTGGCAAATAGCTGTCCTGATACTGATCATTACTGCTGGTACCTTGTAAACCAAGGATAAAATTATCTGCTGACTTATCATAGGTCGGCGCACCATCAGTAATAATCACCACATAAGCATTATCAATGCACTTAGCAAAAGGTGAGTTATATTGGCCACCACTGACGCAACTAGGATCCATAGCTAAATAGCTCTCATCCGTGACCCTGTAGGTATTGGAATAGCTTGAATCATCGTCACCGAAGAGCACAGTCGCCCCAGCAAAATACCGGTAAGCTTCATATAAACTTTCAGCCAATGGTGTCCAAGTCTCTGCGTTAACATCTTGCAGCTTACTAATTAGCTGTTGTTTTGCATTCGCATTAAATGGATCAATATGTTGGATAATCCGACCGCCATTACGCTCACCTTCGGGACCATTAAAATTGAATAACGCCATCCCCATATCCACTCCTGGGGAGGGAATAACATAATTTGTCATGACTTCTTTAGCGATATCTAAACGGGTTTTATGAACTTGCTCTAAATCACCATAATACCAACGCAAATAATTATCAGTATAAAGTGTAATAGGCGTTCCTACGCCAAATTGGGTATTTAAAGCGGCCTCTTTCGCTAAAGCAAGTTGCTCAGATGTACTAGAGGAATCAACATTGGAATAATACTGTGGATTTTTTTTGGTTCCCACACCATCAACAGCAAAGCCCGACATAAGGTTGTCAGCATTGCGCCAATCTTCTTGCTGGATATCTTCGTAGCAATCGATAATTTCAATATTGGCTCCGCTATTATCAGGTACCTCTTTCCAAGAACCACTTTGTCCTTTAAAGCTATATTCTCGAAAGAAGCCGGTGAAAAAACCATATTTCTCTAGTGCTTGCCATGATGCTGCACAGCCATTAATCTCAGCCAAAAAGCGGCGACTCTCGCTCGGACTATCAGGCACTGGCAAACTCGCCCCATCTACTGTTCCTTTGGTGAAATAAAGCATCCTTTGTTGAAGGGCATTTTGGCTGCCAACCGCTTCATACATAATACTTGGGTCGTAAGGTACTGGGGTACTTTCTAAGGTATTCATGGAACCCGAGTTATCTAAAATAATTAACACTTTTGGTTTTATTCCTGTACGCTGGGATGATTCAAATACATAAAGCTGAGTGTCATCTGCCACCGTACTGAGAACCACTAGCGCAAAGATTATCCAAACTCGCTTCATTAGTTACCTCCGGATAAATTAAGCACTGGCTGCTCCACGACCGAACTAATATCTAATCGTCCAAGTTCACTTTTACCAAAATTAGTACCACTGACTAATTGCAAATGTCGACAACTGAAGGTTTGTGTTGCCGAAGCAGCATTCGTTCTTTTGCAGGCACTTTCCCCTAAAAAGCCTAACTGATGTTCGCTATCATAATAGCTAAAGCTGACGACATTTAACCCAGTAGTCACTAAGCTACTTTGACCATGCTTGCTGGCTTGCTCTCGCAGATAACTTAACTGAGCTGTATTGACTTTAACCAATGATTCTGTATATGAAATTGACCCCATAGTCATCGCTGTTGAATATTGAACTCGGACAGCTAAACTCGTAACCACTACCGTCATAATTAAGAGTAAAATCAATGAAATCAACAAAATAGAACCTTTCATAGATCACCCCTTAAAATTGGATTTTCTATTTTAATGGTAGTGCTTGCCAGAAAACGACGATAACCATCAGAATAACCCGTTACTGGTAGTTCAGATACTTTGAAACTTTTATTAAACTTAAGCGCTTCATCTTTTTCTAGAGCTCGAGCCACGACGTAAATGGTTACCGCTAAGATCCTCTGAGAATCCCATTGCAAACTGCTCATGCCGGAAGTGGCAAGGTATCCATCGACATTGCCATCGTTGTTCGAATCAATACCAAAGCTAAAAGCAATTTGCTCAATGCCATCGACATAACTTGCTTCAACCATGCCAACAGAGCCTAACTCCCGCACCTTTAACACCGGTAGTGAGACACCATCACGACTTTCGGTTTCGATGTAATAAAATCGGTGAAGGTAACGCCAATACTTTCCTCCTAACAAAGTAGGGATAGTTTCACTAGAGTTAAAGAAAATTCCTTTGTTTATATTTGAGACAAAATAAAACTGGTTTGCCTGCAAATTTGCTATAGATGTGTCCGGGCCCTGCAAGCGCTTTATCTGTATCACTTCTGAGCCTACTTTAGGGCTTAAGCCCGCACAATCAAGGCGACTACTACTGCTCCATACCATCGCCCAGAGGGTGCGAAAATGAGTGTTGCTGCTTGATGGAAATGTCGCATTATTTTCCCCACCACCAACACAATCAGGATCAGCATTGGTTTGTACTTCAACATTGTCACCAAGCAAAAGTGATAATTGGCTTAAGTCCGCCATAAAGCCAACTTGGGCAATGTCTTTAATCAACATATTAAGTGCATCATTAGCCGATTCTTGGATCTGAGCATGATGACTAGAGTCGGCACTATTTTGCTGCGAAATGCTGAGCAATTGATACAACCCAGTGGTTAACACCAAGCCTATTGTTGATGCAATTAATAATTCAACCAGGGAAAAACCAGCATGCTTAGTCATGACTAAACCACACCTGTTAGTTTGATAAACTTTCGTTTATCGCTTGCGCTACCACAGCCGTTGGCAATCACATCATTGGCTGCCGTATCTAGGCCAGACTCCATACTTTGCCAAGTAATAACGACTATCGCTAACGAAGCATCCATAGTGACGCACACTACAGGCTGCCTTAAAAGGGGGGCGGGTATATTATTAGCAAGGGAATGATAGCCAAACAATTGCCTTAACCAGTAATAAAGTTGCCATTGTTTTAATTGTTCAGGGGTGCAGCTTGGCAAAGTCATGGCTTGTTGACATTTCAGCAAGGGAGCGGTTGGCACGCTAGAATAAGTGCCAACATAACTTGCTTCTGGATTAATTTGTATACGCGTTAACAAGTCGCGTGCAAGAATATGCGCTGATTGATATTGGCTATTTTCTATGGTCGCGACCTTAACATGGCTATGCAGTGTTAAAATCCCTAAAAGACCCACAGCCATAATGACCAAAGTAATTAAAACTTCTATTAAGGTGTAACCAGATGACTGCCCTTTCATTATTCCCCCTTGAGTAAACTCATGGCATAGTGAAAGCATCCTTTACCTAACTATAGTTCAAAGCTTGATTACTGGTTATATTAGTTCGCTGGTGAACCTCTCTCAATAGAGCTAACTTAATGAATTAACGTGAAATAAATAATATAAAAAAACCGCCATGACAGCGGTTTTTGAAAGGAGTTTGCGATTATCTCAGTTCGGCAGGCACTTCGAAGACAGTGTTTTCTTCACGGCCTTCAACCTCACTCACAACAGCATCGCAGTGTTCTTTGACCGCGGCAATAACTTGTTGCACAAGCACTTCTGGAGCGCTCGCACCTGCTGTTACGCCAACTTTGGTAATACCTTCGAACCACTCATCTTGAATATCATCTGCGTTATCAACCAAGTATGAGTCCACACCCGATTTCTTAGCCAGTTCACTCAGACGATTTGAGTTAGAGCTATTTTTTGAACCTACAACAATTAATAGCTCAACATCTTTAGAAATATCTCGTACGGCATCTTGACGATTTTGGGTAGCGTAACAAATGTCATCTTTACGCGGACCTTCAATGTGTGGGAACTTAGCCTGTAGCGCTTCAATCACAACTTTAGTATCGTCAACCGATAACGTAGTTTGCGTGACAAAGCATAGGTTTTCAGGGTCTTTAGGCTCAAGCTTTAATACATCTTCTGGAGATTCTACTAAGTAAATCGCGCCGGTATCTGAGCTATATTGGCCCATAGTACCTTCTACTTCAGGGTGACCCGCGTGACCGATCAACACACATTCGTGGCCTTTCCGGCTAGCGCGAGCAACCTGTAAATGTACCTTAGTAACTAACGGACAAGTCGCATCAAAAACCTTAAGGTCGCGACGTTTAGCCTCGGCACGCACCGCTTGTGAAACCCCATGAGCACTAAAGATCACAATAGAGTCGTCTGGCACCTGATGCAGCTCTTCAACAAAAACCGCACCACGTTGTTTAAGATTCTCAACCACATAACGGTTATGAACGACTTCATGACGAACATAAATTGGTGGCTCGAAAAGCTCTAATGCGCGCGATACAATACTAATGGCACGATCAACACCGGCACAGAAGCCTCGTGGATTAGCAAGTAGAATTTCCATATTGCCCTGTTGCATTTACAGTACCTCTAGCACTTCAATTTCAAATGTTACTGCGTGACCCGCCAACGGATGGTTAAAATCAACCGTTACCGAATCACCAGCCACTTCACGGATGATCCCTGGAATTTCACCAGCCGGGCCATCAAACGCAATAATTGCGCCCACTTCAAGATCACTATCATTGGCAAACTTGGTTCGATCAATATAATGCAAGTTGTCTGGATTTTTGTCACCAAATGCATCTTTAGGGGCTAAGGTAAACTCATGGGTTTGCCCCGCTGCAATGTTGTCACCTAAACAAGCTTCAAATGCTGGGCTTAGGGAATCATCACCAATGGTAAGCTTAGCTGGCTGACCATTGGCTTTGGTGCTGTCTGCTACTGAACCATCTTCTAAGGTAATGGTCATGTGAGCTAGAAATGAAGTCGTCATTATTTTTTATCCTGCTTAGACTCAGGGTGTAAAAAGGCATCAAGAATTAATAAGCCCGCTCCCGCACAAATGGCCATATCCGCCACATTGAATGCCGGGAAGTGATGTACACCCCAATGAAAATCTAGAAAATCAACCACAAAGCCATGCTCTAAACGGTCAATTAAATTACCAATCGCACCACCAATCACTAGGGTGTAGGACAAGTTTAGATGCCATTGGCTTTTATGTTGTTTACGCAACCAGTAACACAGAAGTAAACTCACCCCTACCGCAATAATAGAAAAGAAGTACTTTTGCCAGCCACCAGCATCACTTAAAAAACTAAATGCCGCACCGTAGTTACGAACATAGGTTAAGTTAAATACGGGTAGAATTTCTTTAAATTCGTACAGTGCAAAACTATTTAGCACCCATAATTTAGTGATCTGATCGCTAATGATCACTAACGCACTTACCCATAGCCAAGTTAGGCCGCTGCTCTTCCAAGAATCGGTATTCACCGTTACTACTCCTTTATTATTCTTTTTATATGGGGCTGAATCATTATAGGTTCAGCAGTCCCTAGCAAAAGCCCACAATTAATGTGGGCTTGCAAATGGCTTATGCGAACTGGCGAGTCTCGCCCTCACCTTCAACGTTGGTCACACAACGACCACACAGTTCAGGGTGCTCGCTGTGACTGCCTACATCTTCACGGTGATGCCAACAACGCTCACACTTAGCCGCTGTCGCTACATCAATCAGCACTTTAAGACCCACAACATCGGTTGCTTCTAATTCAGATGGGGCTTCATCGATTGATTTCAAGGTTACCTTAGAAGTTAACATCACAAAACGTAACTCATCGCCAAGGAAATCTAGCTTCTGGCGTAGCTCATCGGTGACGAATAACGTCAGGTTAGCTTGTAAGCTACCTTTAACGCGTTTTTCGTTACGGGCAACTTCAATAGCTTTATTCACTTCAGAACGAATGGCAACGAGTTCATCCCAGCGCTCATCTGATACGTCATCTTGAGTTTCTAGGGTGCCAAAACCATCATACCATTCTTGAGTAAACACGAACTGGTCTTTGTCACCTGGTAATGCATCCCAAATCTCATCTGCGGTGAAACTAGTAATTGGTGCAATCCAACGTACTAGCGCTTGCGCAATTTGGTACAACGCCGACTGACAAGAACGACGAGCATGGCTGTCAGATTTAGCGGTGTACTGACGGTCTTTAATAATATCTAGGTAGAAGCTACCAAGTTCAACCGAACAGAATTGCATTAGCTTTTGGGTGACACCGTGGAAGTTGTATTGCTCGTAAGCGGCAACAATTTCTTGTTGGATGCTCGCGGCACGACGGACTGCCCAACGATCCAGTGCCACCATATCTTCGGTTGCTACCATATCGGTTGCTGGGTTAAAACCGTTTAGGTTCGCCAGTAAGAAACGCGAAGTGTTTCGGATACGACGGTAAGAGTCAGCACCACGCTTTAAGATCTCATCCGATACGGTCATCTCTGCGGTGTAGTCAGTACTTGCGACCCACAGACGTAGAATATCAGCACCAAGCTTGTTTACGACATCCTGTGGAGAAATCACGTTACCTAGAGACTTAGACATCTTCTTGCCTTTGCCATCAACGGTAAAGCCGTGAGTAAGCACTTGCTTATAAGGTGCCTTACCAGTCATTGCCGTAGACATCATCAGTGATGACATAAACCAACCACGGTGTTGATCCGAGCCTTCTAAGTAAAGGTCAGCTGCTGCACCATTAAACTCAGGACGAGCGGCAACCACTGATGAGAAAGTTGAACCTGAATCAAACCATACATCTAGGGTATCGGTGATCTTGCGGTAGCTATCTGCCTCATCGCCAAGTAATTCTTTCGCGTCTACATCCCACCATGCTTGGATGCCGTCTTTTTCAATTAATTTGGCTACCGCTTCCATTAACTCTACTGAGTTCGGGTGCAGCTCTTGCGTTTCAACGTGTACAAACAGAGGAATTGGCACCCCCCAAGTACGTTGACGAGATACACACCAATCAGGACGGTTCTCTACCATGTTGTGAATACGACCTTCACCCCATGCTGGTAACCACTCGGTTTCTTTAATTTCAGACAGTGCTTGGCTGCGTAGACCCGCTTGATCCATAGAAATAAACCACTGTGGAGTGGCACGGAAAATAATTGGGGTCTTATGGCGCCAACAATGTGGATAAGAGTGACGGTAGTTTTCATGGCTCACTAGCGCACCTTTTTGCTCCAACACTTCAAGCACAGACTTGTTGGCTTTAAAGACGTGTTGGCCTGCAAATAATGGCGTGTCCGCTTTGTAAACACCGTTATCGTTTACTGGGTTAGCCACTTCAATGCCGTACTTTTGACCGACCACGAAGTCATCTTGACCGTGACCAGGGGCAGTATGTACCACACCCGTACCTGATTCAGTGGTGACGTGATCACCAAGAATAACCGGTACGCTAAAATCATAGAACGGGTGGTTAAATTGCATCAGTTCTAGGTCTTGGCCTACTGCAGTGCCGAGTACTTGGTGCTCTTCTGCGCCAAAACGGGCTACACAATCGGCTAGCAGATCGGTGGCAACAATTAGACGCTTACCATTAACTTGTACCAGTGAGTATTCAAGCTTAGCGTGCAATGATAATGCACGGTTCGCAGGCAGGGTCCAAGGCGTGGTGGTCCAAATAACCATAGCCACATCGCCTTCGCCAGCAGTGGTAGCAAACTTAGCGAGTACCGCATCTTGATCCGCAGCAATAAAGGCAACATCAATCGCAGGAGATGTCTTATCTTCGTACTCAACTTCTGCTTCGGCTAAGGCTGAACCACAGTCAGTACACCAGTGAACAGGCTTAACACCTTGATGTAAATGGTTGTTGTCAACAATCTTGGCTAAGGTACGAACGATGTTTGCTTCGGTATCAAACGCCATGGTTAGGTATGGGTTTTGCCAATCACCTAAAACACCAAGACGGATAAAGTCTTCGCGCTGACCATCAACTTGCTTAGCCGCGTATTCACGACACTTTTGACGGAACTCAGCCGCGCTAACCTTTTGTCCAGGCTTACCCACTTTTTGCTCAACCTTAAGCTCGATTGGTAGACCATGACAGTCCCAACCAGGAATATAAGGCGAGTCAAAACCGCTTAGGGTTTTAGACTTAATGATGATGTCTTTTAAGATTTTATTCACAGAGTGACCGATGTGAATATTGCCGTTCGCATACGGAGGACCATCATGAAGAATGAAAGGGGCACGGCCCTGACGTGCTTCACGGATCGCTTGATAAAGCTTTTGCTCATCCCAACGCTTTAAAGTAGCAGGCTCGCGGTTCGCGAGATTACCACGCATTGGGAACTCAGTTTCTGGCAGATTCAACGTTGATTTATAATCGGTCATCTTTCCTAATACCATGCTTGATGATTGCAACTATAGCGCTTCTAGGTAAGCCCTAGCAGCCTTAGCATCTTTCGTAATTTGTATTTTTAGCTCGTTCAACGAGCCAAAAGGTTGTTCATCTCTGATTTTTTTAACAATTTCTACGCATATGCGTTTACCGTAAAGGTTATCATTAAAATCAAATATATGTGCTTCTAATAAAATTTGTTGACCAGCAACCGTAGGCCTTGTTCCAATATTGGCTACACCATTTAACCATGGGCCAGCTTCAATACTGACTTTCACTGCGACGATGCCTAACAGAGGCGGAATATCTCTTTTAAGATGAATGTTTGCAGTGGGAAATCCCAAGGTGCGGCCAATCTTCTCGCCATGACTCACTCGGCCATACAATCTATATGGGTGACCTAATAACTGTTGCGCCTTTACTAGATTTCCTTGGGCTAACGCCTGACGGATAAGGGTTGAACTGACTCTATCTTCAGACACCTTGAAACTATTGGTATCTACGACTTCAAAGCCATGTTTTATTCCTGCCCTCTTAAGAGTATCAAAACTCCCCTCACGGCCTTTACCAAAACAAAAATCATCACCCACAACTAGGTACTTAACCCCGAGTTGTTTAACTAATAATTGTTCTACAAAATCTTCAGCGGTCATTTCAGCAAACTTTTTATTAAAACGAACGCATAAGGTTCGTTCCATGCCTAACTCCGCTAATAAAGGAATTTTCTCTCTCAAGCTTGTTAAGCGAGCTGGGGCTGCGGACTTAGCAAACCATTCTTTAGGTTGAGGTTCAAAGGTCATTACCGTTGCCGCTAGTCCCATATTTTTTGAGACTTTTTTTAGTTGAGCGAGTACCGCAGCATGCCCCTGATGGACACCATCAAAGTTGCCGATACTAAGCACACAACCAAAATGGCGCGCACGAATATTATGTATACCCCGAATGAGTTCCATTTACTGCGAATAAAGTTGCTGATTAAAAACGGCGCATTATAACCCAGCTGATTAGGAAAATCTGCACTTCTTATTGAGTTTTAAGCTGTCTAGGTCTCACACCTAAAATAAACATGCTGATTAGGTAACTTAGGGCGCCGATAGCAATCAGCTTAGCCAACTCTGCGACCCGCACTCCAAAACTGAATTGCTGCCAAGTATCAATACTAGGATTAAGGTGATAAATTACCCCAGCCATTAATACTGCCGACAGCGCCGCCTTAACAATAAACCACACTGTGGTGCTATCAAATCGGTAGATATTCGCTTTAGATAAACCACGGTACAGTAATACCATATTTAAAAAGGCCGATGCTGAAGTGGCCAATGCCAGACCTACATAGCCAAACGGGAACACCAAAATTAAGTTAAACACCATGTTACTGGCCATGGCGATGACACCAATTTTTACTGGTGTCTTGGTGTCTTGTCTTGCGTAGAAACCCGGTGCTAACACTTTAATCATCATGAAGTTTAATAAACCTGCGCCATAAGCCATTAAGCTAACACTGGCCATGTTTACATCATCAAGAGTAAAGGCGCCACGCATAAACAAGACCATTAACATAGGGCCGGCTAACATGATCAGCCCCATCATCGCTGGCAGCCCTAGCATGGCCACACAGCGTATTCCCCAGGCCATGGTTTGCTTAAATTGGCCAGGATCAGCGCTGGCATGTTGGCGCGATAATACCGGCAGAATTACCGTAGCAATCGCAATGCCAAATAAGCCCAGCGGGAATTCCAGAAGACGGTCCGAGTAGTACAGCCAACTGATCGAGCCGGAGATTAAGAAACTGGCAATAATGGTGTCGAGCAATAAATTGATTTGCGAAACCGACACTCCAAATAATGCCGGTATCATTAACGTACGAATCTTTTTCACTCCAGGGTGCGACCAACCCCAACTGGGTTTAACCAAAGCGCCAGCACGATATAAGAAAGGCAATTGAAACAACAATTGCACTAAGCCACCAAAAAAGACACCAATGGCTAAACCATAGGCAGGCTCGGCTAAATTAGGCGCTAATAATACCGCCGCGCTAATAATTGCCACATTTAACAATACCGGGGTAAACGCTGCTACCGAGTACTTGCCCATGGTATTAAGCACCGCACCAGAAAAAGCGGTCAGGGTAATAAAGAAAATATAAGGAAAGGTTAGCTTTAATAAGTCGCTGGCTAATAGGTATTTATCCCCATTAGCACCACCTTGATGCCAGTCTAAAAACCAACCGCTGGCAAACAGCGCAATAATGACCGGCGATAACAGCACACCGATTAACGTCACCAGGGTCATGATCACCCCTAGGGTGCCAGAGACTTTGGCAATTAATTGCTGGGTTTCATCTGGCTTGGTTTCTTGGTATTCGGCCAATACTGGCACAAACGCTTGGGAAAAAGCCCCTTCGGCAAATAATCTTCTTAAGAAGTTAGGAATTTTATTGGCTAAGATGAAGACATCGGCACTGCTGCCAGCCCCCATAAGGTTCGCTATAACCACATCGCGAACTAAACCCAATACCCTTGAAATTAGCGTCATAAAGCTGACAATAAAGCCAGAACGCAACAATTTTTTACTCAAAAACCTGTTTCCCTTTAAAAATTCAAATGATCTATGCCTAAAAAATAACTTCCAAGCTATCACTTATTTCTATTTATTGTTAGAATTGCCGCCACATCTTAAACCAGTTCGGCCTATAAACGCCAAACCTGTGTCTCTGGTGATGGATGAACTGGGTGGAATTTGCACGTAGTCGTTGACTTTTCAACGCAAAACAGGCACACTCCGCGACCACAAGTTTAATACATAGTTTTTAGGAGTTGCACCTTGGCTAACATCAAGTCTGCAAAAAAACGCGCTCTACAATCAGAGAAGCGTCGTCAACACAACGCAAGCCGTCGCTCTATGACGCGTACTTACGTAAAAAAAGTTATCGCTGCAATCGAAGCTGGTGACAAAGCTGCTGCTACTGAAGCATTTGCTCAAGCACAACCTATTCTTGACCGTATGGCTACTAAAGGCCTTATCCACAAGAACAAGGCAGCTCGTCATAAGCAACGCTTAAACGCGCAAATCAAAGCACTTTAATTTTATATTAAAGTATTTGTTAAAAAACCGGCTCTTTTGCCGGTTTTTTAATATCTAAAATTTACCTAACCTACAGACTTTGATAAGTTTATCCAGAATAATAATATGCATTAAGGATAAACATGCGCTCTTCTCCATTAGTATTAGCCACTCTTTTGGTCGGCTTAGTGGGCTGCTCTGAAGCTCCAGAACCCAAACAGCTCTCACAATTACAACAAACCGCTCTGACGGATAGAACCGGTATAGATCTGGTTGAGTCATTAACCACTGAAGTGGGTCCCCGTTTACCTGGCAGTGACAAAGACATCGAAGCAGTTGATTGGGCTATGGCCAAGCTACAAACCCTAAACTTTGACAAAGTGTATAAAGAGCCTGTTGAAGTTCCCGTTTGGAAACGCGGTGCTGCTCGCGCCAAAACCATATCACCTTATAGCCAAAACCTAGTGATCACCGCCCTAGGTGGTTCAATTGGCACCCCTTTTGAGGGCATTCAGGGGGAAATTATACGCTTTGATGATATCGAGGCTCTAAGGAATGCTGATGCCGCCATGGTTGCCGGCAAGATTGTCTTTATTGATGCTAAAACCGAACGTCATATTTCGGGTAATGGCTATGGTAAGAGTGTTCCTGGTCGCTCAATTGGAGCAGTAGAGGCCTCTAAAAAAGGAGCCAAAGCCATCGTTATTCGCTCTGTGGGCACCTCAACCCATCGCTTTGCGCATACGGGGGTGATGCGTTACCAAGATGATGTAGCTAAGATCCCAGCGGCAGCGATGTCATCCCCTGATGCACAATTGCTCAATAGCATGTTAGCGCGTAATCCAAAGGTAGAAGTTGATCTTAACTTTGAAGCCCATAATTTAGGTTATGCCACCTCATACAATGTCATTGCCGAAGTTACTGGTACGACTAAAGCTGATGAAATCGTACTCATCGGCGCCCATCTTGATTCTTGGGATGAAGGTACGGGTGCCCTAGACGATGGTGCAGGCGTGGGTATTGTCAGCGCTGCGGGTCATTTAATTGGTGGCCTCGAGCAAAAACCACAACGTACTGTTCGGGTGGTGTTATTCGCAGCCGAAGAGATTGGTCTAATTGGTGCTAAGCAATACATAAAAGCCCACAAAGACGAGCTAGTCAATCACTTTATTGCCGCCGAATCTGACTTTGGCGCCGGTAAAATTTGGCAGCTGCAAACCCGTGTGCATGATGATAACCTAGAAGCCATTGCACCACTGTTTGATATGCTTAAACCACTTGGTGTTGGCAAGGGTCACAATAAAGCCCGAGGCGGCCCAGACGTGTCGATTATGCCTAAAGAAGGCGTGCAAGTGGCCTCACTTAGCCAAAATGGCACGGACTACTTTGACTATCACCACACTCCGGATGATACCTTCGATAAAATTAACCAAGATGACTTTGCTCAGAATGTTGCAGTATGGACCACCTTCGCTAACTTTATGGCAAACGTAGACGCGCCAACAGTAAGCTTAAAATAAGGTCTCCTGAACTCAGAATAATAAACAAAACGGCAGCCATAAGGCTGCCGTTTTGATAAGAACAATTGAAGCTAAATCAAGTCACTATTGCGACTGCTCATCACGCAAAAATACCCAATCAGTAGCCGTCGATTGTTCTTTACAGTAGTAATAGCCAGCAGTATCAAATGCCTTTAACTGCTCCGCGTCATCAATGCGATTTTCTATCATATAACGGGCCATCAGGCCGCGGGCTTTTTTAGCATAGAAACTAATGATCTTGTACTGGCCGTTTTTCTCGTCTTTAAAGTGCGGCGTAATGATGGTGGCTTCAAGTAACTTTTTGTTGATAACTTTAAAGTACTCGTTAGAGGCTAAATTCACCAGCACTTGACTATTTTGCTCAGCCAACTCAGTGTTTAAACTATTGGTGGGGGTATCTCCCCAAAATTGATACAAATTAGCCCCCTTAGGGTTGGCCAATTTAGTGCCCATCTCCAGACGATAGGGTTGCATTAAATCCAACGGACGTAGCACTCCGTATAAGCCTGATAAAATACGCAAATGCTGTTGAGCATAGTCTAGGCTGGCATCATCTAAAGTTTCAGCGTCTAAGCCCGTATATACGTCACCTTTAAACGCTAATACTGCTTGTTTAGCATTATCAAAACTAAACTCTGGTGACCACTCGCTGAACCGCGCCACATTCAAGCCAGCGATCTTATCACTTACCTTCATTAAACTGGCAACATCCGCTGGCGTCAGAGTGCGCGCCACTTCAATCAGTGCAGTAGATTGCTCAATAAAACGTGGCTGGGTATGCTTAGTGACCTGTGTAACTTCAAAATCTAAGGTCTTAGCAGGTGAAATAAGGGTTAACATAGTGATCTCATATTCGTTTTACTAATGGCAGTATGTACCCATCTTACCCTAAAGGATCCGCGATCAAAAAGGCCAATGATAAATCATTGGCCTTTAACGTTTTTAAAGGTGCATTATTTCCACGCACTTTTATCAATATGTCCCTTTAACTGCGGGAACTGTTTCGGGTCAAATTTGGGTTCTTTGCCCTGTTTTAGTTGACTGGTGTAATCATTAATCACCTTAAATGCCAAATTTGAAAGCAGCACAATTGCCACAATATTGACCAGAGCCATCAACCCCATAGAGACATCAGCTAAACTCCATACCAATGGTACCGCGGCCACGCTACCAAACATAACCATAACCAACACAGCCACGCGATAAGGCAATAAAGCCTTAGTATTATTATTACTTAGAAACAGTATGTTAGATTCAGCGTAGGAGTAATTTGCAATAATTGATGTAAAACAAAATAACAAAATACAAATAGATAAAAAGGTATAACTCCAGTCACCTAATTGCCCAGAAAGAGCTTGGCCTGTTAATGCTATGCCGCTCAAGTTATCCGGATTTTCTAAACCACCACCTAGTAATATGATCCCTGCAGTCGCACTACAAATCACTATAGTATCGACAAATACACCTATCATCTGTACAAACCCCTGAGATGCTGGATGGTTAGGGTTGGCGTGGGCACTGGCAGCAACATTAGCGGCACTCCCCATACCTGCTTCATTTGAAAATAAACCACGGGCAATGCCACTCTGCATAGCCTGACTTACGGTATAACCTAAGCCACCTGCGGCAGCCTCCTGCCAACCAAACGCACTATTTACTACCAGCGCTAATACCTCAGGTAATTGCTCTATATTTAAAAAGATAACGATCAAGGCCACTGAGATATATGATAACGCCATGATGGGCACTAAGTAGGTGGTTACCCTCGCCACCAACTGCAAGCCTCCGGCAATCACTATGCCGCTAGCAATTACCAAGATGATCCCTACTGTAGTTTGGTCATAACCATAAGCGGAGTTCAATGCACTGGCAATGGTATTAGCCTGCACTGCATTAAAGACTAAACCAAAAGCAATAATAAGCAGTATTGAAAAGAGTACTCCCATCCATTTCTGACCCAAGCCCTCAGTCATATAATGGGCGGGGCCACCACGAAATTGACCTTCAGTATCTTGTTCTTTATATATTTGCGCTAAAGTCGATTCAATCATAGATGTTGCCATCCCCAGAATCGCAATCACCCACATCCAAAATACGGCGCCGGGCCCACCAGCAACAACAGCCATAGCAACACCGGCCATATTACCAGTACCGACACGAGCAGCCATGGAAGTACAAAACACCTGGAATGATGATAAGCCATGATTGGAGACTTGGCTGTTTTTGAGTACGGCAACACCGTGACTAAAATGACGTAACTGAATAAATCCTGTTTTTAAGGTAAAAAATAAACCAGCGCCCACTAATACGTAGACTAATAAATGCCCCCATAAAATTTGATTTAGAAAACCAATGGCTGATTCAAACATAATTACCCTTACTACAGTTTACTTGAGGCATCGCCCCAGTCTGACTAATATAAAAACAGTAATGATAGCAACTTAAGCAAATTCCATCGCTCATAGGGTAATAAATATCCGAAAACTTTAGACCAGGGCAACTTAAAACGCACAGCAACCGAACAATGACCCAACAAACCACCAACAACCTTTACAACCCGTTTGCTCTATCTCAAATCACCAGCTTTCATAAGTAACTAAAATTCAAAATTTCATATATTGAAAACAAGAATACAAAACTCGTTATTTACAGATCTGTTTACCCAAAATAAATGCTAATTATTATAAAATAATCCAAGATTTTTAGTTAATAGTTACTATTTTCGTAATTAGTTTTCAGTTATGCTTAAGACCTGTGCACCTTTCGTGTTTACTTTATGGGCGTTGTAAAAGCCAAGGTAGCAAGGCTCTCGAATTGAACCATGATTATTTTATGTAAAATGAGAGTAATGTAGATAGGTTGACCTTTAAAGGCACCCTCATGGACAGCGTTGTCAGCCATGGCACTGCGCAAGGGCTCCTTGGTGTGGAATAACCACGGTTCAGTCGCTATTCCAAAATATAAAGGGCCAACAGCTGCTGCAAAAACGAACAACAAAGGTCAACAGGCCCTTATTTTATAAAAATTAGCTAAAATGCTAACTATGGGTAATTACAAAACCTGAGCAAACCAGTATCTTCTAGTTAAGGAAATCGTCATGACTGACAGCTTAAGCCAATTAAAACAGTTCACCACAATTGTTGCCGATACCGGTGATATTGAAGCCATCAAGCAGTTTCAACCTGAAGATGCCACCACCAACCCATCACTCATCCTAAAAGCCGCACAAATTCCTGAGTATCAGCCGCTCATTACTGATGCCGTGAACTGGGCTAAAGCCCAAGGTAATAGCGGTCAAGCTCTACTTGATGATGCTGGTGACAAGCTCGCGGTCAATATTGGTCTAGAAATTCTAAAATTAGTACCAGGGCGCATCTCTACTGAAGTAGACGCTCGGTTATCATTTGACACTGAAGCCTCAATCGCTAAAGCGCGCAAACTCATCAAAATGTACAGTGATGCAGGCATCGATAAGAGCCGTATCTTAATTAAACTGGCGTCGACTTGGGAAGGCATTAAAGCGGCTGAAATTTTAGAGCAAGAAGGCATTAACTGTAATTTAACGCTACTGTTTAGCTTTGCCCAAGCACGCGCTTGTGCAGAAGCTGGCGTATACCTAATTTCGCCATTTGTTGGTCGTATTCTTGACTGGTACAAAAAATCAACTGGCGAAGACTACGTCGGTGCCGCAGATCCAGGCGTGATCTCAGTAACCGACATTTACAACTATTACAAAGAGCACGGCTACAACACCGTAGTAATGGGTGCCAGCTTCCGTAACACGGGGGAAATCGTTGAACTAGCAGGTTGTGACCGCCTGACCATTGGCCCATCACTACTTGAAGAATTACAAAAATCAAATGCGCTGGTTGAACAAAAGCTTGTTGCTGCCACTGATGTTAAGCCAGCACCTACAGCCCTGACTGAGCAAGAGTTCCGTTGGCAGTTTAACGAAGATGCCATGGCTGTTGAAAAACTGGCTGAAGGCATCCGTAACTTTGCCGTAGACCAAGGCAAACTCGAAGTGATGCTTAGCGAAGAGCTTGCCAAGTAATCAAGCACATTGTCGTAAGGAATAAAGGATGCCTAAATTAACCCAACTTGCCAGCTGGCAAGCACTGCAAGCTCATCAAGGGCAAATCGCCAGCACTCATATGCGTGATTTGTTTGCCGCAGACGCTGATCGTTTCCATAAGATGTCACTAAAAAGCTGTGACCTGTTATTAGATTACTCGAAAAACCGTGCCAGCGAACAAACCCTAGAGCTGCTGTTTAATCTGGCTAAAGAGTGCAATCTCTCTAGTAAGATTAACGCGATGTTCTCTGGTGAAAAAATTAACACCACCGAAGAACGTGCCGTTTGCCATAGCGCCCTACGCGCCAACCATGACGAGCAAGTGCAGGTAGATGGCAGCAACATCGTTAGCGAAGTGGCTGCCACTCAAGCACAAATGCAAGCCTTTGTTGACAAGGTTCGCTGTGGTAACTGGTTGGGTTACACTGGCAAAGCTATCACCGATATCGTCGCAATCGGTATTGGTGGTTCGTTCCTAGGCCCTAAAATTATGTCTGAGGCACTACGCCCATACTGGCATAAAGGCCTAACCTGTCACTTTGTGGCTAACGTGGACGCGACTTCGATTTGCGAAAAACTGAAGAAGGTTGATGCTGAAACGACGCTCTTTATTATGTCGTCTAAGTCATTTGGTACCCAAGAGACTCTGTCTAACACCCTAAGTGCTAAAGACTGGTTCTTGGCTCAAGGTGGCACTCAAGCCGATGTAGCCAAACACTTTGTTGGGGTAACCACTAACATTAAAGCGGCCACCGAGTTTGGCATTGACGAGCAAAACCTATTTACCATGTGGGATTGGGTTGGCGGTCGTTACTCGCTATGGTCAGCCATTGGTTTACCGATTGCCCTACTGATTGGCTTTGACAACTTTAAGGCATTACTAGCCGGTGCCAAAGCCATGGATGAGCATTTCCAAACGGCGCCGCTTGAGCAAAACATGCCAGCCATTATGGCAATGCTGGGCATTTGGTACACCAACTTCTTTGGCAGCCAATCCCATGTACTACTGAGCTACGATCACTACCTACGTGGTTTCCCAGCCTATGTACAACAACTGGATATGGAATCAAACGGTAAATCGACCACCTTAGATGGCGAGCAAGTCGATTACTCAACTGGCCCCGTGATTTGGGGCGGTGAAGGCTCGAATGGTCAACACGCATACCATCAGTTATTACATCAAGGTACCGGTGTGATTCCGGCGGACTTTATTATGCCGCTAAACAGCCACAACCCACTTGGCGAGCACCATGCCCAGTTAGCCTCTAACTGTTTTGGTCAGTCGCAGGCGTTAATGCAAGGCCGTACCTTTGAAGAAGCGCTCGCCGAACTTGAAGGTAAAGGCTTAAGCCAAGCTAAAGCTGAGCTCATTGCCAAACACAAAGTCATGCCGGGCAACAAGCCAAGCAACACCATCCTTATGGATAAGCTGACTCCTGCCACCCTAGGTAGCCTCATTGCCCTATATGAGCATAAAACTTTTGTGCAAGGGGTCATTTGGGACATTAATTCATTTGATCAGTGGGGCGTGGAACTGGGTAAGAGCCTTGGTAATGAAATTTTAGATCGCCTCGTGAGCGAAAAACCAAAGGCGAATTTAGACAGTTCAAGTAATGCATTGGTCGAACTTTTTCGCCAAAAACATATTTAAAATACAAATCAATAAGTTAAAAAAATAGACGGTAACCACCGTCTATTTTTTTACACTTTTTTTACGAAATATACACATTGTTGTTGCATATGTGCTCAAGGCTATGATAAAAAAAAGGTGAAGAATAACTAGAAGCAAAGGAGCCAACCATGGACAGATTAGACTATGGGACTGCAGTTAACGAAGTTATTGAAAAGCCAACAAGGGGACGTGCTGCCAAAAAACGTAAATGGCGTGAAATCGAGGCTCTCAAGGAAAGACAGCGCTTGATGAAAGAACTATCAGATTTTGATATGGAAGACAGCTTTGACCTCGAGGCTGTGAACTACTAAAAATTTAGAAGGCTTGCCACAGGGCAAGCCTTTGTTGTTTTAGTATGTTGTTAGCTTTTAGGCAAAAGCATAGGCTAATCCCTATTGTGCTTAAAACGGCGTGAAGCCTGTTGGCTGACCCCGATCATCTTGCCGAAGGCTTTATCTCTGGCACGCTTTTCAGCAATGGTCGAACTATTAAGCTCTTGTTCTTTAATTAGTTTTTGATAACTTATGAGTCGTCGTTGCTCTAAGCTACCCTTGACGATGGCCGCTATCACCGCGCAGCCCGGTTCGTTTTGGTGACGACAATCTCCGAAACGGCATCGGTAACTTAGCTCGGTAATGTCGCTAAAGGTATCTTTTACACCTTGCTCAGTATCCGCCAGCTGCAGCTCACGCATGCCTGGGGTATCCATTAACAAACCACCGGCGCTAATTAACTTCAACGCCCTCGCAGTGGTGGTGTGCCTTCCTTTTGAATCACCTTCTCGGATAGCAGCGGTCTTCTGTTCAGTACTGCCCAATAATGAATTAACCAAGGTGGATTTACCTACCCCTGATGAACCCAAAAAAACCAAGGTACGCCCTACCGAACAGTAATCATAGAGCACTTCCACGTCATCATTATCTAAGGTGTTAATCGCATGCACCATCATAAATGGATCCAACTGTTGTACCTGTTCTAGATAATCATCTACCTGAGCTTCAGAACACAAGTCAGCCTTGGTAAGGATCACCACCGGTTCCACTTCCGCATCTTTAACCAGCACTAAATAGCGCTCGATCCGATTTAGATTAAAATCATCATTTAATGAACACACAATAAAGGCAGTATCAATGTTGGCGGCGATTAACTGCTCGGCTATTTTGCTGCCAGGTGCTTTGCGACTAAACAGCGACTGCCTATCCAGCACCCTATAAAGCTGCTGATGAGCATCAATTAGCACCCAATCACCGACACACACGGGTTCAAAATGGATTTTAAGTTCAATACTAAAAATACCCACTTCACCCTGCACCGTTACTCGGCCTTTGTGTTGTTCGATCACTCGGACGCAATCATAATCGGTATATTCATCTAGGCTTAACTGTTGTTGATAAAATGGTTTCCAGCCTAAATCTAAAAGGCGTACTTGTTCAGACATCGTTACCACTGCCAAATAGGCCTTGTTTTAATTGTTTGGCCATATCGAGCCACTGCTGTTTTACCGGTTTCTTCACTTTGGCGCTAAACGTTGAAAGGTAAGACTTACCACTAATTCGGATCACCGGCCCTGACTCATGGCCGATAGACTTATTGGTAATCGAACTTAATAGGCCCTGCACACTAGAAACCACCCTAACGTTTTCAGGCAAAATAATATGACATTCACTTAGGGCACAAAACAGCTCAATGTGCAGTTCGGGGTGAGCAAACACCGCTTCCCTTAAGTCGAGAGTAGTATGGGCCAACACCGAAGTGACCCCAAGTTGTTTTGGTAATATTTGCGGGCCGCCGTGTTTATTATCTGAAAGAATGTCTTTAATTTCAGTGTAATCCTCAGCCAAGGTGGTTTTACTGGAATCCATATTGGCCTGCATTTCGGCATAGCTTTGTTCGGCTTCCCTCGGTAAGTCTTGCACCAATGCCATTAATTGCTCGTTATCCTCAAGCGCGGTGGCTTGGTCTAAGCGCCTTTCAAACGCTTCTTCAGATAATTCGCCATGGCTATAGTTAACAATTAACTTGTCGATGACTTCCTGTCTGACTTTCGCCGTCGGCCTATCCTTTATTGCAACCATCATCATTTCCTTAAGTAATAGATTTCAACTCGTTGTTTACTTAGTAAGCAAATATTGAGCCAAGAATAAATATATACTATTTTCAATAACTTAAAAATATAGTGGCAGAATTCACCTGATAAGAATAACCATATATTAGCTATTTTCACCGGCGCCAAAGTGAATTACCATAGACATAAATATAGAGCACCGGTAGCCATAACCATGGATAAAATCTCTCCAGAAACCAAACAAGAAGCCTTAAAAATTGCCAAAGCCACGCAAAAACAAGGGCAAACTAAAGAACAAACCAAACTCATTGCCCAGGGCATTGAAAAAGGCATCGCCCTTTATAAAAAACAACAAAAGCAAAAAGCCAGAGAAACCAGTAAGGTATTAAAGAAAAGGGCCAAAGCTAAGGCTAATGATCAAGCCATTGAACAAGGGGGGTTATCTGATCAAATTCAAGATTCCCAAGGATCATCAAAATTGGCATGGGGGTTGTTGGGGGTTAGTTGGATAGGCTTCCTAGTTTTTTATTTTTTTAGTGGGTGATTTGAGTTTTAGTCCACTTTTTAAGAATCGTCGGCTGTTCTAACCTTGATCATCAACTTGTCGGGGTGCCGATATCGGCCTCGTTTTAAGCTGCGCTTAGCTTTTCGAGTGTATCCACGGACTTGTCGGGGTGCCGACAGCACCCAGAAGGGAAAACCAGTTTTCCCCTCTGGACTCCCCTCCTGCCCCCGCAATCTGCTTCATCTTAATTTTCAATCGCCATTACGCAGACGGCTAGATTCGCCATCCATGGCTCAAGCTAGCCTTATTGGGCATCCTGCCCAATCCTACTAATGCCTCAATCAAATTAAGCGCAGAATGAAGGGGTGAATTGAGTAGCAGTGCGCTATCAATGAGCGTGCGTCTTAACGCGTTTATGATCATAAACGTTTTATGATTTGAAGATAACGCCCAAATAATGGGCTAAAAATGCTTGGTTAAAATAGTGAACGTAGTGAACAAAACCAAGCGTTTTTTGTCCCTGTTAATTTGCTTGTTAGGTAACTTTTACTATTCCACAAAAAACCTAGATTTAACGATATGATAAATCGACAGTGTTGCTAAAAGTAATTTAGGAAATAGAACTACAAAGAACATTATTGGAGAATCATCAAAATAATATGTTTCATACCGACCATTTGCAGAACCATCGATTATATTGTGATATGACCAATAGGAAAATACAATTGCAATAATTAACAATATTAACTCTTCAGCTTTAGTTAATTTCGTTTTTACTTTTTGATCAGACATAGTCAACGCGATCTCTAGTTACCTAGACATTATGACTCCCCTAGACAGTGCTAACCTCCTGCACATGGGTTAGCCTAAACCAGAGCCAAAAATATTCTTCAAAATATAATCAGGAGGTT
>NZ_WINH01000033.1 GCF_010993985.1 Paraferrimonas sp. SM1919 | reverse complement strand
TCCCGAGTGGCCAAAGGGATCAGACTGTAAATCTGACGGCTCAGCCTTCGATGGTTCGAATCCATCTCCCACCACCATTTTTTATTCAGTATGGAATGCCAAAACTGAATCTAAGCGGGCATCGTATAATGGCTATTACCCTAGCCTTCCAAGCTAGAGATGCGGGTTCGATTCCCGCTGCCCGCTCCAATTCTAGAGCGCTGATATAGCTCAGTTGGTAGAGCGCACCCTTGGTAAGGGTGAGGTCGGCAGTTCAAATCTGCCTATCAGCACCACTTCAGTTTCGTCTATCCATACTAAATAAACTTACTAATCGTCTTGTCTTTTGTTGGATAAGATGATTTTTTTGTACTATAAGTGATTATCTGATCACTAAACAATCGGACCTGAGGCAATAGCATGTCTAAAGAAAAGTTTGAACGTAATAAACCGCACGTTAACGTTGGTACAATCGGCCACGTTGACCACGGTAAAACCACTCTAACTGCTGCAATCTGTACTACTTTAGCTAAAGTATACGGTGGTGAAGCAAAAGACTTCGCATCTATCGATAACGCTCCAGAAGAGCGTGAGCGTGGTATTACAATTTCTACTTCTCACGTTGAGTACGATACTCCAACTCGTCACTACGCACACGTAGACTGTCCAGGACACGCGGATTATGTTAAAAACATGATCACTGGTGCTGCACAGATGGACGGCGCTATCCTAGTAGTAGCTTCTACAGATGGTCCAATGCCACAAACTCGTGAGCACATCCTACTTTCTCGTCAGGTTGGCGTACCTTACATCATCGTATTCATGAACAAGTGTGACATGGTTGATGATGAAGAGCTTCTAGAGCTAGTAGAAATGGAAGTACGTGAACTTCTATCTGAGTATGACTTCCCAGGTGATGACCTACCAGTTATCCAAGGTTCAGCTCTAGGCGCCCTAAACGGCGAGAAAGAGTGGGAAGACAAGATTGTAGAACTAGCCGAAGCACTAGATTCATACATTCCAGAGCCAGAGCGTGACATCGATCGTCCGTTCCTACTACCAATCGAAGACGTATTCTCAATTCAAGGCCGTGGTACAGTAGTAACTGGTCGTGTTGAGCGTGGTATCATACGCGTAGGTGACGAAGTAGAAATCGTAGGTATTAAAGAGACTACTTCTACTACTTGTACTGGTGTAGAGATGTTCCGTAAGCTTCTAGACGAAGGTCGTGCTGGTGAGAACTGTGGTGTTCTTCTACGTGGTACTAAGCGTGAAGAAGTACAGCGTGGTCAAGTACTAGCTAAGCCTGGTTCAATCAACCCGCACACTAAGTTCGAATCAGAAGTATACGTACTTTCAAAAGACGAAGGTGGCCGTCATACTCCATTCTTCAAAGGTTACCGTCCACAGTTCTACTTCCGTACAACTGACGTAACTGGTACTATCGAGCTACCAGAAGGCGTAGAAATGGTAATGCCTGGCGATAACATCAAGATGGTAGTAGAGCTAATCTGCCCAATCGCGATGGACGAAGGTCTACGTTTCGCTATCCGTGAAGGTGGCCGTACCGTAGGTGCTGGTGTTGTAGCTTCAATCGTAGAGTAACATCACGATTGTTTACACACTAAAAAAGGCGAGCTTGAGCTCGCCTTTTTTGTCGAAGTAATTGCCTTAGCTAGCCAACAATTCACCATAGTGTGATAATAATCGTTATTTATTAATATTCTTAATAAGGCGATGCTTGCTTGAATTATCGTTTCCTAATACAATCTATGACCAATTTTCGTCCTGAATGAGTTATAGTCGTTTAGGTAGTTTATCGTTAAGGACAGCATTCATAGCGAATGGATGCAGATTATGGGAAAGTCGATGACAACAAATACTGAAGAGCAAAGAAGCTCACTAGATTTTATTAAATGGGGATTAATCATCCTTATTCTTGCAGGAGCTGCTATCGGTAATCAGGTGTATGCAGACATTTCAGTGCTGTATCGTGCAATTGCTATTGTGGTAGCGTTTGCTGTATCTGCTGGTATTGCACTGCAAACTGCAAAAGGTAAAGCTGCTGTTACTTTTGCTCAAGAATCTAAGATGGAAGTACGTAAGGTGGTATGGCCTACAACCCAAGAAACCCGTACGACTACTCTTATTGTTTTAGCGGCAACCGGTATCCTAGCGTTTGTACTTTGGGTACTTGACTTTGTACTGGTTGAGATAGTTTCCTTTATCACTGGGGTTTAAAATAATCCATGTCTGAACAAGCTAAAAAAAGATGGTACGTTGTCCAAGCATTTTCTGGATATGAAGGCCGTGTTGCTCGTACTTTAAAAGAGCATATTAAGATGCACGGTATGGAAGACTTATTCGGGGAAGTATTAGTACCAACCGAAGAAGTGGTAGAAATGCGTGGTGGCCAACGCCGTAAAAGTGAACGTAAGTTCTTCCCAGGTTACGTGTTAGTTCAGATGGAAATGACTGAAGCAACTTGGCACCTTGTACGTAATACTGAGCGTGTGATGGGTTTCATTGGTGGTACCTCTGAACGTCCTGCGCCTATTTCAGATCGCGAGGCCGATGCCATCCTACAACGTCTTCAGGACAATGTCGATTCACCTGCACCAAGAACTATGTTTGAACCTGGTGAAGTGGTTCGTGTCACAGATGGACCATTCGCAGATTTCAATGGTACTGTTGAAGAAGTTGATTATGAGAAGAGTCGCCTGAAAGTATCAGTAATGATTTTCGGTCGCTCTACTCCAGTTGATCTTGAATTTGGTCAAGTAGAGAAGGCTTGATCACAAAATCAACGATTTTGATTTGCAAAAGGCGGTGCAGAGTTTATAATGCGCCGCCTTTGTTATTAAAAGGTTTAGGGGAGCTAAATTATCATAGGGATGATTTGGTGTTTGAACCCATACTGAGGAAGAAAAATGGCTAAGAAAGTCCAAGCTTATATTAAGCTACAAGTAGCAGCTGGTGCTGCTAACCCGTCGCCACCGGTTGGTCCTGCTCTAGGTCAACATGGTGTTAACATCATGGAATTTTGTAAAGCGTTCAACGCTCGTACTGATAAGTTTGACAAGGGTATGCCAATCCCTGTTGTTATTACAGTATACGCAGACCGTTCATTTACTTTTGAAACTAAGACGCCACCTGCATCTTTCTTACTATTGAAAGCAGCTGGTCTTAAGTCTGGTTCTGGTCGTCCTAACACTGAGAAAGTTGGTACTGTAACTGACGCTCAAATTCAGGAAATTGCAGAAACTAAAGCTGCAGATATGACTGGTGCGGATATCGAAGCAATGAAGCGTTCTATCGCTGGTACTGCTCGTTCAATGGGCTTAGTGGTAGAGGGATAAGATCATGGCTAAACTTTCAAAACGTATGCGCGTAATCCGCGAAAAAGTTGAAGTAACTAAAGAATATGAAATCAACGAAGCTATTGCACTACTTAAAGAATTAGGTACTGCTAAGTTCGTTGAATCAGTTGACGCTGCGGTAAACCTAGGTGTTGACCCACGTAAATCTGACCAAAACGTTCGTGGTGCTACTGTACTACCACACGGTACTGGTCGTGACGTACGTGTTGCTGTATTTACTCAAGGTGCTAACGCTGAAGCTGCTAAAGAAGCTGGCGCTGACCTAGTAGGTATGGAAGATCTTGCTGAGCAAGTTAAAAAAGGCGAAATGAACTTCGACGTTGTGGTTGCTTCTCCTGATGCAATGCGCGTAGTTGGTCAATTAGGTCAAGTATTAGGTCCACGTGGTCTAATGCCTAACCCTAAAACTGGTACTGTAACTCCTAACGTTGCAGAAGCAGTTAAAAACGCTAAAGCTGGTCAGGTTCGTTACCGTAACGATAAGAACGGTATCATCCACACTACTATCGGTAAGGTTAACTTCGAAGCTAAGCAACTAGAAGAGAACTTAGTAGCTCTACTAGATGCACTTAAGAAGGCTAAGCCTGCTGCAGCTAAAGGTCAATTCATCAAGAAAGTAACTATCTCAACCACTATGGGTGCAGGTGTTACTGTTGATCAAGCGACTCTAGCGATTAAGTAATTTACAAAGGTAAGAGGTTAGTTTATAATCTCGCGCCTTTAGGGTTGGTGACTTCATCTAGTAAGTCACCCGTCCAAGACCGCAGGGGTTAATTTACATTAACTTAATAACCTGCGTAGACGGTGGAAGGCCCAAAGTATGATTTATTTTGTACTGGAATCTTCACCGTGGTATGCCTAAGTCATGTTGGCTTAGGGTAGGTAAAATCTAGTTATCTAGATAAGATCCAGGAGCATAAAAATGGCATTAAATCTTCAAGACAAAAAAGCAATTGTTGCTGAAGTCAACGAAGCTGCCAAAGGTGCCCTGTCTGCAGTTGTAGCTGACGCGCGTGGCGTTGCTGTTGCTGATATGACTTCTCTACGTAAAGCCGCTCGTGAAGCTGGTGTTTACGTGAAAGTTGTTCGCAACACTTTAGCACGTCGTGCCGTTGAAGGTACTGACTATGAATGTCTAACAGACGTTTTTGTTGGTCCTACTTTGATTGCGTTTTCAAACGAGCACCCAGGTGCTGCAGCACGTCTTTTCCAAGACTTTGCTAAAACGAATGAAAACTTCGAAGTTAAAGCCGCTGCATTCGAAGGCGCTGTGGCTGACGCCGCTGTGTTGGCTAAACTGCCAACATACGACGAAGCAATTGCACAGCTAATGATGACCATGAAAGAGGCATCAGCTGGCAAACTGGTACGCACTATTGCGGCTATTCGCGACGCAAAAGAAGCAGCTTAATTTCGCTGTTGCTGTCGCTTAAAGAACGTATTTTTGACTTTAAAGAGAATTGTTATGTCTATTACTAACGAGCAAATCCTAGACGCAGTTGCAGAAATGTCTGTAATGCAAGTTGTTGAGCTAATTGAAGCTATGGAAGAGAAATTCGGTGTTTCTGCTGCTGCTGCAGTAGTTGCAGGTGGCGGTGACGCTGCTGCAGCTGAAGAAAAGACTGAGTTCGACGTAATCCTAGCTGGCGCTGGTGCTAACAAAGTTGCTGCTATTAAAGCAGTACGTGGTGCAACTGGCCTAGGTCTTAAAGAAGCTAAGGCAATGGTAGAATCTGCGCCTGTAGCTCTTAAAGAAGCTGTTTCTAAAGAAGAAGCAGAAGAGCTGAAGAAAACTCTAGAAGAAGCTGGCGCTTCTGTAGAGATCAAGTAAACTATAATTTAGTTTACCCACCTAAGAAATTAGGTGTAGGCTGGTGTTTATTTAAACACCAGCCTTTTTGCGCTGTAAGGTATGGCGAATTTATCACCGTTTGTCGTCATTTTCTTAGCGGTTCCTGGCAGAGATTATTGGTCGGGTTCTTGCCTCCAACGGTGTGGGCAAACAGGCTGCTACAGCAGTTTGGGTCAGTTACAATCAAGTAGAGGAAACCCATGGTTTACTCCTATTCTGAAAAGAAGCGTATCCGTAAAGATTTTGGTAAGCGTCCACAAGTTTTGGATGTTCCTTACCTTTTATCTATTCAGTTAGACTCGTTTAGCAAATTTATCGATCAAGACCCTACTGGTGAGCGTGGTTTAGAAGCCGCATTTACCAGTGTATTCCCGATCAAGAGTTTCTCGGGAATGTCAGAGTTACAATATGTTAGCTACCGTCTTGGTGAGCCAGTATTTGATGTTAAAGAATGTCAAATTCGTGGCGTGACCTATTCTGCACCATTACGAGTAAAATTAAGACTTGTAATTTTTGATAAAGAAGCGGCACCAGGTACCGTAAAAGACGTCCGTGAACAAGAAGTTTACATGGGCGACATTCCTTTGATGACTGAAAATGGCACCTTTGTAATTAATGGTACAGAGCGTGTTATTGTTTCTCAGCTTCATCGTTCACCAGGTGTTTTCTACGATCACGATCGTGGTAAGACTCACTCATCTGGTAAAGTGCTTTATAATGCACGTGTAATTCCTTACCGTGGTTCTTGGTTAGACTTTGAGTTTGATGCTAAGGACTCACTATTTGTACGTATTGACCGTCGTCGTAAATTACCTGCGACTATCATTCTACGTGCACTTGATTTCACTACTCAAGAAATCCTAGATTTATTCTTCGAGCGTGTTAACTATGAAATTCGCAAAGGCAGCCTGATGATGGAGCTGATCCCTGAGCGTTTACGTGGTGAAACTGCTAGCTTCGATATCAAAGATGGCAATGGCGATGTATTAGTAGAAAAAGGTCGCCGTATTACGGCTCGCCATATTCGTACTATGGACAAGCAAGGTTTAACTCACCTTGAAGTGCCTATTGAGTATGTAGCTGGAAAGTTAGCGGCTCAAGATTTTATCGACGAAGCAACTGGCGAAGTAATTATTGCTGCTAATGATGAGTTTACTCTAGAAAATCTAGCGGCTATGTCACAAGCAGGTATTAAGGCCTTTGCAGCATTGTATATCAATGAACTTGATAGCGGTGCATTCATCTCTGATACCTTAAAAATAGACAGTACAACTAACCGCCTTGAAGCTCTAGTAGAAATCTATCGTATGATGCGCCCAGGTGAGCCACCAACGAAAGATGCTGCTGAAGGTTTGTTTGATAACTTATTCTTCTCAGAAGAGCGTTATGATTTATCGACCGTTGGTCGTATGAAGTTTAACCGTCGTCTAAGTATCGAAGAAGGCGTTGGATCTGGCACATTATCGCGTGAAGATATTGTTGCTGTAATGAAGAAGATCATTGAGATCCGCAACGGTAATGACGATGTCGATGATATCGACCACTTAGGTAACCGCCGTATCCGTAGTGTAGGCGAAATGGCTGAAAACCAGTTCCGTGTAGGTCTAGTTCGTGTTGAACGTGCCGTACGTGAGCGCCTAAGTCTTGGTGATCTTGATGCTATCATGCCGCAAGATCTAATCAACGCAAAACCAATTTCGGCTGCAGTTAAAGAGTTCTTTGGTTCTAGCCAATTATCTCAGTTCATGGATCAGAACAACCCATTATCTGAGGTAACTCATAAGCGTCGTATTTCTGCGTTAGGTCCTGGTGGTTTAACTCGTGAGCGTGCAGGTTTCGAGGTTCGAGACGTTCACCCAACTCACTACGGTCGTTTATGTCCAATTGAGACCCCAGAGGGTCCAAACATTGGTCTTATTAACTCACTATCTACTTACTCACGTACTAACGAGTATGGTTTCCTAGAAACTCCATACCGTCGTGTTGTTGATGGTGCGGTAACTGACGAAGTTGATTACCTATCTGCAATTGAAGAAGGTAAATTCGTTATTGCACAGGCGAACGCCAACACTGATGAAGCAGGCAAGCTAATTGATAGCATGATCCCTTCTCGTCACAAAGGTGAATCAACGTTTGCTGATGCAAGCCAAATTGAATATATGGATGTTTCTCCACAGCAGATTATTTCTGTGGCAGCATCTCTTATTCCGTTCCTAGAGCACGATGATGCTAACCGTGCACTTATGGGTGCGAACATGCAGCGTCAGGCTGTTCCAACACTAAAGGCTGATAAGCCTCTAGTTGGTACAGGTATTGAGCGTGCACTAGCGGTTGACTCTGGTGTAACGATTGTTGCTAAGCGCGGCGGTACAATCGATTACGTTGATGCGTCACGTATCGTTCTTAAGGTGAATGAAGAAGAGCTGATCCCTGGTGAAGCTGGTATCGACATTTACAACCTAACTAAGTACACCCGTTCTAACCAGAACACCTGTATTAACCAGCGTCCTACCTGTAACGTAGGTGACCCTATTGTTAAGGGCGACGTATTAGCTGATGGCCCTTCAACAGACCTTGGTGATCTAGCGCTTGGTCAAAACATGCGCGTAGCTTTCATGCCTTGGAATGGTTACAACTTTGAGGATTCGATCTTAATTTCTGAGCGCGTAGCGCAAGAAGATCGTTTCACTACCATCCATATTCAAGAGTTACAGTGTATTGCTCGTGATACCAAACTTGGCAGTGAAGAAATTACCGCTGATATTCCAAACGTTGGTGAATCTGCATTATCTAAGTTAGATGAATCAGGTATCGTTTACATCGGTGCTGAAGTTAAAGGCGGCGACATCCTAGTAGGTAAAGTAACGCCTAAGGGTGAGACCCAGCTGACTCCAGAAGAGAAGCTATTGCGTGCAATCTTCGGTGAAAAAGCGTCTGACGTTAAAGATAGCTCGCTACGTGTACCTAACTCTGTTACTGGTACCGTAATTGACGTTCAAGTCTTTACCCGTGATGGTGTAGAAAAAGATAAGCGTGCAATCGAAGTTGAAGAAATGCAACTTGCTCAAGTTAAGAAAGACTTAACTGAAGAGTTTAAAATCTTTGAAGATGGCATTTTAAATCGTGCGAAAGCAATTCTATTAGAAAACGGTTTATCTGAAGCGCAACTATCAGCGGTTCCACGCACTCATTGGCTAGAGCAAAGCCTAAGCAATGAAGATGCGCAAACTCAGCTTGAGCAACTGGCTGAGCAACATGCTGAAATTAAAGCTGACTTCGATAAGAAGTATGAAGTTAAGCGTCGTAAGATCACCCAAGGTGATGACCTAGCACCAGGCGTACTTAAGATTGTTAAAGTATACCTAGCCGTTAAGCGTCGTTTACAACCAGGTGATAAAATGGCAGGTCGTCACGGTAACAAGGGTGTAATTTCTACCATTGTTCCTGTTGAAGATATGCCATACGATGAAAATGGCGATCCAGTTGATATCGTGCTTAACCCACTAGGTGTACCGTCTCGTATGAACATCGGTCAGATCCTAGAAGTACATATGGGTGCCGCGGCGAAAGGTATCGGTAATCGTATTACTGAAATGCTTGAGCAACAACGTGCTATCGCTGAACTTCGTGATTATATTAAGCAGGTTTATGATTTAGGTGAAGGTATCCAACAAAAAGTGGATATTGAAAGCTTTACTGATGAAGAAATCATCCGTCTAGCAACGCACCTAAAAGGTGGTATCCCAACGGCTACTCCTGCGTTTGATGGCGCTAAAGAAAGCGAAATCAAACAAATGCTTACATTAGCAGGTCTACCTGATTCTGGTCAGCGTACCCTATGCGATGGTCGTACTGGTCGAGAATTTGAGCGTCCTGTAACTGTTGGCTACATGTACATGCTGAAACTAAACCACCTTGTAGATGACAAGATGCACGCCCGTTCTACTGGTTCGTACTCTCTTGTTACTCAGCAACCGCTAGGTGGTAAAGCTCAGTTTGGTGGTCAGCGTTTCGGTGAGATGGAAGTTTGGGCACTTGAAGCTTATGGTGCTGCTTATACTCTACAAGAAATGCTAACTGTTAAGTCTGATGATGTGAACGGCCGTACTCAGATGTATAAGAACATCGTTGACGGTAATCACCAGATGCAGCCAGGTATGCCGGAATCATTCAACGTATTGTTGAAAGAAATCCGTTCTCTAGGTATCAACATTGAGTTGGACCAAGAGTAAGTAAGCAATAGATTAATTTAGCTAGGGTAGCTCGTGATACGAGCTACCAGGTTTAGCTCCTGCAGGAGAAGAACGTGAAAGACTTATTAAAGTTTTTAAAACAGCAAAATAAAACGGAAGAGTTTGAAGGCATTCGCATTGGTCTTGCCTCTCCAGACTTAATTCGTTCATGGTCTTTTGGTGAAGTTAAAAAGCCAGAAACCATTAACTACCGTACCTTTAAGCCTGAGCGCGATGGTCTTTTCTGTGCCCGTATTTTCGGTCCAGTGAAAGATTACGAGTGTCTGTGTGGTAAGTATAAGCGTCTTAAACACCGTGGTGTTATTTGTGAGAAGTGTGGTGTTGAGGTTACTCAGACTAAAGTACGTCGTGAGCGTATGGGTCACATTGAGTTGGCATCACCAGTAGCGCACATTTGGTTCTTGAAATCACTACCATCTCGCATTGGTTTAATGCTAGATATGACCCTGCGCGACATCGAGCGCGTGCTTTACTTCGAATCATTCGTAGTGACTGAAGCGGGTATGACTGACCTAGAACGCGGTCAGATGCTAACTGAAGAAACTTATCTTGATGCTCTAGAAGAGCATGGTGATGAGTTCGAAGCTAAGATGGGTGCAGAGGCCGTTCTGGATCTTTTACGCGCTTTAGATCTCGAAAGCGAAATCAACGCGATGCGTGAAGAGTTGCCATCAATCAACTCTGAAACCAAACGCAAGAAGATAACTAAGCGTCTTAAGCTGATGGAATCATTTTTCCAATCTGGTAACAAGCCAGAATGGATGATCCTACAAGTGTTACCGGTACTTCCACCAGATCTACGTCCTCTAGTACCTCTAGATGGTGGTCGTTTTGCGACTTCAGATCTTAACGATCTATACCGTCGAGTGATTAACCGTAACAACCGTCTAAAACGTCTTCTAGACCTAGCGGCTCCAGACATCATCGTACGTAACGAAAAACGTATGTTACAAGAGTCTGTTGATGCGCTTCTAGATAACGGTCGTCGCGGTCGTGCTATTACTGGTTCTAACAAGCGTCCTCTGAAATCACTTGCCGATATGATTAAAGGTAAGCAAGGTCGTTTCCGTCAGAACCTTCTAGGTAAGCGTGTAGATTATTCTGGTCGTTCGGTAATTACCGTAGGTCCTACTCTTCGTTTACAACAGTGTGGTCTTCCTAAGAAGATGGCACTTGAGCTATTCAAACCGTTTATTTACGGCAAGCTAGAAGGTCGTGGCTTAGCGACGACAATTAAAGCTGCTAAGAAGATGGTTGAGCGTGAAGTACCGGAAGTATGGGACGTTCTAGACGAAGTAATTCGTGAACACCCAGTGTTACTTAACCGTGCACCAACACTTCACCGTCTTGGTATCCAGGCATTTGAGCCGGTACTAATTGAAGGTAAAGCGATTCACCTTCACCCACTAGTTTGTGCGGCATACAACGCCGACTTCGATGGTGACCAAATGGCGGTACACGTACCGTTAACACTAGAAGCACAGCTAGAAGCGCGCGCGCTAATGATGTCGACTAACAACATCTTATCGCCAGCAAACGGTGAGCCAATTATCGTACCTTCTCAGGACGTTGTACTTGGTCTTTACTACATGACTCGTGACAAGATTAACGGTCGTGGTGAAGGCATGGTGTTTGAATCTGTAGCGGAAGCTGAAAAAGCTTACCGTACTGAATCTGCAGAGCTACACTCTCGCGTTAAAGTACGTATTACTGAGTACCAAAAGCTAGAAACTGGCGAAATGATGCCAGTGCGTCGTATCGTTGATACCACTGTTGGTCGTGCGATTCTCTCTTTAGTGATGCCTAAAGGTCTGTCTTTCGACTTGGTTAACCAAGCCATGGGCAAGAAGCAAATTTCTAAGCTTCTAAACGTGTGTTACCGTCAGCAGGGTCTAAAAGATACCGTTATCTTTGCCGACCAACTGATGTACACAGGTTTCCATTACGCAACTATCTCTGGTGTCTCTGTTGGTATTAACGACATGGATATCCCAGATGCTAAGAAGACTATCGTTGCCGATGCTGAAGCAGAAGTTCAAGAAATTTCTGAGCAATTCCAAGCGGGTCTAGTAACCGCTGGTGAGCGCTACAACAAGGTAATCGATATCTGGGCAAGCGCGAACGAAAAAGTTTCTAAAGCGATGATGGATAACCTATCTGAAGATACAGTTATCAATCGTGATGGCGAAGAAGAGCAACAACCATCGTTTAACAGCATCTACATGATGGCCGATTCTGGCGCTCGTGGTAGTGCCGCTCAGATCCGTCAGTTAGCGGGTATGCGTGGTCTAATGGCTAAGCCAGATGGCTCTATTATTGAGACGCCAATTGTGGCTAACTTCCGTGAAGGTCTGAACGTATCTCAGTACTTTATTTCGACTCACGGTGCTCGTAAAGGTCTTGCGGATACCGCACTTAAGACCGCGAACTCGGGTTACCTAACACGTCGTCTAGTAGACGTTGCTCAAGATTTAGTAGTAATTGAAGAAGATTGTGGCACCGAGAAAGGTGTAGCAATGAAGCCGCTAATTGAAGGCGGTGACGTTGTTGAACCACTACGCGAGCGTGTTCTAGGTCGTGTAGTAGCACAAGATGTATTCAAGCCAGGTACCACAGAGATATTGGTTGCTCGTAACACACTTCTTGATGAGAAGTGGTGTGACGTACTAGAAGATAACTCAATCGATGAAGTCTTAGTTCGTTCTGTTATTAGCTGCGAAACTGATTTTGGTGTCTGTGCCCACTGTTATGGACGTGACCTAGCTCGCGGCCATATTACCAACATGGGTGAGTCAATTGGTGTGATTGCGGCACAATCTATCGGTGAGCCAGGTACACAGCTAACAATGCGTACCTTCCACATCGGTGGTGCGGCATCTAGAGCATCAGCTGAAAACAACGTCCAAGTTAAGACCAGTGGTTCTCTGAAGTTACACAATGCTAAGCATGTAACTAATGCTGACAATAAACTTGTTATTACCTCGCGCTCTTCTGAGTTAGCGGTAATTAACGAATTAGGTCAAGAGAAAGAGCGTTACAAGGTTCCTTACGGTACTGTACTTGAAGTTAAAGAAGATGGTTCAGTAAATGCTGGTGACATCATCGCGAATTGGGATCCACACACTCACCCGATTATTACAGAGGTGAAAGGTAAGGTTAAATTTGTTGATCTTATCGATGGTGTGACTATGGAAAGCCAAACTGATGAGCTAACCGGTCTATCTTCTATCGTAGTGTTAGACCCATCTCAACGTCCTACAGCAGGTAAAGAGATGCGTCCGATGGTTAAGTTAGTTGATTCATCGGGTAACGAATTATTGATTGCTGGTACTGATGTACCTGCTCAATACTTCTTACCAGGTAATGCGATCATTAGCTTACAAGACGGTGAAGAAATTAATGTAGGTGATGCGATTGCACGTATCCCACAGGAATCTTCGAAGACTCGCGATATTACCGGTGGTCTACCACGAGTTGCTGACTTATTTGAAGCGCGTAAGCCTAAAGAACCAGCAATTCTTGCAGAGGTTTCAGGAACTATCTCCTTCGGTAAAGAAACCAAAGGTAAACGTCGTCTGGTCATTACCCCAGCTGAAGGCGGTAACCCATACGAGGAAATGATTCCTAAGTGGCGTAACCTGAACGTGTTTGAAGGTGAAAAAGTAGAAAAAGGTGAAGTGATTGCCGATGGCCCTGAGTCACCGCATGATATTTTACGTCTACGTGGTATCCAGCATGTTGCAAATTACATCGTAAACGAAGTACAAGATGTATACCGTCTACAAGGTGTAAAGATCAACGACAAGCACATTGAAGTAATTATTCGTCAGATGCTACGTAAGTGTATCATCACTAAGGCACATGACAGCGAGTTCCTAGAAGGTGAACAAGCTGAAGTCGCCCGCGTGAAGATTGCTAACCGTGAGCGTGAAGCTAATGGTCTACCATTAATTGAGTTTGAACGTGAACTCATGGGTATTACTAAAGCTTCGCTAGCGACTGAGTCGTTCATCTCTGCGGCATCGTTCCAAGAAACTACACGTGTTCTAACTGAAGCTGCGGTAGCAGGTAAAGTTGATCCATTACGTGGTCTAAAAGAGAACGTAATCGTAGGTCGATTGATTCCAGCGGGTACTGGTTATGCTTATCATAAGCAACGCCAAGAAAACAAAGGTTCATCGGAAGAAGTTCAGGAACCAACGGTTTCAGCTTCAGAGGCCGAACAGAACCTAGCGGACTTATTGAACGCGTCATTAAATTCAGATAACTAAAGGTTAACTGATTTACAGAAGGCGCCCAAAGGGCGCCTTTTTTATAACCATATGCTTGTCATGAAGAGAGATATTTGGCTCTCGTGAGTTAGGTAATGTTAGAAAGACGACTATATTCCGTACTGGATCACTAAAAAGCAAAGATTTCTGGTGAGAAAGTCGGCAATTTCTTGACTTCCTTGTAAGACCTTTCTAAAATTTCGCCTCCCCTAATTTAGGGGGAGATTTTTCACAAACTTATGTAATTCAGTTTTTACTGATTGGAGCTATATAAATGGCAACTGTTAACCAGTTGGTGCGCAAAGCTCGTAAGCCAAAAGTTGTTAAAACTAATGTGCCTGCGTTAGAAGCTGCACCTCAAAAGCGTGGCGTATGTACTCGTGTATACACCACAACACCTAAAAAGCCGAACTCTGCAATGCGTAAAGTAGCGCGTGTTCGTCTAACAAACGGTTATGAAGTAACTTCATACATCGGTGGTGAAGGCCACAACCTACAAGAGCACAGCGTGATTCTTATCCGTGGTGGTCGTGTTAAAGATTTACCTGGTGTTCGTTACCACACTGTTCGCGGTGCTTTAGACTGTGCTGGCGTTTCTGATCGTCGCCAAGGTCGTTCTAAGTACGGTGCTAAGAGACCTAAGTCTTAACGCTTTCCGTTAAGTAAGGCCAAACTCATTAATTGAGATTTTCAGTTTTGGAAATCCCTGAAGAATACGGAGCAATAAAATGCCAAGACGTCGCGTAGTAGGTCAACGTAAGATCCTACCTGATCCAAAGTTTAATAGTGAATTACTAGCTAAGTTCATCAACGTATTGATGCTTGATGGTAAAAAATCTATTGCTGAAAAAATTATTTACAATGCACTAGACACTGCTGCTAACAAGAGCGGTAAAGACCACCTAGAACTTTTCGAAGCTGCGCTAGATAACGTTCGCCCAAGCGTTGAGGTTAAATCTCGTCGCGTTGGTGGTTCTACTTACCAAGTTCCTGTAGAAGTACGTCCAGTTCGTCGTAACACACTTGCAATGCGCTGGTTAGTAGAAGCTGCACGTAAGCGTGGTGAAAAATCTATGGCGTACCGTCTAGCTGGTGAAATGCTAGATGCTGCCGAAAACAAAGGTACAGCTGTTAAGAAACGTGAAGACGTTCATAAGATGGCTGAAGCTAACAAGGCATTTGCCCACTACCGTTGGTAATACCTTTTTAGTACGAGCCCTACGGGGCTCGTATTTTCATTTATACTAGGTAATGATAAACCTAGAGAGGGAAAATTTGTGGCCCGTACAACCAAACTAGAGCGCTACCGTAATATTGGTATTTGTGCGCACGTTGATGCAGGAAAAACCACTACCACTGAACGCATCTTATACTACACAGGTCTTTCACATAAGATTGGTGAAGTACACGATGGTGCGGCGACAATGGATTGGATGGAACAAGAGCAAGAACGTGGCATTACTATCACTTCTGCAGCTACTACGACTTTTTGGCGTGGTATGCAAGCTCAGTTCGATGAACATCGAGTCAATATTATCGATACCCCTGGACACGTTGACTTTACGATTGAAGTAGAGCGTTCATTGCGTGTGCTTGATGGTGCCGTTGTTGTTTTCTGTGGATCCTCAGGCGTTGAGCCACAATCTGAAACTGTATGGCGTCAAGCGGACAAATACGAAGTACCACGTATGGTATTCGTAAATAAAATGGACCGTGCCGGTGCAGACTTTCTACGAGTAGTAGACCAAATTAAACAACGTCTTGGCGCTAATTGTGTGCCAATTCAACTAAACGTTGGTGCTGAAGATGAGTTTTCAGGCGTAATCGACTTAATCAAAATGAAGTTGATTAACTGGAACGAAGCAGATCAAGGCATGACTTTCACTTACGATGATATTCCAGCTGATATGCAAGAGCTTGCAGAAGAATGGCGTATGAATATGGTGGAAGCTGCAGCCGAAGCATCAGAAGAACTGATGGATAAGTATTTAGAAGAAGGCGAACTGACCGAAGAAGAGATTAAAGCTGCTCTACGTCAACGTACTCTAAATAATGAAATCGTTCTAGCTACCTGTGGTAGTGCATTCAAGAACAAAGGCGTGCAAGCGGTTCTTGACGCGGTTATTGAGTTTTTACCTGCACCGAATGAAGTTAAAGCGATCACGGGTGAAGATGAAGATGGCAATGATGTTTCACGTTTATCATCTGACGATGAACCATTTTCTGCACTAGCATTCAAAATTGCAACCGATCCTTTCGTAGGCACCTTAACCTTCGTTCGTGTTTATTCTGGGGTGATTGAAACCGGTAAAATGGTTTATAACTCAGTTAAACAAAAGAAAGAGCGTATTGGCCGCATGGTGCAAATGCATTCTAATGATCGTAAAGAAATTAATGAAGTTCGCGCAGGTGATATTGCAGCGATGATCGGTCTAAAGGATGTCACAACAGGTGATACCCTATGTGATATGAATAACAAAGTTATCCTTGAGCGGATGGAATTTCCTGAGCCAGTTATTCAAATTGCAGTAGAGCCTCGCTCAAAAGCAGACCAAGAAAAAATGGGTGTGGCGCTAGGTAAATTAGCAGCTGAAGACCCATCATTCCGCGTAGAAAGTGATGAAGAATCAGGTCAAACCCTGATCTCTGGTATGGGTGAACTTCACCTAGACATTATCATTGATCGTATGCGTCGTGAATTTAGTGTTGAATGTAACGTAGGTAAACCGCAAGTTGCCTATCGTGAATGTATTAACAGCACTGTAGAAGTGGAAGGTAAATTTGTTCGTCAATCAGGTGGACGTGGTCAATATGGCCATGTTTGGCTAAAATTAGAGCCGTTACCTGAAGATAGCGAAGATAACTTCCAGTTCGTCAATGAGATTGTTGGTGGTACCGTTCCCCGTGAATACATCCCAGCAGTTGAAAAAGGTATCAAAGATCAAATGGAGCAAGGGGTCTTGGCTGGCTATCCAGTATTAAAAGTCCGTGCTACATTGTTCGATGGTTCATTCCACGATGTTGACTCAAATGAGATGGCGTTTAAAATTGCAGGCTCAATGGCATTTAAGAAAGGTGCCCTTGAAGCAAATCCTGCTTTACTAGAGCCTCTTATGAAGGTTGAAGTTACAACTCCTGAAGATTATATGGGAGATGTAGTTGGTGATTTAAATCGCCGTCGTGGGTTAATTGAAGGCATGGACGATGGCGTTGCTGGCATTAAGTTAGTTCACGCAAATGTTCCCTTGTCTGAAATGTTCGGTTATGCAACCGACTTGCGCAGTGCTACTCAAGGTCGTGCCTCATACTCGATGCAGTTCTTAAAGTATGCAGAAGCACCGCAAAAGATTGCACAAGCGATCATTGAAAAGCATTAATTGCAAACTTAATAGATACTGTGTTGTTTCAGTATCTTGATTAACAAAAGGAAGAGACGTCGTGTCTAAAGAAAAATTTGAACGTAATAAACCGCACGTTAACGTTGGTACAATCGGCCACGTTGACCACGGTAAAACCACTCTAACTGCTGCAATCTGTACTACTTTAGCTAAAGTATACGGTGGTGAAGCAAAAGACTTCGCATCTATCGATAACGCTCCAGAAGAGCGTGAGCGTGGTATTACAATTTCTACTTCTCACGTTGAGTACGATACTCCAACTCGTCACTACGCACACGTAGACTGTCCAGGACACGCGGATTATGTTAAAAACATGATCACTGGTGCTGCACAGATGGACGGCGCTATCCTAGTAGTAGCTTCTACAGATGGTCCAATGCCACAAACTCGTGAGCACATCCTACTTTCTCGTCAGGTTGGCGTACCTTACATCATCGTATTCATGAACAAGTGTGACATGGTTGATGATGAAGAGCTTCTAGAGCTAGTAGAAATGGAAGTACGTGAACTTCTATCTGAGTATGACTTCCCAGGTGATGACCTACCAGTTATCCAAGGTTCAGCTCTAGGCGCCCTAAACGGCGAGAAAGAGTGGGAAGACAAGATTGTAGAACTAGCCGAAGCACTAGATTCATACATTCCAGAGCCAGAGCGTGACATCGATCGTCCGTTCCTACTACCAATCGAAGACGTATTCTCAATTCAAGGCCGTGGTACAGTAGTAACTGGTCGTGTTGAGCGTGGTATCATACGCGTAGGTGACGAAGTAGAAATCGTAGGTATTAAAGAGACTACTTCTACTACTTGTACTGGTGTAGAGATGTTCCGTAAGCTTCTAGACGAAGGTCGTGCTGGTGAGAACTGTGGTGTTCTTCTACGTGGTACTAAGCGTGAAGAAGTACAGCGTGGTCAAGTACTAGCTAAGCCTGGTTCAATCAACCCGCACACTAAGTTCGAATCAGAAGTATACGTACTTTCAAAAGACGAAGGTGGCCGTCATACTCCATTCTTCAAAGGTTACCGTCCACAGTTCTACTTCCGTACAACTGACGTAACTGGTACTATCGAGCTACCAGAAGGCGTAGAAATGGTAATGCCTGGCGATAACATCAAGATGGTAGTAGAGCTAATCTGCCCAATCGCGATGGACGAAGGTCTACGTTTCGCTATCCGTGAAGGTGGCCGTACCGTAGGTGCTGGTGTTGTAGCTTCAATCGTAGAGTAATATCACGATTGTTTACACACTAAAAAAGGCGAGCTTCAGCTCGCCTTTTTGATCTAGTGCTCACTTTTAAAGCTCTGTGTAAAATGCCCTCATAAAAGAGTTGCTATAACAAGCTTTTTAAGTATAATGCACATCTCGCTATCGTAACGACAGCAGAGAATAGATATGTAATCAGCAATTGTCTGGTTACAAGACAGCGATTCCGATTTGGAGTCGAATGGGAAAAGTAATCACTCTATCTTTCTGATATTAGGGAAAGTATAGGGCGGTTTTTTGTATGTCTAAATTTGGGAGCTCTGGTCAATGCAGAACCAAAGAATCCGTATCCGCTTAAAGGCGTTCGATCATCGTCTGATCGATCAGTCAACAGCGGAAATCGTTGAAACTGCTAAGCGCACTGGTGCTCAGGTACGTGGTCCAATTCCACTACCTACTCGCAAAGAGCGCTTTACCGTTTTGATCTCTCCACACGTGAATAAAGACGCACGTGATCAGTACGAAATCCGTACTCACAAGCGTTTAGTTGATATTGTGGAGCCAACTGACAAGACTGTTGACGCACTAATGCGTTTAGATCTTGCAGCTGGTGTTGATGTCCAGATCAGCCTGGGCTAGAGATCTGAATCGAAAGAGGTTTATGAAATGACTATCGGTCTAGTAGGTCGTAAAGTGGGTATGACTCGCATCTTCACTGAAGATGGTGTTTCTATCCCTGTCACAGTAGTAGAAGTTGAGCCTAACAAAGTTACTCAGGTTAAAAGCCTAGAAACTGACGGTTACCGTTCAATTCAAATTACTACTGGCACCAAGAAAGCAAGCCGCGTAAATAAAGCTGAAGCAGGTCACTTTGCTAAAGCTGGCGTTGAAGCCGGTCGTGGTCTGTGGGAATTCCGTCTTGACGCTGAAGAAGGCGCAGACGTTGAAGTTGGTGCAGAATTTAAAGTTGACATCTTTAATGATGTTAAAAAAGTAGATGTGGTTGGCCGTTCAAAAGGTAAAGGTTTCCAAGGTGCAGTTAAGCGCTGGAACTTCTCTACCCAAGACGCAACACACGGTAACTCTTTGTCACACCGTGCCCCGGGTTCTATTGGTCAAAACCAAACCCCAGGCCGTGTATTCAAAGGTAAGAAAATGGCTGGTCACATGGGCGACGAGCGTGTAACGGTTCAATCACTTGAACTAGTTCGCGTAGACGCTGAGCGTAACTTGCTATTAATCAAAGGTGCGGTACCAGGTGCAGTCGGTGGAAACCTGATTGTTAAACCCGCCGTTAAAGCGTAATCCGGGAGATAGTAATGGAATTGGTATTGAAAGACGCGCAAAGCGCTCTTGAAGTTTCCGAAACTACCTTTGGTCGCGATTTTAACGAAGCTCTCGTGCACCAAGTAGTTGTAGCATTCGCTGCCAACGCTCGTCAAGGCACGCGTGCTCAAAAGACTCGCTCTGAAGTGTCAGGTGGCGGCAAGAAGCCTTGGAAACAAAAAGGTACTGGTCGTGCTCGTGCAGGTACAATCCGTAGCCCTCTATGGCGCAGCGGTGGTGTTACTTTCGCAGCTAAGACTCAAGACCACAGCCAGAAGATCAACAAGAAGATGTACCGCGGTGCATTGAAAAGTATTTTCTCTGAGCTAGTACGTCAAGATCGTCTAATCGTTGTTGAGAAGTTCGGTATTGAAGCTCCAAAGACTAAAGAATTAGTTGCTAAACTAAAAGAGTTCGAATTAAACGACGTTTTAATCGTAACTCCAGAAGTTGACGAAAACTTATTCTTAGCAGCACGTAACCTTTATAAGGTAGACGTTCGTGACGTTAACGGTATTGATCCAGTTAGCCTAATCGCGTTCGACAAAGTGCTTGTAACTGCGGATGCAGTTAAGCAAATTGAGGAGATGTTAGCATGATCCGTGAAGAGCGTTTACTAAAAGTAATCTTAGCTCCGCACATCTCTGAAAAGAGCACGATTGCTGCTGAGAATACAAATACTGTAGTTCTTAAAGTTGCTGTTGATGCCACTAAGCTGGAAATCAAAAAAGCAGTTGAGAAACTATTTGAAGTTGAAGTAAAAGCGGTTCGCACCCTAGTAGCTAAAGGTAAAACTAAGCGTACAGGTGCTCGTTTCGGTCGTCGTAGTGACTGGAAAAAAGCTTACGTTACTTTAGCAGATGGCGCGGAGCTAGACTTCGTCGGCAACGCAGAATAAGCAGGAAGGAGATAACACATGGCTATTGTTAAGTGTAAGCCTACCTCTCCGGGTCGCCGCCACGTAGTTAAAGTGGTTAACGCGGACCTGCATAAAGGTAAGCCATTTGCGGCCCTTTTAGACAAAAAGTCTAAGACAGGTGGTCGTAACAACGCTGGTCGTATTACTACACGTCATATTGGTGGTGGTCACAAGCAACACTACCGTATTATTGACTTCAAACGTAATAAAGACGGTATCGAAGGTAAAGTTGAGCGTTTGGAATATGATCCAAACCGTAGCGCGAACATCGCACTAGTACTTTACAAAGACGGTGAGCGCCGTTACATCCTAGCACCTAAAGGTTTAGTTGCTGGTGACGTGATTCGCTCTGGTCAAGATGCTGACATTAAAGTTGGTAACGCATTACCAATGCGCAACATCCCAGTAGGTTCTGTTGTACACAACGTAGAGCTTAAACCAGGTAAGGGCGGTCAAATTGCTCGTTCTGCTGGTGCTTACGTACAGATCATTGCTCGTGATGGCGCATATGTAACTCTACGTCTTCGCTCTGGCGAAATGCGTAAAGTACTTTCTGAAGGTCGTGCGACCATCGGTGAAGTTGGTAACGCTGAGCACATGCTTCGCCAATTAGGTAAAGCTGGTGCAACCCGTTGGCGTGGTATTCGTCCGACAGTTCGTGGTGTTGCTATGAACCCGGTAGATCACCCACACGGTGGTGGTGAAGGTCGTACGTCTGGTGGTCGTCACCCGGTGTCACCTTGGGGTACCCCAACTAAGGGTTACAAAACCCGTAAGAACAAGCGTACTGACCAGTACATTGTACGTCGTCGTAACAAGAAATAAGAGGATTCATCATGCCACGTTCTCTCAAGAAAGGTCCTTTCATTGACCTACACCTCTTGAAGAAGGTAGAGTCAGCTTTGGAAAACAACGATAAGAAGCCAATTAAAACTTGGTCTCGTCGTTCTATGATCATTCCAGATATGATTGGTCTAACCTTAGCTGTCCATAATGGTCGTCAGCACGTTCCAGTTTTCGTAACTGACGAAATGATCGGTCACAAGCTAGGCGAATTCGCCCCAACTCGCACTTACCGCGGTCATGCTGCGGATAAGAAAGCGAAGAAGCGTTAATCTAGGAGTGTAAGATGGAAGTGTTATCAAAACATCGTTTCGCTCGTACGTCGCCTCAAAAGGCACGTCTAGTAGCTGACCAAATCCGTGGACTACCTGTTGCTCGCGCTCTAGAAATTCTTGCTTTCAGCTCACAAAAAGCTGCAGGCATCATGAAGAAAGTTCTAGATGCAGCTATCGCTAACGCAGAGCACAATGAAGGTATGGACATTGACGAGTTGAAAGTTTCAACTGTATTCGTTGATGCAGGTCCAACTATGAAACGCATCATGCCACGCGCTAAAGGCCGTGCTGACCGTATCATCAAGCGTACCAGCCACATCACTGTGGTTGTATCAGATCGCTAGGAGATTAAGCAATGGGACAAAAAGTACATCCTAATGGTATTCGCTTAGGCATTACCAAGCCTTGGATCTCTACCTGGTACGCCGACAAGGACTATTCAGATAACCTGAATAGCGATTGGGAAGTTCGCCAGTTCCTTACTAAGGAACTAGAAAGTGCGAGCGTTTCAAAAATTGTTATCGAGCGTCCAGCTAAGAGCATTCGCATCACCATTCACACTGCACGTCCAGGCGTGGTTATCGGTAAGAAAGGTGAAGACGTTGAAAAACTACGTCTAAAAATCGCTAAGCTAACTGGCGTAGCAGCGCAAATCAATATCGCTGAAGTACGTAAGCCAGAGCTTGATGCTAAACTAGTTGCAGACAGCATCGCGTCACAGCTAGAACGCCGTGTTATGTTCCGTCGCGCTATGAAGCGTGCAGTACAAAACGCAATGCGTCTAGGTGCTAAAGGTATTAAAGTTGAAGTTAGTGGCCGTCTAGGTGGCGCTGACATCGCACGTTCTGAGTGGTACCGTGAAGGTCGCGTACCTCTACACACTCTACGTGCAGACATCGACTACTCTACTGCTCGCGCTAACACCACTTATGGTGTGATCGGCGTTAAAGTTTGGATCTTCAAAGGTGAAGTTTTAGGTGGTTTACTACCTCAACAGCCTGAAGAAGCTCCAAAGCAGCAGAAGCGTAAGCCTCGCGGTAAATAGGAGAGCCCGTCATGTTGCAACCTAAACGAATGAAATTTCGTAAAATGTTTAAAGGCCGCAACCGTGGTTTAGCGAGCGGTCAATCAGTAAGCTTTGGCGAATTCGGCCTAAAAGCTACTGAGCGTGGTCGCATTACTGCTCGCCAGATTGAGGCTGCTCGTCGTGCTATGACTCGTCACGTTAAGCGTCAGGGTAAAATTTGGATCCGAATTTTCCCTGATAAGCCAATTACCAATAAGCCTCTAGAAGTGCGTATGGGTAAAGGTAAAGGTAACGTTGAATACTGGGTATGCCAAATCCAACCAGGCAAAGTCCTGTACGAAATGGCTGGTGTTCCAGAACAGTTAGCGCGTGAAGCTTTCACTTTAGCAGCTGCTAAGCTTCCGCTTAAAACCACGTTTGTTACTAAAACGGTGATGTGATGAAAGCTAGCGAACTTAAAGATAAAAGCGTTGAAGAGTTAAACGCTGAACTACTTAACTTACTACGTGAGCAGTTCAACCTACGCATGCAACATGCGACAGGTCAGTTAACTCAATCAAGCGAACTGAGAAAAGTGCGTCGCAATATTGCGCGTGTTAAGACCATCATCAATGCTAAGGCAGGTGCGTAATGAGCGATAAAATCCGTACATTACAAGGTCGTGTTGTTAGCGACAAGATGGATAAATCAATTACTGTTGCTGTTGTACGTAAAGTGAAGCACCCGATCTACGGTAAATTCATGACTCGTACTACCAAGTTAGCAGTACATGATGAAACCAACCAGTGTAAAGCTGGCGATCTAGTGAGCATTCGCGAAACTCGTCCAGTATCTAAGACTAAGTCTTGGGCAGTGGTAGAAGTTCTAGAAAAAGCTTAATTTTTAGGCTAAATTTAGAACTATGATAAGCGGCTCACAGAGCCGCTTATTTTTTGGCTAGTTATTTCCAAAATAGGGTGTTATACTGCGCCCCCATTTTGGTGATTAGCACTAAAATGTAATCGACCAACATAATAGTGTGTTGGTTAATGTGTAGTAACGATACCGGAGCACATAAAATGATCCAAATGCAAACTACGATGGACGTTGCTGATAACAGCGGCGCTCGCAGCGTACAATGTATTAAGGTCTTGGGTGGCTCTCATCGACGTTATGCCGGAATCGGCGACATCATTAAGGTTTCTGTTAAAGAATCTATTCCTCGCGGTAAAGTGAAGAAAGGTGATGTATATAACGCGGTGGTAGTCCGTACTAAGAAAGGCGTTCGTCGTTCAGACGGTTCTGTTATTCGCTTCGATCGAAATGCGGCAGTTCTTTTGAACGCTAACCTGCAGCCAATTGGTACTCGTATCTTCGGGCCAGTGACTCGCGAGTTGCGTTCTGAGCAATTCATGAAGATCGTGTCCCTAGCACCTGAAGTGCTGTAAGGAGCTAATAATGGCAGCGAAAATTAAACGTGAAGACGAAGTAATCGTTCTAGCAGGTAAAGACAAAGGCAAACGCGGTAAGGTTGCTTCTGTTTTATCTAATGGAAAGATGATCGTAGAGGGTGTAAACCTAATCAAGAAACACCAGAAGCCAAACCCACAGTTAGGCGTTCAAGGTGGCATCGTTGAGAAGGAAGCACCAATTCAAGCATCAAACCTAGCACTATTCAACTCTGCCACTGGCAAAGCTGATCGCGTAGGTTTTCGAATTGAAGACGGCGTAAAAGTTCGTTTCTTCAAGTCGAATGGTGAACTCGTTAAGTAATATTGGAGTTATACGATGGCGAAACTGCATGATAATTACAAAGAGACTGTAGTACCTGCTCTAATGGAGCAATTTGGGTATACCAGTGTCATGCAAGTCCCTCGGGTTGAAAAAATCACCCTGAACATGGGTGTTGGCGAGGCCGTTGCAGATAAGAAAGTTATGGAGCACTCTGTTGCTGATATGACTGCTATCGCTGGTCAAAAGCCTATCATCACTAAAGCACGCAAATCAGTTGCAGGCTTTAAAATCCGTGATGGCTACCCTATTGGTTGTAAAGTTACACTACGCGGCGAGCGTATGTGGGAATTCTTAGAGCGTTTTATCTCTATTTCTATTCCACGTATTCGTGACTTCCGTGGTTTAAACCCGAAGTCTTTCGATGGTCGTGGTAACTACAGCATGGGCGTGCGTGAGCAAATTATCTTCCCAGAAATCGATTATGATAAAATCGATAAGATCCGTGGTATGGATATTACTATCACTACTACTGCATCTACTGATGAAGAAGGTCGCGCGTTGTTGAACGCATTCAACTTCCCATTTAAGAAATAAGGGTAAGCGTAATGGCAAAGAATTCTATGAAGGCACGTGAAGCTAAACGTGCAAAGCTTGTCGCTCAGTATGCTGAGAAACGAGCTGCTCTTAAGGCAATTATTGCTAGCCCAAGCACCTCGGACGAAGACCGTTGGGAAGCAGTTCAAAAACTGCAGACCCTTCCACGTGATTCAAGCCGTTCGCGTCAGCGCAACCGCTGTAATCAAACTGGTCGTCCACATGGCGTTCTGCGTAAATTCGGCCTTAGCCGTATTAAATTACGTGAAGCAGCTATGCGTGGTGAAGTTCCTGGCCTTAAAAAAGCCAGCTGGTAATACTGTTACGGGAGTAAGCCAATTATGAGCATGCAAGATCCTATTGCGGATATGCTAACGCGTATTCGTAACGGCCAAGCTGCTAGCAAAGTATCAGTAGCTATGCCTTCTTCAAAAGTTAAGGTATCTGTTGCTAAGGTACTTAAAGAAGAAGGTTACGTTGCAGATTACAATGTGACCGGCGAAGCCAAGCCTGAGTTAGAAGTTACTCTTAAGTACTTCCAAGGCAAACCAGTTGTTGAAACTATCCAGCGTGTATCTCGCCCTGGTCTACGCATCTACAAAAAGAAAGATGAGTTACCAAAGGTGATGGCTGGTCTAGGTATCGCAATTGTTTCTACTTCAAAAGGCGTGATGACCGACCGTGCTGCCCGTAAAGCGGGTCTAGGCGGCGAAGTTATCTGCTACGTAGCTTAATAAGGAATAGATAATGTCTCGTGTAGCTAAAGCACCAGTCTCTATTCCAGCTGGCGTAGAGGTATCGGTTAACGGTCAGGAAGTTGCTATTAAAGGCAGCAAAGGTAACCTGACTTACGTATTTAACAATGGCGCTGTAATCGCTGTTGAAGACAACCAAGTAACTTTCGGCCCTCGTGAAGGTGTTGCTGGTGCTTGGGCACAAGCTGGTACAGCTCGTGCTATCGTTAACAACATGGTTAAAGGCGTTTCTGAAGGTTTTGAGAAAAAGTTAACACTTATTGGTGTTGGTTACCGTGCAGCTGTTAAAGGCAACACAATCAACCTTTCACTAGGTTTCTCACACCCGATTGATTACGCGCTTCCAGCAGGTGTTACAGCTGAAGCTCCTAGCCAAACTGAACTTGTCATCAAAGGTGCTGACAAGCAAGTAGTTGGTCAAGTAGCTGCAGAAATTCGCGCTTACCGTGCTCCTGAGCCTTATAAAGGTAAAGGTGTTCGTTATAGTGATGAAAATGTACGCCGTAAAGAAGCCAAGAAGAAGTAGGTAACGCGATATGGATAAGAAAACAGCTCGTTTACGCCGTGCTACTAAAGCTCGTGCGAAAATGAAAGAGCTGGGCGTGAATCGCCTGGTTATTCACCGTACTCCTAGCCACATTTACGCTCAGGTTATCAGCCCTGAAGCGACAGTAGTATGTTCAGCTTCAACTGTTGAAAAAGCAGTTAAAGCAGAGCTTAAGTCTACTGGTAATGTTGAAGCGGCTAAGGCCGTTGGTAAGGCTGTTGCTGAACGTGCGATTGAAAAAGGCATCTCAAATGTTGCTTTTGATCGCTCTGGTTTCAAGTATCACGGTCGCGTTGCTGCTTTAGCAGACGCTGCTCGTGAAGCTGGCCTCCAGTTCTAAGGTGGAGTCAAAAATGGCAAACATTGAAGCGAAAGGCGGCGATCTGCAAGAAAAGTTAATTGCAGTAAACCGCGTATCGAAAGTAGTTAAAGGTGGTCGTATCTTCAGCTTCACTGCTCTAACGGTAGTGGGTGATGGTAACGGCAAAGTAGGCTTTGGTTACGGTAAAGCTCGTGAAGTTCCAGCTGCAATTCAAAAAGCAATGGAAAAAGCGAAGCGTAACATCAGCACTGTAGCTCTGAACAACGGTACTCTTTTCCACCCAGTTAAGGGCCGTCACTCAGGTTCACGTGTTTACATGCAACCAGCTTCAGAAGGTACTGGTATTATTGCCGGTGGTGCGATGCGCGCTGTTCTTGAAGTTGTTGGTGTACATAACGTACTATCAAAAGCTTACGGTTCAACTAACCCAGTTAACGTTGTTCGTGCAACTATCAACGCTCTAGTAGATATGAAGTCTCCTGAGCAAGTTGCGGCTAAACGTGGCCTGACTGTTGAAAGCATTCAGGAGTAATACCATGGCTAAGAAAACAGTTAAAGTTACTCAAACTAAGAGCTCTATCGGTCGTCTTCCAAAGCACCGTGCAACTCTAGTTGGCCTGGGTTTACGTAAAATCGGTCACACTGTAGAACTTGAAGACACGCCAGCAGTACGCGGCATGATCAACAAGGTTTACTACATGGTATCGGTGGAGGAATAAGAATGCGTTTAAACACTCTATCTCCAGCGGCAGGTGCTAAAACTGCACCTAAGCGTGTAGGTCGTGGTATCGGTTCTGGCCTAGGTAAAACTGGCGGTCGTGGTCATAAAGGCCAAAAGTCACGTTCAGGTGGCGGCGTTCGTCCAGGTTTTGAAGGCGGTCAAATGCCATTGAAACAGCGCTTACCAAAATTTGGTTTTACTTCACGTAAAGCATTGGTTAGCTCTGAAGTTCGCCTAAGCGAACTTGCTAAAGTAAGCGGTGATATTATCGATCTGAACACATTGAAAGATGCTAATGTTCTATCTCGCAATATCCAGTTTGCTAAAATCGTTCTTTCAGGTACCATTGAACGCCCAGTGACCGTAAAAGGTCTAAAAGCAACCAAAGGTGCACGTGCAGCAATTGAAGCTGCAGGTGGAAAGATCGAGGAATAAGACGTCAATGGCAAAACCAGGATTAGAATCAAATGGCAAAGGTGGCTTAACGGAGTTGAAGCATCGTCTCCTGTTCGTATTAGGCGCGATAATCGTCTTTAGAGCAGGTTCGTTTGTTCCGATCCCTGGTATTGACGCTGCTGTTCTGGCTGAAGTATTTAATCAGCAAAAGGATACCATCCTAGGCATGTTTAACATGTTCTCGGGTGGTGCCCTTGAGCGTGCTTCTATCTTTGCACTTGGTATCATGCCTTATATTTCGGCATCGATTATCATGCAATTAATGACTGTGGTTCATCCTACTTTCATGGAACTCAAGAAAGAAGGTGAAGCGGGTCGTAAAAAGATTAGCCAGTATACTCGCTACGGCACATTAGTTCTTGGAACGCTGCAATCAATCGGTATCGCATCTGCCCTTAATAGTGGCAGCATGGGAGAAGGGTTGGTTACGACTCCAGGACCTGGGTTTGTATTTGTTGCGATTGTATCTTTAGTAACCGGTACCATGTTTTTAATGTGGTTAGGTGAACAGATTACTGAACGCGGCATTGGCAACGGCATATCAATTTTGATTTTTGCTGGTATTGTTGCAGGTTTACCTTCAGCATTTGCCCAAACAGCCGAGCAAGCGCGTCAAGGTGACTTAAACGTTCTTGTCCTACTGTTAATGGTAGGCATTGTATTTGCAGTAACATATTTCGTAGTATTTGTTGAGCGTGGTCAACGACGTATTGTTGTTAACTATGCAAAACGTCAGCAAGGCCGTAAGGTATTTGCAGGACAAAGTTCACATTTACCATTGAAATTGAACATGGCTGGTGTAATTCCACCGATTTTTGCTTCATCAATCATTCTGTTCCCATCAACTTTAGCAAGTTGGTTTGGTCAAAATGAGAGCATGTCGTGGTTAAGCGATATTTCTTTAATGTTATCGCCCGGTCAGCCACTTTATGTGGTAATATATGCAGCTGCAATTATCTTCTTCTGTTTCTTCTATACAGCGTTGGTTTTCAACCCACGTGAAACAGCTGAAAATTTGAAGAAGAGTGGAGCGTTTGTCCCGGGTATTCGTCCAGGAGAGCAAACCTCTCGATACATTGATAAAGTGATGACACGATTAACCCTTGCGGGTGCGTTGTACATAACCTTTATTTGTTTAATTCCAGAGTTCATGTTAATTACATGGAACGTACCATTTTACTTCGGCGGTACATCGTTGTTGATTATGGTTGTCGTTATCATGGATTTCATGGCTCAAGTACAGACTCATATGATGTCTCTTCAATATGAATCTGTCATGAAAAAGGCTAATTTGGTGAACAAAGCGAATCTTGATCGTTTTGGGCGCTAAGTTATGACGGAGTGATGAAATGAAAGTTCGTGCTTCCGTGAAGAAGATCTGCCGTAACTGCAAGATCATCAAACGTAACGGTGTTGTACGCGTAATTTGTGTTGAACCAAAACACAAACAGCGTCAAGGCTAAGAACTATTTGACAGCCCTGTGAGGGCTGTCAAAATATTTGTTTGCAATATGTCTATCTGTTGGGTATCCTACCGGGCTTTTCACAGATAGACCTTTAAATATTAGGAGTGCATAGTGGCCCGTATAGCTGGCATTAACATTCCTGAACATAAGCACACTGTAATTGCTTTAACAGCAATCTACGGTATCGGTCTTACTCGTTCACAGCAAATTTGTGCTGCGACCGGTATTGCCGAAGATGCTAAGATTCAGGAGCTAGACGAAGCACAGATTGATCTGCTTCGTGAAGAGGTTGCCAAATTCACTGTAGAAGGTGACCTACGTCGTGAAGTATCAATGAACATCAAGCGTCTTATGGACCTTGGTTGTTACCGTGGTCTTCGCCATCGTCGTAGCCTTCCACTTCGTGGGCAACGTACTAAGACCAATGCGCGTACGCGTAAAGGTCCTCGTAAACCAATTAAGAAGTAACGGGAAGGTAAGTTATGGCTAAAGTTCCGTCACGTTCTCGTAAACGCGTACGTAAACAAGTTGCAGATGGTATGGCTCACATCCATGCATCTTTCAACAACACAATTGTAACCATTACCGATCGTCAAGGTAATGCACTGTCATGGGCTACTGCAGGTGGTTCAGGTTTCCGTGGTTCACGTAAATCTACCCCATTCGCTGCACAGGTAGCCGCTGAGCGCGCAGGTACTGCTGCTCAAGATTACGGTGTTAAAAACCTAGAAGTTTTCGTTAAGGGTCCGGGTCCAGGTCGTGAATCAGCAATCCGTGCATTAAACGCTGCTGGTTATAAGATCACTAACATCACTGATGTTACCCCGATCCCTCACAATGGTTGTCGCCCACCTAAGAAACGTCGCGTTTAAGACGTCTTAGGAAAGTTGGAGAAAGATCATGGCAAGATACTTGGGCCCTAAACTCAAGCTAAGCCGCCGCGAAGGAACAGACTTGTTCCTAAAAAGCGGTGCAAGAGCAATTGACTCTAAGTGTAAGTTAGACACTGTTCCTGGTCAGCATGGCGCGCGTCGTAGCCGTCTATCTGATTACGGTGTTCAGCTTCGCGAAAAACAAAAAGTACGTCGTATGTACGGTGTACTAGAAAAACAATTCCGCAACTACTATAAAGCTGCGGCAAGACAAAAAGGTAATACAGGTGAAAACCTGCTTCAACTACTTGAAGGCCGTCTTGACAATGTTGTTTACCGCATGGGCTTCGGCGCAACTCGTGCAGAGTCGCGTCAGCTAGTTAGCCACAAAGCTATTTTAGTTAATGGCAAAGTAGTTAACATCCCATCTTACTCTGTGTCTGTAAACGACGTTATTAGCGTTCGTGAAAAAGCACAGAAGCAAGTTCGTATTAAATCTGCACTAGAAATGGCTGGTCAACGTGAAAAGCCATCTTGGGTAGAATTAAACGAAGCGAAACTGGAAGGCGTGTTCAAACGTCAGCCAGAACGTAGTGATTTGTCTGCTGACATTAACGAACAGCTGATCGTCGAGCTTTACTCTAAGTAAAGCAACTTTTATAGAGAGGACACAATGCAGGGTTCTGTTACTGATTTTCTTAAACCGCGTCTTGTTGATATTGAACAAGTCAGCCAAACGCGTGCCAAAGTTACTCTAGAGCCTCTAGAGCGCGGCTTTGGTCATACACTAGGAAACGCTTTACGCCGTATTCTTTTATCATCCATGCCAGGATGTGCAGTCACCGAAGTAGAAATCGACGGTGTATTGCATGAGTACAGTAGTAAAGAAGGTGTTCAAGAAGACATTCTTGAAATCCTACTAAACCTTAAAGGTTTGGCTGTAGTTGTTGAAGGCAAAGACGAAGCAATGCTGACTCTTAGCAAGTCAGGCAAAGGCCCTGTTACCGCAGCAGACATTACCCATGATGGTGATGTAACTGTAGTTAATCCGGATCATGTTATCTGTCATCTAACCGGTGACACAGATATCAACATGCGTATTCGCGTAGAACGCGGTCGTGGTTATGTTCCGGCTTCTGCTCGCGCACAAGTTGAAGAAGATGAGCGTCCTATTGGTCGCTTGCTGGTTGATGCTTCATTCTCACCTGTTGCACGCATTGCGTACAACGTTGAAGCGGCTCGTGTTGAGCAGCGTACCGACCTAGATAAACTAGTGATCGATATGACTACCAACGGCACACTGGATCCAGAAGAAGCGATTCGTCGTTCAGCAACAATTCTTGCTGAACAATTAGACGCTTTTGTGGATTTACGTGATGTTTCTGAGCCGGTACAAGAAGAAGCTAAGCCAGAGTTTGATCCGATTCTGCTACGTCCTGTCGACGATTTAGAACTGACTGTACGTTCAGCGAATTGTTTAAAAGCTGAAGCAATCCATTACATCGGTGACTTAGTACAGCGTACCGAAGTAGAGCTTCTAAAAACACCTAACTTAGGTAAGAAATCTCTTACTGAAATTAAGGATGTTTTAGCTTCTCGTGGTTTATCGCTTGGTATGCGTCTAGAAAACTGGCCACCTGCTAGTTTACTAGATGACATGTAATACTAAGTCAACATAATTAAGGTAGAAGGATTAGGTTATGCGCCATCGTAAGAGTGGTCGTCAACTAAACCGTAACAGCAGCCACCGTCAAGCCATGTTTCGCAACATGGCAGGCTCAATCGTTCGTCACGAAGTGATCAAAACGACTGTAGCTAAGGCGAAAGAACTGCGTCGTGTAGTTGAACCTTTAATTACTCTAGCCAAAACTGACAGTGTTGCTAACCGTCGTTTGGCATTTGCCCGCACTCGTGATAGCGAAGTTGTAGGTAAACTATTTAATGAATTGGGCCCACGCTACCAGGATCGTCCTGGTGGTTACACCCGTATTCTTAAGTGCGGCTTCCGTGCTGGTGATAATGCTCCTATGGCATACATCGAGCTAGTAGGTCGTCCAGAAGCTCAAGAAGAAGCTTCTGCAGAGTAATTAATATTACTCAAAAAAAGCCGAGCATATGCTCGGCTTTTTTGTATTTAAAAATTTAGTAAGTGTTTACTCGCTTTATGACTAATTAATTTCTAAGAGTCTTACAAGGCCATAAGTCTAGCGTGACTAAAAATTAATTATGCAGATGAATCGATGATCTACTATAGTTATGGTCTGCGTTTATTGTTCGAGGCGAGCAGCCTTTAACCATTTATCACAGAGTAAATGTGATCTAACCACGCCTAAGTTTATTTCTTAGCCGATCAAAGATCTTTTTTTCAAAAAGGGGTTGCGTAAATAAATCCGCTCCCTATAATGCGCATCCACTGACACGGAGCAAGGCACTAAAGCGCCAGCAACGTTGGAGCTACAAGGTAGCTCAGTCAGGGTTGAGGTTAAAACTTAAACGGTTGAAAAACTTTTTAAAAATAACCCTTGACCACGGGCTCAAAATCATTAAGATACGCAGCCCTGACCGACACGGTCAAACGTTCTTTAACAATATAATCAAGTAATCTGTGTGGGCACTCACAGGCATTTGAAAATCAACAAAACGATTTTCTCAATGTACTTTAGTGTTC